>CAZAER010000082.1:0-2078 GCA_964484195.1 uncultured Bdellovibrionales bacterium | reverse complement strand
TTCGCCGCCCTCTTCGGCGCCCTGCCCCTCATGCTCGGCCAGGGCATGGGCAGCGAGCTGCGCAACCCGTTGGGCCTCACCATCGTGGGCGGTCTTCTGGTGTCGCAAGTGCTGACGCTGTTCACGACGCCCGTCATCTACCTGTACTTCGACCGCCTCGCCCGTCGCTGGAAGACTTCGACCGCTGAAGCAGACACCCACGTCGGAGAGCCCGCGTGAATCCATCGGCGCTCTTCATCAAGCGCCCGGTGGCGACGACGTTGCTCACCATCGGGTTGCTGCTGGCGGGCGTCGTCGCGTTTTTCCTGCTGCCGGTGTCTCCACTACCGCAGGTCGACTTCCCGACCATCAACGTCTTCGCGCAGCTGCCCGGAGCGAGCCCCGAAACGGTTTCGACGAGCGTCGCGACCCCGCTCGAGCGTTACCTGGGCCGCATCGCCGACGTCACCGAGATGACGTCGTCGAGCACCGTGGGGTCGACGAACATCACTCTCCAGTTCGGCCTCTCGCGCTCCATCGACGGCGCGGCGCGCGACGTCCAAGCGGCGATCAACGCGGCCCGTGCCGATCTCCCCGCGGCCCTGCGCAGCAACCCGACCTACCGCAAGGTGAACCCCGCCGACGCCCCCATCCTGGTGCTGGCGCTCACCTCGCAGACGCGCAGCCAAGGGCAACTCTATGACGCCGGCTCGACCATCATCGGTCAGAAGCTGTCACAGGTCGAAGGCGTGGGCGACGTACGCGTCGGTGGCAGCTCGCTCCCAGCAGTGCGCGTCGAGCTCAATCCAACCGCGCTCTTCAAATACGGTATCGGACTCGAGGACGTGCGGGCAGCGCTTTCGTCCGCCAACGCGAACACCCCCAAAGGTGCGATCGAAGCCGACGGCAAGAGCTACCAGATCTATCTCAACGACCAGGCACGCACCGCCGCCGACTATCACGACGTGGTCATCGCCTACCGCAACGGCGCCGCGGTCGCCCTATCCGATGTCGCCGAAGTCATCGACTCGGTCGAAGACACGCGCAACATCGGCCTCTACAACGGTCAACGCGCGGTGGTCATCGTCATCTCGCGCCAGCCCGGCGCCAACATCATCGGCACGGTCGATCGTGTCCGCGCGCTCGTGCCCGAGCTGCAAGCGGCGATACCCAGCGACATGACGCTCATCGCGGTGAGCGACCGCACCACGACGATTCGCGCTTCGTTGCACGAGGTCGAGATCACCTTGGTGGTCGCCATCGTCCTAGTCATCGGCGTCGTGCTCTTGTTCTTGCGCGATCCGCGCTCGGCGCTCATCCCCGCGGTGGTCGTGCCGGTCTCGCTCGTCGGCACCTTCGGCATCATGTACTTGTGCGACTACAGCTTGAACAACCTGTCGCTGATGGCACTCACCGTGGCCACCGGCTTCGTGGTCGACGACGCGGTAGTCGTGCTCGAGAACGTCTCGCGTCACATGGAAGCCGGCATGTCGCGCATGCAGGCAGCGCTGAAGGGCGCTTCCGAGGTCGGCTTCACGGTCATGTCGATGAGCATCTCGCTGATCGCGGTGTTCACGCCCATCCTCATGATGGGCGGCATCATCGGACGGCTCTTCCGCGAGTTCGCGGTGGTGCTCTCGGTCGCGGTGCTGGTGTCACTCGTGGTGTCGTTGTCGACGACTCCGATGATGTGCGCCTACGTCCTCCGTCATGGCGGAGACAGCAGCGTCCCGTTCCGCATCGGTGAGCGCATCTTCGGGCCAATGTCGCGCTTCTATCAGCGCACGCTCGGCTGGGCGCTGGACCATCCGAAGCTCGTCGGCTTGTCGTTGGTCGCAACCGTGGCCATCAACGTTTACCTCTACGGCGTCATCCCCAAGGGCTTCTTCCCGCAGCAGGACACCGGCCGCATCCTAGGCAACCTGCGCACCGATCAGAGCATCTCGTTCCAGGCCTTGCGTGAAAAGTTCGGCGAGGCCCAACGCATCATGATGGAAGACCCGGCGATCGACGGCGTCGTCGGCTTTGCGCAAGGCACCGGCGGCGGCTTCACCTTCGCCAACTTGAGGCCGCTGAAAGAACGCGGGATGTCCGCCGAC
>CAZAER010000081.1:0-2121 GCA_964484195.1 uncultured Bdellovibrionales bacterium | reverse complement strand
GTAACCGTCCGGCCATCGATCCCTGCAACGGGCCGGCCGGATAGGAGATCTTTGCTCGCACTCAAACTTTGGGAAGTGAATGCGAGCACGTTGGTCGGAGCACGAGGCGCGTGGTGCCATTAGCGCCTGGCGCAAGAGCGGATTGTCCATCGAGCAGTTCGCGCGTGAGCGCGGTCTTGTTCCCCAACGGCTCTACTGGTGGCGCAAGAAGCTCGAAGGCGCGGCGAAGCCCGCGGCCAAGTCGACGGCGATGGCACTGCTTCCGGTGCAGGTCACTCCGCCATCGCGACAGGCGCGCGGTGAGCCTGTCGCGGTGTTCTTGCGCACCGGCCACATCGTGAAGGTCGGTCGCGGCTTTGATGAAGAAGCGTTTGCGCGCGTCGTCGCCGTGCTCGAGGGCAGCTGATGTTGGGGCTTCCTCCAAGTGTGAAAATCTACTTTGCGACAGGGCTCGTCGACATGCGCAACGGTATCGACGGCCTGCGCGCCGTCGTCGAGAACACCCTCAAGAAGAACCCCGACGAAGGCCATCTCTTCGTCTTCGTCGGGAAGACGCGCGACAAGCTCAAGATTCTGTTCTGGGACCGCAACGGCTACGTCGTCTACTTCAAGCGCCTTGAGCGTGGCCGCTTTCAACTCCCTACGCTCGACACCACACGCACGCGTGTCGAAATGGAGCCCACGCAGCTCGCGATGCTCCTCGACGGCATCGACCTGAACGCCAAACGCCTCGTCCGTTGGAAGCCGGAAACTTTGGGGATCGACACAAACGCGCCGACATGATCCAAGCTGCCCGTGGTGCCGCCGGTCGATCATGAGTGCGTGCTAACGGGCGTCGTTGTCGAGCTGTCGAACAAGCTCGCCAAGCTCGAGCACGAGCTCGCGCAGCTCAAGAAGGCGCATATCGGCCCGAAGAGCGAACGCATCAAGATGCCGGGTCCGGACGCGGGCACCCCCGTTCCGCCCGAGCAGCGCCTGGCGAGTCGCCGCGCCAATGCGCGGAGTAAGACTGAAATTCAAACTTTGAGGACCGATCACAAAGTCCCCGACGCCCAGCGCACGTGCCCGGCCTGCGGCAACGCCAAGCTCCGCCCGATCGGCAAGGGCCGCTCGAGCGTCGTGTTCGAGTTCGTGCCCGCACGCTTCGTGCGGCACGAGCACGTGCAAGAGGTCCTGCGCTGCGGCTGCGGCGACTACGTGGTGACTGCGCCGGGCGCGCCGAAGGTGACCGAGAAAGGCCGCTATGGCGCAAGCCTCCTTGCGCATCTCGCGGTCGCCAAGTGTGCCGACCACACGCCGCTCTATCGCATCGAAAAGGACTTTGCCCGCCAAGGCTTTCCGCTCAAGCGCTCGACGATGAACGAGCTGCTGCACCGCGCGTCCGAGATCACACGCCCGCTCTCCGCGCGATTACTCGAGCAGATCTGCGAGCGGCCCGTGGTTCAAGCCGACGAGACGCGGCTGCGCATGCAGAACGACGGCACGGGCAAAGCCAAGAACGGTTTCATGTGGACGTTCGTTGCGGCGGACGAGCACGGCGACACCGATGTCGCTTACGTCTACGCCGCTGACCGCAGCGGCGAGACGCCAAAGCGATTGCTCGAAGGCACCACGGGTGACCTGCTGGTTGACGGCTATAGCGGCTACAACGTAGTTGCCGAGGTCTCGAGCCGCAGACGTGCTGCGTGCCACGCGCACTTGCGCCGCTACTTTCACGAGGCGCTTGCTACCGCGCCGGTCGCTCAGGAGGCCATCAACCTCATTCTTACTCTCTATCGCGTCGAGCGTGAGGCGGCGGATAAGAAGATTGCGCGCACGCCTGCGCATCTGAAGATTCGGCGAAAGAAGTCCGCTGCGGCACGCAAGCAGCTCAAGGCTTGGCTTGACCGCGAGCGCGTGCGGCATCCGCCCAAGAGCCCGATCAGCACTGCGATCCGCTACGGCCTCGGCCAGTGGGACGAGCTCGGGCGCTTCCTCGACAACCCCTGCATCCCGCTCGACAACAACGCCTCGGAGCGCTCGCTTCGGCGCGTCGCGCTCGGGCGCAAGAACTACCTCTTTGTTGGCGACGTCGACGCCGGCACGAACATCGCCGGCCTCTACACGCTGGTGGCGACGTGC
>CAZAER010000080.1:0-2551 GCA_964484195.1 uncultured Bdellovibrionales bacterium | reverse complement strand
TGACCGATGACCGATGACCGATGACCGATGACCGATGACCGATGACCGATGACCGGCAGTCTGTTCATCGGAAATCGGCTGTCGACCATCTCAATCGTCAACCGCCCGCCACCCCACACTCACACTCTCATATTCCACTCGAGCCCCCGTATTCGACGCCACAAACACCAAATCCCCACCCCCCACCTTCCTCACATAAAACCCCGCCTCAACCGCGCTCCGCATAATCGCCTCGCTCCAATCCCCGTCCGCCCTCATCCTCCAGATCGCAACGCTCCTCCCCCCATCATTCGACACCAACCCCGTAAACCCATCGTCGTACACGTACTCGCAATACGCGATGCCATTGCTCGCGCACCAAGCGCGGACGATGAAAGCCCCGAACGTGTCCGCGATAGCGACCACGTAGTCCGCCGTCGGAATCGCGATGGCCTCGCCGGCCAGCTCCTCGGGCTCTCTTCCATCGATGACCGTCAGCGTCGCCCGCGGCAGGCTCGAGTACGCGTCCACGATGCCGGGCCAGCCACTCGCATCCCAAATATCCCGCATGTACGCGGTGCCGAACGCATACGGGAACAGGAACGACGCGTTGTAGATCAACAGCTCGTCCAGACTCGCGAGGTACGCCTCGCGCGCGCGATAGTAGGCGAGGGCTTCGGCGTGTTCATCGTCGTCCCATCCGAACAAGTCGAAGGCGGCGAGGTCCTCGAAGAGCGTGGCTTCGCCCTCGGTCACGGCGCGGTGGGCGAGACTGCGGTCGGTGGTGTCGGTGTTCTGTGCTGCCAAGGCGAGAAAGCCGTCGGCTGCCTGCATCGCGTGCACGAGCTCGTGCGTGAACGTCAGCGTCGGGCCGATGCCGTCGAGCGGCTCGCCCCGATCGATCACCGTGATTTGATCCGATCCCGACGAATAAAACGCAGCCACTTGGTCGAAACGATTCTGCACCTGGTCTTCGAGAGTGAGCCCAGGGAGCGACAGCTCGAACAATGCGAGGATGCCATTCTGCCGGGCGAACGCCGCGCGCTGCTCGGGCGTCGTGGTCACGATCGAATCGGCGATGACCTCTTCTTCGCTACGGACCAACACCGTGGGCTCGATGGCGCTGGCATTGCGAAGCTCGCGCAGCCCGTTGGTGAGCGACTGCTGGCATGCGCTCTCCCTGATATCGCACGGAGCAAAGAGGCGGCTGCCGCATCCGGCGGTGAGCGCGAGGAGTAAAATCCATGCGCGCTTCATCAGAAGACCTTCCCGACGGCGAGCATGGTCGATAGCGACCAGCGCTCACCCTCCGGGCTGTACGGCGCGACCATGAAAGAAGGTCCGATAGCGCCCCGCACCATGAAGTAGTTCTTGGTCACGTACGCGTAACCGACGAGCGCGCTCACCCCCCAAGTTCGGCGCCGGAGCTCGTAGCCGTAAACCTGCAGTCCTTCGTATTCCGTCGTGCCGAACGTGACGTCGATGGTGGCGCGATGGCGGCGGCCGATGCTGGTGAGCATGCCCGCCGCGGTTCCTGGCCATATTTCGTGGCCACCGTTCACATCGAGCACCGACACTCCGACGCCTACGTAGGGCGACAGATGCACGATGGAGCTGGGCTCGAAGGTGTAGCCGAGCGAGAAGCCCACGCCCCCGAAGCTCGGGCCCCATCCCAGAGCCAACGTATAGCCGCTCTCGTCGCGGAAACCGGGAGGACGATCCTCCATCTGCCGGAGGTCGACCGGCCGCTCGGGTATCGGCTGATCGGCGATCGGCTCATCGGCAATCGGTCCATCGGCCATCGGCCGATCGGTAATCGGCTCCTCGGCCATCGGCTGATCGGCAATCGGCTCCTCGGCAAATGCCTCGGGCGTCCCCATCACCATCGCAGCGAGAATCCAAATCACCACGCCGCCGTTATAGCGCAGCTAAAGCTCGCCCTCCCAGGAACATTGCCCCTCTTGGCCGGCGTAGTCCTGGGCATACAACAACCCGAACGCCGTGGTGTTCGCCGCCGCGGTCGAGAGTGGCTCCAAGTCCAGTGAGAAGTCCTGGTTCGGATTGAAAATCTTGTCGCTTGCGGCCCAGACCATCTGGTCACCATCGAGCTCGGCGTAAACCGCGAAGAGCTGAGAGGCCGGTGCCGGCGTGAGCTGGCCGTAGCCCGCCGCGGTCGACAGGTAAAACGTCTGCTGCTGCACGTTGCCTGCGGAGTCGTAGACGATCACCAGAAGCGCGGTGTCGAGGTCTTTCTGCGTGCTGTTCGCGGCGTAGCCAAATGGAATCGTGGCGACGAAGGTGCCGTTGGTACCCGGCTGGTAGCTGAAATACGTGTACGCAGCGAGGGCGCCCTGGCTGATCACCAGCGCGGTCGCGTCCCAGTCCGCTGAAACAGTCACGCCCGAGAGGCTGCCGAAGAGGTCGCCGAGGACGATATATTGGCCGTCGACCTTCAGGCCGTAATACATGCCTTCGGCCACCACGCTGGTTTGCGTGCCGCTCGCGAGATTGCCGGTCGGCTCTCAGGAATACAATCAAAGAGCATCTTTGTCCCTTGCAACTTTGCAGGAAG
>CAZAER010000079.1:0-3313 GCA_964484195.1 uncultured Bdellovibrionales bacterium | reverse complement strand
CGCGGCCCCCATGTTGCAGCCCGGCGAGTCCCGGCAGGTGCGTTTGCTTCGCGCGCTCGAAACGGTGCGCCTGCGTCATCAACCACTGGTTTGGGAGCGCGCGACTCTTTCGCGGCTGCCCGACAAGACGACGATCGAGGTCCGCGGGACGTCCTACGAAGTGGACGTGCTCACGGCGCACATCGAGGGCGGCGATACGACCACCTTCTACGTGGAGACGGCGCCGGCGCGACGCATCGTCAAGTGGATGCGCTCGAACGGAGAGGTCGCGGAGCTCTTGAAGAGCGACCGCCTCGCCTATTGGGAGCTCAACGGCGCCGGCAAAGAGAGCTACCTCGAACGTCTGGGCTTGCAAGCGCGGCCGCCGCTCATGCCCTGATTCATGTTATAGGTCGACCACCTCATGGAAACTCCTCTCATCGAGCTGTCCGCCGTTCAGGTGCTCGCTCTGGCGTGCTTCGGCGTTCTCTTGGGAACGTTCATCAAGCACCGAGCGCCCATCTTCGATCGCCTGAACATCCCGGCGCCAATCGTCGGCGGTTTTGTCTTCGCGGTCATCATTCTGGCGATGCGTGACCGCGTGTTGAACGTGAAGCTCGACAACTCGCTGCAAGACATCTTGATGGTGGCTTTTTTCACCACCGTCGGGATGGGCGCGAGCCTGTCACTGCTCAAGCGCGGCGGCGTACAAGTCGCCATTTTCTTCGGCATCGCGTCCGCTGGAGCGTTGCTGCAAGACTTGCTCGGGATTGGTCTGGCCAAGCTGCTCGGGGTCTCACCGCTCCTCGGCATCGTCGCTGGGTCGGTCGCGCTCACCGGCGGTCCGGCGACCGCATTGGCGTTCGGCAAGACCTTCGAAGAGATGGGCATCACCGGGGCGAGCGCCATCGGCGTCGCGGCGGCGATGTTCGGCATCTCCGCCGGTGGTCTGCTCGGAGGCTTCCTCGGCGGCCGGCTCATCGAAGGTCGCAAGCTCGAGCGCGGCAAAGGCACCTCGCCGACTCCCATGACCGCCGACGCGGAGAAGGTCGCCTATCAGGGCGAGCCGGCGAGCATCGACGCACCGGTGCCCATGCACGACGAGAGCGAAGGCGAAGAAAACGCGCTGCTACGGACCGTGCTTGCGGTCGGCGTTGCCATGGGCCTCGGCACCCTGGTGAGCCGTGGCATCGCTCACGCGGGCATCACCGTGCCCATGTACATCGGCGCGATGATCGTCGCGGCGATCATCCGCAACCTCGACGAGAAATTCGGCTGGCTGAAGATCCAGCAGCATCGCATGGACGCTGTCGGCAACGTCGCCCTGCAGATCTTCATCGTCATGGCGCTCATGACCTTGAAGCTGTGGACCCTCATCGACCTCGCTGGACCATTCCTGGTCATGCTGGTCTGCCAGATCATTCTCGTGGCCTTGATGGTGGTCGGCGTGTTCGCGCTGATGGGGCGCGACTACGAAGCCGCGGTCATGGCGGGCGGCTTTACCGGCTTCATGCTCGGCACCACCGCCAACGCCATGGCCTGCATGGACGTGCTCGTGAAGAAGTACGGCCCAGCGCCGCGCGCCTTCATCGTCGTGCCGATCGTCGGGGCCTTTCTCATCGACCCCGTGAACGCTCTGTTCATCACGACGCTCGCCAACGTCTTCAAGTAGAGAGCGGCGGGGTCGCGCGGAAGCGCTGATAGCTCTCGATGATATCGCCCGGTCCCTCGAAGATGCCGTTGCTACCGGCACGCTTGAGGTCGGCCTCGGGGAACCCACCGCAGAGGACGCTCACGCACGCGACGCCAGCGGCGTGCGCCGCCTCGACGTCCCATGGGCTGTCGCCGACCATGCGCACCTTGACGGGCGCCGGCTTGCCGAGACGCTCCATGGCCACGCGCACGACTTCGGGATCGGGCTTGGTGCTCTCGACGTCGCCCGCGGAGGTCTTGGTGTCGATGAGGTCACCGATGCGTGCCACCTCGACGTAGTGCTTGAGCTCGTGCGCCTTGGCAGAGGACGCGAGCGCGACCTTGACGCCGTCACCAGCGAGACGCTCGAAGAGCTCGCGCGTCCGCGGAAACGCACGCACCTGCGGCAGATAGTTGCGCTTGAAGATCTCACCGCGAAACTTCTCGAGCTTGTCGCCGATAGCGGACACCTCGCGAGGGCTCAAGAAATGCGGGATCAACTGATCGCCGCCCTTGCCGATCTGAGCGCGCACCGCGTCGAAGGCGACGTGTTTGCCGAAATGGTCGAAGGCTTCCTGCCAAGCTCGTGCGTGCAGGTCGACCGAATCCACCAGGGTTCCATCGATGTCGAAGATGACGGTCGAAAAGCTCACTTGAGGCCTCCCATCGACAAAATGTGGCGCCACTGCTCCGGCGTCACCGGCTGAACGGAAAGACGGGCGCCCTTCTTCACCAGCATCATGCCGGCGAGCGCCTTGGCTTGCTTGATGTCTTCCAAAGTAACCACCTGCTTGAACGGCCGATCGGCCTGAATGTCGACGCCATACCATCGCGGCTCGTCGCGCTTGGTGCCTTCGTCGTAATAATGCGCTTTGGGATCGAATTGCGTGGCATCGGGGTACCCCTCGCGCACCACCTTGGCGGTACCGATGATCGCCTTCGGCTCCGCGTTCGAGTGGTAATAAAGGACACCGTCGCCCTTCTTGATTTGATCGCGCAGGAAGTTGCGGGCCTGGTAGTTGCGGACACCTTCCCAGAAGGTGGTCTTGTTCTTCGCCTTCAAGAGGTCGTCATACGAGAAGACGTCCGGCTCGGACTTGAACAACCAGTAAGCCATGCCGCTGAATCGCGTAGCCTCAGGCGGCGTTCAAGGGGTGTCCGACGTATGGCGCGATGATTGCGCGCGCCTTGTCGATGGCAGCAAGGTCGTACTGCATCTCTACACCCGCTCCGCGCAGGGTCCGAATGAGCACTTCGGTGGCGATGTTGCCGCGCGCACCCGGGGCGTAGGGGCACCCGCCGATGCCGCCGGCGCTCGCGTCGTAGCGGACGACCCCGTGGGCAAGCCCTGCGAGCACGTTGTTGCGGGCGTTGCCGAAGGTGTCGTGGAAGTGCAGCGCCACCTGCGCTGCAGGGACGACCGGCAGTAGCTCGTCGAGCAGGGCGCGAACCTCGTCGGGGCTCGCCTTGCCGATGGTGTCGCCGATGGAGATCTCGTCGCAGCCGAGATCGGCCAGGCGCTTGGCAACCGCGACGACGCGCGAAGGCTGAATCTTGCCTTCGTAGGGGCACCAGAACGCAGTCGATACGTAGCCTCGCGTCCGCAGCCGCTCGTGTTTGGCGCGCGCCATGACCGGCAGGA
>CAZAER010000078.1:0-3819 GCA_964484195.1 uncultured Bdellovibrionales bacterium | reverse complement strand
GGGGCCGGGTTCTACTTCACGTACCGGCGCCCACGCGGCGCGCAAGTGACCAGCGGTGCCGATGGCGCCGCGTGCGACTGCCCGGCGCCTCGAACGAACCGAGCCGGGAGGATCATGCTCTGGGTCGCGACGGCGCTCGTCGTCGGCTTCCTCGTCTTCCCGTACCTCGTCCCTTACCTGTTCAGCTGAGGAGCAATGATGACCACGAACGAGATCATCTTCTCCGTCGAAGGGATGACGTGCGACCACTGCGCAGTCACCCTGCGCGCGGCCCTCTCCCAGCTGCCGGGGGTGCACCAAGCAGACGTCAGCTTCGGGGACCGGCGCGCAACCCTGCACGTCGACGAGTCCTTCGTGCCGGGCAGCGTCGTAGAGACGGCAGCCGCGAAGGGTTACGTCGCCAAGGCGCACATCAGGCCCGAGGCACCTCAACGATCGACGCACAAGCGCCCGAGCGACACCCTCGACCTCGTCGTCATCGGCTCTGGTGGCGCTGCTTTCGGTGCTGCCCTTCGTGCATCGGAGCTGGGCGCCAAGGTGGCCGTCGTCGAGCGAGGAACGCTTGGCGGCACGTGCGTGAACATTGGCTGCGTTCCGTCCAAGACCCTCATCCGCGCCGCCGAGGGCGTGCACCGCGCGAATCACCCACGGTTTGCCGGCACCGCCTCCGAAGCCCGGGTCACCGACTTCGGTGCGCTCATGAGAGAGAAGCAGAGCCTGGTCGAGGAGCTTCGCCAGGCGAAGTACGCGAACGTCCTCTCCGCGGCCAGGGGCGTGTCGTTCGTCGAGGGACACGCTCGATTTGACCGGCCGGGCGTCGTCTCGGTCGGTGGCGCGGAGCTATCCGCGCGGCGATTCGTCATCGCGACAGGTATGCGGCCCCACGTGGCCGACATCCCTGGTCTCGCTGAGGCAGGCTTTCTCACGAGTACCGACGCGCTCGCGCTCGAGACTCTGCCACGTTCGATGGTCGTCCTCGGCGGACGCTTCGTGGCTCTGGAGCTAGCGCAGGCGTTCGCGCGCCTCGGCACGCACGTGACTGTCGTTCAACGCAGCGCGCACGTGCTGCCGACCGAAGACGACGACGTGACCGAGGAACTCGAGCGGCTCCTCTCCAGCGAGGGGGTTCGCATCCTGACTGGCGCACGTACGCTCCGAGCATCTCGGGAAGGCACGGACCGCGTGCTCGAGGTCGAGCAGGGCGGCCATTGCCTCCGCATCGCTGCCGAACAGATCCTCGTGGCCACCGGCCGGCGTGCAAACACGGACGACCTCGGACTCGCTCGGATCGGGGTGCAGCTCCGCGAGGACGGCACAGTTCAGGTCGACGAGACCCTCGAAACGTCCTCTCCCGGGGTCTTCGCGGCCGGCGACGTCATCGGTGAGCCGGCCTTCGTCTACACCGCCGCGTACGAAGGACGCCTGGCTGCGGAGAACGCGCTTGGCACCTCCAAGCAACCTCGCGACTACCGCGCGCTGCCGGCTGTCGTGTTTACGGATCCCCAACTTGCAACCGTAGGCCTCACCGAGAAGCAGGCGCGCGAGCGTGGCATCGCTGTGGATGTCGCGAAGCTGCCGATGTCGTACGTCCCGCGGGCGTTGGCGGCGCGCGACAAGCGTGGGTTCGTGAAGCTGATCCGCGAGCGGGGCACAGATCGGCTCGTGGGCGCGGTGATCCTCGCGCCCGAAGCTGGCGACCTCATCATGGAGCCCGCCCTTGCGATTCGGCACGGCATCCCGGTGAGCGAGCTCGCCCGTGCCTTCCACCCGTATCTCACGGGCGCTGAAGCCATCAAGCTGGCTGCGCAAACCTTCGACAAGGACGTGGCGAAGCTCTCCTGCTGCGCTGCCTAGAAGCGGAAATCCCCATGAAAAAGCTGACCATCCCCGGACTGATGACGCTGGCGACCCTCTTCGCGATCCCCGTGTTCCTTACGCTCTCGGCGTCTCCTGCGGCAGCACAGGCGCCCGCGACCGCCACCGTCGTGTTGCACGTCGACGGTATGCACTGCGCCACCTGCCCGATCACCGTGCGCACTGTGCTTCGAAGGCTCGATGGAGTGAGCGACGCCGTCGTGAGCACGGAGAGCAAGACCGCACGGGTTACCTACGATCCCGCCCGTGTGACCCCGGCGCGGATGGCCCAGGCCGTGACGGACGCGGGGTACCCCGCGCGCGTGCAACCGTGACGCGGCTCCTCCCCGTCACGACGGCGGCCGTCGTCGCGTTCGCCTGGCCCACGCCCGCATTCGCGTGCGGCGGCGCGTGCTCCACGGGCACCCTCGGAGTGCTCTCTGTCCTGGCGGCCATCGCCATCGTTGCGGTCGCCGCGAGCCGCGCGGTCTCGTTCATCCGCCAGAGGCATCTGTCGCGAACCTTCGAGGAGAACGCCTGATGGGGCGCGCCGCCCTCGTGGTGGTTGGAGCCGTGGCGCTCCTCTTCTGGGTCGCCTGCGAGCGGCGCGACGTTCCTTCCGGGAGCGCGTCGACGGGAACGGCGGCGGCCCCACCAACCACGTCGCCGCCAGCGATTGGCGAGCAGGTCGTCGAGCTCGTGGTCGAAGGAATGCACTGCGCGACCTGCCCGATCACTGTGCGTACTGCCGCCCGAGCAGTCCAAGGCGTCGTCGACGTACAGGTCACGATGAGCCCCGGACGCGCTCGCGTTCGCTACCGGCCCTCCGAGACTGACTCGACGCGCATCGCCGCGGCGATCACGGACTCGGGCTACCCGGCGCACGAGGTGAACCGGTGACTGACGAGACGAAGAGCACGGTGGACCTCAGCGGCCTGTTTGCGCACGCCGAGTCGGCGGCTCGTGACGAAGTGCCCGGACTGGTGCGAACGATCATGATCCTGTTGATGCGCGGCGAGCCGATTACGCTGGAGGAGATCGGGACGTCGAGTCGATTGGCGCTCGAGACCGTTCGCGAATCGCTGAAGGCTTGGAGGGACATCGAGTACGACGACGAAGGACGCCTCGTCGGGCTCGGCCTCACGCTTCGGCCTACCGAGCATCGATTCCTGATCGAGGGTCGTGAACTCTACACATGGTGCGCGCTCGACACCCTCATCTTTCCCGGAATCCTCGGCGTTCGCGCGGAGGTCAAGTCCGCGTGCCATGCGACCGGCTCCCCGATTCAGTTCGAGGTCGGTCCAGAAGGCGTGCGCAGGCTGGACCCCGAGAGCGCGATGGTCTCTCTCGTCGTCCCCGGCGACATGGCCTCGATTCGCGGCAGCTTCTGCCGTCAGGTGCACTTCTTTGCTTCGCAAGATGCCGCACGGGCGTGGATTGGCGAGCACCCCGGAGGCTCGGTCGTGTCCGTAGCCGAAGCCCACCGGATGGGCCTGGCACTGGCAAAGGTTCGATTCGCTTCGTCGACGCGCTGTTGTTGACCTCGGCGGTCTTCACACGACCGCGAGCGTCGTGGACCGACAGAGGCCGTGGTACGGCGGGAAGCCGATGCCGACCTCGTTCAGCGCGCTGTCGCTGGCGAGCGCGCGGAAGTCGCCGCGATCGTCCCGGGTGCCCATCGCGGAGCGCGTGACCTCGGCGAGATCGGTCCGTCCGGCGCCGCCGTCCACGTAGAGTCGGGTGCGGCCCGTCTCGCGGTCCTGGGCCTCGCGGACCCAGGGCATCGCCTGCTTGATGGCCTCCGGGTCGTCGAGCTGCTCGATGCGGTCGAAGCGCCGGAGAGCGTCGGCCACCGAGAAGGTCTTGCCGTGCAGGTAGCGGCAGATGTTCGTGGTCTGCTCGTCGAGCACCGCCTCGATGCGGTATTGCCGGATGCCCGCTTCGGCGTAGCTGCTCATCTGCGCG
>CAZAER010000077.1:0-3885 GCA_964484195.1 uncultured Bdellovibrionales bacterium | reverse complement strand
GCGATCCGACGCCCGTGCTCGCCAGCACCGAGGTCGACCTCATCGAAGATCCGAACGTGCCCGCTCCAGCGGACTGGGACGGCACCGGCGTGCTGACGCCAACGACGGTGGAAGATCGCAAAAATGCGCCAGTCTGGGCACGCAACGAAGCCGAGGTCGTCGACCGTGAGGGCCAGCGCTATCTCCTCGCCACCGGTGTCGTGCAAGGCATCGACAATCCGTCGCTCGCGCAAACGACCGCCGAGAACCGCGCCCGCGCCGTGCTCGCGCGCTACTTGAACACGCAGCGTCTGGTGAACGCGCGCATCGTCGGCACCTGGCAAGACGCCTCGACCGGCGCTTTCTATGCCCGCGCCGAAATCGAAGTCCCGAGCACCTTCATGCCGAAGAACCTCCCGGCACCGAAGCCGTAGCCGCGGTGTGCCTCGTCATCGTCGCCTCGCGGGTGCATCCCGAAGTGCCGTTGGTCGTCGCTGCCAATCGTGACGAGCTCTTCACCCGTCCCGCCGAGCCGGTGCACGAGCTCGAGCCGGGCATCGCCGGTGGGCGCGACGTGCTCGCCGGCGGTACGTGGCTCGCCGCCAATCGTGACGGCGTCGTGGCAGCGCTCACCAACCAGCCGCTTGCGACCAAGCGCCCCGATGTGCCGCAGGGCGGGCGCGACCCGGCGAAACGCTCGCGGGGCGAGCTCCCGTTGTTGCTCGCGCGCTTACCGACCGCGGAGCTCGCGGTGCAGGCGTTCGCCGAGCGCGTCTCACCCCGTGACTACAATCCCTGCGCACTGCTGGTCGCGGACTACAGCCGCGTCTTCTATATCGGCTTGTTCGACGGCGACCGACCCGACATCAGGGAGCTCGCGCACGGCATCCACGTGCTCGAGAACCGTCCGCTCGAGACACCGTCACCCAAGGCGGATCACGCGCGCAACGCTGTCGCGGACATGGCGCGTTGGCCGCGCAGCGAGCTCGTCGACCGCCTGGGCCTCGTGCTCGCCGACCGCACCATCCCAGCGGAAGCCGAGAGCGTGCATGCGGCAACCGGCGATTGGCGCCCGCCTGCGGTCGAAGCAGCGTTCGTCGTGGCAGGCCCCTACGGCACGCGCACGTCGAACATCGTGCTCGCGGCGGCGACGGTGACGGTCTACGCCACCAACGCGCCACCGGGGACGGCACCGTTCGCGGCGCTACCGCTCAGTTGACGGTCGCTTCGGCTTCGAGCTCGCGACCCATCGTGAGCTCGGGAACCATCTCGTCGGCGTCGTTCTCGGCGCCGGTGTGCGCCGCCACGAGCGCCTGGAGCTCGTCGTCGGCAAGGACCCTGCGCATGCTTTTCGCGCGCTTCATGATGGCGGCGATCAGCTCTTGATCGGCGGCCACTCCATTGGCTTCGAGCCAATGCACGACGTTCGACGCGCCACTCATGTGGCTGACCTCGATGGCCTGGTTGCGACCAACCCAGCTCGCGGGAACTCCCGAGTACACGCGATCGGCGTAGTCGGTGTCGCCCTTGCGCTGCGCTTTGATGATGGCGGCGGCGTGGACTCCGGTCGCGGTGCGGAAAGCGTCGCGCCCGAAGACCGGGTAGCTCGCCGGGATGTCGACCTGGCAGCTGCTGGCCACCAACTCGCAATAGCGGGCAAGGTTCGAGATGTCGTGCTCATAGGCGCCGCCCAGCTTCAGATTGATGAGCAGCTGATCCATGGCGGCGTTACCGACGCGCTCACCCAGGCCGAGGCCGGTGCCGTGCGCGCGGTCGGCGCCGGCTTCGAGGGCCACCAGCGAGTTGATGACGGCGAGGCCGCGGTCATTGTGACCATGCCAGTCGAGGCCAACCTCGGCACCGCAGCCGACGATGAGGTTACGGGTCCAAGCGACCAGTCCGCGCACTCCGTCGGGGGTCGCATGACCGACCGTGTCGCAGAGGCACAGGCGACGAGCGCCTAGGCTGATCGCCGTCCGGAATAGCGGATCGAGCACGTCGGGCCGAGCGCGCGTCGTGTCTTCGGTGACCAGGCAGACTTCGATGCCTTCTTTGACCGCGAAGCTCACCGCGGTCTCGACGTGACGCAGCAGCGTCGACAACGTCCAACCCTCGGCGAACAGGCGAATCGGGCTCGAGCCAATGAAGGTGTAGGCCGTGAGCGCCGCGCCGGTGGCTTGCGCGATGTCGGCGATCGGCCGCAGATCCGCTTCCATGGTGCGCGCCGAGAGATTGATGCGCGCCGGCAGACGCGTGCGAACCGCCTCGCGAACCAGAGCCAACGAGTCGCGGTAGGCGCGCTCACCCGCGCCGGGCAAGCCGACGGTGATGGCGCCGATGCCCAGTGAGCTCATGAGATGCAGGAGCTCGATCTTCTGGTCGACGGAGGGATCGGTGACCGAGGGAGACTGCAGGCCGTCGCGTAGGGTTTCGTCACAGAGCGTGAACGAGCGGCCGACGAGCGACGAGCTGACATTCACGGAGTTCCAGTCATAGATGGCGTGCGAGGCTTCCGCGAGCCACTCGTTGGTGCGTCGCGAGTCGGGGAGACGGCGGGCTTCGGAGAGTCGGCGTGGCGCCATGGGCGCGCGAGCGCGAGCGAGGCCGCCCAGAGAGCGTGTCCCCGTTAGCGGACCACCGATCAGATCATCGCTGGCAGCAGCGAGAGGCTTTGCACGTGCAGGGCCGGGGCGTTTCTTAGAGCCGGTCATGTCGCACATCCCTTGCGACAATCGGTCGCAATAAGGTTCATCCGCCCCCCAGCGGACCCGCGGCGTATACGGCATTGGCGCCGAGTACGATACGAGACACCTGTGCTTACCGATCGAACAGCGATGACCGTCAGCTCTGGCGTAGCCTCGAATAACGCCCTCTTTTGGCAAAACTTTAGTGGGTTTTTGTGTGGTCGACGGTGTTTTAGGATGATGATGCGGTCAAATAGGCGATAAAACCGAAGCTCGAACAGCAGGTTATGTCGCTCAGCCGGCCGTTCGATTTTTTTACATTTTGTGCGTTAGACTGGGGCTCCACATGTCCGACCGACCCGCGTCCCTGCGGCACGCCCTATCCCTGGCGCTGAGTGCCACACTGGCACTCGGGGCCTCTGGCTGTGAGAGCCTGCACAAATTGCGCGTGTTCTTCCGCGGCGAGCCCGGTGCTGCTCGCCTGCACCTCGACGTCGTCCCGGCCATCGGCCTGACCATCGCCATCGATGGACGCGTCGTCGGGACCGCCGCTCCGTTCGAAGGCGAAGACCTCACGCCGGGTGCACACAAGCTATCGATCGCCGCGGCGGACCACTTCACGTTCACGGTTCCCATCGAGATCCAGTCGGGCACCCCACTCAAACTGCGCGTTGCGCTGCGACGCGTACCGCCCGAGCCGCCAGTGCGCTTGAAGGCGACGCAGCCGCGCGACCCGAAGCCGCGCGCGCAGGAGACGCCCAAGCCGGTGGCCTTGCCGGCGGGTGTGACCGCCGTGACCCTGACCATCGCTGGCGATCCGAGCACCAACGCCATCCTCGACGGGGATGTGGTGCCGTCGAAGATTTTGAAGATTGATCACGTCACGGGGGATTTGGGGATGGGTCGACTGCGTGTCGGCTATCGCGTTGGCGCGGGGGGGATGCTCGAGCTGCGGGTGCCGGACGATGGGACGCAGTGGTTCCGCGATGGCGAACCGGTGGATCCGGATGCGCGGCTGTCGTTTTATAGGGGGAAGACGCGGTTGCAGCAGATTCAGCCGAATGGGGAGACGCAGACGATATTCTTGGCGCGATGAGCCGATGGCCGATTGCCGACTGCCGACTGCCGACTGCCGACTGCCGACTGCCGACTGCCGATGAACAGACTATCGGTCATCGGTCATCGGTCATCGGTCATCGGTCATCGGTCATCGGTCATCGGT
>CAZAER010000076.1:0-4598 GCA_964484195.1 uncultured Bdellovibrionales bacterium | reverse complement strand
CATGTTACGGGCAGTTGGCTTCGACGACGCCGATTTCAAAAAACCGCTGATTGGCGTCGCCAGCGGGGATTCCACGATTACGCCGTGCAATGCGGGCATTGGCAGTCTCATCCCTGGAATCGAAGAGGCTATCCGCAAATCCGGCGCCATGCCCCAGAGATTTGGCACGCCGACCATCTCCGACGGCATCTCCATGGGGACCGAGGGCATGAAGTACTCCCTGGTTTCGCGTGAGGTCATCGCCGACTGCATCGAGACGGTCTGCAACGGGCAGTCGCTCGACGGCGTCGTCGCGGTCGGCGGCTGCGACAAGAACATTCCTGGCGCCCTCATCGCCATGGCGCGCCTCGATATCCCGGCCATCTTCGTCTACGCCGGCACCATCAAGCCTGGCCGCTTGCGCGGACAAGATCTCACCGTCGTGAGCGCTTTCGAAGCGGTCGGCAAACACGCCGCGGGGCTCATCGACGACAAGGAGCTCCTCGAGGTCGAGCGCCACGCCTGTCCGGGTGTAGGCGCCTGCGGCGGCATGTACACCGCCAACACCATGTCGAGCGCCGCCGAGGCGTTGGGCTTGTCGCTACCCAAGTCGTCCACCATGTCGGCCGCCGATCACGAGAAAGCCGACAGCGCCGCCGAGTCGGCGCGCGTCTTGTTCGACGCCATCAAAGCGGGCCGCAACGCGCGGCAGATGCTGACACGCGAAGCCTTCTTGAACGCCATCGCGGTCGTCATCGCGCTCGGCGGCTCGACGAACGCAGCCTTGCACCTGCCCGCTATCGCGCACGCCGCCGGGGTGAAGATCACCCTCGACGATTTTACGACGCTCGCCGCCAAGGTGCCGGTGCTCTGTGATCTCAAGCCTTCGGGCAAATACGTCGCGACGCACCTGCACGAGGCGGGCGGAACACCGCAGGTCATGAAGATGCTGCTCGTGCACGGCCTCATCGACGGCACCTGTCGAACCATCACCGGCAAGACCATCGAAGAGACGCTCGCGCACCTTCCCGATACCCCGCCCAAGAACCAGGACGTCATTCGCCCGTGGAACGACCCTGTCTACAAAAACGGACACCTGGCGATCTTGCGCGGCTCGCTCGCTCCCGGCGGCAGCGTCGCCAAGCTCTCGGGCGTGAAGTCACGTAAGCTCGAAGGGCCCGCACGCGTCTTCGACCGCGAGGAAGACTCCCTGGCCGCGATTCTCGCCGGCAAGATCAAGCCGGGCGACATCCTGGTCATCCGCTACGAAGGCCCCAAAGGCGGCCCGGGCATGCGCGAGATGTTGTCACCGACCGCGGCCATCATCGGCGCCGGCATGGGCGATAGCGTCGCGCTGATCACCGACGGCCGCTTCTCCGGCGGCACCTACGGCCTCGTCGTCGGGCACATCGTTCCGGAGGCGGCAGCGGGCGGTCCCATCGCCCTCGTCGAGGACGGCGACATGATTCACCTGGACGGGGATTCCGGGGTGCTGGACCTGAAAGTGCCCGCCGAGGAGCTGACGCGGCGGCGGGCTGCCTGGAAGGCACCTCCCCCCCGCTACACCCGCGGAGTGCTCGCAAAGTACGCAAAGCTTGTTAGTTCCGCTGACTTAGGTGCAGTCACGGACCTTTGATACCGGCGATCTAAGAGGTCAGATGCACGAAACCGAGCGTGTCGGGCGCCAGATAATCCATCACTGGCTTCCGCAGGTTTCTGACCATGGTCGACGCACGGCAATCCTCCCCCGGGCGCAGGCGCCTCATGGGCGTTCTGGGGCCGTGCCTTGCCTTCCTCGCGGCCTGCGCCCCCGAAATGGACACCACACGCATCGCCCGGGAAGACCCGAGCGTCGGTGCGGCCGTCTATCGCGAGATGTGCAACCGCATCGCGGTCGCCGACGACCCGACGCTGGTCGCCGGCCACCCTACCTGCACGCAAAATCTCGAGCCGGCCGCCGATGACAGCGCCCGCCTGAAGGCGCTCTTCCTGCAGCGCGACCGCCTCATCGACGAAACCAACGCGGCGCTCGAAGCCCCCGTCGGCGGCGCGGTGCGCGACATGCTCGAGCAGATGCTCCCGCTCTACGACGACGGCACGATGCGCGAGGCGACCGACACCATGCAGACGTGGCTCGAGAGTCTCGCGCAAGACACCGAGGCGCTTGGCGCCCTTGAGCGCATCGCGAGACGCGACGGCTACGTGCAACCGCATCTCACGCCGGGCTTCATACGCGTCTTCATGAATTTCGAAGGCACCGGCAAGCTCCTCGCCAAGAGCCTCGAGGCCATCGCGACCACCGAAGCGGGTACGGTCACGCTCGCGAACGCGCTGTCGGTGCTGCAGCCCGAGCTCGTCGACGCGTTCGACGAGGAAGACGACAGCAATCACAGCTGGTTCGTGGTGCGTGACTTCTTGCGCACCTACGACGCAGAGCTCGACAATCAGACGGCGCGCTACATCGTCCAACGTGACGACCGCGGTGTCGCCAAAACAGTGAGTGGCGCTCAGGTTAGTGGCACCCCGTTCCCGCTCGCGCGTGTGACCCGCTCGGAGCGCCGCGATCAATTCGGCCGCCTGCTCGATGGCGGTGGCGCCCTCGCCTACCGCTACGACAACGTCGAAGGCACCGTGCTCGCCGGCCTCACCCGCGAGGCAGCCCGCATCTCCAAGACCTCACCGGGGGCCATCGGTCAGCTTCTGCGCCCCGGCGCCTTGCTCCTGGGTCCGCCGCGGGCCCGGAGCGCCACCTACTCGAGTGGTCAGGTCCGCTTTGGCGGTTACGATACGACGCGCTCGCCGCTTCTCGATCTCGCGTATGTCGGCGGAATCGTCGCCAAGCGCGACACTCTGCTTCCGGCGCTCACCGCGTGGCAGGAGCTGGCGCGTCGCGACGAGCGCGCGCTCGCGTCAGGAACGCGGGCGCTCTCAGTGGCGTTGCAGATGTTACGCAAGCAGCCCTACGCCGACTACAGGCTCGAGGACGACACCGCGATGGCGGAGGACTTGCTCGAGATCGTCGTCGAGATCCTGCGCCAGCCGGGGCTCGTGGAGAGCTTGCTCGACGCCTTCGAAGACCCACGCGTCGCCAATCTGTCGGGCACCATCTCGCGTTACCTCGAATACAAGGACCTCATCAGCTACGACCCGCAGAACATCAACGGCCCGCCGACCGGCACCATGCAGACACCGGTCGACCGGACGCGGCCCGACCTGCGCAACAACCGCAGCATCTTCCAGCGCTTCATCCACCTGATGTTCGACGCCCGCCATGCGAAGCTCTGCAACAAGGAAGGCGCCTACGTCACCATGCTCGGCGTGTCGTATCCGTTCTTCGGTGACGGCTACGCCGAGTGCGAGCTCACCCAGATCGACGACATCGCCATCTTCCACACCGAGTCGATCATCGGAAAAGCCGTCGTCACCATCAAAGACTCGACGCTCGCCGCTGTCGCGACGCATTCGCTCATCGAATACGAGAGCGGCATCGACGGCTTCGGTCTCTACCCGACTCCCGAGTCGCTCGATCGCTTCGTCTTCGCCCCGTACAACGCGTATCTCGCCGGCATCTACGACGACGTGCCCACCTGGGATGGCGTGTCGCTCAAGAGCCGGCACAACGGCACCATCTTCTCGTGGGAGCTCGAGGGTTTCTACGGCAACCTCGCGCCGATCATCCAGGCGTTCTACGACCACGGCCGCATCGATCTGTTCGTCGACCTGTTCGGTGCGCTGCACAAACACTACGGCAGCCGCGACAGCGACTTCGTGCAGTCCGACGATCCGAACGCATACTTGTACGCTCCCAACACCGGCATCGTCCGCTTCGAGCCGGTCATCGCCGAAGCGGTGGCGACGAACCCGCTCGCGGGCATCGGTCGGGCGCTCGCCACCTTGAAGTCGATCGATGTCGGCGGCATCGACGGACGCACGCGCGTGCTGGCGCTCGCCCGCTCGCTCATGCTCCCCGAGCTCAACGCCGGCCTCACCACCCGCGCCGGCCGCTCTTACACCGTACGCAATGACGGACAGACGGTGGTCAACCTGACGCCGATGTTGTTGCTGGTCGATGCACTGCGCAACGTCGACGCAGCTCTGGAGCTCGACCCCGACCTCTCCTCGGCCATGGGCGACGGCTTGAAGGGGCTGATCGGTGGCCTCCTCGACAGCAACGGCCAACGCATGGCCAGCGCCGACACCGCGCCGCTAGCCGCGCAAATCTTGGGCTTCGTCCAAACGCGCATCCAGGCGCACGCGACGGCCGGCGACCTCGCCGCTTGGGCCGACGGCATGGACGAGCGCCTGCAAGAAGTGCTCGACCAACCGCTGGTGCAAACTTTGGTGCCACTCGGCAGCCTGTTGATGCGCGACGCCGAGGCACGCGGCGAGGTCGATGCGCTGCTGCAGCACCTGGTCACGAAAGATGCGTACACCAGCACCATCCAAGGTCTCGCCGACGCCTTGCAGCTCCTCGACGACGAGACGGATCTGCGTCCGCTGGCGCGGTCACTGGCGGTAGCCGCCGACCCCAAGAACGGCATGATCCAGCGCGGCATCGCCATGATGCAAGCCATGGGCACGCGCGACACCGGCAATGCCCTACCGCAGCTGCTCACGCG
>CAZAER010000075.1:0-5260 GCA_964484195.1 uncultured Bdellovibrionales bacterium | reverse complement strand
GAACGGATGCGTCAAACAGCGTAAGCAACCTGTCTACGAAAGCGGATCAAGCCCAGCTTTCAAGTTCATTGAGACACTCCAGGAACTCGCCGATTCCCATAACGGAACGACGGGACAGGGATCGTTGTAGCAAGCGTTCGCAGACCATGCCCAGGAGGCGCCCAATCCAAGATGGCCGCAACGCCTCGCGTCGCTGCGACGCGAGGTCGCCGGCATCACTCGCGGAGTTCTAACGCGTAGCCAACCACACCGGCATAGCGTACAACGCTGCACCAGGCCGGCGACGGCCATCTTCCACATTGGGCGCTACGAGGTTGAATCGGTGGGTTCTCCTACCAAGCAGCGTGATCGAGTCGCGCAACTCGCGAAGACCAGTACCGCTGACGCCGCTCGTGCTGCCGAGGACATCGACGATCCGTGGATGAAGGCCCAGGCGCTAGCCTGGGTCGCTCGCTTTGCCGAGAGCACCACCGTTGTCGACTACGCGCACCGCGCTCACGCAGCCGCAATGCTGGCTACCGATGCCTATCAACAGGTCGCAGCATGCGCGTGGCCACTTCGTGCACTCGTCGAAACAGGGAACGTTTCGCAGGCGAAATCCCTGCTGTCGAAGATGCTGCCTGCGACGTCGCAGATTCAGGAACCAGGCAGCAAAGCAGAGGCGTTTACTCTTCTACTTCACGCTGTTTTTCCGGGTGGCAGCGGTTTGTGGAAGGCGGTCCTAGACCGAATGTTGGAAAGCATTCGCAATACTCACTGGCGTTCCGAACGCGCCCTCCAAGATGCGGCTCTTCTCGTGCATGCCGCGGATGCCGACGCTGCCAAACTGTTTGCCGAAGGACTCGAGCCGAAGCTAAGCGCCAAGGTACTCCGCAAACTGGGCTCAAATATTAGCAAGCCCCGTCCGTTTTTTTGGTGAACGCCGCGCCCAATCCAAGATGGCCGCAAGGGTCGCGTCGAAGCGCCGCGACTCGCCGGCTTCACTCGCGGAGTTCTAGCGCGTAGCCATCCACACCGGCATAGCGTACAACTCTGCACCAGGCCGGCGACGGCCATCTTTCACATTGGGCGCTGCGCAGATGATTTCTAAGGAAGATGTCATGCCGATGTTGGCGGCTGCCGTCCCTTCCTTCGCGCCGCTCCTCGAAGAATACGTTCGCTACAACTACGAGCCGGGTGACGAGCGCCTGCCGTATCTCGAAGCCTCCCACCTCTGCCGTCACCTCATCGAGTTCCACAAAGGCCGAGACGTTGCTGTGGTTCGAGCCTTCTTCGACTTCGTCGAACGCTTGCATGTTGAAGGTGACGACTACGTTCGCCAGCTCGCGACCGTTGGTTTTCTAGAAGACACGCAAACGTGGGCAACTACCGCTGGCGTGCCGCTCGATGAAATCGAAGCACTGCTCCTAACCGAATCCAAACGGTGGTGGACCGAAGTCGTGGAGTTTTGGGCGGGGCGTAGGCAGTACATCGGTGAAGGGCTGGAGTGAGTCGCGCCCAATCCAAGATGGCCGCAGGGGTCGCGTCGAAGCGCCGCGACTCGCCGGCTTCACTCGCGGAGTTCTAGCGTGTTGCCAACCACACCGGCATAGCGCACACCATCTGCAACAGGCCGGCGACGGCCATCTTTCACATTGGGCGCCTGCGCAAGTCCGGAGAACCCATGCTCACAGCTTCGCAGGCTCGCTTTCTGACCTATGCTGTCGGCGTCTCCAATCGTTTCGTAGACTTCGCAGTAGACGCTTTCGAGGCCTGCCGGAAGGCGTCATCCACAAACCGCAGCCCGCTGGCAAAACTGTGGCACAAACACTTCGCAGATACGGGGTTCGAGACTCGTCCGAACGAGTTCGAGGAAGTCGCCGCAGAGATCTTGCTCTCTCGTTCGGTAGACTCGTTCCATTACTACCTTGCGGACGTCTTTGGATGGGCGTTGTGGCGAAGGCCGGAAGCTGCCGGTCTGAAGCGGCTTGCCGAACAACTCGCGTCTGAGCTGCAGATCGACCTCGACGATGCCGTCGCGCAGGTCGCGTCGTCGCATGCCGAGAAAATGTCGTTCGGTGGTTTCGACAAGTTGTTGAAATCGATCGAGATAACCTTCGGCGTCCATTTCGAGCACGATGCCAAGGTGCATGATCGATTGCGTCACATCATCGCTGTCCGCAACATGATCGCTCACAACCACGCAAGGAAGAACGCGCGATACTGCAAGACCCTCGGTGAGCCGCCCGAGAACGTGGGCCAAAGCGTGCGCCCAAATCTCGTCTTTGCGAGAGAGGCTGCTGACGACCTCGCCAGGTTCGTGGCGCTAGTGGATAAGACTCTGGGACTTGAACTTTTGCCGCGGTAGCAGACCACTGCTGCCGTGGTGCTCAAGGCCGGCGCCCAATCCAAGATGGCCGCGAGGTCGCCGGCATCACTCACGGAGTTCTAGCGCGTAGCCATCCACACCGGCATAGCGTACAACTTTGCACCAGGCTGGCGACGGCCATCTTTCACATTGGGCGCTGCGCGTGCTCTCTGAGGTCTTCGCGAATGTCATCTGTCTTTCTCTCTCACAGTTCGAAAGACAAGTTTGTTGTGCGTCAGCTCGCGGATCGCCTGAAGGAAGCAGGAGCGCGCGTCTGGATTGATGAGGCCGAACTCAACATCGGCGACTCCCTCGTAGAAAAGATTGGTCAAGGCATCCACGATGCGAAGTTTTTCGCGGTTGTCCTATCGCACAATTCCGTCGCATCGCCCTGGGTGCAAAAGGAACTCGAGATCGCTCTGCAGAAGGAACTTAAGACCAAGCGCGTCGTTGTCCTTCCGATTCTGATCGAGCCTGTTGAAGTTCCTCCATTCTTGTCCACCAAGTTGCATGCCAACTTCACTGACAGCGCACGCTTCGACGAGGAATTAGCGAAGCTGCTTCGCGCGATTGGCCTTGGCGAGAAGAGGGCGAAGGGCCGTGCTGGCGGCAAGAAGAAGGGAGCCGCCGCCGATCGAGACGTGCCTACTCAAGAAGCGAGTTCTGCAAAGGATACTTCCTCGAGATCGAGCGAGCCCACTCACCACGAAGCGAGCGCACACATGCGGCGGTTTCGTGCGGGAGACATCGAGATCGTTGGGATCGACCAGCGCCGGACGCATAACCCCGACAAGAGCCGGGTGCTCTACAAAATCTACCTCCAATTGTCGGGGACGCCTTCGTCGGAGTGGGTCCAGATATTCGATGCAGAGCGCCATTTCCCGCGACACTCGATGTGGAGGGAAGCCTGGGTGGAGGGCGGATACATTGTCGTCCATTGCCCTCTTGATGAACTGGAGAAGTACCATCGCAACGATTTGTTGACGGACGTTGCCAACACGAACACGAAGTATCGGGACTACCAGCAAAGACTCACGCAGCAACGCGACCAGGAGGCCAAGGCGATTGCTGCTGAACGCGACGCGGTGGCCAACCTGGCTGGTCGCGTGAAGTTCTAGGCGCGGCTGCTCGACGCGCCCAATCCAAGATGGCCGCAACGCTCGACGCGATGCGCGTCGAGTCGCCGGCATCACTCGCGGAGTTCTAGCCCGTAGCTAGCGACACCGACATAGCGTACAACTCTGCACCAGGCCGGCGACGGCCATCTTTCACATTGGGCGCTACAACTCGACAGAAGCTCTTCCTGCTCGGCGCCGCAGTTGCCTACGTAGCCCTGTGCGTCTTCTGCGCGATCCAACTCGGCCGATTCGGTATCGGGCTTCCGTGGTTCGCACTCTTCGGCCCGCCGGCGTTGTTAGTCGCGTGGGGCAAGCTCCCAATCTGGATTTTCGTGGTGGGCACGGGTCTAGTCGCAGCGCTTGTATTCGGTGTCAGCCGAACCAAGTCGCTGCCTCTTCAGCTCGCCTGCGGGTTCCTTCTACTCGTCGTTTGGTTGGCTTTTGGTTTCCTGCCATACGTCCTCGTCATGGCGATGCCTCACTACCACTAACACCCGATTGCGGTGCGCGTTTCGCGGTGCCGCGCCCAATCCAAGATGGCCGCAACGCCTCGCGTCGAGGCGCCGCGAGGTCACGGGCATCACTCACGCAGTTCTTGGTCGTTGCCAAACACACCGGCATAGCGCACACCACCTGCACCGGGCCGGCGACGGCCATCTTTCACATTGGGCGGCAACCGAACTCTTGGTGTCGCTCCGCGCGAGATTCGCTTCGGAGCTCTTCGATGATGTCGTACCGCGTGACTGTTTCGGCCTTAGCGATGCTGCTCAGTACAGTGGCCTGCGGAGACTCGAAGCCGCAGGAGGTCGACCGCTCCTGCGTCGTTGACTCCGATTGCGTAGCGAAAAACTTCGCTACCTGCTGCGGCGCAAGACCTACGTGCGTCAACGCTGGCTTCGAACCGGAGACGCCGGATCTAGAATGCGGGCCATACATCCCGCCGTGCTCGGCTGTTCTTCCATTCGAGTGCCGTTGCACGCAAAGCACGTGCGAGGATGTCCCGATCCAGCAATAAAGGTTGCTCGCAATGGTTGAGAGCTGCTCGATTGCCGATCCCGTCGCGGTTCGCTATCCTACCTCTCATGGCGCAGCACACCGCGACATTGCTCGATCAAGCCATGCAGCTACCGACGAACGAGCGAGCCAAGCTCGCGCGAGACTTGCTGCGTAGCCTCGACGGTCCGCGGGACGAACATGCCGAATCTGCGTGGGCTACAGAACTCGAACGTCGCGTAGAAGCTTCGGACGACAAGTCGGCTGTCGATTGGTCGACGGTGCGTGACGAAGCGCGAGAGCGTCTCCGTCGCCGCTGATGCCTCTTCGCCTTCGTATCGAAGTTGACGCGCGCCAAGAATTCGATGCGGCCGCAGATTGGTACGAAGAACGGCAGGTCGGTTTAGGGCTGGACTTCATCGACGAGATGAACGCCGTCATTGAGCTTGCGCTCGAACGTCCCGAGCTTGGCGCGCCGGTTCCGTATGCCGACCCCGCGCTCAATCTTCGTTGGCGGCTCGCACCGCGTTTCCCGTACGCCGTCGTGTACCGAGTCGAACCCGATGCACTTCGCGTCTTCGCCTTCGCGCATCTGCATCGAGAGCCGGGATTCTGGATGAAGCGGTTGGAGAAGTAGCCGCCCAATCCAAGATGGCCGCAAAGCCTCGCGTCGATGCGACGCGAGGTCGCCGGCTTCACTCGCGAAGTTCTTACGCGTTGCCAACCACACCGGCATAGCGCACACCATGGGCTTGATCCGCTTTCGTAGACAGGTTGCTTACGCTGTTTGACGCATCCGTTC
>CAZAER010000074.1:0-5360 GCA_964484195.1 uncultured Bdellovibrionales bacterium | reverse complement strand
GAGCTTCCCGCTCGCGGTCGTGAGCTCGGTGACATCGCCGACCCATCGTTCGTTCACGTTGGGCGATGCGAAGTTCTGGGCCAATCGATTCGGCGCGATTGCTTGCTCGTGCTCCGGCAGCAAGTACGGGCGGTAGCGGCGCTTGGGCCGCGCAACAAGGCTCTCCTGCTGCATCAAGCGGATCACGCGTTTGCGACTCACGTGAATCCCCCGCTTGCGAAGTTCACGATGCACGCGAATGCTTCCGTAGTAGCCGCGGCCAGCGGCGAACTCGGCACGCACATCGACTGCGAGTCTGCGGTCCGCTTTCGCGTGCGCCGACTCACCACGCTTTCGCCACGCATAGTAGCTCGAGCGCTTCACGCCGAGGCATCGGCAGAGTCGCTTCACGTCGTAGTTCGCCTTCTCCGCGTCGATCCAAGCGAATTTCACTTGGTGTCTTTCGCGAAGAAGGCCGCGGCTTTTTTTAGGACTTCTCGGTCGAGCTTGAGCTCGCGGTTCTTTTTGCGCAGCCGCTGCAACTCCGCACGCTCGTCCGTCGTAAGCGTGCCGCGCTCGCTCGTGCCTTCATCGGCTCGAGCACGCTCAACCCACTGCGACAAACTCGATGCCATCACATCGAGATCGCGTGCGACCGACGCAATCGTTCTGCCTTCTTCGAGAACTAAACGAACAGCCTCTGTCTTGAATTCAGACGTGAAGGCCCGCCGCTTGCGCTTGCCACTTGCTTGCCTCTGATCGTCCATGTGGAACACCATCTACCCCTCTCGGGAAGTGTCCACAAAATCGGATCAAGCCCACCCTCGCAACCATCGAGAACGTGCGATCTAGCGCGTCGAGCGAACACACGTAGTTTAGCGAGTTGCCCGCGCACACAGCGACTTGTACTTGGCTTGGAATCGTAAACGCGGTGAAGTCGGCGTTAAGCCAAACGATACGACCATCACGATCTCTCTCGCGCGCAAACGAAAGCATCGCGTCGCTGTTGTCGACGCCGTAAACAGTCTTGAAGCGTTTTCGGAGTTGTCGCGCGACGGCGCCTGTTCCGCAGGCTAGGTCCAATGCGGAAGCGAGTGGCACGTCCGGCATACTGTACCGGATTGCAGCGTCGCATAGGCGGCCATACGGTGCAGCCCATCCTTCGGCAACGTGGTCCCAAAATCGCGCGAGTCCTGTGTACGGCGCGATACGTGGGGCATCGTCGACCGCCTTCCACCAAGCCGTGGACATCTCGCGCAAGGGCTTGAATGGTTGAGAGAGCGACACGGAACGCCACAGGGCACTGTGGACGACACTGAGCGCCATGTCGTAGCGCTTTCGAGCGAGCCAAGTTGCCAGGCGTCCGCGGGTCTTCATTCAAGTACGACGTTCGTAGCGCCCAATGTGAAAGATGGTCGTCGCCGGCCTGGTGCAGATGGTGTGCGCTATGCCGGTGTGTTTGGCAACGAGCAAGAACTGCGCGAGTGGTGCCGGCGACCTCGCGGCGCATCGACGCGAGGCTCTGCGGCCATCTTGGATTGGGCGCGCCTCTCCCAGCTTTCTTGGGTAGCAGTCGACCTGCGGTCGAAGCGCCGGGCCTCTGGTCGCGGCACTGTCCGACGCGGTGTCAGACCGCGTTGGCGCACCGAGGGACCCTGCTGATCGATAACTCAGACAGGAGAACGAGGTACTCGATGATGACCGCTTTTTTCACTTCCCGTCGTGATGCAAGCCCTCCGCGCGTATTAAGGTTTCTTGACATCGAGCGGTTCGAGTCGACGCTTGCGAACTCGCTGCGCGAGCGTGTCCCGGCCCGGCTTCAGAACGAGGGAAAAGTCGCGGTGACCGACGCATACTTCGTCTTGACGCCTCAGGAGCGAGCGCGTTTCGAGCCCATCGAATGTGTGCTTCGCAACAATGACGTCATCCTGAAGGGCGCCCATTGGGCCAGTGGGATCTTCGCGTTGGTTGCCGGTTACGTCGGCACCCAAATCCACCCAGCCTCGGCCCAGCCCCTCGCTGGAACGGTTCTCGTCACCCTCATGATGGTGGCCGTTGGGGCGTTCGCTTCCTATAGCGCGGCGTCGGTACTCCAGAAGAACAATCTCACTGCCTTGCGCGACTGGTTGAGCACGCACGCGTAGTGATTAGTCGTGGCGTCGTGGTGAGCACCGAAAGCGCCCAATGTGAAAGATGGCCGTCGCCGGCCTGGTGCAGAGTTGTGCGCTATGCCGGTGTGGTTGGCAACGGGCTAGAAATCCGCGAGTGATGCCGGCGACCTCGCGGCGCATCGACGCGAGGTTTTGCGGCCATCTTGGATTGGGCGGCCGACACCGCTTGTCGAAGCGATAGCCGGCGGTCTATATTCAGACCGAATTCGGTCAGGAGTTTCGCAATGAAGCCGGTACGCATCGCTGAGGACATCGTTCCAATCGCAACGTTCAAGGCGCGAGCTGCGACATGGCTCAAGCGTGCGGCAGATACCGGGCAGCCGGTCGTAATCACGCAGAACGGCAAACCAGCAGGCGTTCTGTTGTCTCCTTCCGAATACGACCGCATTTCCGAACACCAGCGCTTCATCGAGTCGGTAGCTCGCGGGCTAGCGGATTCTGACGCGGGTCGCGTCATGACGACAGCTCAGGCGCGGCGAAGGTTGTCTGCGGCACGCAAGGCGCGGGCAAAGGCTGCGAAGAAGAAGTGAACGTTCGGTGGACGGACTGGGCTGTTGAGCAGCTTGGCGCGATCGAAGAGTACGTCGCGCAGCACAACGTTGCTGCCGCGGAGCAGCTAGCAGAGGAGGTCTTCGCAAAAGGCGATTCGCTCGCGTCCCTCTATCGACGGGGCAGAGTGGTGCCGGAGTTGGGTCGCGACGACGTCCGTGAACTGCTGCACGGCAACTACCGCATCGTTTACGTCATCCGCCGGGACCGGGTCGATATTCTCACGGTCTTCGAAAGGCACCGGCTCCTGCGCGAAGAAGATCTTGCGGACGTGTAGAGGCGCTCAATGTGAAAGATGGCCGTCGCCGCCCTGGTGCAGAGTTGTGCGCTATGCCGGTGTGGTTGGCACGCCCTAAAACTCCGCGAGTGATGCTGGCGACCTCGCGGCGCATCGACGCGAGGCTTTGCGGCCATCTTGGATTGGGCGGCTACTCCGTCCTCAATCCAGAGGATGCCGCCATCGAAGTTCTTCGAAGCGGGCGAAACCACGATCGGCGGATGCCCACTCCGCTCCGGCTTCGATGGCGATCGCTGCGAGGTATGCATCGGGGATTTCGTTTCCGCGAAGCCGCTGCTTTGCCACGAGGTTCCGAAAGATGAGCCAGTGTCGGGGACCGGGGACTATCGGCGCAGCGTTTGGAGCAGCCTGCAACGTCTCGACGAAGCTCAAGGCTGCGGAGAGAGGTGACGGCTTCTTGAACACTCGAGGGTGCGTGACGACGCGAAGAAAGCCGCTCAGAACAAGGTTGCTCAGACCGAAGGTGCTGGCACCGGCAAGCATGTCGTTTACGAAAGCCGCGTAACGCTTGTGATCAGGTGCGTCTGTTCGATGCGCGTACACCAGCACGTTGACGTCACAGAGAAGCATCAGACGTCGTCCATCTTGTCTCGAAGCGCAGCATTGGAATCGAGGCTGACGCCGCTGCGAAGCCCAGTGCCCTTGAAGACAGGCAAGCGCTTCGGACGAGCAACGCTCCCGTCACGTTCAACTGCCAGGGTGCGACGTAGAGCGTCTTCGATCACAGCGGTCACGGTTCGACCCGTCTGCGCGGCGTGTCGTTTGACGTCAGTTAGAAGCTTGTCGTCGAGCCGAACAGTGGTGCGCTGCATGGGGTCATGATGACTGGCTGACATATGTATGTCAACCCAGCACGATCACGGTGCCGCCCAATGTGAAAGATGGCCGTCGCCGGTCCCTCGACAGAGTTGTGCGCCATGCCGGTGTGGTTGGCAACGACCTAGAACTCCGCGAGTGAAGCCGGCGAGTCGCCGCGCATCGACGCGACCCCTGCGGCCATCTTGGATTGGGCGGCTACTTCTTCTTCGCCTTCTTGCTGGTGCGCTTGATCGGCTTCGTTCTGGGTAGATGGCTTCGCGGCGGGGCAACGGGTGTAGTGGAGTCGTAAATGGGAAACGTCGGCATCTGGTCTGTGTAGCCGCCGTCAGCAACCACCTTGGTCTGCAACGCGCGCAACCGCTGCACGAGGAGGTCCGAGTAGCGGTCAATGGCTGAGAGCGACACGAGATGAACGTGATACAGGTGGCGAGGAGCTCGCTCGTCCGCATTTGCAACGCGCATGCACACCATGTCGGTCGTTGACAGTTCAAGCTCAGCATCGACGAGTCTGGCGACGATGAGACTGCCATCGAGGATCACCACCGGCTGTTCCCAATGGAGTCGGAAGTCCAAGTACCACAAGCCTTCGTCTGTCGGCTGACCGTCGCGATCCCACATTTCGATCTCGTAGCGATGAGACGCTTCTGCAGCCGTGATTGCGCTGTGAGCTGCGCCAAACCAACGCGACGATTCCGTTGGCTGCTTGAAGGCTTCGTGAACCGCGTACCCGAACGGATGACCAGCCTCGTTCAATGGATCACGCCACTCTAAACGATACTCTTTCGCCGGTTGAGGCAACGAGTGCCCGTCCAACAGAGGCCAAGCGGACTCGTTGTGCTCACCATGGGCATCGTCAACGAACACGATCCATGGTGACTCTGACTTCTTCACTTCAGCAGACAGATTAACTTCGACGATTGGCCCCCCGAGATCGTCTTCGCGCGGGAATGAGAGATGCTTGTAAGCTTGAACGTCGATTGAACGTGTCTTGTGACCCTCGAAGTCGAAGTATGGGTAGCCGCCGTAGGCGTCCCATCCGAGGCGCGACAGGCGAGTCAGCGTTTGCATCTCCGAAGCAAATCCAGATTTCTGGAGGTCGCTAACAAGACGTTTTCGCAGCTCGTCACTTAGCTCTGGTCGCTCTGTCATGACGCCCAATGTGAAAGATGGCCGTCGCCGGCCTGGTGCAGATGGTGGGCTTGATCCGATTTTGTGGACACTTCCCGAGAGGGGTAGATGGTGTTCCACATGGACGATCAGAGGCAAGCAAGTGGCAAGCGCAAGCGGCGGGCCTTCACGTCTGAATTCAAGACAGAGGCTGTTCGTTTAGTTCTCGAAGAAGGCAGAACGATTGCGTCGGTCGCACGCGATCTCGATGTGATGGCATCGAGTTTGTCGCAGTGGGTTGAGCGTGCTCGAGCCGATGAAGGCACGAGCGAGCGCGGCACGCTTACGACGGACGAGCGTGCGGAGTTGCAGCGGCTGCGCAGTAACCGTCCGGCCATCGATCCCTGCAACGGGCCGGCCGGATAGGAGATCTTTGC
>CAZAER010000073.1:0-5411 GCA_964484195.1 uncultured Bdellovibrionales bacterium | reverse complement strand
CGGGGGACGCGCTGCATGGTGCCGGCGGCGGGAGTGACGGGAATGACGGTCATGGGGATCTCATGACGAAAAAGCCCTGCCGGAATCTCGCGATCACCGGCAGGGCCTCGTCGTGCGAGCTGACGCTCTTTACGGCGTCAGGACGATCTTGTGCTCGGCATTCGCCGCGACTTCATCCGGCGTGTAGTTGAGCCGCGGAGCCTGGTTCTGCTGCCAGAGCGCCGCTTCGTCGTGGTGGTGCTTGCTGTCCGGATACATCGACTGGCCACCGGGCAGCGCGTTGTAGGCGTGCGGGCCATCGGGCGTGAGCTCGACGACGAGACGCTGCGACGGACCGCTGCCGCCGTAGGCGAAGTCGCCGATGTCGATGGTTTCCTTGGCGACCGCTGTCGGATCGGCGGGCGGCGGCGGCTCCGGCGTGAAGACCTCGTAGGCATTCCACAGATTGTAGTTACCGACGTCGACGGCGCCCCAGTCCGAGTGGCGCGGGAAGCCGTTGGCGTAGCGCGGGTCGTCGGCAGCCGGGATCGACTGCACGTCGAGGCTGGTCGGCGGGATCAGCGCCTTGAAGGTGACCGTGTGCAGGTTGCCCCACAGCCAGAGCTCGCGATCGTCGCCGAAGTGCTGCGCCAACGCGTCCACCGCGTCGATGAGCGCCTGCATGACGATCTGGTCGCGGGTCTCGAGCTCCGCGGTGTCGAGGTCGTCCCAGAGGATGGTGCTGCCGAGCGCGTCGTTGAAGGTGACCATGCCCTTCTTGTCCGCGGCGCTCGCGGTGAGCGCGCGCTCGAGGAGCTGCGCCGCCGGCGGACGCACGCCAAGGCGCAGCGCTTCGTCGCCGAAGCCCAGCGCGATGATGCGCGTGATCCAAGCGTTGAAGATGGTGGTCGCGACGCTGTCCGCGATGACGGCTTCATCGCTCGAGCCGACGCCGGCCGGGGTCTCGAGGGTCCACGCGACCAGACGGTCGTGCATCTCCTGGAAGCCTTCGACGAAGTCCGGGTCATCGTTTTCTTCGATGGCGGCCGCCAAGATCTCGACCAGCGGATCACGCAGGGTCTCGCCGAGGCTCGACTTCGATGCGCCCTGCAGCGCCTGCATGTCGGCCACGGTGATGTCACCACGCGCGACGAGCGCCGTCAGCTGCTCGGCGATGCGGTATTCGCGGTGACCTGGATCGTAGTCGCCGCCGAGGTAGACGCTGTCGTTGCAGGGGTTGCCGTCGCGGTTGACGCCGATGCTGTCCTGGTTCGCGGTGGCGATCCAACCCTTGGAGGGGTTGAGCAAGGAGGGGAGCGTCGTCGGGTCGATGTCGCCGGTCCAGGTGAAGCCAGCCGAAGAGGGCAACACGTAGGTCGGGCACATCGTCGTCGTCGGGTTCGCCGGATCGTTCGGCACCGCCGGCGGACCAGGCCACGCGGTCGCGAGAGCCGGACGCACCGGGACGCGCGAGTACGTCTGCCACGCGATGTCGCCGTTCTTGGCGATCATCACGAAGTTCTGCGAGCCAGCCTTGAAGTAGGTGGCTTGCGCGGAACGCGCCTCGGTGATCGTTTTAGCGGTCAACAAGCGCAAGAAGAAGCCGAGCTCGTTCGATTGGTCGAAGCTGATGGTGCGCACGGCGACGGGCCGCGGCGTCGTTCCTTCGAACACGACCTGGCCGAAGTTGCCGATGGTGTAGATCGGAACCGTGACGTTGCCGGCCGGCGCGCCGGGACCGACGCGAACCGTCTCGACTGCAGACGGGCCGACGGTGACGTCGCCATCGACCGTCTCTACGGTCATGGCGCCGCTGATATCGAGGTCGACGTTGTCGAAAGCGTAGAAGTCGACGACATCGAAGTTGGTGACGGTGGCGCCCCAGGCGATGTCCTTGGTGAAGCCCAGGACGACGCTCGGCAGGCCCGCGAACGACACACCTTCGGCGTCGATGCCTTCGGCGGCCGTGGTGATGTGCGAGTAGTACCAAACGCCAGGGCTCGAGAGCGACAAGTGCGGGTCGTTCGCGAGCATCGGCGCGCCGCTTGCGGTGTACGAACCGGAGACCACCCAGTTGTTCGAGCCACGGTCCACGTCACCCAAGAGGCGGGCGAGGTGACGCGCGTGTGCGCCGAAGCGGGCCGCGGCGGCGGCCGCGGCGGGGTTCATCGGCTTGAGCGGGCTCGGGGTGCCGGACGCTGCGGTCAGGGCCGGAGCTGGGAGGCCGTACGCCGGGTGGACGCCGAGCGCGGGGGCCGCGGTGTCGGTCGTGTAGACGTTGCGGCTCGGAGCGTAGGCCGCCATGTCGAGCAGCGTAGCGACGCCGCGCGCTTGCTCGGTAGGCGAGGGGCCGAAGGAACCGGCCGCGACGCCCTGCAGCGCCGTGCTGCGATCGGCGTCGGATTGATCGAACGACAAGACGAACGTCTGATAGCGCGCGATCGCCATGACGTCGGCCGGCTCCCAGTGGCCGAAGAAGGGGCTCGCGATGACCGCGTTGAACAAGCCCGCGCCACGGGGCACGTATTTGGTGAAGCTCGCCGACGCGCCCTTGGCCTTCTCGGCAAGGATCTCGTCGACCCACTCGTTGACGCCCGCGGTGTACGCGTCGACCGCCACCTTCACGATGTCGGCGTCGTCGAGGCCGTCATAGACCTGCGTCGCGATGCGCTTGAAGCCGAAGAAGCGCGCCTGGATATCGTCTTGCAGTGTCACCGTGCCGGCGACCGGTGAGATCGCCTCGGTCAGGGTGCCGGTCACCGCGCGACGGATGAACTCCATCTGCGGGAAGCGGTCACGCGCCATGATGTAGCCCTGGGCGCGCATCGCGTCGGCGAGGTTCGCGGCGTAGATGTGCGGCATGCCGCGGCGGTCGATGACCACGTTGACGTTGGCGCTCATGCCGGCGCTGATCGTCTCGTTGGCCGGCAGCTCTTCGACGGTAGGCGTCGTCGGCTCTTCGGTCGGCTCGTCGGGATACGGGTTGTAATTTTCGAGATATTCGCCGTCGTCGTCACCGCACGCTACAGCGGACAAACCAATGAGCGCGCCGCACGCGACTGCACGCCACAAACCAGGCCTACGCATCCCAAGCCTCCCAAAGAGAGCAATCATTCGGCCGCGCCCCGGGCGCGACCCGCGGGCCTTCTAGTCACGGTGAGAGGGTCATGTCACGGCCCATATAGGGGCCGGAGGCCTTGCTTTGGCAGCCTCTTGGTGTCTTTCCTACACTAAGCGCCCGGGAGGCGCTCCAGCGGATGGACTACGGCTCACTCGCCCTGCTGACCGACCTGTACCAGCTCACCATGGCGTACGGGTATTGGAAGAGCGGGCTCGGCGATGACGAGGCGGTGTTTCACGCCGGCTTTCGCAAGGAACCGTTCAACGGCGGTTATGCCGTGGCCTGCGGTCTCGGGCCGTTGCTCGAGCTCTTGAAGGCATTCCGCTTCGAGCAGAGTGACCTCGACTACCTCGCGGGCTTGCGCGGCAGTGACGAGAAGCCCCTCTTCGAAGATGCCTTCCTCCGCTATCTCCAAGATCTCCGACTCACTCTCGACATCGACGCCATTCCCGAAGGCACGACGGTCTTCGCCAACCAACCGCTCGTCCGCGTTAGCGGATCGGTCTTGCAGGCGCAGCTCCTCGAGACCGCGCTCCTCAACATCGTTAACTTCGACACGCTGGTGGCCACCAAGGCGGCGCGCATCGTGCTCGCTGCCGAGGGTGAGCCGGTGATCGAGTTCGGTTTGCGCCGCGCGCAAGGCCTCGACGGTGGCTTGTCGGCCTCGCGCGCCGCGTACATCGGCGGCTGCACGGCGACCTCGAACGTCTTGGCGGGCAAGCTCTACGGCATCCCGGTGCGCGGCACGCACGCCCACAGTTGGGTCATGTGTTTCGACGACGAGCTGACGGCCTTCCGCACCTATGCCGAGTGCCTCCCCAATAACGTCGTCTTCCTCGTCGATACCTACGATACGCTCGGGGGCGTCGATCATGCGATCACCGTAGGCAAAGAGCTCCGCGAACGCGGACAAAAGCTCGCAGGCATCCGGCTCGATTCGGGCGACCTCGCCTGGCTCTCGATCGAAGCACGCCGCCGTCTCGACGCGGCCGGCTTCAAAGACACGCAAATCCTCGCGTCGAACGATCTCGACGAGCAGGTCATCCGCAGCTTGAAGGAGCAGGGGGCGCGCATCAGCGTCTGGGGAGTCGGCACGCGCCTCGTGACCGCCTACGACCAGCCGGCGCTCGGTGCGGTCTACAAGCTCGGCGCTTTCCGCAAGAAGGGTGGCGAGTGGCAGCCCCGCATCAAGGTGAGCGAGCAAACCGCCAAGGTGTCGACGCCTGGTCGACTGCAGGTGCGGCGCTACGCGGTGTCGGGCGAGTTCGTCGGTGACGTGGTCTACGACATCGGTCACGGCATCGAAGCCGAGAGCATGATGATCGACCCGCTGGACCCGACGCGGCGCAAACGTTTCGGTAAAGGCATGACCTTCGAAGATCTGCTCGTGCCCGTGACGCGGGGCGGAAAGATCGTCTACGAGGTGCCGAAGCTCACGGCGACCCGCGACCGCACCAAGGAGCAGCTCCTCGCTTTCCATGGCGGCGTCAAACGCATCTTGAACCCGCATCGTTACCCGGTCGGCCTCGAGAGCCGACTGCACGACTTGCGCACCCAGCTCATCCTCGAAGCGCGCGAGCGCGGCAGCGTCGTCAAGGAAAGCGCATGAAGCGCATTCACGTCGCCGCCGCCGTCTTGAATCAAACGCCGCTCGACTGGACCGGCAACGCGGCCCGCATCACCGCGGCGTTGCGTGCTGCGAAGGCGCAGGGCGCGACGCTCGTCTGTCTCCCCGAGCTGTGTATCTCGGGTTACGGCTGCGAAGACGCGTTTCTCGGCGCCGGCGTGGCGCGTCGCTCGCTCGCGATCTTGCGCTCGCTGCTCCCCGAGACCGCCGGCATGGTGGTGTCGTTCGGGTTGCCGCTCCTCTATCGCAACGGCCTTTTCAACTGCGCCGCCTTGGCGGTCGACGGTAAGCTCGTCGGCTTCGTCGCCAAACACCACCTTGCGGGTGACGGCGTCTACTACGAGCCACGCTGGTTCAAGCCCTGGCCGGTCGGGGCCCGCGCCGTGCTCGAGGATCTCGGCGGCGTGCCGCTCGGTGATGTGCTCTTCGACATCGGTGGCGTGCGCATCGGCTTCGAAATCTGCGAGGACGCCTGGGTGGCGAGCCGTCCAGGAGCGGCGCTCGCGGCGCTCGGTGTCGACGTCATCTTGAATCCTTCGGCGTCGCACTTCGCCTTCGACAAGATCGATACGCGCCGCCGCTTCGTACTCGAAGGCTCGCGTGCCTTCAGCACGAGCTACGTCTACGCCAACCATCTCGGGAACGACTCGGGCCGCATCATCTGGGACGGCGGCGGCCTGATCG
>CAZAER010000072.1:0-7337 GCA_964484195.1 uncultured Bdellovibrionales bacterium | reverse complement strand
GAACGGATGCGTCAAACAGCGTAAGCAACCTGTCTACGAAAGCGGATCAAGCCCACACCGGCATAGCGCACAACTCTGCACGAGGCCGGCGACGGCCATCTTTCACATTGGGCGACTCCAAGGCTCCACCCATGTTCGTGCTCTTCAAACGAACCGATATCGAGTTGCTAGCCGTCGCTGTTGTTGCCTTGACGGTCGGCTGCAGCGTTTCGTGGTCCTATTGGGGATACTTCTTTTCGCGACCGCCCGTCCCAGAACAGATCGCTCGCGCAGCGCAAGTTGAGTCGCTTGCCAACGTGCAGTGTACGACGAACGATTTCCGTACTTTCAACTGTCGCGTTCTCGAAGAGAAAGAAGGCGCTCGCATTGAACGAATCGCCTCAGCTCGTCTGTACGGGGACCGCGTTGTCGAGATTCGGCTGCTGTTGCCGCTGGCCGACGCCGGACTCTCGCCGGACACGGCACCGCAGCCCAATTCGCTGGATGTGGGCCAGCTCCTTGCACTCGCCGACGACTATGTCGCCGCCGACGCTGGCTACCGCTATGGCGGTTGGTTTTGGGGGTACGCCGCAGTTGTCATCGATGAGCGCGGCAATCGCGCGACCGTGGTGAGTGTGCAGAGCGGCGAAGTTTCCAATGACCACCACGTTTTCTATGAACGGGTCTTTGCCCCGGAGAAGAGCGGTTGGAGCCTGGTAGATTCAAAGCGCTTCTTCTTCGATGTCGCAGGGATCGAGGGATTCGAGTGGCCGTTCCTGCATGTTGTGTTTCTGCTTCCTTCGTTTTTTCTCTGGGCCATCGTGCGCTGCTGTTGCTACGTCGTTTCGGAGATTCTGACGTCGCTTCGTGAAGGAAAGGCAGCGCTACGGTAGGCGAGCATCGTCGCCCAATCCAGGATGGCCGCAGGAGCTCGCGGCGAAGCGCCGCGAGTCGCCGGCTTCACACGCGAAGTTCTAACGCGTTGCGAGACCGACCGCTTTAGCGCATACCGTCTGCACCAGGCCGGCGACGGCCATCTTTCACATTGGGCGCTACTGCAGTGCCACGCCTGGTAGACTTCTCGTCATGTTGTGGATGTGGGCAGTACTCGCAACCGTTGGGTTTTTTCTGCTTGTGCTGCGTGTTTCCCACGCCAGCCCGTCCGTCATCTCGTCCCTTCTCGCTGCTGCACAGCAGTATCGTGTCGACGGTCGTCAACTCGAAGCACTCGTCGTTCTGAAGAAGGCCCGGCGCCTTTTCCCGAACGATGCGCTCGCTTCACGCGAACACATCGCGATCCTGTTCGAAATGAAACGCGACAGCGATGCACGGGAGATCGCTGCTGCTCACCTCGTGCGCTCGCCCGACGACGCATCTGTGATTCGTCTGCTTGACGGTGACGAACGTTCGTCCTGAAGGAGCGCGCTCAATCCAAGATGGCGCAAAGCCTCACGTCCATGCGCCGCGAGGTCGCCGGCTTGACTCACGGAGTTCTAGCGCGTTGCCAACCACACCGACATAGCGCACAACTCTGCACTAGGCCCGCGACGGCCATCTTTCACATTTGCCGACCTAACAAGAACGCATCATGCCGCGCCGACGGTCGAGTGCGCGGCCCACTTTGCTGGCGGACTCACGCGCGCTTGCGCGCGCGAGCTTTACCGCCGCTCCGCTGAGACTTCCTTGCTCGAAGCGTCTGTTTACCTCGGTCGTGGAATATTCGCATGCCGGCGAGCGTCCCGTCTTTCTTGTAGCTGTAGATGATTGGAAAACGCTGCAGCTCGCGGTGACTGAGCTCATGCGCCATCGCTCCGAACGGTGGAGGTTCTTTCGAGCCCCGAGTGCGGCGCGGGGTGAGCTCGATGCTAACCAGATGGTCGTCAATCCACACGCGGATACCGCGCTCTACGAGTTCCACACCGCGGCCGCCTGCGATGCTGACGTTGTGGCTCTTGAAGAGCCTCGATCGGTAGGCGTGGTGCACCTTCACAGCGAGAGATGCGCCGTGAAAGGCGATCGCATCGTCGACGATCTTTGCTTCTTTGTAGGTGCGCTTGGTGGGGCCACTCTGGCTCGGGCTACGCACATGTTTGCCGATGCGTCTCTTCATCGAGCTACTCCTTGGAATGCAAGGTCACGACTGCGGGTCGAGCACCTTCTTCGGTCGTCCGCGGCCGATTCGAACTGTGATGCCCTCTTTCGCGATCCTCTCGGCGTAAGGATTCTTTCGAACCGCGTGAGTCGAACGGTCGAACACGTCGTTCGCCTCGACACTCAGATGCAGCCCGATCACCTCCATCACCGACCAAACAGTTTCAATCGATGGGTTGCCGCGCTTAGAGAAGGCTCGATAAAGGTGCTCGCGGTTGAGTGACGTCTTCGCAGAGACGTCGCTAAAGCGGTACGCCCGAATGACGTCCCCGATGGCGACAACAAACGCCTCACATCCTTCGTCGGCTGCTGCTCGCACGTATTCAGCGGCATAGGCTCTGTCCCGCAGCCGCTCTTCCAAGCTGCTCAAGTAGTTGACCGCAGCTCGTGGTTCAGCGACGCCGTTTGCTCCTGCGAGCTTGCCTGCGGCCCGCGTTGTTGCGCGGCCTTTCTTTCGACGCGTTGCGCGCTTTGAAGTCTCGCCAGTAGCTCTTCGCATTGTCGATGTCCTTGTCTTGTGTCGCCTTGTCGCCGCCCGCCAGCAGAACTACGAACTCGTGTCCGAACTGGCCGACGTACACGCGGTACCCCGGTCCAAAGTCGATCTTGAGCTCGACAACACCTTCACCAACCTCGCGCGTCTGTCCCGGATTACCTGCGCGGAGCCGCGCGATTCGAGCGTCAACACGCGCCTGTGCGGCCCTATCCCGCAGGCTGTTGAACCAAAGGCGAAAGGGCACCGCACCAGTCGACGTTTGATACTCGACGACCGTCCGCGACGTCGCTTCAGCCATTCCAAACCATTGTAGCTTTAAAGCTACACAAGCGCAAGGCCGCAGCGCTCGGTCGGCCAATCCAAGATGGCGCGAGGTCGCCGGCTTCACTCGCGGAGTTCTAACGCGTAGCCAGCCACACCGGCATAGCGTACGACTCTGCACCAGGCCGGCGACAGCCATCTCTAACATTGGGCGCTACACGAGGCTTGATGAATCTGGAATTCGAGACCGTTGACGTGTTCACGACCGAGCGGTTCTCCGGGAACCAGCTCGCCGTTTTTCCAAACGCCTCAATGCTCTCGGCGCCTCAGATGCAAGCGATCGCTCGCGAGATGAGCTACTCAGAAACCACTTTTGTGGTGTCCAGCCCCGGTGAAGCACCCGTGGTACGGATTTTCACCGCAACCGAGGAGCTTCCCTTTGCTGGGCACCCCAGCTTGGGTACGGCGGCTGTGCTGTCGAGCTTCGCGCCGTCGCAGATCACGCTGCAACTGCCCGCTGGAGCTGTGCCGGTTCAGATCGATCAAACTGAATATGGCGCGTTCTGCGAGCTCGTTGCGCCGCATGGCAGACGAACGGAGGCCACACCATCTCTGCTCGCTGAGCTTCAAACTGCAATCGGGGTGCGCACAGAAGACCTCCACCGCACGTTGCCTTGCGAGGTTTGGTCTTCGGGACCGTCGTTCGCGCTCTTCCCCGTCAATGATGTGGCAGCGCTCGCGAGAGCAAAACCATACGTTGGGCCACCGAAGACAGGGTGGCCGCTCGGGATCGTGGTGTTTGCTCAAGTGCAGAAGACGCGCCTCCGCGCACGCGTGTTCATTCCTGGCGACGTTGTCCCGGAAGACCCTGCAACCGGCAGTGCGAACGCGCTCGTCGCATTGTACTTGCACAGCCGAGGAGAGTTGGCCGGCGGCGAGCGGCTCACCACGTCACAGGGTCTGGAGATGAGGCGTCCGAGCGAGCTCGTTGCCCGCATTGAAACGAGTCCTGACGGTGTTGTCCGAACGTTTGTTGGGGGCGGCGTCGTTCCTGTCCTGCGTGGTCATCTTCGACTGTGAGGATTGTTCGCGCCCAATCCAAGATGGCCGCAACGCCTCGCGTCGATGCGCCGCGACTCGAGCTAGCCGCTCAGATAGAGCCAAGCGCGCGTCCGTGGGCACCGGTGAGGCCGTCGAGGATGCGATTGCGACGCTTGTACTCGGCCAGGTCTTGGGTTCCCTCGCACCACTTCTGAGCAACCTCGATCATGATGCCGATGAGCTGTGCGCGATCACTTGGGTCGTGCATCTGCGCCATGCGCGAGCGGAGCGCGTCGAGTGCGGCTTCGGGTTCCATCGAGCGCGCTTGCTCGAGAACGTAGTAGTTTTCGACTATCCCGAGGTAGCTGTAAGGAGCAAAGCTCCTGCTACTGCCCCTCTCTTGCTTCACGCGAGCGACGATTTCCGCGACCGAAGCGCCCGAGGCCATCGCGATTTGCGCGACCTTCAAGGCCGCAGCCTCGCTGAGGTGCTCCGTTCGCTCTGGCGTGCCGTTGAAGGCGACTTTGTATTCACCGTAGGCTTCGACCGCTTGCCGCATGAAGTCCCGAACGCGCGCGTGAAAGTCGGCGATCTCGTCTGGGGATTGTATCCCGGCCGCGACGGCCATCGTGATCGTCTCGACGGCGGTCCACTCGTTGAACGAGGCGCCCTCCCGTTCCTGGATTGCCTTGGCGGCCGAGGCGAGATCCGCCATCGGGCGTAGGGCCCTGCTCGAGAGGCGCTCGAGATCGTAGACCTGTTGGGGCTGCATGAACGCCGACAGACCCGCGGGGTCGAACCTCACGGCCTGGGCGCCGGCACCCCGCACCTTGGGCGCTCCAACGTAGTTGCCGCCGACGCCTGCTGCGATCTGCGCTCGCACCGCCAAGGCGCCGCTCACCGACTCGGTCGCCGCCGCAGAGGCCTCCAGTGCTTCGTCGGATGAGGCGTTGCCGGTCGTGCTCACATCTCCCGACGCGGGCACGGGGTGGGCGCCTCGCGTGGATGGAACAAACGTCGAGAGGTTCGGGATGGTCTGGGCCATGACTCGTTCCGTGGGTGAGATACACCTCTCACAATTTCAACCTCGTTATCGCCTCTCGCCGCGAACTGGTTGCTGAAATGTGCACTACGCGACGGTTCGCGAGTCCTCTACGATACGCGCGAGGTCGCCGGCTTCACTCACGGAGTTCTTACGCGCTGCCAACCACACCGGCATAGCGCACAACCGCACCAGGCCGCCGACGGCCATCTTTCACATTGGGCGCGTCTGCAGAGCACGCGTGGTAGACTTCTTGTCATGCTGTGGATGTGGGCAGTCCTCGCAATCGTTGGGTTTCTGCTGCTCGTCCTGCGCCGTTACCACGCCAACCCGTTAGACCTCTCGTCCCTGTTGGCAGCCGCACAGCAATATCGCGCTGACGGTCGCCAGCTCGAAGCGCTCGTTGTCCTGAAGAAAGCCCGGCGCCTCTTTCCGAACGACGTGGTTGCTTCACGCGAACACATCGCGATTCTGCTCGAGATGAAACGTGATCGCGATGCGCGGGACGTTGCTGCCGCTCACCTCGTTCGCTGGCCCGATGACGCATCTGTGACACGCTTGCTTGACGATCACGAACGATAGTCTTGAAGGAGCGCGCCTAATCCAAGACGTCCGAAAAGCCTCGCATCGAGCGCCGTCCGCCTCCTTCCGCCGGATGCCATGAAGCGCGGATGCCGCATCGGCTACCATCCAAACAGATGATTCACGCCTGGTGTAGACGTCGAGCCTTCGCGGTGTTCGCGACTGTTCTTGCGTCGTGTGCTTCGCAAATTGACGGCGTCGATGACAACGAAACACAACTCGCCGACCGCTGCGAAGTAGCCCGCGCGTCCTACTACGCCTCTATCGAAGCGGCGCGCGCTTGTGATCCCACTGCAGCGACCCCGTGCGCGGCTTACACGAAGGTCGTCTGTGCGCCGACCGGTGTAGCACCCGAGCTCATTGATGACCTCGAAGCAGCGTACAGCGACTACGAGACCGAAGGTTGCACACTTCCGGTCCACAGTTGCCCCATCGGTGTGTCGCGCCCGTCACCATACACCTGTCAGGCTGACACGAGCGGTGCATACAAGTGCCTCTCCGCTTGTGAAGCATTTGCAAGCGGCAGAGCGACTTGCGTTAGCGAAGCGAGCGGATGCCCCGGCGCTAGGCTGGATGGCTATTGCGGACAAGCGATGCTGTGCTGCTTTTGATGTGAAACCGTTGCCCTCTACGACGTGGTCGCGCTCGTACGATGAGCCCGCGGTTTAACGTGTCCAGCCAGCAGCACGACCGCCTGAAGCAACGCTAGCTTCCAGGGCGAGGGGCCGTCCGCATTCCTACTAGAAATTGACCTCGGCCTCCGCGTTGCCCCGTACTCACATGGTGTTGTCGCTGCGCTGCTGTTCGGCATTGCTGATGACGTGCTTTGCATGTGCGCGCTCGCATCCCGACGCAACGCGCCCCACGCATGCTGATGCGCTACCGTCTCGTCGAGCTATCGCTCTAGCCCCACTGCTCAGCTTCGATCGCGGGCCACTCGTCTGCAGTCGCGGGATCGCCTCCATGGCGTGCGGTCGCGGAGCGGCGAACGTTGTCGTACAGACTTACGATGTCCCGGACGGACTAGGCTCACCGTGCTCGACCAATCGCGACTGCACAGCACCTTCGGCCTGCGTTGACTCTGGTCATTGGACCAAGCGTGTCTGTGCAATCGCCTGCGCTGATTCGAGCGACTGTCCTGTCGACTACGTCTGCAATTGTCACGAGCCGGGATGTCCGCCCGTGTGGACCGACGCCGTAGGCGAGCACTATTGCTACGAAGGAGAATGGAATGGTGAGCTTCACGTCGGGCGGCCGGAGTAGGTCGCGTTTCGTCGAACATCGTCGCCCAATCCAAGATGGCCGCAAGCTCTGGACCTGCGAGGGGCTGCTTCACCAGCTTGCACTCAAATGCACCTCGGTTCACAAACCTGAATGGGTCGACCTCGGGGGCGTGCTCACGTTTCTCTGCCGCCTGGTCGGGTCACGGCGCGCCGTGCCGCAGCGCGCGCGGCACTCACCAAGGTACTGTGGGACGCAGACGGTGCTCGTCGCCTACCCGGAAACGCGCAGCTGCGGCGTGCGATCGATGCTTGTCATCGCGGGGATGTTTGGTGGGTCTGCGAGATGAACGACACCGCGCCGATTTATCTCTTACCAACGCGCGAGTGGGTTCGAGCGCTCGCCAAGTACATCGACACCTTGCGGGTGCGCACCGTACTCGAGGTCGCGGCGGGTGACGGATTTCTCTCGCGATGTCTCGCTGCGCTGCGTCCCAAGTTGCGCATCATCGCCACCGACGATGGCTCATGGGAGAAGGCGAGCGCGCGTATGAATGCCCGTGAG
>CAZAER010000071.1:0-7354 GCA_964484195.1 uncultured Bdellovibrionales bacterium | reverse complement strand
TGGACCGGGAGGCCATGTTTGCTCGTACTTGCTCTTCAGTTTTCAAAGACCGGTCGCCGAGGCGCTTGCAACCAGAGGCTGCAGGCCTGCGAGGGAGGTGGGGATATAGAGATCCCGACCGAAGACGTCAACGGTTTTGCAGCGTTGCGATCGTTTTTTTACGGCGGCCAGCTCATCAGCAGCGACGACACGCTCGCCCCGCTCGGGTCCGTAGCGCGGAACTGAACCGCAGAGCCTGCCGGAACCTGCCGAGAAACCGCGTACGAGCCCCAATTGGTGCGTGGAAGCTCGAACCAGGCCCCGCTCCCGAGTCGTGCCTGCACCGACGCGAGCGCTCGGTTGGCCCCAACGTCGACCTCGAGCCACCAGCCATTCCCGCGCGGCTCGACGAAGGCCGCGCCGAACGTCATGTCGTCGTAGGGCACCGCCGCCCCGTGGGGCCAGAGATAGCCACGCGAAGCCACGGCTTGGCCCGCCCCTGTTGCTCGGAAGCGAATGACACTCGCCGACGCGACGAAATACGACTCGGCCCAGGTCCCCCAGGCCTGCTTGCGCAGCGGCCGCCAGGTACCAGCGATTTGCGCCTCGACCGCGTCGGGGACGAAGCCGAGACCGCCAGTGTCGACCTCGACCCACCAATCGTTACCGCCACCGGTCACGAAGGGGTCGCTTACCTCCTCGAGCCACATCACCCGCACGCCACCGACGTGGCTGCCGGCAATCACCGCACGGCCGCTGGCGTCGAAGGCGACACATTGCGCCTGACTCATCTCCGAGCCAAGACGCGTCGAGTACGTCACAGCGGACAGGTCGGCTCCGAACCAAGTCGCGTAAGCTCGCCCACTATCGCCGCCGGGGTGCACCGGCTCGACGAGCGGAAAATTGGTCGACTCGGTCTCGCCCACCACCACGAAATCACCATTCGGCGCGCGCACCACGTCGTAGGCCGAATCCAAGGCGTTGCCACCCCAGGGAGTAGCCGCGAGCACGGCGCCATCCGCAAACATCACCACCGTCGCGTCGGCGCCACCCCCGAAAGGAAGCAAAGGCCTGCGGTAGGGAAAATCGCTCAGCTCACTCGACGCGCCGATACCCAGCGTGCGTCCCACGGCGAAAGCGCGCGACTCGTCGGGGCTCACAGCGATGGCCCAGAGCTGGTCATCCGAGCTACCGCCGAGGGTAACTTGGGAATACAGTCCGCCTTCGCGGACTCGACTCAAAGTGAAATCGCGGGATGGTGAGGTTTCGGTCGTCGCCCCGAAGTAGATATTGCCGTTCGAAAATCCAACGAGGTCGCCATTGCTTGTTTCGGTGGCCGTCACCGCCGTCGCGCGCTTTTGCGACGGGCTCGTCGGATCGAAGCTCAGCAGCTGCCGCCCGACGGCGTGGGCACGCTGGCCAGTGAGCGCGACGTCCTCGACATCGGTATCCGGCTCACCAATGGCAATCGCCTCGAGTAGCTCGCCACTCGCCGCCACGCGCAGCACGAACCCTCTCGCCGGTTCGTCATACACGGTCTGCGCCGCCACCAAGAAGCCACCGTCCGCGTCTCGCACCGCCCCGCTGGCGACCGCGCCGTAAGGCCCCGCCTCCGGGTCGCCCCAGGCGAGCGCCCAGACCGTGCTGCCATCGGCCGCGAGCTTGGTGATGCTGAGCTCGGTGACGACGCGGCCCGGCCCGGCGGTCCGCAAGAAGCCGTCGGCGACGATGACGAGGCTCTGGTCTTCGAGCGGCAACAGCTCGCGCACGAAGGAAGATCCGGTCGGCGTCGCGACCATCTGCTGCCGCACCAGGCGAAGCTCATCGGCTCGAGCCACTCCGCCAACCAACGCGACCAACACCACGACCAACGCCGCCCTCATCGCGCACCCCCGCCCAACGAAGATGCGCACCTACGGCCGCGGGCGCCAGGCTCAGAGCCGGCCGATCAGGTGGTCAAGCCGGCGGCGTCGATGACCACGAGCGCATCGACCTCGACGGTGACTTGCGAGGGCAACGTGCCGCAGCCGATCGAGGTGCGCGCGTGTGCACCGACCTTCTCACCGAAGACCTTGATGAAGAGCTCCGAAGCCCCGTTGACGATCTTGGGCACTTCTTCGAAGTTCTCCACGGCATTCACATAGCCGCGCACCATCATGATGCGGCGCACGCGATCGAGGTCGCCACCGCACGCGGCCGACAGGTTCGCGAGCAACGACAGGCAGCAGAGGCGCGCTCCATCGACGCCCTCTTCCACACTACGCTCGCGGCCGATCTTGCCCGTGTAGGCGTAGCCCTTCTCGCCGGCACGGCGGGGCGCGACGCCGGCGAGCTGCACCAGGTCGTTATGGCGGACATAGGGCAGATAGGCACCTGCAGGCGGGGGCGACGGCGGCAAGGTGATACCGAGCTCGAGCAGGCGATCAGCGATGCGTCCCATGAACAGTCTCCTATGACCTCAGATGCTCGGGAACAGTTGGCAACCGTCCACGGCGATGTCGGCTCCGGATACCAGCGAGGCGCGGTCGGAGGCCAGGAAAGTCACCACGTCGGCGACTTCTTCAGGTGTTCCGAAGCGGCCGCGGGGCATCGCGTCCTGAACGAACTTGGCGATGCGTGCCGGGTCTGCCTTGTTGCGGCGATCCCAGCTGCCTCCGGGGAACATGATGGAGCCGGGGCTCACCGAGCTCGCTCGAATGCCGTCCGGCGCGAGGTCCTTCGCTAGCGACCGCGCGAACATGATCTCGGCGGCCTTGGCGGCGTTGTAGGCGGGCTTCGCGCCGCCGACGACGCTCCCCGAAATCGAGGTGATGAAGAGAATGACGCCGCGCTTTTTCGCACGCATCACCGGCGTCACGGCGCGTGACAGGCGAACGGCGACGCCAAGATTGACGTCGATGGTGAAGTCCCAGGCTTCGTCGGACGCGTCCTCACGACTGCCGCCCAAGTTGTGCACGAGCACGTCGATGGTCCCGAGGTCGCGCACCACGGAGTCGACGACGCGGTGCGCGGCACTGCGGTCGAGCAGGTCGGCGGGATAGGTACGAACCGTGGCGCCGCTCTCACGCAAGCGAGCGGCGTGCTCCTCCAGCTTGTCCGCGGTACGCGCGACGAGCGCGAGGTGTGCGCCTTCGCGGGCAAGCGACGTCGCGATAGCCGCACCGATCCCCCGCGAGCCACCGCTCACCAGCACGACTTTGCCCGTAAGGCCCAGGTCCATGCCTCCTCATCGCGGCATGCCCTGGGTCAGCGCAAGCGCCGCGACGGACTAGGAGCGACCTCGGGTTCGCGCTAAGGTCTCGCCCGATGATCAAGCCCCTCCTTTGCGCCCTCTCCCTCGCTGTGCTCGCAACTGGTTGCTCGGCCACACGCGTTAGCGTGCCGCGCATGGCCCCCGCCGAGATCGACGTCGGCGGCTACAAGCGGCTCGCCATCGGTGGAGTCAGCGGACGCGGCGGCGAGCAAGTGAGCTCGGAGCTCACGCGCGCCATCTTCGCCACGCAGCGCTTCGAAGTGCTCGACCGCCAGAACCTGGCTCAGCTCACCAAGGAGCAGGACTTCCAGATCTCCGGCCGCGTCTCCGACGAGAGCGCCGTCTCCATCGGTCAGATGATCGGCGCCGCGGCGCTCGTGGTCGGCGACATCATGAACTACAGCTACGACGAAGACGTCTCGCAGCAGACCATCGACTGCACCGAGAAGGCCGAGAAGGGAAAGCGGCCGCCGAAGAAGAAGACGTGCACCGACTACGAGCGCACCGCGAAGGCGCAGGTCACGGTTTCACTCAAGGTGCTCGACACCGAGAGCGGGAAGATCCTCGCGGCAAAGACTCTCGACGCCGGTGATCAGCGCCAATCGAAAGCCCGCGACACGATGCCAGGCTCGTTCAACGCGGCCGACCAGATGCTCGCCGGCTGCGTGAAGAAGATTGCCGACACCTTCGCGAACGTCATCGCGCCGCACACTGTGCAGGTCGGGGTCGAGCTCGCTGACGACGGCGATCTCCCGGAGCTCGAGCGTGGAAACAACTACGCGAAGCTCGGCGAGTGGCATAAGGCGCTCGGCGAATACAATGCTGCCGCTCAGCGTCTTGACGGCGGTGACTTCTCCAAGGGCGATCAAGCCAAGGTCTATTACAACCTCGGCGTCGGATACGGGTATTCGGGCGACCTCGACCGCGGCATCGCCGAGCTCGAGCGCTCGTACTCACTCGAGCCCGAAGACCGCACCGCGGGTGAGATCGCCAAGCTCAAGCAGTTCAAGTTGGATGATGCCGAGCTAGCCAAGCAACAAGCGGCCGCGCAAAACGCCCGCTGACCATTTTTCGGGGGAGAAGATCATGCGTTCGCTGTTGATCGTCACGTTGTTGTTGGCTTCGTCGCGAGCGTCCGCCGGCGCGTACATCGAGATGGCTCAGAAAGATCTCGATGACGGGAAAGCCGCGCCCAAGACCAACAAGCTCTGGGCCGAGAGCGGCAAGCTTCGCCTCGACATGGACGAAGGCAAGAACAGCGTCATCTTCAAGAACGACACGATGTACGCCGTCGACCATCCCAACAAGCGCGTGTCCGTCATCGACAAGCAGACCATGGAGCAGGTCGGCACGCAGATGAAGCAGATGCAGGCGCAGATGCAGGAACGCATGGCGCAGATGCCGCCGGAGCAGCGCGCCCAAGTCGAGAAGATGATGGCGCAGCACGGCGGCATGGGTGCCATGGGCGGCAACGCGCCACCGCCGCCACCGCGCGCGTTCAAGCAGACGAGCCGCACCGAGCAGGTGGCTGGCAAGCCCTGCACCATTTGGGAGGTCTCGGAGAACGGCGCCAAGGTCGAGGAGATGTGCGTCGCTCCGATGAACACCGTGAACGGTGGCTCCGAGGTGCTGGCCGCGCTGAAGGACCTCGGCAAGATGTTCGAAGGTGTCTCGCAGCAGATGGGCGGTGCCGGCCGCGACCGCATGACGCAGTCGTGGCGTGAGCTCGATCAAGTGAAAGGCTTCCCGGTCCTGACGCGCGACTTCGAGAACGGCAAGGCCAAGCGGGAGCAGCGTCTCGTCACCTCGCGCAGTGAGTCGGTGCCGGCCGCGTCGTTCGATCCGCCGGGCGACTACAAGACGGAGCGCCCGCAGATGCCCGGTCAGCCGCCGAGCAAGACCAAGTAAGCGAGCCGAACGCCGCGCGTCCGCTCAGACGGACCGCTTGCGCAAGCCTTCCGCAGAAGGCTCGATGGGCACGGTGAAGTAGAACGTGGCGCCGGCACCGGGAGTGCTTTCGCCCCAGATCTTCCCGCCGTGTGCCTCGACGATACCGCGCGCTATCGACAGCCCGAGCCCAATTCCGTGCCGGCTGTCGCGCTTGGCCTGCCAGTAGCGCTCGAAGAGTCGCGGCATCTGTTCGGCCGAGATGCCTGGACCGTTATCACGGACGGAGAAGCAGATGAATTCGCCGTCGGCGCGCGCATCGAGCTCGAGCATGCCACCATTGGGCGTGAACTTGATGGCGTTACCGACGAGATTCGACAGCACCTGGAGGACACGATCTTTGTCGCAATGCAGGGTGAGCGCCGACGAGACGTCGCGAGCATCGATACGCTGGCTCTTGGCGCCGGCGATGGGAACCATGACCTCGCACGCATCACGGAGGATGCCGGCAGCGTGGTGCTGCGCCGGCTCGATGACGAAGCGCCCCGCATCAATCGACGCGATGTCGAGCAGATCCGAGACCAGCCGCTTCATGCGCTCGGCGGAGCGTTGGATGGTCTCGATGTGGCGCCTGGCGGAGCTCTGCGTGTCCTCGAGCAGGGCATGGCCGAGCGCAGCGCTGCTCAAGATGGAGCTCAAAGGGTTACGGAGATCGTGAGACACGACGGCCATCACGTCTTCGCGCATCCGGCTCGCGCGCTCGGCTTCCCGAAACAGCCGCGCGTTGTCCATGGCGATGGCGGCCTGACTCGCGACACCCGTCACCAAGGTCTCGGCCCGCGCCGTAAACACGCCGGGCTGCGAGTGGCCGAAGAACAGCCCGCCGATGACCTCGTCGCCGCGGCCGATGACCGGAACGGCGAGGTAGCTGCGCACCGGTAGGTGCCCCTCCGGCATGCCCTTGTGCGGCGAGTTGTGGCCGTAGCGCGGATCTTTCGTGATGTCGTCGACGCGCACGATGCCTTCGCCGGCGAACGTCGGGGCGAAAACGCGCGTGTTACGCGGCATCGGAAATTTCGAGAACGCTTCGCGCGGTACACCGGAGAGCGTGTAGAGCATGTACGTTTCGCCGCGCTCGTCGACGACGTTGTAGAAGAAGGCGCCGAACTCCGCGGCCGCGAGGCGAGTCGCGTGATCGGTCACCGCTTGCACGAGGCGTTGCTCGTCGAGCTCCGCCGAGAGCAGGCGGCCGACGCGGTTGAGAATCTCGAGTGCCTCTGCTTCCTCGCGAACGAAGTCGCGCGTCAGCTTGCGCTCGATGGCGAGGGCAAGAGCGTTGGCGACGGCGGCCAACGTCTCGAGCGCATCGGTCTCGAAGGGCTCGCGTCCGAAAATGCTGAGCACGCCGAGTGTCTGGTCGCCAATGCGCAGCGGGAACCCGGCGAACGCGCTGCATCCCTGGCTGCGCGCTGGGTCTGCGTCAGCGACCATCGAGTCGGTGGCGATATCGGTGGTGACGTAAGGCGCCCCTTCTCGGGCAATTCGGAACGCGGCTGAGTCGCGCGACGCCCTCGAGCCAACGACGTCATGCTGCGCCCCCAAGCCAGCGCCGACTCGCAGCGTGAGATCACCGTGGCGCGGATCGATCTGCCAAATGCGCACCCAAGGCACGCCGAGGAAATGCAAAATCACGTCCGCAGCGCGCGTCAGGGTCTCGTCGAAGGAGCCTTTGCTGGTCAACGCGGCGGCGACCTCGCCGAATAGTCTGCCAAGGCGGACCTCACGCTCGAGCGCGCGGATCCGAGCCTCAGCCTCTCGTCGCTCGTCGTCGTGATGCGGCCGATCATCGGCACCCGCGGTGTCGATGAGCGTCATGGTGCTCCCCCCATGGCGAATCTGCGGACTTTAACGCGCACTCGCGAAGCCCGCCAGGGGTTAGGACGTCACAGGGAAGACGAGCGGCGCAAAACGAAAACGCCCCGGGGACACCGAGGCGTTCGTTCGATTGAAGGTGGCGGGTGAACCGCCGACCTACGACACAGCCTACCGTGGAACCGCTGGTTCGTCTGGTAGTGCCCACATCACCGCCAGTGCTGGTGATGCTGCCGTTGACTGGTCGCTGAAAACTGAAGAGCAAGAAAACGAGGCCATCGCGAGCATTCGAAATGAATGCTGTACGAATCGTGCGTGCGAAAGACCTTGGAATGCTGAGATGGTTTCTAGGCCACTCAGGAC
>CAZAER010000070.1:0-10766 GCA_964484195.1 uncultured Bdellovibrionales bacterium | reverse complement strand
GAGGACTTCAACGAGAGCGGGCGCGTGTACCTCGAGCTCGCCGACGCGACGCCCGGCGAGGCTGCGCGCGGGATGGCGCTCCTCACGAAGCTGGTGGGGTGAGCCGGGCGCCGTCGGGAGCGCGCGCAGCCGCTTCCACGACCAGAGCGTCTCTCACTGTTCAAGCCGGGGCGGTTTCCTCTGGCGGACGCACAGCACGAAACGCGCGCCACAAGAGCAGGTCGTAGGCGATCTTCATCCCGGCCCCGATGACCAGCGGCAGGTACATCGAGTCGTTGTTCATGAGAGCGCCCGCGAAGGCGGGAGCGACGGCCCACGCCGCGAGCCGCACGAGGTTGGTCACGCCGGACGCGAACGTCCGCTCCTCCGGCTGCACGACGGCGAGCACGTAGGACTGGCGCGTCGGCACGTCCATCTCGACGAGCCCCTCGCGCAGGAGGAACAGCACCGCTGCCACCTCGAAGTTCGGCGCGAAGGCGACCGTCACGAGCAGCAGGCTCGAGGGGATGTGCGTGAAGACCATCGTGTTGACGAGGCCGATCCGCTTCGCGAGCCACGCCGCGCCGAGATGCGAGACCGCGTTCATCAACCGCGCGCCGAAGAAGAGCGCGCCGATGACGCCCTCTGACACCCCGAAGCGCTCGAAGAAGAAATACGAGAGCATCGCGGTCGTGAGGAAGCCGCCCGCGAGGCTGTCGACGGCGAACAGCGCGGAGATTTTCGTCAGGATGGAGCGGCTGTTCGGCGTGAGCGGCGTGGTCTCGCGCGAGCGCGGTGCGTCGACGGCGCCTCCGAGCCGCGCGTAGAATGCCAGCGAGAACACGCCGGCGAGAGCGCAGCCCAGCAGCATCGCGCGATGCGGCGCGGCGCCATGGAGCCCCGTCGTTGTCGCCAAGAGCGCCGGCAAAGCAGCGAGCGCCGCTCCCGCCGCATGCCCGAGGTCTTGCAGCATCGTGTACCAAGCGATGACCTCCGTGCGCTTCGCGGCGGTGGTCGTGCTGGGCAGTGCCGCCTGTTCGAGGATGAGCGCTGCCCCACGGTCCTTGCCCATGCCGTTGACCATCCCGACGAACGCGGCGGCAGCCAGAGCGAGGGGCGTCGAGCTCAACGCGAACGCGACCGTCCCAGCCATCGAGAGCACCGTGAGCGCGAGCAGAACTCGTCGTCGACCAAGTCGGTCGCCCGCCAGCGTCGCGACGATGGCAGCGAGCGCGGCGCCCGCGAGGCCGGATGACACGACGACGCCGAAGCCCACGCCGGTGACGTTCAGCCGGGCGAGATAGATGCCTAGCAGCACGCCGACGAGGCTCGTCGTAACCGCGCGTACGAACGACGTCGCATAGAGCGCGCGCCGGTCAAGCATCCTTGCTCCGAAGGGCCCTCGCGAACGCCTCCACGAAGGGCGTCGCAGGTGCGTGGCCAAGCTCGGCGGCGGTACCCTGCTGCGCGATCTGGCCGCGTTCCAGGACGATGATGCGCTGCGCGATGCGCGCCGCCTCGTGTGGATCGTGCGTGACGTAGACGACCGGGAGCTGCCGCTCGGCGAAGAGGGTCGCGAACACCGCGAGGAGCTCCTCCTTCAGCGCGATGTCGAGGCTGCCGAGCGGCTCGTCGAGCAGCAGCGCGACCGGATCGAGCACCAGCGCGCGCGCGATGGCCACCCGCTGCCGCTCCCCGCCGGAGAGCTCATGGGGTCGTCGGGACTCCTTGCCTTCGAGCCCGACCCACCGCAAGGCCTGCGCAGTGCGCTCGGCGCGCGTCGTCGTCTTTACACCGCGCGCCCGCAGGCCGTACTCCAGGTTCCCGCGGACGGACAGATGGGGCCAGAGCGCGAGGTCCTGGAAGACCATCGCGACGTTGCGCTCCTCGCAGGGTACGAGCACGCGGCCGCCCTTGCTGGCAAGCTGCTCGCCGATCCGCACGCTCCCTTCGGTCGGCGCCTCGAGCCCGAGCAGGACGCGAAGCAGCGTCGTCTTGCCCGAGCCCGAGGGGCCAACGAGCGCGACGACCTCCGCGCCGAGCGAGAGCGTGAGCCGATCGAGCACGAGCGTCTCGCCTCGTCGGACCGAGACGTTCTCGAGTCGAAGGACCTGGCTCGCGTCGCTCATGGCGACCTCCGTCGCGCGAGCGCGACGAGACCGACCGACGCCGCGGCGAACGTGATGAACACGTGGAGCACGGCCAGCGCCGACACGACCGCGGGCGGGCCGTTCGCCTCGAGCGTGAAGATGCGGACCGTGAGCGGCTCGCCGCCCGGCGGATAGAACAGCGCCGCCGTCTCGAGATCACGCAGCGCGAACACCAAGGCCAACACGAACGTCGCCACCAGCTCTCGTCTTGCCATCCCCGCGAGGAGCCCGAGCCGGCGGAGGTAGCCCGCGCCCACCGTGCGCGCCGCGTCCTCGAGCGACGCCGGAACCTGGGCGACCGCCGCAGCGAACGCCCGAGTCGCAACGGCGCTGTAGCGGGCAACAAAGCCAACGACGAGGATGCCGAAGCTCGCGTACAGCCAGTTCGTGGCGGGCCGATTCCACGCGCCCATGATGCCTACGCCGACGATCGACGACGGCAGGATGAACGCCAAGGTCGCGAGCCCGTCGAGCCAGCCCGAGCTCGGGCTCCTGCGTGCGAGTCCTCTGCCGAGCACAAGAGCCACGAGCGTCATCACGGTGGCCGCGAGCGCGCTCGCCCGAAGGCCGTTCCACGTCGCATCGCCCGTCCACCGCCAGACCTCCTCGAGACCGGCCCGCGTCCCCGCGTGAGCGGCGAGCGAAAAGATCGGCAGTGCGGAGGCGAGCGCGGCGAGAGACGCGAGCAAAAAGGTGATTGGACGCGATCGAAACAGGGGCTCTCGTGCGTGGGCGCGGCTGCCGAGCACGGCGACGGCACGCCGTCCTGCGAAGCGACGTTCGAGCCAGAAGAGGGCGAGCGCCACGACGACGAGCGGGAGTACGAAGATCGCCGCCTCGCCGGGCGCGAAGTCCATGCCGCCGAGGCGCGCGAAGACCACGGCCGGATACACATCGACGCGGAGGAACATCGGCACGCCGAGCTCGGAGAAGGCGAGCGCGAAGACGACGATGGCGCCGAGAACGATGGCCGGCGCGGCGCAAGGAACGAGGACGAGCGTCGCCGCGCGCAGCGGGCTTCCGACGAGGCGAGCGGCCTCCTCGAGGGACGGCTCTACGCCCCGCACGCCGATGGCGGTGAGGGCTGTGATGATCGGGGTGAAACAGGTCGCGAGCACCAGGACGACGCCGACATCACTGAAAAGGAGCCCCGCCGACAGCTCGCTACCGAAGAGGCCTTGCCGACCGAACAGGTGGAACCACCCAAGCGCGGGCAGGAATGGCGGCAGGAACACGACGGAGACGTGCGCTGCGAAGAGCAGCCGGGACAGCGGCAACGAAGCACGCGCGAAGAGCACGCCGAGCGGCACTCCAACCGCGAGCGCGAGCAGCGTGACGGCCAGAGACAGGAAGAGGGAGCGCGCGAGCAGCCACCAGAGTCTGCCGTCGCGGAGCAGCGCGAGCGCATCTCCCGAAGCGAGGAGCTCACGACCGACGTGCGCGAGCGGCGGCAGGATGGCCATGCACAGGATTGACGCGGCGGCGAACGACACCGCTGGCTCCTGCCATCGCAAGCGCGCGCCGGTCAGAGCCCTACCCACTGCCGCAACCATCCTTGCTGCGCCTCGATCTGCTCCGAGACGCGCGCGTAGTCGACTTCCATGAGGCGAAGCCCCTCCGCGGTTCGAATGTTCGCGGGTGTAGGGACGCCCGCTCGCAGAGGCATGTGCGCTGCGCGTTCGGCCATCTGGCGCTCGACGGCGGGCGACAGCAGGTAGTCGATGAGACGGCGGCCTGCCTCGGGGTGCGGGGCGCGACGCAAGAGCACCACCGACGTCGGCATCACCAGCGTGCCGAGCTCATCCTGGTCGGGGTAGACCACCTCGACGTTCGCGCCCTCGCGGAGCGCCTCGTTCGCGTCGTCCGTGTCCGTGAGGCCGAAGGCCACCTCGCCTCCCACGACGAGGCGCTTCACCTCTCCGTTGCTGCTCGCGATGCGCACGTCGTTCGCCCGCAGCGCTTGCAGGAATCCGCGCGTGCGCTCCTCGCCCCAGACCGCGAACAGGGCGCCCACGTGCATCGTCGTCGTCCCGAAGAGGGGGTTGGCGATGGTTGCCTGCCCTCTCCAGCGCGGGTTCGAAAGGTCGCGAATGCTCCGCGGCGTCTCGCCGGCTGGCACGCGCGCTCGGTTGACGAGCAGCACGCGGGCGCGGGCCGCGAAGCCCGTCCAGGTCCCGTCCGCTGCCCGCGCGCTCGCCGGGAGCCCGGCGGCCTGAGGCGACAGGTAGGGTTCCACGAGGTTTCGGCGCACGAGCTGGAACGGGCGTACGGGATCGCCAGACCAGAACACGTCCGCCTGCGGGTTCTGCGCCTCCGCGATGAGCCGGTTCAGCACGCCTGTGCTCTTGGTCTCCTCCGTGTCGTAGACGGCGCGCACGCGCACGCCAGACTCGGCCTCGAAGGCTCGGAACACCGGCTCGGAGAAGACCTGGTCGACGGAGGTGTAGACGACGACCTCCTGCGCGCTCGAGGGGCGGCAACTGTTACAGGCCGAGAGCCCCATCGCGGCGAGCGGCGCGGAGGCGAGCGAGAGCAGCAGGGAGCGACGAGAGAGCATCATGGACACCTCGCGAGCTGAAAGGCCCAAGTGAGCCCGGCACGCGCCTCGAAGACCGGCACGTCGGCGACGAGTGCTGCGCGAGCCCCGACGTCGAAAGACAAGCCATCGCGTGGCCGCCAGATGGCACCGAGGAGCGCCGAGTATGCGGTGCCCACGGTGAGCTCGTGGTCGACGAAGACTTCGGCGACGGGGCGGACGGTCCAGCGATGCGGCCCCTCCACGATCACACCGCCGAAGAAGTCGGCGTTCCCGGCGCGCGTCAGCGAGACAGCGCCATTGACGTGGAGCGTGGCCGCGTCCCATCGCTGCGAGACGATCACGATCGCCGTCCCACCCACGCCTGAGTCCCCGTTGATGGTCGGAAGCAGGACTCCAAACTCGGTGCCGACGCTCGGTCCGCTCTTACCTTGGAGGCTGCCTTCGCGAAGCACGCCCTTGAGGAAGGCACCCGTGTCGACGAGACGGGCACGGGCTTCGCCGGGAAGGTCGTCGAGCAGGATGAAGTCGCGGCCCTGAAGCACCAGCTCCCAGCGTCGCGCGAAGCCGAAGTTGACGATGAGGGCCGGAGCGACCAGGAAGTGTCGGCGAGCCGCCTGAACGTAGCCGAGCGGACCGAACTCGAGCTCGAGCTCCCCCGGCGCCGCGACGCTCGCGTCGGTCGAATCGAACGGGCGATACGCGTGGGCGCGCGTAGGGGTGGCTAGAGCTGCGGTCATCATCGCCATCGTCAGTGCCTGCCTCGCTCGCAAGGGAGCCTCACTTCTCCGTGACCTCGAGAGCGCTCGGGCCTCGCGACGCCGGATGGCGCCGCTTTGCCTTGGCATCGGACTCGCGTCGCGGCGTCGTCATGGAGCGCTCCCAGTGACGCACGCCGCGAGCGAGAGCCGCTTTGGCGCCCGGCCCACCGGCACCGTCGTCGTCACGCGCCGTGCGGCGATGTCGACGATCGCGATCGTGTTGTCGGCCGTGTTGCTCACCACCGCGAAGCGACCGTCCGAGGTCACCTCGACCCAATTCGGATCGTTACCCACATGCACTTCGCCCCGCACGGCGAGCGAGCGGGCATCGGCGAACGTGAGCTGCCCGGTGATCTGGGTCGTGAGGAGCAGCTCGTCACCAGAGGGTGTGAGCGAGATGCCGTGAGCGTCCTTCCCCTCCGCGGCGAAGCGCGGTTCGCCGAGCGCGATGCGGTCGCGCGGCCCCGCACCGTCGAGGCCAACCACGAGGGCCCCGTTCAGCCAGCGGATGGTGAGGAACGCGGTGGTTCCGTCTTGGGTCACCGCCAGAACGCGAGGCCACGCAAACACCGGCACGACAGAACGACGCTCGAAGGTGGTCAAGTCGAAGACCTCGAGAGACGAGTCGCCCTCGGCCGTGACGATGGCCGCGTTGCGCGCGGCGTTCGTGACGATGATGTGGGGGCCGCGTCCGGAGGGGACCGTTCGCACGACGGCCCCGCTCTCCGCGTCCACGATCGTGATCGAAGCCGATCCGTTGTTGAGCACCCACACGTGCCTGCCGTCCGGCGAGAGCGCGAGTTGGTTCGGTCGCTCGCCGACGGGGACCTCGGCGATGACTCGACGCTCGCGGGCGTCGACGATGCTCAACGTGCTGGCGCCTTCGTTCGATACGAAGACCCGAGCGCCGTCGCGCGACACGGCGATCCCGTGGGGCTTCGAGCCCGTGCGCACGCAGCCCAGGCTTCTTCCGCTGGGGACTTCGACTCCGCAGACATCTTCGCCGCCGAAGCTCGTCACCCAGGCGCACTCGTGCGTCGTCGCGGGCGGCAGAGGTGGACTGCTCGGCGCGCCACGAGGAGCAGAGGCGCAGCCCGCTGTTGCGATGATTGCAGCCGTGAGGACGAGGATCTGGTTCATGGGGCCATCACTCCTTTGATCACGATGCCCGCGACGCCGGCCGCGGCGATGACGAGCGGCTCCTGGAGCTTCTTGAACTTCACGAACAGACCGAGCGTCACGAGCGCGATCAGCACGGTGGGCACGTCGATGAGCGCTCGCCGACCGAGCACGAACGCAGCGCCTGCGATGGCCCCAGTGGCTGCCGCGGTGACGCCGTCGACGAACGCCCTGATGCTCGCGTTCTTCGCGAAGCGCCGAAAGTGCGGTGCCGGCACGACGGTGAAGAGGTAACACGGGAAGAACGTGGCGATGGCCGCGACGCACGCGCCGACGGGGCCGGCCACGAGGTAACCGATGAAGGCCACGGTGATGACCACGGGCCCCGGCGTGATCATCGCGACCGCGACGGCGTCGAGGAACTGCTGCTCGGTGAGCCACTGAAACCGCGTGACCACGCCTCCGTGAAGGAACGGCACGATGGCGAGGCCGCTGCCGAACACGAAGGCGCCGGCTTCAGCGAAGTACCAGGCGATAGTGGCGAGCGTGGCAGCGGACGCGGGGCCGGCGAGGCCCGAGATCGACCAAAGCGGAAGGGGGAGCACGCTCATCGCGGCGCCGCCCAAGCGAAGCTTCGGCGGGGCCTTCACCAGCACCGTGAGGACGCCTCCTCCGAGGAAGAGCCACACGACCTCCGACTCCGTCCACGCCGTGACGAGCGCGCTCACAGCGAAGATGGCCCACAGCAGGCGGTCCTTCGCGAGCGTCATCTTCACGAGCTTGAAGGCGCTGCGGGCGATGATCGCGATCACCGCGGCCCCGATCCCGTAGAACGCACCGCGCATCCACGGCAGGCCGCCAAAGTGGACGTAGAGGGCAGCGAGCGCGAGCACCATGAGGAAGGACGGCAGCACGAACGCGAAGCCGATCACGGTCGCGCCGAGCACACGCCCCTTGACCCAGCCGAGGTAGATCGCGAGCTGCGCGGCGAGAGGTCCAGGCGCGAGCTGCGCGAGGGCGAGCCCCTCGATGTAGTCCTCCTTCGAGAACCAGCGGCGCTCTTCGACGAGGTCCTTCTGCATGTACCCCGCGAGCGCGATGGGGCCGCCGAAGCCGAAGGTGCCGAGGCGAACGAAGTAGCGCGTCAGGTCTCGCAGCGAGTACGGAGCGAGCGACGCACTGTCCGGTGGCGCGACGGGCTCGTCGGTTGCACCGGCTCCCGGCTCTGGCGTCGCTGCGCTCGTCATCCGGCGGCTCCTCGGAGGACCGCGCTCATGCGCTGCGCGCGCTCGAGGCGTCGATTGACCTCGTCCCAGTTCACGTTCGCGAAGAACGCGTCGATGTACCGGGCGACGCCCGCACCGAAGTCCATCTGGTAGCTGTGCTCGTACATGTCCATGACGAGCAGGGGCACGCTCGTCGCGAGCACCTGCGTGTGGTTGCCGGACGAGACGGTCCTGAGCGCGCCCGTGTCGAGCTCGAACGCGAGGATCGCCCAGCCGCTGCCGCCTCCGAGCCCCATGCCGGTAGCGCGGATGTGCTGCTCCCAGCGCGCCGTCGTGCCGTAGGCCGTGGCGAGGGCCGCTTCGATCGCTCCCGAGCGCCGTCCGTTTCCGCCGAGGTTGGCGAAGTACGCCTCGTGCAGGTTCTTCGAGTTGCGGAACGTCAGCTCGCGGTCACGCAGCGCCGCGACCACGAAGGGCGGCGTCTCGGTCGTGATCTGCGAGAGCTCCTGCTCGACGCGGTTGAGGTTGCGAACGGCGCCGCCGTAGTTGTTCTCGTGATGCGAGCTGATCATTCGCTCCGAGAGCCCGTTGAGGGACCCCGGCGCGAACGGCAGCGGGACGACGGTGTGATTGCCTGCGAGCGAAGTGGGAATGGTCATGGTTCGATCTCCGGAGGTCGGTGCGGGGTGGGCAGGGGGCGCCGTGATGCGCGGTGCTCCAGCGCAGCCTGTGACGAGCGCCGCGCCTCCCAGCGCGAGCGTGGTGAGCGCCTCTCGGCGCGTGAAGGCAGCCTCGCGCTCGTCGGCCATCAGGGAGCCTCCGCGCGAAGATCGTCGAAGTGCGTGACGGAGTCGGCCTTGGTCCACACGCCGACGCGGCCGGCCTCCGTGAACGTCGTGTCGTGATGGTCGAGGACGCGCTGGCCGTTCCAGAAGACCTCGAGGTGGTCCCCACGAACCTCGAAGCGGTACTCGTGCCAGGCGTTGGGGGTCACGCGGCCACTCCAGCTCGCGAGCTGTCGGCGCTGGCCGTCCCGAATCGTGTAGAGGCGGATGTTGTCCTCGAGCGCGTTGGCCCGCGTGATGTAGTAGTTGTTCTCGTCGCGGTAGCGGGCGACGAGACCGCAGGCCTGGTCGACGCTTCCTGAGATCATCTTGCAGCGAACGCTGACGCGGACGTCGCGCAGCACCGGCGCGTCCAGCACGGCGATCGGGAAGCGCATGTCCGTGTCGTCCGCGTCGAGCTGCGCGAGGACGTTCGCGCCGCTCGGGGCTCCGGCCTCGGCGCGAACGACCCATCGGCCCAGCGCGCCGCTTCCGGTTCGCCCGAACGAGAACCCGGCGGGCTGTGCGTTCACGGCGTCGTCGTCGAAGGTGCGCGTGCGCCCCGTCGCCGAAGCCGCGGAGGTAGCGGTCCCGGTTGTCGCCGTCGGCTCTGCTGTGGGGGGAGCAGACGAACGCGGCGAAGTGGGCGCCTCCGACGCGACAGTGCTGACGCCGCTCGCGGGCGTGCTGCGCGGCGAGTTGCACGCGCCGCATAGGAGGGCGAGTGATGCAGCGACGATGGCGGTGTGGTTCATGGAGGTCTCCTCAGTCCCGTTTCTTGGCGAAGTAGGTAAGCAGCTCGTCGAACAGCTCTGCCCCACGCGACAGGCGCGCTTCGTCCTCGCGGTGCAGGAGCGCGAGCCCTGCGACCTGCGCGGCGAGTCCCGCCGTCTCTGGACGATTGAACTTCCCGTCCTTCACGTCGATGTCGTGGATGAGCTCGGCGACCGCAGCGAGGCCCGGCTCCTTCACATCGAAGCGCGCGCAGAGCACCTCGAACGTGCAGAGGTCGCCCTCGTGCGAGAACTCGGCCTCGAACATGTCGAAGCGAAGCTCGCCCTGTTCGGGCACGTAGCCCTTCGCCGGCACGAACTTGAAGGTCGGGGCGGGGTCGATGAAGCGGCGGATGAGCCACGCGCTGGCGATGCGGTCGATGTGCACGCCGGTCCGCGTGACCCACGTGCGCCCCTGATACTGGTCGCGCATGTTCTGCTCCGGTGCTGGGGGTGGAGTCGTCTTCGGCGTGATGAGCGCGCGAAGGGCCGCGACGACGGCGTGCGCGGACTCCCGGCCCGCGGCGCCGAAGTAGTCGATGGTCGAGATCTCCTCGATGCGTCGCTCGAGCCGCGCGAGCTCGGTGCCCGCCTTTTGCCTCAGCTCGCCGTCGACCTCTGCGTCGGCGATGCGCTGCTCGAGCGCCCGCGCCTCCTGGGCGATCTCGGCGTAGTCCGCGTCGCGAGCGTTGCGGAAGAGCGCCTCGACCTCGACATCGGAGAGACCGTCCACGAGGTGCGCGTCGAGCAGCGTCGCTTCACCACCAGCCGCCGTGACCTCGCGGAGCACCCACTGGAAGTCCTCCTGCGCCCCCTCGCTTCGGGGCAGGACGTAGACGGTGTTCTTGAGCGCGACCGCCCCGATCCGCGCGAGGCGGCGCCCCACCTTCACCCGCAGGTAGGCCGGCTTCGGCGGGATCTGGTGGATGAGCATCAGCCACCGACCGGTCTCGTTGCGCTTCGGGTCCACGGCGTGAAAGATACAGCTGCATCATCTAGACAACAAGCGATGATTCAGCCTGCTTCTTTGCGGAGCTAAGCTCATGACGTTGTGACGGAAACTGGCGCCGTCCGGGTGCGGTGAAATCGCGCTCCAGGATCATCCTGTCCACCCACGGGACCCTGCAGGCAGTCCCGCCAGGAGGTAGTCCTCGCGCGCCCCACCGGGACCCGCGCCCCAGCAATCAACAGGCCCGCCGACGCCCGCGACCACGCCGACGCTCGAACCTCGCGCGATCGGTTCGCGACGTCTCCTAGCTTCGGCCGTTCGTCGCTCCTCGCGAGCCGTCGCCCCGATGATGAACAGGCTCGGCCCCGTCGCAGACGCCGAAGTTGTTGATCATCGGGGCCGACTGTTGATCGCCGGGTACGCAGTTAAACGCCTCTCGGCTTCTCTCT
>CAZAER010000069.1:0-11800 GCA_964484195.1 uncultured Bdellovibrionales bacterium | reverse complement strand
ATTAGAGACGCAGAGTAGTCGTCGAACGACCCGAACGTGACTCCGTCCTTAGATGGATCAGGCTCGTCTTCAGGATGAGGGTTATCCGGCCGATCGGACTCATGGTAGAGCGAGACCGCGTGCGCAAATTCGTGCAGCGCATCTTGATATCGTTGTCCGACCTTTGGATGGCTTGGTCGCAGACGCATTGACGGGTTGCTATTGGCACTGTCCGTACCGTACTCGCTCCAAAGACCGCCATCAAAGATAATCTTGATATCCGCCGCGCCGGGAGTAGCGCTGGTACATGCGTTCCATCCCGAGAAAACCAGCCCTGACCAGAACTGGTAGCTGTCGACCACAGCTTGCCGCACGATGTTCTGGCTCTGTGCAGTTCCATCTACGAAGCACACAGAAATATCCTCACTCGGACCCCAGACACGCGTCGAAGACGCATATGCCCGCTGAGCCAAAGAAGATGGCCCTGAGACGTCGTCAAACCTATCCACGTCGCCGCACGCATTCGTAGCAATTGCAACAGCAATGAGTAGCGACCGACGAAACGTATTCATGCGGACTCCGTGAAGTGCGAACGTCGAGTTTGGTTGCCGCGCACAGTAAGCGAATGCATCCTGGCGCGGCACGTTCTTGATTCTAGGGGTTGACGTTTACGCCAAGAATTTTTGGGCGTCCGGACGAGGTACAGCCATCCAAGACCAGCTGAACGGGTTTGCCTGCGAGATATGCGGAAAGAAGAACTGAGTTATGCAGTTTTACTCCCGCATTCGCCGAGTCTGTGCCGTACGAATCCGGAGTAGAGCAGCTTTCCGGATTGTAGACCGAAGCCTCGCTGCGTAGAACTCTCAACGTCTCTCCGGTCCATCCCGTGGCCAAATAGTTGATGATCGCGAAAGTCGGCGTTGTGTTCACCGCCGCGCTCGCGACAGAGGAGATAAGAAAAAAAAATGGAGAAAGCAATCTTAGATGAACACGTATTCACGATGAATCCTCAGTTAGGTTTTGGGTTGGAATAAGGGCAATCAAAGTACGTGGCAATCAAAAAAATGTCGTCTTTGACGTTTTTTTGATTATTCGCCGGTATTTCGGCCAACTACGACCCGCCCATTTGAAGCGGGCAGACGACCGGGCCAGTGACAGCCGGTGCGAAGCAGGGCGGAACCGACGTCAGATGGTTTTTCCCAACTCCGCGCCAGGGATCTCGCTTCGACATTCAGCAGGACGTTCAAGCCTGACTTGACCGGGGATCACCCCAAAACACGAAAGACGCGCAATACTTTTTTTATTGTTGCGCGGCCTTTTCGGCACGCTTACAACGCCAAGCTCTGACGGGTCGCGATAGCGCATCAGTCCGCTATTGCGATGAAACAACATCCATACCTACTTCTCTGAACCCTTAACGGGCTCATGGGGCACCAATGTATTCAAAGAACGGTCGGTTACCGACGGTCGTTACACTTGCAGCTGCCTTCGCATCAGGCATGCTGACTCTTCACCCTGCTATCGCCTTGGCGGGCACCGCAGGCAGGATCCAGAAGTGCACGACCACGGGCACGCCCTGCACGCTCAATGATTCAGTTGTCTATGAATCGGGCAGCATGATCGGGATCAACGGGGTTCCCGGCAGAGAGCTAGAAGTGCAAACGACCGCTCAGGGTAACCATGGCTTTCTTTTGGACCGCCCGTCGGGTGGGTTCATGCTGATGTTGCCAGACGCCCTTTCCGGCCAATACAACGGCCTTACTTCAACGGGCGATCAGGTCCTGATCTACAGCAAGTCGACGGTCGGCTCTGGAAGTTTGGTGATCGCACCTTGGGCGAACGCTACGAGCGGCCTCAAGATGGATAGTGCTGGACGGGTCGGTATTGGCGGCATCTCTCCCACAAGTACGCTCCACGTAAACGGAAACATCTTGTTTCAAGAGTCGGGTACCAGCCGCTTGGCGCTGAGCTCGAACATCTTGGACGTTTACACCAGCATCTTTCGCGTCAGCGATGGTGTGAACAGCGCGCTGTGGGTCGACAACACCAATCGCCGCGTCGGAGTCGGCGGAGCTCCCGGCGCCAACACGCTGGATGTCGTCAGCGGACTGGCCCACTATCAAGGAAACCTGTCGTGGAGCTCCACGTCGGACGCGCGCCTCAAGCGGAACATCCGGCCGCTTGGGGGAGCGCTCGCCAGACTCGGCAAGATCAACACGTTCGAGTTCGAATGGAATGACCGCCTCGTTGGTCGTCCAGGTTTTCCTAGTGGAGTACAGACGGGCTTTGTCGCACAGGATTTGGAGCGAAACTTTCCCGAGTGGGTGAACAGCGGCGACGCGCCCGCAGACGTCGAGTCTCTTATCCCACTCGGCGAGAAGGCAAAGAGCATCGCGTTCACGCCCAGCTACTTTGCGTTGGTGGTCCAAGCCGCAAAAGAGCTGAAGGCTGAGAACGACGAGCTCAAGCGCGAGCTCTTCGATCTCAAAGTGCTCGTCTGCGCAGACCACCCGAAGGCAGCGGCCTGCAACAGGTAGTAACCGGTTGCGACAGTCAGACACCGAGCAACCCCACCCATGCACTCGTTACGGAACTGCATGGTGGGGGCGCTCGGCGCCGCTTTAGCACATCTGACTTATTCTCGAAGCGTGATCGCGCCAGAGCCGCTCGGGCATGATGTGTCGCAGCCTGACTGGTCTGGTGCGCCTCCGAGCGACGATTGATACGGAACGGCGCCGCTAAACGCGCCCGCTTGATTGGTGTCGATACTCACATTGAGTGCGGCGCCGGTGTCGGCCAATCCAGCCACGGCGAACAAGCTAGCGCCGCAAGACACGGTCACCTCAGGCCCCGCGTCGAGCCTGCCACCCGCGCTCTTCGGACCGCTCCCACCGCAGTCGAGATCCGCGGACGCGCCGTCCAGGGTCACCCGCAGCGTAAATGCGTCCACAGGAGCTCCCTCGGCGTCGCGAACCAGAATGGTCACCGCAGCCGCGCAGCTACCTGGCGCTCGGCATTCGGTTCCGCACGCTGTCGCGAAGTGAACCAGCACGACCATCAAGGCCGTGCAGAGGGATGACTCGGAGTGCGCCATGGGGTCAAAGATGCCGGCGAACGATGCTTCCCTGGTAGCGCACCGGCGACTTGTCCTGACGCCGCGAGAAGTGACTGTTGCCATTCGTGACGACATAGTCGCCGAGCTCAGCGCTCGTGCCGTTCGCTAGCACGACCGTGCCATCGATACTGGCGGCGGTGAGCGTCTTCGTGGGTGTCTGCGTTTCGCCGGGCGTCAGCTCCGTGAGATCGGGATTGCCGCAGGCATCGTTCTCATAGCCGAGCGTCCAACCAGAAATCACACCATCGCTCCACGAGGTCGTTGACCAAGCGGCAGCGAGCAAGCCCTCGGCGTCGGTCAAGGTGGCGAGCACGGAACTGCTGCCGGCAAAGCCAAACGTGTAAGTCGCCATGACGGAGACCTCTTCCCCGGGCATGAGCCCGGCGCCGACTCCGAACAGCGAGACGGTGAAAGAATTTAAGGTCACCAACAGGTTCGGCGTGGTTTCGGCGACCCTGCCCTGTCCCGAAAGAGAGATGGCATCGAGGCCAGCCGGCGAGATCGATGCACCAGCGACGGCCGGGCCGTACACGCACGACGTGATCTCTTGTTCAGCGGGCTGTTGGTCGTCGCCGCAGCCAAGCAAACTCAATAGCAGTAGAGCGATGCCGCAGCGCATGTACGGATACTACCTGCACTCGCAGGGGCAGGCGCTACCCCGCCGCAACTTCCGTCCGCACCCGATTCCGCTTCGCCCGCTGCATCTGGTCCGCGTAAGCGTCCTCAGTCGCATTCAGCGTCTTCAATTTCGCTTCCGCGTCCTTGATAGCAGCCTGGGCGCGCGCCGTGTCGATCTCGGCCTTCTTTTCGGCGGTGTCCGCCAAGATGGTCACGGTGTCGGCTGCGACTTCGATGAAGCCGCCGCTGACCGCGAACGATTCGCTCGAGGCGCCCGACTTCAGGATGACGGGGCCCGCCTCCATCTCCGCGAGGAGCGGACGATGCTCAGGCAGAATGGTCACCTGTCCCATGACGGACGGCGCGACCACCGCGTCGAACTCCTGACCACGCACGAGGGCGCGGTCAGGGGTCGTTAGCGAGACCTTGAGGCGTCCGGCCATTAGTTGCCGAGCTCCTTGGCCTTCTTCAACACCATCTCGATGGTGCCCTGCATGTAGAACGCCTGCTCCGGAAGCGCGTCGTGCTTGCCGTCGACGATTTCCTTGAAGCCCTTGATGGTGTCCGCGAGCTCGACGTACTGGCCCGGCGTGCCGGTGAACTGCTCGGCGACGAAGAACGGCTGCGACAGGAAGCGCTGGATCTTACGCGCGCGCGAGACGAGCGCTTTGTCCTCGTCGGAGAGCTCGTCCATGCCGAGAATCGCGATGATGTCCTGGAGCTCCTTGTAGCGCTGCAGAACGGCCTGGACGCGGCGAGCGACGGTGTAGTGCTCCTCGCCGACGACCTGCGGGTCGAGCAGACGCGAGCTCGAGTCGAGCGGGTCGACCGCGGGGTAGATGCCGAGCTCGGAGATGGCGCGGTTCAAGACCGTGGTCGCGTCCAAGTGCGCGAACGTGGTCGCCGGGGCCGGGTCGGTCAAGTCGTCCGCGGGGACGTAGACCGCTTGAACGGACGTAATCGAGCCCTTCGACGTCGAGGTGATGCGCTCCTGCAGAGCGCCCATCTCGGTGGCGAGGGTCGGCTGGTAACCAACCGCGCTGGGCATACGGCCGAGGAGCGCGGAGACTTCCGAGCCCGCCTGGGTGAAACGGAAGATGTTGTCGACGAACAAGAGAACGTCTTTGCCTTCTTCGTCGCGGAAGTATTCGGCGGCCGTCAGAGCGGACAGCGCGACGCGGGCGCGGGCGCCCGGCGGCTCGTTCATCTGGCCGTAGATCAGGGCGACCTGCGACTTGCCGGGGACGACGCGGATGACGCCGTTGGCATCGCGCTTCGGGTGACCCTTCTCGTCCTTCTCGACGACGATGACGCCCGACTCGATCATTTCGAAGAACAAGTCGTTGCCTTCGCGGGTACGCTCGCCAACGCCGGCGAACACCGAGAAGCCACCGCGCTTGACCGCGATGTTACGAATCAGCTCTTGGATGAGAACCGTCTTGCCGACGCCGGCGCCGCCGAAGAGGCCGATCTTGCCGCCGCGCGCGTAGGGGGCGAGGAGGTCGATGACCTTGATGCCCGTCTCGAACGTCTGGAGCTTGGTGTCCTGCTCGGTGAACGACGGAGCCTGACGGTGGATGGGCATGAAGCGCTTGGCGCCGACCGGGCCACCCGCGTCGACGGGCTCGCCGACGACGTTGAGGATGCGGCCGAGGATCTCGGGGCCGACCGGCATGGCGATGGGAGCGCCGGTGTTCTTGACGCGCATGCCGCGGACGAGGCCTTCGCTCGAGTCCATGGCAATGGTGCGGACGGTGTTCTCACCCAAGTGCTGAGCGACCTCGAGGGTGAGGTTGTCTTCCTTGTCGTTGATCGTCGGGTTCGACAGGGTCAACGCGGTGTTGATCTCGGGGATGTGACCCGCCGGGAACTCGACGTCGATCGCCGGTCCGATGATCTGAGTGATGACACCGTGTTCCATTGCTTGTGCGCTTGCGCTCATACTCGTTGCTCCAAAAATCCGTTATTGCGAACTAATTAGAAAGTGCCTCGGCGCCGCCGATGACTTCCATGAGTTGGGTAGTGATCGCCGCCTGACGCGCGCGGTTGTAATCGAGCGTCAGCTTCTCGACGATCTCCTTGGCGTTGCGGGTGGCGTTGTCCATCGCCGTCATACGGGCGCCGTGCTCGGCGGCCGAAGACTCTAGAAGAGCGCGCCAGATCAGCGTCGACAGGTAACGCGGGACCAAGCCCTCGAGCACGCCTTCGCGCGACGGCTCGTAGATGTAGTCCACGTCCTCGCCCGGCGGCAGCTCTTCGGCGACGATCGGCAACAACGGCTCGACCACGACCTGCTGTGCAATCGCGGACTTGAACTCGTTGTAAACCAAGTACACCGCATCGAGATCGCTCTCGATGAACTCCTTGGTGATGCCCTCGGCGATGTCCTGCGCCTTGCGGAACGACAGGCCCTCGAAGATGCCGTGATGCTCACGCACCGCACCGAGCTGCTTGCGCTTCTTGAAGTGATCGCGTGCCTTGCGGCCGATCGCGGCGACTTCGAAGTGCGTGTACTTGTCGTGGTTCTCGCGGATGAAGCGTTCGGCGCGACGCAGGATGTTGGCGTTGAAGGCGCCGGCAAGACCGCGGTCCGAGGTCACCACCACGAGCATGACGCGACGTGGCTGAGTGTACTCGGCGAGCAGCGGGTGCGGGGGCTTGCCTTCTTCGACGTCCATGCGGGCGACCACGCGGCGCAGCAAGGAGCCGAGCTCCAACGCAAACGGACGCGCGTGGGTGATGGCCTCTTGCGCACGACGCAGACGCGCCGCGGAGATCATCTTCATCGCCTGCGTGATCTTCTGCGTGCTCTTTACGGAGCGAATGCGCTCGCGAATGTCGCGTAACGACGCCATCTGAAACTACGCCTTTGCCGCGGTCGGCTTGAACGCGTCGAGGAAGTTCTTGAGCAGACCCTGGACTTCCTTCTCGAGGTCCGCGGTCAGCTCCTTCTTCTCTTCGATCTGATCGAAGAGCTTCGGGCTCTTGGCCATCGCGAACGAGTAGAGCTCGTCGCAGAAGCGCTGCATGTCCTCGGTCGGCGTGTCGCGGACCCAGGTCTTCTTCGAACCCGGCATCTTCTGCGTGCCCGCGTAGAGCTGCACGATCTGGAAGCCGACGCGGTTCGGAGCGTACTGGCCCTGGCGGAGCATACGCGTGAGGCGCGCGCCGTCTTCGAGCTGGTCGCGGGTGACCGTGTCGAGGTCGCTCGCGAACTGCGCGAACGCCGCGAGGTTGCGGTACTGCGCGAGCGTGAGGCGGAGGGTACCCGCGACCTTCTTCATGCCCTTGATCTGCGCGCTACCACCGACGCGGGAGACCGAGATACCGACGTTGACCGCGGGGCGCTGACCCGAGAAGAACAAGTTCGACTCGAGGAAGATCTGACCATCGGTAATCGAGATGACGTTGGTCGGGATGTACGCCGAAACGTCACCGGCCTGGGTCTCGATGATCGGCAGAGCCGTCAGCGAGCCGGCGCCCTTGGCGTCGCTCATCTTGGCGGCACGCTCGAGCAAGCGGCTGTGGAGATAGAAGACGTCGCCGGGATAGGCTTCGCGGCCCGGCGGGCGGCGGAGCAGCAGCGACATCTGGCGGTAAGCGACGGCCTGCTTCGAGAGGTCATCGTAAACGATGAGAGCGTGCTGTCCGTTATCGCGGTAGTACTCGCCGATGGTGCAGCCGGTGTAAGCCGCCAAGAACTGCATCGGAGCCGGGTCGGAGGCGTTGGCGCAAACGACCGTGGTGTACTCCATGGCGCCGTGTGCCTTCAGCTTGTCGACGACCTGAGCGACGGTCGACTGCTTCTGGCCCATGGCGACGTAGATGCACTTAACGTCTTTGCCCTTTTGATTGATGATGGTGTCGAGGGCGATGGCGGTCTTGCCGGTCTGGCGGTCGCCGATGATGAGCTCGCGCTGACCGCGGCCGATCGGGATCATCGAGTCGATGGCCTTGATGCCGGTCTGCAGCGGCTCATGGACCGACTTGCGCTCGATGATGCCGGGCGCCTTGATCTCGATCATGCGGTAGTCTTTCGACTTGATCTCGCCCATGCCGTCGACCGCGTTACCGAGCGCGTCGACGACGCGGCCCATCATCGCGGGACCGACCGGGACCTGCGCGATCTTGCCGGTGCGCTTGACCGTCTGGCCTTCTTCGATGTGCGAGAAGTCGCCCATGATGGCGACGCCGACGTTGTCCTCTTCGAGGTTCAACACCAGGCCGCGGACGCCGCCTTGGAACTCGAGGAGCTCGCCCGCCATCGCGGACTTCAAGCCGTAGATGCGGGCGATACCGTCGCCGACCGCCAAAACGGTGCCGGTCTCGGCAACGTCGATGCGGCGGTCGTAGCCGCTGATTTGGTCCTTGATGATGCTGCTGATTTCTTCGGCGCGGATCTGCATAGGCCTTGACGGTCCTTCTAAGGGTTTAGCTAGCGGTCGTTCCAAGTTGGTCGCGGAGGAGCTCGATCTGACGCTTCAGGCTGCTGTCCAAGGTGAGATCGCCCACCTTGCAGACGAGGCCGCCGAGAAGCTCCGGGTCGACTTTCACGTCGACGACGATGTCGCGCTGGAAGCGCTTGTGCAGCGCTCCCTTCAAGCGTTGAACCTTGGCATCGTCGAGGGGCATCGAGCTCACGACGCGGGCGCGCAGGCGACCAGCACGGTTGTCCGCTTCGGTTTCGATTTCGTCGGCGACGTCACGCATCACTTCGACGCGGTCGCGGCCCGCCAGCAGCTGGATGAGCTTCGCAGCAGTCTTCGAGGCACCGATCTTGTCGAGCACGGTGCCGAGGACTGTGTCGCGATCGGCCTTCAGCGCCGGGTTCGCGAGCAAGTCACGAAGCTCCGGGGTCTTGTCGTACAGCGCACGGAAGGTCGACACGCTGTGCGCGAGCTTCTCGACGCCGGCGGCGCCTTCCATGTCCAGGGCGGCCGCGATAGCGGCTCTAGCGTAACGCTTGGCAACTGCGCTCATGCGGCACCATCGGCGACCGTGGCGCTCTTGCGGTCGTTAGAGGAGCGGCGGGGCGCGATGTGCGCATCCGAGCTCTCGATCATCTGCAACGACTGCTCGAACAGGCGGTCACGGTCGGCATCGGTGAGACCACGGCGCAGCATGTCTTCCGCGCTCTTCAAGGCGGCCTTGGCCACGTCGGTCTGCAAGCGGCGACGGGCACGCTCTTCCTCTTGCTCGATCACCGTCTGGGCGTCCTCGCGCAGGCGCTTGGCGTACTCACGGGCGCTGCTGATGATGCGGTCACGCTCGAGCGCGCCGTCTTCTTTGCTGCGGTCGATGAGATCGCGCGACTCGGCGTCGACGTTCGCGAGCTTGTTGCGGTACGTGTCGTGCCGCTCTTTGGCCGCGTCGTAGGCCTTCTGGTTCTCTTCGATGGTCGCCTTGATGCTGTCGTGGCGACGCTGCATCGCCGCCGCCAGCGGCTTCCTCGCGGCCTTCACCAGGAAGACGACGAAGATGACGAAGTTGACCGCGTACCAGCCCACCGGCGGCGCGTGTTGGTCCCACGACCACAAGTTGATGTGCGGAGCGCCGGTCGAGGCGTGACCGCCGCCATGCGCCGCTTCGGCCGCCTCGTGCGCGCCGCCCTGCTCGCCGTGTTCCTGCTTCATCCCGCTACCTCGCGTCCGAGGATCTTCTGCACCATTTGCTTGGCGAGCTGATCGACCTGGGGTGTGAGCTGACCGCGCGCTTCGGTTTCCGCTTTGGCGGTGCGCTCGCGGGCTTCGACGATGGACTTGGTGATGTCGCCGCGGGTCTCGGTGAGGATCTTCCGCTCGTCATCACGACCGGCTCCGCGCAGACCTTCGCGCTCGCGTTGCGCGATGTCACGCGCTTCACGAAGACGCGTTTGGTACGCCTCGATGTCGGCGTCGCTGGCGGTGGTGAGACGCTCGACTTCGTCCTTCAGACCGACGACCTTGTGCTGACGCGCGTCGAGCACGCCAAGGAGCGGCTTGAAGAGAATGCCGTTCAAGCTCACCAGCAAGAACGTGAGGAGGGCGAACTGGGCGAGGAGTGTGACGTCTAAATCCATGCGATCCGACCTCGAAGCGCGCGCTATCTAACTTCTGGGTACAGACGCGTCAAGCCGTGTCTGAGGCATTTCTACACACCCGTCGCGGCGGCTTTTTTGGTCGCAAAAGACGTGTGGGGCACGATCGTCGGGATGCCCCCCTCTTCCGGTGTCAAAGCGCGACAATTTGCCGCTGATCGCGCGCAAACACGTCTCGCTGCGGGACTCGGTATCGGGGTTGGCTTGCTCTTGGTGGCAGGGCTCGCGAGCTGCGCCCAGGCCAAAGGCGACATCCGGAACAACATCAACCTTCACAGTGGTTTCCCGGAGCCGTCTCGCCCCCTCGAGCCGTCCAAGCCTCTGGAACCGGCGAGACCCATCAGCTTTCCCAAGGTCACGCTGATCTCCGAGCGCAGCGCCGGTAGCACCGAAGACACCCTCCTTGCCTCGTTGAGCCCAGGCCGGCCCCGCACACCGCAGAACCCGCAAGGCGGTCCGGGGGCCCCCGCGAGACCCAACGAAATCGTCTCGATGGGGGTGGTGAAGCTTCCGGTCCTTCCTGAAGGAGCGACCGAGGCTCAGAAGACGTTTTACGAGCAAGCAACACGCGCCGTCATCCGCGTCGTCGAGCGCGACTTCGACGATCCCTCCATCTGCCAGAGCTTGCGCGAGCAGCTCATCTCGCGTCCCGAGCTCGCATCGGTCCGCCCGGAGTGGGAGCAGCTCCTGGTCGACGCCATCGCCCGCGCCAAGACCCTGCAACAGCTCTCGCCGGTCTTGCGGCTGGTGCGCCACGCCTATGCCAACGCCAAGCGTGATCCGAAGGGGTTCTACCGCGACATCGACCAGGCTTCGTGCCGCCAGGCGTTCGTTCTGCTGTTCGACGTCAACGTCGACGCAGTCGAGGTCGAAGTCACCATCAATCCGCTCGAGCGGATGAAGCTCCGCGAGATCGAGTCACTCTGCCGCGACAGCCACGATGCGGTGCTCTCGGAGCGCGTCTTCCCGGACACCTCGGGCACCCCACCGCTGCGCAAGATGGTGCGGCGCATGTTCATGAACACCTATCCCGACGCCAACGTGAAGCGCGTGGTGATCAAGGACGGATGGCGCGAGGTCGACCGGGGCCGCCGCCGCGTGCTGCGCGCAATCCTCGGTGTGCAGCGCGAGAACGCTTTCCCGAACGACCCCTGCACCATGGAAGAGGTCACGCTGTCTCAGACCAAATCCCGTGGGCGCTTCGAATCGACTGAGTGCTGCGACATCCAAAGCGCGGTCGCCATCACGTGCGACCAGATCGAGCCCGATAAATGAACAGACTCCTTTCGCCGGCGATCGTCGCCGGTATCCTTCTCGGTCTTGCGACCACGGCTTCGGCCGAAGACACGGCGCCTTCGCTGCTTTCGACCACACCGGTGTCCGGTACGGCGGACGACGGCCGCAGCCCCATCGACGCCATCGTCGGTCACCTCGGCCTCGGCTACTTCACCGGTGATGCACCGCTCGGTGTCCGCTACTGGTGGAACCGCGAAAACGGATTCGACATCAACGGCACCATCAACTTCGCGTCGAGCGGCGTCGACTCCGGCCGCTACGGCCTCGAGCTCGGCTACGTCCGCGCCCTCGCCCACTATCACTACTCGGTGGTCTTCGCGCGCGCGGGTGTCGGTGCCCGCTACACCAAGCCGGGAGGCAGCAGCTCGGCTCGCACCGATGGCGTCGCCAGCTTGTTCATCGGCGCCGAGCTCTTCTTGGGAGCGTTTGGCTTCCCGAATGTCAGCCTCCAGGGCGGCTACGGCGTCCAGGCGAACTACGTGAATCTAGGCGGCGGCTCGCTGGCTGTCAGCAGCGTCGACGGCGGTCTCTCGGTGGTCAACGCCGGCAACGTCGGCTTCCACATCTACTGGTGAGCTTAGGCATGAAGAAATCCATCTACCTGCTCGGCTGCTTCGGGCTCATCGGATCGCTGGCCGCTATCGCGAGCTGCGACGGCTTGAACAACGAGTGCCTGGACGGCCTCGACAACGACGCGGACGGTCTGGTCGACGCCT
>CAZAER010000068.1:0-12007 GCA_964484195.1 uncultured Bdellovibrionales bacterium | reverse complement strand
TGCAAGCCATGGGCACGCGCGACACCGGCAATGCCCTACCGCAGCTGCTCACGCGTCTGGTCGTGCATCCCGCGGACGACCCCAACGCCGAGACGCCCATCGAGGCTCTCTTCGACGTCATGCTCGAAGTGAACCGCAACAAGCCCGGTAGCGGCACACCGCGCACGCGCTCCGACTACGCCAAGAGCCTCGATGTAGTGCGTTCGTTCCTCGCGGATCCCGACCGGGGATTAGAACGGCTGTATGAGATCATCGCCAATCGCTAGGACGACAGCGCTCATCGTAGCGATGCTCTTGTCCGCTGAAGCGCACGCAGCGGGGTTGTTCATCGCGCCCCGTGGCGTGCGGCCGCTGGCGCGCGGTGGCGCATTCGTCGCCGGCGCCGATGACGTGCACGCGCTCACCTACAACCCGGCAGGGCTCGCGTTCGCGAAGAATCAGATTCTCTTCGACCTGGCGCTCAATTTTTACAGCGTCGACTTCACTCGCCGCGTGACTCCCGACAGCGAGCCGCTGCCCACGGTCTCCGGCGAGGGCCTCAAGCTGCCTCTGCCGAACCTCGGCTTCGTGCACGACTTCGGGCTCGGGCCGATGTTCACCTTCGGCGCGAGTCTCGGCGCCGACACTCCGGGGCTCCAGACCTGGCCCTCCGAGCTCCCCGACGGCAGCCCGGCGCCACAACGCTATTCCATCGAGGAATACAACGGCACCGCCATCGTGAAGCTCGCGGCCGGTGGCGCGGTGCGGCCGATCCCCGAGCTCGCTTTCGGCATGTCGCTGCAAGCCATGGTCGGAACCTTCGCGGATACCAAGTCGGTCTCGGCATGTGACGGCGTCATCTGCACGCAGGCCGAAGATCCTCTGCACGACACACGCATCCAGCTACTCGCCAAGAACATCGTCGCGCCCGGCATTCACTTCGGCGTCATCGGCGCGCCGACCGACTGGCTGAAGATAGGCGTCGCCTGGGAGAGCGGCTACAAGGTGAATCGCGTCGCAGATCTCAACGTGCGGCTGCCCGCGGCCGGCGAATACGACGCCGCGAGCCTCGACCCAGCCGAGCCCAAGGCGCGGGTGAAATTCTCGATGCCATGGTCGGCCCGCTTCGGCATCGAGGCCCACAACGACACGCTGCGGGTCGAGCTCGCGGCGGTGCACGATCACTGGTCGAGCTTCGACCGCGTCAGCATCTCGCCGCAGAACGTGCGCATCAACAACGTGCTCGCCATCGGGGACTACCAGCTCGCCGACATGTTCATCGAGCCTCGCTTCAAGAGCGTTTGGTCCTTTCGTCTGGGCTCGGAGTGGATGCCGGAGATCGGTGGTGCTCGCGATTTGACGCTGCGCCTCGGAGGGTTTTACGAACCTTCCGCTATTCCGGACGAGCGGCTCAGCCCGGAGTGGGTGGACCTCGACAAGATCTTCCTGACTGGCGGCGCAGGCTACCGCATCGGCAAGGTGGCCCTCGACGGCACCCTCGCCTACGGCATGCTCGCGAACCGGAGCATCCGCAACAGCGAAGCCCTGCAGCTCAACCCCCTGCGCCCCGCCTTCGCGGGCCGCACCGCCCTCGGCAACGGCGATTACAGCGGAAGTGACTTCATCATCGGGGTCTCGGTGCGCTATTTCCTCGGCGAATGAAGCGCACCCTCCTGCTCCTCGCCATGCTCGGCGTCGCTTGCCGCGACGGCAATAGCCGTCCAGCGGTGACTCGCCTGTCGCAAGACGCGACCGCCACCGATCCCAAGCTCGAAGATTGCGACCTCCAGCTCTCCGACGGCAAGCTCCCATCGAGCTGCGGCACCCTGGTAGTGCCGGAGCTGCGCGGTGACAGCGAGAGCGCCACGCTGCGCATTCCGTTTCAGCGGACGAAAGCGGGCGCCGGTACGCCCATTCTCTACGTGGGCGATGGGCCGGGCAGCTCGGCCTATCAGTTCATGCCGCCCAACGCCTTCGTGCAAGGCCGTGAGCTGCTCATCATCGGCGCCCGCGGCATCGACGGTGGTCGCTCGCTCGATTGTCCCGAGGTGAGCCAGGCCCTGCGCGCGCCGAGCGGCGATTGGGGCGAGAGCGTGCCCCAAGCATTCGCCAACTGCATGAACCGCTACCGCGCCGACGGCGTGCGTCTTACGGGCTACGGCATTCTCGAGCGCGTCGCGGATCTCGAGCAGGTGCTCGTGACCAGCGGCATCGACCGCGTGCACCTGGTCGCGGACGGGTTCGGCGCCATCACCGCGCTCACCTTCACGCGCCTGCACCCGGACCGGGTCGACCGCGTCGTCTTGCTGGCGCCCACGCCAGCCGACCAGCCCGTCGGCAGCAGCAAGGACAGCGCCCGGGTCCTGAACGCCTACAATCCCGGCGCCGAGGCGGCGGTGCGCAACACCAAGCTGCCAGAACGCTGGATGATGTACGCCATCGACCGCGATCGCGTACGCATGGCGACGGCGCTGCAGCTCGCCTACCGCCGCGGCGCGGTCGCATCGGTGCGTGCCTGGCGCGACGCCGCCGAGGGTGACTTCGCGGGCATCGGCCAGGTGAGCTGGGGCGCCGACGTCGTGCTCGGGAGCAGCTACATCTGGGGCGAGGTCGTCCCCGCGCTCGCGAGCCTCGACCCATCGGGCGTCGACATGGTGGACGGTGACCCGGTGTTGCCGTCGGCGACGCTGGTCACCGCCCTTGGTGGCTTGGGCCTGGTGTCGCTCGCCCTGCCCGAGTTCCCTGCCCTGCCCACGACTCCGGTCGACAAGCCGACCCTCGTCATCCACGGCGAGCTCGACCCGCGTTATGCGCCAGAGACCACGACCCTCGCCATGCAGCGTGAGCTCGCTCACCCGCTGTTCACGCGCATCGCCGGCTACGGCTCACCGAGCGAGCTCTGGGCGGTGGCCCCCGGCCTCCTCGCCAACACCATCACGACCTTCCTCGACGGCGGCGCGGCTCCCAGTGAGCTTGCCCCACCCCTGTCGCCGGAAGGCATGAGCCTGTCGACCATGGCGAAGCTCACGGTGACCGCGATGGCGGTCTTTCCCATGGCTGGAGCCATGTTGGTGTTCCTGCTGTTCCGCCGGACCCGGCGCACCATGATTCGCGACGCAGCGCGGCAGTCGGCCCGGTAGCCTTGCCTATACTTGGCGCGTCGCGCATAGTTCTCCCCAGACGAGGTGTCGCAATGTTCGGTCTCGGAACCTCAGAGCTTCTCATCATCCTGGTCATCGTCATGCTGGTCTTCGGCGCCTCGCGTCTCCCTCAGCTCGGCCGCGGCCTCGGTGAAGGCATGCGCAGCTTCAAGGACGCCATCAAGGGCGAGGACAAGTCGGCGTCCAACGCCAACCAAGATCAATCGAAGAAAGAGGCATGAGCAGCGGCGACGTCCGCGTTCAGTGCCCCTACTGCTTCCAGGTCATCGACCTCTCGCTCGACCCCGAAACCCGTGGCGTGACCATTCAGGACTGCGAAGTGTGTTGCAGGCCGTGGCAGCTCACCGTGAAGCGCCGCAAGCGTGACGGAAAGCTCCTCGTCAGGGTCGAGCGCGCACAATAGTCACGACGCGCGCACCGGAATGCCGGCGAGCTCGAGCACCTTGAGCGCGTTGGTCGTGTCCACGATGCCCGGCCGCAGCTTGTAGTCGAAGGCCATCTTTCCTTCGGCGAGCAGGTCACGGAAGTGGGCGTTGACGACACGGCCCTGGGTTTCGGCTTCGAGCGTCGTGAGGTCGAGGTCGTGGGTGGTGATGACGCCGAGGGCGCCGGTCTCGAGCAAGCGACCGACGATCTCGCGCGATGCGATCTGGCGCTCGCGCGTGTTGGTGCCGAGCAGCAGCTCGTCGAGTAGGAACATGCAGCTCCCGGCATGGTCGCGAGCGACATCGAGCACCAGCTTCAGCCGTTGCACCTCGGCATAGAAGAACGACACCCCGCGCTCGAGCGAGTCTTCGACGCGCATGCTGGTGGCGAGCTGGAGCACCGCGACCCGCATGCTCGAGGCGATCACCGGCGCTCCCGCCAGGGCGAGCACGACGTTGACACCGATGGCGCGCAACAAGGTGCTCTTGCCGGACATGTTCGAGCCGGTGAGCAGCAGTGCATGTCCGCTGCCGCGGATATCGACGTCGTTCGCCACCGGCGCATCGAGCAAGGGATGCGCGAGGTCACGCGCCGACACCAGGGGCTCGCGCTCCTCTATTTCGGGGAACACCGCGGCGGGATGCTCCGCTGCGAAGCCGGCCAGAGCGCACAACGCTTCGATCTCGGCGAGCCCCGACACCCATGCCGCGGCCTGCCCGCCAAAGCGGTCGCGCCAGTCGGCGATGCGAAACAACATCAGCAAGTCCCACAAGAAGAGCACGTTGAGGACCGGGCCGAGCTGGCTACGCCGCGCTTCCGCGAACCCGTACCAGAAGTCGAGCTTTCGCAGCGCCTGCGACGCAGGCACCGTGCCGCTCCCACCGCGACGTAGCTCCACGAGGTGCGGCTCATCGAAGGACTCGGCCTCGAGCCGCGCGAACGTTTGCCGCAGCCTGCCGAGGCTCCGGTCGGCGATGGCGATGCTGGTGAAGAAGCGCGCGAGCGGACCGCGGACCAGCCCAGCGACCAAGAGCTGCACGACGAACGCGACGATGGGCACGAGGCGCGGTAGCCAACCCTCGCGCGAGGCCAGGTAGCTCACGAGTGTGACGGGCACCAAAACGAAGGGCAGCCAGCGTGCCCAGCGGACGGCCGCGAGCGATACCGAAGCGTCGCCAGCCCAACGCGTCAGCGCTGTGGGATCGACTTTGTCATCGCCTTCCGCCGCCGCTGCGACCGAAAGCTCACGCCGAAACCCAAGGCGAGGAGCCAAGGCTTTGAGCGCCCCCTGCCGAATCAGGATGGTTTTCGGGTCCGTCGGCGAGGCGAGCCAGGTCGCCAGGCGTTCTTCGCCGGACCTCGTCGGCGTCTCGTTCAGCAACTGGAAGAGCGAGGCTTGGCCGAAGATGTCGAGATCGCGGGCATACGGATGCCCTGGTGGCGCGTACCCTTTCCCGTCACGCGCCGCCTTCTGCCAGGTGCCGCTGACGCGGGCGAGCAGCCGGTCGTCGTAGGCGACCGCCGCCCGACCACGACGCTCCCGATCGTCCACCCCTCGGTGGACGAAGATCAAAACGACGTAAGCCAGCGCTCCAACGCCAATCCCGTAGGGCGCCCACGGTCCTACTTTGCCGAGCAGGGCCGCAATCGCGAGGCCCGCGGCGGCCAGGAAGGCCACGAGCCGCGCGTTTGCGACCAGCCACGAATGGCGTGCCAGCTGGGTAAGGTTTGCCTGCGTGGCAGCGCGATGGGCCCGGGTTTCGCCAACGATGTCCATTGAATCACGGCGTTTATCAAAACTCCGCGATCGGGACAGTGTTGCGCGATGTGGGTACGCACCTTATTGTTGAGGCCATTGGGTGGGGGGATATGACTAGCATAGCTACGACGAGCTATCGCGCTGCCGGTGCGATCTCTGTAAATAGCGGCATGGCCGGCACTTCGAATAACACCGCGACCTCCACGAACCTGGGGCGCGTGCTGCTGGTCGATGACGATCGCAGCATGTGCGAAGCCCTGGCGTCGGGTCTCTCGAAACGCAATTTCGAGGTCGTGTGGGAAACCGATCCGAGCAAGGCCATGGGCCGCCTGGTCAACGAAGACTTCGACGTCGTCGTGTCCGATCTACGGATGCCGCAGATCGATGGCATCGCCCTCTGCCGACAAATCACCGAGCAACGGCCCGATTTGCCCGTCGTGGTGGTGACCGCGTTCGGTAGCTTCGACTCGGCGATCGAGGCGATCCGCGCCGGCGCCTACGACTTCGTCACCAAGCCGTTCGAGCTCGACAGCATGGCGCTGACCCTCGAGCGCGCAAGCAAGCACCGTCACCTGCGCGAAGAAGTCCGCCGCCTGCGCCGCGCCGTCGACGAGAACCGCTTCAGCGGTAGCTTGGTCGGCGAGAGCGCGTCGATGAAGCGCGTCTACGACATCATGTCGCGCGTCGCCGAGACCGACGCCACCGTGCTCATCACCGGCGAGTCCGGCACTGGTAAAGAGCGCGTCGCGAGCGAGCTCCATCGCTTGAGCAAGCGCAACCAGGGTCAGTTCGTCGCCATCAACTGCGCCGCCATGCCGGAAGCGCTCCTCGAGAGCGAGCTCTTCGGTCACACCAAGGGCGCCTTCACCGACGCTCGCGTGTCGCGCGATGGTCTATTCGTCCAGGCCAACGGCGGCACCCTGCTCCTCGACGAAATCGGCGACATGCCGATCGCGCTGCAGCCCAAGCTCCTGCGCGCGCTGCAAGAGCGCACCATCCGGCCCTTGGGCAGCAATGCCGAAAAGCCGGTCAACGTTCGCGTCATCGCCGCGACCAACAAAGATCTCGACGAGCAAGTCGAGAAAGGCCTCTTCCGCGAAGACTTGCTCTATCGCTTGAAGGTCATCGAGGTCGCAATCCCGCCGCTACGCGGCCGTGGCAACGACGTGCTGCTCCTGGCGCAGCGCTTCGTCGAGAGCTTCGCGAAACAAATGAGCAAGGGTGTCGTCGGCATCACCACACCGGCGGCCGAGCGCCTGCTCTCTTACAGCTGGCCGGGCAACGTTCGCGAGCTGCAAAACTGCATCGAGCGCGCCGTGGTGCTCACGCAGCACGACCGCATCACCGTCGAAGACCTGCCCGACAGCGTTCGCGATCACAAAGCAACGCGCGTCATTCTCGACGCCGAAGATCCGAGCGAGCTGCCAACGCTCGACCGTGTCGAGCAGCGTTACATCGAGCGCGTCATCCAAGCGGTTGGCGGTAACAAGCGCATGGCGGCACGCATCCTCGGCATTGACCGCAAGACGCTGTACCGTCGTCTCGAGCGCTACGGCGTCGCGACGACCGACGCTGATATGGAGTAGCGAGCACCGCGGTGAGTACGGTGCTCGACTGCTCAGACGACGAGCGCGCGGGCGATGGTGTCCCGCAGCACATCCACTTCGAAGGGCTTTTGCAGCATGGCAATGGCCCCATAGCGGTGTGCCCGCGACTCGGTGACGTTGTCGCGATAACCCGTCATCAAAATGACCGGTGTCGCGAGCCCCGCCTCCTGCATGATCGCAAGCGCGGTCAAACCGCTGCATCCCGGCATGTGATTGTCGGTGATGACCAAGTCGGGGACGGAGTTGCCATTCTTGGCGCCGCCCAGTGCGGCGATGAGAGCGTTGCCGCTCTCGACCTCGGCGACCCGAAGGTCGAGCCGCGACAAGGTCTTCACCAGGGTGGCGCGAAAGTCAGGGTCGTCGTCGGCCACGAGCACCAGCGGCTTCGCCAGCACCTCATTACGGTCATCACTCTCGTCGCGCGCGGCGCGTTCGCCATTCAAGATCTCATCGCGGGCGAGCATGGTCCTACTCCTTCAGTGCTTGAGTTTCGATATGCTCGTATGAAGCAAGGTGCGGGCCAACGCCTGATTCCGCAGGAGCGGACGCCATTTGGGGCTGTTAGACCCAGACCAACATTCCTCCACTAACCCGCTTCTTGGGTTATCTTGCCACCCATCATGCTTGCTCTCGCCGCTGCTCTCGTCGTCGCTCAAGGCTCACCCTTCAAGGTCGACTGGTCGACCGACGGCCTGGTCACCGGTGCGCTCGCGGTCGTCTACGCGACGGCGGAAGAGGTGGTGAAGCCAGGTGTCGCCGGCCAGCGGGCCTGCCGCGTGGTCACCGAAGACATCTGCGACCCAGCGCAGCTCAACGCGCTCGACCGCACTGTGTTGGACAACGACTCGCGAGGCTGGCGAACGGCGAGCAACATCATCCAGTACGGGACCTTCGCGCTGGTGCTCGGTGCCACCGCGGTCGACGCGCACAACGACGACCAGCCGCTCGATAGCTGGGGTCGTGACGCCATCGTCTTTGCGGAGACCATCCTGGTCACCCAGCTGACCACGAACATCCTCAAATATTCGATGCGTCGAGCGCGTCCGTCGCAGTACCGGGTCGAGACCGACATCACCTTCGTCGAGGAGCAGCTCTCCTTCCCGTCGGGACACACCTCGTCAGTCGCGGCGGCGTCGACGGCTTACACGTTCGCTTTCGCGGAACGGCATCGCGATAGCCCGATGCGCTTCGCAGTCGGCGGCATCGGTTTCGCGCTCACGGCCCTGACCGGTTACGCCCGCGCTCAGTCAGGGCGCCACTTCTACACCGACGTCATCAGCGGCGCGGCTATCGGTCTCGCCATCGGGTATCTCGTGCCCTGGATGCATCGACGGTCCCCAAATGCCACACGTGACCCATCCGCGGACGTCGCCCGCAGGTCGGGACCACCCATGGTCGGCTTTGGGATGGCATTCTAAGGGCTTCCACGCTTGGCGCGGTTCCTGCTTTGCCAGCGGCTCTGGAGGGATAGAGCCATGGCATCGACGACGCAGCCCGATCAACGCACCCTTCCGGAGCTCCTCTCCGAGCTCGCTGGCGAGACCAAGAACCTCGTCAAGAAGGAGCTCGAGCTGGCGCGAGCGGAGCTATCCGCGAAAGCGGAAGACGCCAAGCTTGCCGTGCTGGCGGCGCTGAGCGGGCTCGCCCTGATGTTCTCCGGCGTCCTCATCCTGTTGTTCGGCGCGGTCTACGGTCTCGGCCTGAGCATGCCCATGTGGGTCGCGGCCTTGATCGTCGGCGCCATCGCCAGCGTCGGCGGGGTCATGCTCCTGAAGGCCGGCGTTCCCGACAGCAAGACCAAGAAGTCCGAGACCGAGAAGTCGATTCGCGAAAGCGCACAAGCCATCAAGGAACAACTCTCATGAGCGGCACCACCAACGACTCCCTCTTCGGCGAGCATCGCGACCCGGAGGCGATCCGCGAGGACATTCGCGAGACCACCGACGAGATCACCGAGACCATCGAGGCGATCCAGAGCAAGCTCGCGCCCCAGGCCATCGTCGCCGAGGCGAAGGAAGAGGTCGTCGACCAGGCGCTCTCACTGGTCGCGAAAGCTCGCAATCACCCAGCCGCGCTCGCGGTGCTCGGCATCGGAGCGGCGGTCATCGTCGGCCGCGCCATCACCGGCCGCGGTGGCGGGAGCCTCTTGAGCCTGGCGCTCGGCGCGGTGATTGGCGCCGCGACCTATCGGGTGCTCGCGGGCGAGGCGCTCCGCGAAGAGGAAGACGAGGGGACGCTGACGCAGGAGATCAATCCGAGCGCAGTGCTCCCAAAGCCTGTAACTCTCGAGTAGCCGCTTCCGCCCAGCCGCGGTTTGCGAGCGGGCTCGCGGGGCTCGGGTGGAGGATGCGGCCGGTCGCGATGTCTAGGCCTTGCAGCGCCTCCTCGGCGCGCTTCTGCGCGAAGGCGCCGACGCCGATGACCATGGGCGCTTCGAGGTGCTGAACGATTGCCAGGAGGGCGCGGTCGCAGACGGCGTAGAGCGCCTGGGCTTCGCGACTCGGAAGCTTGTCAGGGGTGAAGTTCTTGCCACTCTCCTCCATGAAGACCAGCGGGCAGTAGTTGACCACGAAGTATTTGGCGAAGAACGCTTGCGGCGTCTTGAAGGTGTCGCGGGCCCAACCCCAGAGGCGGGCGCCGCTGACCTCGCTCTTGGTGCAGGCGAGACCGGTGACGGGGCGCTTGGGGTTTTCGCGCTTGGGTTTGCCGACCGTGCCGTCGAGCTTGAGCCAGTCGCGGACGATGTTGACCTCGCCGAAGGGGACGCCGGTTTGGGCCATGCCGAAGGGGCCCGGGTTCATGCCGAGAAGGACGACGGGTCGGTCGCCGATACCGAATTGGGAGAGGTACTTGGCGTGGATGTCCCAGGCGTACTCGAGTGGGTTGTAGACGTGAGTGATCGGGGCGCTGAACTTCAGTTTGGCGACGGCGTCTCGGAGCTCGGCGGTGATCTCTAGCAGGCTCATTTGAAGGCTTGGTTTGCCACGGGAGCGATCGGATTGGCTACGCCTTGCGGGCCTGCGCCTCGGTCGCGATCGGGCTGGCTGCGCCTTGCGGGCCTGCGCCTGTGCTCCCGCACAGGCTCGTTTCCCGGCTCCGCCAGCCCTATCGGAGTTGTTTATCAGCGGACACTACATGTGTCCGGACACGACATAGCAGTCAGGGTTGCCGGACAGATCACATTTGGGAAACCGCGTCAGAACGCGGTTTTAGGGGGTCAAGGGGGGTGGCACGGTTGATGCTCATAGATCAACATCGGACGTCGCAACGAAGTCGAGTGCGACGGCGATGATTAAAGAAGGACTTAAGTATCGCGATGGAAGCCACGATCAAATCAGTACGCAAGATCGGCATCACCATCGCAGGGCTGTCCCTTCTTGCCCTCGGTGTAGTGATGTTGGTCCTTCCCGGGCCCGGCGTCCTCTTCATCATTGCGGGGCTCACCGTCCTCGCCAAGCAGTTCCGCTGGGCAGAGATTGCGCTGACTCGGGTGAAGTACTGGGTCGCGAGCGCGGTCGCCTCCATGCGGCGTGCCTTCGGCGTTGCACATGGCGCCTTGATCAAGCGCGCCTGATATAGCGAGGGCGTATGCCCGAGCTGCCCGACATTACCGTCTACGTGGAACGCTTGAGAGCGTACTGTGTAGGGTCGACCGTGCTGCGCTTGCGGCTGCTCTCGCCGTTCGTGCTTCGTACCGTCGAGCCGGCGGTTGCCGCGGTCGAGGGTAAGGCCGTCAAAGCGGTCAGCGCCATCGGCAAGCGCATCATCATCGAGCTCGAGGGCGAGCTGTTTCTGGTGATCCACCTGATGATTGCCGGACGGCTGCGCTGGCGGGAGCCGGGGCCCCTGCCCGCCAACAAGCTGGCACTCGCCCAGCTCGAGCTGTCGACCGGAACCGTGCTGCTCACCGAAGCCAGTCCCAAGAAGCGCGCTTCCATCCATCTCATCCAGGGTCGGGCCGGGCTCGCCGAGCATGACCGGGGCGGAATCGACGTGTTCGCGTCGGCGGACGACGCCGTGGTGGCGGCCTTGCGCCGAGACAATCACACCGTGAAGCGTGCCCTCACCGACCCGACCGTGCTCGCCGGCATCGGCAACGCCTACTCGGACGAGATCCTCCACCACGCCCGCCTCTCCCCCTTCAAGCAGACCCAGAAGCTCTCGGATGACGAGATGGCGACGCTCGTCGCTTCGATGCGCACGGTCCTGCGCGACTGGACGGCGCGCTTGCGGGCCGAGGTCGGCGACGGGTTTCCGGACAAGGTCACCGCCTTCCACGACGCCATGGCCGTGCATGGCCGCTATGGCAAACCGTGTCCAACCTGCGGTTCCCCGGTGCAGCGCATCCGTTACGCCGACAACGAAGCCAACTACTGCGCCAAGTGCCAGAACGCCGGGAAGCTCCTCGCCGACCGGTCGCTGTCGCAGCTGCTCAAGAAGGACTGGCCGAAGACGCTCGACGACCTCGAGAGCCTCAAGAAGGACGCCCGGACGAAAGCGGGCAACTGAGGCCTTTTGGTGTCTGCTGGCGCGTTTTGCCGCCGCAGCGACGCGGCTGGAGCGCGAAAGCTGCGCTCGCACACCGCTTTTGCGGCCGGCACACGTTTTGCGAACGCGTGGGCCAGGGGGATAGAACCAATGAAACTCAGACTCACGACCAGCGCCTTGCTGTTGGGTCTCGGCGCGGTTGCTTGTGCATCCGTGCCCGTGCCGTCCGACCAGCTAGCAGCAGCGCAAGCCAACATTGCCCGAGCCCAACAGATGGGCGCCGCCGAAAACAGCGACGCGGCCTACCACCTTCGTCTTGCCGAGCAGCAACTCGACGAAGGCCAGAAGATGATCGCCGACGACGACAACCTCGAGGCCAAGTACGTGCTCAAGCGTGCCGCCGCGGACGGTGAGCTCGCCATGGCCATCGCCGGCTACGGCACCGCCTCCACCGAAGCCGACCAGGCCCGTCTGCGATTGCAGACCCTGCGCTCGCGCGAGGGTGTCACGGTCGAAGGAACCACCACCATCAACGACAACCAAACGACGCCGAGGAACTGAGCCATGAAACTCTTGAACAGATTGGC
>CAZAER010000067.1:0-13008 GCA_964484195.1 uncultured Bdellovibrionales bacterium | reverse complement strand
GCTATAGCGGAAACGTGTCAAACCTTTTTTCAGGAATCGACATGACGCGCGTACGTTTTTGCCGGTCATGCGGAGGCGAAACCCTCGGGAGTTTTCGTCTGGGGGCATTGAGACAATGGTGGGTGTGTCAGTTGGTGGTCTAGCGTCCGGACACGGGTCGCCGGTCGGCTGGGCGTCCGCCCTTGCTGCTCGCGACCTTCGTCTTGGGCTCCGCTGCGGTCAGCCGCAAGATCCAGTGCTCGAGCTCGTAGGTGTCGCTCATCTCGCCGCGGAATACGTGGCGCGGCACGTAGGTCTGGTTGGAGCCGCGCTTGCGGCGGCGGAACACTTCGGTGGGCAACGTCAGCGATGCGTGCTTCGACTCGAGCTTCTGCTTGCGCACGCCGGTGTAGAGCGTGTCGGCGTTGGTGGGCTGGCCGACGTGCATGACGTCGCCGAGCTCGAACACCAGATCCGCGAACATGAGACATGCGCTGGTGCACCAGCTATCGGTGAGCAAGACGATCTTGCCCTTCACCGGGCTCTCCGAGAGGCGCGCCTTGGGCTTTGCCGTGGGATAGATCGGGAACGGCACCCATGGACGCTTGGTGTCGTAAGCGGCGCGGAGCTCCTCGCCGAGAATGCGGGTCGAGCCCTCGAGCTTGGCGAACGCCGCGCTCTCTTTTTTTGCCTCGGGTGTTCCTAGGAACGACGCGTTGGCGGCCGAGACACGCGCATCGAGCACGGCGTCGGGGGCGCGGCGCTTCACGTAGCTCTCGCCCCAGATGGCGTACGCGATAGCGGTTCCCCACGGGTGGTAGCCGCCGGCGTTCGAGCGCACGTCGATGACCAGCACATCGCTCGTGCGGATGGCCTTCGCGTTCTTCTCGATGTCCGCGATCAGGTCGTGGAAGAGCGGATTGTCCGATGACGCGAGCAGGGTCGGGATGGTGATCCAGTAGCCGCGGTTGCCGAGCTTGCGCACACCGAGGTTCGGGTTCCAGTCGAGGATGCCGCTCACCGCGTTGTCCACGGCGACGCCAGACACGTCGCTCCACTGCAAAACGTATGGCTGCTCACCGTGCTCCGGGGTCGCGAACGTGCAGCGCTCCGGCAGCTTCACGAATGGGTTGCCGTCGTCGACCAAGAGATACGGCGCCGCCATCCAGCGATGTGCGTTGAGCTGGGTCACCGTGAAGTACGGGTCGAGGTTCTCGCTCGCGAGCATCATGGCCGACTTGCCGTCGCAAGACAGGAGCTTGCTGCCGAGGGGCGGAACCTTCGCCTCGAGGTTCATGCGATTGGCGACGACGTACTCGCCGCTCTTGTCGAGCTTCACCATGAACCCAGGGGTGCGAACCTTGCCGACGCCCGACAGCTTCACCTGGAGGTGCACGTCTTTGAAACCGTTGACGTAGTAGCGCAGGACCGCGGCATAGCCGGGGCCGGTCTCGACCTGCGGCAGCTTCTCGCGCGCCTTGATGTACCCCTCGTTCAGCCAGACACGGAAACTGGGGTTCTCGGTGTCGATGGAGCCGGGATGGCTGTCTTCGATGGCGACCTTGAGAGCCGCGAGGTCACGCGACGCCTTCTCTCGCCAGGTGAGATCGCCGGCCGACGCAGCGACAGGCGCTGCGAGGGCGCACGCCAAGGCCAAAAACTGCAGGCTTTTCAGCGTTTTCACTAGACCCTCACCGGCTCAAGGGGTGCGCTTTGGGGTGGTCACCAGCTCCCAGTTCTCCCGGTGGTACCCTTCGCGCGCCACCGGAACGATGCGAGCTTGATAGCGCTTCTCCAGCTCTTCAATCTGCACGTTTTCGGTAGCGTAGAGATAATCGGCAATCGAGGGCTGCATGTTCACTAACACGGTCCCCGCCGGCTCTCGGGCGAGGTGACGGGCTATCGCCCTCAGGATCTCGTTGGCCACGGTACGCTCGCTCTTCACCGCCCCGCGGCCCTTACAATACGAGCAAGTCTCGGTGAGTAGGTGGCCTAGGCTCTCCCGGACGCGCTTCCGAGTCATCTCGACCAGGCCAATTTCGCTCATACGGACGATGGTGGTCTTGGCTTTGTCCCGCTTCAGGGCCTCTTGCAGGGCCGCGAGCACCTTTTCCCGGTTTTCGGCCCGGGCCATGTCGATGAAGTCGATGATGATGATGCCGCCGATGTTGCGAAGGCGGATCTGGAAGACGACCTCTTTGACCGCCTCCAGGTTGATTTGCGTGATCGTCTCCTCGAGTGACGACTTGCCGACGAAGCGGCCCGAGTTGACGTCGACGACGGTGAGCGCTTCCGCCTGATCGATGACGATGTAGCCGCCCGACTTGAGCCAGACACGGCGCTCGAGCGCGCGCTCGATCTCGACCTCGATACCGTAGTGATCGAAGATCGGCTCCATGGTGCGGTAGAGCTCGACTTTGCTTTCGCGCTCGGGGGCGAAGCTCGACACGAACGCTTTGACGCGATCGAAGTCTTCCTCACGATCGACGATGACGCGGTCGATGCTCTCGATGAAGAGGTCACGGGTCGCGCGCAGCACGAGGTCGAGGTCCTCGTAGACCACGCGGGGGGTCGGCCCACTGGCACCCCGCTTTTCAATGTCGCGCCAGAGTTGGCGCAGCATCTTCGCCTCGCGCTCGATCTCGGAGTCCTCGACGCCTTCGGTCGCTGTGCGCACGATGAACCCGCCGCCGCCATCGCGGTGCTTGGTCACGGCCTGCTTGAGGCGGTCACGCTCCAGGGGGTCGGTGATGCGCCGCGAAACGCCGATGTGATGCGAGAACGGCATGTAGACGAGATGTCGGCCGGGGATGCTGACATGGCGTGTGAGCCGCGCGCCCTTGGTGCCGAGAGGCTCTTTCTGGACCTGCACGAGAATTTCCTGCCCCTGCTTCAGGACGTCGGCGATGTTCGCGGCAGGCTGGGTGCGATTGGGTCGACGCTCGCGCGGTGACTCGACCTCGGGGTCGTCCTCGTCGCCTTCGCGGCGTTCCTCGGGCTCTTCTTCGTCCGCTTCCGCGGTCAACGCCATCGGCAGGGCGTCGTTGACGTAGAGAAAACCCGTGCGCTCGAGACCGATCTCCACGAAGGCCGCCTGCATCCCCGGAAGCACCCGGACGACTTTGCCCCGGTAGACATTCCCGACGACGCCGCGATCTCCCTGGCGCTCGATGTAGACCTCGCAGGGCACATCGCTCTCGAGGAGGGCGACGCGGACTTCGGAGGGGGAGCTGTTGATCACCAGCGAGTTCGACATGCCGGGCGGAGGTTAGTGCAAACCGGGCACGGGGAACAACGCGTCAGCGTGTCCAACAAAAAGCGTGACAGTTACCAGATTTCGAAATCGGGTAACTGTCACTCCTGCGGAGTTACTTGTCGCGGCCGGTGAAGGCGGCGGCGATCAGGAAGCCGATGGTCATCACCGGCACGCCGATGACGGTCTTGAAGACGGTCATGACCGGGCCGTTGTTCGGCGGCGGATCGTTCGGGGTGACGCGAAGGTCCGCGAACAGAGAGACCTGAGCGAGCTTGTACGCGGAGTAGATGCGGCCGATGACCGGCATGTCGGCGATCTTCTCGTTGAAGTCAGGAGCCGACTTCGCGCTTGCCGCAGCGGGAGCCTTCGTGATCACGAGGCCGTCGCTAGCGCCGGCCGGAGCGCGGTGCATTGGGGGCTGAGCGGTGGTCGTCGCTGGGGCGCCGCCGGGGAGCGCGACTTCGACAGGTTGGGTCGGGGCGCTGGACTTCTGGACTTCGGAGACCATGAGGAGATCCTTTTTCGGCTGCAATGGTCCCAAAGCATCGGACTGGACCACGCGATGGTTGCGTGCCACCGCGGCAAGACGGCCGTGCGCGAACGCGCTTTAGAACGCCCAGGTCGCTCCACCGCCGGCGTACCAGGTACGCGGGGCAGCCGGTTCGAAGTAGCGGCCACCGGCAGCGTTGATGCGGACGTTGTCGTCGTAGCGGTCGAGGAAGAGGTTGCGCAGGCCAACGAAGAGCTCGGCGGTGAGCGGACCGAAGCTGTTGCGCTGGCCCGCCCGGACATCGACGATGGTCGCCGATCGATTCGTCACCGTGTTGCCGTCGTCGGCGAAGCTGTGCCCGACGTAAGCCATGTCGGTGCCGGCGAACGTGCCCCAAGGCGCGACGTACGCAACCGTTCCGCCCAAGCGGAGCGGCTCGATACCGGGCACACGATTGCCGCTGCGATCTTCGCCGTTGCTTTCATAGGTCGTGAAGCGGGCATCGAGCACGGTGGCCGCGACGTTCACCGTGAGACCACGCACCGGCTTTGCCCCGAGGGCGGCCTCCGCTCCCCAGCGGCGCGACTTGCTGGCATTGCGATAGAAGGTGCGCTGGTCCGCGTCCTGGAAGGGAATGAGCTCGTCGGCGAGGCGAATGTAATACGCCGCAACGTCATAGCGGATGCCCCACATCTTGCCGCGGGCGCCAAGCTCGGTGCTGAGGGCTCGCTCGGGGTCGAGGTCGCGATTCAAGCCACCGCCGGGCAGCGCCAGCTCGACCGTGGTTGGAGTTTGAAAGGCTTGGGCGACGTTCGCGTAGACGTTGTGCGATGGGGTGAAGGCATAGCTCGCGCCGCCGAGGAAGGTCGTCGCTTGCATGGTGCGCGCGCCCGAGCCCGCGCCTAGATGGTCATCAACGCTGAAGCGGACGTTGTCGTGGCGGGCGCTCGCCAAGAGCGACAAGCCTTCGGTGAGCCGGGCAAGGCCGTGAAGGTAAGCGCCGATCGAGCGCACGGTCTCGCGTTGATCGATCAAACGCGGCTCGATCGCGTTGCCACCGTCGTTGGTGTCGTTGGTGCGATCGTCGGCCTGCTGGCGCACGTCGAGGCCCACGCCGAGTGTGTGCGCGCGTCCTGCCGCCTCGGGGTTCCACACATAGTGGGCGCCGCCACCGAAGAAGTTGCGGTCGAAGTCGACGGTGCGCGTCGGCACCGTGCTCGAGAAGTCACGGCGAAGGAAAAATCCCGACACCTTCAAATGCTGACTGTCCGTCAAAGCGGTCGTGAGGGTGGCGCCCGCTTGAGCTTCCTCGAGCGCTTCCCCAGTATCGAAGTTGAGAGCCGCCGGTGAGGCGAGGCGCGGAGCAAAGTGCCGCTCGGTGCCGGTAAGACCGCCGGCGTCATCTGCTTTCGGGGCATTGCTGTAGGCGACGGTGAGGCTGACGTCGGTCGCGGTCCACAGGCGTTGCTTGAGCTTCAGGCGCGCGTTGGTCGCCGCCGCGCCGGCGTGGTCGCGGTACCCATCGGTCGCGAAGTGCGCGACGCTCGCGTGCATGCCCGTATCTTCGACGGTGCCCTGCAACACGCCGACGAGCTTGCGGGTCCCGTAAGCACCGACGGTCCCGTGCGCGTTGGCGGACAAACCGGCGTCGTCCATGCTGCTCTCGATGAGCAATACGCCACCTGCGGCGTTGCCGTAGAGCGCGCCTGCTGGGCCGCGCAGCAGCTCCAAACGCCCGAGCACCGATGGGTCGATGGCGTCGAGCTGCGCCTGACCATCGGCAAGCGATTGCGGAATGCCGTCGACGATGATGGTGATGCCACGCACCCCGAAGCTCGAGCGCGCTCCGAAGCCGCGAATCGACAGCCGGAGGTCTTGCGCCGAGTTGTCGCGGTTGACCGCCGACACCCCCGGCACGGAGATCAATGCTTCCGCGAGCGTTGCCTCTTGTCTGCCATCGCGGATGCGATCGGGCTCGATGACAGTGGTCGCGAAAGGTAAGGCGTCCGGGGAGAGTTGCGCCCCACTCGCGCGTACGACGGTCTCGTAGTTGGGCGACTCCGCAGCGAGCAGCGTCAGCAAGAGGAGGGGGGTCACGAGGGCGATTGCAGGGGCAGGTTCGTCGCCAGGCGCAGGTATTCGACGAGCTGCGCCACCGTGGTGATGCGCTGCGCAGCTGCGGGCGGCACGACGGAGAAGTCGTCGCTGCTCTGAACCGTGGGCCCAGCGTAGACTTGTCCGGTCATGACCAGGGTCGCAACGACACGGCTCGGTTCGATGGTGCGCTGCTGAGCCTTGGCGTTACCAGTGCCGTCGTACGGCTCGCCGACGATACGCATCGGCGGTCGACCGGGGGTGGAGGGATTGGCGTTGAACACCTCGATCGCCTTGCGAAGGTCGTCGAGCTGCGCGGGGGAGAGCTTGCGAGCCTCCGCTGCCAGCGCGGGCAGGCGCGGATCGGTGGCGGCGCGCTGATCGGCCTCGACGCGGGCCTGAGCGGCCTGCAGCCCTGCGCGTTCCGGAGCAACGATCTTCTCGACCGCGTCGCGCACTTGTTTTTCGTAACCTTCGCGCTCGGAAGCGAGCTCACGCTTCCCCGTGGCAACGCTTTGGGACTCACGCACCAGCGTCTGGATCTGCGCCTCGACAGCGGCGCGATCCGCCTTGGCCTCGCCGCGCTCGAGCATCGTGCTGTGACCACCGAGCGCGATGAGCGCGCCAACGCCCGCAAGCCCGGCGATCGTCGCGGTCGACGTGAGACTACGCCCCGCCTTGGCCGCGGCGCGCGTCGCCGCAACGCCCGCCATGCCCACGACGAGGACCGCAGCGCCCCCCACCGCAAGCTCCGCGGGCAGCAACCAGCCGGCGGCCGAGCCACCGCCCACGCTGACCAGTGCTGCCGTGGCGATACCAGGAGGCGTCGTCAGCCAGCCGAGCATCCGGTTGGGCTCAACCGGGACCGCAGGTACCTGGCCAGATTCGACCTGAGCCACGGTACCGATATCGAAAGAGGACGGCTTTACGGCGGTGGTCACTCGCGATTTATCGCTGCAGCACTCCTACCGGTGTGTGCCAGACCGACACTCAGGCGACATCCTCTTCCATGCGGAACCCGGCGGCCTTGATGCTGTGCCGACGCAACATGCGACGCAGGTTACTGCGATCGATACCGCTCCGGCGCGAAGCCTCGGAGAGGTTTCCTTCGCAGGCGACCAACAGGTCCTCGAGATAGCGGCGCTCGAAATCATCGATGAGCTGGGTACGCGCCTCGCTGTACGACGTGCTCGAGACCGATCCGACCGGCGCCGCGCCTCCTCCACTCGCCGATGCCTGAGCTCGGCGTTGCCCGCGGGCAGCCGCCCCCGAGGTCACGAACGACGGCAAATGGTCGACCTCGATGGCTTCGCCCGCGCAGAGCGTCGCGGCGTGCTCGACGGCGTTGTTGAGCTCACGCACGTTGCCCGGCCAATCGTACGCAACCATGCTGGCGAGCGCGTGGTCACCGAATCGACGGCACTGCTTGCCGCTGCGGCGCTGCGCCTTGTCGAGCAGGTATTGGGCGATGAGCGGTACGTCGTCACGGCGCTCGCGCAATGGTGGCAGCGCCATGCGGAAGGTGCTGACACGGTAGTAGAGATCCTCGCGAAACTTTCCTTCGCGCATGGCGCGCTCGAGGTCGACGTTGGTAGCGCACAAGACGCGCACGTCCACTGTCCGCGATCGCGTAGCTCCGACCGGCCGGACCTCGCCCTCTTGCAGGGCGCGCAAGAGACGCACCTGCGTCTGGAGCGGCACGTCGCCGATCTCGTCGAGGAAGAGGACGCCACCATCGGCGGCCTCGAAGAGACCTTTGTGGGAAGCGACCGCGCCGGTGAACGCACCTTTCTCGTGACCGAAGAGCTCGCTGTCGATGAGCTGCTCGCTCATGGCGGCGCAGTTGATGGCGAGGAACGGCTTGTCGCGACGGTTGCTGCGCATGTGGAGTGCCCGAGCCACGAGCTCTTTGCCGGTGCCGCTCTCGCCGCAGATCAAGACCGGAGCAGTCGAGTCGGCGATTTGGTCGATGAGCCCGCGCACCTGCATGATGCCGCGGCTCTGGCCGATGAGATTGGTGTCGGGTGAAAACGCATCGAGCTGTTCACGCAGCGTCGCGTTCACCTGACGGAGCTTCTTGCGCTCGAGCGCGCTGTCGATGCGGCGTACGGCGGCGTCGAGATCGTCGATGGGCTTGCACATGAAGTCGTAGGCGCCCTGACGAATGGCCTGCACCGCCGTCTGGATGGTGCCGTGACCGGTCACCATGATGGCCTCGGCGCGCGGCTGAGCTTGTTGCAAGTGCTCGAGGAGCTGCATGCCATCCATGCCGGGCATACGCACGTCGAGGATGGCCACGTCGACGTCTTCGGCATCGAAGAAGCGCTGAGCGGCGATCGGGTCGGCGAACAAATGGACCTCGTACTCGTCGCCGAGCACTTCCTTCCATGACTCGAGGATGACGCGTTCGTCGTCGACGATGGCAATCCGCGGCTTGTTGCTGACCTTCGGGCTCATGCTAATTTCTCCTGGCTATATCGTGGCAATCTGGCTTCGAAACGCGCACCACCGATGCTGGCGGTACCAACCCGCAGCGAGCCGCCGTGCTCGCGCATGATGTTGTGCGAGATGGACAGGCCGAGACCGGTTCCCTGCCCTTGCGGCTTGGTGGTGTAGAAGGGCTCGAAAATCTTGCGCCGCTCGACGTCGGGCACGCCGCCGCCTTGGTCTTCGACGGAGATGATCCACTCGCTGTCGTCACCTTCGACGGCGACGCGGATGAGCCCGCCTTTGGGCGATGCGTCCGAGGCGTTGTGGATGAGGTTCACGAGCACCTGCTGCAGCTGGTTGCTGTTCGCGAACGCCATGGCGTCTTCCGGGAAACGCACGTGCTCGAAGCGGCGATCGATGGCGTTCTCGAAGAGGACCAGGGCCTTCTCGCAGACTTGATTGAGCTCGATGTTGGCGCGGTCGGTGCTCTTGGCCTGCCGCGAGAAGTCGCGCAGCGACTGGACGATGTCGCGGCAGCGCACCGCGCATTCTTTGATGACTTCGTGATAGCGGACAAGTTTTTCGGCGGGTACGTCCGGCTTCTGAGCGAGCTGCACGAAGCTCAAGATGCCGTGGAGAGGGTTGTTGATCTCGTGGGCGACGCCACCGGCGAGTCGGCCGATGGCCGCCATCTTGTCGACGTTCGCCATCTCGCGCTCGACCTGCAGCTCGCGCGTCACATCGCGGTAGGTGCAAAGGTGCGTCGGATGCTCGGCCGGCAAACGATAGGCGCGGACGTCGAACATCTCTTGCTCACCGTCGACCTCGCGCGCGACGCGTGAGGTCGAGCCTTCACGCGCGCCAATCGGACAGTTCGCGCACTGGGTGCTGCGCTTGAACAACGACTCGTGACACTTACGACCTTCGAGCGCCTGCCCGTCAGTGCCTGCGAGGTTGGCGGCGGCGGTGTTGCAACCCTCGATGCGCAGATCTTGGTCGACCATGATGATCGGATCGGAGATGGCATTGAGCGCGACGTCCCAGCGTCGCCGGAAGCCGACGAGCGTCGCGTCGCTCTCCTGGACCTTGGTCTGCAATAGCTGATTGACGTAGCTGAGCTCGCTGTTGCGATTCGAAAGCCGCGAGACCAGCACCGCGTTCTCGCGGCGCAGTCGCGATTGCTGCACGGCTTGCCCGAGGATCGAGACCAGCATCTCGCGCTTCCAGGGCTTGCGCAGGAAGCGGCTGATGCCGGCGTCGTTGATGCCGCGCTCGAGAGCTTCTTCGTCGGCGTAGGCGGTCAGCAGAATGCGCTCGGTTTCCGGCCAGCGCTCGCGCACGCGCGACAAGAACTCGACCCCGTCCATGTTCGGCATGCGGAAGTCGCTGACGACCACGGCGTACTCGCGCGTCTGCAAACGGTCGAGCGCTTCCTGCGGCGCATCCACGGCTTCGGCGAGCCATCCCGCGGCATGCGCGGTGCGCTCGAGCGCACGTAAGATGGACGACTCGTCGTCCACGAATAAGATGGGCAGGTCCGTATCGATCACACTGCTCATTCGCTCTCGCTCCGCCGCCACTGCTCGTGCGATGGTCCTGCCACTACCTGTAGGGGAAAATGCTCGAAGCAGCTCTTGTGCAAGCGCCGGGCCGCGCCTGCGCGAACGGAAAATCTGCTTACATTGCTGAGGTCGCCCGCCACCTGATGCGCCACGACCAGGTCTGCGCATCCCGGGTCCTGACGATCCAGGGTAGCGAAAACCCCGGCGCTCGCCATGGAAATCTGGAGAGACGCGACAACCCATGACGGAGCTACGCATCACACCGCTCGGCGGATTGGGTCGGATCGGTGGAAATTTAATGATTTTTGAGACCCCCACCGATCTGGTGGTGGTCGACTGCGGTATGTTGTTCCCGGGCAACGAGCACCCGGGCGTCGATTACCTGGTCCCCGACACGACTTACCTCGCCCAGCGCCGCCACAAGCTGCGCGCCTACGTCATCACCCATGGTCACGAAGACCACATCGGGGCACTGACGCACGTCGTCACGAAGCTGCCCGCGCCGATCTACGCGACCGGCTTCACGCTGGGCCTCATCACCATGAAGTTCGGCGACCGGCCGGGAGCCATCGATCCCGAGCTCCATCGCATCCGCGATAACGAGCCGGTCCGTATCGGTGATTTCGTGTTCGAGCCGATCGCGGTAACGCACTCGATCCCCGACGCCGTGGCCCTTGCCATCACGACCCCGGTGGGCGTCGTGGTCATGACCGGCGACTTCAAGCTCGACGACGCGCCACTCGATGGCCGCGTCACCAACGCCGCGCGCTTCAAGGAGCTCGGCGACCGCGGCGTCGTTGCCTTGCTCTCCGATTCGACGAACGCCGAGCGTCCGGGCCGGAGCTGGAGCGAGAGCATCGTGCGCGACAGCATCCACCGACTCATCGACAACGCACCCAACCGCGTCTGCCTGACGACCTTCTCGAGTCACATCCACCGCATCCAAGCGGTGATCGATGCATCGTACGCCGCAGGCCGCACGGTGATTCCGGTCGGCCGCAGTGTCGCCCAGAACGTGCAAATGGCGCTCGAGCGCGGCTACTTGAAAGCCGAGCACGGCGCCCTCGCCGACCCATCGTATTTCGAAGACATGCCGCGCTCGCACGTGACCGTGATCGCGAGCGGCTCCCAAGGCGAGCCTCAGAGCTCGATGACGCGTATCGCCGCCGGTACCCACGGCTACGTGCGCCTCGACCGGGGTGACCGCGTGCTCTGGTCGTCGCGGCAAATCCCAGGCAACGAGCTCGCAATCGCGACGGTGACCAACAATCTGCTACGCGCCGGCATCGAGCTCATCGACGAGCGCGTCGACCGCGTGCATACCACCGGGCACGCTTTCGCGGACGAGCTCGGCGACATGATCGGCTGGGTCCGGCCGCAACACTTCATCCCGGTGCACGGCGAGTATCGGCACCTCGTGGCGCACGCGAAGATCGGCGAACGCCAGGGTGTTCCGCGCGCCAATATCCACCTCATCGAAGACGGCGAGCCCTTGCTGTTGCGCAGCCAGGGCAACGCGGTCAGCGTGCGTCGCGAAGAGCCGGTGCCGCACGGTTTCGTCTTCCTCGAGGGCGAGAGCTACCAGGAAGTCGGCGAAGTGGTCTTGCGCGACCGCCGCCTTTTGGCCGAAACCGGCATCGTGGTGTGTGTCGTGGTGCTCAACGAACGAGGGGATTTGATCTCGGGCCCAGAGATTGCGACCCGTGGCGTCGTCCACGTCGACGAGAGCGCCGACCTCCTTGGCGCCGTGAAAGACGAAGCGCGTCGGGCTCTCGAACAAGTCTCCGAAAACGACGACGAAGCTCTCGCGGAGGAGATGCGTGTCGCGGTACGCCGCTTCTTCCGCCGCGAGCTCGGTAAGAAACCTTTGGTCGTACCCCTGGTGATGCGCCAATGACACTGCGTCTTCGACCAACTGTGATGTTCAAGCTGCCGGAGCGTAAGGACTTCAGCGCCGCGCTCGTCGACCGTGGCGGGGTGACCAGCATCTTCATCCCCGGGACGACGAACCTCGCGCCCGGGATGCGCGTCGACCTCGGGGTGCTCTTCGTCGATGGACCGCGAAACTTCTCGACCCGCGGCATCGTCCGCTGGAAGCGCGAGAGCTTGGACAACTCCTTGCCCGCCGGACTTGCCGTCGAGCTCGCGCGCCACGACGAATCGACGCGCGATCTCATCCTCACCTACGTGCGCGGCAAAAACGTCGACCTCAGGGACCGACGCGATCGGCGCTTGCCCATCATGCACGCCGTGTCGTTCGCGAGCGGCGATTTCGTCACCAACGAGGTCACCGAAGATCTGAGCAAGAGCGGCGCCTTCCTCACCAGCAGCAGGATGCTCGAGCCCGGCACCGAGATCGACATCAAGCTCAAGCCCGACGGCGAGCTCTTCGCGTTGCGCTTCTATGGCGAGGTCGTCTGGAACAGCAAAGCGCGCGGCGGCGTCGCAGTGCGCTTCGCCTTCCCCAACCCGCACGCCAAGACGCGTTTCGAGGCGTTCGTCGACCGCTTGAGCGAACAAGTCGATCAATCGCTCGAAGTGCACGGACCTCAGGGACGGCTGTGAACCGCGCGGCGACTCTGCTGCTGCTGGTGGCGGCGGCGTGCAGCGGACGTGAGCCACCGAGCGAGATCGCTACGCTCCAAGCGCCGGTTTACGACGACGCCTTCTGGCAAACGTGGCGTGACGGACGCGCTGAGCTCGCGGGTTACGACCTCGTGACACCGCGCTACGACGAGCTCCGCCATGGCGTCGCGGTGACCATCTTCGTCACCGAGGACTTTGCCGACGGGCCGCGCGTCAAGGCCGACCCAGGCAAACACCCCGATCACCAAGTGTTCCCGGTCTTGAAGCTCAACCTGATGAAAGACTTTCCCACCGGCATCTACGACTACAACGTGATGACCAGCGCTTTCATCGCTTTGTCGCCGGTACACGAGCGGCCTGCCGGCTTCGCCACCAAGGTCGCCTTCTCCGCCCAAGAGTGGTGCGGGATGGCTTACCAACAGGTCGCCTTCGATCGACACATCGTCCGCTCGAGCGGCCACAGTTACTTCGACGGCGAGGCCGACCGCGACGAGACGCTCGCGTACCCGGACACCGGCATGGCGAGCGAAGCGCTCTACGCTTGGGCGCGCGGCTTCGCGGCCCCCATGTTGCAGCCCGGCGAGTCCCGGCAGGTGCGTTTGCTTCGCGCG
>CAZAER010000066.1:0-13985 GCA_964484195.1 uncultured Bdellovibrionales bacterium | reverse complement strand
GTCGCGTCCTCGAGCACGAACAGCTGCTGCTCGACCAGCAGCGCCATCAAGTCTCCTCTCATCGCGGGCTCTATCAATCCAGCCGGCGACGATGACGTTTTCGCGATCACCAATCCCGGCACGACCTATCTCTTCTTGAGCGTCGAGACCTACGGCCCGACGGCGGGCAATTGCGACCTCGCCACCGACACGGTGGTGTTCATCCTCGACGGTGCCGGCGCGCAGCTCGCGACCAATGACCAGAGTGGAATCGCCAATTGCTCACTGGTCTCGGATTTCGTCCTTGCGCCCGGGGTGACGGTCTACGCGCGGGTCATCGACTTCCAAGACAACAGCGCCATCCCGTCGTACCACGTCAATGTCCGCTTCGACCCGATCATCTGCGGCAATGGCTCCGGCGAGGTCGGTGAGCAGTGTGACGACGGCAACAACGCCAATGGAGACGGTTGCAGTGCGACTTGCACGATCGAAGGCGCCGTGGCCGAGGTCGAGCCGAACGCCACGACCGCTCAAGCGGACACGAGCCCGGTAGTCATCACGGGTAGCACGCGCATCACCGGCGCCATCGGTGCTCTGGCCGACGTCGACACCTATCGCATGGTGTTGAGCGCGGCGCAGACCATCCGTTTCGAGACCTTCAGCGCCCTGCGCCAATGCAACGGCATCAGCACGACGCTGGGGCTCTTCGACTCGACCGGCACGCAGATCGTCGCTGACCCCGGAGCCGTGAGCGGCTCGGGCATCGCTAGCTGCGCGGCGCTCGTGCTCACGCTGCCCGCTGGCGTCTACTACGTTCGCGTCGAAGAGACCGGGAACAACGCGACACTCACGGGCTACGTCCTCGACGTGGCCATGTTGGCGCTCGGAGCCACGGAGAGCGAGCCCAACGAGACGTTCCAGGCCGCGACCAACGTGCTCACGCCCGGCGCATCCGACTTCTTCATTTCCGGCGACCACGCGCTGACCACCGACTCGGATTTCTATGGCTTCCAGGTCCTCGTCGCTGGGACCTCTCTCCGTATCGAGCTCGTCGAAGGCGACCGGACGGTCGAGACCTGCGAGAGCATGGGCATCGACTCCCGCATCACCCTCTACGACTCCGCGGGCGTGCTGCTCGTCGACGACGACGACACCGGCCGCGGCTTCTGCTCACTCATCGACGGCACCGGCCTCGGCACGACGCCACTAGACCCCGAGGCGCACAATCTCGCGCCCGGCTTCTACTACGTCCAGGTGCGCGCCGCTGATGAGGCGGGTCCCGTGGGCGGGACGCAGTTCACGTACAAGCTCGTGGTTACCCAGCGGCGACCGTGACCCGACCCTTGAACGTGGCACTGACTTGAAGCGTCGCGAGACTTGCTTCGCCTGCGCCGGTGTATTTGCCCGAGGCGTTCGCAAACTTGCCAGTACCGCCTTCGACCGTGCCGACCATCGAGGTCAAGGCAAACTCAGTCGAGCTTGCCTGCTGCGTCTTGGGATCTTGTTTGGGAATGGCGCGACCGGTCAGCAGCACCAACATGGTCGAACCATCTGAAGTGGTGATTTTTTGGCGACCCGAGAAGAGGCCCGATGTCGGATCGAGCAAATGAGGATACGTGCACGTGTACGCACCACCCAGGGCTGCCGCGACGCCGGTAGCGCGGGTGAAGAGCAGCACCGCTGGGTCCGATGGTGCTACCGGTACGGGGGCATCGAGCTTGCCGACGTAGGTTGCCTCGAAAGCGTCGTCTGCTCGGCCAGGCACGTTGCGCGTGGCAGGACTCTGGCTTTCGATCGTCGTTGAGGGCCACCTACAACCAGAAGAAGAGTCGGCTTGCCGCGGTCGATCAATCATTGTCTTGCCCCGTGCTTGTTGATGGAGAACGGGGTTCTCGTCGGGAGGGACAGTCGTGTTGCTCGAAACCAGGTGCCGTCCTGCACCGGTTGCGTTCTGCCCTGGGCGTGGGTTGACTATTCAAGCAATAGATTGAATGCTTGAGCAATGGTCGCCGCTCATCGTCGCTTCAAGGACGCTATCTACGAACAGCTCGCCCGTCTCGGCAAAGCAGCGTCAGCGCCCAAGCGGCTCGAGCTCTTGGATCTGCTCTCGCAGGGCCCCCGCACCGTCGAGGCGCTCGCCGAGCAAGCGGCCCTGTCGGTCGCCAATGCCTCACAGCACTTGCAAGTGCTGCGGGCCGCCCGCCTCGTCGACGCCGAGAAGAAAGGGCTCTATGTCGAGTACCGCCTCGCCGACCAGGATGTCGGCACGTTCTTCGTCGCGCTCCGTCGGCTCGCTGCGGGTCGGCTTGCGGAGATTCGCGAGGTCACGGACGCCTACTTCGAGCAACGCGGCGCGATGGAAGCGGTTGCGGGTGACGAGCTCTTGCGACGTGTTCGCGCCGGCGAAGTCACGGTGCTCGATGTGCGTCCTCCCGAAGAGTATCGCGCAGGGCATATTCCCGGTGCACTTTCGGTCCCCGTGCACGAGCTCAAGGCGCGTTTGAAGGAGCTGCCCAAGGATCGCGACATCGTCGCATATTGCCGAGGCCCGTATTGCGTCATGGCCATCGACGCTGTGGAGACGCTCCGCGCGAAAGGCTTCACGGCGCATCGGCTGGAGCAGGGCATCGTCGACTGGCGAGCCCGTGGGTGGCGGGTCGAACGCGGGGAAGCAGCGTCGTGAGCTACGCGTATTGGCTCGCAGGCCTGTCTGCCGTTTTCGTCGTTCTCGAGCGCCTGCGTCCACGTCGCGGGCAGGCGATCTTGCGCCACGGCATCACGACGGATCTGTTCTATCTTGTCTTCAACGGCCACTTTCTCGGCGTGCTCCTGGCCGCCGCCACGACGCCGATGGTCGCTCGACTCGATGACCTGCTCGTCGCGTCCGGCTTGCACCACGCAGTGTATCTCGGCGTCGCCCGGAGCTTGCCGGTCTGGGCTCAGCTCCTCGTCGCCTTGGTCGCCGTGGATTTCCTGCACTGGGGGATCCACAACCTCCTTCACCGCGTGCCGATCCTCTGGGAGCTCCACAAGGTTCACCACAGCATCGAGACCATGGACTGGCTCGGCAGCATGCGCTTCCACTGGTCCGAGGTCGTTATCTACAAGTCGCTGACGTATCCGGTGCTGGCGTTTTTCGGCTTCGGCAACGAAGCCTTGCTGGCGCTGGCCGTCGTCAGCACTGCCTCCGGTCACTTCAACCACGCGAACCTCGCGATAGCGGTCGGTCCGCTAAAGTACATCATCAATAATCCAGCGATGCACGTCTGGCACCACACGCATCCAGAGTGTGGTCCGCCACTGCGTAACTTTGGCATCACGCTGAGCGTATGGGATTGGCTCTTCGGGACTGCCCATCTGCCGGGGGAGCCGCCTCGTCGTCTGGCTTTCCAAGACGTGGAGCACTTCCCGCACACGGCGGCCGGGCAACTCCTCCACCCAATTCCGGTCGAGAAGCTCTTGCGAGGTTCGTCGTGACTCAGCGCCTCGGACTTCGCGAGAATCTCGGTCAGTTCTCGCTGCTCGTCCTCGTCAACGGCTTCGTTGGTGCGATGGTTGGAATGGAGCGCACCATCCTACCTTCCATCGCCGCTCAGGACTTTCACCTTGCGGCGCAGAGCGCGGTCCTTTCGTTCATCGTGGTGTTCGGTGTCACCAAGGCTTTGACGAATTATCTCGCCGGGCGCCTTTCCGATCGCGTCGGGCGCAAGCACGTGCTCGTCGTCGGCTGGCTCGTCGCCGCGCCCGTGCCGTTCCTGCTCATGTGGGCACCAAGCTGGTCGTGGATCCTATGTGCGAACGCACTGCTCGGCGTGAGCCAAGGCCTCACGTGGTCGACGACCGTCATCATGAAGATCGATCTCGTTGGGCCGACGAAGCGTGGGCTCGCGATGGGTCTCAACGAGTTCGCCGGCTATGTCGCGGTTGCGGGCAGCGCGCTCGCCACCGGGCTCATCGCCGAGCACTATGGCCTGCGGCCGCAGCCTTTCTACCTCGGCATCGGGTTCGTCGTGCTCGGGTTCCTGCTCTCCGTGCTCGCGGTGCGCGAGACCAAAGGGCACGTCGCGACCGAGTCGAAGCTTCAGGGCGGGCTTGCGCCTGGCGACATGCCGACGCCGGGGCAGGTGTTCTGGCGCACCTCGTTTCGCGACAAGAACCTTTCGGCCGTCACCCAGGCCGGGCTCGTCAATAACCTCAATGACGGGATGGCGTGGGGTCTGTTCCCAGTGTTGTTTGCCGGCGCACGAATGGACCTCGGCACCATCGGCACGCTGGCTGCGATCTATCCGGCCACATGGGGCGTGACCCAGCTCGTTACTGGGGCTTGGTCGGACCGCATCGGGCGAAAATGGCTCATCGTCTGGGGCATGTGGATCCAAGCGTTCGGCATAGGCGTGGTTGTGCTCGCCTCGACCTTCCCCGGCTTTGCCCTCGGCGCGGTGCTGTTGGGTGTCGGAACGGCGATGGTTTATCCGACGCTGCTTGCGGCGATCGGTGACGTCGCGCACCCGTCGTGGCGTGCGTCGTCAGTGGGAGCGTACCGACTTTGGCGTGATCTTGGCTACGCGGTCGGTGCACTGCTGGCTGGCGTTATAGCGGACGAGCTTGGGCTACAGACCGCGATGTGGCTCGTAGCCGCGCTCACGTTCGTCTCCGGTGTCGTCGCCGCTGTTCGGATGACCGAGACGCTGCGTCGTCCTTCGACTTCACTCGCCGTGCGTGGAGGGCGTCTGAGATGAGTGTTCTCGAACACATCGGCCGGACTCCTCTCGTGCGGTTAGAGCGGATAGGCCAGGGGCTGACCGTCCCGGTGCTCGTCAAATGCGAGCACATGAACCCGGGTGGATCGGTGAAAGACCGTATCGCGAAGGCAATCGTCGACGACGCCGAGCAACGCGGGCTGCTGCGTTCAGGAGCGACCCTCATCGAAGCGACCGCAGGCAACACCGGCGTCGGCCTTGCGCTCGTCGCGGCTGCGCGGGGCTATGACTTGGTGTGCGTGATGCCGGAGAAAATGTCAGCCGACAAGCGCGTCGCCCTCAAATCTCTCGGAGCTCGCGTCCTCATAACGCCCAATGCCCCTCCGTCGAGCCCGGACAACTTTCGCAACGTCGCAGCAAGGCTGGCAGCCGAGCGTGGGTGGTTCCTTACCGATCAGTTCAACAATCCGGCGAACGTGCGTGCTCACGAGGAGACAACTGCCGTCGAGATCCTCGAACAGACGCAGGGCCACGTTGGCGCTTTCGTCGCTGGCGCAGGCACCGGCGGTACCTTGACTGGTGTCGGGCGGCGCTTGAAGGCTACGCTCGGGAAGGTCTCGATTGTGCTCGCCGATCCGGTCGGGTCCGCTCTTGCGGACTGGGTGGAGACTGGACGACTCGGACCTGACGGAGTCTACGCCGTCGAGGGGATTGGCGCTTCCGAAGCACCGATGAACCTGCACCGTGATGTGATCGACAGCGCCGAGCGCGTCGCCGACGCGGAGAGCTTCGCGATGGTTCAGCGCCTCGTGCGCGAAGAGGGTCTGCTCGTCGGTGGTTCGGCGGGAACCAACGTCGTTGCAGCGCTGCGACTTGCTGCGCGCGGCAATATCGATGGCCCGATTGTGACGGTGCTGCCGGACTCTTGGGACCGCTATCGGGCAAAGCCTTGGATGCAGGAGTGGGTAACGTGATCGACGAACGCCCCATCTATTTGGACCACAATGCGACGACACCGCTGCTTCCCGAGGTCGTCGAGGCCATGTTGCCGTATCTCCGGCAGCACTTCGGCAATCCATCGAGTGGGCACGTGTACGGTGCCCGCGCGCGTCTCGCCGTCAGTCGCGCTCGCGAGCAAGTTGCGGCTCTCCTCGGCTGCGATCCGGAAGAGGTGGTCTTCACTTCGGGTGGCACCGAGGCGAACAACCTCGCGATCCGTGGTGTGATGGAAGGTGGCAAAGGGCACGTAGTGACGACGGTCATCGAGCACCCGGCGACTGCACGGCCTTGCGCATGGCTGGAGAAACACGGCTGTCGCGTAACGCGGATCGGCGTCGACAGCGACGGACGCGCGGATGTCGACGGTGCGCGCGCCGCTATCGCTAGCGACACCGCGCTCTTCACTGTCATGCACTCCAACAACGAAACCGGTGTGTTGCAGCCAATCGCGGAGCTCGCGCGACTTGCCCACCACGCGGGCGCACTGATGCACAGCGATGCCGCCCAGTCGCTTGGAAAGGTTCCTGTCCGCGTTCGCGACCTCGGTGTCGACCTGCTCTCGGTTGCCGGCCATAAGCTCTACGCCCCGAAAGGGGTGGGCGCTCTGTACGTGAAACGGGGCACGACGCTCGCCCCGTTCGTGCTCGGAGCAAGCCACGAACGTGGTCTGCGACCAGGCACCGAGAACGTCGCTTCAGTCGTCGGCCTCGGCGTCGCATGCGAAGCGCTCGAACGCGACCTCGAGGCCGGGGCTGTCCGCATCGAGCGCCTGCGCGATCGGCTCTGGCAGAGGCTCGCCGCGGGTGTCCCGGGAATCGCTCTCAATGGCCATCGCGAGCAGCGCCTGCCGAACACGCTCAACGTGCGCTTTCCCAGGAGCTCCGGCAGTTTGGTTCTCGAAGGCGCGCCCGATGTGGCCGCGTCGACAGGGTCCGCGTGCCACGACGGGAGCGAAAGTGCTTCGCCCATCATCATCGCGATGGGAGTCGCGCCGGTAGAGGCGTTGGGCTCGGTGCGTCTGTCACTCGGCCGCGCGACGTCCGAGGACGATGTCGAGCGTGCCGCTGAGGCGCTCATTCGCTCATGGACACGACTTAGGTCGAGGATTTCCCCGTGATGCTCAGCGCGGCTGCACGCTAGCTTGCGCGAAACTCGGTCGTGCGGACGGCGCCGTCACTGGTGAATGCTTCCCGCGCGAGATCGCCACCACGAAACCTGTAGACCCCATTGGCTTCGCGATTGCCTCCAGAATCGGCGAGGATCGCTAGGCCGCCGTCGCCGGTCGCAACCTGTTGCGGCTCGAACGTCATGCCGTGCGACACGATGATGTGCATCGCCAGCGGCTCTCCGGGGTCGCGTACGGTATCGAACTTCAGGCGGCCCACGCGATGGTCGACGCAGACTTCGACGCCGATGCGCATGTCGCGCCATTCGAAGATGCCCGGGCGATGACCAGGCTCCCATCGCGCGTGGTGCTCCTTGGCACGAAGGCTGTCGCCGCCATTCGTGCGCTTGGCGTAGACCGACAGCACATGACCGTCCGCTATAGCAATAGCAAGATTTCTCTGGCGCTCACGCCGATCGACGAGGCTGAAGCTTCCGGGCACGAGGAGGCGACCGTGACTGAGCTCACGTAGGCGGTCGATAGTGCGGCGGAACGTCTCATGGTCGCGCTCCGGCGCGAACGCCCATTCGGGGGCGACGATGACGTCTGCATTGCGTGCTACAGCGGACTCGATCTCGGCCCACGGTGGATTGCGATGCGGCTCCAGGAAAACGACCCGGGCCGAAGGCGGTGGCTTCTCTCCGCCGATGATCGCAATGTCGAGACTTGGTACGCTCACCGGACGCACATCGCGTTCGATTGCGCCGGTCAAAATACCGTAGCGCTCGCCTGGCCAATACTTTGGCGCCCGCGCCTCGTTGCCAGCGGCTCGGGCGGTGGCGGCGCCGATCCGTGGACACGTCGCGAGAAACGCTTCCGCGCGATCGATTTCTCGAGCGAGCGTCCAGTGCTCGTCTCGCCGAGGCGGCCCAATGAGTGGCGCCCCAGATGCCGCCCAGTCCTCCTTGCGCGGGTCATCTGCGAGCGCACGCGGAGTCTGCGGTGGGGGTACCTTGACCAGCTTCACCTCTACGGTATCGGCAGAGGAGCAGGGTTCGCCGTGTATTTTTCGAACCGGGATCTACGCCAGGGCTCCGCTTAGAGCGCTAGATGCAAGCGAAGAGCCTCATCGAGCTTCGCCAGGAGCGAAGCTGGAACACGACCAATACGCACCCCGATGCGCTCGTACGCCACCGAGCGGACCTGCTCCGCTTGGGCCTTCGATGTGTGAGGGAGTCCGCACGCGGCGCTAGGGAGGAGCACTTGGAAAGGGTATACGCGTTGCGTATTCGATGTCAGCGGAACGACTGTGATGACGCCTCGCTCGAGGCGCGACGCCGTAGCATTGGCTGCGTCGTTGCTGACGATGACGGCGGGCCTTTGCTTGTTGGCTTCCGAACCGCGGGCTGGCTCGAGGTCGACGAGGTGTACTTCGCCGCGCAGCACTTACTTGGTGCTCCGTCGCACTTTGGGACGTGATGCAGGACGTCCTAGACCGTCGGCTGTCGTTGTATCCCAGAGGCTCGCATCGTCGGCTGACTCCCACTCCTGCCAAGCGTCGCCATATGCAGTCCCCAAATCGGCAGCGCGCAACAGACGAATCGCGCGCTGAACCACGGCCGACCGTGAGCTCGCTCCCGCAGCCTTCCCATAGCTGTCGATGAACCGCACATCGTCTTTTGGAAGACTAACACTGAGCTTCATACCGATATGCTACTTCGGTCGCAATCGGGTAGCAAGCCACCAATATGGCGTTGTATTCGCTGAACGCCGCGACCGGGCCTAGCGCGAAGCTGGAATCAAGTGGTGTCCTGGCTGCGTGACATCAATGGGGCTCGCGAAACGCTCGGAATCGCTACTTGACACTATCTGTCGAAGACCGGTCACGTGAGCTTCGCGCGGTTCCTCGAGAGCAAAGTCCGTGGCCGTGCGTGCCGAACTGCGAGCATGCAGTCGCAAGCCCAGAAATGCCAAGCTCACTCCGGCGAGGACAGTCGCAAGGATCGTCGGGGGAACTGGATCAAAGTAGGGCGAGGGACCGTTCATGAGCTTGCTCAGGCCATCGAGAGCGGCGAGCCCAAAGAACACTGAGAAGCCTTGGAGCGCCAGGTTCGATGCACCGATTGGGGAACGAACGACGCGCTCGACGGTGCCTTCGATCGCATGGCGGCCTCCATCGGCGTCGAGGACGTCGAGCGCGAGCTTGCCACCTGCAGAGCGCCCCAGCTTGACCAGCTTCCACGCGTCATCATCGTCCTTGGCGAGGACGACCTTACGCCCGGCGTGGTCTCCTTCCTGAACGTTGACGATCGCGTGGCTACGGCCAAGCAAAGCCCCCTTGAGAGCTCTAGAAAGGCTCTGTGTGTCACCACAGCTTGGGTTCCGGGAGACGAATCTGGCAATCATCCCAACCTCGCTCGAAGGTCTCGCAATTATCGGGCGCGACCTGTGCCAGTTGCGGACGAACGACGGGGGCTAGTCGATGGCTAGACTGTGCAAGCTTAGACCTGGCCGGTGTTTTCGGCACAGGCTCGTCGGCATGCCTAGCGGCGGAGCGACCGAAGCCGCAGCATGGCCGCAACGTAGGAACATCGACACGCGCAAGAGAAGTGAGAAGAACCAGAACCCCACAGAAGGGCTAAGCTCCCCATTTCGTGTGTTTTTCGAACTTGGGTCTACGTGAAGGATTTCCCAGCATTGCGCAAGCTTCCGCTCGTTCCGGAGGCTCCCAAAGCCGCATGTCGATCGCGCTGGGAGGAGCGTGTTCAGCAGTATCGAGGCTTGCTCGAGGCTGAGCCGGGTCTGACTCGAGCAGCACTGGCGCGGCGCCTCGGGGTATCTCGGGCGTGGGTTACGACAGTCTTGCACAAAGAGAACTCGCTTGCTCATTCCGCTCGAGTCTCAGCCCAAGACCCGAAGTCCTGATGAATCCGCGATAGCGACAGCGTGGTGCGATGAGCGCAACGGTTCTAGCCAGCAGCGACGCTCTCCACTCGATGGGGCCACGCTCCGCGCAGCACGCGCGCATACGGAAATTGTGTCTACCGCTGCGGCCCGTAACCTTTTGTTTTATCGAGTAAACCAGCCTGTCGCGTTTAAGGTGTATATGATGAATATGGATTTATTAATTGATTTGCGGATTTCGGATGTGACAAGGCTGTCCCGGAACCCGGGAGAACGATATGCGATGCACCCTGCTTAGAATTGGCTCTCTCGTCCTCGCCTGTTCATGGCTCGCATGCTCCACTGAGGGGAGCGTCGCATTCGTGGTTGGCAACTCCTCGACTCACTTCCTAGTCCATGCAGACGAGGATGGCGTCGACGAAAACCTGGACTGCAACGACGCCGACCCAAACAACTGGAGTTCCTGTCTCACCTGCGACGATGCGGACTTCGACGGTTGGTGGATTGACTGCGACGCGTATGTGACAATCGCCGGCCCTGATTGCGAGGACTCGATTTTTGGATGCACGGACAACTGCGCCATCGATGACAACGACAACCAAATTGGCGATTGCATCGAGTGCGATGCGATAGACACTGATGCCGACGAAGACAGCCACCACCTCTGGTACTGCAATGGCTTCGATTGCGACGACACCGATCCCGGTGAATGGTTCTGCACCGCGTGCGTAGGTCACGTTCCAATTGACGCAGATGAGGATGGGATTTGTCGCGACTTAGACTGCGACGATCAGAACCCCTCTGTGTGGGAATCCTGCGAGACGTGTGTTGATGAGGACGAAGACCGGTACTGGGTAGGCTGCGACAACTACAACGACCGTCTTGGACCGGATTGTGATGACGAACTCCCGCAGTGCAATGCAACTTGCGCCACCGACGACGCGGATGAGGACGGCGTGGGCAGCGAGTGCGGCAACGGCCCCGATTGCGATGACTCGAACCCGAACGCTTGGGATTCGTGTCTCAGCTGCAACGACCTAGATGGGGACGAGTTTTGGTTTGGATGTGATGATTACGCTACTGTCGATGGACCCGACTGCGATGACCTGCATGCCATGTGTTCCACGGACTGCCTGCTGATCGACGTGGATGAAGATGGCGCGTACGTCGATCCCTGTGGAGTCGCAGGGGACTGTGATGACGGCGACCCGTTGTTGACCACACTTTGCGAAGGCTGCGAGGACGACGACCAGGATGGCTACTACGTCAACTGCACCACACCGATTGTAGACTGCGATGACACCGATCCAGGTGTTGGCCCGGCGTGCGGTGTTTCATGCGTTGACGAGGACCTCGATGGGTACTGCGCAATCAACGATTGCGACGATGAGGACGAAAACAACTGGTCGTCCTGCGGTAGTTGTGTGGATGGTGACAGCGACGGTTTGTTTGTCGCCTGCGACCGATATGTCTCTATTCGCGAGGACTGTAACGACACTTCTTCTTCTCCGTGTTCCGCCGCAAGCTTGCCGCGACCGATCATCGAATGCGCGACCTCACTAGGTGGCGGCGGCACTCGCGTAGTTTTCGGATACGAAGGACATGCTTCGAATTTCGTGGACATCGCGGTGGGAGAGGACAACGTCATTTCGCCAGGCGCGGACTATCAGGGCCAACCCACGCAGTTTTTCGCGGGCCGCCGCGACAGCGTATTTGCGGTGGACTTCCCATCAACGACCGCTGAATGGACGTTGAACGGGCAAACGGTGGAATTAACTCTCAGCACCCCGACATGCCCAAGCTCGCATTGCCCGCCGGGCCAGGGCGCCACCGTAGACCAAAAGTGCTTGCCGATGTCACCGCACACGATTGAGGATTCGGACGGAACCCGCATCTATTTGGCCGAGGATATCCCAACTGGGCGGCCAACGTTCGCCTCTGCGCAGCAGGCGATCGCATACATCAGGGAACGCGTCACTCGTTTTGGCCTTGGCACTATTGATGAGGCCAGTAGCACGTCAAGCTTTCTTACGTTGCGCGGTCCACTTGCTGGTCGCGCTACGACAGTGGACCGTCGCGATCTTGAAGATACCGACCTCGAGGACAATTTTGGCGTGTTGGTCGGTGGCCGCAACGGGACTATCGAGGTTGGCACGGAGGTATATTGCGTCAGCGAGAATGGCTGCAGCGAATGCCCTGGCGACTTGACGGACAATGACGGTTGCAGCTGTGGCGGTCTCTATATGGATCGAGAAGGGGACAAATGTGTATGCGTGGTTCCCGGCTCGAAATTCGTGGGTGACGGCGAATCGAATTACTGCGTTTGCTACGACGGTACCGCAATTGACGAGGTTACGGGCTGCGCAGGGCATGGGCCGCCGGCGGGGGCACCAGGCACCCGCGGAACGATCTCGCCACCGTTGCAGGCTGCACCGATTCCGGAGAAGTCGGCCCCGTGCGACCCTATCGCCGGCGACTTTTGCCTCCGTGGCGAGTCGAAGATTACAACCGTTCCATTCTATAGACGAGCCAGTGGCAAGACATCGAACATCAAGGGCGGGTACCGCCAAGAATCCTATTGGTGCTTCGCAGGTATCTTCCATTGGCGGTGCTACCGTCGCTACGGAACGAACGACTTAGGCGTAACATCTAGTTTCTATGACGTTGATGGACGGCCGCTGGGGCTGCCGGAAACGCGTACGGCCCACGATCGACCCGACGTTGGAGCCCATCGATCCGCCATCGGTCTCGAGGTGTGCCCACTAGACGAGGTGGACTGTCGCATTCAGAAGGTATGCAGTAGCCATTGGGGTAGCGGCGACGCAACAACGCGAACCCCTGGTGGGCGGACCGGAACCGTACGACAAATCGGTTACTTCAACACTGGGAAGTCGTGCACAAATTTCTGAAATTCTTGCTGGCTATAACTGTGATCACGGTTTCGTGGGCTTGCAGTTCGCGCCCCGTTGGTGGAGCGGGGCCGTGTTCTCGGACGTCCGCATTAGCTTCATCCGACTTCGAAGAGCCGGCTTGGGGGGCCGCCCAACCGGGTGAGATTCCAATCGTGGACGGGTCGTTTTCCAGTCAGTACTCGTTTGCTCCGAATGCGAATAGTGGTCAGAGTTCTCGGACGTATTGGCTTTCCTCTGGCGAGGACGTTCTCGTCTCCGCGGACTACGCCCTCGGAGCCGGCTATCCACCGGAGGTCTACGGCGGTTCACTGACCGCAGTAATTCTAGTAAACGGACGCGCCGTTGCGTTTTCATTTGACGGAGCCGCCGCAGCGACGCGCCAGTCGCTGGTCTTGCCCGAGGTTCCTGGTCGCTTTGCTCGGCAAATCGCGATCTCGCACGGTGCCATAGCGCCTGGTGCAAGCAACGCCTCAATTGCGTACTTTTCTCCCCGCGGATTTCTAGTCGGTTTCTGGGACTTCAACATATTCAATCAGGGGACGAGCTTTCCCGCTTTTGCTGAAACTCCTGCGGTTGTTCTTCCGGCTACCGGTGGCCTTGGTACGATCGACCTCACTAACAACACGATTTTCGACGCGCCAAACCACGAGGTCGTTCCGTCGAACCCGCTGACGCTCCGCATGCGAATTGGTTCCACCTCCGTAGACTGCGAGAATGAGCCTCGATTTTTTTTCGTCACGGCTCTCCTCGACGGCGAAGAGATCGCTTTGAGCGGCGAGTCCAGCGCTATGTATTTCGCGGTACCCGCAAAGTCGTACCTGCAAGTCGACGTGAACCTTATCGATTTGCCTTTTGACGAAAATCCTCATTCGCTCGTGCTGTATCAAACGCTCGCAAATACCTACTGGGAGACATCCAAAGAACAGGGTTCATATCTAAGCGAACCAGGTCGCGTTATCGGCAGAGGGCATTGGGGCTTCGATTAGCCAACTAGGAATGGGGCTGCTGACCGGCTGAGCACAACGGCGCAACTCTGACCTTTTCTCTTTGGAAGCGCATCTTCGGTTGTTCGGCGGCATCGAGGTGAGTGAGCGACGCCAAGAAATTGCGGTCGCTCAGCCTCAGTGTAACCGTCCGGCCACCGATGTCTTGAGCTACGCCGCGCGAGCCCGCAGCCAGTTACCGGGCAGCAACTCGTCGAGACGCTGGGCCGGGTGATCTTGCACGCGGGCGATCACGTCGCTGAGGTAGGCGAACGGGTTGATGGCGCGCGCCTCGCACGTCGCCACCAGCGTGTAGAGGCCGGCGATGTTCGTGCCGGCGTCGACGTCGGTAACCGTCCGGCCACCGATGTCTTGAGCTACGCCGCGCGAGCCCGCAGCCAGT
>CAZAER010000065.1:0-14866 GCA_964484195.1 uncultured Bdellovibrionales bacterium | reverse complement strand
AGGATGAGCCGAGCTCGTCGAAACGGGCGTAAACATGAGCGCGTTCGACTGGACCCGAGGCCTCGCGCGCGGCGCCAAGCCCGCGCCGGTCGCCGTCCGTTCGAGCGTGCCGATCGAGCAGCAAGCAGTCGCCCTGCTCCGTGACGGTAGCTCGCAGGTCGATCGTGAGCACGCCGCCGAGATGTTCGCGTTGCTCGTGAAGAGCCCGTGCGGCCGCGATGACGTCCAGTTCTTCGTCGATCAGGGCATCAACCTCGCCTTCGACACCCGCAAGGGCGGCGCCGGCTACATCCGGGGCGCGAAGCTCATCATGTTGAATCGCACCCAGGTCACGGCACGCACCGCGCTCGACTTCGTGCACGAGGTGACGCACGCGCGTTTCCACGTGAACCGTAACGGTTGCGACATCGACACCCAGTCGCAGGAGCAATACGTCCGCTCCATCCTCTTCGAGGAATCACAAACTTACTTCCGTGAGGCGCTGGTCGGCCGCGAGCTCGTGCACCTGGCGCGCGATCCACGGAGCGTACGCGCCATTTTTACCGTGCATCCGGTTCAGATGTGGTTCCAGCTGGTGCACGGCGTCGCCTATCACCGGCCGCCGGGCAGCGACGCGTTGAATGCCGATCTCGCTCTCGATGGCCGAACCATCGCTTCGCTGGCGCGCGAGCTCCATCCGTATTTCGTGCGCTTCGTCGATTTCTACCGCAACGTCGAGTCCGCCAAGTGGGAGATCCGCCGCGGGCTACGGCGTCCGGAACGCCAAGAAGTCGTCGCCGACGTGCTCGGCATGTGTGCAGCCGAGCAAGACCACGATTGGACTTATCCCAAGAAACGTGTGCGCTAGAGCTACCGAGTGAGAGCTCTCGTCCAAAAGAAGTACGGTCCCCTCTCCGACCTGCGCATCGTCGACTGGCCAAAGCCCGCTCCAGCGGACGACGCCGTGCTCATCCGCGTGCACGCCGTGGGGTTGGACCCAGGCATTTGGCATCTGATGACCGGACGCCCGCTGATGATTCGGCTGATGGGCCTCGGCTTCTCGGCGCCTCGCGTGCCGGTCGCGGGATGGGACGCAGCCGGCGTGGTCGAAGCAGTCGGCGCGAAGGTGACCCGCTTCAAGCCAGGTGACGAGGTCTTCGGTAACTGTGACGTCACCGGCACGGGCACCCTCGCCGACTACGCCTGTCTCCCCGAAGCGTGCTGCGCTCCCAAACCCAAGAACCTGAGTCTCGAAGACGCGTCGGCGCTGGCGGTCTCCGGATGCACGGCGCTGCAGTGCATCCGCGATCACGGTCATGTTGGCGACAGCTCGCGGGTGCTCGTCATCGGAGCCGCCGGCGGCGTCGGTCACTACGCCGTGCAGATTGCAAAGGCATACGGCGCGAAGGTCACGGGTGTCTGCAGCACCAACAAGCTCGAGCTGGTGCGGAGCATCGGCGCCGACGAGGTCATCGACTACACGCGCGAATCACTCACCGCCCGTAACCGCCGCTGGAACGTGATCATCGACACCGCAGGCCGACGCAGCTTCCGCGACCTGCGCGCGGTGCTCGCGCCGAAAGGCGTGCTCGCTATCGTCGGTGGCGAAGGTGGAAACGCCATCACCGGCGGATTCATCGAGCGTGCGCTGGGTGCATCCCTGCGCCGCCTGACCTCCAAACAAAAGATCGTGACGGTCAACTCCAAGGTCACCGAGAACGACCTCTTGATGCTCAAGAAGCTGGTCGAAAACGGTAAGCTCAAGCCCGCGATTGAACAGCGCTATCCGTTCGATCAGGCGGCTAGCGCCCTGGAAGCGCTGGCGCGCGGCGGTGCTCGCGGCAAGAGTATCGTCGTCGTTGGCTGACGTGGCGCTTGCGCGGCGGCCGAGGCGGGTCATACTGGTGAAGCCTTGGACCCCCTCCAACGCACCGAGCACAGCGACAATGGTGCTCACCCGAGCGTCGAAGCCAGAGTCGCCTCCGAACAGGTACGGACGCTCTACCGCCAAGGTGTCTTCGTCCTCCTGGCCAATGTGGTCAATGCGGTCATCGTCGCTTGTGCGCTGTGGCAGACAGTCGCACATCAGCTCCTACTCACCTGGACGGCAGCAATGTCCGTTATGGCGATCGTGCGCTGGTGGCTTCGGGGTGCCTACATGGCCGAGCCACGCGACACCTCCGAGACGCCCATGTGGGCACGCCGCGCCATGGTCGGGTCCGGCGCGGCGGGTGTTCTTTGGGGGGTAGCCGCCGCCTCGTTCCCCACCGAAGGGTCGGTGGTGGCGCAGCTGGTGGTCGTCTTCGTGTTGGGTGGCATGGGAGCCAGCGCCGCCGGCACCATCTCCTGCTACCTCCCTGCCTTCTACGCTTTCTTCCTACCTGCGATGTTGCCCCTGGTGGTGAAGCTCGCTTGGCTGGGCGACCGACCGCATCTCTGGCTGTCCGCGATGGCGGCGCTCTACGTGCTCCTCATGTCGGGCGTGGCACGCAACATAAGCCGCGCCATCGTCACCTCGTTCCGTTTGCGTTTCGAGAATCAGGACCTGGTCGAGGAGCTCGCCGGCGCCAAACACGACTTGTTGCAAGTCAACGCCGACCTCGAGCGTCGGGTCGCCGAGCGCACGGTGCAGATCGCGCGTCAGGCAGACGACCGCACCCGCCTCGAGCGTGACCTCCAAGGCGCACGTCGCCTGGAAGCCATCGGCCGTCTCGCTGGCGGCGTGGCACACGAGTTCAACAACGCCTTGAGCGTGGTCATCGCGGGCATCGAGTCGCTGCGCGATCCGCGCGACGCGGCCGAGCGCGAGCAGGTGCTGTCGGACATGGAGGAGAGCGCCCGCTCCGCCACCGAGAGCGCCTCGCGGCTGATGGCGTTCTCGCGCGGCCGGCCCGATCAGAAAGGTCAGTGCGAACCGCATCGCGTCCTCGAGCGCTTCGCCAGCGGAGTGCGTCGCATGCTGCCCGAAGACATCGTCGTCGAGGTGCACGCGACGGACGGCGGCTTCATCGAGCTGCCGCAGTCGCACCTCGAGCAGGTGCTGCTCAATCTCGTGCTCAACGCCCGCGACGCCATGCCCAAGGGCGGCGTCATTCAGCTGCGCTCGCGCGTCGAGAAAGAGCTCATCGTCGTCGAGGTCGCCGATCAGGGCGAAGGCATGGACGAAGCGACGCGGCTGCGCGCCTTCGATCCGTACTTCACGACCAAAGGCGAGAGCGGCAGCGGCCTCGGGCTTGCCGCAGTCTGGGGCTTGGTCACTGGCGCCGGTGGCACCGTCGAGGTCGACTCGCAGCCGGGAAGCGGCTCGCTCTTTCGCCTGACCTTCCCTCGCCTGCAGCAGGTCGCGGCACCAGCGCCGGCAGTCGAGGCACGCGAACCGTCACGGCAGCGACGCATCTTGGTCCTCGAAGACGAGGGCGGCGTTCGCCGGGTCATCGAGCGGCTGCTACGCGGTGAGGGCTATCACGTCTCGAGCCACGAGACCGCGGACACTGCGCGCGAAGCCCTACTCGCCGAGAGCTTCGACTGCTTGGTGACCGACTCGATCGTCCCCGGCGGCGGCGTCAGCGACTTGGTGAAGGAGTTCGTGAAAACCAACGTCAGCGCACCGGTGGTCGTGTGCTCGGGCCATGTCGGCGAACAAGTGCTGCTCGACGGCATCAATAGTGACGCCTACAGCTTCATCGCCAAGCCGTTCGCTCCGAGCGCACTGCTGAAGATGGTGGCGCACGTGCTGGAGCGCGCCCAGACTTCGTGACCCGTCAGAGCAGCTCGCGCACGGCCCGACCCACCTCGGCGGTGGTCGCTTTGCCACCGAGATCGCCGGTGACCTGCCCTTGCGCAACCACCTTGTCGACCGCGCGCTCGATGGTGTCCGCTTCAGCGTTCAGGCCGAGGGAGTGGCGCAGCAGCATCGCGGCGCTCGAGATGGCGCCCAGCGGATTCGCGATGCCCTTGCCAGCGATGTCGGGTGCCGAGCCGTGGATGGGCTCGTAGACGCCGAGCTTGCCGCTGCCTAGCGATGCCGAGGGCAACAGGCCGAGCGACCCGGTCAGGACCGAGGCTTCGTCGGTGAGGATATCGCCGAACATGTTCTCGGTGACGATGACGTCGAACTCGGCGGCGTGGGTGATGAGGCGCATGGCACACGAATCGACCAGATGATGATTGAGCGCGATGCCGGGATTCTTCGCGCCGACATCGGTCGCGATCTGTCGCCACATGCGCGAGCTGTCGAGGACGTTCGCCTTGTCGACCGAGGTCACCTTCTTGCGACGCCCGGCGGCGAGCTCGAACGCCAGCTCGACGATGCGGCGCACTTCGAAGTCGTAATACTCGAGCTGATCGATGGCGCGCTCACCCTTGGGAGTTTGCTCACGACGCCTCTCACCGAAGTAGAGGCCACCGGTGAGCTCGCGCACCACCATGAGATCGACGCCAGCGAGACGCTCGGGTTTCAAGGGCGACGCGTCGGCGAGCTTCGGATGGAGCTTTACGGGGCGGAGGTTCGCGAAGAGCTCGAGGTCCTTGCGCAAGCGCAACAAGCCTTGCTCGGGGCGGACCTTGGCATTGGGGTCGTCCCACTTGGGCCCGCCGACCGCACCGAGAAGGACGGCGTCGGCCGCTTTGCACGCCTTCACGGTGTCGTCCGCTAGAGCGGTCCCCTGGCGATCGATCGCGATGCCACCGATCAGGTGGTCGACGAAGGTGAGCTGGTGAGCGCCGCGCCGCCCGACCTCCTCGAGTGCGAGGCGTGCTTCACTGACCACTTCGGGACCAATGCCGTCACCGGCCAGACAGACGATGGTTGCTTTCACAAGACGGGTTTAGCGTATCATTACACCAGATGCACAATAGGTTGGCGGTGGTTCTGGTCGCCGTGCTCGTGGGGTGCGTGCGGCAGGGGTTCGACGATGATGACGTCAGCCCGGCGCTGACCGTTTCCCAAGACCTCATCGCCTTCGGATCCACGGGCGTCGGCTTTTCGACAGCGCAGCTCGTGTCCGTCGCGCCGATAACAGGCAAGCAAGTACGCTCCCTTACGGTGGAGAGCATCGACACGCCTTTTGGTATTGCCGGTGGTGTTTTCCCTGGCGCCCGAGGCACCTGTCCGTCCGGCGTCATCACCGCACCTTGTGACATCGACTTCCAGTTTGCTCCGACCGAGCTCGGGACGTTCACCGGCGTTCTGACCTTCCGCTACGAATCCGGCGGCAGGGTTCATCGCGCGAGCGTCGCTCTCTCGGGGCAGGGAGCCGCCATCGGCACCGTTCCGGACGCCGTGCGCTCGAGCGTCAGCGGCACGACGCCAGTGCTCGCCGACGGCATCGAGGCGTCGCACGTCGTCGTCATCCTGCATGACGCCGAAGACCGCCCGGTGCCGGGCTTCACGCCCACCATCACGCTTTCGGGTGGTGCGAACGTCATCGAGCCCTGCACCGTGGGCGACGGGGCTGGCCGGTCGGAGTGCGAAGCGCGCTCGACCCGCGCCGAGACCAAGACCGTTTCGATCGCGACTCCGGTTCAGGTCCTCGGCAACATCATCGAGTTCACCGGCGGCTCCGTCGTCAGCATCGCCTTCACCAGACAGCCCGTGGTCTCCCAAGTCGGCGCTGTCTTCGACGTCGGGCCCCAGGTGACCCTCTATGATGTGCAAGGCAACGTCATCGACGAACCTCTCGACGTCGCTCTCACCGTCGTCGGCGCCGGTGGAGGTATCGCCGGAGACAGCACGCGGACCGCTATAGCGGGCGTCGTCGACTTTACGGCAGCAGGCCTGCGTCTCGAGCGCGGCGGCACCCTGCAGCTCCGCGCCACCGCGGCCAATGGCGTAACCGCGCTATCCAGCTCGCTCGTTCTCGGGCTGCCTGCGCTCTCCAGCATCGCCGTCTTCAGCGGACCGCTCTCCGGAATCGGCTACGTCGACGGCCCGAGCGGTACGGCCCGCATCCTCAGTCCCTACGGAGGCGCCTCGGACGGGACGTATCTCTACTTCGCCGAGCTCGACGCCTGCACGATTCGCCGCGTCGAGCTGACGACCGGCACCGTCGATACCCTGGCGGGCACGCCGTTTCAGTGTGGGCTCACCAACGACGTTGGCACCGCGGCGCGCTTCAATCGCCCATTCGGCCTCGCGGTCTCGGGCAACGATCTCTACGTCAGCGAGATCAACAACAACGCAATCCGCCACATCGATTTGACGACGCGCGCGGTCACGACTCTAGCCGGCGGCAATCCGCGCACCGGCGTGCCGGTCAATGGCCCAGGTGCCTCGGCAGTCTTCTGCGAGCCAGCTGGGCTTGCGCTCGACGCGACCTACGTCTACGTCGCCGATAAGTGGTGTCACGACATCCGACGCGTAGCCCGAGGCACCGGTTTCGTCGAGCAGATCATCGGCAGCGGCGTGGATGGAAACATCGCCGGCACCGGACTCTCTGCCGGTTTGTCTGCGCCGGTGGCCGTCGCCATCACCGCGACGGATCTGTACATCGGCGAGTTCTCCGCCATGATGCGTAGCAGCTTGGCGACGTTCGACACCTCGCAAGTCTTGGCCGGTTTTCACGAGTACTTCGGTTACTCCGCTACAGCGAACACCATCTACACCGACAATCTACTGGCCTACGATCTCGGCAACGGCAGCGTCGTCGATTTGTTGCCGAGCTCCGACCCCAGCAGCTACGTCGACGGGCCCCTCGCCACGGCGCGCATCAACGTCAACCGCGGCGTCATCGCGGTCGGCAGCGTCTTCTACGTGCTCGACCCCGGTGACGGCTCGATCCGACGCGTCGATGTCGCCGGCAATCAGGTGAGCACGCTCGTAGGCATTCCGGGCGCGGGCCATGGCGGCCATGTCGATGGACCAGCCGCGAGCATGCGTTTCGTCGGCAGCAATCAGGTCGCGAGCACCCACGAGGGCATCTATGTACGCGACCAGTTCAGTATCCGACGCCTCGACCCGAGCACCGGCAACGGCGTGCGCTACGCAGGCAACGAAAACGACCCGTTCTCGGGTAACATCAACGGCCCAGCCGCTGACGCACGCCTGAGCGAGATGCGTGGGTTCGCGACCGACGGACGCCGTCTGTTCACCATGAGCAGACGCCAGCTGCGTGTCGTCGACACAGCGACCGACATCGTGTCCACGATCGCGGGCAGCGGCGCCCCTGGTAACGACGATGGTACTGGAGAGGACGCCCGCTTCAACGACCCGCGGGGGATGGCCTACCATGACGGCGCCGTTTACGTCGGCGACCTCGGCGTCATTCGCCGGGTCGATACGCGCACCGGCACTGCCACCACCGTGCTCGGCGATCCCGACGAGCGCGTCTGCGACAACGAAGGCGTGGGCACCGCGACCGGCCGGGTCAACTGGCCTGGCGCGATGGTGCAGCTCGGCAACGCTCTGTACTTCGTCGATTGCGACCGCTTGAAGCGCCTCGACATGACCACCGGTAAGCTCGACCTGCTGGGTGGCAATTTCACCTGCGCGGCGACCGACGGCAGCGGCACCGGTGCGATCCTCGGGTGCGGTGAGATGGCCCTCAGCAGCGACGGTGTCGATCTCTATGTGATTCTGCGCGAGCAGTCCCTGCTACGGCGCATCCAGGTTTCCCCGAGTCTCACGATGACCACGATCGCCGGCGTGAGCATCGACCCGCGCGATGTCGATGGCTCCTTCGCGAACGCGCGGTTCCTCGCGGCGAACGCTTTGCACTACGGCTACGGCGTCATGTGGACGGCGAACGACTTCAACGTGCGCCGCATCATTCCCTAACGCCGCGTCATCGAGCTTGACTGCGCTCGTACGCGGCGATGCGCTCTTCGAAGCTCAGGATGTAGCCAAGCTCGTCGACGCCGTCGAGCAAGCAGCGCCGTGAAAACGGGTCGACCACGAAGGACACTTCGTCGCGACTCGGCAGGATCACCAGCAGACGCTCGAGGTCAACGGTGAGCGGCGCGCCGCCCTTGGCCTGCTCCACGAGCTTGGCGTGAGCGTCCGGGGGCAGGGTCACCGGCAAGAGGCCGTTCTTGAGCGCGTTGTTGGTGAAGATGTCCGCGAACGACGTGGCGATGACCACGTGGAAGCCGAAATCGAGGAGCGCCCAGGGAGCATGCTCGCGCGACGAGCCGCAGCCGAAGTTGTGGCCCGCGACCAAGATCTGGGCGTTACGCGCGGCTGGTTGGTTCAAGACGAACGCGGGGTCGACACGCCAGTCGTTGAAGAGCTTCTGTCCGAGGCCGACCTTGGTGGTCGTCGTGAGAAAGCGCGCCGGGATGATCTGGTCGGTGTCGATGTCGTTCACCGTGAGCAACACGGCTGGCGAAGTGACTTGCTTGAAAGCCGCCATCGGTCAGCTCCTCATCAAGGTGCGGACGTCGGTGACCACGCCGGTGACCGCGGCGGCGGCCGCCGTGAGAGGCGAAGCCAGGAACGTGCGGCTTCCCGGCCCTTGCCGACCTTCGAAATTGCGATTGCTCGTCGACACCGCGTACTGGCCAGGCGCCACCTGGTCACCGTTCATGCCGATGCACATCGAGCAGCCGGCATCGCGCCACTCGGCTCCGGCTTCCTTGAACACGCGGTCGAGACCCTCCGCTTCGGCGGCCTTCTTCACCGCCGCCGAGCCCGGAACCACGAGCGCACGGACGCCCTGGGCGACCTTACGATCCGCCATCACGGACGCGGCCTGACGCAGATCGGACAGACGCGAGTTGGTGCACGAGCCGATGAATACGACGTCGACCTTTTGGCCGAGCAACGGCTTACCGGGCGCGAGCGCCATATAGCCGAGCGCCTTCTCGAGCGCGGCGCGTTCGGCGCCGGCGAGCTTTGCGGGATCGGGGACGGCCGCGGTGATGGGCATGCCCATGCCGGGATTGGTGCCGAACGTGATCATCGGCTCGAGCGCCGAGACATCGACGGTGACGCTGCGATCGAAGGCCGCGCCCTCATCGCTGGCGAGCTTGCGCCAAGACGCCACCGCGTCGTCGAAGGCCTTCCCCTTCGGCGCGAACTCCTTGTCGGCGAGATACGTGAAAGTCGTGTCGTCGGGCGCGATCATGCCGGCGCGCGCGCCCGCTTCGATGGACATGTTGCAGACCGTCATGCGGCCCTCCATCGACAGAGCGCGTGCTGCGTCGCCGCGATACTCGATGACGTGGCCGGTGGCGCCGCCGACACCAATCTTGGCGCACAGCGCGAGGATCAAATCTTTCGCGGTGACGGCCTTCCCTGCCGTGCCTTCGAAGCGCACCTCGAGCGACTTGGCCTTCTTCTGCAGCAGACACTGGGTCGCGAGCACGTGCTCGACCTCGCTGGTGCCGATGCCGAAGGCGAGCGATCCGAAGGCGCCGTGAGTCGCGGTGTGCGAGTCGCCACAGACGATGGTCATGCCGGGCTGGGTGAGGCCGAGCTCCGGGCCGATGACGTGGACGATGCCTTGTCGCTCGTTACCGAGCTCGTACAAGCGCACGCCGTGATTTTTGCAGTTCTCGACCAGGGTCGCGAGCTGCTTCTGCGCCTGCGCGTCGACGACCGCGAGCTTCGAGGTCGGGGTCGAGTGGTCCATGGTCGCCACGGTGCGATCGGGACGACGGACCTTCAAGCCACGCGTCGCAAGCCCTGCGAAGGCCTGCGGCGAGGTGACCTCGTGCACGAGGTGCAAATCGATGAAGAGTATCGCCGGGCACCCAGGTTCCTGGTGCACCACGTGGCGAGCCCAGACTTTGTCGAACAGCGTTTGCGTCACGAAGCGGCCTCGGCCGCCTGGTGTAGTTTGGCCGCGTCGGTCGCCGCAATGATCCGGTTCAAGGCCGACAAATAAGCCTTGGCGCTCGCCACCACGATGTCGGTCTCGGCACCGTGGCCGTGATAAACGCGCTTGCCGCTGGTTTCGTGCTGCGGGTTCTCGGGCGCGATCTGGGCGCTCTCGACCTTCACGCTCACCTCACCCAGGGCGTCGATGCCCTCGGTGACCGCTTGCACGGTGTACTCGAGCAAGGTGCACGACACCTGCAAGACCGAGTCGATGGCGCGGAACACCGCGTCGACTGGACCAGTGCCAGTAGCGGTCATCACCAGCTCGCCATCCTCTGGTCCTTTCAAGCGGACAGTGGCGCTCGAAGGACCGGCGGTGCCGCACTTTACGTCCAGGGCCAGCAAAGCGTAGCGCTCGACCGGCTGATAGAGCTCGTCGGCGACCAGCGCCACGAGGTCCGCATCGGTCACGGTCTTCTTGCGATCGGCGAGAGCCTTGAAGCGCGCGAACGCCTTGTCGAGATCGGCGTCCACCAAAGCGTACCCGAGCTCGGCGAGGCGCGATTTCACCGCGGCGCGGCCCGAGTGTTTGCCGAGCACGAGCTTGGTGACCATGGCGCCCACCGACTCGGGACGCATGATCTCGTAGGTCTGCGCATTCTTGAGCATGCCGTCTTGGTGGATGCCGGCCTCGTGCGCGAAGGCGTTGGCGCCGACGATGGCCTTGTTCGGCTGCACGGCGATGCCGGTGCACGAGGTGACGAGCTTCGAGACCCGCATGATCTGCGTGGTGTCGATGCCGTGACGCATGCCGAAGAAGTCGGCGCGCGTGCCCATGGCCATGACCACTTCTTCGAGGGAGGTGTTGCCGGCGCGCTCACCGATGCCGTTCACCGCGACTTCGATCTGGCGGGCGCCATTGGTGACGCCCGCGAGCGCATTCGCGGTCGCAAGCCCCAAGTCATCGTGACAGTGGCACGAGAAGATCACCTTGTCGGCGCCGGGCACATCGCGCTTCAAGCGCGCGATCAACGCACCGTACTCGGCTGGGGTCACGTAACCGACCGTGTCCGGGATGTTCAGCGTCGTGGCACCGTTCGCCACCGCGATGCCGAGCACCTCGATCAAGAAGTCGATGTCGGAGCGGCCTGCGTCTTCGGGTGAGAACTCGATGTCTTCGCAGAGCGAGCGCGCATACGCGACCATCTCGGCGACGCGCGCCTTCACTTGCTCGGGCGTCATGCGGAGCTTGTGCTCCATGTGAATGGCGCTGGTCGCAAGGAACGTGTGGATGCGCGGTTTCTTGGCGGGTTTTACTGCTTCGGCGGCGCGCAAGATGTCGTTCTTCGAGGCGCGCGCGAGGCCACAGATCGACGGCGTGCGCCCTTCGACACCCTGCCCCACGGTCTGAGCGATCTTGTGGACCGCCTCCCAATCGTCGGGCGACGCCGCGGGGAAGCCGGCCTCGATGATGTCGACCCCGAGCCGTGCGAGCGCATGCGCAACCTGGAGCTTCTCGGCGGACGTCATCGTGGCGCCGGGCGACTGCTCGCCATCGCGGAGCGTCGTATCGAAGATACGAACGTACGGCTTCTCGGTGGACATGACCTACCTCTCGCCGGGTTTGGCGTCGACCGGATCCAAGAATGGCATCATGCCGCGCAGCTTCTTGCCCACGGTCTCGATGGGATGCTCGACGTCGGCGCCGCGAGTCTTGTTGAACCACGGGCGACCGTCATCGTTTTCCTTGATCCAGTTCTTGGCGAACTTGCCGTCCTGGATGTCCTTCAAGAGGCCGGCCATCGCCTGCTTGGTGGCATCGGTGACGATGCGCGGACCAGCGATGTAATCACCGTACTCGGCGGTGTCGGAGATCGAGTGGCGCATGTACGACAAGCCGCCGCGATACATGAGGTCGACGATGAGCTTGAGCTCGTGCAGGCACTCGAAATAGGCGAGCTCGGGCTGATAACCGGCGTTTACCAGGGTCTCGAAGCCGGCTTTGACGAGCGCCGAGACACCACCGCAGAGCACCGCCTGCTCGCCGAACAAGTCGGTCTCGGTCTCTTCCTTGAAGGTCGTGGGCAGAGCGCCAGCGCGCGTACAGCCGATGCCCTTGGCATAGGCAAGAGCCATGGCCTCCGCTTTACCGGACGCGTCTTTGTGCACCGCCACGAGGCAAGGCACGCCGCCGCCTTCTTGATAGGTCTCGCGGACGCGGTGACCCGGTGACTTGGGTGCAACCATGCTGACGTCGACGCCGTCGGGCGGATTGATGGCGCCGTAGCGGATGTTGAAGCCGTGGCTGAACATCAGGGTCTTGCCGGGCTTCATATGCGGCGCGATGTCTTGCGCGTACACCTTGGCCTGGGTGTGGTCGGGCGTGAGAATCATCACGATATCCGCCCAAGCGGACACGGCGGCGACCGTATCGACGGCGAGACCCGCGGCGCGAGCGCGCTCGGCCGACTTCGAGCCAGCGTGCAAACCAATCTTCACGTCGATGCCGCTGTCCTTGAGGTTCAGCGAATGGGCGTGACCTTGCGAGCCGTAGCCGATGATCGCGACCTTCTTGTTCTTGATGAGACCGAGGTCGGCGTCTTTGTCGTAGAAGAGCTTGGTGGTCACAGGGCTACCCTCATTTCGTTGTCCAATGGAACTTGAGCATTGATGAAGTGTGGCTGCGGGTCGAGCACTTGCGAGCCGCGCTTGATGGCGGCGACGCCGGTCCGGACGATCTCCATGACACCGAAGGGTCCGAGCTTGTCGATGAGCGCTTCGTTGTCGCGCTGCGTGCCCACGGTCTCGACGATGATGGCGCCGGGTGTTTCGTCGACGATGCGGGCATGGGCGCCTGCGCACACCAGCTCGAGAGCGTCGCGCGCATGCGCGGGACCACGGAGCTTCACGAACATGAGCTCGCGCGAGATGGTCGGCGAGTAGGTCACGTCTTCGACACGAAGGACATTCACCAGCTTGTAGAGGTTGGCCTCGACGAGGCGAGCCTGAGCGGCGTCGGCCTCGACGACCACGGTGAGGCGCGAGATGCCAGGGGTGCCCGAGCGCCCGACGGTCAGCGAGATGATGTTGTAGTTACGGCGTAGGAAGAGCGCCGACACCCGCGATAGCGCACCGGGACGATCCTCGAGATACGCGGTGAAGGTGTGTTGGACTGCTAGGTTGGTTGGACTGCTCATTGTGTTACTCGTCGGCCCCGGTCTCCGCGATGGGGCTTGTGGCTGCTTGTGGTCGGCGAATCATGTCGTGGAGGTCCGCTCCAGCGGGCACCATGGGATACACGGCGTCTTCTTGCTCGACGCGGAAATCGATGATGACGGTGCCGGTAGCGGCGCGCGCCTTGGCGACGATGCCCTCGAGGTCGGCACGCTTCTCGACGCGCAAGCCGGTGAGGCCGTGCGCTTCCGCGAGCTTCACGAAGTCGGGTGAGGTGATCGGCGTCGCTGCGTAGCGGCGCTTGTAGAAGAACTCTTGCCACTGGCGAACCATGCCGAGGTAGCCGTTGTTGATGATGGCGATGTTCACCTTGATGCCTTCTTGGGCACAGGTGGCGAGCTCGCACGCGGTCATCTGGAAGCCGCCGTCACCGACGACGACCCAGATCTCGGACTCGGGCTTGCCGAAGCGTGCACCGATGGCTGCCGGCAGCGCGAAGCCCATGGTGCCGAGACCACCACTGGTGATCAGCGAGCGCGGCGTGTCGTGTTTGTAGTACTGCGCTTCCCACATCTGGTGCTGACCGACATCGGTGACCACGATGGCGCCGCCGTTGGTGATGCGATGCAGGTCGTGAATGACATGGGCGGCGTAGAGCTTCCCCATGTCGGGCAGGTTCTTGATGTCGCGAACGGCCGAGTCGCCTTTGAGCGTGTCGATGTGGTCGACCCAGTCGGGGTGACCCTTGGTGTCGACGACCGGCAACAAGCGTTGCAGCACGTCGCGTAGGTCACCGATGAGCGCGACGTCGGCGCGGACGTTCTTGTGGATCTCGGCGGGATCGATCTCGACGTGGATCTTCTTGGCGTTGAGCGCGTAGGTCGCGAGGTTACCGGTGACACGGTCGTCGAAACGCATACCGAACGCGAGCAAGAGGTCGGCTTCTTGAATGGCCGTGTTCACCCAGGCCTCGCCGTGCATGCCCATCATGCCGAGGTTGAGCGGATGGCCGGACGGTAAGCACCCGAGACCGAGCAAGGTGAGCGCGGCCGGGGTCTGGGTCTTCTCGAGGAACTGCACGAGCTCGCGCTCGGCGCCCGACTGGATGATGCCACGGCCAGCGAGCACCACCGGACGCTTGGCGTTCTTGATGAGCTCGGCCGCCATCGCGAACTCGCGCGAGGGCGTCTCGAGCGTCGGACGATAGCCCGGCAAGGTGATCGGCGAATCGTCGGGGACGTAGTCGATGGTCGCCTGCTGCGCGTCTTTGGTGATGTCCACTAAAACGGGCCCCGGCCGGCCCGAGCGCGCCACGTAAAACGCCTCGCGCAAGGTCTTGGCGATGTCTTGCGCGCGGGTCACCAGGTAGTTGTGCTTGGTAATCGGCATGGTGATGCCGACGATGTCGGTCTCTTGGAAGGCGTCTTTGCCGATGAGCGCCGAGGGCACCTGACCGGTGATGAAGACGACCGGCGAGCTGTCGAGCATGGCGGTGGCGATGCCGGTGACCAGGTTGGTGGCGCCGGGGCCGCTGGTCGCAATGGCGACGCCGACCTTGCCGGTGGCGCGGGCGTAGCCGTCGGCCATATGCGCCGCCCCTTGCTCGTGGCGCACCAACACGTGCTTGATCTTGTAATCGAGCATGGCGTCGTAGGTCGGTAGAATGGCGCCGCCGGGGTAGCCGAAGACGGTGTCCACACCCTCCTGGGTGAGGACCTCCCAAATGATCTGCGCTCCGGTGCGCTTCACGGGCTCGGGTGCTGCAAATCCCTCGGTTTTGTACGAAAGTGCCATCGTCCCTAACACATACCCCTACGGGGGTTATCGGCAGTGGAGTCCACTCTGTCTTTTAAACGCAGCGCGGCAATTTTGGATGGACCGGCGCGCGCGCCAAATCGCGCCATGTTACGGGCAGTTGGCTTCGACGACGCCGATTTCAAAAAACCGCTGATTGGC
>CAZAER010000064.1:0-15535 GCA_964484195.1 uncultured Bdellovibrionales bacterium | reverse complement strand
ACAGCACTCAGAACGAAGTACGAACTTGCGAGAACGGCGGTGAGGTTGAGGCTGCTCACCAACTCCGGAAGAGCGAGAATGCGATGGGTCTCCGAGTCGCGCGCCACTAGCAGGATGCGGCCGCCCTTGCCTTTCATGAGTTCAGCGACCCCGGATTGAAGCATCTCGTTGATCGGCGGCTTGAAAGTTGCCGTCATCGTGGTCACCGATCTCAGAAGCTCACGGATGGTCACGAATGTGGCGGCGCCAGCAGCTACGTTCTTGAGAGTGTCGCCCAGTCCGCTTTCGTGCTTCGCCTTTTCTAGCGTGAGCTCAATGTGGCGTACGACATTGATGGCTTGAGAGAAGCTCACCGTTTCGAAGCGGGTGAACTGCTTCACAAGGGAAAGTGACTTCGTTGCGGATGCTGCGGGAGGGGTCCGCGCCATCGGCGTTAGCCTAGCGCGGCTCGTAGTCAGGTGCCAGACAAGCGGCCCTGCCCGCTGCTTGCCGCTATAGCGAGTTGACGCCGGCCTCACCTTGGTGATCAACAGCGTGCATCAATTTGAGCGGTTTCTTGAAGTTGTTGGCGCTCACTCGCCCTCGAACTCAGCCGTCCTGAACTTCAACGCCGTGCAGTTCTCCCGCACGGTGCTGATGACCTTTCCCGGCACCCCGCCAGGCACACGCACCTGAACCTCGAGCGTGACCATGACCTCCGCTCCGGGAAGCGTCGCGAGATGCTCGATCACCTCTTGATTGACGCGCCCAGCATCCCGCCCGACGCGCTCACCGTCGAGTCGGACCGAGCCCACGAACAGCTTGGGCGGGGCCGTGACGGTCGGTCGCGACGCCACTACTGCGCCATGGCTCGCGTGAGCGGATGCAGCCGTGCCTTGCGTCGCAGCACCGGCGTTCGGCGGGGCATGGCCGGTGGCCTTTGCTGCTGCGGCGTCGTCGGCAGCAAGCTGGGCGGCGGCAACCTCGGGTTTCACCACGAGCGTGCCGTTGTCGACGGGCGTGCCGCGGCTAACCGTCAGCCCGGTGTAGCGTTTTGTAGCGGCATCGTACTCGGCTGCTATCGCAAAAGTGTCCGCCAAAGCGGTGTGTTGAGCGCCATTTTGGATGGCGGCGAAGAGAGTCTCCTTGGTCTGGAGCCGCGGCAGGTAGACGTACCGAGAGAAATACTCCCAGAGCGCGCCGGCCGACACGTGATCTTGTTCGCGCCACAGGTACTTGTCGAGCGCCATACGGAGTCGCAAGCCACCGAAGCCTCGCTGCGTCCCACCACCCAACGTCACGAGTAAAAGCTCATCATTCACCAGCTTGTCGCTAACGCGCTTGGCGAGCGCGGCCGGTCCGCTAAGCTTGAGCTCTTCCCAAGTCACTTCGCCCTTGGGGTCGGGTTGGACAGGCACGAGCGACCATACCCAAGCTTCCTTAATGCGGAGATCGACCGTCTCGTTCTGATCGCGCTGCTTGGTCTCGGCCTGCTTTCGTTGAAATGTATCGAGGTTGAGCTTCTCGTGTTCGTCGGAGATGGACCGCCATGCGAGGTATTGGCGGGTGGCACTCTCCAGCTCTTCCAGGCGCTGTTTGTCTGGAACCAGAAAGACCACAGAGTTGCGGTTCAGGCGTGGTGAGGTCCCACGGTTGCCGAGACAACGCTTCGCCTCCGCGAACGACGGCGACTCCTTATCGCCCTTGCGGTGAGCCTGATCGGGACGCAACACGACCAGGCGCGCGCCGGGCTCATCAGGCACATCGCTCGATGACTCCGGGCAGGTGTGGACGAAGGCGAACTCACCGCGCTCCTTTTCCTTCTGGATGCGACGCACGATCTCGGCGTGAACATCGGGCAGATCTATCTGGTTGGCGCGATCATTGGCCAAGCGCGATACGCTAGGCTGAGTGGAATACCAGTAGCGTCCCTGATCGACGTAGAGGTACGTGCCACGATCCGTCAGACGGCGCAGCGCATCGCCAAACGTAGCGGGGGTTTCACCTGGCTGCGTGCAGCCGAGCCTGACCTGGCGGTCGTCGATGCCGGGGTTCTTGCCCTTCGAGCCGGGGGCCGTTCCCATGTAAAGGGACCGAGCGACCCGCCGGCACGCTGAATAGCGCCCGAGGTTCGGTGTGGCGCGGTCGAGGTCGAGCGGCAAGGACTGCGGCCCGTCCACATCGTGAGAGATAATCGGCTCCCAATTGTCGTCGAGATAGCGGGTCAGCTCGCTCTTCACGGACGGCTCATCGAGCGGCACTGACGACGGCAAGATCAGCAGGCTCTGGTCGTTGCCCTCCCACAACGCGTGAACGACCTTGGCGAGCAAACGCAAGACGCCGCGGGTACGCTGGAACTTATCGAGCGTTGACCACTCGTTGTAGAGCCGCTCGAACAACTCTGGGTGGAGCGGATACGCCGCTTCCAGCTTGCGGCGATAGGCTTCCTCACCAGTGCCCGGTGGGAACTCGTTGCGACTCTCGCGGTACATGCGCGAGAAGCCGCCGAGCACCGCGTCGCGCAAGGCGTGCCGGTCCCTGCCCTCGATAGGCTCGAAAAGGCGGCGTCGGACAATCTCGAAGCCCTCGTCTGAGCTTGCAGGTCGCCAAGGCTTACCGAGGCGCTCGAAGACGTTTTTCAGGGACTCCAGCGCATGCCGACCAGAATCGCCGCCGATCTCGATGTTGGATGCAGGGATACTCGCCACCACCAGCGTCTTGGGCACGGCCTTAGCCGCTTCCGTGAGCGCTTGCGCGAAAGTGAACTGCGCGTCGAAGTCACCCGCAGGCAGGTCTGTCTTGCCGACGAGTTGGCGGGCATACGCCACCCATTCGTCGATGAGCACGAGGCACGGGCTGCATTTCTGGAAGAGCTTCGCGAGTTCGTTCGAGCCCGGACTCACGGCGCGCTTGTCCGAGTCCGCGACGAGGGCGTAAGCCTCCTCGCCTCCGAGCTGCCACGCCATCTCTCCCCACAGCGTGCGGACCTCGACGCCATCGGGCTTCTTGATGATCTCCCCCGGCGAAAGCGCTGTCCCAACGAGAACAGCACGGTTGGCCTTGGGCACGTTGTCAACCCCGGCGTTTTTGAGCACCGCCTCGACGCCAGGCAGGGTGCTGGCGTTCGCCCCGCCGAAGAGATGGAACAGCGCCAACATCGAGTGCGTCTTGCCGCCGCCGAAGTTGGTTTGCAGTTCGATGACGGGATCACCGTCCTTACCCACGAGGCGTCGGAGTGCGTCGTCGAGTAACTCACGGAGGCCGTCGGTAATGAAGGTGCGGCGAAAGAACTCAACGGGCTCGCGATACTCGTCGGAGCCCTCGCCACGATGCACCTGGGCGAGGTCGGCAGCGAACTCCGCCTGCATGTAGTTGCCGGACTGCACGTCCTTGTGAGGGGTGACGATCTCACGCCAGGGGCGAAGCCCCTCTTTGGGCTGGCCCTCCACGGCGACGGAGTATCGTGCCTTGTTCCGGGACTGCTCCGCGTAGACCGTGCGGAGCAGCTCCTGCTTGTGCGCGTCGAGGTCGCTCGCGTGCTTGCCCGCCGAGATGGCGACGAGCAGACGGTGCATGGTGTCGAGGGCGCGGTAGGCGTCGTCCGACGTGAACGCCTTGTCATGTGCCCAGTTGTTGCGGATGTCGATCAGCTCACCGATGAGCGAGCGACCTGTGTGCCCGAGCGTGTGGAAGAACACGGCCTGCCACTCGTCGACCATCGTTTTGAGCAGCGCCTGGTTGTCCCAGTGCATCTTGTCGCTGCTCCTGCCGTCGTTGGCCCGCTGGGCGCGCTCTTTCCACTGCCCCTTGTGGTACTGGCGCAGCTCGCGCTCAACGAAGGGGATCAACCCGTCGCGAAGAAACTCGAGGCCTTTGCCGATGCGGTCGCGATTACTGACGGCCATTGCTTCTTCCCTTCGGCTGCACTCTTGCCCATTCACGCTGAGCCACTCGCCGACTTGTCATCACAGCAGCTGTCTTTGGGGGTCATCGTTCGCCGACCGATTTGCCTGCGCGAGACGCTCCAGCTCAGGCCAAGCGATGACGAGGCCGTTGTAGGCGCGGGCTTCGTCCGTCCACTTCTTGCGCTCACATACCGAGTAGAGACGATAGGCGAGATCACGTGCTTTCTCGGCGGTCGGGCCAAGCGCGTTTACCAAGTCCGCTGCGGCCTGCTCGCCGTTGCCTTCAAGACGTTTGATGAGATGTTGAGTTGCTTCCCAGACGTTGTGCGTTTCGTCCTTGGCCGGGTGCCATCCTGCGGGAAGCTCGTCGCGCTTCTTGAGTCTGACCTTGCCGGCCGACGACTCCAGGATTCCCGCGTCTTTTACGCCGGCGACCGAGACGTTGCGCGCCTTCGCCAAGGTCTCGGCGTCGCCATATGCGCCCGGATTGAACTGGTTGGACTCGAACCAAGTAACAGCGAAACGGGTGTCCGAATCGACCTCCCCTTCTTGCTGATTCAGGTATTCGTCGAGGGCTTCGTTTATGAGTTGCAGGGCGCTCCTTACTGACATCGGCGTACCATCGGGTTCGAGAACGTTGCCGTGGCGTGAGAAAATAGCCATGCCAGGACCGATGGATGCTTGGGCAACGTCGACGGGCGCAATGTTGCCCTGTTGCAACGAGCGGAGGGCGCTGGGCAGCTCTGCACGGAGAGAACGCCGGAACTCTCCTCGAGTGATGCTTTCAGCCCCAGGCTTGCGGTCACGACAAACAAGCACCACACTCGACGCAAGCGCGTTCGAGCCCAAACCCCGCATCCGGTTGCCTAGCTCAGTCCGCAGAGGAAGGGTGCCGACGATCGCTAAGCCGCTTCGGAGTATTGCCTCAAGAAACGTTTCCCAGCCCGTAGAGGCGGTACCCTGCTCGCCAGTCTCTGTCTGTTTGAATGCATAATAGATTGCAGCAGGAGTCTGCCTAAACTGCTGCTGTGCGACGTTGGCAAGAGCCGCCGACATGCCGCTAAGAAAGAACGCGTCGGCGTCCTCTTTGCCCCCGTGGCGAAAGGCGTCGGCAACCAGTTCATCCGCCTTCGGTACTAGTACTGTGACGAATAGTTCTGGGTAGGCTTGTTGCAGACTTCGTCGCAACCAAATGTAAAAGAAGTCTGACAGGTCGGCATATGGGACATTGTCGAAATATGGAGGGTCGCTAGAACAGATCGCCGGAGAGTCCAGTCGCTGCGAGGCTGAATTTGCCTGGACCGCGGTACCTTCAGGCCCTCTAGGAAGGTGTTCGATCGCGCGTGCGACCCATTCGACACTCGGCGCCCAGGTACCGGATGAATCAGCGAATGGATTTCCCTCGGCGAAGTCCCAAGTCATCGGGATGGCCTGGCGAGCGAAAGTATTCCGAAGCTGCAACTTGGTAGGGCTGGAGTCCCAGGTGGCGATCGTAGTGTGCCTATCAACCACGCGGTTCAATGCGAACGATAGATACACCATAAGAGCGTTTGCGTACGCGGCGGGTTCAATATTCAGCGCGCGACAATCATTGCCGACCTTGGTTCCGAGGTCGGCAACAAGCTCTGCAAACGTGTTGAGTGCAAGAAGTTGCCGCTGTGTGAACAGGTCACCGAACCGTTCGAGCCCATAAATCCACGGGGTAAGGTGACGCGAGTTTTTCGCAAACCGTTCCTCGGGAAACCATGGCGCGGTGGCAGATTGCGCGAGCTCCTCATCCCCCGGCATCGGTGCGAGGAATGCTCTGCTTTTTCTTCCTTGAGCAACCACAGCCATAAGGCGCGCACCCATTCGACCCGCCTTACCCTCGGCTTTGATGTAGTCAGGCTCGATAGGGGTATTCGAAAGAACGCACTTGAAGTGCGCGCCGCGACCTATCTTCGTTCCGGCGGCGAGGGCCTCTTTGTCGCCAGGCTTCCCTGTCCGGATCTCGAAGCGATAAGAATGCCCCTTCACGACAGGCTCAACCCATGTCTCTTTTCCCTCCCTCGTAGACAGAAAGAAATTCGACACGAGCGGCACGCGAGCGCCTTCGAACGCGGGGTTGGGACTCGCAACAGTCCGCGCCCACAACCAAGCAATTACTGTCCCCGTCCCACCGCCGTGCACCTCCGGCAGGTCGACCTCCGGATACAAGTGGCCGATGCGCCTGAACGCTTCGTCGCGTATCCACTGGCCGTAATAGCGAACATCGTTGGCTAGCCCCTGGGCTCCCTTCCAAGTTTTCAGCCCCGCCTTCTTGTGAGCCTCAGGGTTTACTGGAGGTTTTCCAGCAAACTTCGGAGGGATCTCGATCAACGCCTTATTGATCATCACGGCAACCGGATTGAGGTCGGAGGCGATGGCGCGCAGCCCGAGCCTCTGCGCTTCGAGAGGGATGGTGCCGCCGCCGGCAAACGGGTCGTAGACTGGTGGCACCTCCGTCGCGAGGTAGTCGTCCACGATCTCGGGCTGGGGTTTGTCGAGAATCTTCTTGGCTTTGGGCGAGGACGACGACCGAGCATGCGAGCGCGCAATTTCAAGCCGGGCGGCGTTGAGCACTGTCTCGTTGTTGGAGTTCTCCCACTTCACCAGCTCCTCGATGACGCTGAAGAGTCGCTTCCGTTCCTCCTCCCGGGCCGCCTCAGTCTTGAACAGCTCCGGCCAACTGGACGGGTCATCCACGAGTTGCCCAAAAAGGACCGCACGTGCCGCTGCCAGCGGCCGGCGAGCCCACCACAGGTGTAGCGTGGACGGGTGCCCATGACGGATCGACTTTTCGCGAGCCGCTTCCTTGTTAATTGCTTCGAGTGGCAGCGCGACCTCGATGAGTTTCTTGCGATACGTCATCGGCGGACGGCCTCGGTCGCTTTGTGGCCGAGGCCATTTTTGGCCACGAGTACAGCGAAAAAGCTCAGCATGGCGGTCCCCCTGCGCTGAGCAATGCCGCTATCTTGTAAGTAGCACTGACCTGCTCGAACCCGGGCTGGCCCCAGTCAAACTTCCGTACGTACACAGGCGGACGCGCTCCTCGATCGTCCACGACCACGACAACGAGGCGAAACTTCTCGGGCTCGTTGAGAGCACGCAGTATTTCGTTGCGCGTCACGGTAATGTCGTCGCCCGCGACGTACCGGCCCTTCACCTCGACGAACGCGAGCGAGCCGGTTGTGGGATCTCGGGACTCGATGTCGTAGCCACACTTCTCTCGAGAAACGTCACGAGGCTCACGCCCCAGTGCTCGCTCGGCGGCAATCACGGCATCCATGGCGAGCTTCTCGATGACCTCGCGAGCAGGGCCGGTCCCCTCGTCCTTCGGCGCGGCTTCACCACACAGCTTGCGCAGCAATCCGGCTGGAACGACGAGCGCTCCACCGATCAGACGGGGCGGCTCGGCGGTGATAGCCCGTTCGAGTTTGAGCTCGTCGAGTCGAGCCTTCATGCGCTCCATGAGGCGATCGGCACGCTCTTGCGCCACATGCGCTGGGAGCTTGGTCTCTTTGCCCGCCTTCTCCTTGGCGCGAAGCTCCTCGGCTCGGTGGTCCCAGTAGTTGATCTCCTTCTGGAGCCGCGCCTTCACCTGCTCCTCGGTCTTGTCGATCCGAGGCAGGCGGAGGTCGCAAACCTCGCGGCGATGCTCTGGCACGAGCTCCTTGATGGCAAAGGCGAGCACCTGGTGCTCCCAATCCTGATGCACCCACGGATCATCGGTGGCGGCACCAAGGGCTTGGCCCTCGTCGACTCGCGCTGGCCGATAGTCGAGATAGGGCGCGCTGCCCGCGTTCTTGAACACGCCGTCACGATCAACTTCAACGAACTGGAAGCGCATTGACACCGCTTGCAACTTCCCCCCACGCACGCGGCGGCCATCGAGCATGGTGTGCTCGAGGTAGAAGAGCAGACGCGCCTCGGTGCCCGGATCATTCTCGTCGATCAGGATCGCACCCGCCTTGAGCAGGTCCCGGTACTTTTCGGTCAGGAGGTCGATTGTGCTGTCCAAGAGCGGATGCCCTGGGCATACGAGCTCGGCCCGCGGCGTGTCGCCAACACGGTCCTTCTCGAAACAGATACGCTCGTAGCGTTTGAGAACAGGTGCACCATGTCCTGTCACGCGATCGCGGTCGCGCACTGCCTGGGGCACATGGGCGATCTCCCAGCGTCCGTGTTCTCGCGGCGCGATGTGACCGCCGAGGTGCTCAAACGCTTTGATGAAGAAAGTCTGGATGAAGTGCGGTTGCAGGCGGCGAGCATGGGCGCGCTCCATGTCCTCGCGGATGCGTTGCACCCGCGACAAATCCATCTGGTCGTGGACGAGGGCGCGACGCTCTAGGACTTCCTGTAAATGTGCTCGCCCCGCGGCGTCATCAACCGCCTGGTGTAGGCGCGCTTTGACCTCGGGGTCATTGCCGTATCGGATGGCCTCTATGAGCAGCTCGCGCAGAGGTTTCTGGTCGAACAAGCTCCCGAGCACATCGAACACCTTGCCGCCCAACGCTTCGCGTTCGGCCTCGAGCTTGTGCAAGAGCTGAGTGTAGACATCGCCTTCGCGGGTGTCCTTGGCGAGCAGGTTCCAGAGGTGACAGACCTCTTTCTGACCGATGCGGTGGATACGGCCGAACCGCTGTTCTAATCGGTTTGGATTCCAGGGCAGATCATAGTTGACCATCAAGTGTGCCCGCTGGAGGTTCACACCCTCGCCGGCGGCGTCATTCGCAACCAACACGACAACTTCTGGATCGTTCATGAAGCTGTGGACCGCCTTGCGCCGGTCCTCGCGAGTCACTCCACCGTGGACCTCGACCACACCATCGGCACGCCCGATGTACGTCCGCACGCGTCTGGCGATGGCCTGAAGGGTGTCACGAAACTCGGTGAAGATGACGAGCTTGCGACGCGCACCCTCGGGCGTCTTCATGAGCGGGTCGTCTAGGATCGACTTGAGCTGACTCCACTTGGTGTCGGTCTTCGACTCGACCACCCGCTGGGCGAGCGCTTCGAGGTCCTTGAGGCTCTGGATCTCGACGCCCAACTCCTCGACCGTGCGTGCGGCCGTAGCGTTGTCGATCAAGGTCGCCTCGACCTCCTCGACTTCTTCTTGCGGAGCCTCTTCGGCCAGCTCCTCCCAATCCTCATCGCTGAGTTTTGGAGCGAGGTCTTTGAGAGGTACGCTAGCGCCGCCGCGCATCTTCGTCCGCTCCTCGGCCAGTCGCGATTCGAGCCGCTCGCGGCGACGTTCGATTGACCGGCAGATGGCCTCTGGTGAGGAGGCCAGTCGTCTCTGCAACGTTTGGAGCGCGAACCCAACGTTGTTGCGACGTGCTCCTTCCTGGGCGGAGAGCTGATCGGCCCGGTTCATTTCGTTGCGAACGTATTCGGTGACGTCGGTGTAGAGCTGGGCTTCGAGAGTGGAGAGGACGTACTGCACGGTGTAGGAGCGACGTTCTGGGAAGAGGGGCTTGCCGTCGAAGTACCTCAGATCCTCTTTGACGTAGCGGCGCATGAGGTCCGCGGAATCGGCGAGGTGGACGCCATCGCGGAAGCGGCCCTCGAAGCGGTCGCCGTCGAGCAACGCCATGAAGAGCTGAAAATCCTCCTCCTTGCCGTTGTGAGGAGTGGCCGTCATCAGCAGCAGGTTGCGACAGTGCTCTCCGAGCACCTGCCCGAGCTTGTAGCGTTTGGTGAGCTTCACCTCGCCACCCATGAAGTGGCCGGACATGCGATGGGCTTCGTCGCAGACGATGAGGTCCCACTCGGGTGCTACCTTGAAGCGTTCCTGCAAGTCCTCGTTGCGGCTCAACTGGTCAAGACGGGCGAGGATGAGGTTACTATGCTCGAAGGGGTTCGCGGTACGCGATGCCTCTATCATGTCGGTCGTGAGGATCTCGAACTTGAGACCGAACTTTTCGTACAGTTCGTCCTGCCATTGCTCGGTCAGCGATCCAGGCGAGACGATGAGGCAGCGTTCGAGGTCCCCGCGGACGACCAGCTCCTTGATGAGCAAGCCTGCCATGATGGTCTTGCCAGCGCCCGGATCGTCCGCGAGCAAGTAGCGCATGGGCTGGCGCGGCAGCATCGACTCGTAGACCGCAGTAATCTGGTGGGGTAGCGGCTCGATGACGCTCGTTGAGATCGCTAGGTACGGGTCGAAGAGCCAGGCGCGGTGGATGCGATAGGCTTCCGAGACCAACCGCAGCATCTCGCCGTCGCCATCGAAAGCCCAGCGTCGACCCGCCTCAACGAGTTCGAGACCGGGCTCATCATCGCGAGACAGGAGACGCTTGCCAAGATTTCCGGTGGCGTCCTCGTAGATGACCTCGACGCTGTTCGTGCCGTACCACTTGGTGCTCTGGACGGTGGCGGTGCTGTCGGGAGTAAGGCCGCGAACACGGGTAGCTGATGTCAGTTTTTCGAGTTCGACCATTTCCGCAATCGGCGCTAAAACGCCAGAGGCGTTGCCTCTAGACACTTGTAGTAGGGCTAGTCGTACAAACCGTGGAGCGCCGGCAGGCCAGAATCTATCCCGGTATCAGAGAGCGGCTCAACGCCGAAACACGCTCCGAACGGTCGCTCGTGCTATCCGCTTCTTGTGCCAGAGGATTCACGTAAGACCCAGCGCCCGACATAAGGCGCCAGATCCAATGATCGAAAAGCCTGCGCGAACCCCCGAGCAAGTCGGCAGCGTAGCACACAATGGTTCGCAGACCGTGATAGTCGTCGATGAACACACCTGCCTTCTGAGCAAAGCGGCGGACGTGGCGATCAACGGCGACAGAGTCTACGCCCAATAAGGCGTAAAGGTAGTCGACGGTCTTTGGCCCTACTCCGCGAATTGCGAGGAGGCTCTCCGTTCCACTCGGAGACATCGCCCATTGGCGGAGCTCCGAAACATTGTCCACACTGGCATCGCAAACGGCCGAAAGGACCGCTCCAAACCGCTCGACCTTCTCGTAGTGCTGCCAGGAGAGATAGTCTGGCACCGAGATGCGCTTGAGCAACCCATTTAGCCCGCTGACAGTTTCTGACTCAGGAAACACCTCCACGATGCGGGCGATTCGCGGCATTACTACGCTTGTGTAGTTCAAGCCCGTCTGCAGGACCGCATCGGCGAGTATTGCGCCGAGATGCCATCCAGACGTTGGTGCCTCGTCCTCCGCCACAGCGTACCCGAGGCTCTCTGCATACTTGGCAAGCGTCCGCGCGTACGTGAGGGCAGCATAGGACGAAAGTTCTTGGCCGCTCACTCTCGGTCGCCCTGAGGAACGAGCGCATCGAGGCGCTCAACACAGTTTGGGCAGGCGCCGCATGGCACGTCAGAAAACATTTGGCATGAGAACGTGCGGCCGATCGGAACGTTCAGAGACTCAGCGAGGCGCACCACTTCTCGCTTTGTCATCGCGCGAAACGGTGTGAGGAAACGAACCGCCCCAACGTTTGCCGCAAAGGCGTCAAGGCCGTTCAGAAAGGTGGAAGTGCAATCCAGTTCTTTGGCGCGTGCACTGTTGATGAATGCGCTGTAGACCTCGGTAATATTGTGGGTCTGAGCGAAAGCAGCAGCGGCAGCGAAGAACAGTAGCGCTCTGTACGGAACGTACAAGTCGTCTGGGACAACCTCCTCGCGCCAGGGATCGGCTTCAGAAATGAGTCGCGATGTGGAGCCTGCGAACACCGAGCGAAGATTGAGCTCGTGAACGTGATCTCGGAGAGCGTCAGGGAGGACATCACTGAGCGTTGTACGTTCCTTCGCCGCGCAGTGCTGCCCGTAGTCCAGGAACACTGGCAGTACGCTCCTCCCCTCTCTCAGCAGCCAATACGCCAACGTCGTAGAATCGAGCCCGCCAGAGCAGAGAAGAGCGACGCTGGTCACTTGGCGCGCCTCATCGTGGCGAACGCAGTAAAAACGGCGTTGAGGCATTCATCGAGGTCCGACGAATAGCAAATGCTACCCGCAACTACCATCGTGTTGGTCGCTTCTCGATGAGGGTCGAAGACTACGACGGGCAGACCTTTTTCCAACGCAAGGCCGACCTCCACCAACGTGCCTGCGTCCCGGTGGACGGCAACAGCAAACACGAGACTGCATTCCTCCAGCAACGCGCGGTCTGACCAATAGGCGCCGGACATCTGAGCTGAAGTTGAATCACTGGCAATCTCTCCGTTTTCGCGGACGGGTCGCCTGACACGAAAATTGTGGTAAGTCAGTGCGCTCACCGCTCTCTCTATGTCCGTAGTATCGACATAGGAGAAGTCGGGCGCAGCAAGATAAATTGATCGCTCCTGCCGCGCCTCCCAGGGGAGGCTGACGCCTCTTAATTCCTTCACCTCCTCCTCGGTTAGCCGTTTTGAGCGCTCGATCTCCCTCCTAAAGTCGTCGGGATATGTAGTCTGTGCATATTCGTAACTAGCAAGAGCCGCACGGAGGCCCGCGGGCGTCCATCCGGCGTCGCGTGCACTCACGAAAACCGCATCGAACACATCTCCCACTCCGACCGAGTTCGCCGTTGACCCGAGGTAGGCTGGAATCTCGACGGTCGCGTCCTCGGCAACGCTATATAAACGAGAGCCGCCTCGATTCTCTTTGAGAACGACAGCGCCAGTAACGCAGCGCCTGGCCATCGCTTTCAGTTCATCGAAGCTCTGTTTCAGGCCCGTCAAGAAAAGCGGTGAGGACGTAGAGAGCAGCATCGAGTCGACCTTGCGCCCCAGAGCCGCAAGTTGGTCGACGCCGACGTCGTAGGCAACGTCGACGTGCAAAGCCACTTCTGGTGGGACGGTTTTTATCACGGAAGCTACGTCGTAGCTGCCCGGGAAGACGAGCGCGTCGGTCACGCCGGTGAAGTCCGCAGTTGCAGACAAATTCGTTGAGGCTTCGTCGCGGAGCAACATATCGTACTCTTGGTCGCTTACCTCGGTTGGGTCGAAAATCAGAACTACATTCGGAGCCCCGACTACGTAACCCAAGACTTCGAAGCGGTCGCACTTAAGATTATTCAAGAAGCGGCGCGCCGTTTGTTCCAAGTAGCTAGGAAGAACAACGCTCGCACTGTACGCAGCCCCATGAGCCCATAGCCCACGTGCCGCGTGGATTATTCCACCGAGCCGCAGTTTCTGTGGTTGACCGCGAGGTGTAATAGTCACATCAACAAGCACTTCACCGATCAGCAATACGCGCCGTGCACTCATGGATCTGGCGCCACATCCAATGTAACGACCGCAACGGGGGGGCCTTTCTTTGAAAAAGTAACCTTGCCCGAATATGAGTATCCGTCAGCGATGCATTGTGCGACGTAGTTGAACTTCGTAGGCAGGAAGCCGACCGACTCACCACCTTCGGTCTCCACAACGATGCGCTTCTTGTGCTTGATGTCGACTTTGGTGCCGGCTGGCGGACCACTGTTGTGGTGCTTGAAGTAGTCGCATTGCTCGACTTCCTCCAAGTTCGCTGAAAAAGCCTTGCCACATCGGTCGACGCCGCTTGAGCCACCGGCCCCGTGTCCCCCGCCCGAACCGCCACCGCCAGACCCACCGGGGTAGTCCGTGATGCGTCCTGAACCCGAAGTTCCCATGTGCACCCTCAGCTCCCCGCAACGAGGAATACACCGCCATAGCGTATCGCACAAACGATTTTGCAAACCAGCGACGAATGAAGCCATGGCCCGCGCTGGGATGCCGTTCAATCCAGGATACCGACGCCGCGTCGGCGCCGAGCTCGGTGGCGCACCGGCCCCCGGTCGCTGCTCAACGCGAGGCTTCGACTGCTAAAACGGACGCGGAACTGCGCGCAAGAGCTAAGCTTGCGGGCCTGACGCCGAAACCCCAACCTAAATCAGGTGGGGGTACGTCATGCAGGTCCGACGAAGCGTCGCGGTCGCTGTGGGAGTTTCGATTGCGCTCGTCGTCGCGCTCGTGGGGTTCGCCATCGCGCGTGACCGTGCTCGGCGTGACGACTTGCTGAGTCCGTTCGTTGCCGAAGCCGAGCGCAATAGCATGCGTGCAGTCGCCGAAGAGCAGGCGCGGCCCAGGCCTTTGCCGGTCGACCAGCGTAACGAGACCGTTGCCCAGACCGCCGAGCGCCTCGACCACGAAGACGCGCTCATCGACCGCATCGCCGGCGATCTGAACGGCGACAATGTCGGCACTGCGTCTGGCCGACGCAGTCGCACCGACGCCAATGGCATCGCGCTCCCCGCTGGCGGTGTCGCTGTCGTTTCTAGCGGACAGCGCCTCACGTCCCCAGGAACACCAGATGCGGTCCAGCGCGACGCGCAAAACGATACGCAGCAGTGGAGCGTGCCGTACGCCGAAACAGACAACGGCGAATGGGGCATTGGCGGTTACGCGCCCTGGGGCTTACCGCTCAACGTTTCGGACTTCGTCCAGAACGCCCCCGTGACCGCAAACGGCAATAGCGGACAGCAAGCCGCGCTGGTCCCGCCTGATCCGACGGCGCGACCGGCACAGTCGCAGCCCGAGGTACGCGAAACGCCCCCAGGCGGCGCCGCGATTTCGCCGCCAGCGCCCGGCGCGGCGAACACCCCGCAAGCCGCGCAGCCGCAAAACACCAACGCGCAGCCTACGCCGCCTCAGCCCGGCCCGGCCATCCCCAAGTCGACCACGACGGTCTCGCCTCGTTGATGAATGGGTGTGCGCGCGTCGATGGTGCCGATGACCACTTCGGTTCGCCCGCGCTCATCGACGAGCTCGAGCCGGGCACCGGTCAAGCGACGCTCGACCTCGCGCGCGGTCAACTCGCGCGGCACTTCCACCTGAATGACGCGGTCGTCGATGTCGACGATCCGGTAGCGCGTCGGGTCGGGGTTCACCGCGGCGATAGCTTTCAACCAAAACTGGATGCACCCGCCGCCGATGCAGGCGTCCCACCACTCTTGCACAGGACAGTCATGGTAGAACACGCAGTCGCTTCTTCCAGCGTTGACAGGACACGTATCTCTGGCGTCCGGAATACCGTCGTTGTCGTCGTCTAGATCCGCGCAGTCGAGCAAATGGTCGCCGTCGCTGTCGCCGCTCGCGGACGCGTACTCGATACCGCTCTTGTCGTCGCATGTCGCGCTGATGAACGTGCCGATGCGCTGCAACGGGTCGAGTGGGTCTTGGTCGGTGCTGTCACGGCAACCGTCATCGTCATCGTCGAGATCACAAGCGTCACCCTCGCCGTCGGAATCGGTGTCGACCTGATCGGGATTAGGGTCCGAGTCGCAATTGTCGCAGGCCTCGCCGACGCCATCCATGTCGAAGTCCCACTGGTTGAAATTGTCCGTGTCGGGGCAATTGTCGCAGACGTCGCCGATGGTGTCGCCGTCGCTGTCTAGGTAGGGAAACGGCTGATTGGGATCCACCGCGTACGGGCAGCGGTCGCACAGGTCAGGTAGACCGTCGTGGTCCGTGTCGGCCCCGCTCGGCGTGTCCGTGTAAAAACATGTGTCGCCGTCGTCGGTCGCCAAGAACAGCGTTTGTTGGTTGGCGGCACGGACGATGACCGCGTGGGCCGACGAGACTTCGGACTCGTCGTGCCGGAATGACGCCCAGCCGTCTTCGTTGTCCGCGCACGTCTCTGTGGCGGCTGCGCACTTTGCGTCACACGGATCGTAAATGGC
>CAZAER010000063.1:0-15801 GCA_964484195.1 uncultured Bdellovibrionales bacterium | reverse complement strand
CCTCGTCATGAGGCCCGCACCAGCGAGGGCGAAAGCCCGGGGCCTCATGGCGAGGTCACGACGGAGGTGAGTGCGCCGCGATGTGCCTTGCCCGCGATAGCGGGCCGAGGCGAAGCCGCGCGCCGAAGGCCGAAGGCCGAAGGCCGACAGCCGATTGCCGATTGCCGATGGCCGATGGCCGATGGCCGATGACCGATGACCGATTGCCGAACCCCGACAGCCAAAATTTTGACCCCCGCGATCGCGACGTGTAGACGCGAGTAACGCCACGATCGTTTGCGGGGTTGCGCGACCCTTCGGACGATCCCGAGTAGGAGGGGTTCGCCAATGGGAGCATTCAACGGACGAGCGTTCTTGCTGGGCATCCAACACCTTGATGCCGCGAGCCGCCGATTGTTCGACCGGCACGGCAAGAGCATGGATGGCCGCTTCCGCCTCATCGAGCAGATCGTGGATGACGCGATGGTCCGGCTCGCGGGGGATCAACTCGATTGGGACGACGGTCCCAACAGAAACCGCTGAGCAGGTTTGGCATCATGAACGACAAGAAAGAATGGGCCGCCGAGGCGCTAGCCGCCGAGATGCAGGTCACCTTCGATACCGACGAGCTCGCGACGTTCTTCGATGGCTTCGACTCCCTCGAAGAGATCGCCAAGTCCTTGTGTGCGCCACTGGGTGGCGGGCGCGAGGAATCGTAAAACGCTAGCGCTTGCCACTATCTTGCGCCTCGGGCTACAGCGGAGGGAGTCATGACCAGCTACCTCCGTGCAGGGTGGTTCGACCGAAGCTCGGGCAAGCCGAGCAAGGGTCTACGCACCGAAGTCATCGACGGCGCAATGGACGCCGCGGGCTTCCTCCTGCGCGCCAACATCAACGGCGCTACCGTACTGCGTCTCGCCTTGCGCGTGCGCGCTCTGATGGCGATCGCCGACCCTCGCATGCTGGGTGTGCCGCAGTTCGCTGAACGCGAGCGCGAGCTGATCATGCGCGGCCTCGCCCGCCACACCGACTCCGCTCCCGAGCTGTACGCGTTCGTCGCCGACTGCGTCGACGGGGTGAATAACCTCACCGACCTCATGGCGTTCTATCTGCACCTCACGCACGTGGCCCGCATGATCGAGCTGCTCTCGGTCGCGGTGCGCAACATGCCGCAGATGACAGCTGCGACTCCGCGGCCCAGTCCGCGTCGCAAAGCTGCGAAAAAGAAGGCTGCGCCGAAGAAGCGCGCCGCTGCGAAGAAGCCGGCCAAGAAGAAGCCCGCTGCCAAGAAGAAGCCTGTCGCCAAGAAAAAGAGCGCCGGCTCGAAGCGTCGCAAGTAAGCGATGGGCAGACGCTGCCTCGTCGCCGTCGCCTTGCTCGCCCTCGTCGCCTGCCGCCGCGCGCAGAATCACGATTCGTCACCGTTCACCGCGCCGGAGATTGGCATCTCGTTGCCACATCTAGCGGGCTGGGAGCGCGATCCCACGGTGAAGCTCGAGGATCCCGCGAAGGGCGGTCTCGTCATGCGCCTCACCCGCGAAGAAAGAGTCCCGGGGATGCCGCGCATCGATGTGATCATCGACCCGGTGCCGGTGAAGCCGACGTTCCTCGAAGATGTCCTGAGCCGCGCCCTGCGCGATATGGCTGACTACGAGCAACGCGGCGAGATCGATATCCAAGCGCTGGAGCGCAAGCCGATCCGCGTCGGCCCGCGGCGCGGTTTTCGGGTGACTCACTCGTATGTGGTCGCAAGCGACGAAGATCGAGCGATGGTCACGCAGACGTCGGCATTGTTCGTGTTGGATGGGCGCGGGATCACGGTGACCGCGACGGGGCGAGCCGAGCTGTTTACTCCGCTGGCGGAAGAGGTCGATCAGATTGTGTCGGGGATGAATGTCGCGTTGACGGGGCCGCAGGGGGCGGCTGGGCTGACGAAGCCGGTGGATTTGACGCCGCGGCAGAATTGAGTTTGGCCGATGGCCGATGGCCGACGGCCGATTGCCGATTGCCGATTGCCGATGGCCGATGGCCGATGGCCGATGGCCGACTGCCGACTGCCGAATATCCAACCGTCCGCCCTAGCGGGCATCGACCTCACTAGCCGCCTTCAAAAAAGCGCCGTCACCGATTGGCGCAACATCGCCCGTCTCCGTCGACGCCACGACCAGCGTGTCGCCGTTGTGCAGCGACCCGGAAACGTCACGCACCACCGCCTGCGCCGCATCGCTCTCGATGATCTCGATATCGCGCGCCAGCGCCCTACCCTGGGCGATCACATAGACGTGCGTCTTCTTGTCGGACGACTTCGCAATCGACGACATCGGCACGCGAAACGCCGGGTCGAGTAGCTCTTTGACCAGGCGAAATTTGGCGGGCTCCATCATGGCGAACGCCCCCGACGGGTCGGCGATGCTGACCTCGACCTTGGTCTTGTCATCGGCCTTCTTGACGTCGGAGATTTTCGCGCGGCTCGGCGCCCCGCGGTCGACGGAGATTTGGGCTTGGCCGCCGGCGCTGAACGGTACGTCGGTCGCGAGCTCGAAGGTGAGGATGGCTTCGGCCTCGTCGCGTAGCAGCATGACCGGCGCTTTCTCGCTGACCGAATCGCCGACCTTGACCTTGATCTCTTCGACGGTTCCGGCAAACGGCGCGCGCAGCAACCGGCCTGCGATCTTGCGCTCGAGCTGATCGGCCTTCGCCTGCGCCGCGTCGAGCTTCTTCTTCGCGGCGGTCTCGGCGGCCTTCGGGCCTTTCTCTTTCTTGGCGTGCGCCTTGAGCTTGTTCACCGCTCCGGTCTTGGCGCGCTTCCACTTCTCGATGTCACGCTTCGAGACGCCGCCCTGATTCAAGAGCTGCTTGGGTTGGAGCTCCTTGAGCTTCTCGGTGGCGGTGTCGCGCTCGTTTTCGATCTTCTCGCGCTCCGCGTTCAAGGCATTGAGACGCTCGGCGGTCTTCTCGTGGGCGACCTTCATGGCCTCGACAGCGGCCTTGGCGAGCTCGATCTGCTTTTGCTGCGGCGGTGGGAGCTCGAGCGTCGCAACCAAGTCGCCCTGGTTCACACGCGCCCCCTTTTGCACCTTGATGTCGCCGACGCGGCCACGCTCGACGAAGTGCAGCGTCTTCTCCTTGAGCGGACGCACACTGGTCGGCGAGCCGGCATAGAAAATGGGGATCTGTGTCGCGTCGAGCGTCGTGGTCTGCACGATGATCGGCGATTCGAAGATGCCGCCCTCGCGCGCGAGCCAGTAGAGCAACGCGCCACCGCCGAGCACGACGACGAGCAGCAGCATCGTCCACATGACGCGGGTTCGAAGATCTTCCTCGCCGGGAAGGCGCGCGGTGTTCCGCTTGCCCGAGAGCTGCGCGGGCACCGGCTCCGCCGTCGGGCCACCCGATTTGGAATCGATGACCTGTCCGAGCTCGCTGACGATGCTCGGAAAAAGGCGTCGCGCCTGGTCCCAGAGGTATTCGACCTCGGCAGGACCGCTCGCGTCACCGATGATCTCGAGATGGCTCACCAGCTTGTTCAAGCGGTCGTCGGACGGATCGAGCTCGCGCGCCGCCAGGAAGTAGTCGCGGGCGTGCACGATGTAGCCCTGCTTCACGTGCAAGAGCGCGGACCGTAGCAGGCGCTCCATCTCGGCGGTGTCGGCGGCGGGAAGCTCGAGATCGATGGCGGCAACCATGATCTCGCCGGTGTGCGTGTCGAGCATGTGGCCGTTGCTGTTGTCGGGGACAGAGCGGCTCTTGATGGTCTCCGGCACGCCCGACGCGCGCGTCAGGAAGCCCATGGCCTCGAGCTGCGACACGAAGCGCTGCAGGTCGGCATCACTGATGTCGAAGCTGTAGTCGGTGCGCACTGCCTGAATGACGTCCTCGAGGCTACGTGTGCCGTCGAGCTTCGTCGCGATCAGGTATTCGATCTCGTAGAGACGAAAGTTGGTTTCGCTCTTGGGATCATCGACGCGATAGAACACCACGCCCTGTTGCTCTTCGCGCGAGCAGATGAGGTCGGGTCTGAAGGTTGGTCGCATTCGAGGGTAGCGGCGAATCCCAAATTGAAAGCGTGGTCAGTATAGGCAAGCGGCGGAGAGCGCTGCAAAGAAAACGCGAAAATCTGGCCTCCCTACGGGAGCATCCGGCACGCTTGTCCCGTGGCCCGTCCCAAGAGCTTCCGTAAAGAGCTCGTCGACCTCCATCGCACGCTCTACAAGCGCAACCGCGTTCGCATCAACGCGTCGGTCATGGGGTATACCGCCGAGTTCCGCGCGTATGAAGGGCAATACGAGCGCGCCGTGCGCACGTACCAGCGCCGCGCCACGTTCGAGGAGCTCGACCGCGAGCTGACGCGGGCCGATCTCGTCTATGTAGGTGATTACCACACACTGAAGCAGGCGCAGCGCGGCTTCGTTCGCCTGCTCCGCCGCGTCCCGGATGACCGCCCGGTCATCGTCGCGCTCGAATACATCCAGGGGAAACATCAGGCGCTCGTCGATCGCTGGATGCGCGGCAATGCCTCGGACGACGACCTCACGAACACGGTGCGCGGTGAGCAGTGGGCTCTCGGCGGCTGGCCCTCGTTCAAACAGATCTTCGAGCTCGCCCGCGATCGCGGATTCTCGGTGCTCGCCATCGACAGTCCCGGCCGTCTCGCCGCCCGTGACAAGTTCGCGGCGAAACGCATCGCCGCCGCGCTCGCCAAGCAACCCAACGCCCGCGTGCTCACGCTCATCGGCGAGCTGCACATCTCCCCCGATCACCTGCCGCGTCAGGTAGAGGCCGAGCTCGACGACGAACGGCGACGGCTGATCATCTACCAGAGCAGCCACGAGATTTACTGGCAGCTCGCCGAGCGCGGCCTCGAGCAAGACGTCGAGCTCGTGAAGGTCGCAAACGACGCCTACTGCCTGCTGGGTACGCCGCCCATCGTCGCGCAGCAGTCGTTCCTCAACTGGGTCGACGTCGAGGAAGAAGAAGATCTCGAGTCGCCCGAGGAGACGTTCAAGGAGTACGCGCGAGTCATCGCCTCGTTCTTCGACATCGAGCTCGGCCACGCGCTCGACGAGGTCGAGGTGACCACGGTGGTGAACCTCTCCTTCCTCGATAGGCTACGCCGCCGCGGCGACTTCTCGGCGAGCGACATGCGCCACATCCGCCGGCAGATCTTGAACAGCGAGAGCTACTTCATCCCGCGCGCCAAGATGGTCTACCTCGGCAAGCTCTCGATCAACCACGCCGCCGAAGAAGCAACCCATTATATTCGGTATATTTGCACCGGCGCCCTCGAGCCGTCCGCTTTGGTGGACGCGTTCTATGCCCGTTGCATGGAAGAGGCGATCGGCTTTTTGGGCTCGAAGCTCTTGAACCACCGTCGCAAGGCTCCGAGCGACGCCGCCTTGGAGAAGCTCAAGCGCAGCCGCGACAAACACGACCGCGCCCTCGCCCGCGCCGTCCTGAAGCACGCCCGTCTCGAAGCCGGTGAGAAGGTCCGCGGCATGCGCGAGATCTACGAGTCCAACGCCGACGCCTTCAACGCCGTCACCCACGTCATCGGCTACCGCCTCGGCGAGCGCCTCTACTACAGCGTCGTCAGCGGCGACCTCCCGAAGCGCGCCATCCGCGACCTGTTCTTCGAGCGCTTCGAGGACGAGGGCAACGCGCTCATGACCTTCTTCTCGCTGGTAGCGCGCACGCGGAACGTGAAGATGCCCGAGCGCTTGTAGTCGACGCGCGACACCGCTCCGAACGCTCATCTCCAAGAAAAGTTACCATAGCTTGCAGCGCCCCCCGGACCGTTGCACGATGGGTAACCCTTCTCACACACGAGACAAATTCCAATGAGTGACATCGATAGCGCTGGCGTCATCGGGCGTGGCTTGTTCATCAAGGGCGAGCTTCATGGGGAGGAGAACCTGGTCATCGAGGGTCGGGTCGAGGGCGTCATCACCCTGAAAAAGCACCTGGTCATCGAGCAGGGCGGCGTCATCCTGGCCGACATCACCACCGAGAACATCACCATCAAGGGTGAGATGCGCGGCAACATGACCGCGACCCAGAAGGTCGAAATTCACGCCGATGCACGCGTGGTTGGCGATATCACGGCGCCCCGCGTCGTCATTTCGGACGGTGCGAGCTTCAAGGGCCACATCGAAATGACCGGCACGACCTTGAAAGACGGCCCCACCCCCACCGCCCTGCCTGGACGCCGTAGCCGCGGCTAGCGCCTCAAGCTTCAACCCGCAGGCTGCGCTCGATGTAGTCGGCCAGGACCCGCATGTCGGCGATGCCGATCTCCATCAGACGCACGCCGATGCCGCGCTTGCCTTCCGAGGCGCGCGCGTGTTTGCTGGTCCAGACGACCAATCCACGACATTGGATGGTCCGGGCGGCGACGGGAAGAGCGAACTCGAGGCTGACTTCAGTGCCGAAGGTGAGCGGCTCCTCCATGTCGATGAATACGCCGCCCAGCGAGATGTTGGTGAGACGGTTGGCAACGTGACTGGGTCCGCCAGGCACATGAATAGTGGCGGTAACGCTCGCGGGAACGCGTGGATGAGAGCGCTTCGTCGATCGATCCATGCGGTACACTGAAAGTGCCACGCGGCCGTCGTGAAAACAACTGACGCAATCTCACCAGAATGAAGTGATGGTCATGGGTCACACGGAGCTCACACCCTCTCCGCAGACAATCTCCCCGAAGTACGAGCTGGATGCCCCGCACCTCCCGCCTCCGGAGCTGCGCATCTTCGTCAACCGCAACCTGCGCATGGACACGGTCGCGGCCATCGGCTTCGACATGGACTACACGCTCGCGCGCTACAAACGCGAGCAGCTCGAGCGCCTGGCTCATCGGCTGACCGTCGAGAAGCTGGTGAAGCGCGGCTACCCCGAGGAGATCTTGAAGCTCGGCTACGACCCGAGCTTCGTCATCCGCGGGCTGATGGTCGACAAGCAGCTCGGCAACATCCTCAAGATCGACCGCCACAGCCACGTAGGCCGCGTCTTCCACGGCCGCCGTCCCCTCAACAAAGACGAGCGCCGCCAGGTGTACCGCCGCGAACGCATCTCGTTCGTGCCGCCGCGCTTCGCCCTGGTCGATACCCTCTTCTCGCTCCCCGAGATGTGTCTTTACGCCGACCTCGTCGACTTCTTCGCGACCCGCGGTGACGCGGCGCAGGTCGACACATGGAAGATCTTCGACGACGTGCGCGAGAGCATCGACGAGGCGCACCGCGACGACACCCTGAAGTCGGTGGTCAAACAGGACCTCGCCAAATACGTCGAGCGCGACCCGCTGATGGCGCGCACGCTGCACAAGCTCCGCTCCAGCGGAAAAAAGCTCTTCCTGCTCACCAACTCGGCGTTCGACTACACCGATCACCTGATGCGCTATCTGCTCGACGGCGAGCTCGCCGAGTATGCGCACTGGACCAGCTACTTCGAGTGGGTGGTGGTGACCGCCAAGAAGCCCGGCTTCTTCAAGGAGCAAGAGCCCTTCGCCCTGCTCGACCCCAAGGGCGTCCCCACCGGCAAGCCAGTCACGACCCTCGAGCGCGGCAAGGTCTACGAGGGCGGTAACCTCAAGGACTTCGAGCGCATGACCGGCATGATCGGCGAGCAAGTCCTCTACGTGGGCGATCACATCTTCGGCGACATCTTGCGCAGCAAGAAGGCGTCGCTATGGCGGACCGCGCTCGTCGTCGAGGAGCTCGAGGACGAGATCCGCTACAGCATCGAGCACGCCGAAGATCTGCAGCGCCTCGCCGATCTAGAGATCGAGCGCCGCAACCTCGACGAGCTCACCGGCCTGCAGCGCCAGCACCTCGCGACCATCGAGAAGCGCCTGGGCGCCGAGGAAGCCCGCAGCTCACCCGAGTTCGAGGCGCTGCGCTTGCGCCGCGATCAGGCCAAACGCCAGCTCAAGTCGGTCATCGCGTCCATCGAGGCGCTCGAAACCAAGGTCGACGCGAGCTTCAACAAGACCTGGGGCTTCGTCTTCAAGGAGTCGGGCGAGAACTCGCGCTTTGCCGAGCAGGTGAAGGACCACGCCTGCATCTACACCAGCCGGGTCTCGAACTTCCTGGGCTACTCGACGCACCAGTACTTCAGAGCGCCTCGCGACTTACTGCCGCACGAGCGCGATATCATGAGCACAGAAGACATCTGAGCCCTTGCGGGTCATCGCCCCACGCACCATGTTCACCGGCGTGTGGGGGATGGGATGAGGGCGTGTTTGTATTGGGGCGCGGCCGTTCTGGCGGCATGCGTGGCGTGTGGCGACAAAGACGACGACATCGACGGTAACGACCCGTCGACGACGTTATCCGGCGATGGCGACCAGTTGCCCGTGGGTGACGACGACCCGCCCACAACCCCCGCTCCTGCCGATCAAGGCCCACCACCCGTGCTCGGTCCATTGGTGCGCATCTGCCCGATGGGCGACTCGATCACCGCCGGCACCGGCGAAAGTGCGAGCTACCGTCGTCCGCTATGGCAGTCGTTGAAAGCGCTCGGAGCCAACGTCGATTTCGTGGGCTCGATGGACGACAACAACACCGGTCCGCCACCCTTCGACGACTACGATTGGGACAACGAAGGCCACGGCGGTTACACGGCCGACGAGCTCGCCGAGCGCCTGCCGGAATGGATCCTCGCGTACGACGTGCCGGACATCGTCTTGTTGCACATCGGCACCAACGACCTGCTGCGCGATGATTCGACCGAGGGTGTCCTGGGCGACATCGATAGGCTCTTGGGCATCATCCGCGGCCGCAATCCCAACGCCATCATCATCCTGGCGCGGATCATCGGCATGACGACGCAGTCCTTCACCGACGCGGCGAGCGACCTCAACGCGGCGCTGCCCACCTTCGTGAGCAGCCGCGGGACGACCGCAAGCCCCATCCTGCTGGTCGACCAGATGAGTGGCTTCACCCCTGCAACCATGACCTACGATGGCACCCATCCCAACGAGCTCGGGGAGAGCCACATGGCGGAGGTCTGGCTAGCGGCCTTGCGACCGCTGCTCGACCTCTAACCGGTCTGAATCGTCGCGCTCTATCCGACGCTCAGCTGAGGCTCTTCTCGATGGCCAGCATGCGCAGGTACTTGGCCCGGCGCACCCAGGTCTTGGGATCCGGGAAGTCGCCGACGGGCTGTGGGTCGCCGGTCTTCAAACCGAGCGACCCGGTGGCGTAAGCGAGATCGGCGATGCTGTCGTCGAGGGTCTCGCCGCTGCGGTGCGAGACCACGCAGCGCATGCTAGCTTGTTTGGCCTGCTTCATGACGTCGAGCGTGCCGCCGACGGTGCCGTTCTGATTGACCTTGATGAGGATGGCGCTCGCCGAACGATTGGCGATGCCCTTGTCGAGGCGCGTCTTCTGGGTGACGAACAAGTCGTCGCCGATGGTGAGGACGTCGCGCTTCTTCATTTCGGCGGTGAGCGTCGCCCACGCTGCCCAGTCGTTCTCGTCGAGGCCGTCTTCGATCGACAGGACCTTGCCGCTATAGCGGTCAACGAAGTCGACCAGATATTTGATCATCTGCTCGCTGGTGAGCGCCTCACCGCGGAACTGGTAGCGCTTGGCGGCCGAGTCGTAGAACGAGCTGGCAGCGACATCGAGCGCCATTTTGACGTCGCGGCCGGGCACGTAGCCGGCCTTCTCGACCGCTTGCCAGACGAGACCGATGGCCTCGGTCGAGTCTCCGAGTCCCTTCACCGAGAAGCCGGCTTCATCGGCGCGCGTAACCGCTTTGGCGTCCCACTTGGCGAGGAGCAAAGCTTTGAGCGCGGCGTCGATCTTCTCACCGACCGCGAGCTGCTCGGCGTAGGTCTTCGCCGAAACCGGGACGACCATGATCTCTTGAACGTCGATGCGGTCTTTACCCAAGACCTCGCCGTCCGCCTTCTTCAGGGCGTGCAGGCCGCCGTTGAAGATGTTCATGTAGAAGTGAACGGTGTCTTTGGCGGCGAGCTTCGGCTCGTGTTTCTGGATGAACTGCCAGAGATCCATGCCGTTGAGCTTGGCCGCGGCCCGCCACAAGGCGCGGGACACCGGCAGCGTGGCGTTGGCGCCGAGGTCTTTGAAGTTCTCGCCGGCGCGGTCGATCATCATGTTCTCGAGGCTGCGCAGGCCCTCGTAGCTCGCGAGGTCGAGGTTTGCCTTCTTGAACATCGGCAGGATGACGTCGTGCACGTTCTTGATGGCGTCGGGCACCGGGACGGTCTGGGCTTCGTCTTCGCCCTTCGAGGCGCCTGCGGGAACGTCGCCGACCGTGGTCACGCCGCCGATGGTGGCGGTCACCTCGACAGTCGGGCGGCCGCGCGAATCTTTCGCTTCACGGGCTTCGAGACGCAGACCTTCACTCTTTGCGGATGTCATATGGTGGCCCCCTTCAAAGGAATTCCGAGGGCCGCGTTAAACGCTAGAGTGACTGATCAATCAAGCCGCGCGAGCACTGCTAATGCAGCTTGAGTCCCTCGAGCGCAGCCTTGATGTCGGCCATCGGCAGCTCGTAGCGGTCACTCACCTGCTTCGCCACGGTCGGATTGCCATCGATCTGCCCACCCACCGCCATCACCTCGAGGAGGTGATGCTCTTGGCTTGCGCCTTCATCGATGGTCGCCGTCGACAGCGCCATCGTGGTGTACGCCTTCACCAGGCCTTCCATGTGGCGGTCGAGCGCTTGCTGCACCACCGCGAGGATACGCTCGGTGATCGCGGCATTGAGCTGGTTCGCGGTGCGCACGTCGAGTGGGTCGTCCTTGAGCTTCACCGCGTCCGCTCCAGCGGTGAGCTGCGCGTTCCCCTTGTCCTTGGACATCTCTTGGACCTTGAAGGGAAACACTCGGCTCTCGATGCTGACCTCGCCGTTCGCGAACATCGTCCGCTTCAGCGTATCAATCTCGTATTCGTAAATGTCGTTGGGACCGGGCTTTTGCCCTTCGGGCAGGACGACGCCCGGCTTGAGCCGCGTGGTCTTCACCTTGTCGGGGCTCTCGACTTCCTCGATGACGTCCATGCGCACGAGCAGATTGAGCGGTTGTTTGCCGCCCGAGCACTTGGCGCGGGCTTCGGCGAGCTTCGCTTCGGCGCCAGTCCTGATCATGGCGATGGCGTCGGACGGCTTCTTGCGCTTGGTGCGGTCGACGAGGTTGAGCTTGGGTTGGTCGAAGCAGACGCGCTCTTTGACCCGTGCGTACAGCTTGTCGATACGCGCCTGATCGACGGTGGCGCCGTTGGCGCGGGCCAGCGCGAGCGGGAACAGCGGGCTCGCCCAGGCACCATCGGCCTTGGCGCGTTGCTCGGCGAGGACCAGGTACTTCGCGGCAGCCTTGGCGCGGCGCTGCTCGCGCACGACTGGGTCTTCCCTCGGCTCTTCCGCTTTGGCGGTCACAGGAGCGCTATCGGTGCTCGCGCCGGATACGCCACCGGCGGCGGACACACTGTCGACGCCGGTCGCTTGGGCGGCTGGCGGCGCCGCTGCCTTGCCGCAGCCGAAGAGCGCGACCCCGAGCGCCACCACCCGCGCGTGGCGCACTAGTATTCCCGCACCGTGAGCTGATTGATGCTCTGGAACTTCGACGTCTTGCCGTCGAGGCCGAGCAATACGATCTCGTCGCTCACGTCGTGGACCTCACCGTTCTGCTTGGCACGCAGGGCCCGCTGCACGATGAGCTCGGGTTTGCCGTCGTGCTGCAGATCCATGACCGCGAGCAAACGTGCGGACGGCGGCGTTTGACCACCTTCGGGGGTTCCGAAGCCTTGTGAGCTCCAGGGATCTTCGGCCTTCAAGCGCCAGCGCATCTCGATGGCGGCAGGCCGAACCTCGGCGACCAAATATCCACCCTTGCCGAGCGAGTAGACGCGCAGGGCGGCGCCGGGGGCAACCGGGCGCTTGAATGCTTCTTCGAAGATCTGCGCCTGCACGTCGTCTTGGACGTTGGTGTGCGGCACGAAGACCCCGAGCGGACGCGAGAGGAAAATCACCGGCTCACCGTCGAGCTTGCTGACTACCTGAGCCCAGTCGACGTCGTAGCAATAACGAGCACCGCCTTGGCGGCAGAAGGCGCGCAGCGGATTCGAGGGCAGGTTTTCGCCGAAGCGCTCGGCCAGATCGTTCAAGGTCACGACCTCGGTCATGCCGACGGGGTCACCGGTGCGGTTGTACGCAAACCACGAGCCGAGCTTGGGCTCCGTTTTAGCGGGCTGGATGCTGTCCGACGAGCCGACGTAATGCGCCACGCCGGCAATGAGGTCGGCGCGCACCAGGCCATAGACGATCGGCTCCATGAGCACCGCTACGTCGACGTCGGAGGCCAAGGTGAGATCGGAGCAGTTGACCGTGAACATGCGCGGCGGCTCGGCCACCGGACGGACTTCGCAACGCTCGTCGCGGCTGCCGAGGAGGAAGACGTCGCTGTTCGCCTCGATGTTGGGCAGCGGCTGCTTGTAGCGATAGCGCACGAGGACGCGGTTCTTGTGATCGCTGGTGCAACCAATGGCGTTGCCGAGCCGCGATTCCGCGCCTTTGGCTTCGAGGGTGCAGCCGAGCTGAGCGGTGGCGACCGGTGTCCAGGTGGAGAGGAAGCCCGCGACACGGAGCACGTCGAGATCGTCGAGGGCGCGCGGTTCCTCGCGCACCCAACCGATCGCCATGTTGGCGATCTGCTGCATGGCGTTCGGCGGCAGGCATTTGAGGCGCGACGGATCCTCGAGCAGCGCCTTGAGCATGGTCGTGCGATGCGACGAGAGGCCCGCGAGCACGTCACCGATGGCGAAGCTCGCGTCACAGACATCACCCTGGGCGCGGGTCAGGCGCAGGAGCGCGAGGACCGGGTGCATTTCACCGAGCTCGCGCACCAGGCGGATCTGCTCGCACAGCGACCGGTCGATGAGGTGCTCGGCATCGCCCGCGATGAAGGCGGCGCGGGCCTTGGTGTCGTCGGTGCCGACGATCTCGGTGACGTAACGCGAGCGCTGCGAGACCAGCGCGTCTTGCATGTTGTCGTCGAGGACTTCGTCGATGGCGCGAATCTTCGCGAGCGCGGCGCAGGCACCCTCTTCGCGCGCGATCCCCTGCAAATCGGAGAGGATCTCTTCACGTTGCGTCGCGGCCCTGAACTCGCGGACGAAGTAGTACGTAACGCCGCCGACGACGGCCAACGTGAACAGGATGATGAGGGACAACGAGACCCTGGAGGACATAGGCGCCCACGATTATACGCCGGACGGTGCTTGGGCAAAAGAAATGTAGGTGCCGGACGTTAGGCTATTTGTCTTGCATTTCGAGCCAGCGCTCGCAGTCGATCGCCGACATGCAGCCGCTGCCGGCTGCCGTGACCGCCTGACGGTAGGTGTGGTCCTGCACGTCGCCGCAGGCGAACACGCCTTCGACGCTGGTGTAGGAGCCTTTGCCCTTCGTCTTGATGTAGCCGGTCTCTTCGAGCTCGAGCTGGCCGTCGAACAGGCTGGTGTTGGGCTTGTGCCCAATGGCGATGAACACGCCGGCCACCGGCCGCTCCATGACCTCGCCGTTCTTGAGGTTCTTCAAACGCACGCCGGTGACGTGTTTGTCGCCCAAGATTTCGTCGATGCCCGTGTTGACGATGAACTCGATCTTCGGGTTCTTGCGGGCGCGGTCGAGCATGATTTTCGAGGCCCGGAACTCTTCGCGGCGGTGCACCAGGAGGATCTTGCTGGCAAAGCGCGTCAGGAACTGCGCTTCCTCCATCGCCGTGTCGCCCCCGCCGACCACCACCAGCTCCTTGTTACGGAAGGCCGGCAGGGCGCCGTCGCAGGTGGCGCAAGCGCTGACGCCCGCGTTCGCGAGGCGGCGTTCACTCTCGATGCCGAGCCACTTGGCAGCGGCTCCCGTGGCGATGATGACCGCGTGCGCCTTGTGCGTGACGCCGTCGGAGACCACCGTGAACGGGCGCTTGCTGAAGTCGACCATCTCGACGTCTTGCGTGAGGATGCGGGTGCCAAACCGCTCCGATTGCTTACGGAAGTGGACCATCAGCTCGGGGCCGGTAACGCCCTCGGGGAAGCCCGGGTAGTTCTCGACCTCGGTTGTGGTCATGAGCTGGCCGCCCGGCAAGCCACCCGCGCTAAACCCTTCGAACATCAGGGGTTTCAGGTTGGCGCGGGCCGTATAGATGGCCGCGGTATGACCGGCGGGGCCAGAGCCGATGATGATGACGTTTTCGACTTCGCTGCTCATGGGGGTCTTATGCTCCAGGGCCCCGACAATACGGCTCGCGCGCCGGACTCGGCTAGAGGATAGACTGGGCGCCGCACATGAACGCCCTCCCCCGACGCGTCCTCCTCTGCAGTTTCCTAGTCGCCTCTGCTTGTAGCGTGTCGCTCGACGTCCCCGAGGGTGCGGTCATCGCCTGCAACGCCGACGCCGAGTGCCCCGAGGGCTACGTCTGCAGCACCGGTGTTTGCGAGCAGGTCCTGGTGAACGTCGCACCGACCGTAGCGCTTCGAGCCACTGCACGCGGCACCGGCACCCTGCCGCTCGAGCTGACGGTTGCCGACGCCAACGGCGTGCCCGATCGTCCGGACGTCGCCTCGATCGAGCTCGTCGCCGTCATCGATGGCGTGCGCTGCCCGATGACCACGTTGAGCCCAGCACTCGCGGGTCTCACCGCGACGCGCGCCGGCGTCGTCGTCGCCACCACCTGGAACGCGGTCGCCGACGCGGCGAGCTGCGGGCTTACGGTCCGCGGCGTCGACCGTGACGGTGATGGCACGGCCGATGAGCAGAGCCTGCCACGCTTCGCGAGCGTCGTCGTCGAAGCCACCGCAAGCGATGCGGCAGGCGCGCGCGGCGCCGTGGGCAGCGCCACCGTCGAGCTAGGCAACGACGCACCAACTTCCGCCATCGCGGACCTGCCGCCGCGAGTGAGCGGTGACGTAGCCATCCCGTTCACGATAGCGGACACATCGGTCGACCTCTCGAGCATCGATCTCGAATTTGCCTTGCCCGGCGAGCCGCGCGACTGGCGCCCGGCGACCGTGAAGTACGGGGCGACACAAGACATCGTCAGCGACGGCTCGGGACAACTGCTGGTCTGGGACAGCGCTTCGGCGAGCGGCGGCGTTGGTGCGTTCCGTCTCGACGACGTGGCTCTGCGTCTGCGTGCTCGCGACGACGTCGACGGTCCCGACTACGGCTCCTTCGACGAGGTCCGCGTCGCGGTCGACAATCAAACGCCACCCGTGGTCGAGTCGTTGCAGCTGGTGGGTGACGCCTTCGGCCGCGCCACCAGCGTCGCCCACCTCACCTACCGCCTGGTGGACGAGCAGTCCGATACGGCGGACTTGCGCGTCGAAGTGAGCATCGGCGGCGCACCGTTCACCGCCTGCACCGAGCTACCGACCGAGTTCCATCACGGACGCCTCGACCTCGCCTCGGCGCCGCGTGCCACCGACGGTGGCGGCGTCGCGCACGTCTTCGTCTGGGACGTCGCCGCCGATCTCGGCTCGCGCGGCACCAGCAACGTCGTGTTGCGCCTCACCGCCGCCGACCTGCGCGGTGGTATCGGCCCAGCGACCCTGCTCGATGTCGGCGCTCGCGCCGGCTTGCCAGCGACCTATCGCGGCGCCTCGGGCTACGGCGTCGTGAGCGCGACCAACGGTACTGTCCAAGGTCGTATCTTCGTCGGTCAAACCGACAGCGGCGTCGCGCTCGACGCGGTGACCGCGTCGACCGGCACATCGCCGTCGCTGCTCCGCTTTGCCGGATTGACGACCGCGAGTCTCCCCGACGGCCGCTTCGCCGCGCCCGCCGGCACGAGCACCGCGGTCGATGGGA
>CAZAER010000062.1:0-16505 GCA_964484195.1 uncultured Bdellovibrionales bacterium | reverse complement strand
CCGTCGGCTCGTTGACGATGCGCTTGACGTCGAGGCCGGCGATCTTGCCGGCGTCTTTGGTGGCCTGGCGCTGGGCGTCGTTGAAGTAAGCGGGAACGGTGATGACCGCTTCGGTCACGGTCTCGCCGAGGTACTGCTCGGCGGCGCGCTTGAGCTTCTGCAAGACCTTGGCGCTGATCTCCGGCGGCGCGTACTTCTTGCCGCGCAGCTCCACGAACGCGAGGTCGTTCTGGCCGCGCTCGACCTTGTAAGGCACGCGACGAACTTCATCGGGCACTTCGTCGAAGCGACGGCCCATGAAACGCTTGATCGAAAAGACGGTGTTTTCGGGGTTGGTGATGGCCTGACGACGAGCAACCTGGCCAACCAGGACCTCTTCGTCTTTGCCGAACGCAACGACGGACGGAGTCGTGCGCGCGCCCTCTTCGTTGGTGAGGACCTTGGGTTGCGACCCTTCCATGATGGCGACGACGCTGTTGGTCGTGCCCAGGTCGATTCCGATGACTTTCGCCATATTCTTACAAAGCTCCTGTGACTCGATCGATTACCGGATTGCTAAGCAGGCCGGCGCGAGTGATGCCTAATATGGAGGCAAGCGCTTACCTGTCAAGTGAAGACGTCGGGATAATTGCCAGGGAGGATCTGGCGAAAACCCCGCAGCGAGGGCGCTCTGCGGGCTAGCCTGACCCGCCTAACTTCCTTATAAGCACGGTTATGCAGCTGCTGCTCGACAAGCTCTGCGACGAGCCATTCAACCTGGCGCTTTCGTCAGGTTTTTTCGGCTTCTACGCGCATGCGGGGCTGCTGTCCGCGCTCGAAGACCATGGGCTCACACCACGACTCATCACCGGCTCGTCAGCAGGCGCGCTAGCGGGCGGTCTCTGGGCAGCCGGAGTGAGCGCCCAGACCATGAGCCGCGTCCTCTGCGAGCTCGAGCGTCGCGACTTCTGGGATCCCGGCGTCGGCTTTGGCCTGTTGCGCGGGCGCTTGTTCCGCGAGCGGCTCGAGAAGCTTTTGCCCGTGTCCGCCATCGAGGACGCACCGACGGCCCTCGGCATCTCGCTCTTCGACATTCTCGGGCGCCGCACCGTGGTGAAAAAGCGTGGCGACCTCGCGGCGGCGATTCACGCCTCGTGCGCCCTGCCCGGCCTCTTCCACCCGGTATGGATCGAGCGCCGGCTCTACTCCGACGGCGGCATCCTCGACCGGCCCGGCTGGCTGGGGCTCGATGCCGAGACGTTCACGCTTGCGCATCATTTGCCGTCGCGTCGCAACGTCCCGCTCGTCGAGCGCGCCAAGACCACGGTGCTCACCGTACGCGACTTGCCACGCGTCAACCCCTTCGCGCTGCGACGCGGCAACGAGGCTTTCTCCACGGCACGTATGGCCGCGCAGAGAGCGCTCGCTACCGCCATCGCGGACGTGGTGACGGTCTAGTCGTCGTCTTCGGTGTCGCCGCAGACGAGCGCCGCACCGACTTCGTCTTCGTCGATCGCGAAGTCGTCGTCTTCGTCACTGAACGCGACGTTGTCTTCGCACACGGCGTTGTGACCACCGATGGTCCAATCGCCCTGCACGTGGTTGTTGGCGAACAGGTTGTTGTTCGAGGTCGCGCTCACGTGACCATAGACGTCGGTGTCGGCGATCAACGTGTTGTTCTTGCTGATGTCGACATTGCCGTGCACGACGCTGTCGACGACCGAAGCGTTGTTCTTGAGAATGACGAGGTTGCCGGTCACGGTGATGCCGCGAATGCGCACGTTGTTGCCATCGACGGTCAGGTTGCCGTCGATGATCGTGTTGCCGGCGCCGTTACCGTAAATGGTGATCTTGTTGCCGTCGATGTAGACGTCACCAACGATGGGATCACCGTTGGTGTCCTCGTCGAAGACCACGACCTCGTTGTTGCGGGTCTGCGGGAAATTCAAGTCGAGCCCGTCATCGTTGTCGTCTTCGACGCGAATAGCGAGGCTCCCCGACGTCGGTCCGTAACATACGGTCGCAAGCGTCTCTCCGCCGGAGCGGATGTCTTCGCTCGAACCGTCGTCACGATCACACCAAGCGGATTCCGCGTCGTCGTTGCCGCACGCGGCGGCGGTGAGCCCCAAGGCCAACATCATCGCTATTTTTTTCATGGGTTTGAACCTGTGTCTGAAGGTTTCTCTGTCAAGGTCTCAGGGGCAAACCAGCGAGTCGCCAAGCTCACCGTCGTCGATGTGGTGATCGCCATCCCCGTCCGCAAAAGCGTTGTTCTCGTCACACGTCGAGCCGTTTCCGCTGATACTCCACACACCCTGGACATCGTTGCCGACGTAGAGGTTGCCGTTCGAGGTGCTGGTGAAGTCGCCGTAAACGTCGTTCTCCGCGAACACGGTGCCGTTCTTGGAGATCAGCACGTCCCCGTGGATGCGCGAGAGCACGACGGAGGCGCCGTTGAGCGTAATGCTCAGGTTGCCGGTGATCGTCACTCCGCGAAGCCGGACATTGTTTCCGGTGATGACGACGTCCCCGTCGATGATCGTGTTATCGGGTCCGTTGCCGTAGACTGACACGTTGTTGCCGTCGACGCTCAGGTTGCCTACGAAGGGCACGCCGTCGAGCGACGCGTCGAAGACCACGGTCGTGTTGTTGGCGTTCTGGGCCACCTCGATATCGCCGGCGCTAGCGGCGTCGACGATGACAGTCGGGCGCTCGTCATCGGTCGCGGGCGGGTAGCAGACCACCTCGACCGCTTCGCCGTCGACCACGATGACGTCCACGGGCCCGCCCTGGCGCTCGCACCACGCGCCGCCAGCGTCGACCGGCACGCACAAGGTCTCGCTGACCTGGACACAGTCACCTGACGCGACTGGTCCGCTGAGGGTGACTACGTCGTCACCGATCACTGCCACGTTCGCGTCCGCGTAGTCGTCGTACAGGCCGCGGTCGTCGTCGCAGCCGACCAAGGCAAAGCCCAAAAGGAGCAAACGGGCGCGTTTCATGTGCGACCTCCACGGACACGGAGCAATGCGGTTCACCCTCCCCTACGGGCCCGCCGTGACGCGTGGATCGGCAAAAAAAATGCCGATCCAGCCTGCTATGAGAGTACGTAGGGAACCCCATGACCCTGTTTGCGCGCGATCGGCGACTCCTGATGGCTTTCCGCGCCGGGGACCGCGAGGCGCTCGAGCTCACGTACAACCACTACGTCCGCCCGCTCGCGTCGTTTTTACAGGCTGGCTTCGGTTTCCAGAGTAAGGGCGAGCAACGGTTCTTTCGCGGCATCCGCACCGCGTTCGAGCTGGACAACGCCCTGCAAGAGGTCTTCGCGCGCGCTTTCACTCCGCAAGCGCGAGCCAGCTACGACGGCATTCGGCCTTACCTGAACTACCTGTGCGCTATCGCGAAGAACTACGTGATCGACGAGGCACGACGCGGGAGCAATCGCTTCACCTCCGTCGACATCGAGGAGGTCGACGCCAAGACCGCCGTGCGTCTCGCGGAGGAGCACGTCGACAAGGCGCCAAGCGCTGCCGCCGAAGGCAAGGAGCTCCAGCGCTTGCTCGAGTCCTTCGTGGAGAGCCGCAGCGAGCGCGAGCGCACTCTCTACTCCATACGCTATAGCGAACACGCCACCCAAAACGAAACCGCCCAGCGCATGGGTCTAACGCGCGTCCAGATCCGCCGTATCGAGGCGAAGATGCTCGGCGACTTGCTCGATCATCTACGCGCCCACGGTTACCTGACCGAACACGATGTGACTCTGCCGGTGCTCGTACGCGGCGCCGGCTGTTGGATCGTCATCTCGACCTCGCTGGCGTGGGAAGTGTGGAGGTGCGGAGCATGATGCCCAATCGCGCGAAGCGCTTGATCGATCGGTGGTTCGTCACCGGTCTCTCCAGTCGGCGATGGCGGACATTGCGCGCACTCCTCGACGAATCTCCCGAGGCCCGCCAGTACTACAACCGCGTGGCTACGGTGCGCGCGAGCCTCGCTGGCGAGGGCGGCCTCGACAGCACCCGCATCGACGCCATTCGCGATCGCTTGTTCGACCAACTCTCGGGGAAGCCCGAGCGCCAGAGTCGCTGGCTCATTTGGGCGCAGTTCGCCGCGACCGCAGTCGCCATCTTGCTGCTCGTCGCGCTCCCACGTCTGCGCAACCGCGACGACCTACAACCGCGCGGGGCCTTCGATCGCGACGTCGAGGCACGCGCTTTCTGCGTGGTGCGCGGAGCCCGCGACGCGGTGCGCGCGGTCGCCGTGTCGGAGACCAACCAGACCACATCGTGCGGCTTGGGCGATACACTGCAGCTTGCCTACAGTGTGTCCGCCGATGCGCGTCCGTGGGCGCGTTATGTGTTCTTGGTGGGTGCTGATTCGCGTCATCAGCCGCTGTGGTACTTCCCCAATCCCAGCGAGGCCTTGAGCTTTGCCGCGGCGGATACCGACGGCGAGCATCTCACCCCCGACGGAATCGAGCTGTCAGTAAACCACCAGGCGGGCGCTCTCTGGATATATGCGTTATTCTCCAGCGAGCCGCTTAGCGTCGACACCGTCTCGAGCTGGTTGGAAAGTGCGCCAACAGGCGCTATTCCGACAGCTAGGGACTTGGCGACGGGGCGGCTGGGAGTGCAAAGGATTCGCCTGGAGCTGATGCAATGATTCCGCTGACAGCTTTGCTTTCGCTGCTCGCGGCCAGCCCCGAGCAACCGCGCACCTATGCGCTAATCGTCTCTTACAACGGCGCTCCCGAAGCCAGCATGCAACCGTTGCGCTACGCCGACGACGACGGTGTCCGCTATTACGAGCTGTTCAACACCGTCGCCGATCGCACCGTGCTGCTCTCGGTGCTCGACGACGAAACCCAGCGCCAAGCACGCAGCATCGCCGGCGAGACCCAGGTGCCGACACGCGCCAATCTCGACCGCGCCTTCGATTCCATCAATGCGTCGATGGAGGCGGACGCCAAAGCGGGAAAACAATCGATCTTCTATCTGGTCTACACCGGGCATGGCGGCGTCGGTGCGAACCGCGAAGGCTTCGTCACTTTGCATGACGGCAAGCTCACGCGCACCGCGCTTTACGAGAGCATCGTCGGCCGCTCCAAGGCCACCTACAATCACCTGATCATCGACGCTTGCGACTCGTACTTCATGGTCAACGCCCGCGGCGGTAGCGCCAAGTGGCGGAGCGACCGCAGCAAGAGCGTCGACCCCGTGCTGCTCGCCGAATACACCGAGGCGCGCGTCCTCGAGCGCTACCCGAACACCGGCGTGCTGGTCTCGACCGCGGGCATCAAAGAGACCCATGAGTGGTCACGTTATGGCGCCGGCGTATTCTCCTACGAGGTGCGCTCCGCTCTCGTCGGAGCCGCCGACGTGAACGGTGACGGGCGCATCGCCTACAGCGAGCTCGCTGCCTACGTGGCCGCTGCGAATCTCCGCGTCGACACCGAGAAAGCGCGCGTCACCGTGTTCTCCAAGGCGCCGGCCGCGAATCTCGCCGAGCCGCTCTTCGACTTGCGCCGCATGCGCGCCACGACGTTCGTTCGCTTCGAGACCGAGCAGGCCGGACATTTCGAGCTCGAGGACGAGCGCGGGGTCCGCTATCTCGACTTGAACAAGGCCCCCGAGCACGCGGTCACCGTGGGTCTCGTGCCTGGGCCCCGCTACTACGTGCGCCGCGGCAACTCCGAAATCGAGGTCCCGAGCACCGCTCCCGGCACCGTGTCGGTCGCCTCCGGCACCTGGCGCGCGACCCACTTGAGCGCGCGTGACGCCACCAACGATGCGCTCTCGAGCGGCCTCTACAAGGTGCCCTACGGCCCGTCGTTTTACTCGGGCTACGTCGCGACCTCGGGTGAAGCTCCCGTCGAGCAGGGTGAGTCGTTCGACGTCGCGGGACCCGCGGTCACCGCGGTCGCGCGTTCGTCGTCGACGATGTCGACGCAGCGCATCTTCGCCTGGGGTACGGCGGGGCTCGCTCTCGCCAGTGCCACCGGTGCCGTCGTCTACTGGGCCGTCCGCGATGATGGATCGACGACCACGACGACGAGCAACAATCCGCCGCCGGGCAATGGGAACAACCCCAACCGTCAGGGCGAAACGGTGGTTCGCCAAGCGATCACGCCGGGGGACAGCATGGCGCCGACCTACGTGCTCGCAGGCGTCGCTGGCGCCGCGGCCATCACCTCGCTGGTGCTCTTCCTGACCGACACTCCTGCGACCCCGCACCTCGAAAGTGGCCCGGTATTGTCGTTCGTACCGACCTTCGGCGGTGGCTTCGTCAGCAGCGGCTTTAAGTTCTAGCCAACGCGCTGGAGTGTCCCCTGAACCAGCGCCGACCATTCGTCGAGGCGCTCGCCCATGTCCTCCGGCAGCGGAGGATCGATGCGGTGCAGACGTCGCTGATCGTCGAGCTCTTGATTGCGCCCATGGACGGCGGCGAGGAGCTCGACCACGCCGTCGAGCTGGGCGCGGGCACCGTCGGGATCGGAGCCGGCAATCGCTTGGGCCGAGCTCACCAGCTCGAGGGCCTGCTCCAGGCGCTGGCGGTCGTGGATGACGAGCACCTCGCGGTGATTGATGGCGCCCATCGCCTCGAGGAACTTCGAGAAGCCCTCGACCGCAAATTTCAGCTGGGTCATCGGGATGCCGCCCTTGGTGCGGCGCAAGCGATGCAATGAGCTCGCGAAGTCGATGAACGCCTTCTTGTCATCGGCCCGCAGGGTGCTGAACTCGGGGCGGGTCGCGAAGCGCTGCAGGCGGTCGGACACGGCGACGACGAGGGGCACGGCGGCCTCTTGCGTGGCCTGGGCAATCGCCGAATTGAAGCGCGTAATCGCGAGCGTCATGTCCGCCAAAGTGGACCGGAGGGCGACCGCCTCGGCGACACCCGACTTGTACTCCGGCAAGATCTCGTCGCGGCGCGCATCCCGCGAGAAGACGCCGAGGACCCCGAAGAGTAGTCCCTGCAGCGCTTTGGTGAGCTTGCGTTTGTAGTCGTCGATCTCCGCGAGCAGCGGCCAGGTGTCGTGCTGACGGAGCGCGGCTTCGAGACGGTCGGCGAACTTGAGCACGTGCCCGCGCAACATGCCTCCGAACGCATGAGCGGCGTCGGCCACTTGCTCCTCGACGGACAGCTGTTTGTGCGCCGGCTGCTCCTTGGAAAGGCCGGCGGAGTCCCCGATGGGGCCATCCACGAGGTCGAAGGTGAGATCGAAGTCGTCGCTGGTCGTCGTCGGCTCGGCTGGCGGCACGTAGCTCTCACCGAGATGGGCGAGCAGCCGGTTGATGCTGGCCACCGCCGAAAGCGCGTACGGCGCTATCTCGAGATGCCGGTCGACGGTGTTTTCGACCTCGCCCTCCTCGAAGCTGTCCTGGGGCAGATGGACACGTTTGAGCTCGTCCAAGGCCGAGCGGGTCATGGAGACGGTCGTCCCGACTCGGTCGGCGAGACCTGGGTCGGGGATGGCGGCAACGATCGAGGCGACGAGTGGGCTTGGAGACGAGGTTTCCATCGGGTCCCTGGAGAATACTCTGGTTGCTCACCCGGGCCAAAAACGGTATCGCTCCGCCCCATGTTACGCTTAGCGTTGAGCTTTTCCTGCGCCACCCTCCTCTTGGCAAGCGCGGTCCGCGCCCAGGAAACCCCTCCTCCGGAGCCCACGCCCGCGGCCGCCGACGTCAAACCGACCGACACCAGCACCGCCATGCCGCCGCCGCCAGGCGCGCCGGGCACCGACATCAAGCTCGACGACTGGGACCGCGACGACTGGACCTTGGTGAAGCCGTCCATCCAGCTCTTCGAGATGCACGGCTACTTCCGCGTGCGTGGCGACCTGCTGCGCCGCCTCGACTTCGGCAACCAAGGCGGCACCGAGGTGAACGACTCGAGCACCGGCGCCGGCACCGACTTCGTGTCGCGCTATCCGAACAGCTCGAGCGACAACGCTAGCTTCACACAGACCAACATGCGCGCGCGCCTCGAGCCATCGATCAACGTCGGCGAGAAGGTGTCACTGCTTTCCACCATCGACGTGCTCGACAACATCGGCTTCGGCAGCACCCCGTCGACCCTGCCTTTCGGCGCCGACTCGTCGCGCTCCAACACCCCGAACAACTTCTTGAACGATCGCCAGCTCTCGCCGGTGACCGACTTGAACGCTCTCGCGGACAGCATCCGGGTGAAGCGCCTCTACGCGCGCATCACCGCCTTGAACGAGCAGCTCGAGGTCAAGATCGGCCGCATGCCCAACCACTGGGGCATGGGCGTCATGTTCAACAGCGGCGACTGTCTCGACTGCGACTTCGGCATGAACGTCGATCGCGTGCAGGCGACCCTGCGCCTGGGCGGCCTGCTCATCACCCCGCTCATGGACTGGGTGTCGAGCGGACCGGTCTATCAGGGCTTCTACCGCTATGACGGTCAGCCTCTAGATGCCGTCACCTACGACGACGTGCCGGAATACGGCGTGCGCATCCAGCACCTCACGCACCCCGACGACATTCGCGAGCAAGTGGCGCAGGGCAACACCGTGTTCGACTACGGTGTTCATAACTCGTTCCGTCGTCAGACGGCGGACTTGAACTCGACGAACTATTTGAGCGCCGCGGAGTTCGACCCCGCACGAGTGGTCCGACCCGACGAGGACGGCGCCGGCATTACCGCGCGCGAGAACCGCAGCGCCATCCTCTACACCGGCAACGCCTACATGAAGCTGTACAGCGGCCCGGTCGAATTCAGCGCCGAAGCCGGCGTGCGCGCCGGCCGCTTCCGCGACACCAACACCTCGACCGATGGCAGCCTGCAGACCACCACCATCATGCAGCTCGGCGGCGCCTTGGAGCTCAAGTTCTGGCCGGACGATCGGCGTCGAGGCCCCCTCCTCATGCTCCGCGGTGGCGCGGCTTCTGGTGACTCCTTCCCCGGCTGGGGCGCGCTCGACCGCGCCGGTACGCAGCGCGGCCAGCGCCCGGACGGCTCGTCGTTCGACCGCTCGCTCACCAACTTGAACTTCAGCCCCGACTACCACGTCGACTTGCTCACCTTCCGCCGCGTCATCGGCACGGTGACCGACGCCTGGTACGCCGCCCCCGAGGTTCGTTACTTCTTCAACGACGCGGTCGAAGGGCGCCTGCGCGGCGTCTACTCGCAAACCTTCTTCCGCGGGACGACCCCCGGCGGTGCCCTGCCGATGGCCCTCGAGTTCAACGGCGAGGTGCACATGGGCGCCCCGCCGGAAGGCGAGACCACCGGCCTGCGTGGCGCGCTCCAGGGCGGCATTGCCTTCCCCTTCGGCGCCTTCCGCAGCCAGGACGACATCGGGCCGAAGTTCGCCTGGACCTTGCAGTATCGCGTCTACGTCACCTTCTAGTAGAACGGCTGCATGGATTACTTCGTCCGCCGCGGCGGAGAGCTATTCGCCGAGGACGTGTCCGTCACCGCCATCGCGGAGCAGTTCGGCACTCCCACGTACGTCTACTCGCGCGCGACTCTCGAGCGTCACGCCCGCGTCCTCTTCGAGGCCCTCGAAGGCGTGCCGCACCTCGTGTGTTACGCGATCAAGGCGAACGGCAACCTCGCGGTGCTCGAGACCCTTGCGCAGACCGGCTGTGGGCTCGACGCGGTCTCGGTCGGTGAGCTGGCGCGCGCCTTGAAAGTCGGGGTCGATCCCCTCCGCATCATCGTCAGCGGCGTCGGCAAGCGCGCCGACGAAATCGAAGCCACGCTCACGGCCGGCGTCCTCTACGTGAGCATCGAATCGCCCGCAGAGCTCGAGACCGTCGGTCTGGTGGCGACGCGGCTGGGCACGACCGCGCGCGTCTCGGTTCGCGTGAACCCCGAGGTGGACGCGGTCACGCACCCGTACATCTCGACCGGCCTGCGCGAGAACAAGTTCGGCGTACCGTACGACGAGGCCTTGGCGCTCTACGAGCGCGGCATGGGCATGGCGAACGTGTCGATGGTCGGCGTGACTTGCCACATCGGCTCGCAGATCACGACAGTCGGTCCGTTCGTCGACGCGGCGGGCAAAGTCGCCGAGCTCGCGCGGACGCTGCTCGCGCGCAAGGTGCCGCTGGCCTACGTCGGTATCGGCGGTGGCCTGGGCATTCCCTACGCTTCAGCGGACAACCCGCCTTCGCCCGCCGAATACGGCGCAGCCCTAGCCAAGACGTTGAAGCCGCTCGGCCTCACGGTGGTGCTGGAGCCCGGGCGGGTCATCGTCGGCAACGCCGGCGTGCTGGTGACCCGCGTCATTCGCGTCAAAGAGGGAGCCGACCGGCGCTTCGTGATCGTCGACGCCGGTATGAACGACCTCATCCGGCCGGCGCTCTACAAGGCCCAGCACACCATCGAGAAGGTGGTCGAGACGGGTGAGCCGACCGCAGTCACCGTCGTCGGGCCAGTCTGCGAAAGCAGTGACACGTTCGCCAAGGATGTCACGTTGCCCACCGTTGCCGAAGGCGATCTACTCGTCTTTCGCAGCGCCGGAGCGTATGGGTTCGTCATGAGCTCGAATTACAATGCGCGCCCCCGGGCGGCCGAGGTCCTGGTGACCGGGGCCAATCCGGTCCTGGTACGCGAGCGTGAGAGCCTCGCCGATCTCTGGCGTGGCGAGCACTCGCCAACCGGCCGCGCGTACGACGAGCAGCTCCCCAAAGGCTTCGCACAATGACCACACCTCTCACGGGCGCGTACACCGCCCTCGTCACTCCCATGAACCGCGATGGCTCACTCGACCTGGGCGCGCTGGACGCTTTGGTGGACGCCCAGCTGGCGGGCGGCATCAACGGCTTGATCCCCTGCGGCACGACCGGGGAGACCGCGACCCTCTCCCAAGACGAGCGCGACACGGTGGTGTCCCGAGTCGTCAAGCGCGTCAACGGCCGCGTCCCGGTCATCGCTGGCACCGGCTCGAACGCAACCAACGTCACCATCGACAATCAGAAGCGGGTGAAAGACCTCGGCGCCTCGCACGCGCTCGTCGTCACCCCGTTCTACAACAAGCCAACCCAAGACGGCATGTTGCGGCACTACACCGCCGTCGCGGACGCCGTCGATATTCCTAGCGTCCTTTATAACGTACCGCCGCGCACCGGCATCGACTTGAAGCCGGAAACCGTGGTGAAGCTCGCACAGCACCCCCGCATCGTCGCCGTCAAAGACGCGACCAGCGACCTCGACCGGGTCACCGTCACTGCACGCGGTGTGTCGAAGAGCTTCACGCAGCTCTCCGGTGAAGACGCGACCGCTTGCGCCTTCACGCTCATGGGTGGGCACGGCGTCATCAGCGTCATTTCGAACGTCGTCCCCAAGGAGACGGCGGACATGGTCGCGCACGCCCTGCGCGGAGACGCGGTGAAAGCGCGCGAGATGCACAACAAGCTCCGCGACATCTGCATGGCGCTCTTCTGGGAATCGAATCCGATCCCCGCGAAGGCGGCGCTATCCATGATGGGGCGCATGGCGGATGCCCTGCGCTTGCCGCTGGTCGAAATGACCGCGCCCAATCGCGAGAAGCTCCGCGACGTTTTGAAGAGCGGTGGCTGGATCTAGCTCCCGGCGACGAAATCGGCGCGACGGGTTGCGCTGCTTCACCCTGTCTGCGTGGCAGGTCTTACGGCGCGAGCCCGACCTTCTCGACCGTCCGGCGTACGCCATCGTAAGCGCTGTCAGTTGCCTCGACGAAGCCGTTGCTCAAGGTATGTCCCTGGAGTACCGCCCTCCCCTCGTTGGTCCGAGTGCTGAGCTCGAGCAGCGTCGTCCGCAATAGCGCCACGACGTCTTTCGCGAGGTTCGGTTGCACCACGACCGCATCGAACGGCACCGTGTCGCTCTTCGCGAGAATACGCAGCCGCTCTTTCAGGTTGGCGTCGCGCATGTGACCGAAGGTCGTCGAGGCGATCGCGCCGGCGTCCACCTTGTGTTTGAGCACCAAGTCGACGACATCTGGATGCGAGCCCACGAACGATGCCGGACCGGTCTTCACACCGGCGGCATGCAGCATGCCGAGCGGCAACAGGTAACCGCTGGTCGAGCGCCGGTCGACGAACGCAAAGCTCTTACCCGCGAGCTCGGGAAGCGTCTTGATGGGGCCATCTGCCGCCGTGACGATGTAGCTCCAGTATTGGCCACTCCCTTCGGCGACGAGCTGCGCGACGAGCACGAGCTCCGGCATGCGCTTCTTGGCCACGACATAAGAGAGCGGCGCCAAGATGGCGATATCGACCTCGCCGCGCGCCAGCTGGCCGATGACCGCGTCGTAGTCCTTCGGGATATCGAGCACGACTTGCTGTCCGAGACGCGTCGACAAGTAAGCAGCAAGCGGCTCGTTCTCCTGGCGCGTCGCCTCTTGGGAGATGTGCGGGATGCGACTCAGCTTGAGCGGACGGTGCGGATTTGCAGGACCGGCCGCGAGCATCGCGACCAGCGCCAAGAGCTTTATGGACATGACACCGCAAAGTGGGTCGCGCCGGCGACACTCGCCAGCTCCACACCCACCTGCACCAAGCTCACGCGCAGCTCGCCGAAGGGTCCAGCCCCCTCGAAGGCGCGATCGAAGTCGCCGGAGCGACCGATGCGCGAGTCACCCGCGTCGCGCACGTTGTCCAACATGACGAAGGCGTACTCCCCGGGACGACACGTCGGGTCGGCGAAAGATCCGCTCACGGTCAACGACGGCTCATCGTACGTCAGCACGATGGGCAGGAATTGCCGGTACGACAGCGCCTCGTCCGTGAGGTCGATCACGAACACCGATGCATCCGTTCGCGAGGTCGCCGCGACGCTATCCGGAAAACGCGACGTGACGATGGGTCCGGTCACCGTGAGGAGCGCGCTCTCACTCTCGGGAGCATAGAGCACGCGCACGTCCCGGCCGAGATAGTCGTCGCCGCACGCAGCGACGAGCATCAGTCCGAGAACGACCCAGCGCACGGCTCAGCTCGCCGCCGCAGCCGGAGCCGGAGCCGCGGGCTCGGCCTCGGCCTGGATCTTGAGCTGGGCAATGGCGTTGCGCAGACGGCGGCGGCAACGCTCTTTACCGAGCACCTCCATCGTCGTGAACAGCGGCGGCGTCGCCTTGCGGCCGGTGACCGCGATGCGCACGGGCATGAACAGGTCTTTGGCCTTCCAGCCAATCTTGTCCGCCGTAGCGCGCAGCGACCCTTCCATCGCTTCGGGATGGATCTCCGGGACCGCATCGATGATCTCGAGAACGGCTTCGAGGGCGCCGGCGGTGCTCTTCGCGCTCTGACCCTTCGGGATCATCGCCGCGGCAATCTCGCCGTCGTACGGCACGTCACCGTTGAAGAAGAACACCGAGTGGTCGACGAAGTCCTCGAGCTTCTCGATGCGCTCGTGGACGAGCGGCATCACCTGCAGGAGCTTCTCGTCCGTCAAAACGGTCTCGCGGATACGCCGCACCAGATCTTCCGGCTTCATCTCGCGGATGTACAAACCGTTGAGCCAGGTGAGCTTCTTCACGTCGAAGACCGGGCCACCCAGCGACATGCGGTCGAGCGTGAAGCTCTCGATCATGTCGGTGACGGTGAACTTCTCGCGGGCGTCCGGCATCGTCCAGCCCATCATCGCCAGGTAGTTGAGCAGCGCCTCGGGCAGGAACCCCGCCTGCTTGTAGAAGTTGATGCTGACTGGGTTCTTGCGCTTGCTGATCTTCGATTTGTCCTGGTTGCGCAGGAGCGGCATGTGAATCCACTCGGGCGCCTGCCAACCGAAGGCTTTGTAGAGGAGCACGTGTTTGGGCGTCGAGGTGATCCATTCCTCGGCTCGCATCACGTGCGTGATCTTCATCAGGTGATCGTCGACGACGTTCGCCAAGTGATAGGTCGGGAAGCCGTCGCTCTTGAGGAGCACCTGATCGTCGACCTGATGGTTTTCGATGGTGACCTCGCCACGCAAGCGGTCGACGAAGGTGGTCGCACCCTCCTTCGGGATCTTGAGGCGCACCGTGTACGGGAGCTTCTCGGCGTGCTTGGCGGCGACCTCTTCGGCCGTAAGTCCGCGACAGCGGCCATCGTAACCAGGTGAGACCTTACGGCGGAGCTGATCACGGCGCAGCTGCTCGAGACGCTCGGAGGTGCAGAAGCACGGATAGGCCGCGCTCTTCTCCATGAGGTCGTTGCAGTGCGTGCGGTAGATCTCGGTGCGCTCGCTCTGGCGATACGGGCCGTAGGGGCCGCCGACATCCGGACCCTCGTCCCACGACACGCCGGTCCAGCGCAGCGCTTGCTGAATCATCGTCTCCCACTCGGGGCGCGAGCGGGTCTGATCGGTGTCCTCGATGCGGAGAATGAACTTCCCGCCGTGCTTCTTGGCGAAGACGTAGTTGAACAGAGCGATGTACGCCGTACCGACGTGGGGGTCACCGGTGGGCGATGGAGCAATACGAACGCGGACTTCTGCCGTCATGGGATGGACCATCTAGACGGCAAAACGGCTTTAGGCAATCTCGAACAGGCCGGCCGCACCCATGCCACCGCCGACGCACATCGAGACGATGCCGAGCTTGCCCTTTCGCTTGTGCAGCTCGTGCAGCAGCGTCGTCGTGAGGCGTGCACCGGTGCAACCCAAGGGGTGACCGATGGCGATACCGCCGCCGTTCACGTTGAGCTTCTCGTCCGGGATCTTGAGCTCGCGCTGGCAGTAAATGGCCTGGCTCGCGAACGCCTCGTTGATCTCGAAGAGGTCGATGTCGGCAATCGAAAGGCCGACCGACTTGAGCAGCTTCTGAATGGCCGGCACCGGACCGATGCCCATGATGTCGGGCGCGACGCCGGCGACCTGAAAGGCGCGCATCCGGCCGAGCGGTGTGACACCGAGCTCCTTGGCCTTGGCCTCCGAGAGCAGCACCAGCGCCGCGGCACCATCGTTGAGCGGTGATGAGTTGCCTGCGGTCACACTGCCGTCTTTGGCCGCGAAAGCAGGCTTCAGCGTCTTGAGAGCCTCGAGCGTGGTGTCGGCACGCGGAGCTTCGTCGGTGTCGAACATCACCTCGGTGACGTCTTTCCCCTCGAGGCGGCGCGCTTTGACCGGGATGATCTCGTCCTTGAAGCGACCGGCCTTGATGGCCGCCACGGCTTTTTGGTGCGAACGCAGCGCGAACTGATCTTGCGCATCACGCGACACGTCGAAGCGCTTGGCGACGTTCTCGGCGGTGTTGCCCATCGAGATGTAGATCTCGGGGTGCTTGTTGACGAGCTCGGGGTTGAGCGACAGCCGCGCCGTCTGCATCGGCACCATCGACATCGACTCGACGCCACCGGCGACGACCACGGGCTGCATCCCGGTGTGCACTGCCTGGGCGGCGTGCGCGACGGCTTGGAGACCGCTCGAGCAGAACCGATTGATGGTCTCACCGCTCACGGTGTCGGGAAGTCCGGCAAGGAGGGCGGCGTTACGGGCGATGTTCATGCCCTGAGCGCCTTCGGGCATGGCGCAGCCGAGGATGACGTCGTCGACATCGTCCTTCTTGAGTCCTTTGACCCGGGCGATGGCGGCGTCGATGGCGACTGCGGCCAGGTCGTCGGGGCGGGTGTCACGGAGGGTGCCTTTGATGGCGCGGCCAATTGGGGTGCGGACGGCGCTGGCGATGACGGCATTGAGGGGGAAGGCCATGGGAGGGGCTCCTGGTTGAGCGAAGGCGGATAAGCTAACGCTGATGGGAGGGATTGGCCAGTGTCGGGCGACCGTGGGGCTCTCGCTCCGGGCGCGCCGCGGCCCGATCCGGGGTACACGCCCCTTGCTGCCTGCTCCGGTGCATCGCGATGAGTTGCCCTGAAACAACCTGTCCGCACGTCGCGAACCGGGTGCCGGTGCGCCGTCGTACCCCGGATCGGACCACGTCACGTCCTCACTACGCCCCACTATTTCACTGATTCATTAGGCGAACGCGCCCCTGCCCCGCGATCGAGCACTTCGACACACCACGCGCCATACCCCGCCGATAACCGCGTTAACACCAAGGGTGCGCTTTCGCCCGCCCTACGCTAAAGCGGACTTGATCGCTAAACTGCCGTCAAGTCGGACTAAACTGCGTTTGTCTCGCGCAACGCCCGCCCGGCCCAGTCGATACACGACAGGCACGGCAGGGAGCGCCGCGCGCGAGGGCAAACATGAGCACGAACGCTGCACAGCAGATCGAAGGCACCCGTCTGTCTCAAGCCGCCGGAGCGGTACCCGGTCCCGGCCAACTTCCCGGCCGTGGCGCGCTGACCAGCGCTCTCGCGAGCCCCATCACCCCCGTCGAGCGTGGCGCCGCCCGCGTTCAGCTCGCGCAAGCCGACATTCGCCAGGCGCCGAGCGCACCGCGTCCCGGTTCGCGGCTGGGGCCCCAGCAGGATCGCAGCACCCGCGACTTCATTGGCGGCGTGACCATTGGTCCCGGTGGTGTGAGCGGCGGCGTCATCGTCACCCCGCCCGGCTACCCGGCCGCTCCGGTCTACCCGGCGCGCAAGCGCCATTTGGCATAGTCGCGGACCTCGGGCTGCTCGCCGGCAGGGCCA
>CAZAER010000061.1:0-17389 GCA_964484195.1 uncultured Bdellovibrionales bacterium | reverse complement strand
GAAAGAGGTGATGTCCCCTGGTATTGGCCGCATTCCCTCATCGAACGCAAAGCGATCGAGACCATCCAGCGCGCCGCAGGCACGCTCGTCGACGCCACGACGCTGGGCGATCTGGTCGTCTTCTCCTGGCATGACGCTGACGGGCGCGGGCTCGACGTGGTCTCGCCGGTGGACCCAACGGGAGCGCCGGTGCCAGGCGGGTTCCGCTGGCGAGCGCTCGGCGACGGCCAGCTGACTCCGGGCTCCACTGCCTGGAACATGGCGTTGGCCGCGATGAAAGCTTCACGCGCCGAGCTGGACGCAGCGCGCGCCCTGGGAGCGGCCCGCAAGAGCTCATCCCCGCCAGCTTGGTGCGCGGCGCGACCGTTCATCCCGAGCGCCGACAGCACGCGAAACCCGGTTTACGCGTGGCGCTGGGGCTCGATGAACGACAACATGGTCGAGGCCATCAACAAGACCTTGAGGGAGGTCTTGGTGCCGCAACTGCGGAACTATCCGCCCGACCCACCGGTGTTGCGCCTCGACAGGCGTGGCAACCCAGCCCCCAACGGTGTCGTGGTGCTTCACGTCGGCGAAGCGTTCGAAGCCCTGGTCCGCGAGATGGAAGAGGACGGTCTCGCGATGGTCGAGCGCGCCGTTTCGAGCAGCGCCAAGAGCCAAGCGTAAGCGAAATTCGTTACACTGCGTCCGGTTGACCGTCGGCCGCCGTCCCCGTACACGCTCGCGGATGCGACGTATTGCCCTCTGTTTTGCCTTCCTGTCCGCTTTGGCCTGCAGCTCCGACAAGAAGAACGACGACGATCAGGACCAGGATGAAGGCACCGAGGTCGGTCCCTCCGGTGGCCAAGTCGTCGCCGATGACGGCGCGCTCACACTCGACATCCCGGCGGGCGCTTTAGCGGACAACGTGCGCATCAGTGTCATCGCGCATGGAGCCGAAGGCCGCGGGGTCGCCTTCGAAGGCATTCCCAGCATCGCGACCTACGAATTCGCGCCCGAGGGTCTGACCTTCGCAGCGCCGGTCGTGGTCACGGCGGTGCTCCCTGGTGTCACCGTCGTCAGCGGCGAAAATGCCCGCGTCCCGCTGGTCATCGCGACCCTCGACGGCAGCGGAGTCATCGACATCAACAAGCGCCAGGAAACCAAGGTCGACCTCGACGCCGGCAGCACCACGCACACCACCGAGATCAGCCACTTCTCGGGCATCGGCTACCACAACTTCATCGACGCAGTGGAGCTGACCTTCGAGCCGGTGCCTCCACCGGAGATGGTGATGGGAATCCAGTACGGTGTCGGCGTGCGCTTGAAGTCGCTCACGTCATGGCCGGTCGCGTTCGACCTGATCTACGACGACAACAGCACGGGCGTCATTGGCTTTGGCGGCGGCTCGGTGCCGATCCTCCTCGCCCAGGTCTCCGGCAATGGCTTCGATCAGCTGGTGCCGGCGACGTTCTACGCCTGTCTTCAGCCAGGCACTCCAACGTATTCGGCGCGCGTCAGCACGCGTGGCGCGGACGGCGGCGTCGCGCTCTCGCTCGTCAACACCCTCAGCATTGGCGAGCACAGTGGTAGCAGCCCCTCCGGGAACGCCAGAGACCTCGCCCCGAGCTGGCCCCTCACGGGCCCCGAAGTCGACGTCAGCATCGAAGTCACGCGGCAGATCGATTGTCAGCCGGCGGATGGCCCAGACCCGGTGATGGGTCCGCCGTACAGTGGCCTCGTGCAGTACCAAGGCTGGAACTTCGAGAACGGAAATTGGCCGACGGTGACCGCTGCCTTTTCGGCGGGTGGTGCCGATCAAGCGGCCTTCGACGCCTATGTGAACATGGTTCAAAGCTTCTACGGCATCCAGGCGATTCGCGGCGGTGCCGGCAGCTGCCAACCACTTCAGACCTTCGATATCGACGATGGCGAGGGCGGAACCTTGCACTCGTTCCTCAACGACGCATTGATCCCCGCGGCCAAGCACGTCGGCGCCGGCGCCAATGACAAGGTCGTCGCCAAATTCCCCGCGGAGCTCGAGGCTTCGTTCGACACGACCTACAACATCTACCGCGGCAACCCGGTGCCTGCACTGACCGTTACCGCGGACGGCATCGCCATCCACGCTCCGGCCGACGTCGCGACACCCATCATCACGCTGCCTGGGCTCGCGAGCGACGCGGGGACGGTCGGATTCCAGCCGGACAGCTCGGATATTCCAGAGTCAGGTGGCGTCACCGTCTCGTGGCAGTCGGACGAGGTCGATGCCGAATTCATGCACGTGGTCGTCTGGGGCCAGGGCAATCTCGGCCTCGCCGGCTACGAGTGTTTCGTCGAGGTCGGCACGCAGGTCTTCACGGTCCCGCAGAACGTCCTCGACGCCATCTACAATGACATCTGGGACGGCTCGCCGAGCGCAGCCTACTTCGTCGACGTCAACGTGATGATGGCGAAGCGCCGCGAGGTCGCCTACCAAGGCGGCACGCTCCTCGGCTTCTTCGTGCGCGTGGCCTCCGGCACCTACTACTACTGCGGCGAGGGGTCCTGCTGACGCGTGCTCGCTTGGGCCCTGTCGTGCGGTCATAGGGGGTAACGCAACCCCCAGGGGGACCGGTCGATACTCGGCGAACGATGGATACCTCCGGAATTCGCCCGCCCCACCCCGTAGCACCGGTTTCCACGCTCTCGGCTAGCACGGCGACGTCAGCGAAGCCCTTGGCGCAGCCGCGGCTGCAGCCGGCCGTTGTCGCCGTCCGCACGATCCCGGAGGTACCCCGCGAGGTCCTCGAGAACCCGGCGGACCCCCGCACCATCGCCTGGGTCGCGGCTCAGCAGGCGCGGACCGACGAAGTCCTGGACGAGAATCCCCTGCGCACGGCCATCGCCCACCGCGTCAAAGAGCTCGGCGCGACCAATCCGCCATTGCGCTACGAGAGCGGCGGCAACCTGCTGGCCATGGAGAGAGGCTCGCTCACCCGCACGAATGCCGCGGGCGTCGCCGAAGTCCTCGTGGACGTCACGAAGCTCCCGCCCGGCGGCGCGGTGACCGACTTCGTGGTCAGCCCAAACGGCGGCAAGGTCGCCTACGGTGTCGCGCAGTACGGCAACGACTTCACCGAGTGGTTCGTGCTCGACCTCAACGCGAAGAGCCAGCTCGCCGGACCGTTCCTGCTCAAGAACATTCCCATGACCTGGGACTACGATTCGAGCGGCGTATTCTACAATCCGTCGGCGTCACGCGAGGACGACGATCACGCGCGGCCGCTCGGCGAAGTCCGCTATCACAAACTCGGCACCGACTCCGCCACCGACAAGGTGGTCTTCGACGATCCCGACAAGCCGACCGCGAGCCGCTACGTGGTTCGCTCCGCCGGTCCCGACGAGATCTACGTGGTGCGCAACCAGGGCGCCGCCGAGATTCCGCACCAGACGCGCAAGATCGCCCGTCGTGGTGACGACTTCGACACCAACCTCGTCGACATGATCGCGCCCGGCAAGGATCGCGGCCGCTTCGTGCACGCCACCGACCAGACCCTGTGGTTTCGCACGTCCGGCGTCGGCGACAACTTCGGTGTCATCGCGGTCGACAAGACCACACGCGCTCAACGCCTGGTGGTCGCGCCGGACCCGAACGCCACTCTCCTGCAGGCGCAGATGATCGGCGACAAGCTGATCATGCAGTACATGCGCCGCGACCTCACCAACGTCGTGCGCATCGCCGACCTCGACGGCAAGCCGTTGCGCGAGATCGAGATGAGCGAGCTGGGGATGACCGGGCGCGGCACCCTGTCACTGTTCAGCGGCGACGCGGCCTCGACCAAGAGCGAGTTTGCCTACCAGTCCATCACGCAGCCGCCGGAGACGTTCACGCTCGATCTCGCGACCCTCACGTTGGTAAAGCGGCCGCGCCCGGCGATCCAATGGGACGGCTCGAAGGTCAGCGACTCAGTGCACGTGGTGACCTCCAAAGACGGCACCAAGCTCACCACCGAAGTCTACGAGCGCAACGACGTGCCCACCTGGGGCACCTTCGTGTTCCAGTACGGCGCCATCGGCATTGCCAACAGCTCGCAATGGAACCGTCACCATCAGCTCCTCCTCGAGATGGGCTTCCGTATCGTGCTGGTGCACGCGCGCGGCGGCGGTGAATTCGGCGACGCCTTCATGCACGCGGGCACCGTCGACAAGCAGAAGACGCTCGACGACATCAGCTCGGTCTGTCACTGGGCGAGGGAGAAGTGGCCCAACTGCTATCAAGCGCTGTCGGGTCGCTCCTTCGGTGGCATGCACACCCTCAGCCGCTACTTCCTCGATCCCAACTGCGCCGACGCCTTCGTGTCGGTCGTGCCGGTCACCGACGCCGAGAGCTGGCTCTTCAAGCAGTCCGGGTGGTGGGCGCGTGACGACTTCGCCTTCCCGCGAGACGAGCGCGGCTTCTTGAAACGTGACGACGAAGAGGCGCTATCCAAGCTGCGCCGGTGGAATCCGATGCGCCACCTGGCGCAAGCGAAGGTGGTGAAGCCGCTCTTGTTCTGCACCGCCAACAATGACACGCGCACCGGGCCGCAGCAGACCTACGTGGCGATGGACGCCATGATCAGGAAGTACGGCGAGCACGCGCCCATCTTCATGACCCAGCACGTGGGCGGTCACGCCGCTCGCGCCGACCTACCCGACACCGCGACCTTCCTCGCCGATGTCTTCGCTATCGACGCCATCAACAAGACGGCTTGAGGGCGCGAAGCTAGCCGATGATGACCGTGGTCGAGACGAAGCGGTCGACGTCCCTAACGGTCACGCGGTCTCTGGGGCGCACCGGGGTCTGGGCGTGCGAGACGTAGAAGGGAGTGCCTTCGGCCGGCCCGTACGGCACGTGCTGTCGTGCCGCTCGCTGAGGGCACAGCTCGCGCTCAACGCCGTTCACCGTGATGGTGATGCCGAAACGCGCTGCCGGCACGTCGTAGTCGGTGCGCGAGACCACGAAGCTCTTGCCATCGTGGTAGTAGCGCGCGGTGTCTCCGGTGCCGAGCAACGTCGTGTCTTCCACGAGCATGCGTGACGTGTCTTTCGGCAGCACGCGGTCGCTCTTCACGTCCTGTACCTTCGTATCGTTTCCGCTCGAGCGGTCAGCTGACGGTGATTCCTTGCGAACCCAAACGCCGATCGTGTTCATTGCAGTACGCCTCCATGAGCGTCTGCAATGTTTATCGGCACACGCGGGAAAGCGACGCGCCAACGGATTCTGACGCCGCCCCAGAACGAAAACCGTCCACCCAACTCTCAGTGAGGAGCGGCAGGCGCCTCGGGCTTCGCGGCGTCGGGGGCTTTCGCGGGCTCCGCTTTAGCGGCGGCCTCGGCGCGCGCGGCTTCCGCGGTCTTCGGCTTGTGGGCGTCGCTCTCGCCACCCGAGAGGGCGAAGAGGATGCCGCAGAGGCCGACGACCGCGACGATGACACCGAGGACGATCAGCTTGGTGCGCTGCTTGTCTTTCTCGAGGTTGTTGACGAGAAACTCGGTGTTGTACTTCTCGTTCTTTCCTTGCGCCTGGAAGCCAAAGCTTTCACCCTGCGCCTGCTGTCCGTCGGAAGGTCCTTGGGTATCGTCGGTCATAGCCCATGTCGTAGCGTACCCTCGGGGCCTTCGCAAAATTTGGAAGGATTCAACGATGTCGACTTCGAGAAGAGAGTTCCTGAGCACGGCTGGACGCATGGTGGTCGCGGTGCCCGCTGGGTGGGTACTGCTCCAGACCGGCTGCGGCGGTGGTGAGGAGAACGGCGCGCAGTGTGACGACGAAAACGGAGTCGTCCTGACCGGCACCGAGCTCACGGTGACCTCGGCGTGCGCCGATGGCCACGTCCACTCCTTCCAGATCACATCGCAGGAGCTAGTCTCGCCACCGTCGGCGGGTCTCAACGAAGCGACGACCCAGGACGACGGTCACACCCACCAGATCTCGCTCAGCCAGAGTGAGATCCAGCAGATCCAAGCCGGTGAGACCATCAACAAGATCACTAGCAACGTCAACGGGCACACCCACGTCTTCCGCTTCCGCAAGTCGTAGCGGTTACACGAAGGCGTAGCGCAGCCACACGACTCCGCCGGGGCGGACCTCGTGCGTGAGGAGCTTGAGCGGCCGGCCCTTGCCGGTCGATTTCGGCGCGTCGAAGAGAGTCGGCGTGCCGATCGAGCCATCGGCGATCGGCATGATGACGACACTAAGCTCGTCGATGAGGCCGGCATCGAGGAAGCGGCCGTTGATGGCGCCGCCACCCTCGAGGAGCAGGCGCTCGACACCGAAGAGCGCGCGCAGCTTGCGCACCGCTAGCAAGAGATCGATGTCCTTCTTGCCCGCGAAGACATACGAGACACCACGGTTCTGCAGGAAGGCGAGATAGTCGTCCGAGACCTTCTCGCTGAGCACCGTGATGACGTGCTCGTCGTCGATGTAGCCCTTGCGCCAGGTAAGCTTGCCCGAGGGGTCGACCGCTATAGCAAACGAAGTCGCTTGGGGGTCGGCGACGAAATCAGCGCGTGGGATCTTCGTGGAGCCGCGCGGCCGCTTGGGCACCTTCGCTTTGCCGGCGTAGGGCTCCATCGAGACGCGGCCGATGATCCAGGCGTCTCCACCGAGCTGCTCTGCGGCGCTCTCGTAGGCACTCGTGACCGCCGTGAAGTCGATCTTCCACTTGTCGACGACGATGCGGCCGTCGACCGACGGGCCCATGTGACAGACGATGTACGGACGCTCTTTCGCGGGCATGCGTGCTCCCCGGGGCCTTGAAAACACGAACGCCCTCGTTGCCGCCAATGCAAGCAACGAGGGCGTTCGATGAAACGCGAGCTGTGAAGCTTAGCGCTTGCTGAACTGGAAGCGCTTGCGGGCGCCCGGACGACCGTACTTCTTGCGCTCGACTGCGCGCGGGTCGCGGGTCACGAAGCCGGCCTTCTTCAGCGTGATGCGAAGCTCCGGGTTCATTTCCATCAGCGCGCGGGTGATGCCGTGGCGGATAGCGCCAGCTTGGCCGGCGAGACCGCCGCCCTTCACGTTGATGTTGATGTCGAGCTTGCCGCGCTGCTCGGTGATGTCGAGCGGCTGCTGGAGGATCATCTTCAGCGTCTCACGACCGAAGTAGTCGTCCATGGGGCGCTTGTTGATGGTGATGGTGCCGTCGCCGTTCTTCAACCAAACGCGCGCCGTCGACTCTTTGCGACGACCGGTACCGTAGAAGCGTTGTGCCTGAGCCATTGAAATTTACCTTCGTTAGACGGGGAGCGGTTCGGGCTTCTGCGCGGCGTGCGGATGCTCGCTGCTCGCGTAGACCTTGAGCTTGGTGCAGATGGCGTTGCCGAGGTTGCCACGTGGGATCATGCCTTCGACGGCGCGCGTGACCATTTCGGTCGGCTCGCGCTCACGCAGCTTGGCCGCGTTGCGCTCCACGATGCCACCGGCCCAGCCAGTGTGATCGTAGTACATCTTGTCTTGCTCTTTGTTGCCCGTCAGCTTGACCTTGTCGGCGTTGATCACGATGACGAAGTCGCCGGTGTCGACGTGCGGAGTGTAGATCGTCTTGTGCTTGCCGCGGAGAACAGCGGCGATACGCGTCGCCATGCGGCCCAGGACTTGGTCCTTGGCGTCGACGATGTACCATTTGCGCGCCACTTCTTCTTTTTTGGCGCTGACAGTCTTCATTGCAGAACCCCTCGAAGAGCGCGCGTTTCTAAAGAAGGCAACCCAAGTTGTCAAGCGATCAAAGGCGCTGGCCTTCGAGAATGTCGAGGGGCGACCAGCCAAAGTTCTCGTCGGTGGTCGAATAGGCGTCTACTCCGGCGAGGCGAGCGGGATCAATCGGGGTGAGGCCCCCGGGTCTGGGCTTCCGGGAGCGCCGGGCCAGGACCTCGGGAACCTGATACGGCCGGCCCACCGCGACGCCGTAAACCTGCGAAGCGACATAAGTAAACGCATAGTCGGCGCCTTCGAGGTCCGCGGCGTCGACCTCGGTGACCTCCGGGGTCGGGGTCCAGCGCAGCAGCCGAAAGCGCCTGGTCCGTCGCGGTAGGACGATCTCGAAGTCCAGGGTAGCCCGCCGGCTCTTCAAGGTGAGGAGGGCCCCCCCCTGCCCCGCCGCCAGCACCTCGGCGGCGACCTTGGGCCAGACCCGGGTCACGATGTGCTCGAGACCACGCTCGAGCTCGCGATCGGGGAAACGGGTGGGATTCTCGTCGACGAGCTCGGGCATCGGGGTGTCGGGAGCGAACCTGGTGAGCGCCGTGTCGTCCTCGATGGTCGTGGCGTACGGCGTCGCGACCTTGCGCGGTGGCACGCCACGGCTGACCTCGACTCCGTCCCCGGGGCTCAACACCCAAGCCTCGCGCTCCGGCGCCAGCCCCGCGAAATCGGCGACGAAGCGCTCTCGACTCACCGGGTAGCAGCGCTGATTGAAGTGAGCGTACTTCCCGACCATGCGCAGACCGAACGAGCCGGGCACGACCAGGCGTCCTTCGCTGCACACGGCCATCTCGAGGAGACGCTCGTAGCGCGCCTGCGGAAAGTCCGTTTCGGCGTACCACATGGTGGCGTGCTCGAGCAGCGGGTTGTAGGCGCAGAACACGACGTCGAGAGGCCTGCCTGTCCGCTGGAGCACACGCAGGCAGGTCGCCTGGTCGACCACGGTGTCCACCTGGTTCCAGAGCGTGGCGTCGCCGGCGATGAAGACCATGCCCATCTCGGCGACGTCGTTGCGGTGCGAGGGGGTCACCATGAGCGCGAGGTCGCCGATCGCGACCTCGTCCCACGGCGCGAGCTGGGTCACCCGTGTGAAGCCCTTCGCACGTGCCTTCGCGGCGAGCTCCTCGTCGCGCGGCATGAACATGGGGAGGCGCCGATCGAGGCGCTCGAGCGACTCGGCATCGAAGTGATCGAGATGGCGGTGCGAGATGACCACGCCGTCGATGGCGCCGAGCTCACCGACGTGAACGACGCGCTTGGGGCACGGGTCGAGGGTGCGCTCACCAGGGCCAAAGAAGAGCGGATCGGTGATGACCCGCGTTTTCCCGGCTTCGACGATGAGAGAAGCGTGGCCGAGCAGGCTCGCGCGCATGGCGCGGAGTCTAGCCGGTTTCGGAGCGAATTAGGACCGGGGGCCCTTGAACATGGCAACCCCGGTTGCGAGCAAGCTGGCGGCGAGGGCGACCAGGCATGCTTCACCCGGCGCGCTCGAGGCGCCGACCACGAAGGTCAACGCCCACGATTGAACGGCGACGCGATGCGCGGTGGGCATGGCCCGGTAGGTATCGAGGAGGCCCTGTTCCTTGGGCACAGCTGCGGCAACGACGGCGCCTTGGGGATGGACAGTGTTGGCTCTGGAGAAAGGCTCTGACCCAGCCGGCTTCACGTTGCTCATAGCCGAAGTATCGGGCGTGACACCGTGGCAGTTGCTCCCTTAACGACCGGCCCAGGCCTCGATACGCAGGATCACCGCTTCGCGCTCGGTTTCAGGGAGGGTCTGGAGCCGAGAGAGGTGATTCCCCCCGGTCACCACGTGACTGCTGGTGTCGTTGGCCCCCGACACAGTGAAGGCGCCGGCGGTCCATGGGTCGCGCGACCCGTAGACCAGGACCATGCCGCGGGCCTCCGTCGCTACCCAGGCGGTGAGGTCGGCGATTGGACCGGGGTCGTATACCGGAGGCTCGGGGAGCGCGGTGATCATCTGGAGCGGGGTCGGCTCGTCGTCGTAGCGCAAGACACCACCGAGATGGGCCTTCGGAACCGCCGGATAGCCCTGCTCCGCCGCGATCGAGATCCAGTAGCCTTGATCCTCGACGATGCCCTGATCGCTCCACAGAGCGAACCGGTTGGTCGAATCGATGAAGGCGAGGACTTCGTTGTCGCTGTCGGCATCGACGTCGGGGATGAGCTGACAATCGTCGGCGCTGCCGTACTGCCAGAACGTGAAGGCAGTCTCCGTCGTCGTCAGCTCGAGGATGCGATCGGCCCCCAGAGTACTCGTTGCATAGCCACGCTGCTCCATGGCGTCGTCCAAGCTCGCGACCAGGTCGGCGCGTCGCGGCTCGGTGAGCACGTCCTTCTGGAAGGTGCGGAGCGCTGCTCCACAACTCGACGAGCCGAGCTCTTGCACGTAAGTGGCATAGCGCTGGTCCGAAAGGGTCGAGGTCGAAGGCGCCACGTAGGCGACCGTTCCAGCGACGTCGTCGGGATAGAAACGCCGGTGGGCGAGCGCCGCGATGCCGCCCTTGCTCGCGCCGGTCGAGATCCATGGTCCGCGATAGTAGTCAGAGAGCGCCGCGACGACGGCGTGGTGATCACCCGCGGCTTGCGCGATGGTGACCTTGGTCCAGTCGGGCTGCGCCGGAAGCGATGAGCCGAAGAAGCGATGTTCGACCTGAACCTCGTTGGCCGCGAGAATCGCCGTGGGCTCGGTGGTGCCGACGCCGTCACCGACGCCGTAGCCTTGCGTCGACATGACCGTGGGAGCGGATACGTCGCGATGGAAGATGACCAAGCGCTGCTGGAACGTCACGCCATTCGGGGCACCGTGATCCACGGGTTGCTCGAAGTCGGCGATGACGCGGGTGCGACCGTCGGTCCAAGGGTCGCTGACCAGGACACGAAGCCCGCGGATCGCCGCCAGCTCGTCGGCGAGCTCCGGAGGATCATCCCCGCAAGCGCAGGCGGCCAACGACACCGCGAGCAACAAGCGCTTCATGCGCCCCGCGGACCCACCACCACCTGTATGAGCTTCGCCGGATCGAGATAGCGGCGCGCCACCTCGAGAACCCGCGCCGCCGTCACTCCGCGAACCGCGTCGGGGTACTTGGACTGTGCGCCGTAGCCCAAGCCGAAGCGCTCGGACAACGCCATGCTGGTGGCGCGCGAGCCGGTCCGCTGCAGCTCGATGGCGTGCGTGCCGATGAGGTAGCGCTTGGCGCGCATGAGCTCGGTGTCGCTCACTGGGTCGGTGACGATGCGCGTCAGGTGCTCGTACAGGCCTTTGACCGCTTGCTCGACCTTCTCTGGGCTGGTGCCCATGTGCACCAGCACGTGACCAGGCTGCAGGCCTTCGACGGCGGTGCTGCTCACCGAGTAGGCGAGGCTCTGGCGGTCGCGCAGGTCCATGAACAGGCGGCCACTTTGCCCGGAGAGCACGGTGGTGAGGACCTCGAGCGCGAAGCGATCCGGATCATCGACGGTCGTGCCGCGTCCGCCGATGAGGACGTGCGATTGCTTCTTGTCGAGGGTCGCCGACTTCTGGCGCGGTCCGTCCGCCATCGCGGCCATGGTCGGAGCTGGGGGCAACGACGGCCCGCGCGGCACCGCTTCGAGACGCGCAGCCAAGGTGTCGAGCACGCGATCGACCTCGATGCCGCCAGTCACGCAGATGACCAGCTTGTCTGGCGTGCCCAGAAGCGACAGGTGCTGCATGAGCGCGGTGGCGTCGATGCCGGCGATGCTCTCCTCGGTCCCGGTCATGCGGAAGCCGTAGGGATGACCGGGGAATAGCGTCGACGAGAACATGTCGAACGCGAAGCCCGCCGGATTGTCCTCGCGATTCTTGATGCGCTCGATGATCACCTGGCGCTCGCGCTCGATGTCGTCGCGTGACAGCTCGGGCGTGAGGAGCGCGTCGCCGAACAAGGTGAGTCCTTCGACGGCGTTCTCGCGGATGACGTCGGTGCGCAAGCCGATGCTGTTGCGGCCGCTGAACGAGGCGAGAGTTCCGCCCATGCCCGCGATCTTGGCCGAGAGCTCCTCGGCGCCGTAGCGCGTCGTCGCGGTGCCCCAGACGGAAGCGAGAAGGTTACCGATGCCGCTGTTCTGAGCGGTCTCCCAGAGCACGCCGCCGAGAGCCACGGCGCGCGCCGCGACGACCGGGCTGTCTTCCTCGCGCACCAGGATGGTGCAGCCGTTCGCCAGGGTGACGCGGGTGACGTCGAGCTCGCCGCGGGTGCCGCGATGCAAACGCTCGCTCGCCTTGGCCCAGGCGCGCTCCACCAGGCGACGGACCTCTTCGAGCTCCGGCACCTTGGCATCGGGCGGCTGCTGCATGACGACGCTCGGGGCACGCGTGAGGTACTTGCGGGCGGCGTCGCGAATCGCTTCGGGCGTGAGCTTGCGAAGAGCGGCGTCGTAGGCCTTCTCGAACTGGAAGTCACCGGCGACGGTCTCGAAGAAGCCGAGCTTGCGCGCTTCGCCTTGCACGGTCTCGCGCTGATACGCGGACTCGGAGAGCACGATGACTTTCGCCTTCTCGAGCTCGTCGGCGCCGACCAGGCGATCGCGCAGGTCGTAGACCGTCGAGAGCATGGACTCGAGCGCCGGCTCCATCGACTCGGCCTTGAGGCCCGCACCGACGATGAACACGCCGGGGTCGCGCGGTGTGTACGCATAAGCGTACACGTCGTTCACCAGCTCCTCGGCGCGGCGCGTCTTCACGTAGAGACGCGAGCTGTCGCCGTGCCCCAGGAGCACGGACAACACGTCGATAGCGGCGATGTCGGCGTGCACGAGGCCGGGGATGTGCCAGGCAACGGAGACGCGCGACTCCTTCACCTGCTCGCTCATCACGCGCAGGCGCAGGTCGGCCTGCTCTGCCTCGACGGCGCGCGGCGGCAGCTTGCGCTGGCCACTGACCCGCCAGTCACCGAAGTAGCGGCGTACGAGCTGCACCATCTGCTGGGTGTCGAAGGCGCCGGTGACCACCACGGTGATGTTGTCGGGGCGGTAGTTGTCGCGGAAGAACTGGAGGATGCGCTCGCGCGTGAGAGCACGCACCGTCGCTTCACTGCCGATGACTGGCCGGTGATACGGATGTTGCTCGTACGCCAAAGCGAACAAGGCCTTGGCGATGCGACGCGACGGCGCGTCTTCGGCTCGCCTGATCTCCTCGATGATGACTTCGATCTCGCGCTTGAGCTCTTCGGTGTCGAAAGCGCTATTGCGGATGGCATCGCTCAAGATGTCGAGGCCGGTGGCGGCTTCGTCGGCCGCGAGGACGACGTGGTAGACGGTCTGATCGTACGAGGTCCAAGCGTTGATCTCACCGCCGGCGCCTTCGACGGCGCGGGCAATCTCGCCCAGGCCGCGGCGCTCGGTGCCCTTGAACAGCATGTGCTCGTGGACATGCGCGATGCCGGCGATGTCGTCGGTCTCGTCAGCGGAACCGACGTTGACCCAGACTTGGATGGCGACGACGGGCGCGGCGTGCTGCTCTTGCGTGAGCAGGGTGAGGCCGTTGTCGAAGCGGGTACGAGTTACCGTCACGATGTAGCGTCCTTGGCTTTCGCCTTGCGGCCCAAGCCCACCAAGAAAATCTCCGTCGAGCGCTGCCGCGTCGCCTGCGGTCGCAAGCGCTCGACCTTGTCGAAGATGCGGCGCATGAGCACCACCAGGTTCTGAATCTCACCACCCTCGAGAACTTTGACCACCATGGCGCCGCCGGGCTTCACGAAGGCGTCGGCGATGGCGATGGCCTGCTCGGCAAGCGCCGCGGAGCGCAGGGCGTCGGTCGTATGGTCGCCCATGGTCGACGGGGCCATGTCCGAAAGCACCACGTCATACGGATCGCCCAGGGTCGCCTGGTCGAGCTTGTAGATGTCGCCGACTCGGGCCTCGCCATGCGGTGGGAAGGTCGCGTTCACCGGCTTGAGATCGATGCCGAGAACCCGGCCCGAGGGGCCAACCTTGGCCACTGCGTATTGCATCCAGGAGCCGGGCGAGCACCCGAGGTCGAGGACGCGCTGCCCCTTCTTGAGGAGCTTCCAGCGCTGGTCGATCTCCTCGAGCTTGTAGATCGAACGGGCGGCGTGACCCTCTTTCTGGGCTCTGCGGCTGAAATGGTCGGGATCACGGCCACGAGTCATCGAGACCGACGATTGTGTGGGACGAAATGCGGTCTGGCAATGATCCGGCGATTTTCAGGGCGCCGCGTTGGCGGTCGTCGTCGGGACCAGCGGAGGCTGCGGCCGGGCGACCATGACGCCCTGGCGATCTTCGCGCGCATTCACGTAGCCGGCGAGATCGGTCCGGGTCACGATCACCTTCTGGTGGTAGCTCGAAGCGTGCATGACGTGGAGGGCGCCCGAGGCGCCGCGCACCACGAAGCCGGTGTGCGAGATCATGAGGCCGGGCTTCTGACTGGTGACGAAGGCGATGACGTCTCCGGTCTGCAGCTCCTTCTCGGCGGCGGCAACGCGCTCCTTGGGCACGATGCGATACTCGGTCGAGGTGAGCCGGCCCTCCGCCGCGCTGATGGCCTCGAGAATGTCGGCGTGCACGAGCTGCGGGTAACGTTTGTGATGTTTGGACATGTAGTCGAAGCGCTGCGTCCACGCCTTGGTGTTGAGCTTGTCACCGAGGAGCACGAGGCTCCCGCGCTTGGCGTTGTCGGTCAGCCAGTCGTTGAAATAGTGCAGGCGCGAGGCGAAACCGGCGACCACCCCATCGCGATAGCGGAAACCGCGGATCTCGTCGGCGACGCAGTCGGCCGTCGGCGTCTCGTTCCAGACACAGCGAGCAACGGCGAGACTGCTCTCGACGAAGGATTGGCACTGCAACGTCGACAGCTCGATGTGCAGCTCCTCGGGTGCGTCGAGTTGCGGCGGATCGAGGTAGGGCGTGCCGATGCGGAGCTTGCCTGCGCGGACCGCGAGCTCCCCGAGCGACTCCTTCGGCTTGCGCTTGCCGACCGCGCGCAGCCAATCCTCGGCGATGGTCCGCTGCTCGGGCGACCAAACATAAGGGTCGGCCGCTGAGGCCGGGAGCGTGATCGCCGCGATCAGCAGCAGGGGGACGACGAAGCGCACCTAGAGGGTGTGCGATATGCCGGCGGAACTTACAAGTTTGTGGCCACTCGGGTAAGGAGCGCCCCCATGCGTTGGCCCCTTCCCTGCCTCATGCTGCTCGCCGGTTGCACCACCTTCGACGGCTCCGAGACCCATTTCATCGTCGAAGTGATCGACGAGGCGCGCGCCCCCATCGCCGAAGCAGTCGTCGTCCTCGATATGGACGAATACAACGACGACGAGCTCTGCGAGCTCTCACCCGAAGACGGGGTCCTCGATATCGCGTGGGAGTCGTGCGAGTTCGGCGCCTTCGATTGCGACGAGACGCCGTACGCCGTGCGGGTCAGCAAAGAGGGATACGCGTCCGAGCTGCGGGTCATCGGCTTCTCCCGCGACCGCACCATGGAGGTCACTCTCCGCGCCTGCGACGGTGCATGCGACACCCCGGAAACCTGCGACTGATGCGCGTCCTCGGCATCGAGACGAGCTGCGACGAGACTGCGGCCGCCGTCGTCGAGGACGGTCCGAAGCTCGTCACCAACGTCATCCATTCGCAGACCGTTGCCCATGCCCGCTTTGGCGGAGTGGTGCCAGAGGTTGCGTCGCGCGAGCACGTGGCGCGGTTGGTCGACATCATCGACCAAGCGGTGGCGCCCGTCGGTGGTATCGATGCCATCGACGCCGTCGCGGTGACCCGCGGGCCGGGACTCGTCGGCGCGTTGCTGGTCGGCGTGCAGATGGCAAAGGGCATCGCGCTGGCGCGCGGAATTCCCTGGCTCGGCATCAACCACCTCGAAGGCCACGTGGCGGCGGCATTGCTTGCGGAAACACCGCCGACCTATCCCCACGTCGCGCTCGTCGTCAGCGGCGGCCACACCCACCTCTACGCGGTGCGCGCTTTCGGCGACTACGCCTTGCTCGGCGGCACGCGTGACGACGCAGCCGGCGAGGCGTTCGACAAGGTCGCGAAGCTCTTGGGGCTCGGCTATCCCGGCGGCGCCCTGCTCGAGAAGGCCGGCGAAGGCGGTGATCCCAACGCCATCGCGTTTCCGAGAGCGTTGCCACAGCGAGCATCGCTCGAGCTCTCGTTCTCCGGACTCAAGACCGCGGTCGCGACCTACCTGGCCCATCACCCGAAGCTCGAGGGCAAAGAGCTCGCCGACCTCTGCGCTTCGGTGCAAGAAGCCATCGTCGACGTCTTGTCCGCCAAAGCGGTGCGAGCAGCGAAGCGCATCGGCGCTGGGGGCGTCGCCATCGCCGGTGGAGTCGCCGCCAATGGCCGCTTGCGCGCGCTTTTGCAGGAGCGCTGCGCCGAAGCTGGGCTCTGGTGTTTCGTGCCGCCAAAGGTGCTGTGCACCGACAACGCCGCGATGATCGCCGCCGCCGGATGGATGCGCCTGTCGCGAGGCGAGCACGACGACTTCGCCACCTCGGTGACCTCGCGCTGGCCGCTCGGCAACGCCATCGACACACGCGTCCGCATCAAGAACCGCAAGAAAGCGAGCGCCCGATGAGTCGCGCCACCGACGCCAAGGCGCTGCTGTCGCGCGCCGGCCTCAAGGCCAAGAAGAGCTGGGGCCAGAACTTCCTCAAGGACGACTCGGTGCTCGAGCGCATCGCCACCGCCACCAAGGTCGGCTCGGGCGAGCCCATCGTCGAGCTCGGCGCCGGTATGGGCGCGCTCACGCAGCACTTGCTCGCGCGCGGCGCCAAGGTCATCGCCGTCGAGCGCGACCGCGAGATGGTCCCGCTCCTGCGCGAGAACATGGAGGGCCTGGGCGACCTCGTCATCCGCGAGGCCAACGCCGCCGAGCTCGACTACGCGGCGCTCGCCCAGGAGTGCGGCGGGCCGCTCACGGTCGCCGGCAACCTCCCCTATCAACTCTCGAGTCGCATCCTGGTGAACCTCGCGGATGCCCAGCCGCACGTCGCTCGAGCCGTCGTCATGGTGCAGCGCGAGGTCGCCGAGCGTCTCGAGGCGCAACCAGGTGGCCGTACCTTCGGCCTGCTCTCGGTGCTCGTGCAACGGGCCTTCGACGCGGCCATCACGTTCGGCGTGCCCCCCGGCGCTTTCCATCCACCACCCAAGGTGCACTCGGCGGTCGTGACCCTGACGCTAAAGCGCGAGCGACTCTCCCCCGAGCTCGATGCCAAGATGGTGACGATTGCGCGCGCCGGCTTCAGCGCCCGCCGCAAGACCATCAAGAATTCGATCGCCGGAGGCCTCGACATTTCGTCCGCTGAGGCGGATGCGCTGCTGGCAAAGGCGGGCATCGAGCCAACCCGGCGCGCCGAGACTTTGTCGATCGCGGAGCTAACGCGCATCGCAGAAGGTTTGTAGGATCGACGTCTAGCCCGGCATCACCAACCATTCGATCGAGCACTCGAGGTTGGTTCGGTGGGTCGTGTACTCGCCGGGGTAGAGGTCAGAGGGCGGAGGCGTCGGGATGTCGTCGAGTGCGCGGTCTTTGAGCGCCACTGTCGGCGGAACGGGAGCGGCCTTCAGCTCGTAGCCCCACGGATTGCGGAAGACGAGCTCGCCGTTCGCACGGATGAGTGAGTAGCCCTCCTCGTGCAGCGCCCGGTGATGCTTCGAGCAGATGAGCAC
>CAZAER010000060.1:0-17460 GCA_964484195.1 uncultured Bdellovibrionales bacterium | reverse complement strand
CCCAGCGCGAGTCCTGCCTCGCGTACATCCAGCGCCAGCCGGGGTGGAAGCTCGTCGACGAGCGCTACGACGACGGCGGCTTCACGGGCGCGAACATCGACCGCCCCGCGTTCACGCGCCTGATGGCCGACGTCGAGGCGGGCAAGGTCGACGTCATCGTCGTCTACAAGGTCGACCGCCTCTCGCGCTCGCTCCTCGACTTCGTGAAGGTGATGGAACGCCTCGGGGCGGCGGGCGCCTCGTTCGTCTCGGTGACGCAGAACTTCTCGACGGCCGACGCGATGGGTCGGCTGACGATGAACATGTTGATGTCCTTCGCCGAGTTCGAACGCGAGATGATCAGCGAGCGCACCCGCGACAAGATCGCCGGCGCCCGTCGCAAGGGGAAGTGGACGGGCGGGCCGGTGCCCTACGGCTACTCGGTGAAGGACAAGAAGCTCCTCGTCAACGAGCTCGAGGCGCGCGTCGTCCGCGAGGCCTTCGACCTGTTCCTCATGCACCGCCAGCAGGCGAAGGTGGCGCATCTGCTGAACGAGCGGATGCTCCTGCCGCGCGGCTCCAAGGTCACCAAGAAGCTCGCGTGGTCGAAGGAGGGCATCGGCCGCATCCTCAAGAGCCCGATCTACGCGGGCTTCATGATGTACGGCGACGAGCTGCACCCCGGCGAGCACCCGCCGCTGATCGACGAGTCCACTTACCGCGCCGCCCAGGCCATCCTCGCGGGCACGAGCCGCGTGGTGCGGTGGACCGGCACGAACCCCGACTACGTCCTGCGCAGCCTCGTGCGCTGCGCGCTCTGCGGCGAGATGATGTGCCCGGGCTCGACGACGAAGCCCTCCACCGGCAAGACGCACAGGTACTACCGGTGTTCGCGGCGCGAGAAGTACGGCAAGGACCAGTGCGCAGGACGGCCGCTGCCCGCCGCCGCGCTCGAGGAGTTCGTCGTCGCCCGCATCTCGAACGCGACCGCCGACGGCTCGCTCGCCGAGCGCGTCGCGAAGCACCTCGAGACGCTCACCGCGGGCAAGGGCGAGGACTTCGGCAAGCTGCGCGCGGAGCTGGCGACGAAGATTGCCGAGTGCTCGGCAAACGCCTCCCGGCTCACCGAGGAGCTCGTCCGCCTCGATGGGCGCGCGCGTGAGCTCGTCGAGCAGAAGCTCGGCATCGAGGCTGACCGTCTCGCTGCGAGCGAGCAGCAGCTCCGCGACCTCGAGCGCGACGCAGCCGAGCTGGAGATCGCCAGGAAGGACCACGCCTGGTTCGTCGCCGCGCTCCGCGACTTCGCCAAGGTCTGGGTGAACATGTCGCCCGACAACCAGGGGCGCTTCCTGCGGGCGCTCATCGACAAGGTGGTGGTCGACGAGGACAAGGGCACGTGCCGCGTCGAGCTGATCGACTTCGGCGCCGCCTCGGGCACGAAGGAGGCGGCGTGAGCGACCGGCAGACCAGCGACGAGGGCACGAGGAAGAACACGCCGTGCGACTACCGGGTGATCGAGGAGCCGATCTTCTGGCGCCGGAGCCGCAGCGTGGAGCTCACCCCGACGCCGCCGCCCGACAAGCCCGAGCCCGTGCGACGCCCCGCCAAGGTCGCCCGGCAGCTCGCCCTCGCGCACCACCTGCAGGCCGCCATCGAGCGCGGGCTCGTGGCCGACCAGGCCGCCCTGGCGCGCAAGCTGGGGCTCACCCGCGCCCGGGTCACCCAGCTCTTCGACCTGCTCATGCTGGCCGCCGACCTCCAGGAGCAGGTCCTGGCCCTCGAAGCCGTCGACGGCGCCGAGCCGATGGCCGAGCGGACCCTCCGGGCGGTGGCCCACGCGGGGACGTGGGCCGAGCAGCGGGCGGCGTGGCTTCGAGTCCGCACTAGTACGCACTAGTCCGCATGTTGCCGCGATCGTGCGGCAAAGTATTGACAACCCCGTATATCGCGCGGTACTGCTGGCGTGTTCAGGAGGGCTAGCCGTGCCACGCAAGAAGCAAAGTAAGATCACGGTCCTTCTCGACGCCGACGAGTTCGAGCGGTTCGAACGCTACTGCGACTCGCAGGGGTTCAAGAAGAGCACGCTCATCGCCCGCCTGATCCGCGAACACCTCGACGGAGAGCGATTCCAGCTTCAAAAATCGCTCCCCCTCACGCCATCGGGAGCCGGTCGATGAGGACCCAGAATCGATCCACCACGCCATCCGTGACGCCCGGAGGGCGTCGCGCCTCAAAAGCCAGCCGCTCTCAGGCCAGCACACCCGATCCGCGCACCGCCGCCCTGCGGCTCAACGACAATTGGAAGCGCGCTAAGGGCGGCGTGTCGGGCCCCATCGACGTCATCGACATGTTCAGCGGTTGCGGCGGCATGTCGACCGGCTTCCTGTCGGTCAACGGCGAGGTGCCGTCGTTCCGTCTCGTCGGCGCGGTGGACATCGACAAGGTCGCCAACCAGACCTACGAGCTGAACCTTGGGGTCAAACCCTTCCACGCTGACATCGGTGAACTCGCGCGGAGGCCCAAGTTGCTCGCGGAGACGATCGGCCGCGTTCGACCGGACCCGACCAGACCGCTCGTGCTCATCGGCTGCGCTCCGTGCCAAGGGTTCTCTTCCCACCGCAATGAGGCCGGTTCGAGCGATCCGCGCAACTCGCTCTTCGTCGATTTCGCGCGCATCGCTGCAAAACTCAAACCGGCGGCGGTGGTCGTCGAGAACGTGCCCGAGCTGCTGACCGACCGATACTGGCCCTTTGTGACTCGTGCTCGGGAGATCCTCGAGAAGGCCGGCTACTTCGTTCACGTCGGCGTCCACAACATGGCCGAGTTCGGTGTGCCCCAAGAGCGGTTTCGGGCTCTGATGCTCGCGATGCCGAGGAAGTTCAAGCCGCCGACGAGGCTCCTTCCCAGATCGGAGTTCCGCACCGTGCGTGACGCCATCGGCGCACTGCCACCCGTGCAGGCCGGCGAGCGCGATCCCGGCGATCCGATGCACTACACCGCAGGACACAAACAGTCGACGCTGGAGACCATCATGGCGGTTCCTCCCGATGGAGGAAGCCGTCCCGACCACGTCGGCCCCGAGTGCTTGCGCAGGGCGAAGGAGCGCAACGGGCGCGCCGTCTACGAAGACGTGTACGGACGCCTCTTCTGGGATCGCCCCGCCATTACGATCACTGCCTACGCGCGAAACCCTGCGAGCGGGCGGTACGTTCATCCCGAGCAGCATCGCGGCTTGTCGGTGCGTGAAGCCGCGTTGCTGCAAAGCTTCCCGGACGACTACCAGTTCGCCGGGAGCCTCGACGAACGCTTCCGGCAGATCGGCAACGCGGTTCCGCCTGCGTTCGCCGCGCACCTCGCAAGCCACGTCCTTCGAGAACTGCAGTCCCAGGAAGACGTCGACACCTTCGATGAGGGCATCACCGCACCTGTCGGTCCGTCGTTCTCGCGGCTCATCCCTTCGCTGAAGGCGGGGCATCGAAAGGAGTTCGGCTCCTGCGATGCCTAAAGCCAAAACCGATGATACTTCGACCGCGTTCACCGCGGTCGATCTCTTCTGCGGCGCCGGCGGCTTCTCGCTAGGGCTTGAGCGTGCGGGGTTCGATGTGCGTCTCGCCGTCGACTCCTGGCAGCTCGCTGTCGATTCCTACGAGAAGAACTTCAAGCACCCGGTGCTGTGCAGAGACCTCGCCTCGATGACGGGGCGCGAGCTTCTTCGTGCAGCAGGTGCAACGAAGGGAGAGATCGATCTCGTTGTCGGCGGACCTCCGTGCCAGGGCTTCTCGATTCAGCGGATTGGGGCTGATCACGACGTGCGCAACTCCCTCGTCCTTGAGTACGCGCGGCTTCTCGGCGAGATCGCGCCACGGCTGTTCATCATGGAGAACGTGCCGGGGCTCATGGGGAAGCGGGGAAGCGAACTCTTCCACGCGTTCCTCGATGCAGTAGATGACGCCGGCTACGAGACCCAATCTCATGTCGTAAACGCCGCCGACTACGGCGCACCTCAGCTCAGGAAGCGCGTCGTGGTGCTCGGGCGTCGCCGGTCCGAGCACCGTCCGTTCCTGCTTCCGGCCGCGAAGTGCTCGCCGGAAGCTTATGTGACGGTCGGAGACGCAATCGGCGACCTGCCTTCTCCACCGCCGCCCGAGGAGCTGAAGCCGCGCGACCCGCTACACCGGCAAACCCGCCTCTCGCCGCTAAACCGAGAGCGACTTCGGCATATTCCTCCTGGAGGGGGCATGGAGAACCTGCCGGTCCATCTGCGCGTCGACTGTCACAAGGCCGGCGCAGAGAAGATCGGGCATCGCTACGTGTACGGACGCCTTGCCGCTGACCGCCCGGCAGGAACGATCACCGCAAGGTTCGACAGCTTCACGCGCGGCAAGTTTGCTCATCCGGTAGAAGACCGGAACATCACCCTGCGCGAGGGAGCTCGGCTCCAGACCTTCCCCGACAGCTTCGGGTTCAAAGGCAACCAGGAGGATATTGCCTGCCAGATCGGCAACGCCGTTCCGCCTGTACTCGCGGAGGCCTTGGCGCGCGCAGCACTCCAAGCACTCACGACTGATGCGCCGGTGGCACGAAGTCGTTCCAGGCGTCAGCCTCGTCAAGTTGCCCTTTTCCCAGGGACGATCGACTGATGGCGGACGAAACGACGTGGAGCGGGTCCCTTCATCAGACCTTCCGGTTGCTGCCGCGCGACAACCAGTCCGGCAACCTACGCCCGTTTCTCGAGGCGGATGGCCTCACGCCAGAAGAGCTGCTTGCGAAGCTGCCGTATGACCGGGCGCGCACGAAGGACCCGACGAAGACCACGCCCGACGCGAAGCGATACCGGGACGGCCGGCAGGTCTATCAAACCGTCGGCTTGCTCTACGAAGACGCCGGCAAGGTTCGCGTGACCGACCTCGGTGTTGCCACGCTGCGATGGCTCGACATCGTGACGGCGAAGAACCGCGTGCTTTTGGCGCGCCATGCGGCGTACGCCTTGGCGACTTGTCAATTGCGCAACCCGTCGGGCGCCGGGCAGAAGTACGCAGAAGCGGTCAGAGTGTTCCCGTTTGCCTTCATCTGGCGGGCCATGCTGGCCCTCGACAACCGCATCAACTCGGATGAGCTGAATCGCGGACTCTTCAAGGTGTGCGACGCCGCTCAACTCGAAGAGTGCATCGCCAAGATTCGACAAGCGAGGGAGCAGAACGACCTTTCCATCTTGGGTGACGAAACCATCACCGGCGACAAGAAGAACGACCGGATCATACCTTGGGTGTCGCTGGCGTCTTTCGGCTGGACGCTGTTCCCCGACAAGGGGAACGAGGCGTACTACCAACTCGACGACTCGACGCTCTCCGTCGTGCGAGAGGCAGCCCGGATCAAGCACGTACACAAAGACTTCGCCTCCGTGCGCGAGTACATCGAGCATGTATCGAGGTGCGCCGCGCTTCCAAAGGACCTTCGATGAAGAACTACGGCGCCGCCACCGAATCCGCCATCTCGTCCGTCGTGACCGCGTGTGAACGATACGGATCCCGCTCAATCATCGCGCTGGCCGGCGTTCCGGGGACCGGGAAGTCGTTCGTCGCCTCGATCGCCGCGCAGCGTTTCTGCGGTGAGCCCCTCCTCGTGCGAGAGATCCAGTTCCATCAGTCGTTCAGCTACGAGGAGTTCATCGAGGGCCTCCGCATCGACGATTCGTCGGGCGTGAACGTCGTTCCCGGGGTGTTCCTCGACTGGAACCAACGTGCGCTGGACGATCCAGAGCGCCGGTATGTCCTGCTCATCGAGGAGTTCACGCGCGCCAATCTCGCCGGCGTACTCGGCGAGCTCATGACGTACCTTGAACACCGAGATCGGCCCTTCATCTCGGTCTACAGCAGGCGGCCGATCTACATTGCCAAGAACCTCACGATCCTTGCGACTTACAACCCTACCGACCGCACGGCGATCGAACTCGACAGCGCGCTGATTCGCCGCCTGCGCATCGTTCGGTTTCCCCCGTCGGGGGAGCAGTTGAGCGAGATGTTGGCCGACAAGCTAGCGCCCAACGTGCTCGCCAAGCTACAGGCCATCTTCTCCGAGTGCGCCAAGCGCTTCGGCGCAGAGTACGAGCATCTCATGCCGTTCGGGCATGGCGTGTTCGCCGAGGTGACGGCGGAAGCACCTGACCTCCACCTGTTGTGGAAGGAACGGATCGAGCACTTGCTGCGTCGCCCGCTCGTGGAGCCGCATCCGTTCACTGATGCGATAGAGGAACTCTACCCCTGGCGGGCTGCCCCTGAGCACACACTGTCGTGACGGAACCTCTGCAAGTCATCCGGGTACCGGAACGGGGAACGGTCGACCTGACGATCGCCGCATGGCGGGATGTCTCGCGGAGTCCCGTCTTCTGGAGTCTCGTCGAGCGCGGGGTTGTCACCGTCGAGCAACTTCGCGGTGGACGTGTGCGGCTGACGGGGGGCTGCTACGTCGGCAGGTCTCGGATAGCCGACGGCCTCGTCCTGGAGCTGCATGAGAAGGTTTCGGGCTCGTTGGCCGCGCTTCTTCACTTCGCGTCCGGCACTGACTTTCGGGTCGAACACGTTCCCGGTCCCAGCTCAGAGCTGGGCCCGCTGATCGCTCTGCTCGTCACCCACTTCGTGGAAGCGGTTCGACGTTACGCGGCGTGCGGTCGACTGTTCGCGTACGAGAAGTTGTCGATGAAGGGTTCGCTCGTCGGTGGCCGGCTCGACATGACGCGGACCGCGCGCCTCCGGGCTCGCGGCCTCAGGCACTTGGCGGCCTTCGACAAGAACGCCGTGACGTTTGACCTGCCCATCAACAGGACCGTTCTCGCTGCGCTCCGGGAGGTCGAACGAATCGGCCGGCTTATTCAGTTGCCGCGCGACGTCGTCGCGCGAGTTCGCACGATGGCGTTGCTCTTCGACGATTGTCGAAACGCAGAGGTGCTTTTTGGCGCACGGGCGGAAGCTGCTCGCAAAGCCGAGAAGCTGGCTGAGTCGGTGTCCGACAAGGCCCTTGCCGACATGCTCGCGCTCGCCGCCATCATCCTGGCGCACGAGAGCTTCGAGCACGACACGCCTTTGGGGGGAACGGCACCGCGCTCTTGGTTCTTGAACCTCGAGTCTCTGTTCGAGCGAGCAGTTCGAGGGACGATGCGGGCGATGCTCGGTTCGGCCGGAACCGTCGTCGCAGGGCGCTCATCGCCCCCTCCGATCTTCCCTCCCAGAAGCGACGCGTTTCGAGCGAACCCGGACCTTGTTGTCCATCATGCGGCCACGACGCCCTGCATCGGGGACGTCAAGTACAAGCAATGGAACCGCCTCCCTGGCGCGAGCGACGTCTACCAGCTTCTGGTTCACGCTTCCGCTTTCGCGGCGACGCGAGCGTTCCTCGTGTTCCCGGCCGACGACTTCGAGGTTCAAGTTCTTGGTGACGCGGTGACGGGCGCCCGTGCCTCGGTCTACGGCGTCGACGTACGTAACCTCGACAATCACATCATCGCCATGCTGCAGGACCTCGGTGTGTCGGCCATGTCGGCCATGACAAGCACGGCAAGTTCCGCGACCGCAGGAGCTGCGTGACGTGACTGCGAAGCGCCGACCACACTCGGCGAGGCCGGCGCCGCTGTCGAAATCGGAACAAATGGCGCGTGTTCGCTCGAAGGACACCGATGCCGAACTGCTCCTCCGGCGGGCTCTCTGGTCGGCTGGGCTTCGCTATCGTGTCACCGCACGCAAGCTTCCCGGCACGCCAGACATCACCTTCGGCTCGACGAAGCTTGCGGTCTTCGTGGATGGCTGCTTCTGGCATGGGTGTCCCGAGCACTACACGAAACCGCGAGCGAACGACTCGTTCTGGCAGGAGAAGCTGCGACGCAATAGAGCCCGAGACGAAAGGGTAGACGCGGAGCTGGCCGCGCTGGGCTGGTTGTCAGTGCGAGTCTGGGAGCATGAGGTTTACGAAGACGTCGGCAACGTGGTCGACCGCGTGAAGACCCTCGTGCGACAGCGCGCGCAGAGCAGGATCGTCACCGCACTCACACGTACGATGCCGGGACCCAGCAAACCATGAGCATCATCGCTCGTCACGGCGCCCTCGGTGCGCCCTGGGCCAATGTGGGCGCCCTGGTGGCGCTCGTCGGCGAGTCCGCGCTCGCTCGGCTTCAGCGCACCGTCTTCAGTTCGGACCGGGTCAAAAGGGCCTCGACCGCCGAGCACGGCACGCTCCGTCGTGGCACGCGACGCCCGTTCTGGGTCGGCCTCAGCTCGAAGACGAAGGCGTTGCTGGGCGCGTCGATGATGCCCGGGAGGCGACGCGCGTCCGCGGGCAACATCGTGCGCTTGCAAAGCTCGAAGCCGACTGCCTCGACGAACCACTGCGTCGCGCTGACGGTGTACATGCGGCCGACGCCGACCTCGTACGCGTGGCGCACGATGTACTCGACGAGCGCGCGGCCGTGCTTCTGCCGCCGACAGGTCGCGCGGACCGCGAGCGCCCGGAGCACCGCGGCGTCGCCGTACTCGTCGAGTACCGCGACGCCGATGACGACGCGGCCGTACTCCAGGACGACACGCGTCCGCTTTCCGCCCGCGGGCTCGAGCCAGAGCTCCGACGTGGGGAACCAGGTCATCTCCAGCAGCATGTTCGCGACCATCTCATCCCGTGCCTCGAGCTCGCGGAAGACTCGGCGCGGTGGCCCCTTCGGCTTTTCGATCAGCCCCGGCGTGGGTGGCGGTTCCACCTTCGGCGGCTCCGGCGGCGGCCAAGGCTCCCCACGGCGCTCGGCGCGGTGCTTCGCGCGCCACATGCCGAGCAGGGTCTCGGCGAGCACGCCGGCCACCTCGTCGATGCGCCGCTGCACGTCGGCGCGTCGTTCCTCGCGCTCGGTGATCGCGGCGGCGTCTTCGGGCTGCGGGGCCTGGTCCATGCGGACCACACAGGCTCGCTTCCCCGCTACAGTCCAGGGGGAGTCGGGACGGCTCGCTCTCGCTCAACGTGTCCCGAGGGCACTCGATCCCGAGGCGACGGACCCACGATGGGACAGAGCGAACCGGCGAATCTGTCCCAGCACTCTCGGCGCAAGTTCTCGGAGTCGCAGTGCGAGCGCCGTCGTGGGTCAGTACGAACATCCGAATCTGTCCCAAACCCGTTTACCGAGAGCGTTCGCAGGAAGCGCCGCATGCGGAGCCATCTAGGGTGTATTTTCGAACCGCGCGGATCGTCTCCGTGCGGTTCCACCCTCTTCCTGTCGAAGAGCTCAACGGAGACCGGCTTTCCTGGTCCGTTGTAGACGACGCGACGGAACATCAGACGAACGAGGTCGCGACGCTCTGCGGGAGTTGCCACCTCGTACAGCAGGCGCAGATCGCCTAACGCCGCTTGGACACGCGCTGCGTCGACCTTGTGCGTGCGCTGACGCGCGCACTCCTCCGCGAGCGCCGAAAGCTCCGCTTCGACAAGCGCTCGATCACGCTCGCCCTGCTCCATCTCTTCTCGGACCGTCTCGAACCCAGCGACGCCGGTTGCCTTGATGACCTCAACCAAGTGCTTCAGCGAGCCCTTGATCTCGCGAAGCCGGCTCTCGAGCGCGGCCTGCTTTTCGCGTAGCGGTTTGCTGCGCTCATCAGTCAGCTCGTTTGCAGCTGCGGTCGCGCGAGCCACAAGTTCAGGCGTCGTGCTCAGCTCTTCAATCAGGTCTGCGACGAACGCCTCCACCTTGTCAGCGTTGACCTGCCTGATAGAGCACGCGCTCCAGCCGCGTTTGAACGTCTGCGTGCAACGGTAGTACGCCACCGACTTGCCTGCCTTCTTGCTCACGTAGTGTGGCGTCATCGAACTGTCGCACTCGGCGCAGCGAAGCACATCCGCGAGGATGTATGGGCGCTCAACCTTCGATCTGAGGCGCCGCCGCGTCGGCAACGCTTTCTGCGCTTTCTCGAAAACAGTCCGGTCGATCAGTGGCGGGTGGTGTCCGCTATGCCAGACCCCACCTTCACTGCTCTCCCCCAGGTAGACTCGATTTCGAAGGATGGACTCCAGCGACGAGTTAGACCACGACACGCCCTTACGATTGACGAAGCCGAGCGCGCGGAGGCGCTCGCGCACCGCCGCAACTGACGGGTGTTCCAGGAACAGTTCAAAGATTGCGCAAAGGACCTTGGCCTCTTCCGGATGTGCCGAAAGCTTCTTTTCGATGGCCTGGTAGCCGTAGGGGATCGGGCCGCCGCGCCAGAGCCCCTTCGCCACCATCGTATTGCGCTTGATGCGAACCTTCCTACTAACGAGACGACTGTAGTACTGCGCGAACGCAGCGACCTGTGTCTCCATCAGTTCGCCTTCGGGGTCGTCGCTGAACGGCTGGGTCGCGGACTCGAAGCGCACGCCGGTCTCGCGAGTCAAACGCTTCATCAACGCGAAGATCTCAATCGAGCGGTGCCAGCGGTCCAGGTCGTACGCGACTGCTCCGTCGAACTTTCCCGCCTCCGCGTCGGCGAGCAGATGCAACAAGCCATCGCGCTCAAGCTTGGTCCCGCTCTTGGTGTCCCGATAGACGGCGTAGACGGTCCCGCCCTTGCTCTTCACCCAGTTGCGTAGGAAGTCCGCCTGGCTCTCGTGAGAGTCGTACGCTTTCCCGGCAAGCTGCTCTTCCGTGCTCTCCCTCGTGTAGAGGGCCCAACGCTTGGGCGGCGCTGGACCCGCCTCGGTCTCTTTGGTTGGCTTTGTCACTCGTCTCTCCGAGGCCACGGCCGCACCGCACGGATGTCCGCCTCGGTCAGCTTGCGGCGCTTGGCGCGCGCGAGGTGTCGAGCGGTCACGGCCAACCACTTGCGTTGCAAGACGCTCACGCGCTCGCCCGCACGCCAACGCAGGTAGACGGGAAGCCAGGGCCAGTTCGATGCACGGACCGCCAGCGCCGCCGTGAGCGCAGGGAGACCGCTATCGCGGCGCACGTCTCTTAGTAGTTCGTGGGTGCCTTCGCTCGATGGGACACCCAACTTAGATGTTCGCGTCCGCTTCATGGCAGCTCCGATGACAAAGAGTGGCGGCCTGTTGCTCCGAGCCCGGCTGATGGGTCGACCCCTCGCGTGTCGGTGCCGACTGTCACCGTGCGTGCCGGAGGTGCCTCCTCATCAACGTGAAGGAGGGTGCATTGGCTGAAGGCCACCGACAGGTTCTCGAAGAAGGGACGACCATCACGCGGATAGAAGCATCCTGCTGCCACCACGATGCCGTGCGTCTCGATCGCTTCTCGCCATTGCTCGTCGTGATACTGGGCGACTAGTTGCTCACCGGTCAACGAGAACACAGCGAGTCTGCTGCGGCGGATACGGTCTCCACCGAGGCTCGCGTAGTCCACCATCCAAACGATGCACCTCGCCTCGGCTCTTGTCGTGGTCACCAACGACTCCAAAGTTTTGAGAAAACGTGTTGCGCACCGCAGATGGGCCACCCACGTGTGCGCAGAGGACCAGATGCCACGGAAAAATCTACAGTGGGGGTGGGGCTGCCGGGGCCGGTCGTCGCGTGGCCCTATCCGTCTGCTACGAGCGCACTCGCGCCGAGCGGCCTGCCTGCGAGTTCGCACCGATCGAGCGCGCGACAGAACGCCCAGGGGTCCGACTTCTTGACCTGCTTCGGCTGCATCGACTTGTAGAGCGCCCGACCGCAGCCGGGACACTTGGGATGCGGCGGATGTCTTCCCTTGCGGGATGAGGCAGGCACAGCCACCGCGCCGGCTTCGCCCGTGCTGGCGGCGTTCCTCTGATCGTCTCCCAGAGCGGCCGGGCGTTCGCTCCTCCGTCGCCGCGGGGCGTCCGGACTCTGCGATGCTCGGGTCTTCCTCTTGGACCTGCGGGTCGATGCAACCCTGGCCGATTGACGCCTGCGCCTTGCCATCTCGCTCACCTTTCTCGTCCGGGTCACTCGGCGGCCACCCAAAGTGGCCGTCACGTAACCAAGACTTCTTGAGAGATCCCCAACGAGACGAGTGTACGCTATAGCGCACACATTCGTCTACCAAGCATCGACGCGGCGACGCCGGTTCACTATTGCGGAGACAACTGCGCAGAGGACTGGCAGAGGCACACATCTACGGGTCCTCCTCGCCGGGCCCGTGGCGCACCGAGCGAGAGGCTTCGCGGCGCGGAGCATCCTCACCGGCAAGACCGGCGCGCGTCTTGCTGAGCAACGCTTGGTCGAACGCTGAGTTCTCGACCATCAGCTGCTCTCGCTTCGCCGCAGTGGCCACATCGTCGTTGTCGAGCCAACGACGCAAGAGTACCGCTGCGGTACGGCGTTTGACGACGACCCGACCGCCACGGCCGAGAGAGAGGCTCCCGTCCGGTCTAGTGATCGGCCTGCGTTGCTTCTCCAACTCGTCTGCCAACGCGCCAAGCGCATCGACCACCCAGGTCCAATTCGTTGCTCCTCCGTTCCGCGACGAAAACCGAAACGACACGCGGTTGGCGCCGTAGCGTTCGATGATCAGCCGTGTGGTGCCCATGAGATCGCTTCCTTCGCTTGGCGTTCCACGCTGCCTCTCTGTGAAGCAGCGGACGCCAAGCTCAACGCGCTGGGCGCGTTCGGAGTGCTCTTCCGGAAAGGGGCGCCGAGAGCTGAATCGAGACCCCATGTTCCATGGACATTTCGGCCAAGTATTTGTTTTGGCTCAACAACCTAGGGAGCCCAGGGAGGTCGACCGTCACAACGTCGGGTGGGCGTCGAAGGATGATGGCGGAGGAACAGCGGGTCCGTGGCTAACCCTGGCGGTATGCGCAGCTAGTGGCGCTTTGTTCCAGCTGCGAGTTTCTCACGGCGGGCGCGACACGGTCCCAGGCAAATCATCGGAACCTCGAGACCGAGGCCCCGCAGGGGCCTCGGCTGCGCGAAGCGCAGCGCAACGACTCCGGCTCCGCCCCTAACTCGCTTCGCTCGTTAGGGGCGTCGCTCTCTAGTTCTGCTTCTCGTTTCGAATTTTCTTCTGCCTTTTCTTCTAGTCTTCTTCTACCCGGCTGCGCGTATGCGGAATCACCAACGATATCTCCCCGATACGCGCGAATTTGACCGGAAGTTCTACCCTCGCCGGGAAAGAGGGATCCGTCCTTGCGGACCGCGCGAGATCCACCATGGTCGAACATGGTGGATCTACCCTCTTGCGACATTGTGGATCCACCATCGCCCTCGGTCGCGCTTACTTCTTCGACAAGCGGAGTGACTTGCGCTTCGTCAACTTGGCCTCGAGATCTCGGATGACCTCGCCCTGCTTCGTTTTCAGTACACGGCGCAGGCCGTCAGCCTTTGCGCGACGCGCCTTATCGGTGGGCAACGCTGCGAGCTGGTCGAGCAGATCGGCGACCTGGGTCGCCCATTCGGGGCGCCGCAGGAGGTATGAATACTCGTCGCCACGCGCGGACTTCCCGGTGACCTCGTGGCGAGGGAGCTTCTTCAAGAAACCCAGCGCTTCGAGGATCGTGATGTGCTTATAGAACTGGTTCTCATCGAGGTCGCGGCCAGCCGCAAACTGACGGGCCGTGCGCTGGTGCACGAGGTCGGTTCCATCTCTGGTCCAGGACACCAAGTAGTTGAACGTTCGCCAAACCCCGTCGTACTTGGGTCCCAGGCTCCAGCGGCTGACGCTGTTTGGGGTTTGCGTGTAGTCCTTCTCGGCTCCAGTCAGATGACGAACGCGAGGTGATGTTTCAGCACTCCATTCCTTCGCGGCAAGGCGGCACAGATTTCTGCCGATAGCTGAAGGACAGAACGTGCATGCCGCCCGCTCCTCTTCGGTGCACCGAGCAAACTTGCATTCGTTTGGCGCTTTTTCGGCGCGCCTCGGCTTTCGCTTAACGGTCTTCTTCGCCACCACCTTGTTCCCTGCTCACAACGAGTTCGCCGGACCTCGATATCAGCGACCTGCTTCGTCGCGACGTCGCTCCGCCGTGCGCACAATGCCACGCAGCGTCCCCCAATTCCACGGGCGGCCAGTTCGAGGGTTGAAAGCGCCCTTCGCGTTCAGCCCCGTCGCGATGCGATAGGCACCCCAACCGCGATCATGGAGGGCGAGAATGTCGCGGAGCAGGCGTTGCTCACCCGCATGCTTCACAAGTCTCCTCCTGTCCCCGGCAGTCATCTCCGTCGCGCGCGGCTCACCATCGAGGCGGAACCCAAACGGCAGTCGCCGCGACCTGCCTCGACCTTCACGCGCAACCTGGGCCATGCCCATCGATGTGCGCTCACCAATTTGACGACGCTCCATTTCGGCGAGCGCGCTCAAGACGTGAAGCACGAAAGCGCCGCTCGCGCTCGACGTGTCCAGCTGCTCGGTTATGGAAACGAGTTGCCATCCTTCACGACTCGCCGCATCGGCGAGATCAAGGACGTGTCGTATGCTGCGCGAGAGGCGATCGAGCTTCAAGACGACGAGGCCTGCGGCCTCGCCCGATTTGACCATCGCTAGTGCCCGGCCAAGCCCTGGACGACGCGCCGGAGCGACCTTGCCAGAAAGGCTGTCCTGCTCGACCGCAACCACCCTGTGGCCGAGCGCTTTCGCGTACGCTGTGATGCGCCCTCGCTGAGCTGCCAGAGAGACGCCGCCGTTGGCCTGCTCATCAGTGCTAACACGTACGTAAGCGACCAACGTGTTTTTGGCCCGCTTCAGCTTTCGCATAGAGAGACTTTAGACTAAAGGGGTCCCATTAGTCTAATCGGACGGCGCGCGCCGCAATCGCGTTGGTCGCTGAGCTCAAAGGGTCGCCAACAACTCCAGCGCCCTTGGTGAGGCCTTATTAACAACCTCCTCAACCAAACGCGGCGTGACTGACCCGGGCACCAACTCGGGAGCGCTGGTGAAAAGGATCCGTCGCGCGTTCGGAACAAGGCGTCGAGCCACTTCCAAGACATCAAGGCCGCTCCCGTCGCTCAAATGAAAATCGGAGATGACAACCTGCGGACGCCAGGCGGATCGGAGGAGCGTTCGTGCTTCAACGACGCCCGCAGCGGTCGTGACGTCATGGCGAGTGAGGAGGCGGCCGAGGGCGCGCCTTGTGGGTGCATCGTCATCGACGAGCAGGATGGCCAAGCGAACGCTTGGCCCGCGGGTCACGCTCGAGACCTCACGGCTTGCCTTGTTTGGTCGAGGTCTGCTGCGCCTCGCCCTCAGCGAACGTGAGCTGGAGCTTCGCCCCGCGGATGTCCAACTTGATGTCGGGCGCTTGGGCAACGCTCGGGGGAACATCGAACACGGCGACGATTGACGTGGTTACGCCTGGGTGAAGCTGAAGAAGATCCGGGGTTCGCTGTCTCTCTTCGCCCTCGTCGTCCGCTCTAGCTGTAATGGATTGGTAGTAGCTCCCCTTGCTATCGACGGCGTACCGGCGCCCTGAGCGGTCGATCAACGTGAAATCGGACGCACTTGCCCGCACCGTCTTCTTCCCAACGTTGATGCACTTCACCAACGCGGCGACATAGACACCGCTAGCTGTTGTCGTCGCGACGTCGCTACCGATTGACTCGCCCAGCTCCTCGTAGACAATCGGCTTACATTCAAGCGGACCCACGCGAGCTACTTGCGATTGGATCTTGGCTCTCGTCTCTTGATCTCGCCGCTCACTCTCCGCCTCCCGCGCTGAAGCCTCGTCTCGCGCCCGACGTCGAGCCTCAGACGCTTCGACCAGATGCTGCACGCGCTGTCTTAGCTCCGCGACTTCGGAGCGCCCAGGTTGTAGCCCCTCCTCCTCGCTGAGCAGTTGGAGCACTTTGGCTGTATCAACTGGGACCGCTCCGATAGCGAGTCGCGCGAGACCAAGACGAGGCCCCGGATACCTTGGGTCACGCTTGATGCCTGCCTCGTATGCTTGAGCGGCCTCACCCAACCACTTGGGCCGTCTGCTATAGAGGTCACCGATTCGAAGAGCGATCTCTGCCGTCGGCTTGTTGCGTTCTGCCTCTTGGTAGCTCTGCATAGCGTGCTTCAGGTCGTCCTGCGCGCGCCATCGGTCGCCTCGAGCCATAGCGGCGGCATAGAGTTCGTCGGGCGTCGCGGCGCTCGCTGTCGTCGCCCAACTGGCGATAGCGATGGCCACCGCGAGAGCCACTGCGCCCGACGTACGCATTCTGAAGCCAGACAACATGCCGAGCCCCTTCCAGTTTGTCTGGTAGAGCTTACGACCATCTCCACTGTTACGCCTAGTCCATATCCACGCATCGCGTCCTGGGCGTGTCCGTTGACCCCGCATAGACACGACGCGGATGACGTCGTTCACACGGAAAGACCTGGGAGCGCGGCTAAGCGAGCTACGCAAGCGCGCTGGTCTAAGCCAAGCTCTCGCAGCGGAAAGCGCCGGGTTGTCCGACGAAACGATTTCGCGATTGGAACGCGGCGCCCAGGGCGTCAGTGTGGACGCTTTGACCCAGCTCGCGAGGGCGTACGGCGTGGAGCTCACCGAAGTCTTCGTTGTCACTCGAAAACGAGACGAGAAAACGGCTGCAATCGATCGAGTGGTCGCGCTACTCAAAGGACACTCGGCCGCCCAGATCGACATGGTGGGCGACCTCATATTGGCTTGGTCGAACCATTCGAAAGTGCGAGCGGCAAAGCGCTAGAATCAAACGCCTTTTGCTGGCCACGTTAGACGTGCTGCGCACCCTGTGCACCTGGTTGTCGGACCTGGGTGATATGCCCTGCCGTGTGCTCGGCCTCTGAAGTACGCGCAAGCATCCGCAGCTTCGAAGACCGGCGACCAGTCGACGCGCTTAGGCGAGCCAGCTGGTGAGGCAACTTTGTGATTCACGCGCTTGGGGAGTCGTCAGAATGGCATTGAACGCAGTGGCGGCTCGCCTCGATGGCGACGTCTTCCAAGGGATGTTCTTTTGGTTAAAGGCGGCCGGCCTCCTCAACCCGCGCTCGAAAGTGGCGCGCGTTTCGATCGAGCATGATCAGGCGGACGGAGTCGACGATGTCGCCGTCCACTACTCGGCGCCGGGCATCGATGCCGGTGGACGAGACTGTGCTGCCGACTACTACCAAGTGAAGTATCACGTCGATCAGAGGTCCGAGTACGCCGCTGCGACCTTCTGCGACCCCAAGTTCATCAAGGCCAAACGCTCGCTCCTACAGCGGTTCCACGACGCTCAGAAAAAGCTCGGGAATGGCCCCAACTGGAACCGCCTGCACTTGGTCAGTAATTGGAATTGGGCGTCGGACAAGCTGGGCCAGCTTCTCCGTGAGTCGCAAGAGGGAGCACTTCCCGAGGACTTTTTTACGGCAGGTCCCCGCTCGGTTATTGGCCAGATTCGAGAAGAGTGGCGAGCGCATCTTGGTCTCTCCAAGTCCGATTTCATGGACTTCGCGCGACGTCTCCGCTTCGGCGTGAACTTCCTAAACCGGCCGATGCTGCGCGAGTGGCTCAATGATCGGCTCGCGCTCGTCGGACGTAACCGTCCGGCCATCGATCCCTGCAACGGGCCGGCCGGATAGGAGATCTT
>CAZAER010000059.1:0-17921 GCA_964484195.1 uncultured Bdellovibrionales bacterium | reverse complement strand
GTGAGGCCCACACCCCCCGGTGGCGGCGAAGCCGCGAATGGGCCTCACGCCGAGGTCGCTGTGGAGGTCGCGCACGAGGTCTCCAGGACCGCACCGCGGTCCGTCCCGAAGGGACGCGCTCATCGTCGACGCCAGATTCGGCAATCGGCCATCGGCCATCGGCAGTCGGCCATCGGCAATCGGCCATCGGCAATCGGCCATCGGCAGTCGGCCATCGGCAGTCGGCCATCGGCAATCGGCAATCGGCAATCGGCAATCGGCCATCGGCCATCGGCCATCGGCCATCGGCCATCGGCTCTCGTCCACTATTTTCTGCGAACGGTCCCTCAACCCTGTTCCTCCTCCCCCCGCCTACTTGCTAGACCCACCCCCCATGAAAACCTCTCTCAATCTCCTGGCCGCCCTCGGCCTTCTCGTTTCCGCCGCGTGCGCCACCACCAAGAGCACCGGTCCTCACACCGACGCCGCAACCGTCGCGAAGATCGAACAGGTCCTCGCCGAGTCTCACCGCACCGACGAAGAGCGCGCTCGCGACATGTACCGCCACCCGTCGCAGACGCTCGCCTTCTTCGGCCTGCACGACAACATGACGGTCATCGAGCTCTTCCCCGGCCGCGGCTGGTACACCGCCGTGCTCGCGCCCGTCCTCGCCGACAAAGGTCAGCTCGTGCTGCCCATCGCCGATCCCAACGGTCCCGAAGACGGCGAAGGCGTGAAGTACGCCAAAGCGGTCACCGAGCGCATGGCCTCGGCCCCCGACAAGTTCGCCAAGGTCCAGACCCGCATCCAGCCCATGGACGCTTGGGACCTCGGCCCCGCCGGTAGCGCCGACATGGTTGTCACCTTCCGCAGCCTGCACAACCTGAAGCCGGCGGAGATGGAGCACCTCCTCGAAGCCGTGCACAACGTCTTGAAGCCGGGCGGCGTCTTCGGCGTCGAGGATCACCGCGCCAATGCCGGTGCTGATCCCGCCAAGGGCGGCGATACCGGCTACGTGCCGGAAGAGTGGGTCATCAAGACCATCGAGGCGAAGGGATTCACCCTCGACGCCAAGAGCGAGATCAACGCCAACCCGAAGGACACCAAGGACTATCCCGAGGGTGTCTGGACCCTGCCGCCGACACTCGCGCTCAAGGATCAGGATCGCGAGAAGTACGTCGCCATCGGTGAGAGCGATCGTATGACTCTGCGCTTCGTGCGCAAGTAGCTAGCGGCTAGCGAGCCACGCTTCGCAGCGCGGTGCGGCCCCTGGTCGCGCCGCGACTGCGAGCTCGAGCTCCGCGATGTCGGCCACTTCGTCGACATCGAAGCTCTCCGGTAAGAGTCGCACCGTGAGTCCGAGCTTTTGGCAACGTGCTAGGGTTTCGCTGGCGACGCGGTCAGTGCTCCACGGCATGTTCTCGAGCAGCTCCGGAACCGTGCGACGCATACCAATCGCCCAGTATCCGCCATCGCGGCTCGGGCCGATGACCACGTCGTAGCCGTCATCGGCGAGCGCGATCTGGAGCGCGTCCACAGGCACGAACGGCGCGTCGCTTCCCACGCAAATCACCGGCGCGCCTCCTGCACCGAGCCCGTCGAACGCCTCGAGCAGCCGCGCGGTGAGGTCGCCCGTATGCTGCGGCACGATGTCCCACCCCGCGGGCGCGAGCGCCGTCAGAGCCGCGACGCCGTCGTGCTCTTGGGCTGCAAGTAAAACGCGTCGTGTGTGTGTGATAGCGGACAGTCTGGCCAAGCTGTCGAGGAGGAGGGCTTCGTAGAGGCTCGCGGCGGCTCGATCACCCAGGACCGCCGCCAGACGGGTCTTGCAGCGACCCGGGAGTGGGGCGCGGGCGAACATGCAGAGCACCGGCAGGCTCACCTCACGTCACCAGCTCGTCGGCAATCATGTTCTTCAAATGTCCGACGCCGTCGATGATGACCTCTATGATGTCGCCGGCTTTCATGAACACGGGGGGCGTCCGCTTGGCGCCGACACCCGAAGGCGTCCCGGTCGCGATGACGTCGCCGGGAACGAGCCTGGTGAAGCTGGTGATGTAAGCGACGATTTGCTCGACCGAAAAGATCATCTGACCGAGCGTCGCGCTCTGCATGACCTGTCCGTTCAAGCGGGTCGTGAGCGAACGCGACCCGAAGGCCGTCACCTCGTCGGGAGTCACGAGCTCCGGACCCAGCGCTGCCGTCGATGCGAAGTTCTTACCCGGTACGAATTGGGTGGTGTGACGCTGCCAGTCACGCAGCGTCGCGTCGTTGAAGCAGGTGAACCCGGCGACGTGGCTCATGGCCGCCTCCGCCTTTACGCCTTTGGACTCGCGGCCGATTACGAAGGCGAGCTCACCTTCGAAGTCCAAGGAGGTCGAGACGCGAGGCCGGACGATGGTGCCGTTGTGACCGACCAGGGTGTCGGTGAAGCGGGTGAACAGGGTGGGGTAGCTTGCCGGCTCGCGCCCCATCTCTTGGCGATGCTCGTCGTAGTTCACGCCTACGCAGACGATCTTGTTTGGCTTCGGCACCACGGGCAGGAGCTGAACCTCGTCGCGGCGATAGTCGGCATCCCAGGTGGCGTCGATCACGGGTGCGGCGTCGAGCGCCCGGGCCTCGAGGTACGTGGCGAGGTCCGGAACGATGCGTCCGAAGCGGGCCCCCAGGTCGACGATGCCCTCGTGTTGCAGGACGCCGAAGCTGGCACGTCCCTGAACCGCGAACGAGACGAAGCGCATGGCGGCAACCCTTAAGCCTTTTGACCGGGAAAACAAATACCTATGGGCGCATACGATGCCAGCTAAACACACCGGAAATGACACACCGCGCCTTGCACGGGTTGCCGAAACGGCGCCGGCCGGGTAATTTGCGCAGTATTCTCGTGTAGGTTACGCTTACCTCGCGAGCCTGCTTCCCCGCGCGGTGTCCCCTGCGGGGAGTCAAGCCTTTCGTATTCTCAAGCTTCGGAGCCGCCCAGTATGCGGTTTGCCTGCGACAGTTGTGGCGCCCAATACATGATCGCTGACGAAAAGGTCGGCGCTCGTGGCGTCAAAGTGAAATGCAAGAAGTGCGGCAACATGATTGTCGTCAAACCCGCTCCCGAAGCCGCGGCGGCGCCCTCGTCGGCCTTGGCGGACTCAGGGCTCGGTGCCGGTGCTGGTGTCGCCTCGAGCGGCATGAGCTCGATGAGCGCGTCCGGTATGGGCGGCTCGTTCGGCGAGACCCAGACCAGCAGCCCAGCGCCACAGGGTGAGCTCGGCGGGGCGTTCAGCTCGATGTTCGGCAGCACGCAGAGCGAAAGCGAAGCTCCGGCGGCGAGCAGTAGCGAGACCAACGGTTCGTACACCAATGGGAACCACGCGAGCGAAGACAACGGCGGCGGCAGCGCCTTCGGTTTCCAAAGCTCGTTCGGCGGCGGCCATGCCGGCGGCGATACCGACATGGCTCTCGGCCAGCTCGAGCAGCAGCAAGCCCCGGTCTCGAGTGACCGCGGTGGCGAGCGTGTTTGGTACGTTGCCATCGAAGACGCTCAGGTCGGTCCGGTCAACCTCGCCGAAGTCGAAGAGCGCTGGGACAACAAAGAGATCGACGAAGACACGCTCGTGTGGAAGGCCGGTATGGCGGACTGGATTCCGCTCGTCGACGTTCCCGAGCTTGCCTATCTGATCACCGAGCGTCCGCAGGTGCAGCGCAGCATGGCGCGTGCTGGAGCCACGGCAGCGGCCGGCTCCGCGATGGGCATGCAGGCGTACGCTCCGCAGGAGATGGCGGACGAGCCGTCGTGGCGTCCGTCTGCAGCGAGCGCCTTGTCGTCGCTAGTGCAAGAAGAGCTCGTCGCCAAGAAGCCCGATGCTCCGGAGCCGATGTCGGCGCCGAAGGGCATGGAGGGTCTCGGCCTCAACATCGGTGCGAACGACATCTTCGGCTCCGGCAATAGTGGTGGCGGCACGCCGATCACCATGGGTCAGCCCGCGGCGGCTGGTCCGGCTCCTGCCGCCGACGCGTTCTCGTCGAGTGGTAGTCCGGCTTGGTCGGTTCCGAGCGCCCGCCGCAACAGCGGTAGCGGTCTCGGCACCAAGATCGTCGTCGGCTTGCTCTTCCTCGCGGTCCTCGGCCTCGGCGGCTTCATGTTCCACATGATGCAGCAGCAGCCGAAAGAGACGATCATCGTCAAAGAGGTGCAGGCTCCTGCTCCGACCCCGCCGCCGGTTCCGGTCGATCCGACCGCGCCGCCGGTTGCGCCGCCGATGCCACCGCCGGTCGCCAAGAACGACACGCCGGTCAAAGCCAAGACGACGCACAACGATGCCGACCGCGATCGCGACAAGGCACCCGAGAAGGCCAAGACCAAGGCACCGAAGCCCAGCGACGATCCGCTCGAGCAAATCGAGCAGGGTCAGAAGCAGCAACAGCAGCAGCAGGCCGCCGCGGTCAAAGAGGCGCTCTCGAAGGACGACATCATCGACGGCGTGAAGGCCAATGGCTCGAAGCTGGGCCCGTGCGTTACCGCCGCTCGTTCGAAGGAAGAGATCCAGCCGGGACGCGTGCAGTTCGTCCTCGACTGGACCATCAACCCGAACGGCTCGGTCACCGCGGCGCGCTTGAAGGGGCCGCAAGAGGTGATGAACACCTCGCTGCCGTCCTGCTTCGCGCGCGTCATGGGCTCGTGGAAGTTCGCAGCGTCGAAGAGCGGCGCGCCGATTACCAACTTCCCGCTGCCCATCACGGTGCGCTAGTCTCGCCGGGTGTCCGACAAACTCGTAGGCAAATCAGTCCCGCGTAAAGAGGGCCCGGACAAGGTCACCGGGCGGGCCCGTTACATCGACGACATGCGCATGGACGGCATGTTGTACGGCGTAACCGTGCGCAGCCCGGTGCCGCGTGGGCGCCTCAAAGGCGTGACCTTCGGCGACGGGATCCCCTGGAACGAGATCATCGTGGTCTCGGCCGCCGACATCCCGGCCGCGAACAACCACGTGGCGCTGCTCACCAACGACCAACCGTTCCTCGCCGACAAAGAGCTGCGCCACGCCGAAGAGCCCGTGTTGCTCCTCGCGCACGCCGACAAACATCTGCTCGAGCGGGCACGCAACGCGGTGCGCTTCGACATCGAGAAGCTGCCGGCGCTCTTCGACATCGACAAGTCACTCGCGAAGGATCCGGTGATCTGGGGCGAGGACAACCTCTTCAAGGAATACAACCTCACCAAAGGTGACGTCGACGCCGCGTTCGCTAGAGCGGACATCACGGTCGTCGAAGGCGAGTATTCGACGGGCGCTCAAGAGCAGCTCTACATCGAGAACAACGGGGTCATCGCCGTGGCCGACGAGCAGTCGGTCACCATCTGGGGCTCGTTGCAGTGCCCGTACTACGTGCACAAGGCGCTGCTCGGGTTGTTCGGCTTGCCTGGGGACAAGATCCGCGTGGTGCAGACCGAGACCGGTGGCGGCTTCGGCGGCAAGGAAGAGTATCCTTCGCTCATCGCCGGCCACGCCGCGTTGCTCGCGCGCAAGGCCAAGAAGCCGGTCAAGATGGTCTACGACCGCGCCGAGGACATGGTCGCGACCACCAAGCGCCATCCCTCGCGCACCAAACACCGCACCGCGGTTTTGAAGGACGGCACCGTCGTCGCCATGGACATCGACTTCGTGATCGATGGCGGCGCCTACAACACGCTGTCGCCGGTCGTGTTGTCGCGCGGCACCATTCACGCGGCCGGCCCTTACAAGATCGACAACGTGCGCATCCATGCGCGAGCCGTGGCCACCAGCCATCCGCCGCACGGCGCCTTCCGCGGGTTCGGCGCGCCGCAGAGCATCTTCGGGCTCGAGCGCCACATGAACAAGATCGCGCGGGTCCTAGGGCTCACTCCCGAAGCCGTGCGCCTCAAGAACTTCATCAAGACGGGCGACACGACGGCGACGCACCAGCTCATCAAAGAGCCGGTCGACATGCCCGGCATCCTCGAGCGGGCGCTCGCTGAAGCGGACTACGACGGCAAGCGCAAGCGCTTCGCGCGCGAGAACCCGAACAGCACCGTCAAGCGCGGTGTCGGCTTCGCGAGCTTCATGCACGGCTCGGGCTTCACCGGCTCCGGTGAGAAGTATCTCGCCTCGGTGGTCGGCGCCTCGGGTACGGCCGAAGGCAAGGTGCGCGTCCTCGCGGCGAGCACCGAGATTGGCCAAGGCACCAACACGGTGTTTACGCAGATCGCCGCGCAGGCCCTCGGCCTCGCCTGGGACGACGTCGAGGTGGCTCAACCAGACACCGCCGTTGTCCCTAATAGCGGACCGACGGTTGCCTCGCGTACCACCATGGTCGTCGGCAAGCTCGTCGAGCAGGCTGCCCTCGGCATCAAGCAGATCCTGGTACAGGCCGGGCTGCTCGGCGCGACCTACACCTCGCCGCAGTTCCGCGAGGCAGTGAAGAAGTATCTCGCGACTGTTGGCCCGCTGCGCTCGACGGCGCAGTACACGCCACCCGACGGCATCTCGTGGGACGACCAGAGCTACCGCGGCGATGCCTACGGCACCTACGCCTGGGCGGTCTACGTGGCCACTGTTGCCGTCGACACCATCACCTACGAGGCGCGCGTCGAGGACTTCGTCGCCCTCCAAGAAGTCGGCCGCGTCATTCATCCCGTGCTCGCCGCCGGTCAGATCGAGGGCGGAGTCGCCCAGGGCATCGGCTTTGCGGTCTACGAGAACGTGGTCTGGCGCGACGGTCGCATGGCGAACGGACAGTTCACCAACTACATCGTGCCGACGAGCGTCGACGTGCCCGCCATTCGCGTCTTCTTCGACGAGGTGCCGTATCCGCACGGTCCGTCGGGCGCGAAGGGCATCGGGGAGCTCCCGATGGACGGCCCGGCGCCGGCCATCGTCAACGCCATCGAAGATGCTCTGGGCGCGCCGCATCCGGCCCTCCACCATGTTCCGCTCATGCCCGAGCAGATCATGCACGCGGTCGACGACCTCGCGGGCGAGAGGAAGAGCGCATGAAGAGCCAGGTCCGCTGTAGCGTCAACGGCGCCGCATGTGCGTTCTCGGCGCCTCCGATGGCGCGTCTCCTCGACGTCTTGCGCGAAGAGGTGAACCTCACCGGCACCAAAGAAGGCTGCGGCGAGGGTGAGTGCGGGGCCTGCACCGTCATCATGGACGGGCGCATCGTCAACAGCTGCCTAGTTCCGGCGCTGCAAGCCCAGGGCTCGTCGATCACCACCATCGAAGGCATCGCCAAGGGCGAGGTGCTGCATGCGGTGCAGACCGCGTTCGTCACCCATGGTGGCGCCCAATGCGGCATGTGCACACCGGGCATGGTCATCGCGGCGGTCGATCTCTTGAAGCGCGTGCCCAATCCCGACGAAGCCCAGATCCGCGAAGGGCTCGCCGGCAACATCTGCCGCTGCACCGGCTACACCAAGATCTTCGATGCGGTGCGCGAAGCGGCGCGTCTGCTCGCGAGCCCCGCATGAGAGGCGACGCGCACGCGCATGGGCTGGTCGCTCCAGCGGACTTGAATGCGACCCTGGCTTTGCTCGCCGACAAGAGCGGTCACCGCGTGCTCGCGGGTGGCACCGACATGATGGTCGCCTTCGAGCGCGGACTCCTGAAGGAACAGCGCCTCGTCAGTATCTGGCATCTAGCCGAGCTGCGCGGCATCGCGGTCGACGGCCGGCACCTCGTGATGGGCGCGCTCACCACCTACACCGACCTCATCGAGTCACCCCTGGTCGCCGAGCACGCCCCGACTCTTGCCGCCGCAGCGCGTGATACGGCGGCGGTGGCCATCCGCAATCGCGGGACAGTCGGTGGCAACATTGCCAACGCTTCGCCGGCGGCAGACCTGCCTCCGGCTCTCCTCGCGCACGACTGCGAAGTCGAGCTGCGTTCGCTCACGGGCGCTCGTTGGGTGGACTACGCCGGCTTCCACACAGGCTACAAGACGACGGTGATGCGGCCCGACGAGCTGATCACCGGGGTTCGCGTGCCGCTGGCCACCGAGCCGATGCGCCACTTCTATCGCAAAGTCGGCACTCGCAAGGCGCAGGCGATCTCTAAGGTGTGCATCGCCGCCTCCGTCCGCAAAAGCGGTGCGGTGCGGATTGCCTTCGGCAGTGTTGCCCCGACCGTGGTGCGGGCTCGCGGCGTCGAGCATGAGCTCGAGAGCGCGCTGGCCAAAGGGCCGCTGACCGCCGCGATCGTGGCGCGCATCGTGGCCATCGGTGTAGCCGAAGCCAAGCCCATCGACGATATCCGCTCGACCGCCGACTACCGGGGCCGCGTGACGCGTAACGTGTTGCGTGAGTGCCTCATGAGCTTCGTCGGGTGAGTGACGGCAGTTGGGACTGGGCCGGCGCCGTCCAAGCGGCGATGTCGGCGGGCAGACCCATCGCTCTCGTCACTCTGGTGCGCTGCGAGGGCTCGACGCCACGGGCCGTCGGCGCCAAGATGCTCGTCGATGCCAACGGACTCATGGCCGGCAGCATTGGCGGCGGCGCCTTGGAAGAGCGCGCCATCGCCGAGGCCAAGACATGCCTTGCGGGTGGGCAGAGCAAGCTCATGCACCTCGCGCTCGGCCCGGAGCTCGGTCAGTGCTGCGGCGGTGCTGTCGACGTCTTCTGTGAGATCGTGAGCGGCGGACCCGAGCTCTACCTCTTCGGCGCCGGTCACGTGGCGCGCGAGGTAGTGGCGGTGCTCGAGGGTACACCCTTTCGGCTCCATCTCATCGACGAGCGCGAGGATTGGCTGCGCTCGGACGTCGTGAGCGCACGCGTCGCGCGTCATGAATCCTGGGAAGACGTGACGCGTAGCACTGCCTGGTCGGCCCAAACCAGCTATGTCGCCGTGATGACCCACAGCCATCAGCTCGACGAAGACGTCGTGCGGGCATTGCTCGACAAGCCGCTCCGCTACCTCGGTCTCATCGGCAGCGCCACGAAGTGGACGCGCATCAAGAAACGACTGCACGCCCGCGGCGCCGAGCCTGCGGCCATCGAGCGCGTGCGCTGCCCAATCGGTCTCGACATCGGAGGCAAGTCTCCGCGCGAAGTGGCGATCAGCCTCGCCGCCGAGCTCATCGCCATGGCGAACGGCAAGTGATCGCTGCTGTTCTGCTCGCCGGTGGCGAAGGCCGGCGCATGGGGCGGCCGAAGGGGCTCGTGACCATCGAGGGCCAGGCTCTCGTATCGTTCCAGCTCGCGCGTCTGCGCGCGGCTCTGGTGCGCGACGTACGCATCGTCGTCGGCAAGAACCTGCAGGCTTACCTCGACATCATGCCGGAGCTCGCTCCTTGCTTGCTCGATGACCCGCGCTGCGCGCACGGCCCCTTCGGCTCGCTCTGCGCCGGTATCGAGGCCCTCGATCCCTATGTGTGGGAACAGCTCCTGGTGTTGCCCATCGACGTACCGTGCTGCGCGCCACCGATCATCGCCATGCTGCGCGCCATGTCCGCCGAAGCGGCAGTCCCTCGGCACGGTGGCTATGGTGGGCATCCCGTGATTCTGTCGCGCTCGCTCGCCGAGTCGCTGCTGACGCGTGATGTGACCACCGCTCGCCTCGATCACGTCTTGCGCGAGCTGCCACGTGGCGTGCGCCGCGACGTCAACGTGGACGACGCGAACGTCATCGCGGACCTGAATACGCCAGCGGACGTCGCCCGCTTCGAAGCCGCGCGCGTCTCCTAGAGCACGAGCCCCAATGACAGGCGCGGGAGGAATCGCGGGACCAGCTCGCCGACGCCGACGAGCAGCGCGAAAGAGACCCACAGACGGCCACGGGCGTACGCGGCCGTCGGTCCGAGGAAGAACCAGCGGCGATCCCCGACGGTTCCGGTGCTGAGCGTCAGCTGGTGACGGTACTCGGCGCCAACGAGCAGTTGCTCGAGGAGGGGAAAGGGAGTCACCGCGCCGATGCCGAGCTGATGCTCGATGAAGCGGTTCGTGCTCTTGAAGTCACTCACGAGGCCGAGATCGAACGACACGTGTTGGCGATTGGGTTGGCCCAAGGTGCCGACGAGCTCGAGTGTAAGCCACGGCACTAGCCAGTTCGGTCCGTTGTCGGGGTGCGAGAAATTCTGCTGCCAACCGACTCGCAATTGCGGACGAAAGAACGAGGTGTCGTCGAGTGGGTCGAAGAAGGCGTAACGGCCTTCGACACCAAATGCGATCAATCGCGTATTCTGTTTGTCGGCGTTGACCTGCCACGGGAGCGCCAGCTCGAAGCGTTCGCTCACGCCGTAGACAGGGGCGAACCACAGCCATGCGCTGCTGGCGCCGCTGACGTCGTCGACATAGGCACGCGACCACATCCACTGCTCGAGCTCGACGGCACCCGGAGGAAGTTGCGTCGCATCGGGTGTGAAGCCGAGGGTGCGGCGGCCCGCATGTACGCTACCGCAGACGAGAGAGGCCAAGGCCAGCGCCGCGAGCGTCGTGCATCTCACGATTCTTCCTCCAGATCGCTGCTAACTCGCTGCAGAGCTGCATACACGTCTTCGACCGTGCCTGGCCGATGCGAGCGACGTTTGGAGAGGGCCATCACGATGAGTCGCTCGAGACGCTCCGGAATATCGGGGCGTTCGCGTGACGGTGGCGTCGGAGTCACGGTCATGTGCTGATTGCGGATCTCCTCGAGGCTGCTGCCGCGGAACGGGGGGATGCCGGTGAAGACCTCGTAGAGCAAAACCCCCAGCGTGTAGACATCGCTGCGGACATCGAGGGGCTCGCTGCCGAATTGCTCGGGGCTCATGTAGGCCGGCGTACCGGCCGTGCTGGTCGCGTCACCGACCTGTGTATCGACGTGACGTGAAATGCCGAAATCCATGAGCTTCACGATGCCGCTCTGCAACACCATGATGTTCTGCGGCTTGAGGTCGCGGTGAATGATGCCGACGTCGTGCACGGCAAGCAGGCCGCGGCAGATTTGCTTCGCGATCTGGAGGCCCGGACCGAAAGCAAGTGGACCTTGTATCTCGAGGACCTGCGCGAGCGTCGTGCCTGCGAGGAGCTCCATGCTGATGAACAGCTGCCCTTGCCACTCGCCGACGTCGTGCATGCGCACCACGTTGACGTGGCTGATCTTGCGGCCGGCGCGAAGCTCGCGCTTGAAGCTCGCGGCCGGATCGTCGGGCGTGCCCTCGGCATTGGGCGTCAGGAGCTTCAACGCGACATACTCTCGGGTCTCACGGTCGTATGCCCGCATCACCGTGCCACGACCACCCTGACCGATGCGCTCGAACACGTCGTAGCGTTCGTTGACGCGGATTGGGTCGAGGCCGTGTTGCTGGTCGGGACGTGTCGCCGTGGCGAGCACCCGCTCGAGCTCTTGCTTTTGCCTGAGCTCGACGACCAGTGAAGCAAAGGCACGCGACAAGGCGCGGACTTCTTCTACTCCACCTTTCGGGACCTCGATCTCGAGACCGCCATCGCGGATGGTAGCGGCGGCTCGCGCCAGCTGCTCGACCGGGCGCGACATGCTGCGGCCCATGAGCCAAGCGAGCGGCAGGGCCACGACGATGGCCATGAGCCCGGCGTAGACGATCACACGGCGGATGGCTCGGAAAGCAGCTCCTTCGGCGTCGCGCGAGCGGGTCAACAGGAACGCGCCGAGCATGGCACCGCTCGCCGAACGGACAGGCACGCCAACGACGATGAGGTCGCCCGTTTTCGCATGCGCGTCCGCGGGACCGAAGACACCGCCGCGGCGCAGCAGCTGCGTGAAGGCTGGATCACCCGCGAGCTCGGCGATGAGATCTTCACCCGCGAAGTCGCGACTCGCGAGCGTCATCGTGGGCTTGGGAGCGGCCGAGCCCGGGTCGGCGTCGTAGACGAACGCCACCGCGGCGCGCATCGCCGACTGCATCGCGAGGAGTCGATCACCGTCGATGGCATACGCCGTCGCGAGGACGCCATCGACGCGCGGCTGGTCGGTCGTGCGTACTGGGACCGCCGCGACGATCGCCGGACGGAAATCTTCTCGGATCGTCGCTGCGGCGGGGTCTGCCGTCGCGAGTGGACCGCTAACCCAACCGACGTCGCGAAAATCGTCACCGGTTTTGCCGGCCCCGCTACCGGCGCGGGTGAGCAGCACCGCTTGAGGTCCGAAGAGGAAGATGGCGGTGGCTTCGAGAGTGCGACGCATGTCGCGTGCCCAATCGGCGCGTGTGCTCGTCGCAACGTCGCTCGCGAACAGTGCCCTGGTGCCTGGTTGATCGGCGAGCGCTTTGGTCGTGGTCAGCAAGCGAGTCTCGAGCTCGCGCTTGTACGAGACGAAGGCCTCGGGAAGTCGCTGCATGTCGGCGCGCAGCTCCTCGTCGCTGACGCTGCCGGTGTGCCAGCTGGTGATGGCGACCGCGACCGTGATGACCACTCCGATGACGGCCAACATCGCGAGGAAAACACGCGCGCTCGAAGACAGCGGCTGGCTCTTGGGCTTGTGCGCTACGGCGGGCTTGGTGACGTCTTCCGTCGAGGCCTGCTTCTTGGCCTTCTTCTTCTTGGCGCCAGTGCCCCGTCGCGCCGATGCGGGCAGGCTCTCGCTCAATAGAGATGCCGCCCTTCGGTATCGCTCGGATAAACCTCGCCGAACTTGTTCGTGTGCGTGCTTGGTTTCCAGCTCTTGGCGTCGAGGGTGTACACGAGCTCCATCTCTTGTTGGCGCGGCACTACCAAGGAGTGACGTTTCTCGCCTGCGAGCTCGTGCCACACGGCGATCGTTTGGTTGCCGGTCGGGATGTCGGAGATGACGGCATTGCCTTGCAAGTCCGTTTTAGCGAGCGCTTTGGAGTCGACGATGACGATGTACGCGGCCATCGATGCATGAATGTTACAGAAGAGCTGGATGACTCCCGGGCGCTCGAAGCTCGCCGAGCGGCTTGCGCCACCGCGGTACAGGCCGAGGTCGAACGGTTTTGCGTCCGACACACTGAAGACATTGTGGTCGATGCCGTCGAGGTTCGGAAAGTGGATGATGGTGCCGATGGGCGCGGCGGTGAGCCGGGGAACGAAGCGCTTGCCGAGCTGCTCGATGCGAGCCTCGCGCGGAGCAGCGCGTTTCGTGAAGACGCCAGGAACCCAAATGACCGCTTCGGCGGCCGGGACGACGCCGGCTCCAGTGTCGATGTCGACATGCACGCGCAGGTCAGTGGCCAAAGCAAGCGAGGCGCTGAGAAGCACGCTGCAAACGGCGAGAAGGCGGCTCACGGTGGTAGGGAACCATACACCCGGCCGGAGGGGATGGTTGTTTCCTTACTCTCGCGATTCCAGCAGCTTACGCTGGTGAGCCGACGCTTCGGTGAGACCCCGTCATCGGTGCCGGAGTAAGAGCTCGAGCTGGACGGCATGGCTCATGTCGCCGAAGTCGACGCGCGTACCGCCGTTCGCCTTGAAGAAGCGCTCCCTGAACGCCGCGCCCGCCAACTTGCGCTGGTCGTCGCTCAAGCGCTTGACCTGCCCAATGAGCGCGCGGCTACGCTCCGGCGTGATCGTCGTGTCTTCGGCGGTGGCGACGTACATGCTGTCGAGAACGCCAACGACGTTCTTGGCCTCGAGGCGAAGGTCGGGTGAGACCTGCGCGTCTGCCACCTCGCGCAAGACATCGCGTGCTTCGAAGCCACGGACCTTGCGAGCATCGAGTCGCCGCATCCAGGTCGCGGCGAGCTCCGAGAGCAAAGCCTTGTCTGCATCGGAGGCGGACGCGTGTGCATCGCGCATGAAGTCGAAGGCACCGGCATCGAGCGGGCGCGACTTGGTGATCCCCGTGGCCAGGGCTGCCAAGCCACCGAAGACGAGCGCGCCCAACGCGCCGGAGAGAAACGGCGCGAGCAGCTTCGTCTCGAGCGGTTGACCGCTGCTCATGAACAACGCTGCCGCGGACAGCGCGACGGTGACGCCACTCCAGCAACCCGTGTGCCAAATGATGCTCTCTGCCAGTGGTGCGGTCATGACTCCGCGAAAGCGGATAGTGGTCTCGAGTCGGCGGATGAGGATCGGTACGAGCCCGGCCGATGCTGGCGTCGACGGCGCGAGGGCAGGGAGCTGGGCTGGCGCGACACTCTCGACGAGCGACGGAACGAGAGCGGATGTCTTCACCGCTGGCGCGGAGCTCATGGAACCGGACATGGTCGTTTCCCTCGTTTGCTTTATCGCCGAGGGGTGGATCTCGTTGTCGCTAGCAGGCCTGCCTGTCCGCCAGAACGGAATCCGTCCATGCCTAGGTGTAGTATTTGCCGACGAGAGGCCGCAGGTCGTCGATGCGATCCTGGGGAACCGAGGCCTTGTCGGTCTGCAGCGCCGACTTGAGCGCGCTGGCGCAACCGCAAGCACCTTCGATGGTAGCGACCGAGCTCAGCGCGTGCTCGAGCATCTTCTTGGCGGTGGCACCGTTCTTCTTGAGCATGGCAAGCACCGCGTCGACGGTGACGTGACCTTCGCTCTCGTGCCAGCAATCATAGTCGGTCACCATGGCGACGGTGGCATAGTGTAGCTCTGCTTCGCGCGCGAGCTTGGCCTCGGGCATCGCCGTCATGCCGATGACGTCGACGCCTTGACCGCGATAGGCGACGGACTCGGCGAGAGTCGAAAACGCCGGCCCTTCGATGCAAACCAAGGTTCCGCCATCGTGGACAGCTGCGCCCGTGGCGCGACCGGAAGCCGCGAGGTGCTTGGCGAGCCTCGGGCAGACCGGGTGGGCCATCGAGACGTGGGCGACGATGCCGTTGCCGAAAAACGACTCGGCGCGCAGGCGCGTGCGGTCGAGGTACTGGTCGACCATGACCATGTCGCCGGGATGGAGATCTTCGCGCATCGATCCCACGGATGACACCGAGATGAGCCACTCGGCGCCGAGCGACTTCATGGCGTAGACGTTGGCGCGGTAGGGCACCTCGCTGGGGCTCAAGTGATGTCCACGGCCGTGGCGCGGCAAGAAGACGAGCTGCGCACCGCCGAGCTTGCCGGTGACCAGGACGTCCGAGGGCGCTCCGAAAGGTGTGTCGACCTTGATCTCGCGGACCTGGGTGAGGCCGTCGAGCGCGTAGAGCCCGGTGCCGCCGATGATACCGATGGTCGTCATGGAGCTCTCCAGCTAGAAGGTGAAAGCGAGATTGCCGTACCAGTTGAACGTCACGTGTCCGGAATCGCGGAAACGCGTGCCGACCTGATCATAGCTGACACCGATGCTGCTGGTGTCCGGATAACACTTGTCGCCGGACGTGTTGCCGCAGAAGTAGGGATTGCGTTGGTCGAGCGTGCCGTCACCATCGCTGTCGATGCCTTCGGGCTCGTTCGTGAGCAGGTGCGGCGTCGTATAAACGACGTCCACCCCGAGGGTGAGGTTGACGAACGCCGAGACGCGCACGAGCAGCGCGAGCTGCGCGCCGATGTCGAAGTACTCTTGCGTGTAGGTGAGCTCACGCAGCGCCGGAGTCAGGATGCTGTAGTTACGGCCAGCGGTGAAGAAGCGGCCGACACCGCCGACCAAGAGACCGATTTTTCGCAGAGCCCGCGTGTTCATGTACGGAATGATCTCGGCACCGGTCCGCGTCTCGAACACATGCGACGGACCATGGCCGAATGGGTGGTCGGGGCTCTGGCGCATTTGCTCGGGCGCCCGCGGACCGACCATGGGGAGAGCGTAGCTCAAGGTGAAGTAGGGCTCGACGAAGCCCTGCATATCGCGTGAGCGCCAGTCGCCTTCGCCCTCCCAGACGTACCAACGCTTCGAGGCGGTGGTGGAGAAGAGCAAGCGATAGACGCCGTCGCCCATGCCGGCGGGCTGCGCCGTCGAGGCGGGATCCCGATCGGGCCGATAGGTCTTGCTGATCCACGGCGTCGACAAGCCGAAGCCAACCACCCAGCTCGGCGCCGTGTCGTCGCGGTCTTCCGAGAGAATCGCGTAGCGCAGGGTGAAGTCGAGCGAGCCCCATCCCTTTTGCTTGGAGCGCGTGCCCTCGCCTTCGAGGAAGAAGTATTCGCCGCTCGTGGTGTCGACGGAGCTGGTCTCGGGCGTGATGCCGTCGGCGTAGTTGTATTGGAATTTCTGGCTGATGGCGTAAGCGGTGCTGACCGTCAGCGAGAGGTCTTTGTAGAGGCCGAGCTCGGCTTGCAGGCGCAGCCAGTAGACGTGCGACTTCCACGCTACTTCGTCGAGGGGTACGCAATTGCGGACAGAGGTGGCGACACAGCCGGTGTTGACCGTGGGGCGGTTGACCGGCTCGCGGCTGATGATGCCGCTGGCGGTCTGGGTGTCGAACCACAGAGTCAGGTTGGTGGTGAAGGCGTTCGAGATCGTGACACCGCCGCGTTCGTAGGAGTCGAAGGCATCGGCGACATCGGTGGGCGTCGCAGCGCGGGCGTTGACCGCGATAGCGAACAGACAAAGGGCTGGGGGCAGGAAACGATTCAAGCTTTGTTCTCGGGATCGCGGAGCCCGAGCTCCTTCATCTTGTTCTGCAGACCCTTGCGGCTGATGCCCAACAGACTCGCGGCTCGGGTGACGTTGCCGCGCGTCTCGTCGAGTGCCTTGACGATCAGATCCTTTTCGATTTCCACGGTGGCTTGGCGCACGATGTCCTTCATGGACGCGCTGCCATCCCCGAGCTGCTCGAGGGTCACCCGCTGCGGTGACGCTCCGGGGTCGCCTTTTTTGGCTCCCGGACTGGCTTTGCGCACATCCTCGGGAAGATCGGCAAAATCGACCATGTCGTTCTCACTGAAGAGCAACATGCGTTCGATGACGTTTTCGAGCTCTCGAATGTTGCCGGGCCAGTGATAGGCGCCGAGGGCCTCGAGTGCCTTCGGGGAGATGCCCTGGACACTCTTGGAGAGGCGTTTGTTGTACTTGTCGACGAAGAACTCGGTGAGCAGGGGGATGTCTTCGCGGCGATCCCGCAGCGACGGCAGGGCGACTGGGACCACGTTCAAGCGGTAGAAAAGGTCCTCGCGGAAGTTACCGGTCTCGATTTCCCGGGCCAGGTCCCGGTTCGTCGCGGCGACCACGCGAACGTCGACGCGGATGGTCCGGACGCCGCCAACGCGCTCGAACTCACTCTCCTGCAAGGCGCGCAGGAGCTTCACCTGCATGGCGCCTGGAATCTCCGCGATTTCGTCGAGGAATAGGGTGCCCCCGTCGGCGAGCTCGAAGCGGCCCGGCTTGCTCGAGACAGCGCCGGTGAAAGCGCCTTGCTCGTAGCCGAAGAACTCGCTCTCCATCAGATCCTTCGGGATGGCGGCGCAATTCACCTTGATGAACGGCTTGCCACGGCGCTCACTGTTTTCGTGCAGCGCGCTGGCTACGAGCTCCTTGCCGGTCCCGGACTCGCCGGTGAGCAGGACCGTCGACGGTGTCGATGCGACCTTCTCGATGATCGCGAAGATCTCCTGCATGCGGGGGGATTGGCCGATAATGCGAAAGCGTCCGGGGGTATCGCCGGCGTCGTTGAGGCGGCCCTGATTGGTGGCACGCACGGCCGCGGCTTTGCGCACGGCGAGCTTCAGCTCGTCTTTGTCGAAAGGTTTGGTGATGTAGTCGAAGGCCCCGTTTTTCAGGGCGATGACCGCGGTATCGACCGAGCCATGGGCAGTGATGACGATGACGGGGAGGCCGGGGAGGGTGCGCTTGACGTGCTCGAGCAGGTCGAGGCCGCTCATGCCGGGCATGCGCATGTCGGTGATGACGATGTCGACCGGCTGCTTCTTGATGGCGGCAACCGCTTCTTCACCGCTACCGACGGCGATGGTGGCGTGCCCATCTCGGGTCAGGAGCGTGCTCAAGACCTTTCGGAGATTGGACTCGTCATCGACGATCAGGACGGTTGCCACGGCGCGCACCGTATATTCCAGGGCCTAAACGGGCAACTGGGACGTCGGAAATCGGCGATCGGACGGCGGCAATCGGCAATCGGCAATCGGCAATCGGCAATCGGCAATCGGCAATCGGCAA
>CAZAER010000058.1:0-19230 GCA_964484195.1 uncultured Bdellovibrionales bacterium | reverse complement strand
CCTTCGTCGCGGATGCGCTGCAACATGTCCGCGAGGAGCTGCTTGTTCTCTCGAGCGAATGTCGCGAGCACTTTCCAGGTGCCGACGCCCTCCTCGGCGCGCCGCATGCGCCACCGCAATAGCGGATGCATCGCGAACGGCACCAGAGAAGCCTCGTGGGCCCAGTACTCGAACAACGAGCGCTTCTTGCCCCAGGCCGCCTCATCGAGCAGGTCGCGATCGTATGGCCCGAGCCGCGAGAAGAGTGGCAGATAGTGTGCGCGCACCAACACACTCACCGAATCGATCTGGAAGAGCTGCGCCGCCGCCAGCACACGTTTCAGTGCCGCAGCATCCGCTCTCTTACCGCCGCGCTCGAACCCTTGCGCCGCGAGCGCCAAGGCCCGCGCTTCGTGGAGCGACAGACTCTCGGTCTTCAATACAAGCCGTCGGGGAGCTGCTTGGCGAGGTAGTTCTTCACGTCGGGGTTGGGGCCGAGCATCGTCTCGATCCAGGCGGCGCGCTCGTGAGCCATGATCATCAGCTCCCAGACACAAGCGATGTACGGCTCGCTGCAACGCTCGAACGTGTTCTCGGCGGTGAAGATCGACGTGATGCCCGCGACCATGTTCGCCTGGGTCCACCAGTGCTGGAGGTGCCAGAGCTCGTCGGTCGCTTGGTGCAAGATGAGGTAGCCGGTGGCGTCGTGCTCGCCGAGCATCTCCGCGAGCTCGAGCTGCACGCCGGCGTGGATACGAGCGGCCTCGAGACGCTGCGCCGTGAACATGCGGGCGGCGCGTGGGTCGTGATGGACCCCGTACGCCTTGAACGTCCAGTTGCGGATACGCCAGAGCCCGAGTGATGCGATGCTGCGTGGGCGATAGAGGCGGTCGACGTCCATGCTTTATTTCACGAGCGGCAACTGCTCGGTAACCGGCAGCGCGCCGACGATGGGTTTGAGATAGGCGATGCACGCAGGCGTCACGTCATTGTCGCCCTTGAGCATCTCGGGTGGCATGGTCCGCGTCTTGGCTGCTACAGCGGACAGCTCGATGCGCTCGTAGGCGACTTTGTACGGCGAGTCACTGACTCGCTTGATGGCGATGCTGCCGTTCTTCTCACCTTTGAGGGCGAGCTCGACTGCCTTGCGCGCGGATTCACGCGCTTCCCGGGCGTCGACCTCGCTCACCACGCCGGGGAACGAACGCTGCATGTAGCCGAGGGTATCGGCACGGACGCGGAGCTTGGCGCCGAGCTTGGCCTTGAGCGCGGCCGCCAGGTGATCGCCGAGAGCTCCCGTACCGGCGAGCTGGACGTTGCCGTGGTCGTCCTTGTCGAGATTCTTGGCGAGCTTGGTGATGATCGGCGCGCCCGATGCGTCGTGAACGCCCTCGCTCACCGCGATGATGCAGCGGCCGAGGCGCTTGTAGACGGCGTCGACGTCGCCGATGAACTTGTCGATGTCGAAGGCCTTCTCCGGGACGTAGACGAGGTGCGGGCCGTCATCGGGGAACTGGCGGGCGAGAGCGCTCGCCGCGGTCAAGAAGCCGGCATGACGGCCCATGACCACGTTGATCTTGATGCCGGGGAGCGAGCGGTTGTCGAGGTTGTCACCCAAGAAGGCGCAAGCGACGAAACGCGCCGCCGAGCCGAAGCCCGGGGTGTGATCGTTCTCCATCAAGTCGTTGTCGATCGTCTTCGGGACGTGGAAGGCACGCAGATCGTAGCCTTGCGCGGCCGCCATCTCGCTGACGATGCGCGTCGTATCGCTCGAGTCGTTGCCGCCGATGTAAAAGAAGTAGCGGATGTCGCGCTCGGCCAGCGCCTTCATGATCTTCTTGCAGTACTCGACGTCGGGCTTGTCGCGTGAGCTGCCGAGGGCGCTCGAGGGCGTCTGAGCGATGCGCTCGAGCTTTGCCTGGTCGAGGCCGTTCAGCTCGAGGAGCTTGCCTTCGACCATGCCGCGCACGCCGTACATCGCGCCGTAGATGGTCCCGACGCCTTTGCCGGCCTTGAGGCCTTCGATGACGCCGACCAGTGACTGATTGATGACCGCAGTCGGTCCACCCGACTGCCCGACGATCGCATTGGCTGCCATTTGAGCACGAGTTTCTCGCGGGTTCGCAGCCGACTGTCAAACGGTTGCCAAGGATTTCCGGGTTTGGGCCGGAGGTACCGCTCCGTATTTGCGCCAGATGCGTCGCATGTGTCGCGCGGAGGCGAATCCCGAGCGTTCGGCGACCTCTTCCATGGGCAGCTGCGAGCCGACGATGAGCTCGCGGGCTACGGCGATGCGCAGGCGGTGCAAGAAGTCGAGCGGCGTGGTGTCTGCGTGCTCTCGGAACAACCGCGTCAGGTTGCGCGGGCTCGTGTACGCAATCGCGGCCATACTCTCGACGCTCCAGTCGGCGGTGGGAGCGTCGGTCACGGCGTCTTGCACGCGATGCAAAGTCGGGTGCAGGTGATTGCGACCTTCCGTCCATGGCGACAGCTGCGGGTCGGCACCGGTGCGTCGCATGTAGACGACCATGTCGCGCGCGACGTTGGCCGCGACTTTGTGGCCGGCCACGTCGGCGATGAAACGCAGGATGAGGTCGATGCCGGCGGTGATGCCGGCGCTCGTTGCGACTTCGGGATCGGCGACGAACAGACGATTTTCGAGGACCTTGGCCCGGGGAGCGAGCTCACGCAGACGTTCGCAGAGCGTGTGGTGCGTTGTGCACTCGCGTCCGTCCAACAAGCCGGCGCGCGCAGCGACCAGGGCCCCGGAGCAAACGGTAAGCACGCGATGGCCACGCATGGAGCGTAGCCACTTGGCCACCGCGACTTCCGCGCGCTCGATCTCGCGGCCACGTGCATCGTGGGCCGTCATGGTGCCGATGAGCACGATGACGGCGTCGTCGGGCAGGCGCTCGGGGAGAGGCTCGACCCCCGCGACGCGCAGGCCAATCGAGGTGGCAATCTCCGCCGACGGTCCGACGTAGCGCATCGTGAAGCTCGGGCCGCCGAGCTTGCTCGTGAGGCGCAACGCCTCTGCTGGACCCGCAAGATCCAGCAGAAGAGTGTGCGGCAAGAGCACGAAGACGATGTTCATGCAGCCTTTTGCCGGCGTTCGTCGATCGCGGCGAGCGCGCCTTGCACAGTGGTCACACGAGCGAAGCGTCCGTCGAGCACCAACTCCGTGCGGTCCTTGATGTCGTCCGCGCTGAAGCTCTTACCGGTGCGCGGGTGTTTCATCGCCCAGGTGAGCGTCGCCTCGGTGACGTAGTCGACCTCGTAGCCACTGTCGAAGGCGTGGCGGGTCGTGGTCTCGCAGCATTGTTCGGTGCGAATGCCGCTGACGATGAGACGGCGGATGCCATGCGCGGTGAGCCAGGCCTTGAGCTGGCTGCCTTCGAGCGCGCTATGCACCGTCTTGTGGACGGTAAGCGCCGAAGCGAAACGCAGCTCGGCGAGGGTTTCGACCAACCCCGAGGCGAGCGAAAAGTGGCCTTGGTCTTCGACATGAAAGATGCGAACCACTGGCACGTTACGGGCGGCACAACCGTCAATCAGCTTCTGCTGCGATAGGACGTATTCGGACACACCGACGTTCGACCAGTAGGGGCGGTGACGGAAAGACTCCTGGGCATCAATGACGAGCAAAGCGGTATCGGACACGGGATTTCTCCTAGAGCATGCTGGCGGATTTCGCCAGAGGTTGCTCATGGTGGCCTGTCCGCGTCTTTCCGACGAGGCCCTGCTCGGACCAAGAGAGGACGTTTTAGGACAATGAGCGAGCTCGAGCAATTCTTCTCGCTCACTCCGGACCGCGTCCTCGCGGCGGTGGAGGAGGGCGGCAGCGAAACCACCGGCCTGTGTTACGCCCTCAATAGTCTGGAGAACCGCGTCTACGAGGTCGAGCTCGAAGATCGCTCGCGCGTCGTCGCCAAGTTCTATCGTCCGGGTCGTTGGTCGCGCGAAACCATCCTCGACGAGCATCGGGCGTTGCATGCTTTAGAGGACAACGAGATTAGCGTCATCGCGCCGTCACCGTTTGCCGACGGCGAAACCTTGCACACGCTGGCGGAAGGCATTCACTTCACGCTTTTTCCGCGGCGCGGTGGAAGGGCGCCCGATGACCTGACGCTCGACGACTTCGAGCAGCTCGGTCGCCTGACGGCCCGTATTCACAACGTCACCGCGTCGCTGGGCTTGCAGGCGCGACCCGGCTTGTCACCTGCGACTTACGGTACGCAGGCGCTCGCAACGATCTTGGAGAAGGCGTCGTTATCGCCCGGCGTTCGTGCACGCTATAGCGATGCCGTGCGCCGGCTCGTCGACGTCGCGACGCCACGCTTCGCCGAGGCGCGCCAGATCCCCATCCACGCGGATTTCCATCGCGGCAACGTTCTGCGGACCCCGCAAGGTTGGCTGGTGCTCGACTTCGACGACATGGCGCACGGCCCTGCGGTGCAAGACTTCTGGCTCATTCTGCCGGGCAGGCCGCGCGACGTGCCTCAGGAGGTCGAGGCGCTGGTGAAGGGTTACGAGCAGTTTCGCGAGCTCGATCGTGCGGAGCTCGGCTTGGTCGAGATGCTGCGGGCGCTACGCTACGTGCGCTACGCCGCGTGGATTGCACAACGGTGGGAAGACCCCGCGTTCAAGCGTGCCTTCCCCGACTGGGGAACCGATCGCTACTGGGAGGCGCAGCTCGCCGACATCAACGAGCAGCTGATGCTCGTCGACGGTTAAGCGTCGATGCGCTCGATGCGATGCGCGCGCGGGCGTTTGCCACTGCGGGCGCTGCCATCGGGATGACCGCCGCCGACCCCGGTTCCGAGGGTAGCAACGCGGGTCGTGCCGATATCGGTGACGCCGGCACGCTCGACGTCGGCACTCTTGCCGCGTGAAAGCGCGAGGGCTCGATTGGTACTCGAACGCTTGTGAGCTGCGGCATCGGCCTTGCCACCACGCTGGTCTTCTTCTTCGCGTGAGAAGGTGACGCCCTGGTCGGCGATGGACTTCTGAATCTTCGCAGTGTCGGCTGCGGTCGGCAGTACGCTCGTCATGGCAACACTCCGCCCAATTCTCGATAGACGTGGGTCTATAGAGTTATCGGTGTGTCGCGCCGTTCCGTTGCGTGGTTCAGTGCGCGACGTAAGTAGTCGGCCTGTGGGCGGCGCCGGATGGCGTCGAAACCCTTTTTCGCAAGAACATCGCGCTCTTCCGGGGAGCTGAGGAGGCGTAACCCTTGGGCGACGAGGCGCTCGTAAGGGGCGAATGACACTGCGTCAGATAGCTCCGCGTCTTCGCTCGGGTCGGCGCCGCTCTCGCTGAGCACCGCGACTTGGTTTGCGAGCAGGTACTGCAGGCGCACGATCTCGAGGACCTTGGCGTCGTAGTAGTGCACATTGAGGACGATCTTGGCGCGGGCGATGAGCGCGTCGCGCTTGCCGCCGTAGGCGCCGAAGACACCGACGAGGGCTACGCCGGCATTCGTGAAGCCGTCGAGAATGGCCTTGCGACGCTCGTTCATCGAACCGAAGAACAAGACATCGATGTCCTTCTTCGGTGCGTGTTGGATCCGCGTCAGCTCCGGCGCGTAGCCCACCGGCACGACCTGCTCGACCTTCACGCCGAGGTCGGCCAGCGCCTTGGCGTTGCGCCGGCTGTAGTCCCAAACGCGTGAGCGCTTGAACAACGCGATGAGCTCCGGCTTGAGCCACGGCGAGCCGATGTCGATCTGCTCGAGATTGTAGAGAATCGCGTCTCGCGCGATGGGTAGCGGGTACTCGAGCAACAGGTTCGAGCCGAGAATGATGTGCTGGTAACCGGGGATGTCCCCGCGCGTGGTGACCACCGCTTCGTGTCCGAGCGTGACGAGACCGCTACGCAAGCTCTCGGCAACCTCGAAGAACGCCGCGACGTGCGGGTAGCCTGGTGGCGCAACGATGGTAATGGCGAAGCGCATGACGGATACTCCGCTTTAGCGTTTCTTCCAGAAGACGCCGGTCCAATCGATGGCCTCGATGGGCTCGGTAATGCCGTGCTTGAGGCGGAAGTCTTCGACTGCCTGCTTGCAGGCCGGGACGGCTCCGTAGTCGTCGACGATGAGATAGCCGCCGGACGACAACTTGGCGTAGAGCGCGTTCAGTCCGTCCATGGTCGACTCGTACATGTCGCCGTCGAGACGAGCGACCGCCAGCTGGTCGATGGGCGCGGTCGGCAGCGTGTCTTTGAACCAGCCCTTGAGGAAGTGCACTTGGTCGTCGAGCAAGCCGTAGAGATCGAAGTGGCGTTGCACTTGTTCCAATGAGATCGCCAGCGCTTGCTGCTCGTGGTGCTTGTCGCCCGCATCGGCGGGGTAGAGCTCGGCGTTCGGCGGCGGCAAGCCTTCGAACGAGTCAGCCACGAAGACCTTGCGGTCGCGTACGCCGTACGCCGCGAGAATGGCGCGCATGAAAATGGTCGCTCCGCCACGCCAGACACCCGTCTCGATGAGGTGACCCGGGACACCGCGAGCGATCACGTCTTCGACGCAGCGTTGGATGTTCTCGAGGCGAGCCAAACCGATCATGGTGTGCGCCTGCTCTGGCCAATCGATGCCGACGGCGCGTTTGCCGATATCGAATCGCTTGCCCTGCGCCATGTCTCCATCGCCGTAAATGATGTTGCTCAGCGTGCGCTTCATCATGTCGAGGTAGAGCTTGGCGGAGCGGCCCTGCGCGACGTCTGCTGGAGCGGACCATTTGCCATCAACGACGTCGATGGTCGGCACCCCGATGGTCTCCGCCATCTTCTTGAGCTCGGCCTGATGCGGCAGGACAGCGACTTCGCGAGCCGCGGCGACGACTCTCTGCCAACCTTGCAGCGAGCGCGGTTCCTCGAGGGCAAGCAGGTCGATGCCCGAGTCGGCGGCTGCGACCAGGAACGCCGGCGGTGCTTCGATGTCCTGCGAGGCGAGCATGATGCCGATGGTGGTTTCCGAGGCTTTGCCGTGGCTGCCGACGAGCTGCGCGAGCGCGGGTTGCCAGGCTGCGTGATCGCCCGCGGGTGGAACGAAGAGAACGCGCTTTGCTTGTGAGCCACGCCACATGTCGTCGACCGCTGCGGCGGACGTTTGCTCCCGCTGCTGCGTCGGTCGCGCCGTAAATACGTACTGCACGACCGTGGTCTCGTCCGCGAACGATTTGCCGTCACCGCCGACTGCCGAGACCATCTGGGCGACGAGCGGCACGAATTGCCCCGGTGTGCTGCGGACGGCCTGCAGAGGCGCCTGCATCTCGAACCCGGTCTCGCGCATGAACCCGTAGATTTCCTGCAGGGTGAAAAAGCGCAGGTGGGTGCGGTCGAGGATACCGGCGTCCTCGTATTTGAAGGTGCCGTTGAAGAGCAGCGGCAGGATGACCGACTCGTGCCGCACGTTGGGGATGGAGCAGACGATGGCTCCGTCGTTCTTCACGTAGCGGCGTAGGTGTTTGAGCACGGCCACCGGGTCGCGCAAGTGCTCGAGCACGTCGGCGAAGGTGATGACGTCGAAGTAGCCGTCCGGGTAGGGCAGCTCGGGGCACTTCTCGATGTCGAATCCGTAGACCGCGGTGAGCTTCTCCCGCGCGCGGCGTGCAGCGTCGGCGACCACCTCGACGCCTACGACTTCTAGCGCTCCGGCTTCGAGCATAGCGGCGCCCATGGCGCCCGCGGCACAGCCGACATCGAGGATGCGCTTTCCTTTGGGTTGGACGACGGCGACGACTTCTGGACGGCTGAATGCGTAATAGGCGGGGGTAGACTCGGACACGCGTGGCTCCCTTTGTGATGCTCGTGCAGGGCCTAACGTCCCGTTCTGGGGCGCCATCAAGTGGTGCGTTTTCCTACATCAAATCGCTCAAGACTTGGCTTCCTTGAGCCGTAGACCCCCGTAACCCCCTCGGAGGCTCTACGAATGGTTCGGTTGTCGCTCTGCATGATTGCGCGCAACGAGGCCGAGATGCTCGGCGACTGTCTGCGCTCTGTGCAGGGTGTGGTCGACGAGATCGTGCTGGTCGACACCGGCAGCAACGATGCCACCGTGAGCATCGCCGAAAGCTTCGGCGCCCGCGTCATCCAGCGCCCATGGGACGATGACTTCGCCGCTCCCCGCAACGAAGCCCTCAAACATGCCACCGGCGAGTACGTGCTGCAGCTCGACGCAGACGAACGTTTGGCGGTCAACGCCGGCAAGGCTTTACGACGGGTCGTCAACCGCGCCGATTTCGATCTCGCTGTGCTCCCCCTGCACAACGCGACCACTCGCACCGCGAACGAAAATCAGGTGTTGTCGGGCATCGCGCGCATGGGTGACCCCGTGCATCTGCCGCGTTTGTTCCGGCGGACACCGGTAACGTACTACCGCGGTGTCATTCACGAGAGCGTCGCGGAATCGATCGCGGAGCAAAAGGGCAAGCTCACGTCGTTGCCGATCGACATCGTTCACTACGGAGCGGTGCAAGAAGTCCGGAGCGCCCGCAACAAGGACGATCGCAATCTGCGCTTGCTGCGTAAGCGGATCGTCGACGAGCCGAAGAACATCGTCGCCTACGGCTACTTGGCTCTCGAGCTACTCAACGCTGGAGCGGTCGACGACGCTGGACCCGTGATCGAAGAAGGGTGGCGCTACGTCGGCGAGCAACCCAGCTTTCGCTCCGTGCAGCGTCTGGCAGTGGCCCGTGCGGTCCATGCGCTTGCGAGCGGGCGACCCGAAGTTGCGGTCGAGACCGCGTTGCGCGCTGGAGAGCTCGAGACTCTCGGCCCCGACCTACTGCATCTCAAAGGCTGCGCCCTCGAGCTCATGGCGTTGCGCTCGAAACCCGATTCCCGCCTCACTCTGCTCGAAGATGCCGTCGCCGCACAGAACGCTGCTGCCGCTTTCGCGGACAAGCCGGTCACCGAGCGACTCGTCGGAGGCGCGACGTCGTGGGCCGCGCAGCGACGCCGCGCGGCTCTCTTCATCATGATGGGACGCCCGGCAAACGCGCTGACCGCGGTGCAAGCGGCGCTTGCCGAAGTGCCCGACGACTTCGAGTCACAGCTCTTGCTCGCCGAAGCCGTGCTCGACTCCGGCGAAGCCGCTCGTGCGCTACGCCTGCTCGAGACTCTGCTCGTCGATCGCCCGGACGGCTGGCTCCTTGCTGGCGCTGCGGCGCTCCTTGCCGGTGGCCGTGGTGACGCGACTTTGTTCTTCGCCAAAGCACGCAGCCACCTCTCTCAGGGGTTCGTCAGCGCTCATCGTCGCTTGCGCTTTGCCGACCTGGCACGTGCCCTCGCCGCCTGAAGCTCTGCTATAGCTTCGCTCCCCATGAAGAACATTGCCCGTGCCCTCGGGTTGCTCGTCCTCGTGTCGGCGACGCGTCCAGCTCGCGCCGGCAATCTGGATGGCGTCTTCGTCTCGGACCAAGCCGCGATGATGGGCGGTGCAGTCACGGCGTTAGCCTCCGACACCACCGCGATCTTCTACAACCCCGCAGGCCTGGCGGCGGACACTTCGCACGCGAGTATTTCCCTCAGTACGTCGTCGTACGGCGTCTCGACCCGATCCAGTCCCTCGCTGCTGGCTCAGTCGCCTTCGACTCGGAGCTCGGACCTGACGACGCAGCAGCTCCTCTCGGTACCCGCGGCGATCGCTTTCTTCGTGCCGATCAACGAGCGCCTGGGCGCAGGTTTCGGAATCTTCGTGCCGACCGCCTTGAACGAATGGCAGCGCGACGCCGTGACCATCGAGAATGGAACGACGGTGAGCCGCGCCAGCTACGAGAACCGACTCGTCGGCACCGATTTTCGCATCGGTGGTGGCATGGGTTACGCTTTGACGGACAACCTGCGTATCGGCGGCGGCCTCTTTGCCACCTATACCGTGGCGACGCTCCAGCTCGACTTCGGCGGCGTGCAGCACACCGATGACGTCGCCGTAGCGAGCACGCAGATCAGCGCCAACGACGAAGCCTTGCAGCTCGGCGCGGTGGCGACGCTCGGGATTCAGTGGCAGCTCACACCCCAGGTCATCCTCGCGGCGACCTGGTTTTTACCGGCGCTCGAATTCACCAGTCAGGACCGCTTGAGTCAGCAGACGAGCGCCTTCGGACCCGAAGGCGCCGCGGCGGAGAACGTGTTCCAGAAGTTCAGCACCGGCGTCAAAGGCGCTGGCAATAGCCGCGTCTTCCTGGGTGTCGGCTACAAGGGCGAGCGCTTGCGCCTCGGGCTGGAAGCAAATTTCACCAAGCCCACCGGTGAAGTCGTGAAGGACGAAGTCTGGAACGCTCGTGCGGGTCTTCAGGGACGCGTGGTCGATGGTATCTGGCTGGGCGGGGGTTTGTTCACCGACCGGTCTCCTGACCGCTTCGATGCCACGAGTCTGCTCGGGCGGAGTGTCGACTTCTACGGCGCGACGTTGGGTGTGCGTCTCGAGTCCACGTACCTCGCGCGTCTGGTCCGAGACTGGAAGGGCAAGAGCGAGACGAACGAGTCATCGTTGCTCTTCTTCACGGCCCTCACGGCGCGCTACGCATACGGCACTGGGCGCATGACGGTCATCGCCATCGACCGCGACGGCGTCCTAGCGGGCCGCGGCGTCGACGTGACGGTGCACGAGATCTCGGGTCAGCTCAGCACCGGCATCGCGTTCTGAGCTCTACTCGCGGCTGATACCGATCTTGTTGAAGAACAAGTCTTCGATGGTGCGTTGCACCATGCGCCAGAGCAGATCACGATCACCGCAGCGCGCGAACGGGCCAAGCGGGATCTTGAAGGCGCCCTTGTCGGTGCGGCCACCGCCGTAGAACATGCCGTGCGAGTCCTGGCCGAACAGCTCCTTCAGGAAGCGGTCGGGGTCGACGACGTTCGAGGTGGTGCGCAGCGAGCCGTCGACGAACTGATTGTTGACGATGCCGTAGCAGATGACCGTGTCGATACCTTCGCGCTTGAGCAGGTAGTCGGCGGCCTGGCCGATGCTGTCGCGGTCCTCGTCACGCACGTAACCGACGCCTGCGAGCAAGAAGGTGTCGGCGATGACCTTGTTCGCGTACGCACGCTGGGTGATCTCCATGGTGCGCGGCGAAATGCTCTGCATGGAGATGGCTTTGAGGAGATCGAGGTCGGCGAAGGGCGCCAGGAACGCCGCGGCGCGGTAATCGATCTCGCGGGCCAACAAGTAGTCGTCGGTGTCGGAGCGAATGCCGTAGAGCAGCGCCGAGGCGAGCTTGCCGGCCGACGGATCTTCCTTGTCGAAGTTCGGCGAGACGCCCTGCGCGAGATACTCGGCGTAGATCGAGCTGGTCGAGCCCGACTCTTCGCGGATGTCGATGAACTCGGCGTTCACGTCACCCTGGAGCTTGTGATGGTCGACGATGCTGACCATCGGCATGTGCTCGAGCTCGGGTGGCAGGTCGAGCATCTGCGCGTCGACGAGCGCCATGCGATCGAACCCCGAGAGATCGATGCCCTCGGAGTAGCGCACCATGTCGATGGCGAGCTTCTTCACGAGCGCGCGATTCTCGTGATGCGAGATGTCGTCGAAATAAAGGATGGTCGGCTCGATGTTGTGCTGCTGGCAGATGTAGCCGTGCGCCATGGCGCTACCGATGCTGTCCGGATCGGGATAGCCGCGGATCGCGATGACGTGCCGTTCACCGCGATGCCCAACCAGGATGTCGCGCAGCTGCTCCGCCGGCGACTTCACAGGGGCGAGCCGCGGCAGCTCCTTCTCTGCTTCCATGGAGGCGTAGTGTAGGCCCAACCCGAGAGGGCAACAAGCACGTCCGGGGCACCCGGCTCAACTAGCTGAATTAAAAAGGTTTTTGGCTCCACTTGTGTCCCCTTTGCGGCTCACGCAGTATGCGCGCCCGTGAAACGACCGCAAGGCCTCGAAACCTTTTTGACGCGTATCGGCAAGAGCTTGGGCAACCGGGTCTCGACCGAATCTGAAGTCCTGACCGCTGCAGCGGGCGACGAGTCGGGCCTCCCTGACGGCATGCCATCTGCGGTGGTCAAACCTCTCACCGTCGAAGAGGTGGCGCTCGTTGCGCGCGAGGCGCATGACCTGGGCGTGCCGTTGATCGCGCGTGGCGGCGGTACCGGCAAGGCCGGCGCCGGCATTCCAACCGAAGGCGAGGTCGTCGTCGACCTCACTGGCATGAACAAGATTCTCGAGATGCGCCCCAAGGACCTCTACATGGTGGTCCAGCCCGGCGTGATCACGCGCGACATCGATCGCGCCGCCAACGAGCACGGCCTCTTCTTCCCGCCTGATCCCTCGAGTTGGGAGTCGTCCACCATCGGCGGCAACATCGCGACCAACGCCGGCGGTCCCCGCGCCGTGAAGTACGGGGTCACGCAACGCTACATCTGGGGCCTGCAGATGGTGCTCGCGGGCGGCGAAGTCATCCGCACCGGCAAGCACTCGCTGAAGGGCGTCGTTGGTCTCGACCTCACCTCGTTGATCGTCGGCTCCGAGGGCACGCTGGGATTGGTCACCGAAGCGACCCTGCACATCATTCCCGCGCCGCGCGCCGTCGAGACCGCCTGGCTCGACTTCACCGACGTGCATGTCGCCTCGAAAGCCGCCGAGAAGATCTTCGCCGCCGGGCTCACGCCACGCATGATGGAGCTGCTCGATCCGATGGCCATCGAGGTGGTGCGTCCCAAGGTGGCGTTCCCGATCGAGGCATCCGCTAAAGCGTGCATGTTGCTCGAGGCCGACGGCGACGCCGAGCGCGCCGAGGGCGATCTCTTGAAGATGTGCGAGATCGCCGTCGAGGCCGGGGCGTTGAACGCCATCGTCGGACGCAGCGACAAGGAACGCGACAACCTCCGCCGTGGACGCCGCCTGGTGTCGAGCTCGTTGAAAGAGCGCTTCCCTCTCAAGTTTTCGGACGACATCGCAGTGCCGCGTAGCTTGATCGCCGATCTGCTCGAGCAGACCGCCGAAGCCGCTCAGAAGACCGGCATGCGCACCGCCGCCTACGGACATCTCGGCGATGGCAACCTGCACATCAACTTCCTCTGCGAGTCGCAGGAGCAGCGCAAATCCGCGAACGTGGTGCGCTTGGAGCTCATGAAGCGCGTCGTCTCGATGGGCGGCACCATGAGCGGCGAGCACGGCGTCGGCCTGACCAAGCGCGACGAGCTCCACCTCGAGCAATCCCAGGAAGTCATCGCGCTGCAGCGCCGTATCAAGTCGGTGTTCGACCCGAAGAACATCATGAACCCCGGGAAAGTCTGGCCGGCCGTTTAGTTAGTCGTTGACGGTTCGGGCCGGATTCGATCTAACGGTGCCGTGAAGGCCACCATCGGTGAAATTCGCGAGAAGCTTCCGGGGATGTCCGACCGGAGCCTGCGCGGTCTCACCAAAGACGAGCGCGCCGGGGTTCGTGACATGGCGACCCGCGAGCTCACGCGACGGCGTGATGAACGTGAGCACGCCCAGGCGGAAGCCGAGCGCGTCGACTGCATGCTCAACTACGAGCGTCCGCTCTGGCAGTCAGGGTTGTTGGTGGCTGGTTGCGATGAGGTCGGCACCGGCCCGCTCGCTGGACCGGTGGTCGCGGCCGCGGTCATCTTGCCAGCCGGTACCTCGATCGCCGGTATCGACGACAGCAAGAAGCTCGACGCACCGACACGCGACCGCATCGCCGAGGAGATCCGCGCTTGTGCGGTGGCCTATTCGGTCGCCGCCTGCGACGTCGAGATCATCGACCGCTTGAACATCTATCACGCAGCGCTCGAGGCGATGCGACGCGCGGTGCTCGGGCTCGTGGCCGCGCCACAACACGTGCTGGTCGACGCTCGTCGTATCCCCGGCTTGTCGTGCCAACAAACTGCAATCGTGAAGGGCGATACCCTATCGCAGTCGATCGCAGCGGCGGCGATCCTCGCGAAGGTCCACCGCGACGAGCTCATGCAACGCTATAGCGAGCAGTATCCGGGCTACGGCTTCCACTCGCACAAGGGTTACAGCGCGCCCGAGCACTTCGCGGCACTCGATCGTCTGGGACCGTGCGCCATTCATCGCCGCTCGTTCGCGCCGGTCGCCGAGCGACTGGGTTTGCGTCCGCGTCCCGAGGCTCAGCTCGCCCTCGGCCTCTAGTTGAGGTCCTTGCGGATAGGCGCCGCTGGTTCCTGGCTTTGGGTGTCACGCTTGTAGTCGCGGATCGTCCGCAGGACTGCCCTGATGGCAGCCCCGAAGCCAATCACGATCCCCACCCACATCAGCACAGGTGCCGTGTCGAGCTTGCGATCGAGCCAGATGCCCAACCAAGTGCATCCGCCGACCTCCATGGTCATTTCGATCCCGAGTGCCGAGTACTTGCCGGCAATCCTCCACATCTTCTGAGACTCGGAAAGCTCGCGCATCGGCATGTTCTAGCGTGTGAGGTCGACTGGAACCAACGGGGAAGATCGTGGAAGCTCAGAGGGCATTCCCCGCCCAATGACGACACCCGCCCTACCGCTCATCTCGCGTACAGGTTTGATCACGCTGCTGCTCGCGGCGGCTGCGTGCGACGCTTCATTCCTTCACGATGTCGAGACGCGGCGCGAAGCGACCGACCGCGGCTGCCCCGCGCCCACCGACGGAGCGAACGACGTCACCCTGGTGCTCGAGGGCAACGGCACGATCACCGTGAGCTGGACGACCACCGCGAGCAACGCCGACAGCTTCGTGGTCGAGCGCCAGTCATCACGCGAGCCGACCTGGGGTGAAATCGGTCAGGTCGCCAACTTCGCCTTCAACGATGACCGCGTGCTCAATGACGAAGAGTACGGCTACCGTATCAGTGCCGTGCGCGCCGCCGGCGGCAGCACCTGCGCGACACCGCCCAGCGAACCTCTCAGCATCCGCACGACGCCGCTGCCGGCCGACTCGTTCCTCGCGCGTGGCACCGCGGTCGGCGAAATCACGCTCACTTGGGACGACCCCAACACCTTCGAAGATGGCTGGCGGGTGCTGCGGCGCGACGCCGGGGGCGCCACGATGCAGCTCCCCAACCTCTCGGCAAACGCAAGCGCGCTGGTCGACAGCGGCGTGACGCCGGGCGCCGTCTACACCTACGAAATCGTCGCCTTCAACGTCAGCGGCGACAGCACGGTAGAGAGCGTCGAGCAGCGCGCCGTGACTCCTGCGGGTCTCGCCTGGACCACGCCGCCGACCCTGAATGGCGAATGCATCCTCGAGGTTTTCGGCACCGCCACCTACGATTCCGGTGCGTCGTTCGATTCGTCCTTCGGTTACATCGACGGCGTCGAGACCGACGGCACCGCCGGCGGCTTCAGCGGACCGGTCGACCCGTCCACCATCGGCGCGCTCGAGACCGAATGGATCGTCGACGACTCCGCGGGTGGCCAGGCGTCGCTATCGCGGACGCTGAACATCACCCAGACCACCCTGAACGTGTCATTGTGGCGCCAGCCCGCCACTGGCGAGGTGAGCGGCGAGGGCTATCAGTCGATTCAACCGGTTTGCGGCAACTGCTCGAGCACGCCACCCGCCAGCATCGCCATGGGCGGCCAGTCCGCTTGTGAGGTCACCGCGAGCGGCCAGGTATCGTGCTGGGGCGGCGACGATTACACGCAGCTCGGGCAGGGCGCCGTCGGCAACCTGTACACGGCCGTGCGTCCATGCGCGCCCGGCCTGCCGGGCACGTGCAATGACCAACCCTTCATGCCGACCGCGGTCTCCGCCGGTAGCGGAACCGCCTGCGCCATCAGCGCCGACGGCCACGCCTGGTGCTGGGGCGAGTCGAGCACGCTCATGCTCGGAACCGCGGCCACCGAAGATGTCGATCGACCGGTCGAAGTTTGCGCCGACGCTGGCTGCACGGTTCCCCTGACCGGGGTCACGCAAATATCGGTAGGCTCCAGCGCGGCGTGCGCTATCGCGGCCGGTGGCGACGTCTGGTGCTGGGGCGAAGATCTCGCCAACACCGGCACGTACCACATGCCCGAGCCTGTCTGCGCGAGCGGTACGCCGCCGTGCGCGGCCACGCGTTTCACTGCCCAGGAGGTCGCGGTCGGTGACGGCACCATCTGTGCGCGACGCGCTGGTGAGGTGTTCTGCTGGGGCCAGAACTACTCGAGCATCTTCGGCAATGACGGCGGCGGCACGCCTCTCGGCTCGAGCGCTACTCCTGTCGCGGTGTGCGTAGCGCACAGCGGCAGCGCCTGCACCGACACGCTCGACAGCGTCAGCGACATCGATGTCGGAGCGAGCTTCGCGTGCGCGCTGCGCACCGATCAGACGGTGGTGTGCTGGGGCTCGAACTCGGACGGCCGCCTCGGCCGCGCGTCGGCGAACAGCATCGAAGAGATCCCGGCGCCGGTTTGTCTCGCTGGGAGCGCTGGGACCTGCAGTCAGACGTTGGCCGGCGTACTCGGCATCGACTTGGGACGGGATCACGCCTGCGCCATCGTCGGCGCCACACGCGACGCCTATTGTTGGGGCGACAACAGCTACTACCAATCGACGACCTCCATCGACGACAACGACGTCGCCACGCCTGTCTGCGCGAGCGGAGTACCGCCCAGCTGCACGCACGTCACCGGCGTCGCGGTGATCAGCGCCAGCGACGACCAGTCGTGCGCTTCCCGCACCGACGGCAGCGCGCTCTGTTGGGGCTACTTCACCGCGAGCGGCAACCCCGAGCTCCCCGAGATCGACGGCGAGCCGCTGCCGGTCTGCCGCGATGGTGGCGGTCCGACGTGCACGGGCATCGCCAATGTCACGAGCATCTCCTCGGGTCGCTACTTCGCGTGCGCCGTGACCGACGACGGTTTGCTCTGCTGGGGCGACAACGACGCGGGTTCGCTCGCGGTGCCGATGCCTGCGGACTCGCGTCTCGCCGGCGTGGTGCTCACGGGTACCGGCGCCGACGCCGCGCCCCTCGACAACGTTCGCTTGGTGCAGGCCGGCTTCCACAACGCTTGCGCGATTCGCACCGACGGTAGCGTGTGGTGCTGGGGCCAGAACTACAGCGGTGGCCTTGGCGTGAGCGACAATGGCTACGGCGATGCGCGTGGCTTCGCGCGGCCGGTCTGCGTGACTGGCACGGGCTCGACCTGCGCTTCGTTCAGCAACGCGGTCTCGGTCTCGGTCGGCAGCAACCACGTCTGCGCGGTCACCGCGGTCGGCGAAGCCTGGTGCTGGGGCGCCGAGGATTGCGGTGAGCTCGGCCGCAACAACATCGAGACGTGCAACGCCAACGACGAGTTCGACGCTTATGACGGGTACACCACTCGGCCACGCCCGCAACGCGTCTATCGCGACGAGGGTGGCTTGCCGCTCGCCAACGTCGTCGAGGTCGGCGCCGGACGCGATTTCACTTGTGTGCTTTTGCGGAACGGCGAGGTTCACTGCTTCGGTGAAAATTCCTACGGCCGCTTAGGCATCGGTACGGCCGACGCCAACGCCGCGGTTCCGCGTCGTGTGTGCGACAGCACGTCGGGCATCTGCGTGCCGATCACCGGACGCATCGCTCTACGCGTCGGCAAGTACGACTCGTGCGCCATCGGCGACGACGGCGGCGTGATGTGCTGGGGGGCTGACGAGTGCGGTGAGCTCGGCAATCCGCAAGTGACCTCGTGCGTCGACAATCGGATGCGCAACAACGCCCGCGCCATGTGCGCTGGTCCGCCGCCCTGCACCCCGATCGCTGGCGTCGTCGATGTCGCGCTCGGCGTCCGCTACACCTGCGTCCTGCAGACTAGCGGCCAGGTCTCCTGTTGGGGCGAGCACTACTGGGGCCAGACAGGCCATAACACCGACACCTTCGACGAAGACGAGGCGGTGTTCAGTGACACGGTGCTGGCGTGCACCAACGCATGCAACGCCGCTTGCTCGACGGCGCTCACTAACGTCGTGGCAGTAGCCGCGGAAGACTCGACGACCTGCGCGGTTCTCGCCGATGGGACCACACACTGCTGGGGCTACAGCGGCTTCCGTCAGACGGGTTCCGCCGACTCCATCGGCTGGACGTGCTCGGCGATGGCGAGCTGCGCGAGCGGCGACTACTCGACCTGCGTGCCGAACGACGTTGGCGATACCAAGACCTGCCAAGCGCTCGCCGTGGGGGTGTTGCCATGAGAAGGCTGTTGCTCATGCTGCTCGCGGTTCTCCTGGTGGCGGGACCCGCCGAGGCCGGCAAGAAGAAGAAGGGCAAGAAGGGCAAGGGCGCCAAGACCACGCAGAGCCAGCCCAAGTCGCCGAAGTCCAGGGAGCCGTACAAACCGTTGCCGACGATCGCCGAGCAACCGCGGATCGTCGAGACGCCTCCGCCGCAGCCCGAAGTCTTCGTCGATACCCACAAGCTCAAGCTGATGGTCGTCCGCTTCAGCGGCAGCTCGGGTGTCGACCCCGTGCTGATCGACGGGTTGACTCAGACCGCGTCCGAGACGTTGGCTCAGATGGGACCTTTCGCCGTCGCCAGCAGCACCGACGTCCAGCGCATCGTCGAGCACGCCGCGACGCGGCAGATGCTCGGCTGCTCCGACCCATCATGCCTCGCCGAGCTCGGCACCGCGTCCGGTGCGGACTACCTCGTCACCGGTAGCCTGACGCTCGCCGGCGACGTCTACGTCCTGCAGCTCCAGCTGTTGCGCGTCGACGCGGCGCGCGTCGATGGTCGCGTCTCCCGCCCCTACCAGGGTGCATCGGACGGCTTGTTCGAGGAAGCGCGGTCCTCCGCGAAGCTGCTCGTGCGTGACGTTTTAGCGGAGCGCCAAGGACAGCTCGCGGTCGTCGTCAACGAACAAGGCGCGAGCATCACCATCGATGGCTCGCTCATCGGCGTCTCTCCTTTGCGCGAGCCGGTGACCTTGGCGGAAGGCCTGCACCGTCTCGAGGTCGAGAAGCAGGGCTTCATCGTTTCACGTGAAGACGTGATGGTGGAGCGCGAGAAGCAGCTGACACACACCGTGACACTGCTGCCTTCCGACGAATGGAAGCGCGACTACGCGAATCACGCGCGCTTCGTACGGCGAGCCGCCTACGTCACCCTAGGCACCGGCATCGCAGCCCTCGGCGGCGGCGCGGCCCTCTACATCGTCGGCCGCCAGAAGGCGAACGAGCTCAACCGCGACGTCGAAGCGTACAACGCCAACGATGTACGCCCGGCGACGATTCAGGACGACCTCGACAAGCGAGAGCGAACGGTCGCGACGCTCGACGTGCTGACGCTGGTGGCCGCCGGTGTCGGCGTGGCCTGCATCACGACGAGCATCGTCTTGTGGTCGCGCGGGGATGATCCG
>CAZAER010000057.1:0-19900 GCA_964484195.1 uncultured Bdellovibrionales bacterium | reverse complement strand
ACAGCACTCAGAACGAAGTACGAACTTGCGAGAACGGCGGTGAGGTTGAGGCTGCGGACCAATTCCGGAAGTGCCAGAATGCGATGGGTCTCCGAGTCTCGCGCCACGAGCAGGATGCGCCCGCCCTTGCCTTTCATGAGCTCAGCGACCCCGGATTGGAGCATCTCGTTGATCGGCGGCTTGAACGTTGCCGTCATCGTAGTCACGGAGCGGAGCAATTCACGCACGGTCACGAAGGTAGCCACACCACTCGCGACACCCTTCACGACGTCACCCAATCCGCTTTTGCGCTTTGCCTCTTCTAGGGTGAGCTCGATGTGTCGAACTACTGCCACAGCTTGAGAAAAGCTCACCGTTTCGAAGCGCGTGAACTGCTTCAATAGCGAGAGCGACTTCGTGCCGGAACTTGCAGGCGGTGTTCGCACCATTCGCGATAACGTAGCGCGGTTGAGATTGCCGCTCCAGATGTGCGAGGTGGGTCAGCTATCGTCGTAGCCGCTGGTGTCGGCCCACACCATTCGATCGACATGTCCCGCAGTGGGTAGGTCGAGACGCTCGGAGAGGTCCTGTGCAAACGAAATCCACTGCTCATATTGTAGCGGGGTTAGAGTCGCCTTCACGTAGCGCGACAAACCAAAGTCTCGAAGGAAAGCCCTCGTCCGCCAGTTGTACGGCAGTCTCTCGCGCGGGTTGCGATACGCGAGCAGCATAGTCCAAGCAGTAATCGCAAAACCCGCAATCTTTCTCGCGCCACCGACGTCTAGCAGCGCCAAGCGGTGGTGAAGGTCGAGTCCTTCGTCAAAGGCCACGTCAAAGGCAGCGCGCACGCGCGAGAGCGGCTCGCGATAGACGGGTTGATGCGCTCCCGCATGGCGAGTCCAGTGACTAATGAGCTCCACGACTCTCACCAGCTGCGCCCGAGTAATCTTGCGCGGCTCGAGGTCGCGGAAAAACGGGTGCTGTTGGCCAAGCGTATCGTCGGCTTCGAGGTCGATGGTTCGCACCTCGCTCGCGAGCCGTTGCAAGCGCTTCGAAGGAACCCAATCGCGCGGCAGGCTACTGGTCGCTATCGCAGACTGCAGGTGCCGCTTTGGTCGGCGTGCGCCCCGGCGACCCGATTGGCGAGCAGCACGCCACGCAGCGGTTGCCGCTTGAATATCCTGATTGGTGATCTCGCTGCTAGCGCGCCAAAGCTGTTCAAACCATTTCGCGATGACGGCGAGTTCACTACCGCCCCGGACGACCAACGCAGCCTCGTGTCGGCCGAGTGCATCGTCGGAGCTCAACCCAGCTCGAGACAGATTCGCAGAGCCAACGATCGCTGCCGCTGCCTGCCCATAGGTCAAGTAGACCTTAGCGTGCATCTCGTCCACTTGACGCACTCGAATCCCACGCTCGAGCATCTGACAAACAGCGATGGGGTTCGTCGCAGTGCTCGCGAACCAACAGATGACGCGCAGCTGCGCCTTGGTCTGCCCGATCAGCTCCGCCCAGTCGTGCCCAATGAAGGCCACTGCGACGTCCGCGCTCTTGGCCGCCCGGAAGGAATCGACGATGGCGGCCCGAATCGCTGCACGGTCGCCTAGGAACTTAGCGCGCTGCTTCATGTGAGGAGACAATCGCTCACGAGTGCGCGCCCCACGCTCTAGTATTCGTCCGGTCTCGGCAGCCGGTAGTCATACGCGTCCACAAGGGCGATGATGTCGACCGGCTCGCTCAGCTCATCGACCAGGATCCGCGACGTCGACCCGCCACCGATTTTCCTCATGAGCCCCGGCAACGGAGAGTAGGCGCCTGGCTTTCTGGTCAGAATCGCACCAAAAGGTAGCTCACGGATTTCGAGATAGGCCTTCGCCTGCGCTGCGGACAACATGAAAACCTCCCTCGAAAAACGGTAACAGGTTGAGCATTGCCGTCAAGCCCCGCGCATCGGACGGCCAATGTCCGACGCCCGCAGGAACCAACTCCCCTCACCCACCGGCCTGCGCTAGTGTCGCGTCATCATGGCAACGCCGTCTTACACCTCTTTCATCGAACCCCTCCTCCGCGTCCTCGCCGAAGCCAATGAAGCGGACGGCGTGCAGAGCAGCGAAGTCTTCGAGTCCATCGCCGACCGCCTGCGCCTTAGCGAAGCAGAACGAAACGAGATGCTCCCTGGGACTCACGAGCGAGCGTTCAGTAACAAGATCCGCGGCGCGCATCGCCGCTTGAAGCGCGCGGGACTCGCTGAGAACGTCGCCCACGGCTGGTGGGGCCTGACCGAGGAAGGCCGACTGTATGTTCGGCACAACCCGGGCCCGCTGTCCGCTAAAGAGATCACACAACTCGCGCGCCGCAGGACGCCAATCGATCCGAGGGTCTGGCAAGAGAGACTTGCCGCATTCCGCGTAGACGCGGTGGCGACCAAGGAGCGCTCGGAGCAGACGCGAGTTCGCGAGCGCGTCCGCCCCGAGATCGAGGAGATGCTGAAGGCCTACCTTTCGGGCCGCGTCGATCTCAAAACGTTCCGGGGAGTCATGGACGTCAAGACACGGCGCGATTGGGGTTCGTTTGGCCAGAAAGGAACGAGCGGCGCGATGGCTCTCAATCAACTCGCCAAGTACTCGGACGACATCTCGGCCGTGGACGAGCAACTCCGCGCCTTGCTGCCCCTTCCGCGCGACGAGGCGGACGCAGCCGCCAAACTCGCCCGCTTCGAGTCGTATCTCGCCAGTGCTCGAGCCACGAGCCCGAAGGGCGAAAGCTTGCCAGGACTCGGCCGCATCCCCTTCTTCGCCAGTAGCTTCTGGCACATTCAATCGCCCGAAGAATGGCCGGCGTACTATTCGTCCGCGCGAGCCGCGCTAACAAGCGCCGGCTTGTACGAGAAAGGCGGAGAAGATGCGGCGTCAGACTATCTGGAGTTCAGAAGCGCCTATCGTGAGCTGCAAGGTGAGCTGCAGCTAAAGACGTGGGAGCTGGAGGCGCTGTTGGTTTGGACGGGCCGCGACGAGGCAGGCACGGACTCAACATCAGCCGACACCGAAGCGGGCCCACGCGTGTGGCTCATCGCGCTAGGCCGCAACTCCGAGTTCTTCGATCAGTGCTACCGCGACGGATTTATCGGCATCGGGTGGGACAGCCTCGGCGATTTGCGCGAGTACGATTCAGAGGAAGACATACGCGAAGCGCTCCGCATCGCGCGTGGAGGTTCAATCGATCCGAAGAACGACAGCCGCGCCTGCTGGGAGTTTTTCAAAGAGATGCAAGTGGGCGACATCGTCTACGTGAAGCGAGGGCGGCATCTGATCATCGGGCACGGCGTGATCTCTTCAGACTACCGCCACGACGGCTCGCAGCCTCTATCCCACGTGCGAGACGTGCAGTGGCGCGGACGCGGCGAATGGAAGCCACGAGAGAAGGCGCTCGCAATGAAGGCCCTCACCGAGATCGGACAGTACGCGGGGCTTGTGAAAGACATCCGCAAGGCCATTGGGGTCGAAGCTGAGGACGAGTCTCGGTTCGTAAGCGACGAGAGTTCCATAACAATAACTGCGCCTTCGGCCTTGCCGTACACGCTGGACGACGCTTGCCGCGACCTATTTCTCTCGCGCGAGCAGCTCCGGGACATGATCGAGCTCTGCACCTACAAGAAGAACATTATTCTTCAAGGACCACCCGGCGTCGGCAAGACGTACACGGCTACCCGACTCGCCCACTTACTCATCGGCTCAGCGAGCGAGGACCAGGTCAGGCGGGTTCAGTTTCACCCGTCGTACTCGTACGAAGACTTCGTCCAGGGCCTCCGCCCGGTGGAGAGCGGCGGCTTCGAGCGTCGCGACGGTCCGCTCCTCGCGTTCTGCAAGGACGCCCTTGAGGATCAAAGCAGCAAGTACGTCCTCATCATCGACGAGATCAATCGAGGCAACGTCAGCAAGATCTTGGGCGAACTACTGTCGCTGTTCGAAGCAGACAAGCGTGATCCACGCTACGCGGTCACGCTGGCGTACGCTCGTGAAGACGAGCCACCGTTTCACGTACCACCGAATCTCTACGTGATCGGCATGATGAACACTGCCGACCGTTCGTTGGCGCTGGTCGACTATGCGCTCCGGCGTCGCTTCGCATTCATCGACCTCGAGCCCGCATTCGGAAGCTCAACGCTCGACGGCGAGCTCGCCCGTCTCGGCGCGAGCTCTGAGATGCGCAAATCGATCCAAGAGCGCTTGGGTCAGCTGAACGACATGATCTCGTCGGACGGAAGCCTCGGAAGCGGGTTCCGCATCGGTCACAGCTACTTCTGCCAGCGCGCAGCCACGTACGACGAAGCTTGGCTTCGTCGCATCACGGACTACGAGATCCTGCCTCTGCTCCGCGAGTACTGGTTCGACAACCCGTCGAAGCTGCAGGATGCCACCGCCCTCATCCAAGGCCGCTGACCGTGCAGGTTCGGGTCGAGAACCTCTACTATCTCCTGAGCTACGCTTGGCGGCTCTTCGAAGAGGAAGACCTAGCGAATATCGCCGCTCCGGATGCGCGCGATGCACAGCATTTGTTAGCACGGGTGTTGATCAACGCGACGCGGGCTCTCATGCGCAGAGGCCTCGACCGCGGCTATCAAGAGCACAGCGACGAGCTTCGTGCGCCACGCGGCAAGATCAACATTGGGCGCACGGCCTCGCGCGCGTCGATGACACGCGGAGTCCTTGCATGCGAGTTCGACGAGTCGACACCCGACGTGCTGCACAACCGACTTCTCAAGACTGTGTTGCGACGACTAGGCGCGCTCGACGCTCTCGACAACGGTTTGCGACTGAACGCGGTGGTTCTCGCGCGTGAGATGGCACTCGTCGCCGACATCGGACTTTGCACTCAAGACTTTCAACGCGTGCAGCTGACGGGCAACCTGCGACGGTATCGACTCGCGATCAACGTCTGCCGGTTGTTGTTCCACTGCTTGCTGCCGAGCACAGGCTTAGGTGGCTGGCAGTTCAAGTCGTTCGCTGGCGACGAGCAGAAGATGGGCGCGCTTTTCGAGCACTTCGTGCGCGAGTTTCTCACTCGCGAGCAGACCGCTTTCACGGACGTGCGCCCTACTAGGATGCGTTGGGTTTCTGAAGGCGAGACGCATGGCCTACTGCCCGAATTGCGCACTGACATCACGCTGCGTGGGACGGGGCAAACAGTGATTGTGGAAACCAAATGCTACCGCGATCCCCTTGTGCGCGGTCCCTACGGCAGCTCGGCCCTCCGCGGAAAGGACGTAAACCAACTCGCCGCTTATCTCGCCAACTTCAACGCGCGCGAGGGTCAGGCTGCGACAGGCCTGCTGTTGTATGCAGTGGAAAAGCCGACGATCCCAGCCATGACCTTCCGGCTCCTGGGGCATCACGTTCACGTACGAGAGCTCAACTTGAATGAGCCGTGGCGGGCGATCGATGCAAGCCTACGCGAGCTTGTGAGGGACGTTTCGAGCCGAGAGATCGCCTCGAGTGCTCAGCCGATTTCATTGATGAACCGCTGATCATCGCGTGCACGATGGTGTGACCGCTAAAAGAGAGCACATCAGCTTCGCTCCGCGTAAGTTTTCGGATGTCGACGACGACTTCAAAGACGTCGCGGACCTCATCGCGAGACTTCAACCGCGACCCGCAAGGACGCGAGCGCACGGCTCCCGAAGGCGACGCCGAGCTGCTTGCTCGCATCCGAGCGCTCACCGATGCGCTTGCGAGCTGCGGCGCCGCCGCGAGACCGCGCTGCTCAACACGCACGGCTTGCCCGCGGTGAATCACAAGCGCGTCTACCGGGTGATGCGCGCGGCGAAGCTGATGCTCGAGCGGCACACCGGCAAGGAGGAGCATAGACGGCTAGGCCGCCGCGGGTGACGTAGAGAGCTAACGTGCGGCTCTCGATACCGACAATCGCTTGCTGCTGAGTCATCTTCCACCTTCGTCCTGCTATCACGCCACCGACATTGAGAATGCACTCGTGCGGTTGGACTTGTTGATGCAATGGACTTCACGCTGGTCTGCCACTTCATCTCTCCTTGCGACGAATCGTCGCGGTCATGAGAGACACTGTAAAGAAGGTGCAGGACAGAGAATGTCCGACGTCGCAGCTGCGTAACGAAACGAATGTCTCGACCCGCATCGCGAAGCGTCGTCTTTACGAGCCGTTCGAGCGCTGAATCACGGCTCAACACAACGCCCCAATTGTGACCGCTAAAAGAGAGCACCTGCTGGCGGCTCGGTGTACTTTTTCGGGAGCATCGCTCGGGGAAACGATGCGGGGAGACTCCGCTATGGCGCAGATCGCCAAACGTGTGCAGGACCGGCTCGCCGCGAGCATCAAACGATTTCAGCCGATCCTCGAGAACGCGAAGTCGCGCGACGTCAACGAGTCGGACACGGTCATCATCGTGACAGACATGCTTTCGGAGATGTTCGGCTACGACAAGTACGCGGAGGTCACCTCTGAGCACGCGATTCGCGGCACCTTCTGCGACCTCGCCATCAAACTGGACGGTCGCATCCCTCTGTTGATTGAAGTGAAAGCAATCGGGCTCGAGCTGAAAGAGCAGTTCGTAAAGCAAGCCGTCGACTACGCCGCAAACCTTGGAACCGATTGGGTCGTGCTAACGAACGGCGACCACTGGCGCGTGTACCGGGTACACTTCGTCAAACCGATCGAGCAGGAGCTCGTCTACGAGTTCACGGTCGGAGCGCTCGACGGCAAGAAGGAGGACGATCTCTGCGACCTCTTCCGTTTAAGTCGCGAAGGTTGGAACAAGTCGGCGCTCGGCGAGTACCACACTCAGCGTCAGGCGCTGAGTCGCTTCAGCATGGCCGCCATCGTCACCTCGGACGCAGTGCTTGATGTAGTCCGGCGCGAGCTGAGGCGCATGTCGCCAGATGTTAAGATCGACGCCGAGCAGATTCGACATGTGCTCGAGCACGAAGTGCTGAAGCGCGAAGTCGTGGAAGGTGAGAAGGCGGCGGAGGCAAAGAAGAAGCTTAGCCGAGCTTCTACGCGAGCGCTTCGAGCTTCGAAGCGGTCCGATGACGAGCCAGCGAGTCCGCCGACGTTGACCGTTGTCGAGAATACGACAGAGGCGCCCCCAGTGCCCGCCGCAGGCGCAACCTGAACTCTGCACGACATTCGCTGTCCGATGACCCACGTACGTAGACGCGTAACGTCGCTGCCGCTCTCCCCCAACTCAGCGCACGCAATGAAAGGCCAATAGCTGTGTCGGATCTCGTTGTCTCCTGCCCTGCCTGCAATCACCCCTTCAAACTCACAGAATCGCTCGCAGCTCCAATGCTCGCGCGGGTTAGGGCCGATCACGTGCGCGAACTCGCCGAGCACGCTGCTCAACATGCGGAACGAGACCGCGACATCGCCGAACGCGAGTCTGCGCTTCGTGCTGAGCGGATGACCCTTGAGCTAGACGTCGCAGACAAGGTGCGCGACGAGCGCGCGCGCATCGCCGCCGAGGAACGCGAACGCGCGAAGGCGGGCCTCGCAACAGAAATGCAGGGCCAGGCAAACGAGCTGGATGCTCTGCGCGACCTCGCTGCAGAACGCGAGACGAAGCTCGCTGAGGCCCAGCAGGCGCATGTCGCTTTGATTCGAAAGCAAGCGGAGCTCGAGGACGAAAAGCGACAACTCGACTTGCAGCGGGAGACAGACCGCAAAGAGGCCGAGCAACGCATCGCTGACGAGCGGAAACAGATAGAACGCGAGACTGAGCAACGGCTCGCGCAGGAGCGAGAGCAGATCATCACGGCGCAGCGCGCGAAGCTCGCCGCTGAAAGCGAGGAACGCAGTCGTCTCCTGGTTGAAGATGCACGGAGGCAAAAGGACGCAGAGGTCAGCCAGCTCAACTCGCTTCTCAAAGAACGCGACGAGAAGCTCGCGACAGCACAAGCCGCACAAGTCGAGGCCCTACGCAAAACTCGAGACCTCGACGACCAGAAGCGGGAGATGGAGATCAAACTCGAACAGCGATTCCTTGAACAATCTGGGGAGATCCGAGAGCGCGCTGCGCGGGAGGCCGAGGAACGACTGAAGCTTCTGATGCGCGAAAAAGACGAATCGATCGCCGATCTCAAGCGCAGCATGGAAGACCTGCAGCACAAGTTCGAAAAGAAGTCGCAGCAGCTTCAAGGCGAAGTCCAAGAGCTCGACCTGGAAGAAAATCTCCAGCGCCACTTCGTGCGCGACCACGTGGCGCCAATCCCGAAAGGCCAGGTCGGCGCAGACGTCATGCAACGCGTAGTCGGCGATAACGGACAGGAGTGCGGTGCAATCGTTTGGGAGTGCAAGCGCACCAAGAATTGGCAGGCCGTGTGGTTGGACAAACTCCGCGATGACCAGCGCGCGACGAAAGCCGAAATCGCGATCCTCGTCTCGCAAACGCTCCCTGACGGCGTCGACAACTTCAGCTTCATCGACGGCATATGGGTCGTTCATCCGTCACTGGTCATCCCCGTAGCCACCGCGCTCCGCGAGCGCCTGCTCGAGGTTAGCCGAACCCGCCAGAGCATGAGTGGCCAGCAAGACAAAGTGCAGCTGGTCTACGGTTACCTAACGAGCTCGCAGTTCAAGCAGCGCATCGAAGCGATAGTGGAAGCATTCCGAACCATGCAGAGCGACCTGCAACAAGAGCGCCGCGTGTTCGAGAAGCACTGGGCAAAGCGCGAAAAGGAAATCGCGCATGTCATCGCCGCGACGGCGGGAATGTGCGGCGATCTTCAGGGCATCGTCGGCGCTTCGTTTCAAGAGATCGATGGTCTCAGCATGCCCTTGCTCGAACAGGCCGCGATAGGCGCATGATGCCCGCCTCCCTGTCCGCAGTAGCTCCAAGGAGTCTGCCTGGATGAGTCAATCCTTCGAGCTCAGCGAACCCGCGAAATCACCCACCACGTCCCCTATCAACATCGTTGCCTCCCTCGCGCCAAAGGTGACGTTCGCCTCGCATCAGAACGCAGTCCCAGTGTTGCGCGGCCTTCGCGTGGAGAACTGTAGCAGCGCCGTACTGGAGAACCTGACGGTCACGATCAGCGCTGATCCTCTGTTGATCGCCCCGAAGGTCTGGAAGATCGATCGACTGCGGCCGGGAACGCAGACGGAAATCACCGACCGCGATACGAAGCTGAATGGTGCATTGCTGCTGGACGTTCGCGAGAGCCTGACTGGAACGATACGCATCGCCGTAGAGCACGCGGGCCAGACCCTGGCGGAGCACGCTACGCCCATCGAGGTTCTGGCACGCAACGAATGGGGCGGCGCTGGGTCGATGCCGGAGCTGCTCGCGGCGTTCGTTACACCCAACGACCCAGCGGTCGACTACGTCCTCAGAGCAGCGTCCACGGTGTTGACGCGGGCTGGAAAGCCAGGCGGCATTGCAGGTTATGTCGACGGTTCCGCGCAGCGAACGTGGGAGCTGACGTCCGCAATCTGGTCCGCTGTAGCGTCCATGCAGCTCGCTTACTCGCTCCCGCCGGCGAGCTTCGAGGTCAGCGGCCAAAAGATTCGTACGCCGAGCGACATCAGCGGAACGCGTCTAGCTACGTGCCTCGACACCTCGCTGCTGTTCGCTGCGGCTTTGGAGCAGGCCGGCCTCAATCCGCTGCTCGTTATCGTCCCAGGCCATGCTTTCGTCGGGGCGTGGCTCGAACGGAAAGAGTTTCCGCAAGTTCTTACACCGGATGTTACGGCGCTACGTAAGCGCATCGCGCTACGAGAGCTCGTAACCTTCGAGACGACTTTGGCCGCCCAGACGCCGCCGTCCGCGTTCAGCATCGCGGTGAAGGCGGCCAACCAACACCTCGAAACAGACGCCTTCCACTTCGCCCTCGATATCCGCCGCGCGCGGATGCAGCGCATCCGCCCCCTCGCTCTAGACGTCAAGCACGCTGCCAGCAGTGAGGCCCCGACGACCCAGGTGGCAGAGAGCTTCGAAGACGCGCCAGTGCTGCCGGAACGTAGCGCGAACGAGGAGGAGGCTAAGCCAACCACGCCACAGGGCCGCATCGATCATTGGCAGCGCAAATTGTTGGACCTGACGACCCGCAATCGGCTGCTCAACGCGAAGCCGAGTGCGACCATGCTCAGGCTCGTCTGCCCCGACCCAGCGAAGCTCGAAGACCTCCTCGCAGCAGACAAGCGCATCAAGATTGTGCACCAGCCAGATCTCGCAGGGTCTCAAGGCCGCGATGCATCACTGCACTTTGCCCGCACGGGTGAACAGCTCCTCGACGAGTACGCGCGGGAGGCACTCGAGCGTGGCGAGGTCTTGTCGCCGCTTGATGCCAAGACCCTGGACGCCAATCTTGTCGAGCTCTACCGCAAGGCGAAGCTCGATCTCGTCGAAGGCGGCGCGAATACGCTATTCCTGGCAATTGGGTTCTTGCGATGGAAGAAGTCACCTGAGGAGCAGCAAACCTATCGCGCGCCACTTGTGCTGCTCCCAGTCACGCTGGAACGCAAAAGTGCGCTTTCTGGCGTTCGCATGGCCGCCCACGAAGACGAGGCGCGCTTCAACCTCACGCTGCTGCAACTGCTGAAGCAAGACTTCGAGCTCGCCATACCCGAGCTCGAGGGCGAGCTTCCGACAGACGAGAGCGGCGTCGACGTCCCCCGCATCTGGACGAGCGTGAAGCGGGCCGTGCGCGACATCCCGGGCTTTGAGGTCGTCGAAGAGCTCGCATTGGGCACGTTTTCGTTCGCGAAGTATCTGATGTGGAAGGACCTCGTCGACCGCAGTGACTTGCTCAGGGAGAACGACGTTGTCCGGCATCTCATTGAGACACCGCGCGAGCCGTTCCGATTACCGGGCGAGTTCCCGAAGGCCGAACATCTCGACGAGACCGTTACAACGGACACACTGTTTACGCCTCTTCCGTCTGACTCGTCACAGCTCACCGCCATCGTCGCGTCGGCACGCGGTCTGAATTTCATCCTCGACGGTCCGCCCGGCACCGGGAAGTCGCAGACCATCGCCAACATCATCGCCCACAACCTTGGCCTTGGACGTAAGGTTCTCTTCGTCGCAGAGAAGATGGCAGCCCTCGACGTGGTGCATCGTCGCCTCGAAGAGCGCGGCCTTGGTGCCTTCTGCCTGGAGCTTCACTCAGCCAAAGCGAACAAGGCCGAGGTCTTGAAGCAGCTTGGGCGCGCTTGGGACACCAAGGAGAGGATTCCTGAGGCTGAGTGGAAGCAGTCAGCGGCGAAGCTTCAAGGTGTTCGCGAAGAGTTGAACAAGCTCGTGCGCGTCCTCCACGCGCGCCACGAGAACGGCATGACGCTCCACAGCGCCATCGGGCGAGCCGTCCGAGACGCTGACGCTCGAACACCAGCCCTCGGGTGGCGCCCCGACCGGCGACACGATGAGCGGACAATGGAGACGCTCCGAGATGTCGCGCGACGCCTCGACGTCAACTACGCCGCAGTCGCGAAGCTGGACCAGCGAGTATTCGCCAACGTTGATGTCGCTGAATGGTCTAACGCTTGGCAGGCGGAAATAGTCGCAAGTGCTACTGCGGTTGCGCATGCCGCAGACCGCCTCGGTGCTGCGCGTGCTGAGGTATGGAAAGCGTTGGGTCTCCCCTCACTCGGCGGGACGCGTGAGGCGCTCGCTGCACTTGGCGCTCTCGGCAAAGCCGCAATTACGTCAGCGGGTATCAACGTCGCCTTCGCTTTCGAACCGAACGCCAAGGCGATTGGCGAAGCGGCAACACGCGGCGTTGCGCATCTCGAAACCTATCGCGATGCAATCAAAGAGCTGTCCGTCGCCTACCCTCAGGACGTGGCGCGGACGTTGCCGGTCGCGGCGCTCGCAGCTCAATGGGCTGCGGCCAACGCTTCGTTTTGGCCGCTGAGCATCTTCAAGCGTTCCGCTGCTCGCAAAGCGGTTATGGGCGCCGCCACGCTCGCAACGAAGCCGGATGTCGCCAAAGATTTGCCGATTCTCGCAAGAGCGCAGCACGAGTTGCTTCAGCTGGATTCAATCCAAGGGGTTCTGGCTCAAATCCCGACATGGAGCGGCACAGCGACCGATATCACATCGCTAAGGCGGTCACTTGATGTTGCCGACAACCTGCGCACCGCGATCAGCTCTCTCGCCGTCTCACCGCAGGCGCTCGTCGCCATCAAGGCGGCGGTTCGAAAGGCGTGCGTAGAGGGCAACGAACTTCTCGGCGATGCGATGCCAACCTCGCGCGTCGTCGATGCGTACTCCAAGAACCTGACGGAGTTCGGAGCGGCCGTCGCGAAGTTCGAAGTGGCCTCCGGGCGTGCTCTTGAATCGTCGCCAAGCGAAGATTGCGTGTTGGCCGCGCGTCAGCGCTGTGCTGAGCTCGTGCGTGCGCAGCTCGCACTCAAGTCGTGGTGCGATTGGCGTCGGGTTCGCGGACAGGCCGTGGCGCTCGAGCTGTCGAAGCTCGTTGACGGGCTCGAGAGTGGTCAGTATCGCGCGGGCGAGATCGCCGACCTTTTCGAGGTGGCCTACGCCAAGTGGTGGGCTGGCAATCAGATCGATAGCGAGCCGCAGCTCAGAAACTTTGTCGCCGCGGAGCACGCCGACAAGATCGAATCGTTCCGCAAAGTCGACGACCACCTCACGACGCTGTCCGCAAGCGTAGTTGTCGGCAAGCTCTGCCAGGGGATCCCCGCACGAGACGACGTCAAGCGCGAGTCAGGCTACGGTGTTCTTCGCCATGAGCTGACGAAGCGCATGCGACACAAGCCGGTGCGGCAACTCTTGAGCGAGATGGGACCGTCGTTCATGCGGCTCGCGCCCTGTTTGCTGATGAGTCCACTTTCAATCGCGCAATACCTCCCCGCGGACTCCGCGATGTTTGACTTAGTCATCTTCGATGAAGCGTCACAGATCGCGACATGGGATGCGGTCGGAGCGATTGCGCGTGGCAAGCAGGTGATCATCGCCGGCGACCCGAAACAAATGCCGCCGACGAGCTTCTTCAGTCGTAGCACGACGGCCTCAGACGACACCGATGACGAAGTCGCTGAGGACATGGAAAGCATCCTGGACGAGTGCTTAGGTGCGAGCATCCCGCGCCATCGGCTCACCTGGCACTACCGCAGCAAGCACGAGAGCCTCATCGCCTTCTCGAATCACCGCTATTACGGCGGCGAGCTCATCACCTTCCCTGCCTCAGTGACGCGCGAAAGCGCAGTGACCTGGCGTCGCATCGAGGGCGTCTACGCTAAGGGCAAGGGCCGGACGAATCAGACGGAAGCGCAGGCCATCGTCGCTGAGGTGGTCAAGCGTCTGCTGGATCCAGCGTTTGGCGGTGCGGGAAAGAGTCTCGCGGTGATTACTCTGAACGCGGAGCAGCAGCGTCTCATCGAAGACCTCATCGACGTCGAGCGACAGAAGAATCCAATGCTCGAGCCGTTCTTTGGAGATGTGACGGAGCCGGTCATCGTGAAGAACCTCGAGACCATCCAGGGCGATGAGCGCGACCTCGTCTTGGTGGGTATTGGTTACGGACCCGACACGCCAGGGGCGGCTACGATGTCGATGAACTTTGGCCCGCTCAATCGCAGCGGCGGGTGGAGACGGCTGAACGTCGCGATTACTCGGGCTCGTGAAGAGGCAGTGATCTTCACGTCGTTCTCCCCTGAAATGATCGATCTGAATCGAACATCCGCTGAGGCGGTGCGAGACCTTCGGCACTTCTTGGAGTTCGCGCATCGGGGGCCGAAGGCACTGACTGAAGCAATCAGAGGTTCGGTGGGTGGATTCGAGTCGCCATTCGAGGAGGCTGTCGCGCGAGGTCTACGCGAGCGGGGATGGACGGTCGTACCGCAGATTGGAGTCTCGCGGTTTCGAATCGATCTCGGTGTTGTGCATCCAGATCGGCCCGGTGACTACCTCTGCGGCGTCGAATGCGACGGCGCGGCGTATCACAGCGCAGCGACGGCGCGAGACAGAGACAAGGTACGGTCGCGAATTCTGGGCGGCTTGGGTTGGACGCTCCTGCGGGTGTGGTCGACTGACTGGTGGGTCGACAGCACAGGCGCCCTAGGGCGGCTGGACAACGAGCTTCGCCGGCTTCGTGAACACACGAGAGGAGAATCCGCGACCACTGCATTCCCCCCCTTGGCAGCCGAGAGCAGACGATGACTCGGCATCCCAAAGCGCTTTCGAAGCATTGGAAAACGCTCCGGGCACACGAGCCGGAACTAGTCGCTGCGCTGTTCTCGGTGGACGAGGTGGATGACGAATTCGAAATGTCCGAGTCGCCCGAGGACGCCGTCGTCCGCCACTTGGAGGAGGAGTTCTTCGCTGAGCACGAACCACCCCTCCCCGAGCTTGAGCTCTATGCCTACGCGCCGGTTCAAGTCTCCGGCGACCTAGTCGACGACCTTTGCTACGAGGTAGTAGCGCAGATCCGCGACTTGGTATCTGACCGCGAGGACATCTGGACGGATGGTTTGACGCAAGAGCAGCCCGGTGCATCAGAAGTGCTTGAGAAGCGGATCCGTGTCGCTCTGCAGGAATACGCGGATGCTCTGTTGCCGTCGAAGCTCGAAGCCGTGGCGATGCGTGCCGTACCGCCCGCTGAAGTCGAAGAGATCATGCGACTCCATGCGCCAGAATCGTTCGACGAAGACTGATAGCGTCATGCCGTTGACCTTAGCGCTGACCCCGGGCAATCGGGGGCAATCGAGGAGCGCCAGGTCGAAACACGCCAGCGCCGGACAAGAGAGACAAGATGTTTGAACAGGCCTTCAAGAGTATCGATGACATCCTGTGGAAAGAGGCCGGCTGCACGACGGAGCTCGACTACACAGAGCAGTCCTCTTGGCTGCTGTTCTTAAAGTACCTCGACGCGCTTGAGCAGGACCGCGCGGCCGAGGCCGAACTCGAGGGCAAGCGCTACGAGTTCATCATCGACAAGCAGTATCGCTGGGAGACCTGGGCGGCGCCGAAAGACAAGTCAGGGAAGATAGACCACAACAAGGCCAAGACCGGCCCCGACCTGATTGAGTTCGTGAACGGCAAGCTCTTCCCCTACCTTCAGAGTTTCAAGACGAGGTCGGGCCGCGCGAACACCATCGAGTACAAGGTCGGCCAGATCTTTGCCGAGATTAAAAGCAAAATCGCAAGCGGCTACAATCTCCGAGAGGTCATCGACGTGATTGACACGCTCCGCTTCCGGTCCCAGGCCGAGAAGCACGAGCTCAGTCATCTTTACGAGACGAAGATCAAGAACATGGGCAACGCCGGGCGAAACGGCGGCGAGTATTACACGCCCCGGCCGCTCATCCGCGCCATGATCCAGGTAGTTGAGCCAAAGATCGGCGAGCGCGTATACGATGGCGCCTGCGGCTCAGCGGGCTTCCTCTGCGAAGCCTTCGACTTCATGAAGGCCCAAAAAGGATTGAGCACTAAGCAAATGAAGGTGCTGCAAGAGAGCACCTTCTACGGCAAGGAGAAGAAGAGCCTCGCCTACGTGATCGCTACGATGAACATGATCCTCCATGGGATCGATGCTCCGAACCTCATTCACACCAACACGCTTACCGAGAACCTGGCCGACATCCAGGACAAAGACCGTTACGAGGTTGTCCTGGCAAACCCGCCTTTCGGCGGCGGTGAGCGCAAGGAAGTGCAGCAGAACTTCCCGATGCGATCGGGCGAGACGGCGTACCTGTTCCTCCAGCACTTCATGAAGTCGCTGAAGGCGGGCGGGCGGGCGGCCATCGTCATCAAGAACACGTTCCTCTCGAACGGAGACGCGAGGGGGCTACGGAAGAAGCTACTCGAGGAGTGTGACCTGCACACCGTCCTCGATTGCCCGGGCGGCACTTTTCTCGGTGCAGGCGTGAAGACCGTCGTGCTCTTCTTCCAGAAGGGCAAGCCAACGAAGAAGATCTGGTACTACCAACTTGGTCCTGGCCGGAGCCTCGGCAAGACCAACCCATTGAACGACGACGACCTCGCCGAGTTCTTGGCGCTCCAGAAGAAGCGCACGGACTCGCTGAAGTCGTGGACCGTGGACGTCTCCGAGCTGGACGCAACGACCTTCGACCTTTCGGTGAAAAACCCGAACGGTGGCGAAGTCGTAGCTCACCGCCCGCCCTTCGAGATCCTGGATGAGATCGTGGCCCTCGACGCGGACAGCGCCCGGTTATTGGCAAGCATTCGGGGTCTGCTGTGAAGACAGGGTGGAATGCGCGAAAGCTCGGAGACGTGGTTATGCTTCGCCCGCCGAAGGCCGAGGCAAGGACGAGGGTCCGACCGACGGACAACGTGTCGTTTGTCCCAATGGAGTGCCTTCAGATCAACTCGACCTCTTTAGTCCTCGGGGGTACGCGCACGCTCGAAAGGGTGGCCGGTAGCTACACCTATTTCGCCGACGGTGATGTGCTTCTCGCGAAGATTACGCCCTGCTTTGAGAACGGAAAGCTCGGTATCGCACGCGGCCTTTGCAACGGGGTTGGCTTCGGCTCAAGCGAGTTCATGGTGCTTCGCCCGTCCCCCGAGGTGTTGAGTGAGTGGATCTACTACTACCTCGCGAGGGAAGAGTTTCGAGTCAGCGGAGCCTCCCGCATGTCGGGAGCTGTTGGGCACAAGCGCGTTCCACCGGAGTATGTCGAGGAGTGCGCGATTGCCGTGCCCCCACTGCCCGAGCAGAGGCGTATCGTCGCAGTCCTCGACCAGGCGTTCGCGGCGATTGCCACGGCGAAGGCCAATGCCGAGCGCAACATGGCGAACGCTCGCGCGGTGTTCGAGAGCCAAGTGGCGTGCATCTTCGCCGCTGGCGCCTCCCAGTGGACTCCACGCAAGCTGGCAGACGTCGCGCTCGACTTTGGCCGTGGGAAATCGAAGCACCGGCCACGCAACGATCCCAAGCTCTACGGAGGCAAGTACCCCTTCATCCAAACTGGCGACGTGCGCGGGGCTGATCACATCATCAATGAGTACAGCCAGACGTACAACGACATAGGGCTGGCGCAGAGCAAGCTTTGGCCCACGGGCACCCTCTGCACTATCGCGGCCAACATCGCGGAGACTGCGATTCTGGGCTTCGACGCCTGCTTCCCCGATAGCGTCATTGGCGTCGTAGTGGACGCCGAGGTCACGAGCAACACCTTCCTTGAGTACCTTCTACGAAGCGTAAAGGCCAGGTTGAAAGCCCAAGGCAAGGGGAGCGCCCAGGACAACATCAATCTCGGAACGTTCGAAGGGCAGGCGTTTCCCTTCCCGGACGTCAAAATACAGGACCGAATTGTCGCGAGTCTCGACGAGCTGCGCGAGGCAACGAATCGGGCAGTGGTTCTCTACGAGCAGCAGCTAGCCGCGCTCGACGAGCTAAAGCGCTCCCTTCTCCACCACGCTTTCGCGGGGGCGCTCTGATGAACGAGGCCGAGACGCGGGCGGAGCTCGTCGATCCAGCCTTGAAGGCGGCTGGGTGGGGGGTCGCTGAGGGCAGCCGCATCCTACGCGAGTACGCCATAACAAAGGGGCGTCTCGAAGGGCACGGCAAGCGAACTCGCGCGGACATCGCCGACTATGTCCTCGTCTACAAGAACAAGAAGCTCGCTCTCGTTGAAGCTAAGAAGAGGGGCACCCACGTTTCCGAAGGAGTGACTCAGGCAAAAGCATACGCCAAGAAACTCGACGTCGCCTTCACTTATGCGACGAATGGCGACGGCATCTACGCGGTCGACATGCGCACCGGTGCCGAGGGTGATGTCCCGAGCTACCCGACGCCCGAGGGTTTGTGGAACCAGACCTTCGCGGTCACGAACGAGTGGCGCGAGCGCTTCGCCACGGTACCGTACGAAGATAAGAGCGGCGCCTGGGCCCCGCGATACTATCAGGACATCGCAGTCGAGCGCGTGCTGGAAGCGATAGCGAACGACAAGCGACGCGCACTTCTAACTCTGGCGACGGGTACCGGGAAGACGGCCATCGCTTTTCAGATCGCGTGGAAGCTCTACCTGGCTCGCTGGAGTCTCTCGAAGGGCGAGGCGCGCATACCGCGCATCCTCTTCCTCTCCGACCGTAATATTCTCGCCGACCAGGCCTACAACGCCTTCTCGGCGTTTCCCGACGACGCGCTCGTTCGCATCTCGCCCGACGAGATTCGAAAAAAGAAGAAGGTGCCCAAGAACGGCAGCATTTTCTTCACCATCTTTCAGACCTTCATGTCGGGACCGACGAAGGATGGAAAGCCCTCGCCCTACTTCGGCGAATACCCGTTCGACTTCTTCGACCTCATCATCATCGACGAGTGCCACCGCGGCGGCGCCAACGACGAGAGCACCTGGCGAGCCATCCTCGAGTACTTCTCCCATGCCGTGCAGCTCGGCCTGACGGCGACCCCAAAGCGCAAGGACAACGCCGACACCTACGGCTACTTCGGGGATCCCGTCTATGAGTACTCGCTGAAGGACGGCATCAACGACGGCTTCCTCACGCCGTTCCGCGTTAGGGAGATCTCAACCACGCTTGACGAGTACGTCTACGCTCCCGACGACACTGTCGTGGAAGGACAAATCGACGCGGGCAAACGCTATACCGAGAAGGAGTTTGCGCACCGCATTATCGAGATCAAAGAACGCGAGCAGCACCGCGTCGCGCTCTTCATGCAGATGATGGACCAGCGGGAGAAGTCGCTGGTCTTTTGCTACGACCAGGTGCACGCGGCAGCGGTCCGCGACCTCATCAACCAAGCGAAGACCGAAAGCACCGATCCCGACTACTGCGTACGGGTCACCTCGGACGACGGCAAGCGCGGGGACGAACACCTCCGAGACTTCCAGGACAATGAGAAGACCATCCCGACAGTTCTAACAACGTCGCAAAAGCTTTCGACCGGCGTAGACGCGCGCAACGTGCGCAACATCGTGCTCCTGCGGCCGGTCAACTCGATGATCGAGTTCAAGCAGATCATCGGGCGAGGAACGCGACTCTACGACGGGAAGGACTACTTCACGATCTATGATTTCGTTAAGGCGCACCACCATTTTCAGGACTCGGAATGGGACGGCCCGCCACAAGCTCCGACGCAAGGGAGCGTCTACTCGCCCACCAGTGTGAAACCGAGCGAGGCGCGGGATGGACGCCGTGATGATGGCGGCGAGCAGAGCAAGCGCGAACGCATCCGCATCAAGCTCGCCGACGGGAAGGACAGAACCATCCAAAGTATGGTGGCCACGACCTTCTGGAGCGCCGACGGCAAGCCAATGTCGGCAGCTCAGTTCCTGGAGGCGCTCTTCGGAACTCTTCCCGCGCTATTCCAGAACGAGGAGCAGCTCCGCGCGCTGTGGAGCGTTCCCGACACTCGGCGTGCGTTGCTCGAGAAGTTAAGCGACGCCGGGTTCAGTCGCGCGGCGCTCTTAGAGATGCAAAAGGTCGTCTCTGCTGAGAAGAGCGACATCTACGACGTGCTCGCATTCGTCGCATTCGCTGCCGCGCCGCTCACGCGCGAGGCGCGCGCCGCCCGTGCAGGCTCCCAGGTCGGACCCACGCTCACGCCAGCGCAACGCGACTTCATCGAGTTCGTGCTTGACCACTATGTAAGACAGGGCGTCGACGAGCTCGATGACACCAAGCTCGCTCCGCTACTGAAACTTCACTACGGGAGCATCGACGACGCGAGCGGCAAGCTCGGCCCGATGAACGACATCCGACAACTGTTCGTTGGATTTCAGCGCTACCTCTACGAGCGACCGCTCGCCGCGTAAGCTCTTCTCGTCGTTGCTCTTCACGGAGTCACCGCAGCTCGGAGCGGCGCAACCGCTCGCGGCGCAGGCGTTGCTCTGGTAGTCGCTGTGTTCCACGCACTGCCAGCGCGTTGTTTCGCCGCAGTCATCCCGTCCATCGGTAACCGTCCGGCCATCGATCCCTGCAACGGGCCGGCCGGATAGGAGATCTTTG
>CAZAER010000056.1:0-20189 GCA_964484195.1 uncultured Bdellovibrionales bacterium | reverse complement strand
TACTACGCGATCAGCGGCAAGCTCCTGCCCTTCTATGCCCAGAAGGATCTGTACGACTACCCGGGCAGCTACTGGAACAGCCCGGCAAGCCTCGACGCCCTGAACGAGCCCAAGTGGCGCTATGCCTTCAATTGTTTGCTCGGTTTCAAGGGGCTCTTCTCGCTCACCCCGATAGCCCTGCTCGGCGCTTACGGCATGGCTCGCGAAATCCGTCATCGCGGACGGAGAGCACCGGAGATGATTGCCATAGCGGCGGCGTCGTCAATCGTCATCGCCTATATCATCGTCACCACGAACAACTACGGCGGCGCCGCCATGGGGATGCGCTGGTTCGCGCAGTTCGGACCGCTATGGGCGGTAGCAGCAGTGCCGGTGACGGAGCGACTCTTCATGACGCGGCGTGGGCTCGTGCTCGCGCTCTTCCTGCTCGCGCTCTCGAGCGCCCTCGTCATCGAAGCGCTGATCGGCTCCGCCTTCAAGAACGGCGGCTGGATCATCGGGCTCGGCAAGGTGCTGGGATGACGCAACGCCGTCTGTGGTGGATCATCGCCGGCCTGCACCTGGTCGCGGCCGTCTTCAGCAAGGGCTACCACCACCCGGACGAATACTTTCAAATCATCGAGTTCGCGCGCCACAAGCTGCTCGGAACCAGCGGCTCGGAGCTCGCGTGGGAGTACGGCGCGCGCATCCGGCCGTGGTTACAGCCGGCGTTCTATGCCCTGCTCATCAAGGGCATGGGAGCAGTCGGGCTCGGCAATCCGTTTTCGCAGACACTGGTCTTGCGTCTGGTTTCGGCCGCGCTCGGCTTTGCGTCGATCGTCGTGCTGGCGCGATCGGCGGCGCGCTGGCTCGACTCCGAATCCGCGAAGACCTGGCTCACGGCAGCCCTGGGACTTGCGTGGTGCGTCCCGTACCTTCATGCCCGCACGTCATCGGAGAATCTCGCGACGAGCTTCATATGCTTCGCGGTTGCCGCGCTCGTGGACGCTCTCGACGGCCGGAGCGTGAAGCTCGGGGTCCTCACCGGTGTCTATGCCGGTCTCGCCTTCGAAGCCCGGTTCCAGGTGGGCCTGATGATCGTGGGCGTCGTGGCATGGCTCGTCGCCTTCCGCCATTGGCGGGTCTTGCTGTCCGCTACAGCGGGCATGACGGTGATCTTCGCGCTGGGTCGGCTCGTCGATCGCTGGGGCTACGGCGACTGGACGCTCACGCCCCTCGCCTACTTCCGCGTCAACATCGTCGAATCGAAGGCCTCGAGCTTCGGCGTCCAACCTTGGTGGTGGTACTTCCGCAAGGTCGTGAGCGAAACGCCGCCGCCCGTTGGCCTCCTGGCGCTCGCGGCAGTGCCGTGGGCCTGGCTCCGCGAACGGCGTCACGTCCTCACCTGGGCCACGGTCCCGTTCCTCGTCGGGCACGTGATCATCGCGCACAAGGAGCTGCGCTTTCTCTTCCCGATGGTGCCGTTGGTCACGACGCTGCTCGTCGTCAGCTTCCAGCGCTTCGCAGTGCCGCTCGCGAGCCTGCCTCGCTGGGGACGCGCCTTGGCGCTGCTGCTCGTGCTGCCGAACCTCGCCTATCTGATCATGAACTGCGTCAAGCCGGTGCGTGGCGAGGTGCTGGTGCTCGAGTCGATCTGGGACAACAGCCACACGCCCCGCGATCTGTACGTCGCCGACGCGAGTCCCTTCGCGTACCGTGAGCTCGAGTTCGGCTTCTACGAGTCACCGCGCGTGCGCGTGCATTACATCGATGACTACACCGCCGTGGATCGCGCGCTCGCCGAGGGACGCGCGCCGCTCCTCGTGTACCTCTCGAACAACTGGCTGCCGCCGGAAGCCGAGCGCCTCGCCGAGCGCTGTAGCGTCGTGCATCGCAGCTTTCCCGAGTGGGTCAAGCGCTTCAATTTCAAGAATTGGCTGCAGCGCACTTACCAAGCACTGCTGCTAGAGTGCAGGTAGTTTTAGAAGTTTATAGCGGTTGACACGACTTGTGAATCACCGGAATCTCGCGGGGACATGCTCCGCACGCTCCTCTTCGCAGTGAGTGCCGTACTCATCTCGGCCGAACCGGCGCGCGCCGTCACCATCGGTGGCGACGAGGTGAACCCACTCGAGATCCACGGCTTCGCGAGCCAAGGTTGGATCAAGAGCTGGGACAACAACTACCTCGCGGAGTCGCGCGCCGAACGCGGCAGCTTCGAATTCACGGAAGTCGGCGTCAACGTCACCAAACAGCTCGGCGACAAGCTGCGTGTGGGCACGCAGCTGTTCGCACGCAAGCTCGGCCCGCTCGGCAATTACAACGCTAAAATGGACTGGTTCTACATCGACTACCGGTTCCGTGATTGGCTCGGGCTACGCGCCGGCCGCGTGAAGATGCCCTTTGGTCTCTACAACGAGATCAACGACGTCGACGCCGCGCGTGTGTCGATCTTGTTGCCGCAGTCCGTCTATCCCGCTGCGAACCGCGACTACTTGCTGGCGCAGAGCGGTGGTGAGCTCTACGGCCTCATTCCGCTATCGATGTTCGGCAACCTCGAGTACCGACTCTACGCCGGCGTCATCCAGCTCGACGCGCCGCAAAACGATCCGGCCGCCGTGGTGCGCATCGATCGGGTGCGTGTCCCCTACGTCATGGGCGGGCGCCTCATGTGGGAGACGCCGCTCGAAGGCCTACGCGTCGGCGGTAGCCTCCAAGATCTACGTCTCGACACGACGGCGACGTTCGGTGGCGTCGAAGTGGTCAACGTCGAGCTGCCGGTGGTCCTATGGGTCGCCTCCGTCGAGTACGCCCACGACAACCTCCTGCTCGCCGCCGAATACAGCCGCTGGCACGCGACCGCGAACAACAGCACCAATCCGGCGATTTTCCCCAACGACCAAGAAAACACCAACGAGCGCGCGTACGTGATGGCGACCTACCGCGTTACCGATTGGCTGCAACCGGGCGCGTATTATTCGTTGTTCTTCCCGGATACAGGGCAGCGCGAGGGACGCGCCAACATCCAGAATGACATCGCTGCCACCTTCCGCTTCGACATCACCGAGAACTGGTTGGTGACGGTCGAAGGTCACTACATGTTGGGCACCGCGGATCTGAATACCGCGCTCAACGACAGTAAACCGCTCAGCGAGCTCAAGAAGGAGTGGGGCCTGGTCTTGGTAAAGACCACGGCCTATTTCTGATGGGCCGCTTGTTCGCGATAGCGGTCATATTGTCGACCGCAGTGCCCGCCGCTGCCGAGCCACCACCTCCGGGCTTCCAGGTGATCGTGCATCGCGACAATCCGCTCACCGTGGCGGATCGCAAGCTGGTGAGTGATCTGTTCCTCAAGCGGCGGACCACTTGGCCGGACAACGAAGGCGCGCGGCCCGTCGATCTCGCTTCCGAGTCGCCCATTCGCCAGCGCTTCAGCGTCGTGCTCCTCACCAAGACGGTGCCGCAGATCCGCAGCTATTGGCAGCAACGTATTTTCTCCGGCCGTGAGCTTCCACCTCTCGAGCTCGTAAGCGAGCAGGACGTCGTGAAGTTCGTGACCGCTAACCGTGGTGCCATCGGCTACGTCTCGTCGGAAGCAAACATCGGCGAAGCCAAAGCGCTGCAAATCAAAGGCCCGTGACATGCGCCTCACGCGCCGCACCGGCCTCGTCATCATCGTCGGCCTCGCTATTCTCGGCGGAGTCCTGGTCGCGACCAGTGGCGCTATCGCGGACATCAAGGTCCGCGACTCCCTACTCACCATCCGCGAGCTCTACCTCCCCAAGATGAAGCTCGGCCCGAAGCTCGACGCCCAGCTCGAGAAGATCAAGCGTGGTTTCCAGGACGCGGTCGCAGCTCAAGATCCCGAGGTGTTGAACACCACGCACATGTGGGTCGACGAGGTTTCGGAGATCGTAGCGTCGGCTCAACCGAGCGTCTCCTCCTCGGATGCCGGCGCCATCCGCAACGCCTTCAAGAACTTTTACGATGCGGGATTGGCCGTGTCGCGTCGCCTGATGCACAACGAAACCGGCGAGGCCTTGCTCCAGGGCATCGAGGATATGCAGGACCGCGAAAAGCAGACGGCGGATATCATCGCGCGGGTGACGTCGGTCGATGCCGACGGCCTCGACCGAGCGTTCGCCGACATCGTCCGCGCCCAGACCTTGGTCGCACGCGTCCGCCTGGCAATTATCGTGGGCTTCCTCACCGTCATCGCCATCATCGCGGTGTTCCTGGCGAAGCACCTGCGCAACGAAGAGAAGCGCCGCGACGAGCTCATGGCGCAAGCATCACGCGAGCTCGACCTTTTGAGCACGCCACGCAGCGACCGTCCGGAGCCGATCGACCTGGCGCAGCTCGCGCGCGATTGCGGAGCGCTCGTGAAACAGGCGAACCCCGTGAGGACCGTGGAGCTCGACGTCTCCGGCGCCATGCACGCCGAGCTCGAGCCGGCGCTCGCCCGTTTACTCATCGACGCGCTCCTCAAACATGCCTGGAAGGTCACGGCCCACGACGACCCCGCACGCGTCGAGGTCGGCTCGACCACCGTCGCCGGCGAGGTCTGCTACTTCGTGCGCAACGGCACGAGCATCGACCAAGCGGCGGCGAAGAGCCTTTTCAGCTCACCCACGGGCTTCGGCACCTTGCGCGCCGAACGGTCCGAGCTAGGCACTGCCCAGCGCGTCGTCCGGCGCTGCGGCGGGCGGATCTGGGCGGAAAGCACCCCCGGCAAAGGGACGACCATCAGCTTCACCCTGCCAACGGGCCAAATTCGGTCGAGTTGACAGGCCGTTCGGCCTCACCCGACCGACAACCATCATGGCCTTCCAACTTTCTCCTTGCCTTCCTGTGTCTGTGATGAGATTGCGAGTCATTCTCAATCCCAGAGGGAGCGATGATTCGTTTGCGCACCGTACGTTTTTCGCGCTCGAACGAAGGCGCCGTCGGCATCATCGGCGGCGGCAATAGCGCCCATGCCCTGGCCGCCTATCTCGCGCAGCGCGGCTACGCACCGCACCTCTTCGTCCGCGCCCCCGAAAAGGTGCCCGAGCTAGCGCGCGCAAAGCTCCTGCGAGCCACCGGAGCGATTGAAGGCTTGTTCGCCGTGCCCATGGTGACGGGCTCCATGGAGGAGCTCCTGGCCGCCTGCTCCACCGTCTTCATCTGCACGGTGGCGACGGCCTATCGCGATGTGGCTCGGCAAATGGCGCCGTATCTCACGGACACCCACGAGGTCGTCGTCTTCTCCAGCAAGCTGTTCGGCTCGCTCCAGCTGTCGCGCGCCATCGATGCGCATCACGGCGTGCAGCCCGATCTGATCGCCGAGACCGACGCTTTGTTCGCGGCCCGCCTCCAGAGCGACGGCTCGGTGCACGTGCGCGGCATCAAGAAATGGAACCTCGCGGCGACCCCCGCCCCGCAAGACATGCAGCGCGGTGTCGAGCTGGTGCAGCGCTTCTTCCCTCAGGTCGAGCGCGCCGCGAGCTTGGTGCAGCGTGGCCTCACCGATTTCGGCGCCTTGGTGCATCCTCTCACCGTCCTCGTGAACGCGAACCGCGTCGACCGCGGCGAGTCCTTCCTCTTCTACATGGATGGCTTCACACCGCGGACCGCGGCGCTCATCGAGACCCTCGAGTCCGAGTTTCGCGGCATCGCAGCTGCCTACGGCAGCTCGCTAATCTCGGCGCGCGAGCTTCTCGACCGCTATTACGGATGCGACACGAGCGGCACTCTGCTGCATGCCATGCGCACCGTCCCGAACTACCAAACCAGCATTGCCCCGACCCAGCTCGATCACCGCTATCTGCGTGAAGACGTGACCTGCACCCTGCTGCCGGCGCACCAGCTCGCCAAGAAAGCGAAGGTCGACGTGCCAGTGCTCGACTCGATCGTTGCCCTCGCCCGCGTCCTTCTGGGCTCTGCGCTCTTCACCGATTGCCGCGATCTCGCGAGCCTCGGTCTCGCGGATCTCTCGGCGGCGGAGATCAGCGAGCGCTTGCAGATGCCCGGGCCACGCAGCCGAGAGCAGGAGTCGCCTCGCTACGAGCTGGTGTCGTGACGACGGTCTGGCTGCTCCTTGCGCTCCTCGCGGCGTCCTGCGAACCGCTGGTCGCGAAGCTCGGCTACACCCACGGTGTGGCGCTCGAATCGCTGTTCGTTGGGCGTTGCTTGATCGCAGCGCTCGCCGTCTGGCCGATTACGCGCTTTCGCGCCAGCGTCGATACGCGGCTGCCGGCAAATCCTCTGGACCGGCGTGGGGTCCTCTTGGGCGGCGTCTTGCTGGCGACGACCTCGGGCCTGACGTTGTTCGCGCTCACCCGCGTGCCGACGAGCATCGTCGTGGTGGCAGTGACGACCACGCCGGCTCTCGTGGCCGCGGTCAATCACATGCGCGGCCACGAGCGCACGGGCTTTGTCTTCTGGTTGGGGGTCGCCGCCTGTGTTGCCGGTGTGCTCATGACGCTCGAGCTCCCCGGCGATGTGAGCCTCGATCCCCTGGGCGTCACCGCGTCGGTCGCAGCGGTCGTCTCGTCGTGCGTCTATCGCCTGCACCTCGACGCCTTGATGAAGCGCGTCGCCCCAGCGGTGGTGTCGTCGTGGGTCATGACCGTCCAAGGCGTCTGCGCCCTGCTCGTCTTCGGGCCTTTCGTGCGCACGTTCTCCACGGCCGCGGTGGTGACGAGTCTTTGGACGGGCGTCTTCGCAGCCCTCGCCAACGTCGCCTTTCTCAAGGCCATGCAACTCGTTGGTGCGACGCGGGTATCCGTGTTCACGCTGCTCCAGAGGCCCCTCGTCATTGGGCTCGCCGCCGTCCTGCTCGATGAGCCCTTGGGCCTCATGCAATGGCTCGGCACCGGCCTCGTCATCGCTGGCATGCTGGCGACGCGAGGGATCTTCTCAAGGCCGTGGCAACGCGCTAAGCCGATGCCACCATGCGCAATACCCTATTCGCGGTAGCTGCACTTTCCCTAGCGAGCTGCTCTCACCTCACCTCGACCACCGGCACCCTGCGTGGTCCGCCAACCGCCCCCGCGAAGCCCGACGTCCACTCGCATGCGCGGCCCTCCGAAGCGGTCGTACGTCACGTCAGCCTCGACCTGACGACCGACTTCGAGCACCGCAGCGTGCACGGCGAGGCCAGGCTCACGGTCGACCGCCAGCCTTCGGCCAAACACATCGTCCTCGACGTCAAAGGCTTGCTCATCGAGCGCATCGTCGACGGCGCCGGCAAGCCACTCACCTTCGAAGTCAGCGCCTCGGATGGCCTGATTGGCTCCGCTTTGACGGTCGCGCTCCCCGAGGTCGGCGATCAGATCGTGATCTCGTACGTCACGGCGCCCGACGCCACCGCGCTGCAGTTCCTGGCGCCGTCGCAGACCGCCGGCAAGCAGAAGCCCTTCTTGTTCACGCAAGGCGAAGCCATCCTCACGCGCACGTGGATCCCGCTGCAGGACTCGCCCGGCGTCCGCGTCACCTACGATGCGCGCATCCATGTACCGAGCGACCTGCGGGCCGTGATGAGCGCTGCCCGTGTCGGCGAGGAAGACGGCGAGGTCGAGGGCATCATGCGCACCTTCCGCTTCGACATGCCCGAGCGCATTCCCCCGTACCTGATCGCTTTAGCGGTCGGCGACCTAGCCTTCCGCAAGATCGGCGACCGCACCGGCGTCTATGCCGAGCCTTCGGTCGTCGAAGCGGCCGCGTACGAGTACGCCGACACCGAAAACATGGTCGAGGCGGCCGAACGCCTCTACGGACCATACCGCTGGGGCCGCTACGACATTCTCGTGTTGCCACCCTCGTTCCCGTTCGGTGGCATGGAGAACCCGCGCCTCACGTTCGTATCGCCGACGTCCATCGTCGGTGATCGCTCGATGGTGTCGCTCATCGCGCACGAGCTCGCCCACTCCTGGTCGGGCAACCTTGTGACCAACGCCACCTGGAACGACTTCTGGTTGAACGAAGGCGCAACGCAGTACTTCGAGAATCGCATCCTCGAGAGCGTTTACGGTCAGGACCGGATGGCTCTGAACCAAGTCCTCGAGTGGCAGGAGCTCGCCGCCGAGCTCGTCGAGCTCAAGGACAAACCCGCCGAGAGCAAGCTCTGTCTGGACATGAAAGCGAGCGACGATCCCGACGAGGGCGTGAACGCCGTCGCTTACGTCAAGGGCGCGAACTTCTTCGGTATGCTCGAGCGGACAGTCGGTCGCATGCGCTTCGATGCGTTCATGAATAACTACTTCAACACGCACGCTTTCCAGAACATCACCAGCGAGGAGTTCGTGCGTTTGGTGAAACAACAGCTCTTCATGGGCGATGCCGGCGCGGTGCAGGCGGCGCAGGTCGATGCCTGGGTATTCGGCCCCGGTCTGCCCGCGAACGCGGTGGCGCCCACCTCGAAGCTGCTCGCCAACGTCGACACCGAGCTCGAGAAGCTGAAGACGGGCGCCGAGCCCGGGGGGCTCGAGACGCAAGGCTGGATCACCGCCCAGTGGCTCCACTTCTTGAAGAACATGCCGCAGCCGCGCACGGCCGAGCAGCTGACGGCGCTCGACAAGGCGTTCGCTTTCTCTCAAACCAGAAACCGCGCCATTCGCTTCGAGTGGCTGCGCATCGCCGCCAAGAATCACTACGACGGCGCGGTCGCTTCCATGGAAGAGCACCTGTCGACCCAGGGCCGCCGCCGCTACATCATCCCGGTCTACAAAGACTTGGTGGCGAGCGACTGGGGCCGCCCCATCGCCGAGCGCGTTTTTGCCGCGGCGAAGCCGACCTATCACCCGCTCACCGCCCGCTCGATCGAGCAGGTGCTCGCGAGCACGGGGCAGCGTTCGCAGTAACCTGACGCGCCGCTAGTGCTGAGCGGCCTCGGGCACGATTTTCACGAGCTCCGCGAGCTCGGCGTCGGTGTGATTCTCGCGCTTCGCTTTGACGGACTGCTTGGGGAAGACGCGCACGGCGTTGTGCTGATGGTTCGACTTGAAGAGAACCGGCTTCTTCACCTTGCCGGTCAGCAGCTCGACCTCGCCATTGCAGTCGCAGATGTAGGTGCTCTTCGGCGCCTTCTCGACGTAGAAAATGGTACCGCGCACGCCGGCCACGGCGTTGTCGGTCTGCACTTCGAAGCTGGTGCCGGTGGGCACGAGGCTCCATAGCGCGCCAGCAAGGAGCTTGAAGGAGTCTTTCTTGCGCTCCGACGTACCGAGCTCGACCCGGCTCTTGGCGCGAACCTCGATGAGCGAGCCGGCGACGATGGAGATCACCGCATGACCGTCGTCACCAGTGACGATGACGGCCTTCTCGGGGATCGTCATGTCGACCGTGGCGGGCTTCTCGTCGATGGTCACGCTACCCTTCACTTCGAGGAAGCGTCGCGGGGCCTTCTGAGAGCCGGACGTGGGGACGGCGGCCTGGTCGACGTCGCCAGCGGGAGCCGGTGCCGCCGCATCGCCGCCAGCAGGCGCGGCCGTATCCGTCGCGGCGCCATCACCTGGAGTCGGTGCGACCGGAGTCTCTCCTGCCGGCGGCTGGAAGTCGGTATTCTCTTCACAGGCGGCGAAAAAGAGGCAGGCGGCTACAGCGAGCGTCCATCTTCTCATGCGCACCAGGGTAACGCCGTCGGGTCTGCGATTCCAGAAACCAGCTACAAGCCGGTGAGGACCTCGGTGGACTCCGGCCGATCGCCCAGCAAGGACCGCGCCTTCTTGCGCATGCTCGCGACAATCCGGGCCACCACCTCGAGATGGGTGTCGTCGAGCCCGAGGGCGCGCGCGCTGTAATCGACCTCCGCGATGAAGCGCTCGCGCAGCGGCGTTCCTGCTTTGAGCATCGATAGCCCGGAAGTCAGGCGCATCAGGTGATGAACCTCGCGCGCCTCGTGGTTGGGCTCGTCCATGTGGTGGTCGCGGCATACCTCGAGGATGCTCGGCGGCACGTTCCAGAACTTCAGGGCCGCCTCTCCGGTGGTGACATTCAGATCATCGAGGAGGTGCTCGACGACGGCGTGCTCGAGGTCGGCTTCGAGCTTGCGCTCGACGATCAGCGCGCAGATCGAGCGCAACGCGAAGGTCCGGCCAATGTCGAGGAACAAGCCGCAAGAGAAGGCATGGTCGGCATTGACCACACCCAGCGTCCGCGAAAGCGCACTCGCGGAGAGCGCGATGGTGACCGCATGCGCATGTTCGTCGTACCAGTGGCGCGGCAGCACGGCGCGCAACCGGCGTGTGTACAGGTTGAACATGAAGCGCGAGGCGGCGACCGCGGCGACCTCGCCGACTTCTCGGCGCCCGAGCCGGATGACCGCGTCGCGCAAGCTCGTAAGCTGTGAGACGCCCCGGTAATACGGCGAGTTCGCGACCTTCAAGACGTGCGCCGCGGTATCGGGATCGCGGGCGATGGTCGCCACGACTTCGGCCGCCTCGACCATCTGGATGCGCCGCGACAGGTCGAGGATGGCGAGCGCATACATGGGCATGGCTGGAAGCTGCTGGCGGTCGATGGTGATCTCCGCGACCACATCGGGGAGGATGCGCCGCGCCTTGGTCCGCCACGTCGGATGGTCGGGCCGCTGCTGTGGCAAAGCCAGCAAAGCGCTCATCCGTTGCGCTCGCGATTCGGCCTCGGGTTCGCCGATAGGTAGGATGACGCTCGCCATCGATCGATGCATCGACGGCTTTATTCGAACCTTGAGGACCTACACGCGCTCATCCAGATCGCAGCCGCCCCACTCGACCACCGTGAACCCCTTCCGGCGATGCTCCGGCAAAGCCGGCGCGCCGACAGCCACGGGCTCGGCCGCGGCCTCGAACATCATGTAGAGGCGGATCACGGTCTCCGGGCCGGGCTCGATGTGCATCGCCGCGTACTCTTCGATCGCCGTCGGCGAAAGCAGCTGGACGACATTGTAGTCGTTGCGCTCGAGGTGCGGCAGCCAATAGGTGATGAAGTCCGTCGCTTCCTTGGCGTTGAGCGCAAAAGCGGACGCCACCTGCTCGAGGAACGCCGCCGCGTCACGACCTGAGACGCAATGCGCCTTGGCGCGGTCGATGACGAACCCGTCGGTCGCCGCCTCCCAGAAGAGGTAGGCGTACTTACGCTCGTTGACCGGGTCGAACAGCGTGCCATCGGGAGTCGCGACCATACGCCAGGCACCATCACGCGGAGCGGGATAGGTTGCGGTGAAGTCTCCCTTCACCGCGACGCGCATGGTCACCGTGGTGCGCGTTTCCGGGTAGAAGTAGACCACGGGCTTGCGCAGTGAGATACGGCCGGGCGCGCGAATGTCGAACGACCCGACCTGTCCCGAGCCGAGACAGATGGTCGACACGGTGTTCGAATTGGGCTGATAGACGAGGAGCGTGTCCCCTTCGTTGGGGTTGCTGACGCTGACGCGCATCGCGCTCACCGGCTGGCTGAGGTCGATGTTCCCGAGACGGGCGCGCTGCTCAGCGGTGATGTTGGGAAGCACGCGCCCGATCGTCGTGTTTTCCCAGCGCGCGCCGGTGATGGTGAACGGCGCCTCTTCGGGACCGAATGCGATGTTCTTGCCACCGCGCCAGCTGTCGGTCACGCGCGCGGCGCTGCGCGTCCCGATGCGTGGGGCCGCGGGATCGACGGTGAGCGTTTGCTGATCGTTTTCCAAGCGAACGTTGAAGCGGTCGGACACGTGCTTCGGCATCCCCTGCTGAATGCCGTCGCGCTGGATGGCCGCAGCCCGCGCCGCGGTCTCCACGCCGCTACGAAAATGCGTCTCGAGAGCCGTGACCGCTCTGGCGTCGGTGCCACCGATGCGCGCAAGCAGCGAGCGATCGAGACCAGCCGCGCCAGCCTCGCGCGCGAGACGCTCACGTGCGCCTTGGCTGAGGTTCTGCAGGCGGAACGGGCTGTCCGGATTCAGCGCGAAGTCGCGCAAATACTCACCGAAGCGCTCGCCTTGAACGGCCGATTTGATCTGATCGATGGTGCCGGCGCCAATCTCGCCGCGAGGAACCCGCAGATCCCGCAGGGCTCCGACGATGCCGTCATGGAAGCGGCCGCGCGCCTGGTCGGCTTCGGCATGGCCCGCCATCAGTGGCTCGACGCCGCTGCTCGCCGGGTAGATGCCGCGAGTGCCCATGTCGCGTCCAACCTGGCGTACCGCATCCGCGTTGAATCGGAAATCGAGGCCGCCTGGAGCATCGACCGCATCGCGGAGAAAACCAGACCACGCTTCGTAGGCATCGTAGCTCGTCCCTTTGGCGAGCGCGCGCTGCTCCACCACGTCACGCATGGTGCGGAGGTCAGCGACACCGAGGTCGGCGTTGCGCGTGAACATCCCCGCGGTGCGCGGATCGCCACGCAGCAGGTCGTGAATGGCACGCGTCCGATCGTTGAAGAGTGAGCTGTCGGCGCGGATCCCCATCGCGTCGAGCCGCGGCTGTCCGATCTGTTGCATCAGTCCGTCAAAGCGGGTTGCCAGCGGACCAGCCTCCGGCCGGGTCGCGAGCCATTGCCGTACCTCGCGCTGCTGCGCAGGCGTGAGCCGTCGATAGCCATCGATCTGCGTCTGCGGCTGGTTCCCTTGGAGGGTGAGGACGTAGTTTGCTGCCGGACCGCTGAGGTCTGCCATCACGGACTCCCTTTGGCCGGCTTGCTGATCTTGCGGCGCAAGCCGACGCCCACTTTCACATGGGCGCTCTGTGCTCGAGGCTCGGGTAGGTCGATTGTCTTGGTGGCTTTGAGCGCAAGCGCCGCAACCGCACCGCGGCCATCGGCGTTACCGACATGTTCGGCGAGCAAGCCCAGGGTTCGATGCACGAGCGCCAGCACCTCGTCGGCGAGCTCGGCTCGGCCGTGGGCCGTGTCGAGAAGAAAAGCCAACTCGAAGAGCCCTTTGATGACGCCGGCGAGCGCGAATGGCTGGTGACGCAAGCCCGCGATGGCGTGCTCGCAAGTCGCGACCGCCTCGGTTTGACCGGCCAGGAGACCGTGAGCCAAGGCGGAGACGATGGGGCTTGGCGGCGCCGGGGCGGTCGGGTCGTACGTCGGCGCGGTCTGAATGCCCATCGTTGGGGCTCAAAGTGCCAGAGCGGCACCGCACCTGGCACCTAAAATCGCTCACCCGCCAGGGGTCGCCGGCCGATACCCACGACCATGGAAACGAACACCAAGTTGATGAGTACGGCCAACATTACGTCCTGCCCCCACCTCCGCGCCCTTGCCGAGCGCCATATTGCCATTGGCGCCAATCCCTGCCCGTTCCAGGCGGCGATCCTGAAGCGCTTCCCCAATATCGTCATCACCCCCCAGGGTGCGTCGGTCAGCATGTTCGTGGACGCCCTTCGCAGCGTCAACGTGTCGCGCGGTGGATGCCTCTTGGTGGAGAAGGCGCTGCGGAACGCCGCCATCGCCAATGGCAAGAGCGGCGAGTATTTCGACGCCGCCGACATTCGCAAGACCGCCTTCTTCGACGGCCTCACCACGTTCATCTTCCGCAACGGCTTCGACCGCACCCGGTTCACGGAGCTCATGAGCGCCTCGCCGAACGACAGCTTTGGCGCTGACGACATCGCCCGCATGGTGCGCGCCTGCCGCAACGAGCAGAGCGACACGGCCAACGCCAAGGCCGTGTTCTTCACCCTCTTCGAGCACGCCGCGATCCGCCACTTCCTCTCCGGGGGCACGCGCATCAAGAAGAGCGACCTCGAGGCGCTGGTCTCCCGGGGCGAGCTGACCGACCACTTCATGAACCCGGCGCGGGCGAAGACGCTGCCGCGCGCGTTCTTCCACACCGCTGCCGCGGGACTCGCCTTCGGCGCGCAGATTGCCATCAACGCCCTCACCCGGGGCGGCGATGCCGATCTGCCGAAGCTCACCCCTGTGCCCCCCACCGTCGCAAGTGGTGCCGCCGCGGCGACCGCCTCTTAGACGGACCGCTGCAATATCACCAGGGTTGATCTAGACTGGCGACATGCTCGCTGCGCTGCTGACCCTGCTGCTCGCGCTGCCTTACCAGGACGCGCAGCAGCGCTTTGCCATCGACTTGCCCAACGGCTGGTCCGCTTCAGCGACCGACTCCGGTGGAGTCACCTTCACGCGTAACCGCGATGGGGTGCTCGCGATCTGCTCGGTGCGAGTGACGCCGCTCGGACAGAGCTCGCTCGACGGCTACCTGAAGGCGCTGGTCAGCGGCTCGCAGGGACAGGCGGGCTACAAGGTGATCGCGCAGGGCAATGACAAGCTCGCCGGCGCCCAAGCATGGCGGCGCCGTTTCGTCGCCAACATCGATCCCGCGGGAAAGCTCCAGAAGATGGTCGACGAGCGCGTCACTGCCGCCAACGGAGTCGCGTACCTCGTGCACGTCGAGACAGTGTCACAGGCGTTCGAGAGCTTCGTGCCCGAGTTCTCGCAGCTCGTGCATAGCTTCGACTTTCCACGTCCGCAACAGCAGACAGCCGGCATGGGCCTTCCGAACTACGTGCTGGTCGGCTCTTGGCACTCACAGACCGACGCCGCGCCGCGCCTTACGTTTTATGCCGACGGGCGCGTGCTCTTCGGTTCCTTCAGCGGTGTCTACCGCCTCGAGGGCAACCAGCTGCTCATCCAGCTCACCAACCGCGAGGCCCAGCTCTACTACTGGGAGCTGGTCTCCGGAAATCTCACCCTGGTGTCGCCGCAGCTCGCGATCCCACTGCGCTATCGTCGGGTCGCGATCGTCGATTGACCGACGGCCTTACTGAGCGTTCTCGTAGTGGTCGACGAACAGCCGGTGGGCACCGTCCGACGCTTTGCGGATCACGCCACTGATGCTGACGCGTCGGTTCGCGTCATGTGCGGCGGTCTGCGGGTTCGACAGGGAGATCCAAAAACCCGAAGCGAGCTTGCTGCCGTCCTGCCGCTCGAAGACCTCGACGGTGGCTCCGGTCGCGCCCGGCCCTTCGCCGAGCCGGGCAATCGCCTCGATATACGGCACACGGACCCATTTCTCCTTGAGGAAGCTGTACGAGAGGTACTTGCCCTCGTCCCTCGAGACCTCGCGGGCATACCCGGTCACTTGGAAGCGGTTCCCTTCGAAACGCCCAGGCTCACGTGCGAGCCCCTCGGCCAGATCCGGCACGCTCAGCGTGACGGGGCCTCGTGCCGGGCGCGCCGCCAGGAAGCGCCCAAGCTCGACCAGGCTCATGGACCCATCGGCGAGCTCGGCGCGCAGCGCACGAACAGTGGCCTCGGTGGGCGTCGCTGGAATCACATCGGGTCCGAGGTGAGCGCGTCGCAATCCATCGGTCAGGGTGCTGGGATCGATACGGAGCGTGTCGCGCACGAAGGCGCGCGCGCGGTCGCCGAGCTGGCGATCGGCGGTGGAGACGAAGCGTGCCGCGCCGAAGTCACGCGGATTGAAGCTTTCTGGCAGCGCCTCGGCGAGCGACGCACCGACTTTCTCGACCACCGAGTCGGAGATGCGATCCGCGATCCGCCGCCGCGTCTGCGCCGGGAGCGCCAGCGCCGCGTCGCGGAAACGCTGAAACCCGTTGCCCCCAACCTCCGAGAGCTCGAGGGCGTGGTTTCCGTTGCGATCGAAGTCGCGCAGGAAGCGCCCGAGCGCAGGATCGATTGTCCCTTCGACCTCGTCGCGCAACGCGCTGTCGCGCAGCATGGCGGTGATGGTGCTCTGCTCGTCAGGACGCAACTGCTGCAGGTCCGCGACGAACACGCCGACGCTACCTACGCTGACGATCTCCGAGCGGTCGAGGAACAAGTCATTCGCCCGGGCGCGTAAGCCGGCGCCGTTGTTCCACTTCGCGAGAAACGCTGCTGCGTCCATCGACACCGCCCCCTTGACGTCGTTCACATTGTCCCTTATCGGCGGCTCACAGCATCAGGTTGCGTTGAACGACGCTCTAGAGACCGAGACGGTCCATGTCGACCTTCACGTAGGGTCCGTCTTCGGCGGGATAGCGCATGTCCGGCAACCCACGCGCCTTCGCATGGCCCCAGAGGATGCTCTGACCAGCGGGCATCGATGCGGGGGTCGTCTCGAAGACGGGATCGGCGAACGCTTCTTTGGCGTCGATGAGCTTCCAACCCTTGGCAGCGAACATCGCCAGCGCATCGTCGAGGAAGAGCGCGTTGACCAAGTTGAAATGGGTGAGGAGCGTGTGGCTCACGCTGCGACCGAAGAGCTCGTTCGAAAGACGATCGTAGGTCTGCGCGTGCTCCCAGAGATGGTTCAGGTAGAAGTCGCGATAAGCCGTGAGATCGGCGTTCGGGTCTTTGGCAAGACGTTCGCGCAGACGTTGATCGATGTACCAATCCGAGGTGTCGATGGTCACCGCCCCCGACTTGTAGCCCTCCTTGGCGAGCCACGCGCGCAGGGCGTCGCGCTTCTCGGGGGTGTCGCCCTCGGCAAGGAACGGGTAGCGAAAACGCCGATCGTAGGTGGGCGTCTTCGCGAGAATGCCGTCGCAGCGCCTGATGTCCGCTGACGCCTCGTCGACCGAAAGCTTCGGGCCAAAATAGAGATGGCTGAAGGTGTGGTTACCGATGAGGTGCCCGCGCCGCGTCCAGATCGCCAAGCGTTGATAGTCGCGCGCCGACTTCAGGTTCTTGCACGACACGAAGAGACCCGCGTGGACTTCGTGCTTCGCGAGCGCCGCGAGAATGGCCTTGCTGCGCGCGTCGGCGTCGAGCTTCGTCGTATCGCTGATGTCGAAGTCATCCATCGTGATCGCGACCTGCGGCGGACGCGGCCCCTGAATCTCGATGGTTGGGTGTTTGCTGGGATCGAAACGCGCGAGAATGGTCTCGAGATTCTTGCGCTCGAGTGCGACGCAGCCCGAGGTCGCCTGCTCCGGACCGCCCCACACGTGGAGGAAGATCGCGCTGCCGTGCCCAGGAATGACGGGCGTCCGGTTGTAGCCGATGACGACGCCCACCGCGTAGAGGTCATCGTCTCGGTGCATCACCTCGAACGACTTCGCGGGGGTAGCACCGCGTTTGGTCCAGCTGTTGTAGTCGGGTGAGCTCGGATCATCGATCCAGATGTCGTCAGTGTTCGCCTGGCGGTAGGGGAGCTTCGTTGGGCTCTCGGCCGCGTAACCAAACGCCGGACCGAGCTCGAACGAGCCGCTTGGCGTTTTGCCGTCACCTTCGCGCTTTGCGTTGGCGTGGGCGATCCCGTTGCGACCAACGACGGCGTCGAACGGACCGGCGATCACCACCCAAGCGCCCTCCCGCTTCTCTCGGAGAGTGACGTGCGCGCGACTCCCAGCGCCACCGGCCACGAGGATGGATTGTTCCGACTCCGCGACTGCGGATGGCTGTGATTTTCGGCTGCAGGCAAGGAGCAGCAGCGCGGCGACGATGATGTGAGCTCGCAACACGCGCGCTAGATATCGACACCCATCAACTGACGGCAATCCGCTGCACGATCGTTTTTCGTGCGGTGCTCCGCATCAGCCATCTTCCCACGTTCGATGAGACGGGTCGCGAGCGCCGCGAGTTGCGCGAGGAGCGGTCGCCAAGCCACCTCGCCCCCATGCAAGCGATGGAGTGCGAGCACATGTGCGAGCGCGAGCTTGCGCTGGAGGTGATCGAGTTGCGTGAGCTCAGCCCACGCCGCTTCCAGCTCGGTGAGCGCAAGAGGACCGGTGGACCGGGCCGCCGCGACGGCGTTCTCGAGCCACGACGCGGCGTTCATTTCGCAGCTTCCACCTGCGCCGCCACCTCGGACCAGTACGTGCTTACCCCCGGGTTCTTCGCGAGCCCTGGGAGCGCGTCGCTGATCTGCCTGAGGAGCACAGCGCGACGGTGACCTTCGAGCGTAAAGCTGCCGAACAGTGGTGCGATCGCGGCGGTCGCTCTGTGGCAGTCGGCCCAGGCTGCCTCTTGCGCGCTGCGCAGCTTCGGCCCCTTGATGCCCTCGACTTCGTTCTCGAGCAACCAGGTGGCGGCGAAGAGAACATGTTGCGCCGCTGTGGCGAGTCCATCCGCATCCTTGACGTTGGCGACTCGCTCGCCAGGGCACAGCGTGCTCAGCGTCTTGATCTTGTCGTCGTAGACGATGTCGAGCGCCGCGGCGATCGCCTGGCGCGTGGCTGTCGTGCACTCGGGATGCCCGTCGCAGCGGGACGCAAGCTTGGCCAACGCCTCGCGATTGAGCTGCTTCACGTCATCAGTCCAGCGCTGTCCCCAGACCGGCGGCCGCGCCAAGTCGGCGGTCCGGTTGAAGAGCTCGAACAGCCTGGTGACGTCGGCGTTGGTATCGGCAAGAGCGGCTCGGGTATCGACCTCGAGCGCCATGCGCTTTTCGAGATAGCTCACGCACTCCAGGCTTCGCATCGCGCCTTTGGCGTCATCGCCGCGCGTCGCATACCAGGCCTCCCACGCCGGAACATCGATGATTGCAAACGGCGCCTCGCCCTCTTTGAGGAGCCCCACGAGAGTCGCGATCGTCCTCTCGCTGATCCATCGGACCGCCTCATCGACTTGCGCGAGCGCCGCTCGCCGGTCGCCGCTCGACCACAGAGCTTGATCCGGTGAGGTCACGACCGCGTAGAGCTCATTGGTTGCCGCGAGTGCCTGCGAGCCATCTTGAATGTTAGCGAGCTTGTCGAGCGCGGGCTCGAGCTTCGCCGCTGGCCCCGTCAGCCACTGCGCGAGGACAGCCTCGGCGCCCTTGAGCTTGGCGGTAACGAAACCGTGCTCCTTATCCGCCTTGGCCCCAGCTCGGCGGCGGACCGCTGCCATGTCGACGCCCTCGGCGATCTTGTCTGCAGCCTGGCGCTCCATGGCGCGTCGCGAGACATCGGCTTCGCGACGGCTGCGGAGCGCGAGGCAAGCAGGAACGGCGTCCGCGGACGCGGGCAGCATGCCTTGGGCCGCGCGAACCTCGCCAGCGAACGACGCATCGCCTTTGCACGCGTCGACGAGCGCCGCGAGGTACATGACCGCTGCGGCGGCGTTGTCGTCCGAGAGGTGGAGAGTGGCGCTCACCTCGTCGAGGGCGGCGCGTAGAAATCCGACATTGGCTTCCGCATGATTCCACGGGCGGTTCTCGGAGCCGAGAGCGCGTGCATTCATCGCGTCGGCTCTTCGGGCTTCAACAGCGGCAAGTCGAATCGTCGGGTTCAGGCTCATGGGGCGCTCCAGATCGGTCAGGACCCCGTGAACGTAGACGTCGCGTTATCGTTCTAGAGGTCTCTGGGCTTATCGGTGCCGCGGAGCAAAAGTTGCCCGAAGGGTGGGTGCCAGCGGCGGCCGGAGCTCGGCGAGCGCTCGGAAGCCCAAAAAGCGAAAGCCCCGTCTTGGATTTCTCCGAGACGGGGCCAGCGCCTCGCCGCTTTGGCGGCGAGACCAAACAAAAACGAAAATGCCCGCCTTGGACAAGTCCGAGACGGGCATTCTCTAAATTTATTCCGGCAGCGACCTACTCTCCCACACGGTTACCCGTGCAGTACCATTGGCTCAGGTGGGCTTAACTTCCGAGTTCGAGATGGGATCGGGTGGAACCCCACCGACATTGCCACCGGAAACTTAAAACACTGAATAGTAAGACTATCGAATCGTTACGAGTGTCGCTCAGAACACTCTTCAGAAGCTCTACGCTTCTCACTTTGATCATCGCCGTTCGGCGATGTTTTGTGCCCTCTATTTCGAGAGGGCACCTTGCCTGTCGCGCCACTTGAGGCGCGACGTGCGTGCTACGCCCTGAAATCTAGCTTCGAACCACTAGAAAAACAGTGCTAAAGCCTCACGGTCAATTAGTACCAGTTAGCTCCGTACATTGCTGTACTTCCACATCTGGCCTATCGACGTCCTGGTCTAGAACGGACCTTTAGGGGGCAAGCCCCAGGGAGACCTAGTCTTAGAGGAGGCTTCCCGCTTAGATGCTTTCAGCGGTTATCCGTTCCGTAGTTAGCTACTCGGCGATGCCCTTGGTGGACAACCGATACACCAGCGCTACGTCCTTCCCGGTCCTCTCGTACTAAGGAAAGCTCTCTTCAAGTCTCCTACGCCCACAACAGATAGGGACCAAACTGTCTCACGACGTTTTGAACCCAGCTCGCGTGCCACTTTAATCGGCGAACAGCCGAACCCTTGGGACCGACTTCAGCCCCAGGATGTGACGAGCCGACATCGAGGTGCCAAACCACTCCGTCGATGTGAACTCTTGGGAGTGATAAGCCTGTTATCCCCGGAGTACCTTTTATCCGTTGAGCGATGGCCCTTCC
>CAZAER010000055.1:0-21236 GCA_964484195.1 uncultured Bdellovibrionales bacterium | reverse complement strand
GGGCAACGCACGCCTTTGGGACTGTAGACGAACGACCCGTCGCTGAAGACGGCGCTGTTGAGGGCGCTGAAGAAGTTGTCGGAGTACGGCACGACCGAGCCCAGGTACTTCTGCACGAGCTCCGGGTGGTTCTTCACCGCGTCGCTGAACGAGCAGAAGATGATGCCGACTTCGGCGAGCTTCGACTTGAAGGTGGTGGCCACCGATACGCTATCGAAGACAGCATCGACGGCGACGTTGGCAAGCAGCTTTTGCTCTGAGAGCGGAATGCCGAGCTTCTCGAAGGTAGCGAGCAGCTCGGGGTCGACCTCGTCGAGCGACGCGAGCTTCTCCTTCTGCTTCGGCGCGGCGTAGTAGCTGATGCCCTGATAGTCGATGGGCGGGTACGACACGTGCGCCCAGCGGGGCTCGGTCATCTCCTGCCAGCGCTTCCACGCCTTCAGGCGCCAGGCGAGCATGAACTCCGGCTCGCCCTTCTTGGCGCTGATGTGACGAATGACGTCTTCGGTGAGACCCGGCGGCACGACATCGGACTCGATGTTGGTGACGAACCCGTACTTGTAGTCGCCTTCGATGGGGATATCGGTCATGACGGCACCCGGATGCTGACGAGGCGCTCGCTCATGGCGCGCTCACTGCAGATGAGATCGGCGAGACTGATGCCCGACAAGGCGTCGCGCACGGTGCCGCCAAGCCAGTTCCACATGCTGCGCATCGAGCAGTCGCCGGTGTGGACGCAGTCGTGTTTGAGGCCGGCGTGGGTGTCGCAGAGGCTCTCGGAGAAGAGCGGCCCACCCAGGATCTCGAGCGCCTGCCAGACGCTGATGTCACCCGCGGGTCGCGCCAGCATGTAGCCCCCAGCGGCGCCACGGGTGCTGTTCAAGAGCTCACCTTGGCGCAAGACGCGCAGGAGCTTCGCCGTGTAGTCGGGCGACAACCCTTCGGCGTCGGCGACCTCGGATATGCCCACCGGACCGGCGTTCGACCGCCGCGCCACCTGGACAAGGCAGCGTAATCCGTATTCTTCTTGGGCCGAGAGATGCATTCGCGCGGCGTCCTACGGAAACTGGACTAAGCTGTCAAGATTGGACTGGAGGGTGGTTTGATATTCCGTCAGCTGTTCGACACCACGAGCTCTACGTACACGTATTTGCTCGGAGATCAGGCGACCGGCAGGGCCGTGCTGATCGACCCGGTGCTCGAGCTCGCCGACCGGGACCTGGCGCAGATCCACGACCTCGGGCTCACACTATCGCACGTCCTCGATACCCACGTGCACGCCGATCACGTGACCGCGGCGTCGGTGCTCAAGAGCAGGGCCAACTGCGTGACCGTCTCGTCCGAACGGGGCGCGGTGTGCGCCGACCTCAAGCTCAAGCACGGCGAGCCTTTGCAAGTCGGCGGCATCACCATCGCGGCGCTCGCGACGCCGGGTCACACCGACGACAGCCTGTCGTTCTTCGTGGGCGACCGCGTCTTCACCGGCGATGCCCTACTCGTCCGTGGTTGCGGACGCACCGACTTCCAGAACGGCGATCCGGAAACCCTGTACCGCTCGATCACCGAAGTGCTGTTCGCTTTACCGGATACGACACAAGTGTTTCCCGCCCACGACTACAAGGGGCTGACGGTGACGACCATCGGCGAGGAGCGCCGCTACAACCCGCGCGTCGCTGGGAAGTCGATGGCCGAGTTCGCCGCCATCATGCGCGGTTTGAACCTGCCGCCGCCGAAGCTCATCGACAAGGCGGTGCCGGCCAACCGTCTGTGCGGCAACGTTCCGATGGGCTAGCAGCACCCGCATTGTGCGCCTGTGCGGCGTTGAGCTAAGCGTTTCGCATGCGCAAAACGATGTTCGTCCTGATGCTCGGAGTGCTCGCGGGCTGCGGCGTCTCGGAGAAAGAAGCCAAGGAGGCTCTCGAAGGCGTCGAGACCATCGCGACCGCTCCAGCGGACATGCGGGTCGTGCTCTTGGGCAGCATGTGTTTCGAGGCCAAATCCTGCGCCGGCGACTGCAAAGAAGTCATGGAAGCCATCGGCAAGGTCGACCCCAAGGACCGCATGTTACTGATCGCGCAGTGCGATACGACGATCAAACCGATTCCCGAGACCGACGGCGCCAAGGCGTTCTCGGCCTGGATGAAGAAGCGCGTCGGCGAGTATCTCGCGAAAGTGCGCAAGGCGTTGCCCGAAGGCGAACAGGCCCGCCTCGACAAGGCGTGGACGACCCTGCAGGCGGATACTTAGCCGGCCTTCTTCTGGAAATCCTTCATGAAGGACACCAGCGCATCCACCGCGGTCATCGGCACCGCGTTGTAGATCGAGGCACGTAGGCCGCCGACGCTGCGGTGGCCCTTGAGCCCGATGAGGTCGGCCGCGGTCGATTCCTTCACGAACTTCGCCTCGAGCTCCTCGCTCGGCAGGCGGAAGGTGACGTTCATCAGCGAGCGGCTGTCCACCTGCGCGTGTCCGCGATAGAAGCCACCCGAGCCATCGATGACGTCGTAGATCTTCTTGGCCTTGGCCTCGTTGATCTTGGCCATGGCGGCGAGCCCACCCTTGTCGATGAGATACTTGGTGGTCAGCGCGCACATGTAGATGGCGAACGACGGCGGCGTGTTGAACAGCGAGTTGTTCTCCGCCATGAGCGCGAAGTTGAACATCTCCGGCAGCGCCTTGTCCGAGCGCGCCAGAAGGTCCTTGCGCACGATCACGACGGTGACTCCCGAGGGACCGATGTTCTTCTGAGCACCCGCATAGATCAGGCCGAGCTTCGATGCATCGAACGGCGTCGACAAAATGTCGCTCGACATGTCGCACACCAGGGGCACCTGTCCGCTATCGGGAACATAGTGAAACTGCGTGCCTTCGACGGTGTTGTTCGAGGTGTAGTGGAAATAAGCGGCTTTGGGATCGATCGCCAAGGCGCCGGCTCGCGGAACGTGATTGTGGTTCTGCGCCGCCGAAGAGAACACCTCGCGCGCGTCTCCTAGCTTCTTTCCCTCTTTGAAGGCGCCTTCGGCCCAGTTGCCCGTGATCGCGTACTGGGCAAAGCCCCCCTTGGGCAGGATGTTCATGGGCACCAGCGCAAATTGCGTACGGGCGCCGCCGCCGAAGAAGAGCACCGCGTGACTGTCGCCGAGGCCGAGCAAGGTCTTGAGGTTCGCGATGGCCTCGTTGTGCACCGCCTCATAGGGCTTGTCGCGATGGCTCATCTCCATGACCGACATGCCCGTGCCCTTGTAGTCGAGAAGCTCGGCTTTCACTTGCTCGAGGACTTCCAACGGGATTGCGGCGGGACCAGCGGAGAAGTTGTGCGCGCGATGTGCCATGGCCCATCGCCATGCCCGATCAGAGCGCGGGCTTCAAGGTCGTGCCGTATCCCGTCAGCTCGACGAAGCCGCGGCCACTCGAGCTGCCTGTAACCTCCACGGCACCCTCCCAGTAGAAGAGCTTAGGGAGGACCTTGCTCACGTTCTCTTGAGCTTTGACCTTGGCATCGATGTCGAGGGCGATGCCGTGCGCCGGTACGTTGACCGCCCAATGCGTCGGGTAGCGCGCCCTGCTCGCCTTGCTTTCCCACGAGCCACTCGGCGTCACGGAGAAATCATCGCGACCGAGGTAGATGACCTTGCCGTCGCGCTCGACCAGGGTGCCGCTCGCCCAATCGATACCGCCGTCGGCTTTGCGCAGCACGTAGAGCATGAGCTCGCGTTGGTCTTCGAGCTGCAGGCTGAACCAGTCCCATCCGACCTGATCACGGCCGAGTAGGTTCGAGCCAAACTCCTTGTCCATCCAGCTCTCGCCGCTGACCTCGTGGCGTTCGCCGTCGACCTCGATGGTGCCGCGCGTCGCGAGTCGCGTCTGGCTGTAGTACAGGCTCGCTGCCTCACGACTCTGGCCTTTGCGCGACAAGCCGTTCGGCCCTTGGAAGATCCGCGGCTTCGCTTCGCGCGTCTGCAAGTCCATGGCGAAATGCTGTGCGCTATCGCGTGCACGAAACGAGAAGCCGCCGTCTTGCCAGCGCAGCTCCCATGCGTCGGACGTACCTGCGGGACCACGGCACCAGATGACGAGCGGCTCGGGATACGTCGCGTAACCTGCGAGCTCGGGTGCGACCCGTTGAATGACCTCCGCGAAACGGTGCTCACCATGCACGAGGTCCGTGATGGCGACATGTCCCATGACCAGCTGCTCGGTCGACCAAGCCGTTCCGGGTAGCTGTTTTTCGGACAGCCCGACTTTGAACATGGTGAATTGATAGGCAAAGCGTCCGGTGTGCCCCGTGAAATACCACCACTCGGTCTTGTAGGTGGGATGTGCCCAATGATCTTCCGGGAAGCGCCACACATAGTCCGCTTGAGCGTTCGTCCACCCGAGCGCGAGGACGGTGACGAGGCTAGAGATCGTCACGCACGAGCTCCTGTGCGGGCGTGCGCGAGGCACGCATCGCGGGGTAGAGCGCGGCGATGACCGCGGCCACGAGAATCGTCAGGGCCTCGCGAGCGAGCGTCCACACGGGAAGATCCAAGCGAATGGTCCACCCGAAGTAGGCGCGGTTGATCAGCAGGATGAGCACCATGACCAGCGCCGAGCCCCCCAAGGCGCCGAGCACGATGCCGAATGCACCGAGAGACAGACCCTGGCCGACGAACATGCCGAACACCTGGCGACGGGTCGCGCCGAGGGCGCGATAGAGCGCGAGCTCCGCGGCACGCTCGCGCGCGGCGATGAGCAAGGTGAGCGCGATGCCGGCGACCGCAATGAGGAAGCTCATGGTTTGCAAGATGATGGTGATGGCGAAGGTCTGATCGAAGATGTCGAGGATGGTCGCGCGCAAGCGTTGATTGCTGCGAACGGTCACCGGGGCGTCCCCGAGCCGACTCTGGAGGTCGCGTACCGTCGCTTCGACGTCATGGCTCTCGTCGAGGTAGAGCGCGACGCTGCTCGGGTCGACCGGGCCCATGAGTCGCTCGAAGGTCTTGGTGTCGACGACCATCGTCCCCTGCTCGGTCGTGTAATCGTAGAACAGGCCGGCGACGGTGAGGTCGTGATCGCCCGTCGAGGTGCGCAGGTGGACGCGCGCGCCACGTACGAGCCCCGTCTTGCGTGCCAGCGGCTCGCTCACGAGGACGCCATCCCCGGCAGCAACCGCTTCCAGGACGCCCTCGCTCGCGTGCATCAATGACCAGCGAGGCGGCACGCCGGGCAGCATGACGTGGACACCGCTAACGCGTACAGTGCGATCGGCGAGGCGCGCCTCCCCGCGGCGCAAGACATCGATGGCGCGGGTTCCCGGCGTCGCCGAGACGGTCCGTACGACCTCGGCATCGAGGCGACCGCGCGTCTCGGTCGAGACGTAAACGTCGGCACGCACGGTGCTTCCGATCCAAGTCTCCAACGTAGCGCGAAAGCTTCCAACCATGGCGGTGATGCCGAACATCATACTGACCGCGATAGCGAGCGAAGCAACCGCGAAGGCGTTGCTCGCGAGCTTCTGGCCGAGCGAGCGCAAGCTGTAGGCGACACCGAAGCGACGTGGACGTGCGAGGCGCGCCACTCGCACCACGAGCCACGGGGTCACGAGCACCATGGTCGCGAGGATCGCCACCGCGATCACGAAGCCAGCGGGTTGCCAGAGCCGAGCAGCCCACGCGAACGCGCCCGTCGCTGCTCCCAGCACTAGAGCAGCTCCGAGCAACCGAGGGGCGAGCGCAAGTAGGCTCTCTTGAAGCGTGGTGGCCACCAACAAGGCGCGGGTGTCCTCACGCCGCAGCTCGAGCAGCGACAAGGTCGCACCGAGAAGCGCGCTCCCCAGGCCAACACCCACGCCAACGGCGATGACCCACGCGGGCACACGCAGCTGCTCGACGGCCTGGAGGAGATAGAGGTTGGTGAGCGTGCCGCTGACGACGTCGATGTTGGCGCGCGCCGCGGCGATGCCTATGGGTAAACCCAAAACGGTTCCCAGCAGCCCAATGACGATCACCTCGCCCATGACGAGGCCGATGACCTGCCGGCGCGTGGCGCCGATGGCCCGCAACACGCCGAGCTCGGTCCGGCGGCGCAAGAGCGTAGCTTGCAGGGCGCCGTGGATGAGGAACACACCGACCGCGAGACTGATCATGCTCAGGGCCGTGAGATTCAAACGAAAGGCAGCGAGCAAGCCGGCGGCTTCCTCGGCGCGCTCGTCTGGGGTCAAGACGCGGGCCTGCTCGCCGAGCGTCTGGCCGATGCGAGCAGCGGCCGCGAGCACATCGGCGCCGTCAGCGAGGTCGACCGCCACTTCGTTCAAGCCCGCAGGCAGCGCGAACACCGACTGAGCCTGGGCGATGTCCATGACCGCGAGAGCGGACGGAGCGAGCGGCAAGGTCTTCTTGAAGTCGATCAGGGCACCCACGGTGAGGGTGACACGCCGGCTGCCCGCGGCGGCCGCGAACGACTGCCCAACGGTGAGCCCTAGGGTCTCGGCGAGCTGTGGCGACAATGCGATCCACCCGGGGGTTGCCAGCGGATCGCCGATGCGTTCCGTTCCCGGCTCGAGGGCTCCGCGCGCCGGCTGTGTGAGGTCGGTGGCGACGATGCTCAGACGCTGGCCGCCCACGGTGGCATCCACGCGGACGATGGGGCGCGCGCCCATGGTGGCCGGATCTGCGAGCGCCGCCCGCATCGCGCCATCACGCAGCTGACCCAACGTCGGCACGATGGTCAGCTCGTCGTCACCGGTCACGGCCCGCACGCTGGCTGCGAAGGCCGCAATGGCGTTGTCGTTGATGAGCTGAATCGTCACCACGCTGGCAACGCCCAAGGCGACGCCGATCACCGTCAAGCCGTAGAGAGCCGGGCTCTTCGCGACCATGGCGGCGAGCGCGCGTACGAAATAGCGGAACATCAGGTCGTCGTCTCGAGCACGCCGCTGTGCAGGACGCAGCGGGCATCGGCGAGCGCCGCAAGCTCCTGGCTGTGCGTCACGTAGACCAGCGTCGCGCCTTCGTCGCGGCAGGCTTCCAGGAGGAGCTGCATGACGTCACGGCCGGTCGCATCGTCGAGATTGCCCGTGGGCTCGTCGGCAAGGATCAGCTTGGGCGACAGGAGCAATGCGCGGCAGATGGCGAGCCGCTGCATCTCACCGCCTGAGAGCTTCTGGGCCGAATCGCCGGCACGGTCGCCGAGCCCGACGCGCCCGAGCAAGCGCTGCACGCGCTCGCGCATGGCCGCCGACATGGTCCCAGCGATCATCGCTGGTAGCGCCACGTTTTCGGCGACCGTGAGGTGCGAGAGCAGGTGGAAGAACTGGAAAACGAGACCAACATTGTCCCGCCGCAGCAGCGTGCGGCCGCGGTCGTCGAGCTCGTGCAGCGCTTTGCCGAAGAGACGCACGGTCCCCGATGTCGGCACCTCGATACCGGCGGCGATGTGGAGGAGCGTCGACTTGCCGCTGCCGCTGCGACCCACGATGGCGTAGCGCGCACCCTGCGGCACAGCGAGGGAGACGCCGTCGAGCACCAAGCGCCCACCTTCGAAGCGCTTGCTCACCTTGTCGAACACCAACGCGCTCACAACGGCACTACGTGTCCGTCAGCAACGGCATACAAAGCAACACCCGGTGCCGAGGACATCACCAACCCGTTGGTGAACGTGCTGAAAGCCGGGAGAATGCCGTGGTGGCGGCCGACATAGAAACACGGCAGGCGCAGCTTGTCGCCGCCGCCTTCGAGTCGCACCGTGGGGTGCAAATGCCCGGCCCAAACGAAGCCGCGGCTATCCGGCTCGGGCGCGTGCCGGAAACAGAATGGTCCCTCGCAGAGGACCGGCCCGTGGCGCTCGATACGCCACGCGCCTGGAAGATCGCGTGCATCGTGGTTGCCGGTGACCAGCTCGAAGCCGATCGGGTGCGTCGCGCGCCAGGCTGCGACCTCTTCGACGAGTCCAGGTGTGATGCCGCGACGTGCGTGCACCAGGTCACCGAGCACCAACACGCGCTCGGCACCTGTGTCGGCTATCGCGGCACCAAGCCGGCGGAGATCCTCGGCCGAGGCGCCCAAGGGCATCGGGACACCCGAAGCGGCGAAGGTCTCGCTCTTGCCCCAGTGCAGATCGGCGACGATGAGCGTGCGCCGTAGCGGCCAATAGAGGGCGCGATGCGGCGTCAACACCAACGTCTCGCCGGCGGCGACGATGCTCAGGCCGCTTGCCATTGCTTCTTCAAGCGCTCGATCCGCTCGAGCAACGATTCGCTCGACAGACGCGCCCCAACGCGCTCGACGAGCAGCGGGAGCGCCAGCGGGGTCGGGCGGCGGGTTGCCACGACCAGCTTCTTCGCGTCGCGCAAGCGTCGCAGCGTGTCCACCAACCGTGACTCTTCGAAGTGCTGCTCCATGACCTCGCGCCGTGCCTGCACCAACAGGAGGTTCTCGGGGTCGTACTTGGCGAACACGTCGTAGATGAGCGAAGCGCTCGCTTGCAGCTGACCCGCGGATTTCTGCCGCCCAGGATAGCCCTGCACGATGAGGCCGGCAACGCGCGCGATGTCGCGGAACTGACGCTTGGCGAGCTCACCGACATTGACACTCTCGAGTGCGTCTTCGGCGACCTGGTCCGGCGAAAACAGCGCGTCGTCGAGCTCCTGCGCGAATGGGAACGTGTCATGCGTCAGCAGCTCGAAGCCGTAGTCGTTCACCGAAAACGAGAACGTCGCTTTGTGTCGCCGTGAGAGGCGCAGCGCGAGAATGGCTGCGAGGCCTTCGTGGACCAGGCGTCCTTCGAATGGAAAAACGAAAAGGTGCCGTCCGTCGCGCGTCGTCGTGCTCTCGATGAGGATCTCATCCACCGCGGGCAACGCCGACAGGCGCAGTTGCACGTCGAGCACGGGCCAGACGGCGTCCATCTCGGGCCACGGGAGCTCGCCGTGTTTCGCCGCGTGCAGCATACGGCGGACCGCGGCAGAGAGCTGCGCCGACCACGGCAGACGGCCACCAAGCCAGCGAGGGGTCGCCGTAGCGCGGCTCGATGCCGCCCGCACATAGGCCGTCAGATCGCGTAGCTTCACCACCTCGAGGTCTTTGCCGCCAAAGCGGAAAACCTCGCCCGGCCTGAGCCGCGATAGGAATTGCTCCTCGATGGAGCCCAACGACTTCCCCGTCATGGTCTTCACGACGAACGAGGTATCGCTCGCGATGGTGCCGATATTCATGCGGTGCATGCGCGCGATCTTGTCGTCACGCACGAGGTATCTGCCATCGCGGACAGCGAGGCGTTTGTATTCCGGGTATGCCTGCAGCGTGCGCCCACCCTCCGCCGCGAGCTCGAGTGTCCAGTCGAGCTCGGCGCGCGTCAGATCGGCATAGGCTACCGTCGTGCGCACTTCCTCGAAGATGTCGTCGGGTGCGAAGCCCCCGCCGAGCGCACAGGTTACGAGGTGTTGCGCCAGCACATCGAGCGGCTTCTTGAGCGGCAGCCTGCGCTCGATCTCGCCGTGCGCCATGGCGTCGCGTGCCGCCGCGATCTCGACGAGCTCGAAGGCATGCGTCGGAGCGCAGCTCAGCACTGCCTTTTCGCCAGGTCGGTGCGCCGAGCGACCGGCGCGTTGCAACAAACGCGCGATGCTCTTCACCGAGCCGAGCTGCACGACCTCCTGCACCGGTCCGAAGTCGACACCGAGGTCGAGTGATGCCGTGCACACGACGGCGCGGATCGCCCCACTCTTCAAACCCTGCTCGACCCGCTCACGCTCGTCGCGGTCGAGTGAGCCATGGTGCACGGCAAGCGTCTCACCCCAGTCAGGCAGCGCAGTCGCCAGCGCCTCGTACCAGCGCTCCGCCTGTGAGCGGGTGTTGGTGAAAACGAGTGTCGAGCGCGAGCGTTGCAACACCTCGACGACACGTCCGACCATCGGTAAGCCGAGATGGCCGGCCCAGGGGAAAGCGTCGACCGAGTCGGGCAGCAGGGTCGTCAGGTCGAGCTCACGCGCCGTGCCTCCGCGCACGACGACCGGCGTGCTACCGACACCACAGGCGGCTTGCGCGGCATCATCGAGATTCGCGAGCGTCGCGGACAAAGCCCATGTCCGCGATTGCGGAGCAAACTTGCGCAATCGCGCCAGCGCGAGCTCGGTTTGGGTGCCGCGCTTCGTGCCCAAGAGCTCGTGCCACTCGTCGACGATGATGCAACGCAATGAGGCGAAACGCTCGGCAGCGAAGGCATGCGTGAGCAGCAGCGACAACGATTCGGGCGTCGTGATGAGGACGCTCGGCAGGCGCTCGCGTTGTTTGGCCCGTGTCGCCTGCGCGGTGTCACCTGTGCGGCTCTCGATGACCAACGGCAGGCCCAGGTCGGCCACGGGCGCCGACAGCGCAAGCTCGACGTCCCGCGAAACCGCCCGCAGCGGGCTCAAGTAAAGAATCGTGACGCCGCTCGCAGGCTGGTCGATGAGCTCGGCCAGGGGTCCCAAGAAGGCGGCGTAGGTCTTGCCTGCGCCGGTCGCGACGTTGAGCAGCCCCGAAGCGCCGGTAGCGTAAGTGTCCCAAGTGGCTCGCTGGAACGCGTAGGGTTGCCAGCCACGGCCGGCAAACCACGCTTCGACACGCTCGCGCCCCGGCGTCGATTGACTCCCGGTCGCGTTCCCGAGGAAGTTTCCCCCTCTTTTCCGTACCAAGGAGCTTTCCATGGGTCTCGCCGAACGTCGTCGCATCGCCACCATCAAAGATCAGCACGCTCCGCGTTTTCAGAAAGAGCTGAACGACGCGGTTGGCTTCGATGTGCCATTCGAGATCGACGTCGCGAGCTTCCCCGAGAACACGACCATCCTCGATTGCTACGACTACTACTATGAGTCGTACGGACCCGGCTTGGTGGTGAAAGTCATGAAAGACATCTGTGCCGACGCCATGGGCAAAGACGCCTTCAAAGCGAAGTTCGACAAGATCCTCTTCCAGAACACCGCAAAGAGTCCCGAGGACGCAGGCGACAAGTCGGTGACCACCAACGGCAGGACGTTAGTGATTGGCGAGAGCTTCTACGGCTACTCCGACAAGCTCTACGGCGAGGACGACCTGCGCAAGAAGCTCGAGGACATGCTCTAACCCATGCGCGACGAGCACAAGCGGCTTCGCGCCTTACCAGCGCGATCGCCCGAGCAAATCCTCGCGGTCTTGGCATCCGCTTCGGCGGAACAGAGCAAGCGTGAAGGCAATCTTCCCGTCGCGACTCTGCACCTCGCGAGCGGCCGCGAGCTCACGGGATGCGTCATCGGGCTCGTCGACCAGCGCGGCGTGGCTGCGGTCGTCATGCAGACCGGCAGCACCAACCGTCACGATCCCGGAAGCGACGCGACCTACGTCGGCGTAGGCTCGGTTGCCGCGGTCACGGTGCACGATGCCGCAGCCATCGCCGAGCTCCTCGCAGGGGGCGCGCTACGCGTCGCAGAACCGCCGCCAACCCGTCTCGCTGCGCGACGCAGTACCCAGGACGACCTGAGCCGCCTGAGCGACGCGCTAGGGAAACAGATCGCTTATCGAGCCGATGTCGATGGCACCGCGGAGGGCGAGCCGATGCGCGCTCTTACCGAAGCGTCGCGCCGGACCGTCGACGCGCTGCTGCTCGTGGCCAAAGACGCCATGGGCAAGCAGGCGCTCGCCGAGCTGCGTGAGGTCGCCATCGCGGTGGGCGGCACGCCGAAGGCGCTGCACACCGCCGGCGTCCTGCAGGTGACCGCCGACGAGCACGTCGCTCCGGAAAAGCTCCTCGAGGTTCTCGAAGCGGCGCTCTAGACGCGCTTCGCGCCGCCTTTGTCGAGGAAGATGTCGGCATAAATCGGATAGAGGGCCGCGATGAAAGCCGGGCCCGCGACCAATAGACCCAAGCCGAACGGAATCATCGCCACGAGCAGCACGATGAAGCCGCCGACGCCGTAGAGCAGGAAGGGCACGAAGTTCTTCAAGCAGGCGTTGAAGCTCTGCTGCATCGCTTCGATGGCGCCGAGGTTGTTGAACATCACCAGCGGCGGCGCGAACCACGCCGCCATCATCACCGGCACGAAGAGAAACAGGACGACGAGATAGGCGAGCATGATCTTCGTCAACATCTCGGTCGGAGGCTCACCGCCACTCGACGTGATGGCGCTGATCAGCGCGGTGCCGCCGGCGAGCAGGAAGCCGACACCGAGGATCGCAAGCGATGCCGCGAACACCAGGGCGCCGACGCCGAGCAGCGCACCCACGTTCCGACGAAAGCCGTCGAAGACCACGCCGACGGTGAACTTGCCGGTGCGCGCCTGCGCTTCGCCCGCAGCGAAGAAGCCGCCGAGGATAGCCGGATTCAAGAACGGCGACGCGAAGACGACCAGGATGTTCAGGAACGGAATGACCGCCGCGAGAAACAACGCGCCGTAGAGCGCGAGGATACCGAGATACCACGGGCCCGGTGCCGCGAAGAGCTGGCGAAAGCCCATCTTGATCCACTCGATGCCCTGCCCTGCGTCGACCTGCTTGCCATTGGGCACGAAGGTCCCGAGCTGTGTCTCTTGGGGTTGCGCGAGCGTGGCTGCCGGCGAGGCATAGGGATTGGTGTCGGTCATGGCAAACCCAAGGTTCCACGACGCCGAGGTGATTTCAACGAGCTTCGCCGAGGAGGGCCCGGAGATTGTCCAGGGTGTCCGCCTCGGCAGGCGTCTTGTCGGTCCGCCAGCGCGCGATGCGCGGAAACCGCAGCGCGAGCCCGGCTTTGTGACGACCCGAATGCTGAATCGCCTCGAAGTGCAGCTCGAAGACGTGCACCGGCTCGACGGCGCGCACCGGTCCGAACTTCTCGGTGGTGTGGCTGCGGATCCAACGGTCGAGCTTCGCGATTTCCGCATCCTCGAGACCGCTGTACGCTTTAGCGACAGTCGTCAGCTCGGAGCCTTGCCAGACGCCGAAGGTGTAATCGGTATACAGCCCCGAGCGCTTACCACTCCCCGGCTGCGCATAGGTGAGCACCGCGTCGACGCTGTACGGATCGATCTTCCACTTCCACCAATCGCCGCGCTTACGCCCCGTCTTGTAGGGCGAGCTCTTGCGCTTGAGCATCAGACCTTCGACGCCCAACGCGCGCGCGCCGTCGCGCCGTGTGGCGAGCGCGCTCCAGGTGTCGCTCGCCAACACCTCCGACGCAGGGAACATTGTCGCTACGCGCTCAAGCAGTGACCTTCGTTCGCTGAGTGGCAGGTCGCGCACGTCGACACCGTCGTGCTCGAGGAGATCGTAGGTCATGAAGACGACGGGCGCTTCGGCGAGCACTCCCGGCGTGAGCTTCTTGCGGCCGATACGCTGTTGCAGCACCGCGAACGGCAGCGGTCTGCCATCGCGGAAAGCCAAGATCTCGCCGTCGAGCACCGTACCGTCGGGCAGCGCCGAAGCACGCGCGACGATCTCGGGAAAGCGGTCACTCACCAGCTCTTCGCCGCGCGACCACAAGTAGACCTCGCCTCCGCGTTTGACGAGCTGGGCGCGGATGCCGTCCCACTTCCACTCGGCATGCCACTCGGGGGCGTCGCCGAGCGCTCCCACCGCCATCTCGAGCGGCGCGGCGAGGTAAAACGGATACGGCCGCGACTGGTCGATGTCGGTCCCTTGGGCGAGCAAGAGCCGCGGCAGGAGCTCGGGGGTCGGTTCCCAGGCGCCCATGAGACGATGCGCAATAGCGGACGCCGGCACATCCGCGACCTTGGCGAGCGCTCGCGTCACGAGAGTTTGGGAGACTCCGACCCGCAAGGCACCGGTGAGGAGCTTGTTGAAGATGAAGAGCTCGCGCCCGTTGAGCTCGTGCCACCAGCCGGTGACTGCCGCCTCTTGGGCTCCGGCGGGCATGCCGCCGAGGGTGAGGATGCGCTCGGTGACCCAGCGATGCAGCGGCAAGTCGCTGCTCGGCCGCTCGCGGCCCTGGTCGTCGAGCAGCAAGGCGACCGTCTCGGCGAGGTCACCGACGCGCGCATATGACTCTTCGATGAGCCACTCCGGAAGACCTGTCGCCTCCGCGACCCAACCCGCGAGCTGGCGCACGCTCATCAGACGCGTGAGACGCCGGCCGGTGAGAAAAAACAGCGCCCACGCCGCGTCGGCAGGCTCGGCCGCACCGAAGTACTCCACCATCGCGTCCACCTTGGCGTTGGTCGAGGTGGTCCGATCGAGGCGATCGTAGAGATCGGTGAAGGCCTTCACGCGGCTTCTCCTTCGTCGGTCTCGGAGAACTCGGTGGTGAGCACGTCGGCGGTGAGGCCAGCTTCGCGGCACGCCCGCGCCAGCACGTCTTTGTAACCGTGAGTCGCGAGCACCCGCTTTGCTCCACAGTCCGCGATGGTGGTGAGGAGGCCCGTCCAGTCCGCATGGTCCGACAATACGAAGCCGCGGTCGAAGCCCTGACGCCGCCTGTTGCCGCGCACGCGCATCCAGCCCGAAGCAAACGCCGTCTCGTAGTCACCGAAGCGCCTTAGCCAAGTGCTTCCATAAGCACCCGGCGGCGCCAGGATGAGCTCGCCCGCGAAGCCCCTGCCCTTCTCGGTGTCGGCGACCTTCACGGTCGGCAGCAAGTGGATGCCAGCTTCGCGATAGGCCTCGACGAGTGGCTCGATGGCGCCGTGCACGTAGACCGGGCGATCGACGAGTCGCGCCAGCTCGCCCAAGATGCGCTGCGCTTTTCCCAGGGCGTAGCAGAAGAGCACGCAAGCGTGTCCGCGGCGCACACCGTCGTCCCACCAGGCGAGGATCTCGCGCGCCGTCAGCTCGCCAGGGGCCCAACTGTAGATCGGCAGCGCGAACGTCGCCTCGGTGATCAACACGTCGCACGGCACGACCTCGAAGGGAGCGCAGGTCGGATCGTCACACCGCTTGTAGTCCCCGGTGCACACCCAGATCTCGCTACCGTCGCTGACGCGGATCTGCGACGAGCCCAGGACGTGCCCGGCCGGGTGGAACGACACGTCGACGTCGCCCACACGCAAACGCTCGCCCGAGCGCACGGTCGCGATGCTCGCCGCTTCACCGACGCGTCTTCGCAACAGCCCCGCGCCAACCTCGGCGCAGGTGTAGCCTCCCATCCCCCAGCGCGCGTGATCGGTATGCGCATGCGTGATGAAAGCCCGTGGTACCGGCCGCCAGGGATCGATGTAGAAGTCGCCCCGCGAGCAGTAGAGACCGGCCTCCGTCAAGGTCAGCAGCGCTTCACTCACGGCTTGCCCCAGTAGGCTGCGCGTGCCATCTCAAGGTGCTCTCGCCATAAGGAACGCCCCATGACCGTGACTCCGCTGGACCTCTTATCGGTGAACACGATTCGCACGCTGTCCATCGACGGAGTGCAAAAAGCCAACTCGGGTCACCCCGGCCTCCCGCTCGGCGCCGCCCCCATGGCTTATGTGGTGTGGCAACGTCATCTCCGCCACAACCCCAAGAACCCGAAGTGGCCGGATCGCGATCGCTTCGTCTTGTCGGCGGGCCACGGCAGCATGCTGCTGTACTCGCTCCTCCATCTCACCGGCTACGACTCGATGAGCATGGACGACATCAAGGCGTTCCGGCAGTGGCACAGCCGTACCCCCGGCCACCCCGAGAGCTTCGAGACTCCCGGTGTCGAGGCAACGACCGGTCCCTTGGGCCAAGGCGTCTCGAACGCCGTCGGCATGGCGCTCGCCGAGCGTGCCCTCGCCGCCATCTTCAACAAAGACGGTCACACCATCGTCGACCATCACACCTACTGTTTGGTGGGTGATGGCGACGTCATGGAAGGCGTCGCGCAAGAGGCGAGCTCACTCGCCGGCCACCTGAAGCTGGGCAAGCTGATTTGCCTATACGACGCCAACGAAGTGACCCTCGATGGCCCCGCGTCGCAATCGTTCACCGAAGACGTCGGCAAGCGCTACGAGGCCTACGGTTGGAAAGTGCAGCACGTCAAAAAGGGCGACGACGATCTCGACGGCCTCGACCGTGCCATCGCGACCGCTAAAAAAGACACCTCGGCGCCCCACCTCATCATCGTCAACACCACCATCGGCTACGGCTCGCCGAAGGCCGGTACCAGCAAGGTGCACGGCTCGCCGCTCGGTCCGGACGGCGTGAAAGAAACCAAGAAGGTGCTCGGCTTCGATCCCGAGAAGCAATTCTTCGTGCCGGACGACGCTCTGAAGAACTTCCGCACCGCGCTGTCACGCGGAGCCGAGCTCGAAGCCGACTGGAACAAGCGCTTCGAGGCGTTCGCAAAAGCACAACCCGACCTCGCGACGCAGTGGAAACACCTCATGGCGGGCGAGCTGCCCAAGGGGTGGGATGCAAACCTCCCGACCTTCAAGGCCGGCGAGTCGCTAGCGACCCGCGAGGCCGGCGGCAAGGTTCTGAACGCCATCGCCAAGACGGTGCCGTGGATCTTCGGCGGCGACGCCGATCTCTCGGAATCGACGAAGACCCATCTCGAGGAAGTGAAGCCGTTCGACGGCGCCCACGGAACCGGAGGCAACATCCACTTCGGTGTCCGCGAGCACGCCATGGCGGCGGCATGCAACGGCATCGCCTACCACCACGGCCTGCACCCGTACTGCGCGACCTTCTTCACCTTCTCCGATTACATGCGCCCGTCAGTGCGTCTGTCGGCCCTGTCGAAGCTCGCGGTGACCTACGTGTGGACACATGACTCGGTCGGCCTCGGCGAAGACGGCCCGACCCATCAGCCGGTCGAGCAGCTCATGTCGCTGCGCTGCATGCCGAACATGGTCGTCATCCGTCCCGGCGACGCGAACGAGACCACCGAGGCCTGGCGCTACGCCATGACCCACAAGAACGGCCCGGTGGGCCTGGTCCTGTCGCGCCAGAAGCTCCCGACGCTCGACCGCGGGAAGTTCGCGCCCGCCAGCGGGGCAGCCAAGGGCGCGTACGTTCTAGCGGATGCAAAGCCGGGCAAAGTCGACGCCATCATCATGGCGACCGGCTCCGAGCTCACCATTGCGGTCAAAGCCTACGAGAAGCTGGCGGCGGACGGCATGGCGGTACGGCTCGTATCGATGCCTTCGTGGGAGATTTTCAAGGCGCAGGACGCGGGCTACCGCGAGCAAGTGCTGCCCAAAGCCTGCACGGCGCGCGTTTCCATCGAAGCGGGTGTGACCCTGGGCTGGAGCACGTTCGTTGGCGACCGCGGCATCGCCATCGGCGTGGACCGCTATGGCGCCTCGGCCCCTGCCGAGGTCATCTACGAGAAGCTCGGGCTCACGTCCGAGGCAGTCATCGCGGCGGTAAAGAAGCTGGCGAGCTGAGTCACAGCGGCCGGTGTCAGGCCGCCACAGCATGGTTCCTCTGTCGCGGACGATAACGGGGTCTCTTTCACAGACCCCAGACCGCGGTCCACTCAGAGGAGCAACCATGCAGATTCACGCTTCGCGCACCCCCGCCGCTCAGCCCCAGCAGCCCATCGAGTTCGGCAAGCCCATCTCCTGCCGCTACAACAACGACAACTTCATCCTCGGCAAGGACAATGGTGTGGCCTCCGCCGTTTTTGCCGTGCAGCCCAAGGGCTTCGCCGCCGTTGCCGCGGTCCAGTTCTGCGACCGGCCCGACGGCACCGCGTACGTGCTGGTCTCGCAACAAGGGTCGGTCTTTGGCAACGGTGTCATGAACCACATCATCAATCCGCCGCAGGAGGTCTTGAAGAAGTACGTCGACCGCACCGGCGAAAGCGTGTTCGACATCAATACCGCTCCCGTGAAGAGTCAGCCGCCGGCCTCCAACATGCAGCTGCGCCGCTCTGTCGACGGCAAGACCCTGAAGGTCTTCGAGCGCGGCGACCTGATCGCCGAGCTCAAGCTCACCTGGTCGAAGACCTAGGGCTGGGATGACAGCGTCTTGATGCGCGCCGCGTAGGCAGCATCACGGGCCGCCTGTGGCCCGATACGCCTGTCGATGAAATGGTCGACGACGGCCCGCTCCGTGCCGTCGTTCATCATCGCACAGGCCCAGACGAGCCACGCCGCTTCACTGGTCAGTGGTCGCATGCGTAGTGTCGCTTCGGAGTCCGGCGCATCGATGGCCTGGGCGAAACGTTTGGCGCAGCTGTCGACCAGGCCGGCAAGTCGGGCGTCGTTCTTTGCCTGGCCCGCGAGATGCGCGAAGAACGGCTCGTGCATGCCTTTTCGCTGCGCGTCCTTCCAGACTTGGGTGATGAGCACGTTGTGAGTGCCCTCCCAGTTTTCGAAGACGACATTGTCGCGGAGCAGCCGGGGTAGCACCGAGAATGTCTCGATGGCGCCGTTACCGCCGAGCACCTCGACACCTTGCAACGCGACCTCGTGCGACGAGATGGCGCTGCGCATCTTGTTCACGTTCACCGCCATGCGCAGGTAGGCACCGTCCGCTTCAGCGAGCTTTCCGGTCTCGGCGCGATCCATGAGGTGAGCGAGATACAGCGAACCCGAGACCATCGCGTCGGTCTCCGTCCGCATGTCGGCCAGGGTCTCCTGCACCAGGGGATAGTTCGCGATAGCAGTGCCGAACGCAGTGCGCGCTCGCGCGTAGGTGTGCGCCGTAATCGACGCTCGGCGGGCAATGCCGGCGCAGCCGAAAGCGTTGACCACGCGGGACGTGTTGATGACCCAGGTCATCACCGTATTGAAGCCCTGCGACACCTCACCGACGTTCCACGCGTAGGCGCCCTGGAAGTCGATCTCGGCGCTCGCCATGCTGCGAGTGCCGAGCTTCTCTTTCAAGCGGCGGAAAACGTAGCCGTTGAGCGTGCCGTCGGGGAGGCGTCGCGGAACCAAGAAGAGACCGAGACCTTTGGTGCCTTCCGGGGCGCCCTCCGGGCGCGCGGTCATCAAGATGAGATCGGCGGTGCAGTTCGAGCAGAACCACTTCTCGCCGTGAATCCGATACGGCGCGACACCGCTTGTGTCGGGCACCGCGCGCACCGCATTGGCACCGACATCCGAGCCGCCCTGCACCTCGGTGAGGAACTGAGCGCCGTGGGCGAGCGCGGCGTAGTCGTTCGACAAGAGGCGTCCGAGATAACGTTCTTGGAGCTCTGGCGCGCCGACGGCTCTTACCGCTTTGATGAGCCCGGCTGTACACGCAAGCGGACAGTTGTGACCGGCTTCGCCGTTGTGACTCGAGAGATAAAAGAGCGCCATCGAGCGTAAGTTCGCGCCCCACTCGCCCAACACCGACATCACCCCCGAGCCGTAAATCATCGCGCCGGCTTCGTGGTAGCTCGGGTGGAACTCGACCTCTTCGATGCGCTCGCCATACGCCGACCAGCGCTCGAGCCGCGGCAGATTCTGCGGCAAGTTGTTCAAGCGTACCAGCTGGTCGATGGGGCCTGCGCACTCGGCGCCGAAACGATCGAACCCTTCGAGCCAGCCGCTGGTGGCCGCCCCCCCCAAGTGCTTCACCACCCGCTGCAAGTGCGCGTCTGAGCGCCAGAAGTTGTCGGGTTGCAGCCGCTCGAACTCGAGCAATCCCGCACGGCCTGCCTCGGTTCCGTTCATGGCGGCGAGGCTTGCACGCGTGTTGTCGCTTGTCGAGCAGAGACGCCGCAGGCATACCTTGGGGCATGGCCAACGAGGACGTCGTCGCGCTGGAGGGATATCGCAGTGCCCTCCTCCGCTTGCCGGCCGGCTCCGCAATCGACGCTGCAGCCATCGGCGCTTCGGCAGAGGAGCTCGCCGCTCTCAACCCCAACGGCGATCGGCACATCACCCGTGACGAGGCGCTCCGCTACGTCGACGCTCTCTTGCAGTCCGCTCCAGCGGCACATTTGGCGCCGAGCTACGACGGCATGCGCGCTGCGTTCCTCGCAACCGAGCGGCTCGTCACCCAAACCGCAAAGTCCCGGACGACGCTGACCCCACCGACAGCGCCGTCGCGGCGCAGCCTCCTCGAGATGGTCGACACGCTCTGGCCGCGACGCGACCAACCGATCAGCGAGAACGATGTTTATCGTCTGTACGCGGCGCCGCGAGAGCCCAACCCGCTGACGATCACGAACACCGACTACTTCGGCCGACTCGGCCGGCTCGCCGCGAATCGCCCCGCAGAAGCGATCTCCAACGTCCAGGGGTTGCGATTGCGCGCGCCGGTGCCGAACAACGCCGTCACCCCCGTGCTCGATAGCGCCGCACGCGGCGAGCTCCCCGAACAAGCCGCCTCTCAGCTCGACCGCACGTTCTTTCGCTTCGAGCGCGCTGGTTGGCGACCGGAAAACATTCGCGAGCGCGTCTACATTCACGCAGCTGCCAATCACGCGGTCGATGTCGCTGGCTTCGTGGTGAACGAGCTGATCGATCGCCCGGGCGCCTTCCCCGGCGTCGAAATGGCGAAGGTCTCGGGCCCTGCAGCCGCCGGCGGACGCTCGGAGAACATCGTCGTCTATACTGACGGCCCGGAAGCGGCAGAGCGCGTGGTGTCCGCCCTGCGACGCTACCAGCAGAACAATCCAAGCCACTTCATGCGCACCACCAACATGTTGACCGAGCAACGCCTGCCTGGCGTGTCGCTCGGAGCCGAGCCGGCGCCCGAGCACGGCGGTCAATTCAGCTTCGGCAGCTTACGCTCAGCCGTGGTCGCCCAAGCGTTCCGCGACCTGCGTGAGCAGCAGCCATCCATGACCCGCGCCGACTTCCTCCGTCATCTCGACGCCTGCTTGCGCCAGGCGGGTGTCGACCCGGAACGACCTCATCGCAACATCGCGCGTGGAGCCACGCAATGAGCGCCTCTCCCGAGCGGCTCGCATCCGCGCGCCAGATGGTCGAAGCCGTCCTCGACGGACGCATCACCGAAGAGACCAACCCCGCGGTCTTTGCCGACGACCTGCTCTACTTCAACGTCCGCATTCTCGAGACTCAGGAAGGTGAGTGGCTATTCACGCGCCTTGGCGAGTCACGCTGGCCACAGGCACACCGCCGCCTGGTCGCCGATCACTTGTCGCCCGGTGGCCAAGGCCGAGCACTCGCCATCATCGAAGCCATCTAGCGTCTAGCCCGGCATCACCAACCATTCGATCGAGCACTCGAGATTGGTGCGGTGGGTCGTGTACTCGCCGGGGTAGAGGTCGGCGGGCGGAGGCGTCGGGATGTCGCGCAACGCTCGATCGTCGAGCGCGACTGTCGGCGGAACCGGAGCGGCCTTCAGCTCGTAGCCCCACGGATTGCGGAAGACGAGCTCGCCGTTCTCGCGGGTGAGTGAGTAGCCCTCCTCGTGCAGCGCCCGGTGATGCTTCGAGCAGATGAGCAC
>CAZAER010000054.1:0-21640 GCA_964484195.1 uncultured Bdellovibrionales bacterium | reverse complement strand
CCGCGCACGTCTCTGTGGCGGCTGCGCACTTTGCGTCACACGGATCGTAAATGGCGTCGGAGGGAAAACCCACGCTTGTGAGGTTGTTCAGGTAGCCGTTGGGTGTCATCGCCGGTAGCGCGCAGACGTCGAAGGTCGCGCTCTCGTCTTGGCCTACGTTGATGGAGGGATGGATGATCGGGCCGTCCCCAGCGTTCGCGCGATCGCGATGCTCCCAAAAATAGCCGCCGCTGTACGGGCATGAGCCGTAAGGGCTATCGCTACCGGTGCAAATGCGCGGGTTGTTGTACTCGTGGTGCTTTCCAGCGCTCGGGAACACCGCGAGATGAGTCTCGTCGAGAAAGAACGCAGGACCGCTGGCGTCGTCGGGCGGCGGCAGAATCTTTGCCTCGCGGAGCCCGGTGACCCGCAGAACAAGCGTCCTCACGCCTGTATCGCCGACATGACTGTTGCACCAATCGTCCTCGGGGAAGAGGCAATAGATGTAGCCGCCGTCGGCTGCGTAAAGCGAACCGTAGGTGATCTCGAGCTCGAGAAGTCCGTCATAATGGACGCCGGCAGGACGCACCATGTGGAGCATCACCGGCTCGTTCGGCTGCCGCGCCGGCTCGGCGCTGTCGAAGTAGAAATAAGGTAGCGCGCACTCCGCGAGCTGGTCTTCGGCGATGTCGAAAATCCCGTCGCCATCGTTGTCAGCGAGCGCCGGATCGACGGCGACGCTGGTGGCGTTGGGAACGGCGATGGGAACCGTCGTCTTGCAGACAGGCCAAGAGACGACGAAGATGGACAAGGCAGCGATCAGCATGCGCGGTGTCTCGCACGCGCGCGCTCGGTTCCACAACGAGCGAACTGTCGTCGTTACACTTCGTTACGTCTCGGCAGCGCGACCCGCACGCCCCGCAGCTCTGCCCTGGTACGCCACATGCGTGATGGTTGGCGGGCGCCCGAGCGCTAGACGCCGCGCCGGAAGTACGACGCGCCGGGCATCTCTTTGAAGTTGAAGCCCGAGAAGAGCACCTTCCCGGCCGTGTCCGTAATCACGGTCACCTGCAAGGTCGCGGCTTTGCCCTTGAGCTTGTAGCTCGCGTACTCACCGACCTGGTCGATCGCGATCTCGACGCCGAACCAGCGCCGGAAGAGGTCTAGGTTGTAGAGCATCGTGTGGCGCTCGCCCTCGGTGAGACCTTCCGACGGCTTGCGCGTAGATTTTTCGCCGTTGGTGAAGTCGAAGGTGAGGGTCTTGCCGTTGACGTCGCGACCCAGCTGGGCGCTGAAGCCGCCGCCGACCGTCTGCGAGATGGTGAGCGTCTCTTTCCAGCGCGCGTCGGTGTTGATGCGCGCGACGACTTTGGCCGGACCGCCGCTGGAAACGATGGGCGTGGTGGCAAGAGCGGGTTGCACGGGAGTCGAAAGCATTGGACGCGTCCTATGGTTGGGTAGCGTGCCGACTATCGGCCCGGCGTCGGGTGAGGTTGCCCACGCGCAGACGCGTCGCCTGCGCCCTGCCGTCACCTCTGGCAGTGACTTCGGGTAGCGTCGGTCGCAACACGGCCGAAACGATTCGGCTATTTGAGCGTCGACACCACGTAGTCGACGACCTCGTTGACCGCGAGACGCGCCGGGTCGCCGCCTCGGTTGGTGGCTACCAAGACGACGACGCCCTCGCTCGGCACGGCGAGCACGCTCGCGTAGAACATGGTGTTCGAACCGTCGTGGGAAAGAGCGCGCGCTGTCGGCCATCGCGGATTGGCGGTGACACCCCAGCCCAGAGCGTAGGTGCCGGCGGGGCCGACCGCAGTGTGAAGCTTCGCGAAAGTCGCTTGTGAAATGCCGAGCTTGGTGGGGAGGCCGCGCTCGCCGCGCACGTGCATCTTGGCAAGCTTGTGCCAGTCGGTGAGCGCGCAGTGCACTGTGCCGGCTGGACCGATCGCGGGTGGATTGTCCGAGCCGCGCCCGGGTGGCACTGGCTCGAGCTTGCCGTCGCGGTCGCGGTGCGCCCACGGAGCGTCGACCTTGCCTTCGCCGGCCGGCGAACCGAAGCCGCATGAGGTCATGCCCAACGGCGCGAAGAGGCGATCGCGCATCAGCTCTTCCCACGAGGCGCCGCCGAGCTTCTCCAGCATGACGCCCGCCACCATGTAACCGGCATTCGAATAGGAGAAGTCGCCAACCGTGCTGGTGGGTGGCCGCCGCAAGAATTCGTGCACGGCGTTCTGCCGCTGGGCCTCGGGTGCCTTGGGCCTCCACATCTTCTTCCAGATGTCGTCGTGGACGTTGGCGCCGAGCCCGGCGCGGTGCGACAGCAACATCTCGAGTGTGATCTTCGCGAACGCGGGATCGAGATCGGTCCAGTCCGCTAAAACGGCTGAGACCGTGCTGTCCCAAGCGAGCTTGCCTTGTTCGACGAACATCGCGGCCAGCGTCGCGGTCATCGCCTTGGTGTCGGACCCCAAGTGCCAGCGGTCATGCAGCCCGGCGGGCGTCGCATCTCCGAGCTTGCGCACGCCCCAAACTGCTTCACGCGTATCGTCACCCTTCGACGCGAACGCCGCCAGCGCTGGCAGACCGTGTTTCTCGCCGATGCCGGCCAGCTTCGCCGCCAACGCTTGGTCTTGTTGCGAGGCGAGATCGGCGGCGCCAAGAACGACGAGTACGAGTGGGATCACGCGATGAGTCTCCGCGGTCAGATTCCGCGGCGAACGTCCACCGCGTAGTTCATGTTGTAGACGCCCACAGCACCATGGGCGGCACAACCCCGCGGATGCGCGCGCGATGTCGGCGGCGGTGGGAGCAGGCTTGTTCCCGCCTTGGCCTGGCGTTTGGACAAGCCACGTGAGCCCGACCGGTCTTCATCTCCACGTCTGCGACTAATGAGTCGCGACCCAAGGGTCGGCCAGTGCGAGTGTGGCGCCTTGCTCGCGAGAAATGTGCCGGCACACGAGCCCCTAGCTCTTGGTGTGCGCCTGGCAATACCCGAGCGCCGCTCTTATGGCGCTTGCCATCGGCTGATGCGCCGCGGCCAGGTCTGCGGAGGCCAAGCCATGGCGCTCGCGCCCTGTCAGGTTGCCCTTCGCGGCGAGCAACGTGTCCGCCGCGGACCTGAGCTGCTCTGCCGCCGGCTTGAGCGACTTGTCGGTCTTGGCAAACGTCGTTGCCGCGTCACTGATGGCCTTGGCCTCGGCTTCGACCTGTAGCTGCAACGTCAAGTAGTCAGAGAACTCACCTAACGCCGGCGCCCGCTCGGCGAGCCGTCCCGAAAGCCTGGTCATTCGTGATTCGATCGCGACGACATCCGCGACCGCTGCATGGAAACCGGAAAGATTGACGCCCGCCATAGTAGACCCCTTCGCACGCGAGAACACCCGTTTATCGTCTGCTCGGCGCGCCTGTTGTTGCTGTGGTGAGTGTCCCCGTTTCATCGGCCGCCCGAGAAAACTCCGATCGCGAAGCAACCTTCCTGATTGCCGCATGCGGTGCCCAAGCGCCGGCATAGAAACGGCGATCGGTGCGGCGCGTTCCTCACCACCCCAAACGAAGAGCTGACCGGGTTTCGAACTCTTCGGATCCAGCTCGCCGGCCAACATGGCGTCCACTGTCGCAGCGTTGGTCAGGACCGTGAGGCCGCAATCGCGGCGAAAGCCGGGCGTGAACAAGTGCTCGGCACCAGCGTCCATGACCATCGGCTCACCGTCAGTGAACACCCAGGCCACCGAGCCCCCGAGCATCTTCCGCCCTTCGGCGAACATGGTCTCGAGCTTCTGAACCGTCGTACGCACGACGTTGTCCACGACCGATCCCCTGCTCTACTCGTCGTCGCCCGCGGCTTTGCGGTCGTACTTGCCCTTGAAGAGGTTCCCGACCAGCAAGAACGTGATCTCGTTGGTCTTCGGCGCGATGAGCGCGACGAGCTCACCGTCATAGCGGTCTTTGCTGCCGTCTTTGTTGTGGCAAGTGACGATCGCGTCGGCAAAGCCGTTCTCGGGGCTCTTGGCGAGGAACGCGAGGACCTCATTCGCTATGAGCTCGGGCCCTTGCCCGATCGTCGAGCAGAGGTCTTTGAGCTTCGGCATGACCTTGGCCGGGCTTTTGCCGGTCTCTCTCACGTCGACGTCGAAGAACTTGCTGAAGTTGATCCAATCGAGGTTCGCCGAGATGGGCAAGCGTTTGGCGATCTCGACGACGGCCTGCTGCTGGCTCATGCCCTTCGGGATGCCGTAGGTGTAGGCAAGCGGGTGCGTGAAGTTCCCGTCGATGTAGCCGGTCCACGCTTTGTGCACCTTCAGGAGAAGCGGGTCCTTGGGCTTTCCGCCCTCTTTGAGAGGCTCGCGCTCGGTGGCGCCGACTTCGATTTTCAAGGGCTTAGCGGTGGCGTGATTGACGGCGCTGGTCATAGAGATCCCCAAACTCGTTTCGTTCGATGCGTTTATCGGCAGATGGAGGGTTTGGGTGTGTGCTATTCGGGAATGGCGAGGAGTGACCGATGGCACTGCGAATTCTTAACGCGACGCCGATCACGCGCGAAGGCGGCAACGGCCAGATGCTTTCGGTCGACAAGATGGACCTCCAGACGCACGCCAAGGCGCTCGCGAGTGATCCCCAACACGTCGGCTTCGAATACTTCGATTCGCGCCAAGAAGTGCCCGGGGGACCGATCCAAACGGATCGCGGTCCAAAGTGTTTCTTCGCCACAGCGCTCGCGGGGCTTCCGGACTACGAGGTCGCGGCCAAGCTCATGCGCATGAAGCCGGGCGATGCCTTGCTCGACCACAGCGGAAGGATTGCCCTGGTCGACGAAGCCCACAGCGGCTTGCAGCTCTACCTCGCCTCGCTAGCGACCGGCGCGCGCAATGCAGTCTCCGACTAAAGATCGTGGCGCGTCCTAAGCGCTACCATCTCCGCGATAGCGGCCTTAGCGCAGCTTCTTGGCTTCTGCGTTCAGCTCTTTGAAGCCGTCCGTGATCAGCCTCGCCGGATCGATCTCGTCGAATTTCGATTCATTGGCCATGCGGGTGGCCTTGTCGAAGACGCGCTCACGGGCCTCGAGGAAGAGCGGCATGATGCGCTCGAACCGCGCGGCTGCCCAGCGATCGAGAGCGACGAGGGCACCAGTCGTCGCGGCAGCGCTAGCCGCGGCGACACCAACGGCGACGGCCACGCTGGCGCCGAGGACGAAGGGCGCTGCGGCGACGCCGACACCAGCGAGCACGATGAACGCGGCCTTCGCGCGCGGCAGCCCGGGGGTGAGGTCCATCTGCAGGGTCTTGCTCTGCTCGCTCGTCTGGGTGCTGGAGCCGCCGGGCCATTCGCGTGTGGTGACTTGCGACCGAGTCAGCGTGAGCGCGCTACCGTTGCGGTCGGCGCGGATCTTCTCGGTGGTGACTGGCTGGACGTTCGGGTCGAGGGCAGCGTTCGTATCGTGACGGACTGCGATTGCATTCATGGCGCGACGATTCCCTAATGGCTTGGCTTTGTGCCTCCCATTATCGACGCCATCCCGAGAAGTTGCGGCGCATGCCTGTGCCGTCAGCGCAGCCGTGAGGATCGGAACCGCGAACGGCTCCCACTCAGCGTTCATCTCCCCAGTGACCTGACCCCGGAAGTTTGAGCCATGGCCAGCCGGACACCGACCGGGGTAGTATCGGTTTGCGATGCCGAGAAACACCCCAGCATACGACGAGAGCCTCGTGGCCTATCTTCGCGGTCTCTCGGTCGCCGAGCGACTCGCCTTGAACGACGCTTCCGTAAACGCTGCGAATGAGTTGCGAGTCGCAATGAAGAAAGCCGTCAAGCAGCCCCCGCCATCTGGCTGATCGATGGCCGCGTCACTCACCGACTTGCTCCGCGCATTGTCGCATGCTGGCGTCGATTTCATTCTCGTCGGTGGCCTTGCCGCGGTCGCGCAGGGTGCACCTGTGACGACCTTCGACGTCGACATCGTGCACCGGCGAACCGACTCCAACGTCGACCGTCTGCTTTCAGCCCTGGACTCGCTCAACGCCTCTTTCCGCGAGCCCACGTCTCGCAAGCTGCCCCCAAATCGTGCTGCGCTTCTTGGCCCCGGTCACAACCTCTTCATCACCGACCTGGGCCCGCTCGACTGTTTGGGCGCTATCGAAGGCGGCCTCGACTATGAGGGCCTTCTGCCTAGGACCGTCGAGATCGAGCTCGATGGCCGGCCCCTGCGAGTTCTCGCGTTGGAGACGCTCGCTGAGCTGAAAGAGCAATGGACCGACGACGAGTCAAAACTAAGAGCTGCAATTCTTCGCCGGGTGCTGAAGAAGTGACGTGAGCGTCGCGACCCCTCGGGCACCCTTCCCCGGCCGTGCCCGCTATCGCGAAATCGCGCGCGGCCTGCGTTGGCACCTCTCGTTGCAGCAACCACTGTCGCCGAGTCACGATAACCTGGAGGTCCTAAAAGCGACAAAGGGAAGACTTATGCCGATCAAAGCTGGAACCGACGACCGTCACACGTTTCGCATCACGGGCAGCATTGGCGCCCGGTCCTTTGACACCGAGATCAACGGCACACTCGCCGACGCCAAGGCCAAGGCCTCGCAGTTCGAGGAAAGGCAGCCGGGCGACGGTATTTTTCGTCGTGGCGCGGCAAGAATAGAACAGTGGACGGGCACGGGCTACGAGCAAGTCGACCGCTACCGACGCTAGGCAGCCCTTGCGTCACGGGCGCCGTAGCCCGAGGCCTGTGCGCCACGAGATCACGAAACGCTCGGCCGCCGCCGCCGATACTGGCTGCCGGATGAGCGAAACTGGCATCGTCTGCGCGCAGCCCTTTGGGCCGAGTTGGGTGAAGAACTTCGAGGCACCCGACCTCGCGCGCAAGCCTCCGGCGGGTGGCACCCCGGTCATGACCGACCTGCCGCCACAGAGCTTCAGGGCAATGCCACGCCAGGCGCGCGTCCTCCCCGAGCCCGGCCAAACGGCTGGCGTTGCGGTGCGCGGCAAAAAACCGAGCATCAACGCCTGTATCGTCCTCGGGTTCGATGCCAGCTGGTCGATCTCCGGCAAACAGAAGGTCTCGGCGCGCGAGGCTCTCGGCGAAAGCGCCGAAACCGGCAAGCTGTCGCAAGACCAGCTGCGCAAACATCAATTCTCCGCGCAGGTCATAGCCGTAGCAAACGCGCTGCGTGACGAGAGAGTGCAGGAGTATGCGCTCGCCGGCCCTGGCGGGGGCATCGCCGTTTTGCCACTGCAGGTCGGCAACGGTGTCGAAGCCTTCTTCAGCCCAGACGCCCGTGGCTATCCCGCTTGCGAGGGTTGGGCACTGCTCGACACCAAAGAGAAGATGGTCGCCTATGCCGATCGCCTGCTCGATCTGCGCCGCACCCTCGGCGGCGCAACGCATATCGCTCGCACCGCAAACGTCGGCGCCGGCTTGCTCGCCGACTGCCCAGGGAACCCGCAGCAGCTGCACGTCAACGTTCTCGTCCAAGACGTCGACAACACGGATGGCGCGCCGCAGCTACACGTCGAAAACGTCGCCCAAGGGGCGGTCGAAACCAACATCGCAGGCATCGACTTCGACAACCGACAGCCGGTCAATCAGCGCGCCATGGAGCAGTACTACAAGGCCGTTGTCGGCAGAAACGGACGCTTCGGTTGGCTCGACAGTGGCGAAGCCTACGTGAAGATTCTGCGCGAGCAGCTTTCTCCCGGCTTGTGAGCACACCGTTACGGCGGACGGCGGACCGCTGCCGGGCCTCACCTAGATTGCTCACCATTTCGCGGTGATCGGCGATGGCACCGCTATCTCGCGCATCAAATAGACGCCTGCCCCGATATTACACACCAGAACCGACAATGCGGAGATATCGTGCGTTTCCTACCCTTCGACCTCGCGCGTTCAACTTCGACTAGCAGCGCAACCGTCCACCGCGGCGCCATCGAGAAGTCATTGAGAGAGCTCGAGGCGGCTTCTCCGGACGAGACACACCGCGCCGGTACGCCGCAATCACAACGTGCCGCGCTGAAGCTCACCCTCGATTGTCTCGATCGAGCGCACACGACGCAGCTACCGGTGCTCACCCCCAACAAGCTGCGCGGCTTTTATGCGGAGATCCGCAAAAACCCTGCGGCGCTCGTCCAGGCGCTCTGCACCGACGGTTCGGGTGAAGCGATTGCGGCCTTCGACTTTCTCACCCGCGACGGCCCAGCCTCGGCGATCCTCGAGGCCCACGCCTATTGCACGAAGCATCTCGAGGTCGCGAGTGCCGCGCCCCGCGACCGCGATGCGAGTGATCGGTGGTACGACGCACGCAGCCGTGTCCTCTCGGCGGCCTTGAGGCGAATCCTCACGACGACCAATATCGCGGACGTGCAACCCCTACTCTCCGCCATAGCGGATGGCAAGCTCGCGATCATTCATGCCCTTCATCGCGTCGTGCGCGAGCGTCCGCCGGTGCGCTTCGTCGGCGACGCGCTGGCCACGGCGCTCGTCGAGCCCATGCGTGCACGTTTGGCCGGCTCGTCGCCGGGAAGCGTCGACGACGTCGGTCTGTTCGTGCAAACCCTCGCTTATTGCCGCTCCACGGTCGGCGATGCGTTTCTCGCTGAGTGCGCCGAGCAAGTCGCGGCGACGCTCGACGTCGAGAAATCCGGATGGGTGGGCCCCATCGTCGACGGTGCCGCCTTGCACGCCGCACGGTGTGACGACGTCGATGCCTGCAACCGCGTCGTCGTTGCCCTGGGGACGTTCGCGTCTCGCGCAATCGCGGCGGAGCGGCCAGACACGCTGATGCACGTCATTCTGAGCATGGGCTTCCTAGCCGAGCGCCTACCCGAGGCTCGACAAGGCGCCTTGCGAGCTCAACTCACGACACTCGCCAGCGCCTTCGCGACGATGCCAGAGGCCAACTGGGCCAAGAATTCCTGGCACCCCGCCACGCACTTCGCTTTTGCGAAAGCCTTAGCAGCCATCGGCGAGAACGCGTCCGCCGTGCAGCACGCGAACAGCGCCCTGTTTTCGACAGTGGACGTTGTCACGATGGCCGGCAGTCTCGAGCTCATGCGCATCCTCGGTGACGTCGAAGGACTGAAAGATATCGACCCTCAACAACTGTACATGGTTTTGGATGAGGTCGGCCGGGCGATCGAGGCACGTCGTGGTGGCGAGGACGTCAGCGGCGGACGCGCCGCGCTGGCTTCGTTGGAAAACGCGGTCGAAAAAATCCTACCTAGCCTCCGAGAGTCGTAACCTTCGCCCGCGCATCCGCGTGCGACGGATCGAGCTCGAGCGTGCGGCGGAACTCGGCCGTTCACCAACGTATCGGCGGCGCGCGACTCGTCGAAGCTCGCGGCGTGTGCATAGCTCGTCCCGCTGCGTCCACCCCTGCCAATACCGGCATGCCCGCGCCCGTCCTGGTCAAGCTGACCGTCGACGGTCTGGGCGACATCTACGTGCAGGCAACCCAAGGCGCTAGCGCCGAAAGCCTGCGCGAGATGAAAGCGTTCGTCACCGCCCTGCAAGCGCGCGGCGAGATCGGCCCCGGCAAGCCCTGGGAGCTCGAGCTCCGCGACGGCAAGCGGTGCCTCGTGCGCCGCTACATGACCTAGTTAGCGCGAGGCAATCGCGTCTCTACGCCCCCGGCGTCTGGCAGCTGTCCGACATCGCGGACATGGTCAAAGCGGTGGCGCCGAAGCCGGTGAACGTCTTGATGATGCGCCCGGGCTACACGCTGCGACAGCTTGCGGATTTGGGCGTCCGGCGCGTCAGTGTCGGAAGCGCGCTGGCGCGCGTCATGTGGGGCGCGGTCATCAACGCGGCCAAACAGCTCGCGGCAGGCCGCTTCGACGTCTTGGGCACCGGCACTAAAGACGACCTCAACGGCATCTTCGCCAAATGAGCGACAATGGCCGCATCGGGACACACTGGTCGCCCCCGAGCACAGTGCCGTCACCGCAGTCCTGGCCGCACGCGGACACACAGCGCGGGGAGCGCGATGTCACCTAGGTGACCGCGTAGCGCAGCAACTCCGGATTTGCCGCCCCGATACTGGGTTTCCGCCAATCAGGAAAAAATTATGAACAAGATTATCACTGGTCGTCCGAGCATCGCTTCCGTTGCACCCATCGCCGGTTCGTCGGGCGCTTCCGGCCCAGACATCGTTCGCGGTGTCATTTCGCAGCTCTTCGGCGCCGACAAAGCAAAGCTGATCTCCTTCTTCAAGTCGGCCGATGGCAAGGAAACCCTCTGCCGCGCCGACGCCCTGCCGCACATCGACAAGGGCTGGGCTGGCGGTGGCATCACCTTCCACACCCTCCAGGGCGACAAGTCGCAGCAGGAAGTCCAGGGTCAGGTGAACAAGGCCCTCGCGGACGCCGGCCTGCCCAGCATCTTCCTCAGCCTGCCGGTGCTTGAAACCGTCGGCGGCTAATCGCTGCGCGTCTCATGGGCACGCTCGCGGTGCCCCTCGACCTTGCGGCGCATGAGCTCGAGGTCGTGTTTGACCATACGTGTAACCAGCTCCTGGAAGCCCACCTCGGGTTTCCAGCCGAGCTGGTTTCGCGCTTTTGTGGCGTCGCCGAGTAGCGACGCGCTGATGCCGTTGTCGAAACGCAAAAAACTCCCGGGCCGAACGTAAGCTCGACCCGGGGCTTCGATTGCTAAAACGGCTGCCGCTCCAGCATCCCTCGCAACGCGACCGCGATGCGTCGCGCGAGGCCGGCAAGCTCCGGCGCCCGCAGCAAACCGCCGAGCTCGGCGACAATTGCGTCATCGTCGAGATCATCGAGTGCCGCGCGTAAGGCGTCCGCGAGCTGGCGCCGCGTCATCTTCTTTCTAGAGCGCAGTGCTGGAAGCCGAGAACGAACGGCCGAGAGGCGTTCATCGAGCACCGTGGCGTCGGCCACGACGTTCATCCGCGCGACGAAGAAGTACGCGTCGTAGAGATCCCGTGCGATTCGTCGCTCGTTCCAGGCCGCGAGCTTGTGGGCAAGAGCGACCGACGGCTCCATGATGCGAACGACTTGTGATGGTTGTCCCACCGCGCTTGCGAGAGCGGACGTTGCCACGCTGGTCGATCGACACTCGGGCGCGACGCTCACCTCGATGTCGATGGTCACGTCGTCGAGCGTCACGGACGCGCGCACCATCGTCGAGTGCGTGTTCAGCTCGACGGTGGCATCAGTGAGCTCCGCTAGTATCGGTTCGACCGCGGCGAGGACGTCCTTCTTGCTGTTGTACGGCACGAACACGAAGTCGATGTCGTTGGTGAGACGCTCGCTGTCGAAGAGGCGTAAGGCGAGCTCGCCCTTGAGGACCGCGTGCTCGCCAAGCTCCTCAGCAAAGCGATGCAGCACCCATAGAAGCAAACCTTCGCGGGTTGCTGGTCGTTGAATCGGGGCCGTCATGGCGACAACACTCGCTCGATGAATGCTACGAACTTCGGGTTCTTGTAGCGCTTCAAGTAGCCGTCGATACGCGCGCGATCGAGTCGCCCGATGATGACGTCGGAGTATGGATCAAACGGGAGTCGACGCCCGTGCTGATAGAAGTAGAGCGCGTCGAGTAGAGCTTTCTCCGGCGTCGCGCGTCTGACGACCCCGTCCTGGTGCCAGCCAAATGCGAGAGAAGGGTCGACACCGAGATGCTCGATGATGGTGTCGTCACCATAGGTGCGCGCTTTGCCGGATTTCACGGCAACGACGCGTCTCTCGGGACGAACACCGATGATGCCGCGGTCGCCGAGAACGGTCTCGAGGCTGATATACGACGTCGGAGCCAGACGCTGGCTGAGCACGGCTGCATCGAAGTCCGCTGTAACGTACCAGCCGCGCGTGAAGCGACGCAGCACATCGCAAGTTTGCAACGCATTGATGCGACGCACTAGAGCGCTCGCGTGTGGCTCAGCGAAAGCGGTCTGGATATCGGCTTTTGAAAAGCAGCCACGCAGGGGGGCGCTCAGGCGGTTGATAACTTCGATGTCGCCGGGCAAATTCATACAGACAGATAAGATACACAATTGTGTCTTTTCTGTCCATATGAACAAGCGGGCATTACAGCCGACGAGCTCCCTTGGAACGACGACGTCGAGATGAACGACTCGGTCGAGAGCGATGCCTTCGTGATGCCCAACAGCATCGGCTCGCCCTGTGCGGGACTGCCACCGTTGTTCATCGCGCGCTCGTTCTCGAGCTCGAACTCGGTCTTCTCGACTTCTTTCTGCGCGGCTCGGCGGACGTCGCCGTGACGTGTTACGCTCGAGGCCGGGGGAAATAAGTAATGCAAAGGCCGCTTTCGAATGACCCAGCGGGCCCTGGTCTTCCTCGTCCTATCGACACTTGGTGCTGCATCTTGCGGTGGGAATTCGCCACCCGCGGACCACGACCCATGTGACGGCGCGGGCTGTGGTCCCGCTGGCAATTGCGACAATGCTCCCTGCGCTCACGGCGCCTGCACGGCGACGAGCAGCGGATTCACCTGCGATTGCGACGACGGTTTCGAGGGCACCACGTGCAACGTCAACATCGACGACTGCGCCACCTCCCTCTGCGCGCACGGCACCTGTGTCGACGGCATAGCCACTTCGACATGCTCTTGCGACAACCATTGGAGCGGGGCGCTGTGCGACATTCCGGTCGAGAGCTGCGCGGATGCTCCGTGTGTGCACGGCGTCTGCACGGACACATCGACGGACTACATTTGTAGCTGCGATGCGGGCTACGACGGCGACAACTGCGATCACGACATCGATGACTGCATCGTCAACACGTGCACGCACGGTGTCTGCGAAGACGATGTCGATGCGTATCATTGTGCTTGCGACGCGGGTTACCACAGCGAAGGCACGACCTGCGCCGACAACGACGAGTGCACCGACACTCCAACGATCTGCGGACCGCATGCGACCTGCGGCAACACGGACGGCGGTCACACCTGCGACTGCGACGACGGGTACGACTTCGATCCGCTAACGCAGACATGCCGCGCCCTCGACGCGTGCTCCGAGGCCAATGGCGGTTGCGCGCACAAGTGCTTGGGCACCGCGGGCTTCGATCCCATCTGCGCCTGTCTACCCGGCTTCAGCCTCGGCTCTGATGGTCTCGCGTGCAACGGCTTGGACCGCGTGTTCGTGCACAGCGAGCCATGGCTCAACGATGGCTCGTTGCAGCTCGACCGCACCGGCACGGCGCCGAACTACTCGATCATGATCGGCAGGGACGGTGACCCGGCGGTATTCGCGCAAGCAGCGGGTGGCTACAACCATGTGTCGCTCACCATCTACGACCGACCAGGCTTCTGCGCCGACGGCAGCAAGAGCCTGCTTTGCCCCGACGCCTACCGGCTGTGTACCCACGTCGAAGAAGGTTTCCCGTCCAAGGCCTTCACCGCGCGCAAGAACGGCATTGTCGGTGTCCCCGCGAATTGGGATGAGCCCGAGTGCACATGGATCATGACCGAGGTGAGCGCGACCCGATACCGCCTGCAGAGCGCCGCCGATCCTGACGCCGGCAAATTGAGCATCACCGACCCCAGGCAATGGTACTTCGACCAGGGCGGCGACGACGTGCAGACCCTCACGAACCTGCCGGAGATCGACGAGTGCGTCTCGGGCGACAACTTCTGCAATCGCAACGCAACTTGCACCGATGTCCCATGGTTCTACCGTTGTGCCTGCAACACCGGGTTCTCGGGCAATGGCTTCGCCTGCGATCAGACCGACATGTGCGCCCCGGCGATCGATGCGGATGACCAGCTCGTCGTCAACGGCGGTTGTGAGCAGACCTGCGCGTCGGTGGGCAGCGCCGCGGTGTGCAGTTGCAAGCTCGGCTACACGCTGGGAGCCGATGGCAAGTCATGTGTGCAGTGGACGCAAGGACGCATCACGAATCTGGGACTTCCCGGCGCCTGGGACGGCGTCTACTGGCAAGGCAGCGGTCGCCCAGTGCGACTCGAGGCCACGACCGATGGCCCCAACACCTACCACGTGACGGCGACCAAGGTGCCCGGCACCTGCGCCGATGGTCTGATTCGCAATGAGTGCACCGACGAGTACCGCCTCTGCGTCTTGGGCACCGACACGCGCTCGAGCCTCAAGAACGCGCAGGTCGGAACCCCGAGCGACTGGAGCAGCCCACGGTGCACGTGGATGGTCGAGGCCGTCGGTGGCGGCCAGTTTCGTCTGAAGAACCTGCAGTTTCAGCAACAGCAACCCTACATCGACTATCTCGATTGCAAATTTCCATTCCAGTGCACCTTCACGATCGACGAAAGCACCCAGGGCAACACCCTCTTTCAAATCGAAGACGATGTATGCGCGGCCGGCATCTCCGACTGCGATCCCAATGCCACTTGCACCTATCACCCAGGCGGCCACGACTGCGCCTGCAAGGTCGGTTACGACGGCGACGGCTTCACTTGCACGCAAATCGACCCATGCGTGGTGAACAACGGCGGCTGCGAGCAACTCTGCATCAACGACAACGGCGCGCCGCTCTGCGACTGCTATAACGGATTTACTCTCGACGGCAACGAGACCTCATGCACACCGCAAATCAATGTGCATCTCTACAACCTCGGCCTCTCGGCGTTCATGGGCGTCGCGGCAGGGACCTTCAGCTTCGGCGCCGCGAGCCCCCCAGTCACCATTGCCAAGGTCGGCAACGCCTTCACCTTCACGCTCTCGGCCGGCGGCCACAGCTATTGCCTGGCGGCGGACAGCGGCTCTCCCGTGCCGTCACTCCACGTCGACCCTGCGTCGACTACGGGGTGCACCTGGCTCATCGAAGACACCGCGGACGGACGCATCCGGCTCATCCCCACGACGCAATCCGCGTACTACTTGAGCTGTCGAGAGACCAACGAGTGCTCCTTCACGCCGATCCCGGACGAGTTTGCTACCTTCGTCATCGACCCCGATGAGTGCGCCCAGGGCACCGACGCATGCGATACGCACGCGAGCTGCACCAACGCCGCCGATGGTTACACCTGTGCCTGCGACAGCGGCTACACCGGTGACGGGCGGCAGTGCGCTCTGCAGAACGGCTGCGTCGCCGCCAACGGCGGTTGCGCGCAGACCTGCTCCCCCACGGCCACCACCGCGGTCACTTGCAGCTGCCAGCCGGGCTTCGACCTCGCTGGCGACGGTCATAACTGCGTCGCCTGGAGCCAGGTCCGCCTCTTCAATAGCGGACTCAATCTGCCGCTCGGCGTGGCGTCGAACGGTGTCGGCCAGTTCTTGCAATTCCAGCAGGACGCGGCGCGTGTACGTATGCAGCCCGCCGCTGGCGCGCCGAACCGCTTCACCTTCACCGCCGAGCGCAGCCCCGGCACTTGCGTCGATGGCAGCACATCACCTGCTTGCGTCGACAGCTTCCGCCTGTGTGCCCAATCGAGCTCGGGTTACCGCTGGAGCATGCTGCGCGCCCTCGACGGTCGGCCGCCGCCAGCCGGATGGGACGACGCCGCATGCGTGTGGGAGGTCACCAATCTGGGCGGCGGTCACGTGCGCTTGAAGAACCTGTGGCTGCAGCAGACCGTGCCTTACGCCGACTACTTGAGCTGCGCGCTGCCTTACGATTGCACCTTCACCTACAACGAGTCCGTCGCCGGCAACACCGACTTCGTCATCGACCGCGACGAGTGCGCTTCGGGCACGAGCGGCTGTAGCCAATACGCCACCTGCGCCAACACGGCGGGGTCGCGCACCTGTGTCTGCAATAGCGGCTTCTCGGGTAACGGCGTGAGCTGTATCTCCGATGACCCGTGCTTCAGCGGCAACGGCGGCTGCGACCAGTTCTGCACGGACACTGGGACGGCGACGTGCAGTTGCTCGCCAGGCTTCTCGCTGGCGGCCAACGGGCACACGTGCAACCCGAGCGGCCCAACCCTGCTCTTCAATGACGGACTAGGTGCCTATCTCGGTGCCGCGGTAGCCGAGCAGCCGCCCTACGCACTCAACTGGGCACCCCGTGGCGACATCGTGCACATCGCGCCCGCACCCGCGTTCGGGAACGACGCGTTCACTCTGACCACCGACTCTACGCCCGGTTGGTGCGCCGACGGCACGGTGAGCGCGGCCTGCGTCGACCACTACCGAGTCTGCGCCGTGCAACGCCAGGGTTTCCGCTGGGACGTTAAGTACGCGAGCGACTACACGGGCACGCCGGCCGCCTGGACTGACGCGGCGTGCGCCTGGCATCTCGAACCGGCTGGCGGCAACAAGGTCCGCCTGAAGAACGTCTGGGCGCACGACGCCTATCCATACGTGGACTACCTGACGTGCGACCTGTCGTACGATTGCGGCTTCACCTACAACAACGCTCAAAATGGCAACACGCTGTTCACCGTGGTCACCGACGAGTGCGCCGCTGGAACGGACCTCTGCTCGGATCAGCGCGCCTGTCTGCCGGGTCCGAGTGGCTATACGTGCGGTAATTGTCCAGCCGGCTACACGAACAGCGGCCCGCACAATTGCGCCGACATCGACGAGTGCGTCCAAGGAACGCACGGTTGTGACACCCATGCGACGTGCGGCAACACGACCGGTGGACGCACCTGCTCGTGCAACAGTGGCTATGCCGGTAACGGTGTCCAGTGCACGCCACTTGGTCCGTGCGCGACGACGTCATGCGATCAAACCTGCACGGTCGTCGCCGGCGCGGCGCAATGCGGTTGTCTCGCCGGATTCGGTCTCGGACCCGATGGCGCCTCGTGTAACTCGGTGGGCCTCGTTTCCTTGCGCAACATGAGCCTGCAAAAGGATCTCGCCGTGCACGCCGAGGGCAACCCCGCGGCGTACCCATTCGTCTTCCGCAACGCCGGCGATCCAGTCCGCATGGAGCCCACCGCCGATGCAGCGAACGTTTTCACCTTCACGGTCCCGTTCCACCCAGCGACCTGTGCCGGTGGCAACTGTCAGCTCGACTCCTACCGGCTGTGCGCGCATCAAGATGGCGGTTTTAGATCGCACGCGCTTTTCCGCGGTGCGACCGCGAGCCCACCGTCAGGCTGGGATGACGCTCGCTGCAAGTGGATCGTCGAGCCGGTAGGCAACGATCAGGTACGTCTGAAGAACCTGTGGCTGCAGCAATCGTATCCGTACGTCGACTATTTGAACTGTTGGCTCGAGGACGACTGCGTCTTCACCTACGACGAGCTGACGCAAGGCAACACGCTCTTCCAAATCACTCCGAGCTCGGGTGACGCCCTTTGCCAAGGCGTGGTGTGCGCGGCCATCGACACCTGTCACACCGTCGGTGTTTGCAATCCCACCACGGGCGCGTGCGACAATCCCATCCAAGGCAATGGCACGCCGTGCGGGGGCATCAACGCTTGCTCCGACGGTGTTTGCTTCCCCGGTGGAGACGACGACAGCGACGGTGTCGCGAACGCGGCGGACGTTTGCACCGGCGACGACGCGAGCAACGATCAGGACGCGGACGACTTCTGCGACAACTTAGACGTTTGCCCGAGCATCAGCGATTCCGCTCAAGCGGACGCCGACGGTGACGGCATTGGCGACGTTTGTGACAAGTGCCCGAGCGTCAACGCCGTAACGTCGAACAACGATCAAGACAGCGACGGAGTGGGCGATCCATGTGATCCCGACTTCAAGCTGCCCGGTCCGCCAGTGGTCACCACGCCCATGCCGTGGAGGCCGACCTGCGGCTTCGTACCGCAATGCCCCGGCACGCCGGCGTCGTCGATCTACAACTCCTACCTCTTCGGGTGCCTTGCGTCCGAGCCCGACGGTGGCGCGGCGTGCCTGAGTGATCGCTGGCAATACCTCTTGAAGCGCCGCATCTACACAGGCGTGCCGGGCGTCTCGCCCGCGGGAACCGAGGCCTTCCTCGACGAGCTCGAGAAGCCGGAGAACAACGTTCCGCCGACGACCTGCGTGACCAGCGCCACCTGTGCAGCGGGTCGCACCTGCGAAGACGGCGTTTGCATCACACCCGCGGTGAAGAGCTTCATCGACCGCTTGAGCGCTGCGTCCGAGTTCACGAGTTGCACCGGCGCGTCGTCCTACGAAAACACTTGGCCCGCTGACCGCGTCATCACCTTCGAAAATGGCGGCTGCAAGTTCAAAATCCAGGACGTCTACGGCTATCGCGTGGTGAACACCACGAATGCCCCGCAGACCATTTGGGTTGGTCGTGGCGACAGCGACGCGGACAAGCGCTGGTGGACACTCGCCCCCGGCGAGAACATCAAGTTCAACGCCGTCCGCACCGTCAAGCTCTTCGCTACGACCGCTGCGGCGTACAACGTCTGTCAGCCAAGCTTCATGGTGCGGACGGTGTATCCCGCGAACCTCTCACCGCCGGTCTATTCCGCGATACCACTCCCCTTGGTCCGCTATTCCGACGGTAGCGGCGAGCTGGTCGTCTACCGCGAGAAACAGCTCCTCAGGGACCCCGAGCTCGCGGACTACCCCAACTACTTCAATGTCGGCATCACCTACCGCGACCCCAGCGCGTTCAGCGGCGTCATTTTCAGATACAACGCGAAGATCAAGTGTAACCAAGTTCAGTAGAGGCGTTTCTGGCGGGCCGCGTCAGACGATCTCGAGCGGCCGACCGACACTTTTTGGCACAGCGAACCACCGCGAAACGTGTGGGTTTGTTCCGATCCGACCCGCGTGACGGGATCTTGGCACCCTGGGTCATCGGCACGCGACTTGTAACCGTCAACTTCGCCCTCGCCGGATATGTGCGAAAGCGGAGTAGTACGGATGTCCCCCCAAGTAGTCTTGAAGCTTACAATTGTCGCCCTGGTGTCGTTGTTGGCGGCGAGGGTGGCGGGCGCGCAGGTGAGCGCGGTCGCGCTGGAGGCGCGCCTTGCCGGCGGGGTGCCGGCGTATGGTGAGGGTTTTTGCGGCCAGTTCACCAAGGGCTCGGGTACCCACGAGATCGATTCGCTCGCCGATGCGGTGAACCTTCTCGACGACCTGTCGGGCGCGCCGAATCGCTCGAGCCCCGACCGCACCTTCTTCGACATCGTGCCGATCTGCGACCTGCACGACGGCGTCGACGCCAGCACCGGTCGCCAGAGCGCCTTCAACGGTTTGTTCCCGTGGAGCGACCCGGCCGATTCGTGGACGACCGCCACCTGCCAGAGCCACGGCGGCGGAAGCCTCGGCGCCAACCGCTTCGCGATGCGCTTGCGCGGTGACTTCCTCGTGCCGTCCGCTGGAACGTACACTTTCGCCTTGCGCACCGACGACGGTTACCGCCTGAGCATCGGCGGCAACACTGTCGTCGAGACCACGGTCCTCCGCTCGACGGCCATCGACACGCACCGCGTCTCGTTCAGTGAGGCCGGCCGGTACCCCATCGAGGTCATCTACTTCGAGAACGACGTGCATGCCGTCTTCGAGGTCTACGTCGCCGCGTCGGATGTTGCCTTCGTCAGCAACAGCGACAACGCCGCGGTGGCGGCGAGCGGTGGCGTGGACCTCGTCGGCCGCACCTACGACACCTTGCCGGCGGCCTTCTCGGTGCTCTCGAGCGCGCACGTCGACCTGCCGACCTGGCTCGGTGCGAGCGACAACGATTGCGGCGATTACGTCGGCGCGCCGAGCAGCATCTGCACGGTGCCCAGCACCGACGCCGCGGCGAACTGCGGCAACGGCCGCCTCGACGCCTACAGCGACGCCGGCTCGGAAGGCTGCGACGACGGCAACAAGGTCGATGGTGATGGTTGCTCGGCGACCTGTTTGCTCGAGAGCGGTTTCCTCTGCCTGCGTCATCCCAGCGTTTGCGCCACCGACATCGACGGCGACGGCGTGTCGAACGACGACGAGACCGACATCGGCTCCGACCCGTACGACGGCGACACCGACGGTGACGGAGTCGGCGACGCGGACGAGATCGGCGGCGCCGGCAATCCCACCGACAGCGATGGCGACGGTACGCCCGACGTGCTCGACACCGACGCAGACAACGACGGCATCTCCGACGCCGACGACACGAACGACAACGACGGCCCGAGCGGAGACCTCGACGGCGACGGTGTCCGCAATGGCGATGACGCCGACGACAACGACGGCCCGAACGGCGACCTCGACGGCGACGGCGTCTCGAACGAAGACGACACCAACGACAACGATGGTCCCACCGGTGACCTCGATGGCGATGGCGTCGCGAACGAAGACGACGCGAACGACGACGACGGTCCCACCGGTGACCTCGACGGCGATGGTGTCGCGAACGAAGACGACACCAACGACAACGACGGTCCGAGCGGTGACCTCGATGGCGACGGCGTGAGCAACGAAGACGACGCGGACGACAACGACGGTTCGGCTGGGGATGTCGATGGTGATGGTGAGCCCAATGGCTCGGACCCGACCCCGAACGGCGAGGAGCCCTCGGGCGGCGATGACAGTGGTGACGACGCCGGCAACGGTGGCACAGGTGGCGCTACCGGCGGCAACACGGGTGGCGGGGGCGGCAGCAATGGCGGCACCGGTGGCGGCACCGACCCGGGTCAGGACGCCGGCGGTGACGACCTTACCGACGAAGGCGGCGTCGGCATCGGCGGCTCGGGCGGTTGCGCCGCGACCTCACCTTCGGGCTTGAGCCCCTTGGCGATGCTCGCGGTCGGCCTCTTCATGGTCCGCCGCAAGCGCCCCTAACCAAAATGGGGACACAAACCATTTAGCGCACCGTTCGTCGCGGCGTGCATGACAAACGCCGGAAGGAAATCGCGCACAACGTCGGCAACGACGTTGCCAGCCGCCTCCCGCGGTCGATAGCGCGGAGCAACGACCAACGCTGCGTCGAGCATGCGACGCCGCTGTCGAAACGCAAAAAACCCCGGGCCGAACCTGAGCTCGACCCGGGGCTTCGATTGCTAAAACGGACTAGAGACTACTCGTTGACCGCGATACCCGGCAGGTTCGCGAGCAGAGGTCCTTCGCGGTCCTCCAACGTCATCTCGTACTCCTCGTCTTCCTCGAGGAGCTCCGGATCCACGGTCGCGTTGAGCTGGTTGTAACCGCTCAAGCCGGTACCGGCGGGGATCAGGCGGCCCATGATGACGTTCTCTTTCAGACCGCGGAGGTTATCCACGCGTCCGGCGAGAGCCGCCTCAGTGAGCACCTTCGTCGTCTCTTGGAACGACGACGCCGAGATGAACGACTCAGTCGACAACGAAGCCTTCGTGATGCCCAACAGCATCGGCTCGCCCTGCGCCGGACGGCCACCGTTGTTCATCGCGCGCTCGTTCTCGAGCTCGAACTCGGTCTTCTCGACCTGCTCGTCCACGAGGAACGTCGTGTCACCGACGTCCTTCACGCGGACGCGGCGGAGCATCTGACGGCAAATGCACTCGATGTGCTTGTCGTTAATGCGGACGCCTTGCAGACGGTAGACTTCTTGGATTTCGTCGACGAGGTAACGACCGAGCATCTTCTCGCCCATAACGCGGAGGATGTCGTGCGGGTTCGCCGGGCCGTCCATGAGAGCGTCGCCCGCTTTGACGCGGTCGTTCTCTTGAACGGTGAGGTAACGACCCTTCGGCACCAGGTACTCCATCGGCTCGCCAACGTCCGGCACCACGATGATCTTGCGCTTGCCCTTGGTGTCGGCCGCCCTCGTGAAAAGCACGCAAGAAGGTTCCTGGTAGACGTAACCGTCCGGCCATCGATCCCTGCAACGGGCCGGCCGGATAGGAGATCTT
>CAZAER010000053.1:0-22906 GCA_964484195.1 uncultured Bdellovibrionales bacterium | reverse complement strand
AACCATCTCGGGAACGACTCGGGCCGCATCATCTGGGACGGCGGCGGCCTGATCGCGAGTGGCGGTCGTATGTTGGCCGAGGGCCGGCGCTTCGGCTTCGAAGACTGGTCGCTCACCAGCGCGGTCATCGACGTCGAGTCGACGCGCATGCAGCAGGCGCGCACCGGGAGCTTCCGACCCGATCTCGTGAGCGACGACGCTCAGACGGTGAAAGTCGACTTCGTCTGGCCCGAGCAGGTGCCTGCGGCTCCAAACGCCAAAGCGGATGCATGGGAGAGCGGCCCCTCTCGTAAGGAAGAGGAATTCACCCGCGCCGTGACGCTCGCCTTGTTCGACTACATGCGCAAGAGCGCCTCGCGCGGCTTCGTGGTGAGCCTGTCCGGTGGAGCGGACTCGACCGCGGTGGTTGCGCTCGTCGCCCTGATGGTGCGGCGCGCGTTGCGTGAGCTCACGCCGCAAGGGTTCCAAGCGAAGGTCCCGTACATGGCGGGTCTCACCGCCGACGGCGCCCTGCGCAGCCTCCTGCTCACTGCCTATCAAGGCAGTAGCAACAGCACGACGGTCACCCGTGACGCAGCACGCGTCGTCGCCGAAGGCTTCGGCAGCGAGCATCACGAGCTCGAGATCGACACCATGGTTCGCCACTACGTCGGCGTCGTGAGCAACGCCTTGGGGCGGCCGCTCGACTGGACGACCGACGATCTCGCGCTCCAGAACATCCAGGCGCGCGTCCGCGGACCGTCGGTGTGGATGTTCGCGAACGTGCGCGGCGCCTTGCTCCTCGCCACCAGCAACCGCAGCGAAGCCGCGGTCGGCTACTCGACGATGGACGGCGACACCTGCGGTGGCTTGTCGCCGATCGCGGGCATCGACAAGGCGTTCTTGCGGCACTGGCTCGGTTGGCTCATGCGCCAAGGCCCCGAGGGCGACGGCGCTTTTCCCTTCTTGAAGGTGGTCGTCGATCAGCGCTCGACCCCCGAGCTGCGGCCGCAACAGGCGAAACAAGTCTCCGAGGGCGACCTCATGCCCTTCGCGGTGCTCGACGCCATCGAGCGTGCCGCCATCCGTGACAAGCGCGAGCCGGTCGACGTCCTCGCCGTCGTCGCCGAGCAGTTCCCGAACATCGCCGGGGACGACCTCGTCGGCTACATCGACCGCTTCTTCACGCTCTGGTCGCGCAATCAGTGGAAGCGCGAGCGCTACGCTCCGTCGTTCCACTTGGACGACGAGAACCTCGACCCGAAGACTTGGTGCCGTTTCCCCATCTTGTCCGCCGGCTTCAAGGTCGAGCTCGCCGAGCTCCACGGGAAGAAGCCATGAAGCTGGGTGTCGACTGCGTCGTCTTCGGCACCGGTGGTGAAGCCCTACGGGTCCTCTTGGTCGAGGAGGACGGTGTCTGGGCGCTGCCGGGTGGCCTGGTGCGCGATGACGAGTCGCTCGACGAGGCGGCGCGCCGTGGGCTCGCGGAGCGCACTGGTCTGGCTCGCGTCTATCTCGAGCAGCTCTACACCTTCGGCGAAACCGACCGCCATCCGCTGGCGCGGACAGTCTCGGTCGCTTATTACGCTCTCGTGAACGCAGTGGGCGCGGCCCGCGGTGCCTGGTTCGACGTGCATGCGTTGCCCGAGCTGGCTCTCGACCACGGTCACATCGTCGCCGTCGCCCTCAATCGCTTGAAGGGCAAGGTCCGCTATCAACCCATTGGCTTCGAGCTGCTGCCCGAAAAGTTCACCCTGTCGCAGCTGCAACGGGTGTACGAGCTCGTCCTCGAGACCGACCTCGACAAGCGCAACTTCCGCAAGAAGGTCCTGTCCTTCGGCTTCATCCACGACGCCGGTGAGACGCAGCGCGCCGTAGCCCATCGTGCGGCGCGACTCTATCGATTCGACGAGGGAAGTTACCGTGCCATGGTCTCGCGCGGTTTCGACTTCGAGCTGGTTTAGCCCGCCACGTAGATCCAAGCGGGGGGGTTGTAACGTATAGTCTCTCCGGGGGAGTGGGCTATTGGGTGTCCGATGCGCGCCTTGCTGGTCATCGATGTCCAAAACGACTTTTGCCCCGGCGGCGCGCTCGCGGTCCCGGATGGCGATGCCGTCGTAGCGGTCGCCAATCGCTTGATGACGCAGTACGACATCGTCGCGGCGACTCAAGATTGGCACCCCAAGAACCATCGCAGCTTTGCGTCGAACAATCGCGGCGCCAGGGTTCACGACATCCGCGACCTCGAGGGGCTCCAGCAGATGATGTGGCCCGACCATTGCGTGCAGGGAACGCGCGGTGCCGAGTTTCATCCGGCGCTCGATATCAGTCGCTTCAATCATGTGACGCGCAAGGGCACGGACGCGTCGATTGACAGCTATAGCGGATTTTTCGACAATGGCCACCGCAAGCAGACGGATCTCTCCAAGGAGCTGCGTCGCAAGCTCGTGGACAGCGTCGATATCGTGGGGCTCGCGACCGACTACTGCGTGAAGCTCACGGCGCTCGATGCCCGCGAGCTCGGGTTCAAGGTGCGCGTGATCAGCGAAGGTTGTCGTGGGGTCGACATCACGCCTGGAGACTCGCGGCGCGCCTTGGACGAGATGCGCTCGGTCGGCATCACGATCGTGTGATGCCGTAACGCTTGATGATCGCCGACGCGTAGTAGTCGTCAGGCACGAGCTTGAAGTGGACGCCGCGCAGGTTCTTGCGGGGCGCATACGCGACGACCTCGCAGCCGAAACGCGTAAACACGCGGATGTGACCGGGGACGGTGGCGCCGTTGCGCATGAAGACGCGCAGCTCGCGCGGCTTCTCGGTGGAGAAGACTGCGTGGGCGATGCGCACCATGGCCTCGTAGGTGGCTGCGGGCGCACTTTTTTCGAGGCCCGGTAGCGCGTAGTCGAGCTCGCGGACATCCGGCATGGCGTCGTCGAAGGCGTACGATAGGCAGAAGCCGACGAGCCGCTGATCGGCGTCGGTCACCTCGTAGACGAATACGCTCTCCATCGACAGTACGCGATCGCGGTCATAGACGGGAAGCTCGCGCTGCACGAGGTGATGCATGCCGAGTGGCAACTTGATGTCGAGAACGTCGCCGATGGCCGGGTCGTTGAGCCAACCGAGCACCTCTTCGCGGTTCTGCCGCGAAAGAGGAGCGATGCGCATGGGACGACGAACCACGGAAGCAGTCTACTCGGCCAACGCGACCGCCGCGACGGCTGGCTGGACGTCCGGGGGACGGTACGCGAGCGCGGCGACGAAGCTCGCTCCCGTCACCGCCGCCATCGTCCACAAGAGCGGAACAAAACTCCCCGCCAGAGCGCCCTGAGCCGCTTCATCGATGTGGACCGAGCCACCCGACCCATGGGCTAGTAGCGCGCCCACGCGCTCGGGGTCGAGCGCAGTTTCGAGCCGAGCCACGAGGAGCGCTCCGAGACCGCCGACGCCCAGCGCCGAGCCCATGCTGCGAGTGAACATACCGAGCGCGGTCACCGCCCCGCGCTGATTCCAGGGGACACTGGACTGCATGGCGACCGTGATAGTGACGACGCACATGCCCATGCCGGCACCCAGGAAGAAGCTGCCGAGCCACCAAGGCCAGATCGCGTTGGAGCCGGGTACGAGAACCGCGAGCACCAGCGCCCCGACCGCGGTCACCGCGAGGCCGACCACGACAGGGAGGCGGAAGCCCAATCGCCGCAGGTTACGGCCCACGAGGAACGATGCGGTGGGCCAGGCAATCAGCATTGGGGTGACGACCGAGCCGGCTTCGGACGGCGAGCGCGCCAACACGCCCTGCACGTAGAGCGGTGCGTAGGTCAAGAAGCCGAGAAACTCGCAGCCCACCGCGGCGCCGAGGAACAGGGCCATGCTGATGAAGTGGCTGCGAAAAAACTCCACCGGAATGACCGGCTCTCGCGCTCGCTGCTGGCTTACCGTGAAGATGGCGAGGGTCACGATGGTCAGCGGCAAGGTAACGAGTACTGCGCGGCGCTCCGCTAAAACGAGCAATGCTACCGATGCGACGGTGAGCGATGCAGCTCCTAGCCAGTCGAGGCGCGTGGTCTTCACGGTTTCGGCGTGGCTCTCGTGATAGACCTTCCAGAGCACCACGAATGCGGCGATGCCGAACGGTAGGTTGAACCAGAACACCCAGCGCCACGAGAGCGTCGCCACGAAGAAGCCGCCGACCAGGGGACCTGCCGCACCAGCGATCGCCCATACGGCGCCGAGCCAGCCTTGCACGCGGCCGCGCTCCTCGATGTTGTAGATGTCACCGACGATGGTGATGGCGACTGGACCAATGGCACCGGCTCCTAGCCCCTGCACCGTGCGCGCGCCAATCAAGAATAAGGTGCTGGTCGCCGCGCCACTGGCCGCCGAGCCGATCAGAAACACCGCCAGCCCGAACAGCATCACCGGCTTGCGGCCGCGCATGTCGGCGAGCTTGCCGTAGAGCGGCACGGTGACCGTCGATGCGAGTAGATAGGCCGCGGTGACCCAACCATAGAGCGCGACGCCGCCAAGATCCGCTATGACGGATGGCATGGCGGTGGCGACGACCGTTGCTTCGACCGCCGTCATGAAGACGGAGCACAAGACGCCGGCAAGGACGTGCGAGCGATTCACGACAACGCCGGTGAGTCTTTAGACGGCGGGTGCGACATCGGCGACGACTGGCGACGTTACCAGCGTCTCGGCAGGCTTCGTGGCCAGCCGAGCCAGCCGCATCGATCTGGTGCGCAACGGCGGGATCACGAGACCCAGCACGTAGACGCGCACCATGTACCAGAGCCAGTTCTTCTCGTTGAGAGCCGGATCGATGGTGTGCGCGACGGCCTCGTGGGCCTTCTTGTTGTCGCTCCAGTGACGCCCGGGCATGTCGTGGTGCACGGTGTGGTAGCCGTTGTTGAACCAGAAGAAGTTGACGATGGCGCCGGTGAAGTTGCGCGAGTGATTGGTTTCCGACTCTTCGTCGGCGTGCACGTGCTGGATGTAGTTGAAGACCAGCACCATGAAGAGCGCGAACTGCTGCGGGATGACGATGTAGAGCAGCGCCTTCTTCCAATCGACGAGCAGCCCGACGCCGATGAAGGCGACGAGAATCACGAACTGCGCCATGTAGTGCGCGAAGCGCTTCTTGTTCTTGCGGAACGTCTCACGCATGAACCGGCGGTTCGGCTCTTGCTGGTAGTAGCCGCTCACCGTCGGATAGGTGAGCAACGAGAAGAGATTGTTCCCCTCGGTGACGCGATACGTGATCGTGTAATCGGGGACGCGGTTGTTGTGCTTGTGATGGTTGGTGTTGTGCGTCGGGATCCACGCGAACACCGGATAGCCGTAGAAGCAGGTGATCCAGTAGTCGCTCAGCATGTTCAGCGTGTCATTGCGCCACATACGAACGTGGTTGTGGTTGTGCGCCATGACGGCCACGGAGACGGCCATCCAGTTGGCGAACAAGAAGAGCGGCCACGACATCGCGGGCAGCGACCACTGGTAAATGAGCAATCCGGTGATCACCACCATGAAGGCGATGGTGCGAAGGTCGGCTTTGTTCTTCAACATCTGGGGGTATTCGCTCTGTTCAGGGGGCTCGTACGGTGTGCCGTATGGCGACCCGAGCGTCACGTAATACTTGCGTCAGCGACTTGGCAACTACTTCTCTACTTGCCGGCCGATATTGCGGTTTTTACACGTCTAGGGCGCGTGCCAGACTTCCGAGCTCGGTTGCCAATCGCGCCAGATCCTGCGCCGAGGTCTGGGCGGCGCTGGCGCCGGTCGCGACATGACCGGACGCTTCGGCGACGCTGCTCGCCATCTTGGCGATGTCTTCGACACCGCCGGAGGCCTCGTTGACGCTGCGGGCGATTTCGCTGGTGGTGAGAGACTGTTCCTCGACCGCGGTCGCGATGGTGTTCTGGATGAGGTTCACCTGCTGGATGATGCGGCCGATCTCGCCCATCGCGGCGGTGGCGTCGTTCGTATTGTTCTGGATGGCGACGATCTTGCTGCTGATGTCTTCGGTGGCGCGCGCGGTTTCCTTGGCGAGCTCTTTCACCTCGTTGGCGACCACCGCAAAGCCCTTGCCGACCTCACCGGCGCGGGCGGCCTCGATGGTCGCGTTGAGCGCCAGCAGGTTCGTCTGTGCGGCGATGCCGTTGATGATCTTCACCACCTTGCCGATCTCGATGCTCGCGGCTGCCAGGCGCTGAATGGTCTCGTTGGTGCGCTGCGCGACGTCGACCGCCTGCTGCGCGACCTGCGCTGCGTTGATGGCGTTGCGGGCGATCTCGGTGATGCTCGCCGAAAGCTCTTCGCTGGCTGCGGCGACGGTCTCGACGGCGGCCTGAACCTGGTTGGTGGCGTGGGCGACCGAGCTCGCTTGCGTCGCCGTCTCTCGCGTCGCGTCGGGGAGTTGCTGCACCATCGCGGTCAAGGTCAGGGCCGAAGACGAGACCGCCTGCGCCTGGCTCATCACCAAGGTGACGCGCTCGCGCGTGGCGTCGGTAAGGCTCGGCGCCGCCGGTTTCGCGGCTGCGGTCTTTTTCTGCGGCTGGCGTTTCGGGCGGTCGGAGACCCAAGGCGACATGCGCCGATGCTAGCTCACCTCGAGCTGCGCGACCAGCGACTCGAGCTCTTGCCACCTCGCGTAGAGGCGCTCGACGTCCGCTCGTGCGACGTCCAGCTCGGCGACCAAAGCGGTGACGTCGCTACCGCTGGAATAGAGGTCCGGCGCCGACAACTTGGCTTCGAGCTGGGCGCTCTTGGCCTCGGCCGCCGCGATGGCGCTCTCCATGCCGTCGAGCTCGCGCTGGTCCTTGTACGAGAGCTTCTTGGGCTTTTTGCCTGGTTGCGGCAGGGCCGGCTCGGGCGATGGCTTTGCACCGCTAACGCGGACAGGGGCGGGCGCCGGCTTTTTCGCGAGGTAGTCGCTGTAGTTGCCCTCGTAGAAGCCGACCTCGCCATTGCCCTCGAACGCGAGAATGCCGGTGGCGATGCGATCGAGGAACCAGCGGTCGTGCGAGACCACGAGCGCGCAGCCCGGGAAGTCGACCAAAGCCTCCTCGAGCACCGCCAGGGTCATGAGATCGAGATCGTTGGTCGGCTCGTCGAGCACGAGGAGATTGCCGCCGCGGCGCAAGAGCTTGGTGAGCTGGACGCGATTGCGTTCTCCGCCGGACAGCTTGCCGATGGGCGTGTCGGCGAAGCGGTCGTCGAAGAGGAACATGCGCAGGAAGGTGCGGACGTGGATGCGCTCGTTGGGGAGCTGCACGTATTCGCTGCCTTCGGCCACCTCTTCGAGGACGCTCTTCTCGTCGTCGAGGTCCGCCCGTCCCTGATCGAGATAGGCGAAGCGGGTGTTCTGCCCGACCGTGACCTTACCGCGCTGCGGCTCACGTTCGCCGAGGATGCTGCGCACCAGAGTGGTCTTGCCGACGCCGTTGGCGCCGACGATGCCGATTCGGTCGCTAGCCTTCATGACCAGCGTGAGGTCGCGCACCAACGCGCTCCCGTCAGCGTCATCGATGCCGAGATGATCGAGCTCGAGGATGGTCTTACCGAGGCGCGGGCCGGGCGGCAGCGTCAGCTTCACACCGCGGTCGTCGTGCACGAGCAGGGCGTTGTCGTCGCCTTGTTTCACCGCCGCATCGAAGCGGTCGATGCGCGCTTGCTGCTTGGTGGTGCGGGCCGCTGGCCCACGGCGGATCCATTCGATCTCGCGGCGGACGAAGGAGCGGCGAATGCGCTCGCGCTCGCTGGCGTTGGCGAAGCGCTCTGCCTGCTTCTCGAGGAATTCGGCGTAGCCTGGCCCATAGGCGTACAGGCGGCCGCGGTCGAGCTCGGCAATGCGGGTGGCTACGCGATCGAGAAAATAGCGGTCGTGGCTCACGAAGAGCAAAGCACCGCGATGGGCTTTCAGGCGGCCTTCGAGCCAATCGATGGTGCGGGCGTCCAAATGGTTCGTGGGCTCGTCGAGCGCGAGGATGTCCGGTGCACGCAATAGCGCACAGCCGAGAGCAACGCGGCGGCGCTCGCCCAGTGAGAGCGTGCCGACGGTCTGCTCGAGGTCACGCAGGTGCAGCGAATCGGCCATCGCCTCGCAGGCGTGACGTTCGGCGCCGCTGCCGAGAAGTGTCGCCATCACCGACAGCGTGCCCGTGAGGCGAGGCTCTTGAGCGACGTAGACGAAGCTCGCTCCTTGTTGCTTGGTGATGACCCCAGCGTCGGCGACATCGAGCTCACTGGTATCGGGAGCCGAGAGGGCGCGCGCGATGATGCGCAGCAGCGTCGACTTGCCCGAGCCGTTGACACCGACGATGGCGACGCGGTCCTGCTCGTCGACGGCGAGCGACACGTCGCGCAGCACTTCGTGGATGCCGAACGCCTTCGAGAGGTTCTGGACGGTGACGACCGCGCTCAAGGCGGAAATCCGAAGGCGAGCTTCACCGCCGAGTACTCGGGATGCACGCTGCCGTCGCGTCGGCGGATGACCAGCGGCGGCTCGTGCCAGGTCTGCGTGCGAAACCAGTCGGGGAGATCGCCTGCGCGCATCATGCCGAAGAGGCCCACGAGTGGCGGCTCGCCTTCTTTGAAGACGACGTCACGGTCGCGGACGATGACGAGCCCGGCCTCGCGCGCCGCGGCGTGCACGCGCTCGCGTTGGAAATCGGGTTGCACTGGGAACACGCAGGCGAAGAAGCCGCCGGGAGCCAAGCGCTGCGCTGCGACCAACGCGTAGTCGGCGACCGTGCCGCGCATTTCGAAACGGCACGCGATCTTCTGTGGGTGGTCACCGTGGCTGCCTGCATCCATGGCGAAGTAGGGCGGGCTGCCCAACACCAGGTCGAAGACTTCGCCGTCGGCGAACAAGGAGGAATCGCGAATATCACCTTCGCGGATCTCGTAGCGGTCTTCCAGTCCGTTATAGCGAACCGACTTGCGGGCCAGCGCCACACTTTCGCTCTGCGCCTCGACGGTCACCAAGCGCGCGCCTGGGCAACGCCACGCAGCGATGGTCGCCACCGAGCCGATGCCGCTCCCTAGGTCGAGGATTGTCCGCGCCTGCGGACACCAGGAAGTCCCGTAGAATGCGGTGAGCACGTCATCGGTGGAAAAGCGATGACCGTCGCGTAGCTGGAACAAGCGAAAGTGTCCGCTCGTCGCATCCAGCGTCTCGTCGGGGCCCGCCTCACCAACCGCCGGCGGCTCGATGCCCGGCTTGCGCCAACCGCGATACGACGGCTCGCTCACGGGAAGGCCTCGCGCCAGCCATCGATGATGAATTGCACCGCCAGGGCCGCGAGTAAGAGGCCGATGGTGCGCTCGAGAATCGCTCGGCCGGTGTGGCCCATGAAGCGATCGACGCGCGTCGCGGCGCGCAAGACCACGTACGAGATCACCGCGGTGATGACGATCGAGAGCACGATGGGGATGAGCTCCCACCAGCGTTGTGAGCGACCTGCGAGCACCATGACGGTGGCAATGGAGCCGGGGCCGGCGAGGAGCGGCATGCCGAGGGGGACGATGGCGATATCGGGCTTGGCGGCTGCTTCTGCCACCTCTTGTGGGCTGGTGCGGGTGGCTGCGGGTTGGCTGCGCAGCATGTCGAGCGCAGTGAGCATGAGGAGGACACCGCCGGCCACCTTGAAGGCCGCCAACGTGACCCCGAGGAGCTTGAAAATGACGCCCCCGCCCAACGCGAAGAAGGTCAAAACTCCAGCGCAAAGCATGCAAGCGCGGGCCGCCATGCGGGCCCGTTTTGCGTCGTCATCGCCCTCGGTCATCGAGACGAAGACCGGCACCACCGCGAATGGATCGACGACGAAAAAGACGGCCGAGAACGCAAGTAACGTAAATGTAAAAACGTCGTGAACCATTGAATCGCGACTCGCGTCCTTACAGCAGCATGCGTAGAATCTAAAGAGGAACGGCTGCAGTCATGGTCACACTCCTCTCACACTTCCTGCTGTACGGGGCCCTTGGCTGGTGTGTTGAGATCGTTTTCACGGGCGCCTGCTCCATCGTTTTCAACCGCGACCGCACGGCGATGGGCCGCACGTCGCTGTGGATGCATCCCATCTACGGCGTCGCCGGCCTGCTGATGGAATCGCTCTACCGCGCGCTCGCCGACCTGCCTCTGGCGCTGCGGCTCTTCGTGTACCTCTGCGCGGTCTACGTCGCCGAGTACACCAGCGGCTACGTGCTGCGACGCTTCATCGGTCGTTGCCCGTGGGACTACGGCGTGCGCCGCTGGTCGGTGCACGGGCTCATTCGTCTCGACTACGCTCCTGCCTGGCTCCTGCTCTGCGTGCTCATCGAGCCGGCTCAGGCCTGGGCAAGGACGATCTTCGGCGACTAGTGCCGGCAGCCCCGGGCGCTTTGCGTCGCGAGATCACGGCCGAGCTTCGCGAGCTCGCGGTCGCGCTCCGCGGCGCTGGCGGTGTCACGCGACGGGCGCTCCATGACGCGCACCGAGTGGCCGGTCACGCAGCGCAGCTCGCGCTCGAGCAGGGTCTTGCTGCGCTGCATGTGCGCCGGGCTCGTGACCAGCTTCACTTGCGAGGCTTTGAGACCGGCGATCAGGGGTGCGACGCGGCTGACGTTGTCGAGGGTGTAGAGGGCCTTGTCTTCGACCACGATGCGGTCGCTCGCGACGCCACGCGTCACGAGCCAGCGACGCATCACTTGGCCTTCGGCGGGCCCTAGGACTGGGCCGCCCGAGACGACGACCGGCGCCTTGGGATCGAGCCGTGCTTCGTGCAACGCACGGTGCAGGCGGGCGGTGAGTGACCGTCCGGGCTGCCCATTGGGCAGAGTGGCCGAGCCGAAAACGACGATGACGCTACGCATGCGGAGGCGGGGTATTATCGGGCCTCCACCCGTGTTGATGCGTTAGGGGTTCGTTCATGTATGCCCAAATCGTTCAGTTCGCCCGCAGCCTGCGCCAGCTCGACCACTGTCTCGACAAGGCAATCGCCTACGCCTCCACCCGGAAGTTCGACGTCAACGTGCTCGCCAGCTCGCGCCTCGCACCCGACCAGTATGAGCTCGCCCGTCAGGTCCAGTCGGCGTGCGACTCGGCGAAGCTCGCGGCGTCCCGGCTCTCGGGCAAAGAGGTAGCGAAACATCCCGACACCGAGAAAACGATCGAAGAGCTCAAAGCCCGCATTGCATCGGTCGTGCGCATTCTCGACGGCTTCGGCGAAGCCGACCTCGCCGGCTGGGAGGAGCGGCAGGTGAAGCTTGGCTGGCTACCAGGCAAGGTGCTCAGCGGCCGCGACTATCTCCTCGAGTTCGCCATCCCGAACTTCTACTTTCACGTCGCCATGGCCTACGCGATTCTCCGTCATAACGGAGTCGACGTCGGCAAGACCGACTACATCGCCAAGCTAACTACGCGAGAAGCCTGAAAAAGCACGCCTCGACGGGGCCATCCGCGTACATTGTGCTACCCTTTCGAGGATGCGTTGCGGCTTTCTGCTCGTCGCCGCCTTGGGCCTCACCTCGTGCCAGTTGGTTGCGAGCGATGGAGACGCTTGCTTCAACGACGGCAATTGCTCCGCGGGGCTCGTCTGTTGTGATGGAGCGTGTCGTTCGGACTGCGACGGCCGCGATCAGCGGTTCCGCGATGGCAGCCCCTTTACCGCCATGATCACGGTCGGCGTGGTCAGTGATCTCACCCCATTGGTCGACTTCGACGGGCTCACGACACGCATCGACGATGGCGCCGAGACGAGCTTCGCGCTCACCGCGGCGACTCACTTCGACAAGGCCCGGCCGGTGGGTGTCTTCAATGACGTGGCTCTCGGGAACCGTCGCGTCAGTGTGACGCTGACGTTGGCCAACCGACCGGTGATGGAACGCCATGCCGATCTCGACGTCGTCGCGGACACCGCCATCAATCTGGCGTTGAGCCGCATCTGCGTCGACATGTCGTGTCCGTCCACTGGTGTTGCCGACAGTGTCTGCCACGGCGGACGTTGTGTGCCGAGCTCGTGCAGCTCCCTCGACCTCGCGAGCTGCGGCGTCGCGCAGTGCGCCGACGACGGTGATTGCGCACCCGCAACCTCTTGCGGTGTCGCCAGCTGCGTCGACGGACTGTGCGTCGAGCGACCGGATGACGAGCAATGCGGCGGCGAGACGGTCTGTCGTCTCGGCGCCGGCTGCGTGCTCGCGCAACCGCAGTGCACCGTCGACGGTGACTGCCACGACTACATCGATTGCACGCGCGATCGCTGCGTCTCCGGTCGCTGCCTGAACGCCGCAGACGATAGTCTTTGCGGCGCCGCGAGCTGCGAGCCGTTCGCCAAAGCGGCCGACGCTCTGAGCGGATGTGTGCCACCTCCTTGCGACGCGGACACCTGCCGCGGCTCCGCGTGCGAGATCGCCGAGTGCATCGGTGGGACCTGTCGAACGACGGCGCTCTGTCAGAGCGGCGAGCGTTGCTGTGGTGACGTGTGCAGCGCCGACTGCGCGACGCCGCACGCTTGCGAGGGTCGTGTCGCGGGCGCAGTCTGCCGTCCGTCCGCCGGAGCGTGCGATGTCGCCGAGCTCTGCGATGGAGTGAGCGTCGATTGCCCAGCCGATGCGGTCGTGGGGGCGGGCGAGGTTTGCCGTCCGTCCGCTGGAGCGTGCGATGTCGCCGAGCTGTGCACCGGCGTCGGACCACTCTGTCCGGGGAACGACCTGATCGCGGTAGGCACGGTTTGCCACCCGTCGGTCGGGGCCTGCGATCCAGCAGAGAGCTGCACTGGCGCCAGTCCCGCTTGCCCCATCGACTTGTTCGCGTCATCGAGCGCCGTTTGCCGTCCGGCGGCCGGCGATTGTGACGAGCCCGAGACCTGCACCGGATCGAGCTTCACCTGTCCGAGCGACGCGTTGCGCTCGGGTCAAGTGTGTCGCCCTGCTGTTGGACCTTGCGACTTGGATGAAGTCTGCGCGAGCGGACCGTTCTGTCCAGCGGACACCTTCCGTTCCAGCGCGGTCACCTGCCGCGCCGCCGTCGACCTTTGCGACCGGGCCGAGATTTGCACCGGTTCTGCGGCTGGGTGCCCTGGTGACGGCAAACAGGCGAACGGCTTCGTCTGTCGCGCCGGCAGCCAGCTCTGCGAGGCCAACGCATTGTGTGACGGCGTGACCGACGTTTGCCCGGCGAACACCGTGAAACCGGCCAACACGGTGTGCCGCGCGTTGAGCGGCGCCTGCGACCTCGAAGACCGCTGTAACGGATCGTCGATTGCGTGTCCCGATGGTGTGCAGAGTGGCACGCAGTGTGATCCCGGAAGCGTCTGCACCAACCCCGCCGCTTGCAACGGCGTGAGCCACGATTGTCCGAGCGGCGGCAACGTCGGTGACGGCACGCCGTGTTACTGCCAGGAGGGGGGCTGCTTGGTTTGCTGCAGCGGCGCGTGCGGCGGCGGCGGTTGCGGCGGCCCCAGTGGTGACGGCGGCTGACGGCGGTGGTCCGCACCTCAGTCGCGATCGCGGCATCTTGGCAGCGACAGTTTCGCAATTAAAGCAGCAACCGATCGGGCCGGTTGCCGATGAAGGAAGCTCCAGTCTCCCGTGCTCGTCCTGAGCACACAGTGTTTCCAATCCACGGAGCCATTCGTTATGACCGACGCGATTTCGCGGGCCGGACGCCCGCAAGTACGTACCTCTATGCCCGTCTCGGGCAGCAACAGCGCGCAACGCGCTACCCCCGTTCGCGCTCAGGGCTTGAGCCAGGCTGACGCGGGCGCGATCCGCAAGTCGCCGCTGGTGAAGAACTTCGCCGCCGACAAGGCGCAGTACATCGTCGTCGAGTCGATGGTCGCCCGCTCGATGCTCGGCAGCCGTCTCGGCTTCCGCCCCTTCGACCCGAACCTGCAGCAGGGCAACGGCTGGCGCGTTGTCGAGCTCACCTTCGCCGAAGTCGCGGTCCTCCGCGCCGGTGGTGTCGGCGTCTACCCCAACACCAAGGTCGAGGTTGGTCCCGCCCCGGTTGCCGTCGCTTCTCTCGCGGCTCCGCGCACCAGCCTTTTCCGTGACGTTCACCAGGCCACCGCCCTGCAGGCCAAGGAAGCCGGCTGGGAAGGCGAAGGCGTCACCGTCACCATCATCGACACCGGCATCGGCGCTCACGACAGCCTCATGAAGCCGGCCAAGTTCGACGACGTGAAGACGGCGCAGCCGGAAGATCCGCCAAGCGACGGTCACGGCCACGGCACGCACTGCGCCGGCAGCTCGACTGCTCGCGGTGATCTCGCCGCCGGTGGCATCCGCGGCATGGCCCCCAAGGCCACGCTGCAGGGCACCAAGGTCCTCGACGACCGCGGCTCGGGCACCCTGGCCGACGTCATGAAGGGCATCGAGCGCGCCATCGAGTGGGCCAAGACCCACGACGGTCCGGCGGTCTGCAGCATGTCGCTCGGCGCGCGCGCCTCGGGTGATCCCGACGCTCTGCCGATGAACAAGCTGATCAACGATGCCATCAAGAACCACGGCATCTTCTTCGCCATCGCGGCCGGCAACTCGGGCCCCGGTGTGGCGGAGAGCGATCCCGGCCGCGCCAAGTTTGCTACCACGGTCGGCGCCATGGATCACAAGGGCACCACCGCCGAAGGCGATGACGACATCGCGAACTTCTCGTCGGGCTACTCGACCGCCAACAAGCCGTCCGTTTCGGCGGACGGCGTGAAGCAGCGCTCGACCCTTCCAGGCAACAAGGAAGGCGACATGTCGGGTACCTCGATGGCCACTCCGGTCACCGCCGGCTTCGCCGCGTGCTTGCTCGGTAAGGCCTGGGAGCTCTTCAAGGGCGGCAAGTTCAAGGTCGACCCGCGCGAGCTCGTGAAGAGCGGCGAGTTCGAGAAGATCTTGCGCGACTCGGCTCGCGACAACGCGAATGTTCCGGCGAACCGCGAAGGCGCCGGCGACATCCGTCTCGAGGCGGCTGCGAAGCTGATGCTCGAGCGTTTTGGAAAGTAGGATCGAACAAGCACCCACCACCAAGATGCCATGAGCCCGGCGCCGCAAGGCGCAGCATCATCAGTTCCTCGGGGCGCGCTTGAGCTCCCAAGCGAGCGCGCCCCGAGAAACCTGAGCTCGGGTCCCACCCCCCGCCAGTAACGAGCGTCCCCATGGCGCTCGTGGCAGACTGCCGCAATGGTAGTCGAACGCCGTCTGGCGGTCGTTTTTGTGCTGCTGGTCACCGCGTGCAATGCGAATGGTGACCGTGCACGCCTCTCAGTGTCGTTGGGCTCCTCCGCCGGTGCCCTGGCTCTGGAAGGCGTCGACATCACGCGCTTCGTGCTCACCGTTACCTGTCTAGACGGTAGCGAGACCACGGAACGCGGTGATGTCGGCGCCGATGGGGCATTCGAAGCGGATGTGCCGCGCTGCCCGCGGGCCACTGTTCGCTTTCGCGGCCTGACGACGGGCGACAATCCGGCCCTCGACGGTCGCGTCGACATCGCCATCAGCGCGCCAGCCACAGAAGTGACCATCCCGGTGCGCCGTGTTGGCACCGTGAGCTTCGTGAACGACGACAGCGCCGCGACGGTGTGCTCGGTCCGGGTCCCGAGTGCTCCCGAGTTCGAAGCTATCTTCGCGCTTGCCCCCGGAGCTGAAACCTCGCACGTCCTGCCGGTGAACGGCGTGAGTCTCTCGTGCGCCGCAGCGGACACGTGCGGCGGCATCGAGGCATGCAACTTCGATGGTCCATTGGCGATCACGCGCGCCGTCGCCGTGCCCTTCGGCTCGTCCACGACCTTGAGCCTCACGAATCTCTCGAACACCCTGGTTTTCAACATCGGTCCGCCCAGTCCGGTGAGCGCCGGTCTCGCTTTCGGTCCCTTCGAAGTGACCCTGGTCGACGAGCGCAGTCAGGCCATCGCGCGTAGCGACGTCGACGTCGTGCTCGTGCCCGAAACCGCGACGACGTTAGGCGGCTTCAGCGGCGCGCAGGTCACACTGGCGAATGGCGTCGCGCGCTTCACCAACGTGCGGTTCACGACTGCGGGCTCACTCACCTTCCATGCTCAGGCGGTGGTGAATGGAGTCCTACTCGTCACCGAGAGTCGCACCGTTTCCGTGCTCCCCGGTTTGGTCGGGCAGCTGGTGGTCAGCGGCCCCCCGAGCGTCACTGCGGGCGTCGCGGCCAATTTCACGATCACCGCGGCCGACAGTTTCGGAAACGCGACATCGTTGCCGAGCGACATCGGCTTGAGCAGCAACGACCCGCAAACCTCGCCGGCGCGCTTTCTCGACGTCGGCGCCGGTGTGCTGCCATTCACGCTCTTCACCGCAGGAACGCACACCATCACCGCGCGCATGGTGCAGCAGCCGTCGGTGCTCGGCACCGCGCAAGTCGACGTTGGCGCCGCGGCGGCGACGAGGCTCGATCTCACGAGCGGCGGTCCGACGAGCTTCGTCATCAGTCAGGTAGCGGCGTTCACGGTGCGCGCGCGCGACGACTGGAACAACATCGACGCAGGCTACCGCGGCGATGTCTCGCTGCTCGCTTCGCCGGCCACTGGGTTTGCGTATCAAGGCTCGCACGTCTTCACGGCGGGCGACGCGGGGAGCTTCGTCTTTACCTCGGTGGTCTTCGGCGCTCTGGGCGAGGTCGTGCTGAGCGCGACCGACGTTGGTGGCCTGACCTCAGCGGGTCTCGTCCTCAACATCGTGAACGCCGGTGTCATCGATCACTTCGACGTGCAAGTCTCACCGCCGATGATCGTCGCCGGCAGCTCCGTCACCGTGAATGTCACGGCGCGTGATGCCGGCAATGCCGTCGTCGGCAGCTACAACAACCTCGTCTTCATGACGAGCACGGGTGGGTGCAGTCAGACCGTGAACATCATGAACGGCAGCGGCTCGGCGAGCTGCACGATGACGGTCGCGGGCGATCACACGGTTTTGATCGACTACATGGGCACGAGCGGTGAAAGCTCGCTGGTCAACGTTGCGCCAACGACAGGGCACTATGCGGTGCTCCTCAATAGCGTACCGAATCCACTGGTCACGGGTGAGCTGTTCGACATCGTTGTGCAGATCACCGACGCCTATGGCAACGTCGTCGCTCCGGGCCCCTTTGCCGCCGCGGTGTCGTTGTCGATCGCACCGGCAGGCCTGACCATCGCCAACGTTGGCATCCCCGGCGCGGTTGGTAACACGCTGGTCTTCAGTAACTTGGCCATCAATTCGCCGGGTACCGCCGCGGTGATCAACGTCGACGGGATGCCGGGAGGCAGCACGCCGACCAATCCTTTCGATATCGTCGAGGGCAGCGGTTGTCCGGTGGCCTACGTCTCGACGACCGGTAACGGCGCCAACGATGGTTGCACGCCGAGCTCTCCGGTGCCGGACGTCGCGCTTGGGGTTAGCAAAGTCGACACCGGCGGACACGTCCGCATCGAGGGTGGTACCTACGGTAATCCCGTGCACATTTCGAGCAGGCGCGTCACTCTCGAGGGCGGCTGGTCGCCGGGATTCGGGACGCGCGATCCCTTCGCTTACCCGACCGTCATCGCACCGCTGCCTGCGGCTCCCATCGCTGTCGAAGCGACCAGCGCCGCCGACGTGACGCTCGATGGCCTGGTCATCCGCGCGCCCGATCCGCAGACCGCGAGCGATGTGCGCTTCGCGGTTCGCGCCAACGCCGGTTCGAACCTCAAGGTACAGAGCTGCAGGCTCATCGGTCCGGTCACCGACCTCGGCATCACCGGTGGCGTCGCCCAAATCGGAGACGCTATCGACGTCCTCTTCGTAAACAACTGGATGCACGTCGGCGGCGCGCCGTCAGGCACCGTGCTCGGCTCGCGCAGTGGCATCGTGAACACCACGGCGGCGCCTCGCATCGACATCGTTCACAACACCATCGTGCTCGCCGCCGCGCCCCGCAGCGAGGCGCTTTATCTCGGCGCCACGGCCGCTCAAGCGACGTTCACCAAGAACGTCGTCGTCGGCAACTTCTCGAGCTGCGCGTCGAACGGTGGCGTCTGCGCGGTCGTCGAGGCTTCGACCACCGCTTTGCGCTCGTCGCTCTACAACTACGTGCTCGGGACCAACAGCGTCGCTGCGAATTACACGTACATCGGCGTCGGCTCTCAGCAATACAGCAGCCTCGACGGTCCGGTGACCGACAGCTTCGAGGGGAACGTCACGTTGTTCAATCAGAGCTTCGGAACCGCGGTCGTCGACGCCGACGGTGGTGACGACAACCTCCTCACCATGGCGGACAACGATTGGCACTTGGCGGCGGATGTCGGGCGCACGAGCTTCGATGCGACCCAGGCGTTGTGCGGTCTGTCGGATCCGACTCCCAACGAGCCCTGCCGCGGCACTGCTCTCGACATCGATGGGGGAGGGCGGTCGGCGACTTCTTCACCTGGCGCCGATGAGTTCGGTTCCGGCGCGCCTGGTGCCTAGACCCACATAGACCTCCAGTGATGCCGGTCACGGGCGTCGCGCCGAGAGTCGTGGCATGCTGCCGCCCATGCCCCTGAAGCCTCGTCTGCTGGCCATCGCGGCCACGGCGTTCGCGTTTTCCGCCTGCGACTCCTCTAGTGACAAGTCGACTCTCCGCGTTTCCCTCGGGAGCACGTTGCAAGCGCTCTCCGTCGACAGCGTGACCATCGATCGCTTCGAGCTTTCGATCGTTTGCGTCGACGGCTCCCGCGCCACCGAAACCGGCGACATCGGAGACGACGGCACCTTCGAGGCCGATGTCCCCAACTGCCCGCAGGCAAGTGTCCGCTTTCGCGGCTTGACCAGCAGCGCGCGCCCGGCGCTTCATGGCGTCGTCGAAGCGGTCATCCGTCCGCCGGCGACCGAGCTCTCGGTGCCGGTGCGTCGCGTCGGTACCGTCAATTTCGTGAACGACGACACCTATACTGCGGTGTGCGCGGTGCGTTCTCCCGGTGCGCCCGAGTTCGAAACTTCGTTCTCGCTGAGCCCCGGCACCTCGAACGAACAAGTCCTACCTCTCAACGGTGTGTCGTTGTCGTGCGCTCCAGCGGACACCTGCGGCAATGTCGATACCTGTAACTTCAGCGGCCCTCTGGCAACGACGCGCGCCGTCGCCGTCACGTTCGGCGGCGACTCGACGTTGAGCCTCGCGAACCTCGCCAACAACCTGGTGTTCACGGTGGGACCGCCGGGACCGCATGACGTCGGTGGTGTGTTCGGCCCGTTCACCGTGAGCCTGGTCGACGAGGTCGGTCAGCCGATCAACCGCAGCGATGTCACCGTCAACCTCGTCGCCGAGAGCCCGACCATCCACGGCGGGTTCGGCAACGGCAGCGTTGGCCTCGTGAATGGCGCTGCGCAGTTCAACGGCGTGACCTTCACGACCTCTGGCACCTTGCTCATGCACGCCGAAGCGGACGTCGATGGTGTGCTTTTGCGGACCGATACACGCAACCTCCAGGTCATTGCAGGGCCGATGACTCATTTGCTCCTTACCGGTCCGCCGAGCACGGGCGCCGGCATCGCTTTCGACGTCGGCATCGTCGGCGCCGACTCGTTCGGGAACCCGACGGTAGCTCCGACGGCGCTGGTGATCGACAGCACCGACGTGCGCGCGGTGACCGCTGCCATCGCCGACTTCACCGGCACCTTGCCGTTTACTTTCTATACCGCCGGGTCGCAGACCATCACCGCGCGTTCGGGGGTGAGCAGCGCGATCTACGGCGTGCTCACGGTCGACGTCGTTCCCGCCGCGGTCTCGAGGCTCGACCTCAGTAGCGCCTCGCCCAACTACATCGTCGGACAAAACATCGTGTTGCGGGTCATCGCTCGCGACACGTGGGACAACATTGCGACCGGCTACGCTGGAACGGTCTCCCTGAGCGAGTCGCCTGCCGGTGACTTCAGCTACGGAGGCGCACACGCCTTCAGCGCGGGCGACGCGGGTGTCTTCGACTTCCCGGCGCAGTTCGCCAGCACGGGCCTGCGCACGGTCACCGCGGGCGATGGCAGCTTGGTTTCCAACCTCGTGAATGTCGACATCGCCGCCGCCGGAACGCCAGACCACTTCGAAGTCATCCTCGCCACCCTCGGGGTTCAGGCGGGAGAGAGCTTCGACGTCACCCTCCGCGCCGTCGACGCTGCCGGCAACGTCGCGACCACCTACGAGGGCGTCGTCAACGTCTTCAGCGATGGTAATTGCAGCGGCACGTTCAGCATCGACTACACGATGAGCGGCGTGATCACGCAGCAGATCTACTGCACCCTCGTCGGGACCTGGGCCATCAAAGCGGACGACGGGTCTGGCCACGTCGGTCAGAGCGTGGCCGTACCGGTGATCGCTGGCAGCCCGTACGAAATCGGCATCGTGCAGCAGCCGCCGCCCGCCGTGCCCGCGAACACCCCGTTCAGCGTCACGGTCGAGCTCTTCGACAGCTATGGCAATGCCGCTGATCCCCGCGGCGCCATCGGCGTCGATGTCGCGCTTGGCGATGCGCCCGGGCGCACCTTGCTCGGGACCACGCCAGTCTACGTCGGCAACCTCATCACGTACCCCAATCTCGTGATCGACGGCTCCGCGACAGGCGCGACCATCAGCTTCACCGCCAACCCACCGAACCTCGAGATCAGCCAAGACACCACGGCAGGCGTGTTCGTGAATGCTCTCGGCTGCCCGACGACCTTCGTGCAGGCCGGAGCCCTAGATGGCGATCCGTGCGACTTCCAGAACCCCGTCGGCTCGATCCAGACGGCGGTCAATGCCGTCAATCCCGGTGGCGAGGTCCACGTGGCCGGCGGTGACTATAGCGGCGAGGCCATCAGCATCACCAAGGCCGTCAAGCTCCTCGGCGGCTACGAGAGCAGCTTCGATCCGCTACAGCGGAATCCGCTCCTCTACGACACCACGCTCAAAGGCCCCACAGCTTCGGCCAATCTCGGCACCATCGAGATTGGCGCCGGCGGCTACGCCGTTGTCGATGGTTTCATCATCGAAGCAGCGGATGTCGTCGACGGCTCGAGCCAAGAGTGGGCGATCACCGTCTCGGGTAGTCCAGGTAGCCCGTCTGCCTGGATTCAGAGGAACCGCATCGTCGGACCCGTCGCTTCGTTCGCCATCGCGGATGGTGGCGTCATCGACATCGGCGACGTCGGGCAAGTCGTGATCCGCGACAACTGGATCCACACCGGTGGCGCCGCCACGGGCTCGGCTGCGGGACCACGCTCGGGCATTCGCGGCGGCTTTGCTCCGGGAACCGTCGCTATCGTCCACAACAGTATCTACGTCGCGGCTGCTGGCAGCACCGAGGCGCTCTTCTATGGCGGCACCGGCACGTACTCTTTGACGAACAACATCGTGGTTGCCGATTTCGCGACCTGCAGCTCGTCCATCGGAGTCTGTGCCGTCCGCGAAGGCGAAGCCAGCTTTGGCGTCGCGTCGATGCAGAACAACTACATCGCCGAGAAGAACGCGGTGGCAGCGAACATTTACGAGACCCGCAACACCTCGCTCCTCCAGTCTTTGAACGTGTCTGGTGGTCCGCAGCTCTCCGGGAACATCAACGAGATCGGCGCAGTGCCCGATGCGTTCTTCGCTAACTTTGCGGGGACCGACCGCGCACCGTCTTCGATGGCGGACAACGACTGGCACCTCTTCGTGCCGGCCGGCTTCGTCATCGGCATCGACGCGACCCAGCCATTCTGCGGCCCGAATCACCAGCAGCTGTGCCTGGGCTCCCAGAAGGACATCGACGGTGACACCCACGCCATTCCGGCGTGCGTGGGCAGCGACGAGTATACCTCGGCCGGCGACATGAGCGGCTAGCGCACGTCGAAGCGCGGCCTGAAGAACTCGTCGATCAATGCGCGGTATCCACCGGGATAGCTCGGGTGGTGGTCGTTACGTCTGAGGTCGCCTGTGAGTCGGCGGCCCGAGGGATCGATGATGCCCACGCCGAGTCGTTCGAGCTCGGAGCGGACGATGGCGCGCGTCGCCGCGATGCCGGCTTCGTCGCTCTCGGCATGGGGCGCTTGGAGCCAGGTGATGTTGGGCGGCGGTCGACCGCTATCGCGGATGGTGGTGATGAGCGTGGCGATGTCGCGACGTAGTTGCTCCGCGTCGCGGTGACGGCCGTGGATACCGTCGTTGGTGCCTAGCGATATGAAGACTTCGCGAGGATGCGCCGCCAGGCCTTGGCGCAGGCGCTCGGCCATCGAGCCGCGGGCCCACTGATCGATGTGCGTCCCGGGCTCACCGAGCTGGGGTGGGGCGCCGCGCGGCGGCCGTCCGTTGTCGATCGCCATCTGGAATCCCCAGGTGTGGCTGTCGCCGATGAACAACATCTCCGAGCGGTTGATGACTCGCTGCGCGGTCGGGCCGGCGGCGGCGCGCACGCCGTAGAGTCCTTCGGTGATCGAGCGGTTCGGGTCGGCCATCGTTAGAGCTCGAGCTCCGATTTTTTGACGGGTCGATCCGCAGCCCTGATGATGCCTTCGAAACGAGGACGACGATGTACCTGATCGACTGCTACGACTGCCGATGCAAAATCAGTGACCAGACCAAGCTTTGCCCGAAATGCGGACGCTGGCAGGTCTATCAGCGGGCGCCGATCGACACGACCTCGCGCCACGAAGAGCCCAAGGTGATCGTCGGCAAGAGCCGCTGGTAGCCCCGGGAAAGCCATAGAAAAACCCGTACCCACATTGCCCGACATTGGGCTGTGGGGGCGTTTTTCACGTGCTCGATCCAAAGGGCTATTCAAAACCCGCGGATTCGTGTATCGGGCGCGTCCCATGGCGAACATTCCCATCGAATACATCCGTAATATCGGTATCTCGGCGCACATCGACTCGGGCAAGACGACCCTCACCGAGCGTGTCCTCTTCTACACCGGCCGCATCCACGCGATTCACGAAGTCCGCGGCAAGGACGGCGTCGGCGCCAAGATGGACTCGATGGATCTCGAGCGCGAGA
>CAZAER010000052.1:0-23217 GCA_964484195.1 uncultured Bdellovibrionales bacterium | reverse complement strand
GAGCTTCCCGACCTGTTCGGCGGGGACGCGCGTGAGCTCGATGATGCTCACCTGCGGCAGCGCGTAGCGCCCTCCGCCGCAGCGGACAATGAGCGCCTGGATGATCGCGAGCGTGAGCGGCACGCGCAGGCGAACCGTCATGCCTTCGCCGCGCTTGCTGTCGAGGTCGATGGTGCCGCCGATGCGCTCGACCTGGGTCTTCACCACGTCGAGACCGACTCCGCGTCCCGAGACACTGGTCACCGCCTGGCGGGTCGAGAAGCCCGGGCGAAAGACGAGCTGTGCAAGGTCGCGCTCGTTCATGGTGACCGCGGCTTGCGTGTCGATGATGTTGCGCGCCACCGCAACGCCCTTGATGCGTGCGAGGTCGAGGCCGGCGCCGTCATCGCTCACCTCGACCACGACTTGGCCGCCCTCATGGTAAGCGGCGAGGCGCAGGAAGCCGTACTCCGTCTTGCCACTGGCGCGGCGCGTCTCCGGCGTCTCGATGCCGTGGTCGACGGCATTGCGCACCAGATGGGTGAGGGGATCTTTGATCGCCTGCAAGAGGCTGCGGTCGACCTCGGTGTCCTGTCCGACCATCTCGAGGTGGACGACCTTGTCGACGCTCTTGGCGGTCTCGCGCACCAAGCGCGGCAGCATGTTCCAGACCGAGCCGATGGGCTGCAGGCGAGCCTTCATGACGCCCTGCTGCAGCTCGCTGGTGATCGCTTTCAAGCGCTGGGTCGCGGCGGGCACGAGGGTGCTGCCTGGTTGCTCGAGTCCTTGCACGATCTGGTTACGGGCGAGGACCAGCTCGCCCACCGTGTTCAACAGGCGATCGAGCAAGTGGACGTCGACACGCACCGTGCGGTCGGCGCTGGCCGTCACCTGTGGATCGAGCTCCTGGAGGGCTTCGGCGACGTTCGCAAAGCCGCGGTGGACGACGGGGGTCGGCTCGTGATCGGGATTGTGGGCGTCCAGTCGCTGACGGAGGCTCGTGAAGTCGACATCGCCTTCGCTCTGGGTCGCTTCGATGGTCGGCAGGGTACGCCGCATGGCATCGCCGACGGCGAGTAGGGCACTCGCGATGTCGGTGTTCATGCGCACGTTGCCGTCGCGTAGCGACGAGAGCAGGCTTTCGGCGCTGTGGGCCAAAGCTTCGAGCTGCGCGAAGCCGAGCCAGGCGCAGGTGCCCTTGATGGTGTGGAAGCTGCGGAAGACGCTGGCGATGCGTTCGGCGTCGTCGGCGTTGGCCTCGAGGGCCATGACGTCGCGATCCAAGCGATCGAGATGCTCGCTGGTCTCGACCAGGAAATCCTTGACGATTGCGGCGATGTCGGAGGCGTCGTCCATGGGTGGCGAGCTCGCGCGAGCGTTGCACAAACCGTAGGGCCGTTCCAGTTTTGCGAGCTTGCGAGATCGGCGTGGAATCGGGCATTTGGCGCGCCAGTGCTGCTTGCTTTGACAATCGCCATCCTCGCGGTGCTCGCGGGCGTGGCTTTGGGCCTGTTCAGCGGACGCGCGTCGTCTTGGCTCCAGCCGATCTATGCCTTCGGGGTGGTGGCGGCCCTGGTGGTCGTCGTCGGTCACCTGCTGCCGGAAGCCGCCGAGGCGCTGGGGGTGCAGGCGCTCCTGGTCTTCGGGGTCGGTGTGCTGGTGCCGAGCGTCGTCGAGCGTTTGGCGGCCCGGCCGGACGGTAGTGGCCACCCTCCCATGCAGGTGGGCTTCATCGCCTTGCTCGTCCATCAAGCAGGCGACGGTGCCGCGCTCGCGGCCGCGGCGCACGCGGGGGCCGGGCTCGAGGTCGGCCTCGCTGTCGCGGCGCACACGGTTCCGCTGGTCACGCTGATGACCACCTTGATGGCGCGCGAGCTCGGCGTACGTCGCGCCCTGCTACGTGCGGCCGCCATGGGCTGCTCGACGCTCGCTGGAGCGGCGTCGCTCGCGGTCGTGCCGGAGAGCACTTTCGAGCTGGTCGAGCCGTACGCCGCGGCGCTCATCGCCGGCGTCTTGCTGCACGTGGTCTTGCACGCACCCCCAGCAACCGCCACCCGGGCGCTAGGAGGACGCTTGCTCGAGCTGCTCGCGATCGCCGCGGGCGGGGCCCTGGCGCTCGTTGGCAGCGCACACGAGAGCACGCTCGCGAGCGCCCTGTCTGCAACGCTATTGCGGATTGCTCTGGCGGTCGCGCCGGCTTTGCTCGGCGGCTTGCTGCTCGCGTCCGCGGTCCAGGCGCTCGGTGCCCGTCTGCCGTCTACCTGGATGCAAACCGGGCCGCGTCTCTTGCAAGCGTTGCGCGGAGCGGTGGTCGGTGTGCCACTGCCGGTGTGCACCTGCGGTGTCTTGCCGACGGCTCGGGCGCTGCTCGAGCGCGGCGCGCCGCCGGCGTTGCTGATCGCCTTCGTCGTCGCCGCGCCGGTGCTCGGGCTCGACACGTTCTTGGTCACGGCTCGCTTCATCGACGCACCCACGGCGCTTCTGCGCGTCGGGTTCGCGGTCGTCGTGGCCATGATCGCGGCGCTCGCGGCGAGTCGCCGCAAACGACCTGCGGCGGCCGGCGGTATGGTCATTCGCGCGTTGGCGCGGGGCCCGCAGCGTCTTGCCGAGCGCTCGACTGCGGCCAAACCGGAGCGCAACGATGCTGGGCGCGGTTTTCTCGAGCGCGCGTTGCTGCACTTCGACGAGCTCGTGTTCCACGTGGTGCCATGGGCGGCAGCAGGCATCCTGGTCGCAGCCTACGTCGACGTCCTGCTGCCGGCGAACAGCCTGAACGGTCAGGTCGCCGATGTGCTCGTCGTGACGCTGGTCTCCGTGCCTTTGTATTTGTCCGCTTCAGCGGTCACGCCGGTGGCCGCGGTGTTGCTGCTCAAGGGACTGTCCCCGGGGGCGGCGCTCGTAGGCTTGGTGGTTGGTCCGGCGACGGACGTAGCGACCATCGCGTTCCTGAAACGCTCTTTCGGTGGTCGGGCGACGGGCTTTGCCCTCGTGGGTTTGGTGGTCGGTGCGTTGCTCGCGGGCTTCGCGGTCAACGCCTCGGGTCTCACCATCGTTCCTTCGCTCACATCCGGGGATGATCTGCTGTCGCGGCTGTCACTTGCGATGCTCGTGGTCCTCGTGGTGCGTAGCATTTGGCAAAGTGGTGTCGTCGCCTGGGCGGAAGCTCTTTCGCGCACCCCGAGCTTGGAATGGCGTGTGTCGCGCGCTTACGCGCGCTTGTGAGTCAACATGTTCAGCGCTCTCGTTCTTACGTTCTCCATCGTTGCCCAACCCAAACAACCGGTCACGCAACCGTGGCTCGACACCCATCTGTCGCCCGACGCGCGCGCCGACGCCTGGGTGAAGGCGATGACTCTCGAAGAGAAGCTGTCGTTGGTGCACGGCTACTTCGCGACGTCCGACAAAGGCACGGTGCCGAAAGAAGCGTTGATCGGTGCGGGTTACATCCCCGGCATCGCGCGGCTCGGTGTGCCTGCCTTGTTCGAGACCGACGCGAGCCTCGGCGTGGCGAACCAGCTCGATGCCCGCAAGGGTGACGTCGCGACTGCGTTGCCCGCGGGTCTTGCGACCGCGGCCTCGTTCGACGTCCAGCTCGCCTACGACGGGGGCGCCATGATTGGCAGCGAGGCGCGCGCCAAGGGCTACAACGTCCTCCTCGCGGGCGGCATCAATCTGACGCGCGAGCCGCGGAACGGGCGCAACTTCGAGTACCTCGGTGAAGATCCGTGGCTCGCCGGCAAGCTGGGCGGCGCTCACATCCGCGGCGTGCAATCGAACAACATCGTCTCGACCATCAAACACTTCGCGCTCAACGCACAGGAGACCGGCCGCATGGTGATGTCGGCCAACATCGACGAAGCAGCGCTCCGCGAAAGCGACCTGCTCGCGTTCGAGCTCGCCATCGAAGACGGCCGTCCGGGCTCGGTCATGTGCGCCTACAACAAGGTCAACGGCGTCTACGCCTGTGAGCACGACTTCTTGCTCAACCAGGTCTTGAAGAAGGACTGGAAGTACCCGGGTTGGGTCATGTCGGACTGGGGCGCGGTGCACGGCGTCGAGGGGCCACTGGTCGCGGGCCTCGACCAAGAGTCGGGTCAGGAGCTCGATAGTCAGATTTTCTGGGGCACGCCGCTCACCGAGGCGGTGAAGGCTGGAAAGGTCAAAGAGGCGCAGATCGACGCCATGGTCCGCCGCATTCTTCGCAGCATCGTCGCCGCGGGGGTCGTCGACAAGCCGGTGCCGGTGAAGCCGCAGACCATCGACTACGCAAGTCACGCGAGCGTCGCTCAGCGCACCATCGAAGAGGGCGCGGTCCTCCTCAAGAACCAAAACGAGCTACTGCCGCTCGGCGCCGAGCTCAAGCGCATTGTCCTCATTGGCGGACACGCCGATGTCGGTGTGCTGTCGGGCGGCGGATCGTCGCAAGTGCGCGCCGTTGCCGGCACGCCGGTCGAGATCCCGCTCACCAAGGGCGCTTCGGCGAGCTTCTGTCGCGTCACCTGGCACGGGTCGTCGCCGCTGCGCGCTTTGCAGGCACGTCTGCCGGAAGCTCAGATTACCTACGACGACGGTAGTGACCTCAAGCGCGCCGCCAAGGTCGCCAAGGAAGCGGACGTCGCCATCGTCTTCGCGACCCAATGGGCCACCGAGGCAAGTGACATCCCGAACCTCACGCTCCCCGACAACCAGGACGCGCTGATCGACGCGGTTGCCAAGAACAACAAGCGCACCATCGTGGTGCTCGAGACCGGCAATCCGGTGCTCATGCCGTGGCTCACGAAGGTCCGCGCGGTCCTCGAGATCTGGTACGCGGGCGAGCGCGGCGGCGAGGCGCTCGCACGTTTGCTCTTCGGCGACGTGAATCCCTCCGGCCATTTGCCGATGACTTTCCCGGCAAGCGAGAAGCAGTTGCCACGCCCGGCGCTCGATGGCTGGGCAGCGGCCGTCAAAGCGGAATCCGGAAAGCCGCAGGACGCGGTGAAGCCGTTCGACGTCAAATATGTCGAGGGCGCAGATGTCGGGTACCGCTGGTTCGCGGCGAAGAAGCAGAAGCCGTTGTTCCCGTTCGGGTTCGGGCTCTCGTACACCAAGTTCGCGTTGGCGAACGTGAAGGGCGACGGCAAGAAGATCGAGCTCGACGTGACGAACACCGGCACGACCGCGGGCGCGGCAGTTCCGCAGATCTACGCGACCCCCCCGGGCGGCCGCGCGCGATTGGTCGGCTTCGCGCGCGTGAGCTTGGCGCCGGGCGAGACCAAACACGTGGCGCTCGACGTGGATGCGAGGATGCTCGCCAAATACGACGTGGCTGCGAAGGGATGGCACGTGGCCGCAGGAGCGTACACGTTCACCGCGGGCCAGGACGCGAGCGACAGGGGCGTCGCCGTCACGGTGCAGATGACGGAGCAGCGCATGGCGCCCTAGGCGCCACTCCCCGGAAAATGGTGGCAGTCACCATTTATCCGACGAAGCGAAAATGGTGACTGTCACCATTTATCCGACGAAGCGAACGAGCACCGACTCCAGCGCCTTCCGGTCGATCGGCTTGGTTAGGTAGTCGTCCATTCCGGCCTCGAAGGCCTTCACTTCGTCTCCGCGCATCGCCATCGCGGTCAAGGCGACGATCGGGATTCTCTCGGTCACCTTGTTCTTCTTGAGCTCTTTTGCCGCCGCGAACCCGTCTTTCTTGGGCATGGCCAGATCCATCAGCACCAGTGACGGCCTGTGCGCGATAGCGAGCGCGATGCCCGCATCCCCATCACCCGCGAGAATGACCTGGTATCCCATGTGCTCTAGGATCGAGCGGGCAAGCTCTCGATTCAGGTCGTGGTCGTCGACGACGAGAATCGTCTTCGCGGTCGGTGCGGGTGCGGCACCGGTCCGTCCGGTCGCTCGGTCGATGGCCGCGAGTAGCTCCTGACGCCGCGTGATCGTTCCTTTTTGCGCGACCGCGCGAACGTGTTGCTTCATACGCACACGGTCGGCTTCGGAGGTGTCGGCTGCGGTGAGCACGATAATCGGGACGTCTTTGGTGCGCGGATCGGTCTCGAGCGCGTCGATGACTTCGAAGCCCGACATCTCCGGCATCAGCAAGTCGACGATGGCGACGGCGGGCGCCTCCCGTTGCGCGTGCGCGACGCCCTCTTTGCCGCGCAAGTAGGGAGTCACTTGGTAACCCGCCGGCTCGAGCAAGCCGGTAAGTAGGGTGCCGACATGGGGGTCGTCATCGATGGCGAGGATCTTGGGGCCACTGGCCGACGCCTGCACCGGCGCAAGCTGCTTGATCTCGCCGAGGAAGCGCTGGGTATCGATGGGCTTGGGCACGAAATCATTGGCGCGCGGCGCCGCAGTGACGATGACCGGCGTGTTGCGGGTGCTCTCGCGCCGGCGCAGCTCGTCGAGGATGCGCAACCCGTCGCGTGCATCGGTCGCTGGATTCAGGACGAGGGCAGCGGGCTTCAGGCGACTCACCATCTCGGCGGTGTCGTTGCCCGTCTCGACCTGGGTGACGCGATAGCCGTTGCCCTCGATGAACGACTTCAGCGACGCCGAGGAGGCGCGGTCGTCGTCGACCATCAGCACCAGCGGACGATCGTTGCCGCCGCTGTGAGGCGCACGAGCCCCATCGGCAATTGGCAGGGTGAAGCGGAACGTCGCACCTTCGCCCTTGATGCTCACCACCTCGATCATGCCGCCGTGCTGCTCGACCAGGCGCTTGCAGATAGCGAGGCCCAGCCCAGTGCCTTGGATGGACTTGACCATCGGGCTCTCGCCCTGAACGAACGGTTGGAACAAGCGAGAGCGCAGGGCCTCGTCGATTCCTGGTCCGGAATCGCGGATATAGAACCGCATCATGCCGTCGACCTTTTCGGTGCCGACGGTCACGGTCGAGCCTTCAGGGCTGAATTTCAACGCGTTGCTCAGCAGATTCAGCAAGATTTGTCGCAGCTTGCCGATGTCCGCACGCACTGGCGTGTCGTCCGCTATCGAAGACAAGATCTCGATTTTCCGCGCCATCGACGTCGCGTGGACAAGCTCACGCGCCTCGGTGATGGCGGCAGACGGGGCGATGTTCTCGACGTCCAACGTCGTGTGGCCCGCTTCGATCTTGGAGAGGTCGAGGATGTCGTTGATGAGGCTGAGCAAATGCCTGCCGCTGTGCAAGACGTCGCTCAAGTAGCGGATTTCACGCTCCTCGAGACGTCCGCGGGCTTGCTCGACCAACAGCTCCGAGAAACCGATGATCGAATTCAGCGGCGTGCGCAGCTCGTGCGACATGTTGGCGAGGAAGTCGGTCTTGAGCTGGCCGGCGCGTTCCACTTCGGTGTTCTTGAGTTGGAGCTCGCGCTGTTGCGCTTGGAGCTCGGTTCTCTGCGCCAGCAGCTCCTCTTTCTGCGCGTGCAGCTCGTCGTTGGCCCGCTCGAGGCTGAGCGTGCGCTCACGCACGCGGTTCTCGAGGTCGTCGTGGACCGTGGCGATGGCATCCGCCATCCGATTGAACGTTCGACCCAAGGTGCCGAACTCGTCGCGCGTCTCGACCTGGACGCGCGCCGTCAGGTCGCCCTGCGCCAGTGTTTCGGCGGCGCCCGCGACCTGGCGCAAAGGCCGCGCGATGCGCTCAGAGAACGCCCATCCCAAGGTTAACGCCAGCCCGATGATCACGAGGCTCACGAGCAACGTGCGCTGAATGAGGGCGCCGAGCCCACTCATCACGACGCGCTCGGGAACGATGGCGAAGATCGTCCAGCCGATGGAGGACAGACGCCGCGCCACTGCGAGGTTGTATTCACCGCTCTCCGGCGCGACGTAGCGATAGAGGCCGTCGAGCCCCACCAGGCTCTTGGCCGTGGCGCGTTTGTACTCCTCCGGTACTTCGAAGCCCGAGGCGAGCAGTTGCTCCGTCTCCTGGCCATAGCGCTGGGTGCTGACGATGTCCTTCGCCACGTCGGGGTCGAGCGGACCTGTCGGGCGGAACACTTGGTTCTGGCGGAAGCTGTGAGCGATGCGGATGCCCGACTGATTGACGACGACGGTGTAGCTACCCTCGCCGGTGCGGCCGTTCGCGGCGCGCACCGCATCCCAGAAGGCGTTGGCGCGCACGTGGATGGCGACCAGACAGGTTCGGTCGGGAGTGTGGACCGGTGCCGTGTACGAAACGAGTGGCAGCTGCCCACCGACCGAGGGAGTCGTATAGAGGTTGGTTACCGCGTGGCGCGGGAAATAGGTGCGGAGCAATGCCTGTTGACCGGGGGGATGCTGGGCGTCCTTGCCGTCGCTCGAGTAGAGGAAGTTGCCGTCCTTGTCGTTCACCGACACGCCGACGACATTGGAGTCGCTTTCGATCAGCGTTTGCGCCGCCTCTTGCAACGCCGGGTTCACGGAGCCATCGGCACGGCCGCAGGTCTCGAACGCCGCCTTGGCGCGGCTCAGGCGCGTCGCCGTCGACGAATAAATCAGGTGGAAGCCCTCGAGCTCGCTCACCAGTTGATCGGCGCGGGTACCGAGAAGGTTCGCCGTGTCAGCGGCGGCGATCTCCTTCGCGGCCTGGAACGAGAACCACGAGCCGACCATCACCGGCGACGTCGAGGCGATGAACAGCATCGCCAAGGTTTTCAATCGCAACGGCCAGTGATCGAACGAGAGAAAGCTCATGGCGAAAGGACCTCGCGCCGCCTGCGAAAGATGCGATGCGCCGCGTCAGTGTCCGGAAAGACCTCGAAGTGTGCTTCGAGGTCGACAGGTAGCGTTTCGACCATGCCCAGTACCAACGCCCCGTCATCTTCTATGACGGAGCACACGCGCTCAAGGGCTTTCTCCTGAAGACGACGGTCGAAGTAGATGAGGACGTTGCGCAGCAAGATGATGTCGAAGCTCGCAACCACCGCGCGTGTAGGTGCGAGCACGCGTCCCACGAGGTCATGACCGACGAAATGCACGCGTCGCCGGAGCGAGGGGGCGATCTCGACGAGATCACCGTTTCTCTTGAGGAACTGCGAGCGCAACGGCTCCGGGATACTCGCTAAAGCAGACATTTGGTAGACGCCGCGTTCAGCAACTGCGAGCGACGTCGGGTCGAGGTCGGTAGCGACCACTTCGTAGTCCGAGTAGCCGTAGATCTGTCGGCCAAGCTCGAGCAGCATCGCGATGGACCACGCTTCCTCACCCGTCGCGGTCCCAATCGACCAGACGCGCAGCACGTGGCTCGGGTGCCGCATCCAGAGAAAGCTCGGCAGCACGATGGTCGCCAGCGATTGGAAGACGGCGGCGTCGCGGAAGAACTCGGTGACCGGGACGAGGAAGGCGCGCGTCAGCTCCGACAGCTCAGCCGGGCTTTCGACCAGCCGCTCGACGTAGGCGTCGATGCTCTTCGTGCGGCAGGCGACGAGCCGCTGCGCGACGCCGCGCGCGAGTGTCTCCGGCCGGTAGTCGCGGAAGTCGACGCCGCCGCGGCTCGCGACGATGGTGAGCACCTTTTCCAGCTCGGTCGGGTCCATGATCGGCCGCTCGCTCACCGGCGATCAAAAGCTCGGTCGCGCGCGGACGAGCCCATAGGCGCCCGCGCCCGGCGCGTTGAACTTGCAGTAGCGGCCGCGCTTGGTCGTCCACATCCGCGGGAACGCCACCATCGCGGTCGCCGAGATTGGCGGCTCTAGCGGACGGTTGCGCAGCCAGGTGCGCACCACGATCATGTCGATGCGATTGAAGGCGGCGGGGCGACGCTCGCGCAGCTCGGGCGCCACGGGTTTGTCGACGATGTCTTTGCCGCGCGTGATTTCGCGCACTTCTTTGGCGTGCGCTTCGGTGTCGGTGTTCTTGTTCTTCCCCTTCTTCTTGGGGTCGCCTTTTTTGCCGACATCACGCCGCTGCGCGGATGCCTTGCCGGAAGGCGGCTTGAACAGACCGTCACCGCGTTTGTTGGTGCTCACCTATGAATAGTAGTCACACCAGCTTCACGAGGGCGAGGAAGATCTCGAAAAGGATGAGAGCGACGATGGAGGCTTCGAGCCGCATCGAGTCGCGTGTCGTGACCTGATCGACGAGCAGTGTATTGAATTGGTGCAGTACGTTGAGCTTGTCCTCGAGCAGCCGGCGCCAGCGCGGGATGTCGAACTCCTCGACGGCGGCGCGATGGATGCGCGCAAGCCAGGTGTCGCCAATCATCTGCAGCGAGTTGTCGAAGCGGTCCGTGAGCTCCGACAGGTCCACGAACAGGCGCATGATGTCGACGGACAGCTGACGATAGCGCCGCGAGAACAGACCGCGGGCGCCGCGACCACCGATTTCCTTGTAGAGGCGTGTGAGCGAGCGCTGGACGATCTGATCGTAGGCGCGAAGCTCGAGCAGCTGCATCGAAGCCAGCTCGATGACGTCCGCGACCTCGAGGCCGCCGCGCGGGTCGACGATGAGGGCGCTGTTCCAGTCGAGGACGACGAGCTCCTCGGGGTTGTAGCTGAAGCTCTGACGCAAGACGTGCGCGCGCTCGCCGCTGGCGATGCGCCCCTTCTCGCCGAGGAGCAGGCGGGCAATATCGAGCTCGGCTCGCAGCTCTTCGCCAGTCAACTTGGGCTCGAGCCCGTCGACGATGATGATCGTGTAGTCCTCGACGATGCTCGAGACGTCACCAATCTTCGAGGCGCCGGCGACCGCGCGGGTGATGCCCTCGGCGATCGGGCGCGCTTCGTCGGTGATGCGCTCTTCGCTGTCGAGGACGCGGGCGGCGAAGGCGATGAGCTCCTCACCCGACATCGGGCCTGGGAGCGGGATCTCGAAGGTCACGACCACGGCGCCGAGATCGTAGATGCGCGTGACGACGCTGCGTGCCGGGACGCCCTCGATGGCCGAAAAGGGCGCATCGAGCACGACCTGGAGGGGAGGCTGGGTGTTACGGATGCGGGACGCGGTGCGCACGAAGCTCAAGCGATCCGATGTCTTGCGCAACAAGGCCTCGGCCTCGGCGAGTCTGACCTCGTCGGCGACGTCGAAGATGCGCTGCGCCAAAATGCGGCCGCCGGTTACCTGCATACCGGCCGAGCCGTGCCTCGCCGCGTGCCACGAAGTCAAGCACCGTCAGCTGCCAAGACGGCAAAAGCATAGATATTTCGAGGGCCTACGATTTTCACGCAACATTCGTCGCGAATTCATCCGCCCACATTGGCGCCTGGTTTGTATGTACGTGTGGGAGAGCCACCATGATTGACGCCACCACCCAACGGCTGCACGTCCGAGCGCCCGATAGCAGTCGCGCCGACGCCTCGGACGCCACTACCAATCGTCTTCGTACCCTCGGCAGCCGTGAGGCCGACGGTGTCGACAGCCACCGCGGTAATGCCTCACCCGTCGTCCGCGATCGCGCACCCGGCGTGAGCGAGAGCACCATCGAGCAGCAGGCCGCCGTCGTGCAGCGCTTGCAGACCACTCTCACCGAAACCCGCGAAGTCGTCGCTCACCTGGTGAACAAGGGCACCACCACCGCCGGTCATCGCGACGCCGATCCAGGCGTCACGGGCGCCCAACAAACCATCATGCGCGCCCCTGAAGCGCAGCGCCCGCAACCTTCGTCATCGTCCGCTCAAACGCACAACAACGGCACCGGCAACAGCGGCACCACCGGCGCGCAAGCGACGCAGGCCGCGGCGCCCGTCAACTACGTGATGACGCAGGCCGAGGCAGAGGCTATCGCCGTCCAGATCTACTCGGATGCGTTCCCCGGTGTCGGCTTTACCCGCAACGACCTGGCGGCGGCGGTTGCGCAATTGCGGACGGGCCTCATCAGCCCCGAGCAGCTCTTCGCCGAGGTGCACGAAGGCGCGGCCCTCATCAACAACAACGCCGGTGACGTCGCCGGTGCGCAAGCGCGGGCGCCGGGCCGTCACCCGAACCGCCAGTCGACCATCGCTCAAGAGCTGCGCTTGCAGCGGCTCGCGGCGTTGATGGAAGCGGGCATCATTCCGGAGAACAAGTTCACCATCAACGGCAACTTCTCCTACAACCAGGGCGCTGCCATTCCGAAGGGCCGCTTCGTCGAGAGCATGCAAGCGCTGCAGGCGCGCAATGCTCCGCGTGGACCCGCGATGCTCGGTCGCGAGCTGCAACGCTCGATGGAGCGCTTCAAGACCAACGTCACCAATCAGCAGGTGTCCCAAGAAGGTAACGATGGCGAGGGTGAGCGCCGCATCAACCGCTCGCGTCCACAAGGCCGCGTCGCGCGCGGCATCGATCCCAACATCAACCTGCAGAAGGGCAACGAACCGCTCATCCGCGGCACCACCCGTCCGCCAGCGCCGCCCGTTTCGAGCACCGGCAGCACGGGTCAGCCCGCGAACGGCGCGTTCAGCGTGTCGGGCGCCTCGCTCTCCGACCTCTCGGAGCTCAGCGACGAAATGAATGATCGCTCGTCCGAGAACAACACCGAGCCTCCGCCGCCTCCGCCGCCGTCGGGCGATCCCATCGCCCTCGACTTGAACCATGACGGCAAGATCGGCACGACCGGTAAGAGCACGGCGAAGGACCACAAGGTCGAGAACGCCAGCGTGGCTTTCGACCTCGACGGTGACGGCCGCCGCGACAAGACCGAATGGATGAACGGCGATGGCGATGGTTTGCTCGTTGACGATCACGACGGCGAAATGTCGCGAGTCGCCGCGTATCGCGGTGACGTCGACGTCAAGCGCCTCTTCGGCGACGAAGGCGGACGCTTCGCCAACGGCTACGAGAAGCTCGCCGGCTTCGACACCAACAAGGACGGCAAGATCTCGGGCGGCGAGCTCGATGCCTTGAAGGTCTGGATCGACGACGGTGACTCACGTCTGGAAGAGGGCGAGCTCAAGACCCTGGGTGAGCTCGGCATCACCGAGCTGTCCGTTCGAATGGACTTGGTGCAGAACCAACAGGGCGAGACGTTGATGCGCTCGACCTTCCAGCAGAACGGTCAGACGCACATGACCGAAGACGTTTGGTTCGGCATGGACGGCAAAGCCGAAGCCGGCCAACGCGGTTTCCTCGAGCACATGAAGAAGGCGCTCACCGAGTCCACCGCGGAACAGCAAGGCCGCATGCTACGACGCCTCGACGCCGCTATCGTCGAGGTCAGCACCCTCAACCGCGATATCGAAGATCGTCGCAGCCACGCGACGCTCGGCAACCGGGTGCAGCAGAACTTCGTGGCGGCGCAGCTGGGGGGAATGCGGGTTTGAAGAGGGGGTTTCGGTAGTCGGTCATCGGCTTTCGGTCATCGGCCATCGGTCATCGGCAATCGGCAATCGGCTATCGGCTATCGGCTATCGGTCATCGGTCATCGGTCATCGGTCATCGGCGGTGGGCTCTTCGGCTCCATCCCCCGGCTCCCTCGCCAACAGCCAAATAATCCCTCCCGTAACCAACGCCGCCGCCCCAACCCCTCCAGCAATAATCCCCGCTCGCCCCAACGTCCGCGCGCTGCTCTTCGCATCCCCACTGCTCGCCGGATCATCCAACACCTTCGCCTGAATCCCAGCGAGCACGAACCCGCCAATCGCCACCGCCGCGCCGGCGCCCGCGGTGATCAGCCCCGCAGTCCGCCTGCCACTGCGCTTCTCCGCCTGCGTAAGCGACAGCCCCTCACTCGGCGGCAGCTTCGGCACCGTCCGCACGATATCCCCAGCAAGCCGCCGGTCATCGAGCTCGAGATACGTAAGACTCACCAGCTCGGCGATCGCGAGTAGCAGCGGCTCGTCGTTGCTGCGCACGCGGTCGACGCTTACCTCGCCGGCCTTGTGGTTGCCGACGTACGCCATCATGTCGACCTTGGCGTCGCGGCCGCTCGCCGACACTCTGGCGACGTACACCGCCTCCGCTTCCCCCATCACACTCGCCATGCAGTTGGCGTCGGTGACGCAGGTGTCTGCCACTGGACCGTTTTCGCGGACGTCCGTTTGAGCGACAGCTCGTAGCGCCAGGACGGTTTCACGTTTGGCGGCGCTCACCGCGTCGGGCTCGCCCAGTACCGATTGCGTGCCCGCGAGCACCGCCTTGGGCGCGGCGGGGAGTAGGGCGTCGATGAAGGTGCGGGCGAGCGGTGGCGCCGACCCCGGTCGCACACCCAAAGCGGCGTCGGCGCTGCGCAGGACGCGGTCTTTGGTGACCGAATAGAGCTCGGCGTGCACCGGAGTGAGCGCCGGCGCGCCGATGGTGTCGCGCGGTGTCGTCGAGACCAACACGATGTACTCGCAGTGCAACACTTTGCCGAGCTCGCGGAGACCCTGCTTGCGTACGTCGGCGCTCGCGTTCCAGGCCTTGGCGCGGGCCGCCACGAACGCAGACGCTTCACGCAAGGGAGTGAGCTGCGGCGCGATGCGCACCGCCTTCTTGCTCACCCCGACGCGTTGTCCCCAAGGGAGACTGCCGGCGCGGCTCACGCGCACGTAGTGTTGGCCTACCCACGCGTCTTTGATCGTCAGGGGCGCCAGTCCACGATAGCGTCCATCGATCTCGACGACCGCGGGCTCGCCGGGAGGTGCCTCGACCACGAGGATGCCGCGCCCGCCCGCCTTGTACTTGGCTGCGATCTGTTGCCAGCGCTTGATCATCGGCGGGTTGTAGATTTCGGGATTGGGAGCAGCCTCGGGATTCAGCGCCAGGATCTCTTCGATCGCCTCGGTCGCCGTCTTCGTATCCGAGCGCGTGAGAGCGATGGCTCCCATGAGCTCCAACGCTCTTACGAGCGCGCGCAGGTCGCTCGCCTGCGCCAGGTGCTCACGGTAGCCCGCCAAGGCGGACTGGGCGAGCTTCGCGGCTTCGTCGATCAAGAGCTCGTCGAACTTGGCGCGCGCGGCCCGCAAATCTCGCGTCGCCTTGCGCAACGGCTCACGCGAGTCGGAGCCCGAGACGAGAGCGCCGTCGATTTCGGCGAGCCCGAGCCAGGGGTGATCGAGCACGATGCCGCGGACGCTCGTGACGATGGCCATGGCCGCTGGCGACGCGTTGTCCGTTGGGCTTCCAATGACAACGATTTCGGCGGCTTGCGCCGGAAGAGCGGTCACGGCCACGAGCCAGGCGGCAATGACGCCAATCCATGTCGGGCTTGTGGTGGTGCGTGTGCTCACGTCTTCCCTTGCCGTCCCTGCTATAGTGAGGATGTAATCCAATCTCGCTGTTTCTGCTCGCAAAGCGAAGGCACCGGGGTATGTCGTTCAATCAGTTCCCGATGCGGTTCGGCAAATACATCGTCCTTGACCGGGTGAGCGCCGGTGGCATGGCCGAAGTGTATCGAGCGAAAGAAATTCGAGAAAGCGGCTTCTCGAAGATCATCGCCATCAAGCGCATGCTCGACGGCGTCGCCCTCGACGCGACCATGGCCCCGATGTTCGTCGACGAGGCGAAGCTCGCGGCGCAGCTGGTGCACCCCAACATTGCGCAGACGTTGGAGCTCGGCCGTATCGACGACTCTCTCTACATCGCGATGGAGTTGGTGTGGGGACGCGACCTCAAGGCGATCAGCAAGGCTTGCAGCGCCAAGAACATCCCGTTTCCTGAGAGCATCGCTTGTTACGTGGTTGCCAAGGCCGCGGAAGCGCTGGACTTCGCGCACAACGCGCGCGGCGCCGACGGCAAGCCCATGCGCCTCGTGCATCGCGACGTCAGCCCGCACAACATCATGCTCGACCACGATGGCGAGGTGAAGGTCATCGACTTCGGTGTCGCTAAAGCGGAGGCCAAGTCGAGCGAGACGGTTGCCGGAGTCATCAAGGGCAAGTTCAGCTACATGGCGCCGGAGCAGGTGACCGGCGCCCCAGTCGACGCGCGCACCGACATTTTCGCGCTCGGCATCGTGCTCTACGAGCTCTTGTCGGGCGAGCGTCTCTACGACGGCTCCAGCGCTTTTTCGATCTTCGACAAGGTCGTGAACCAGCCGGCACCGCGTCTGTCGAGCGCCGCCCAAGTTGCGCCCGAGCTCGACGACATCGTGGCTCGCTGCCTCGCCAAGAATCCAGACGAGCGCTTCGAGAGCGCGGGGCAGCTCGCCGATGCGCTCGGGCCGTTCCGGATCCAGGAGCGCAACATCGTCGGTCCGCGCGAGACGAAGGCGCTGCTCAAGCAGCTCTATCCGAACGACGAGCTCGAGATGCGCGAGAAGACGCAGCGCTACCAAGAGATCCGCGAGCGTGACTGCGTCGACGCGCGCCAGCAGCTCATGCGCGACACGCCCGCAGGCGGCACCGAAATCCTCGCACAGAGCCAGTTCGCGGCCGATTTCGTGGGCACCCACGGCACCTCCGCCCCGACAGCGCTCTATGCCGCGCTCACGCCGGCCAAGCTCGCACGCGCCGAGTCGCAGGCGCAGCGTCCGACGGACGAGATCGACCCGCCACCGCCGCGGCGCAGCTTGGCGTTCGCTATCGGCCTCACGGCCTTGGCTGCGACCGTCATCGTCGTCGCCGCCGCAGTGACGCAGAGGACCCCAGTCGAGCTCGTCAAAGGCATCGTCGCCGACCTGCGCACCACGGTGCCAGTCGTGGGGAGCCCAGGTCCGCCCGCGCCAGCGCCGGCTCCCCCCGTGCCGACCATCACCACCAGCGCCGATCCGCCGCGGGCGGCACAGCCTCCGCCGATCCCCGCGCCGGAAGCCCCGCGACCTCAGGTCGGAACCGTCGATCCTCCTATCGCTGAGCGACCACCGGCGCCTCGGCCTTCGCCTCCACCGAAGCCGACTCCAAAGCCGCCACCGCCCGCAGTGCGTGACGTCGTTGGCTACGGCTACGTGTCCATCGGCGCCAAAGGGTCGACCTCGGCCAAGGTGTTTCTCGATGGCCACGACATCGGCTACGCGCCCGTTCACCAGTACCGCGTGAAGCTGGGCTCGCACACCGTGAAGATCATTCCGTACAAAGACGAGATGCCCGGCAAGCCGGTGATCAAGAGCTTCGAGGTAGGCAAAGACCACGTTTCCGACAAGACGCCGCTGCGCCTGGTGGTGCCTCTCGATTAGCCGTTTTTGCGTACGCGTTGAGGCAATTGCTGCAAGTGGCCGGGTTCCTTGGGCGTTTTAGCGGTTGACTAGTCGTCCAGCGGTCACGTACTCTTCACAGGCTTCCCGAGAGCTGCGTGCCCCGGTTTGCAGGTGCAAGCCGTGGAATTTGTTCTTTGCCCCGTCACTTGAGGCGGGTCGAATGGTGAGCGCGCCAAGCCCGGTGGAGGCGTTGAGACAGCCCTGAAAATTCTACTCACGGGCTACGTGTAACAAAGGGACTTATGACAGACGTGCAACTTGGCGCGACGTCCACCGACGCGGAGACCGACTCCCTATCCGGTGATGACCTCGACGCTGCCGCGCCCCAAGAAAGACGGGCGCCGAATCTCGACACCGCCGCGGTGGATTTCGCAAAGCTTCCCGAAACCGCTCCCCGTGCCTTCGAAGACTTCCCGGTGTCTGACGACATCAAGGGCGCTTTGGCGGACATGGGCTACAAGACACCAACGCCGGTTCAATGCGGCGTGGTGACCGATGCCGCCGCCGGCTTGGACCTCGTGGTCCAGTCGAAGACGGGCTCGGGTAAGACCAGCGCTTTCGGCATTCCACTCCTGCACCGCATCGAAGCGGGCAAGGGTGCTCCGGGCATGCCCCGCGCTTTGGTCATCGTGCCGACGCGCGAGCTCGCGCATCAGGTCGCCGCCGAGCTGCGGCAGCTCTCGATGCGCAAGGGCACGCGCGTTCTCGCGGTCTACGGCGGCGTGCCGATGGGCCGGCAGATCGCGGTGCTCAAAGCAGGCGTCGACATCATCGTCGGCACCCCGGGTCGCTTGCTCGACCACGTGCGCCGCAAGAATCTCTCGCTCTCCGAGCTCGAGACCTTCGTGCTCGACGAGGCCGACGAGATGCTCTCGATGGGCTTCTGGGACGACGTCACCGCCATGCTCGGCATGGCTCCGAAGTCGCGCCAGACCATGTTGTTCTCGGCGACGCTGCCCTACGAAGTCGCTAAAGCGGCCGCGCAGTTCTTGCGCAATCCGGTCCGCGTCGACCTCTCTGGCGACAAGCTCTCGCTCGACGGTATCGAGAACCACGTCTTCAACGTGGTCCCCGAGATGCCGAAGCCGCGCCAGCTGCTCTACGTGCTCGAGCGCGAGCAACCCGAGAGCGCGATCATCTTTTGCAACACGCGCAACGAGACCGAGATGATCGCCAAGTTCCTGACCACGTCCGGCTTCATCGCCGAGCCGCTGTCGGGCAACTTGAAGCAGAAAGAGCGCGAGCGCGTGATGGGCCGCATCAAGGCCAAGGAGCTGCGCTACATGGTCGCGACCGACATCGCGGCCCGCGGCATCGACATCACGGACCTTTCGCACGTCGTCAATTACTCGTTGCCCGAGTTCACCGAGGTCTTCTTGCACCGCGTCGGCCGCACCGGCCGCATGAGCAAGAAGGGCACGGCTGTCAGCTTGGTCGATGGGATGGGCTTGGGCACGTTGACCAAGCTCGAGCGGGACTTCGGGATCAAATTCACCACCCAGAAGCTTCCGCCTGAAGAAGAGGCAATCGCCTTACGGAGCAAACGCATCATGAAAGATTTGACCGAGAAGGCGTCAGTCGCCGAGGTCGGACAGCACACGGCCGCCGCTCAGGAAATCTTGGGCAGCCCCGAGGCGTCGCAAGTCGTCGCATATCTGCTCAAGTCGTACTTTGGTACCCAGGCCGCGGACGCCGAGCGCCGTAGCCGTAACGCTCAGAACGACCGTGACCAGGGACGTGACCGTGATAGCGGTCCGCGCCCCCCGCGTGGCGACCGTCCTGAACGTTCCGGCGGTGGTGGTGGTGGTGGTGGCAGCGGCGGTGAGCCGCGTGGTGACCGCAATGGCGGACAGCGCGCCGAAGGTGCCGGTGGTGCCGAAGGCGAAGGCGGCCGTCGTCGTCGTCGTCGCCGCCGTGGCCGCGGCCGTGGCGAGCGCAGCGACAACGGTACGTACATGGAGACGCTCGACGCAGCCGAGCTCTTGGCGCGTGAGCCCGGCGCTCCGTCGTCGGCTCCTGCCTCCGAAGGCGGCGAGAGCTCGAACGGTCATGCCAATGGCGCTGCTCCAGCGGTCCCAGGCATCCCCGCGATCGACGTGGTCGAAGAGGGCTTCAAGCGCATGCGCGTGAACGTCGGCTTCGACGATGGCTTCAAGGGCAAGGGCGCCGTGGCGAAGAAAATCGCGTCGCTGGCCGGCTTGAACGAAGGCATCGTCCAAGAGGTCGAGGCTCGCCGCGATCACGCGGTCTTGAAGGCCACTCCGGAGATCGCCGAGCTCGTGCTCGAGCGCGTCGACGGTGCGACCATCGGCAAGAAGGTCGTCGTCATCAACCTCGCAGGCCAGTGAGCCTGCGATGACGCGGCTGGCGCTCACCCTCGGGCGCGTTCTCTTGGTGAGCGCCGTCCCGTCGTCTGGGGCGGCCCAGATTTCGGCGGCGCGATTCGGGATCTCGATCGATGGTACCGAGCTTGCGGTCGTGTCGAGCGTCGCAAATCTTGGCTCGGCCAGTGAGATTGTCGAGTCCACGTCGACGACTGGCGGTGGCCAGGTCATCGTGCGGCGCATACCGGGCAAGCTCCGCTATCGCGACGTGACCGTGGTACGCGCATTCTCCAACGACACGACGCTCGCGTCGTGGCGCGAGACCGTCGAGCAGGGCAATTTCGCGGCGGCGCAGAAGACCGTCGACATCGTCGCGTACAACAACGTCGGCGAGCCCGTCATGCGTTATCACCTCGAGAACGCCTGGCCCGCGTCTATCGACGTCTCCAACGACCCGCAGACCGGCTTGCTCATGGAGACCATGGTCTTGGTCGCCGAGCAGATCGTACGCATCGCGCCCTAGGGGACGATGCGACGCACGCCGCTGTTGGTCACGACCACCGTTTCGCGGAGGCCGGAGGCTTCCCGCGTGACCTCGAGGGAGCTTGGCCACGCGTCCACGAGCTCCCACCGTGCGATGGGGCCGAGCTCACTGTCCAAGAGGGTCAGGGTTGCGTTCTGCATGGTCGCCGCGCCGTCTTCCATGGCTCGACGCCAGCTCGCGAGCTCGAGGCTCTCGGTCGCTCGCCGGCTCAACGACACGTCACGGTAGACCACCTTGCCGGGGACGATGGCGCTGGGCGTGCTCACGAGCTCGCTCGCGCTCCCCAAGTCACGCGTGAACGGGAAGACGGCGAGCGTCGCGCCCTCGACGTCCAGCACCATCACGATGGAAGCCGGCGGCGTGCAGCTGGACCCGTCGCCGTCGCAGACTCCGCAGGCATCGCGGGTGCAATCGTCGTCGCCGTTGCCTTCGTGATCCGAGCGACCGGCCTTCTTGCCGTCACAGGCGCCGGCGAGGACGAGGAAGGAGAGGGCGGCAACCAGGCGCTGCATGGCGACAGAATGACTGCAAAATCCGACGGGAGCCAGATCTGTCGGGCCCGCGATCTATGTTCAGCCTCGCAACAAACACGAGGTTTGAACCATGGAACGTCGTCGCAGTCGGGGTGAAGCGGAAATCGAAGCTCTCTTGGCCAAGCTCCCTCAGGGTAGCGAGCGTCACGCGTGCCTGAGCGCCGCCCGTGACTTCAAGGCCTCGTGGGTCGCCCTGGGCGACCGTCTCACTGCGCTTCGCGAGAGCGGCCAGTACGCCCAGTGGGGCTACAAGACGTTCGATGCCTACGTGCGCAACGAGCTGCGCATGAAGCCCGAGACCGCCAACAAGCTGACGCGCAGTTACTCGTTCTTGCGCGACCACGAGCCAACGGCTCTTTCGGCGCCGATCAGCCGCGAGCTGCCCCCGCTCGACGTCGTCGACCTCCTGTCCCGTGCCCGTGAGAAGGCGAAGGTCAGCGACGAGCAGTTCGACAACATTCGCCACGAAGCCTTCGACAACGACGAAGGCCCCATGACCCGCTCCGAGGTCATGAAGCGCTTCCGGGAGATCGACCCCGAGGCGTTCAAGCCACAGCCCAAGAAAGCCGGCGGTGCTGTTGCTGCTGACGGCAACGTGCGAAAAGCGCTACTGTTGAGTGAACGGCTCGAGAGCTTGTTGGTTGCTATTCAAGGCTTGTCGGAAGATGCACAACGACACGCCAAGTCCGTCACCGGCGAGCTGCGGACCATCTTCCTGGAAACTCAGCAGCAGCAGCCAGAGGCGAGCGCTGCGTAGCGGAACGTAACGAAAGCGGATGACGACGACACTTCAGGTCTACAATACATTCAGTGGAAAGAAAGAACCGTTCGTCCCGCTCGACCCGGCGCATGTAAAGGTCTACGTCTGCGGCCCGACCGTCTACGACATGGCGCACATCGGCCATGCGCGCTCGGCGGTCGCGTTCGACGTCGTGGTTCGCTACTTGAAGCGCCGCCACAAGGTCACGTACGCGCGCAACTACACCGACATCGACGACAAGATCATCAAGCGCGCAAACGAGCTCGGGCAAACACCGGAGCAGGTGAGCTCGCGCTACGTGGTCGAGTACCTCGCCGACATGGACGCGCTGGGCTGCATCCGGCCGACGGTCGAGCCCAAAGTCTCGACGCATCTGCCGCAGATCATCACCATGGTCGGCGAGCTCGTCGCCAAGGGTAACGCCTACCCGGCGGGCGGCGATGTTTACTACGCGGTAGAGAGCTTCCCCAACTACGGCAAGCTCGCCAAGCGCGCCCTCGACGACATGCAGGCGGGCGCGCGGGTCGAGCCGGGTGAGCACAAGCGCAACCCCATGGACTTCGCGTTATGGAAGGGCGCAAAGCCCGGCGAGCCGCAGTGGCAAACGCCTTGGGGGCCAGGTCGTCCCGGCTGGCACATCGAATGCTCGGCCATGAGCCGCGAGCATCTTGGTGTCACCTTCGACATCCACGGCGGTGGCCGCGACCTCACGTTCCCGCACCACGAGAACGAGATCGCCCAGAGCGAAGCGGCGAACGGCGCCCAGTTCGCGCGCTACTGGCTGCACAACGGCTTCGTGAACATCGACGACGAGAAGATGTCGAAGTCGCTCAACAACTTCTTCACGGTGCGTGAGGCTTTGAAGGCGGTCGACGCGCAGGCCATCCGTTGGTTTCTGCTGTCCACCCACTACCGCTCGCCCATCAACTTCTCCGACGCGGCATTGCGTGAGGCCGAGCAGCGAGTCGGCTACATCTACGCGACGCTCGAGCGCATGCACAACGCACTGTCCGCCATGGCGGGCAAGGGCGAGTCGCCCGGCGCTCTGCGAGAGCAGTCGGTCGCCGATATCGTGACCCGCTTCGAGCAGGCGATGGACGACGACTTCAATACCGCGAAGGCGGTGGGGGACGTCTCCGAGGTCTTCAAGCTGGTGAACGAGATTCTCGACAAGCCATCGGACCCCGAATCGGATGCGCGCACCTTGCGCGCGGCCAGCAAGGGCTTATCGTCCATCGCGGAATGCTTGGGCATTTTCGGCGAAGATCCGCGCGCGGTCTTGAACCGCATCGAGAAGCGCAAGCAAGGCGAGAAGGGTGTCGACGCTGCCGTCATCCAAGCCCTAGTCGACGAGCGCCTCGATGCCCGCAAATCCAAGAACTGGAAACGCGCCGACGAAATTCGCGACGAGCTCGCGCGCCTCGGCATCGCCATCAAAGACTCCGCCACGGGCACAACGTGGAACGTGCAGTAGCTTTAGCCTTTGCTGCGTTGCTGTCCTGCGCAGCGCTTCCCGCTCGAGCAGACAGCGGCGACTTCGCCTTGGGCCCGCTCATCGGAATCGGAAGGGGAGGGGACAGCGACGAAGGCTTCGCCGAGCTGCGTCTCGAGCTGAGGGCCGACTACGGCTTGTTCCAGTACATGAGTGTCCGCGCCAGCGGAGGAGTCGGACTAGGCGTCGCCGACGACGGCATCCCCGAGATCAGCAACGGTTTCGCGCGCGGCCTCACGGCAGCGGGCGTCGTGTTCGCGTACGACGTCTGGACCATCGTTCCCGAGCTTTTCCTCTACGGAGGCGGCGGTTTCGGCAGCGTGAACGGCTGGCGCGCGGGGGGGCTCGCGGCACTGCGCATGTACTTCAGCCGGACCACGAGCGTGACTCTGTCGGGAGGGTGGGAGAGGGATTGGGGGTTGGAGCTTGGGACGTGGTTGGTGGGGTTGGGGGTTTGGCTCTAGGCGGTCATCGGCTTTCGGCTTTCGGCCATCGGCCATCGGCCATCGGCAATCGGCAATCGGCAATCGGCAATCGGACATCGGCCATCGGTCATCGGTCATCGGTCATCGGTCATCGGTCATCGGTCATCGGTCATCGG
>CAZAER010000051.1:0-24654 GCA_964484195.1 uncultured Bdellovibrionales bacterium | reverse complement strand
CAATCGGCAATCGGCAATCGGCAATCGGCAATCGGCAATCGGCAATCGGCAATCGTGTAGGCGACCGGTGCTTTCGCCCTCTTCGCCGGGTTTTTGCGCATGTAGTCGAAGTGGGTGCTACACTTTTGGCGATTCCAAGCCATGCTGGTTCCTTGTTTGCAGTGCAAGAGTCCCGTTTTCGTGAGCGGTTCGGCCGTCGCGGCGGGAGACGTTCGTTCGACCTGCGGCAACTGCGGTAGTGCCCTCGTCGTCGAGCGCGGCGGTGTCGTGCGTCTCGCCGAGCCGCCGCCAGGACCCGCTGCCGCGCCCCAGCTCATCGTTCCCCCCTCATTCGAGCCGCCCTCCCACGCGACCACCATGCGTGAGTACGCTACAGCGGATGACCCCGTCGCCTCTGATGAAGGCGCGTTTTATGTGGCCCGCCAGCCGCCGGTCGATGCGCGTAACTTCGATGCTTTGCTCGGCGCCGACGTGCGCGCCTACGTCGACGATCCGGCCGAAATCGCGCCCGTCGATGCGCCACAGCCGACATTCAACGGTCCAGCATCGTTCGGTAGTGACGAGCAAGCGGCTCCAGCCGAACCTCCACCGCTGCCGCTTCCACCTCCCGAGGTCTTGGCCGACTTCGACCCACCCGAGCTGATTCAGCAAGCGAGCGGCCCCGAGCTGACTCCGCCGGAACAGACCTTCGTTCCAGCCGAAGCGAGCCACACGCCCATCAACATGCCGTTCGATGCTCCCCCTGCTCGGGATAGCGAAGCGCCACCGCCGGTCAATCTTCCTCCTCCTCCGCTCCCTAGCCAACCGAAGCTCGCGGCGGGCGAGAGCCGCTACGAGCCACCCGCCCGCGAGAAGCCGCCAGCGCTCATGTTCCCAGCCGCTCACGTCAGCGGTATGAGTGGACCGGCCCGCGAAGCCGAACAGACGCGCCTGCCGCAGGTGATGCGTCCCGAGCCGACGCCGCCGGTGCAGCTCTCCGAGCCCGTGTTGCTCACCGAGCCGACCCCCGCGCCCGAGGTCTTGAACCTCGCCAACGACATGCCCGAGTGGAGCGGCGAGAGTCTCGATGAAGCGGCGGCGTACGTGCCTCCCTTCGTCGAGCCGGCCCACGAGGATCAAGTCGACAATGTGCTGGCCGCTGCGGAGCGCCAGCGCCGTGGCACCTATCCGACGCCGGACAGCTACTTCGACACCAGCGATCCGCTCGCGACCGCCGAAGCGGACATGTACGCGGGCCACCAGGTCGTTGCGCCCACCGAGCTCGTGGGCGATGCGTTCACGGCGATGGTGCCCCCGGTGGGCACCGAGATGCCGCCCGACCCGCCCAGCGAGCAACCGTATCAAGAGCCACCCAGCGCGAGCGCAGACAGCCCGCTGGACGCCGACGAGATGGCGGCTCTGCGTGGCAACAAGAAGCGTGGCTTGTGGGCCGCGGCGGCGTGTCTGGTGTTCGCCGTCGGTGGAGCCAGCTTTGCCGCGAGCCGAGGTTATCTGGACCCGCTGATCGTGAAGGTCAGCGGCATGATGGGGCAGGGCGAGGTTCCCGACGAGACGGTGGACGCCGCGAAAGCGGATGGGCCGAAAGCGGATCAGCCGGTCGCCGATGCACCGAAGGCCGACCAACCGGACGCCGTCGCGCCGAAGGCCGATCAACCAATCGCGGTGGCGCCGAAACCCGATCAGCCGGCTGCCGACGCGGCGAAAGCCGATCAACCCGTCGCCGATGCGCCGAAACCCGATCAGCCCGTCGCCGACGCGCCCAAGCCCGACGGCACGGCCCCGGTGAAAGCCAACCTCGGGACTTCACCCGCTATGACGGACACGCCCGTCCCGCCGCCCGCCGAGGTCAAGGGCACGACCACGCCGTCCAAAGCGCTGCAGGCCTGCTATGCCAAAGGCAACCGCTACCTGAACGCCAAGAAGATCAGCTTGGCCATCCGCGAGCTCAACAAGTGCCTGGATATCGACCCGAGCTACGGCCGGACCTACCGGTCACTGGGCGTCGCTTACATGCAGCTGGGGCGCGAGCGCAGCGCCATCCTCGCGTACGAGAAATTCGTGGAGTATGACTCCCAACATAAAGACGTCGCGAAGGTCCGCGAGATCATTGCCGACTACTATCGGCGTCGTAAGAATTGAGCATCGCAGGGAGCCTTGACCCCGGGGCTTCGCCCTTGACCGCATGTTTCCATAGTGAAACGCTCGGGGAGTTTCCCCCATGGACGACTGTGATCTGAGCGCGGCAGAGCGCTCCGCGATCGAAGAAGCCGAGAGACTTGCGCAGGGTACCCACTGGGAAGTGTTGGGTCTCATGGGCGAGCCTACGGGCGCCGACGTCAAGCGCGCCTACTTCACGGTCTCGAAGCGCTATCACCCCGACCGCTATTTCGGAAAGCGGCTCGGCGGGTATCGCGTGCGTCTCGAGGCGTTGTTCGTGCGGGCCAAGAAGGCCCACGACGTCCTCGTCGACGACGAGCAGCGCAAGCAATACGCCGTCAAGAACCCCCCGCCACAGCCAGTGCGCGAGCCGACCCCCGAGGAGCTCGCGCGTGAGAAGCGTCTCGAAGAGCGACGGAAACAGCTCGCCGAGGAGCGCAGCGCCAAGCGCAAGCAGGGTCTGAAGAGCGAGCTGATGGGGCTCAAGGTGCGCAAGCTCGCGAGCACCGCCCGCGCGGCGCTAGACGCCGGCGATTTGGAAGCCGCGCGCTCGGCGGTCGAGTCGCTGACCACGGAAAACCCCGACGACAAAGAGACGCTGTTTCTTTCGGGCCGACTCCTCGAAAAGCAGGGAAAACGCGCACTTGCCCTGGAGCGCTATCGCGCGGCACGGGAGTTGGACGCGACCGACGCCGATGTTACAAAAGCGATTCAGCGTTTGACGGGGCGTGAGTGAACAAGATCATCGGCATCGATTTGGGCACCACCAACTCCTGCGTCGCTATCGCGGAGCGTACTGGGCCACGCGTGCTGGCGAATCGCCAAGGCCACAACACCACGCCTTCGGTGATCGCGGTGACCGAGACCGGCAAACGTTTGGTGGGCCAGCTCGCGAAGCGGCAGGGCATCACCAACCCGAAGAACACCATCCACGGCGCCAAGCGCCTGATCGGTCGGCGCTGGGAAGTGCCGGAAGTCCAGCGCATGGTGAGCCTGGTCTCGTTCGTCTGCATGGAAGGCCCGCACAGCGACGTGCGCGTCCATCTCGCCGACCGCGGCTACGCCATTCCCGAAGTCTCGTCGATGGTGCTCCAAGAGATGAAGCTCATCGCCGAGCAGCAGCTCGGTGAGACCATCAATCAAGCCGTCGTCACGGTTCCGGCCTACTTCAACGACAACCAGCGTCAGGCCACCAAAGACGCCGGTGCCATCGCCGGCCTCGACATCGTTCGCATCATCAACGAGCCGACGGCGGCTGCTTTGGCGTACGGCTACGGCAAGGGCCTCGAGCAGCGCGTCGCCATCTACGACTTCGGCGGCGGCACCTTCGACATTTCGATCCTCAACATCGGCCAGGGCGTGTTCGAGGTCCTGTCGACGGCCGGCGATACCTTCCTCGGTGGCGAAGACTTCGACGAGCGCATCATCGAGTGGCTGCGCAGCGAGTTCATGCGCGAGCACAACATCGATCTGCGGTCGGACAAGATGGCGCTCCAGCGTCTGCGCGACGCCGCCGAGAAGGCCAAGATCGATCTTTCGGCGCAGAGCGAGACCGACATCAACCTGCCGTTCATCTCTTCGCCTGCGAAGGGCCAGGCGTTCCATCTGCAGCGCCGGCTGACCCGCGACAAGCTCGTCGAGCTGACGAGCGATCTCATCGAACGCTCGGTCGCCATCTGCGAGAAGGCCTTCAAGAGCGCCGACCTCAAGCTCGCGGACACCAAGGCGGTCATCCTGGTCGGCGGCATGACCCGCATGCCCCGCATCCAGCAACGTGTTCAGGAGTACTTCGGCATCGCGCCGTCGAAGGGCGTGCATCCCGACGAGGTCGTGGCGTGTGGCGCCGCAATCCAAGGTCAGTTGCTCGCGGAGGGCTCGCAGGACACGCTGCTGCTCGACGTCACGCCGCACAACCTCGGCATCGTCGTCGCCGGCGGCCTGTTCGACGTGTTGATTGCCAAGGACACGACGATCCCGACGAGCTCGACCAAGGTGTTCACGACCGTTCGCGACAATCAGGCGCAGGTCCGCATCATGGTCATGCAGGGCGACTCGGCGGTGCCGAGCCAGAACGAGCTGCTCGGCGAGTTCGTGCTCGATCAGCTACCTGCGAAGCCTCGCGGCGAGATCCAGATCGACGTGACGTTCACCATCAGTGCCGACGGCATCGTCAGCGTCGCGGCCAAAGATGTCGCGACCGGCCGCGCCCAGACCATCGATGTGACCGCCTCGAGCGGCCTCACGCCGTCCGAGATCGCGGACATGACGGCGGAGAACCAAGACTACGTCACCGCCTTCTCGAAGCCGACCGAGAAAGACGCGGAGCAGGTCGAGCTCGAGGCTCTGCTCAAGGAAATCGAAGACATGATGCCGAAGGTTTCGGCGGTCATCGCCGGCACCGAGTTCGGTACCGAGGCGCTCAAGAAGGCCAAGACTGCGGTCGAGCGCGCCAAGGTGGCTCTCACTGGTAACCAACGCGATGCGATGGCGCTCGCGAAGGGTCCGCTGCAGCGGGCACTGTCGCTGTTCAAGACAGTCACGGCGAAGCTCGGCGGGCCGTGAGCGGCGGGCTATTGCAAGAAGGCTTGGAAGCCTACGCACGCGGCGACTACTCAGCGGCCGCGCGCGCTTGGTCGCGGGGACAGCGAGAGTCTCCGAGCGACAAGACCCTGCTGCAATACCTGCAACACTTGCGCGGCCAGCATCCGGCGATTGTCGAGGAAGCCGAGCGTGAGCTCGAGCCCGCGGCGCCCGAGGCCGCAAAGCCAGCCGCGCCGATTCCCGCCGCGCTCGCCGTGGTCGCACCCGCGGTGCCACCGGGCAAAGATCCTTGGGGAGAGCACGCGCTCCTCGGCCCTCCAGCCATCGTCAGCAGCGAAGCTCCGGTCCTTGCGATCGTCGCCAATACATCGCGCGGGCAACCGAGCGCCGCCAGCTCGCTCGACAAGCTGCTCGCCCGCCTTCGCGATGCAGCGGAGCTCGACGATTTTTCGAGCACGCTGAAGCTCGCGGACGAGATCATCGCCATCGATCCGGCCAACGTCGAGGCGCGCAAGGCGCGCGACCGATCGCGCTCGGTGCTGACGCAGATGCACATTTCCGAGCTAGGGACGCTGGATGCCATTCCGGTGGTCGCGGTGGCGGCGGACGAAGTGATCTGGCTGGATTTGGATCAGAGGTCGGGGTTCGTCCTCGCGCAGATCGATGGGCGCTCGAGCTACAACGATATCGTCGCGGTGACGGGGATGGACGAGCTGGAGACGTTGGCTATTTTGAGTAGGTTGTCGAAGGATAAGATTATTGCGGCACGGTAGAGCGGAAGGCCGATAGCCGATAGCCGATGTCCGATGTCCGATGTCCGATAGCCGATAGCCGATAGCCGATAGCCGATTACCGACGGCCGATAGCCGATTACCGACGGCCGACTACCGATCGCCTCCGTCCGATCACCAGCATCGCAAGTAACGCAACCACACTCGCCCCCCCTCCGCTCGCCGCGCATCCTCCGCCTTCGTCCGCATTCTCCCCGGTGCCAAGGAACCGCGCCGGCCCTTCCTTCGGCCAGCACCAGCCCTCATCACTGGTCTCGGCGCAGTAGAACCCGCCGTCACTCTTCGCATCGCCGTTGACGTCGATATTTCCTGGGCAGCCCGCGCCGGTGACGATGTTGCAGCGGCGGCTGCACGACGACTTGCCGTTGAAGTTGTAGCAAATCCCGCTCTGGCACTCGCTCGCCGTGCTGCACTCGACTCCGAGCTCGCGCTTGTTGTTGACGCCGTAGGGGAGACACTCGCCGGTGCGGTTGTAGACCGCGGTGTCGCAGCAGAAGGAGAGCGGATCGCCGCAATTGTCGTTCGTGGTGAAGCAAGTCTCGTTGGGGTTGCATGCGACCGACGAGGAGCACAGGCCGTAGCACAGCGCTCCGCCCGCGTTGTTGCCGGCGTAGATGCACTTCGCGTTGTCTTGGCAGATCGCGTTCTCGGCGGTGACGCAGGTCTCGCCCACTTTGCGGACGGTGAAGCAACCGCCTTGCTGATGGTTGTCGTCCGGGACCTTGCGGCAAGCGCCGAGCTCGGTCACGCCGTAGCAGCAGTCCTGGTTGGGATCGGGGCAACGCTGACCGCTGTACGATTGATCGGTGGCGTTGCAGTAGTACACGCAGGCGCCGATCGACGGCAGGCACGAGGAGCCGCGGAAGCCTACGCAGATGAGGCTGGTCCCGCACTCGTAGTAGAAGCCGTCGTTGGTGCCGGTGTTGAGATCGGGGTCGTCGTTATAGCAGACCTCGTTCAGCTTGATGCGCGCGTCATCGAGGCCGCAGCTCGCCTCGTCGTCGGGCCAGCACACCGAGATGTCGCCGGCTTGGAGGCACGAGAAGCCGGCGGGACAGGGGAAGTCGGCGCTGCACGTCTCGGAGCAATAACCCGTATCGTCTTCTTCTCCCGCGACGCAGAGGCCGTTGGCGCAGTCTTGTTCCTGGACGCAGGGGATGCAGGAATCGCCACCGGTGGTCGGATCGATGGTCGAGCCGGTGTCGTGCAAGCCCGGCCGGCAGAACTTGTTCGGTGCGGCGCCGTCGCAAACGTATGCGGTTGGACACTCGTCGGTGGTGTTGCAGAGATAGGTGCAGTTGCCCCAACCCGAAGCCTCGGGGAACTCGGGGCCCACGACGCAGGTGAGACCAGCCTGACAGTTCGGTCCGCCATTGAAGTCACAGGCTTCACCGAACGTGGGCTGATCGCCCGCGGCGTCGCGGGGCGGATAGAGATTGCAGATGGCGGTGGTCTCGTGGACCGAAAGCTGACGAATCTCCGTCGTCGGGGTCGACGACGGGTACATGACCGCGTCGGTGCATTGCACGTGATTCAGACCGATGAAGTGACCGGCCTCGTGCAACACGGTGTTGCCGACGTCGTAGCAAGTGGATGCCGCGCCTTGCGCAGGCTTGGCGCAACCGGAAGAGACGCCGGCGGCATTGGCGGCGCGCCACTGGTAGTCGACGCCGTTGATCTGCATATCGGCGGTGACGATGGGCCCCGCCTCGGAGGCGAGATTGTTGGTGTACGCCACGATGGCTTGATCGACCTCCCAATCGGCCGCCGTGGTGACGAAGAAGACGATGTTCTGCGCGGTGTCGAGGACGAGGGCGTCGCCGTCGTACTCGTCGCCGTTGTCGCGGTTCTCGTAGTCGGTGCCGCGCTCCAAGCGTAGGTTCGGCACTTCTCCGTTACAGCGGACCGCCATCCAGGTGTCGAAGCTGCGTTGAATGGCGCTGTTCTCGGTGTCGCCCGGAATGCTGTCGAGGCCGCCGGCGTGAATACGATAGGGGACCGCTGTCGGGGCTCCGGTCCCGCGAATGACCGACCAGAAGTCGCCGCGCGGGTAATACGTGGGCTCCGTGCCGCACGCGATGGTGCCGTTGTCGAGATCGACGGCCAACGCTGGCGCCGCCGCGCCCAAGACCGCGAGTGCGACCGCTAAAGTGGACGCCTTCATCGGGTCACCTTCGGGATCGACATGCCATGGCTGGTGTTGCGTCCCGGCGCACCCGCATCGATGCGCAACTTGCGCATGCGCGCTTGCGCGTCTTCGACCAGCTTGTCGACGACGACGTCGTGCAAGGTGTAGCGCGTGGTCGGGGCCGCGGCGCCGGTCTTGTCGACGAGGGTCAGTCCGTCGAGGCGGCGATTGGCGCGGAAGCGACCATCTTTGCCGCGATGCACCTCGAGCACGCCGAAGCGCAAGCCGATCGGCAAGAGGGCGCCGGTGCGACCCGGACGGAGATACGCGAAGACACGGTCACCGACCGCGAGGTTCGGCGAGCCGGGCACGCTCGAGACCACTCCGTTCGCGAGCTGGCCACCTGGGTAATCCATGGCGACGAAGTCGCCGTCGTCGGCGCCGCGAACGCCGCGTTCGATCTTGAGCTCGGCGTGGGTCATCACCTGGCCGCTTTTTCCGACCACGACCTCGAGTCGCTGCACCACGGCCATGCCGATGACCTGCGCGCCCGAGACTAGCTCGTCTTCGCTCGGCGCAACCATGACGGTGGCCTGCGCGAGGCGGGGAGTGAGGAGGAACAGGAGCGAGGCGAGGAGAAGTAGGGGTCTGCTGTTCATTCTTTTCTCGAGTGCCGCGCAGCGCAGCTTGGCACCCACACAGGAGCACCTGGACGATTGTACACGCATTCCCGGCAGTTGGGCTCGCTGGTTCGACCCGTTACAGGCGCTTTCGAGCGGCCCGTGGTAGACCAGGGTCTCGCGTGCGCATCTCCCGCAAATACCCGATTGTCTTCGTGGCAACGACGGTTGGCACGGCGGTTGCGGTGTTCTTCTCGCTCTTCGGCGTCCTGCGAGCCTCGATCGAGCGTGAGATCACCAAGCGCGGCGCGTCTTTGGCTCAGAACTTCGCGCTCGCCAACAGCCCGCTGGTCCTCCGCTTGCCCTCCATCGAGGAGAAGCAGCGCCTCGCGTATAACCTTGGCGCCCTCGCCACCGACCCCGATGTGCTCGACGGGCGCGTTGGCGATCACCGTGGCGTGGTCGTCGCTTCGGTGCGGCCGACGGAAGTAGGGCAGGTGCTGCCGAGCTTCTTCCTGGCCGCTGACGCGCCGATGGTCTTTGCCGATACCGAGCATCACGCCTACCACTTCAGGGCTCCGATGCGGTACGGCACCGTCGAGCTCGGCACCTTCGTGCTGTCGCTCTCGAGTCAGCCGCTGGAAGCGGCTTTGACGCATGCGTTCCGCTACGCATTCATTTTCACCGCCGGAATCTCGGTGGTGATGTGCATCTTCGCGCTGCTCTTCGTGCGCCGTGAAGTGAGGCCACTGCAGATCATCAGCGCGCAGCTCGGCGCCATCGCCAAGGGCGACTTCACCCAGCGCATGCCCGAGGATCGCAAAGACGAGATCGGCGAGCTGGCGGTGGCGTTCAACACCATGCTCAAGCGTGCCCAGCTCTTCTTCCACTACGTCGACAAGATGATCATCGAGCGGCTCATCGCCGACGAGTCGCTCACCAAGCCTGGTGGCCGCTTGCACGATCTCTCGGTGCTCTTCGGGGACATGCGCGGCTACACCGCCATCTCGAATCGCCGCACCGCCGACGAGATCGTCCGCATCGTCAACACCTACTTCCACCTGTTCATCGAGTGTGTCGCTTTTAGCGGAGGGGTCGTCGACAAGACCATGGGCGACGCCATCATGGCGGTCTTCGAGCGTGGCGACACGGAAGACATGGACGGTCACAAGCGCCGCGGCGTCATCGCGCTCACCGCGATGAAGGCCGCATGCCGTGTCTTGAACCGTTTCGTGCGCGAGCGCGCCGTCAAGGGCGAGCGTCTCGATGTCGAGCCCTCGGAGTTCGGCTTCGCCATGGCGAGCGGCAAAGCCATCGTCGGCAACATCGGCTCGTGGCGCCGCATGGACTACACGGTGTGCGGCCGCGTCGTGAATCTCGCGGCACGCCTCGAGGGCCTCACCAAGAACGGCGAGGTCATCATCGACAACTTCTCGCGCATCGGCACCGCCACGCTGGTACGCACCGAGGCGCTGCCGCCGGTCCAACCGAAGGGCTTCAGTGAGCAAGAGAAAGTCACGCCTCATCGCATCATCACGCTCAGTGACGACGAGACCCATCGCATGCGCATTTTTTTGAAGCGCATCTTCACCTTCAGCTTCGTGCAGGAGAAGCTTTTGCCCAGCTGGCTGCCGCTCGGCGAGCAGCATCTCTGGTGCACCCAAGCCGAGATCGATCTCTTGCGCATCATCGCGGAGACGCCCGGCGAGGACTTTTTCGTGCCCGTCGATCCGGCGACCGGCGTCGCGTTGCCGCCCGCCGAGGTCGTGCGCTCCGCCGCCACTTGAGTCGGCGTAAAAGCGGCGCTTGGGCCGGACCTGGGCTACTAAATAGATCACGTGCCTGTGACGTTTCATTCGTGAACGTCGCCAAGCACCCCCCATGTCTCTTCGCCGTACTTTGAAGCTTTCCAGTACCGACGGTGTGCTCTGCAACATCATGGTCGGAATGGGAGAGACGAACTTCCCCGCGCTCATGCTGGCGCTGGGCAAGAGCGCCACGGTAGCCGGTCTCGTGGGCTCCGTGCCCCTGCTCGCGGGTGCCGTTCTGCAGCTCGCGACCCCGCGCTTCCTCGTGAAGATTGGCTCGCACCGCGCCTGGGTGGTCGCATGTGCGTGCATGCAGGCGCTCGCTTTGGCGGTGCTGGCGGTGGCGAGCTTGCGCGGACACATCGCGACGCCGCTCGCTTTCGCCATCGTGGCCCTCTACTTCGCGAGCGCTCAGGCCGCTGGCGCCGGCTGGAACGGCTGGATCGAGCAGCTGGTGCCGAGTCGGATTCGCCCTCGTTATTTCGCGACCCGTAACCGTTACCTGCAAGTCTCGCTCATCGGCGCCGTGCTGTTGTCGGGCTTGTTGCTCGACGTCAGAGTGACCTTCGCCGGCGTGCTCGCTATCGCGGTCATCGCTCGCATCGCGTCGATCTACGCGCTGACGCGCCAGCCCGACGTCACGACGCAGAAGGCGATGGCGACCAGCGTCACCATCAAAGAATTCGTGCAGCGCCTGCGTGGCCGCGATGACGGACGCGTGATGCGCTACGTGCTGATGAGCAACGTCGCCGTTTACATCGCGGCGCCTTACTTCACGCCCTACATGCTCAAGCGTCTCGAGCTGCCGTACCGCTCGTTCATGCTGCTCACCGCGGCCATCTACATCGGCCGCATCTGCATCTATCCGGTGTGCGCCCGCATCTTGAAGAAGCTCGACGCAAAGACCCTGCTCTGGGTCGGGGGCGCCGGCATCACGCTGCTCCCAGTGCCGTGGATCTTCACCACCGACTTCACGACGTTGCTCCTGGTGCAGATCCTCTCCGGCTTTGCCTGGGGCTGCTTCGAGATGGCGACGTTCTTCCTGTACCTCGAGACCATTCCAGCGAACGAGCGGGCGGCGATGCTCTCGGCGTTCAACCTGTGCAACGCCTGCGCCATGGTGATTGGCGCGACCCTGGGCGGCGCGCTCCTCGCGGCGGCGGGCTCGGGAAGCGGTGCTTACTTCGCGGTGTTCGCGGTCTCGACGGTGTTGCGGCTCGCGACACTCGGTGCCTTGCGCCAAGTCGGGCCGGCGCCGAAGCCCCACATGCTCGCGCCGGTGATGCTCGCACCCGTGTCGTTCGCGCGTGGCTTCGACATTCGCATGATCACCCAGCCCGTTCCGCGATTGCGGAGGGCCTGGAATGCGCGCATGGGTGGGACGCCACGACGACCGACGCTCAAGCGTGCCGTTCGATGACCTTCGCGATGCCGGGGACCGCGCTCTCGACGTTCTTCACGCCCGTGGGGCGCAGCTTCTCGTAGGCCTTCTTGATGGTCGGGTTCTTGGCCTTCGCCGCCTTGCGATCGGTGACGCCGAGCAGGGCGTTCGCGACCTCGGTGCTCTTGGGCGAGAGGAAAGCGACGAAGGTGCCGGAGCCCTTCGCCTTGTGCTCGCTCCAGTAGGGCTCGAGCTTCTCGACGAACTCGTCGATGAGGTGCTCGCAAGCGTCGCGGACCATCCCTGGCTTGATGGCTTTCACGACCGCGTAGGCGCCTTTGATCGCCAAGCCCGAGAGACCGCCCTTGGCGCTCACCTCGTCGTCCACCAGCCGTGCGCAGTCATCGACAATCGCCCGGCGCTTCGCCTGGTCCTGGATCAGCTCTTTCAAGGTCGCCATGGGCTTGGCTTGATGGCGTTTTTCCGCCCTGCTTGCAAGACGTTCCAGAGCCTTCTGAAGGGCCCTTCAGCGTTGCCGCGATGACGGTGAGCACGGGTTTGCCTGAACGCTGCAAAGCGATTATACCGAGACGGTCATGTTGACCTTCGGTGATCTCGTGCGGGAGCCGCTGCGAATCGCTGAGCTGGGACGGGCCGATGTCCTCATCTCGGCCGAAGGCTCGGGCGAAGTCGTGTTGCGGGATAAGCCAGCCGGTCCTCCGGCATCGACGATGGTGTTCATGCACGAAACCATCGCGATGATGAAGGCCGAGCGCGCTGAGCAGGTAGACAAGCTGCGGGGTGTCGTGGGAGCGGAATCGCTCGTCGTGCCGCTGCGGAAAAAGCCGGAAAGCCTCTGGGACCACATCACAGTGGGCCGGGCCTCGACCGCGGATATCGTCATCAGCGACCCGGCGACGTCGAGCGTTCACGCCCACTTCGCGCTCGGTGTCGACGACCACCCGGTCTCCGTCCAAGACGTTGGCAGCTCGAATGGAACCTTCGTCAACCGTGGGGCTCTGCAACCGCACGTCTTGACGCCACTCGCCTCGGGCGACTGCGTCCGTTTCGGCCAGAGCGTGTTCTACTACGTCAGCAACATCGTGCTGGCGGACATGGTCAAAGCCGGCAAAGTCTGAGCCTGTGCGGTAGTCCCCAGAAACAATAGGCTTTGGCGCCCCGATACTGACAATGGATATCCCTCCTCTCGGAGCCTCCGTTTGTCACCCAATCAGCGTGCGCTAGCCCCAGGTTCGACGGGCTCAATTGGGCTTTTCTGCGCAGCGATCTGTCTTTACGGAGGCACGGCGCTGGCCCAGGACCGCGCCCCCGTGGCGAAGGGGACGGCGCCCGCCCCAGCGGCCGGAGCCGCGATGACGGCGCCAGACCGTGAGCCGGTCTACTCCGATGACCCGTTCGGTGACGCCGATCTCGCAAACGCGCCCCTCATCATGAACGTCGCGCATCCCACATCGCGTCGTTTCGACCTCACGCTCGCGTTCGCGACCAGCCTGGTCGACAAATACGTGCAGCAGACCGGCGCTGCTTTGGACCTGCGCTACCACTTCGCCGATCACTGGGGCATTGGCGGCACTCTGACCTTCTTCGGCGGGGGCCTCACCGACATCGTCACCGACGGCGCCGGCGTGCTCGGCAACAAGGTGACGGCGTGCCGCACCGTGAACGCTCCCAGCTGCGACCTATCGCTGCGCGTTCCCGATACCCGGCAGATGACCGGCAGTGTCGATCTCACCGCCATTTGGCTGCCGTTCTACGGCAAGGTGAATTTGGTGTCGGAGCTCGACTTCGACATGCAGCTGTACTTGCTCGCCGGTGGCGGTCTGAATGGCACGCGCCTCATCACCGCGGCATACGATCCGTCATCGCAGACCGGGTACACCTTGAGCGGCGGCGGTGCTGGCGAGGGCGGCTTTTTCGGCGACGCCGTCCCGCATGCGACCATCGGCGCGGGCGCCACCATCTTCTTGACCACCTGGCTCGCGGTGCGCGGTGAATATCGCGCCATCATCTGGCGGCAGTCGACGGACAACGACGGCGACGGGCTCGCCGAGCCGCACACCTCATGGCGCAACGTTGCCATGGTGGGCCTAGCGGTGTCGCCATGACTGCTCTCGCGCTCGCGCTCATGCTCGTCAGTGCGGACGAAACGCCGCGCAACCTCACGTTGCCCGACGAGTCGATCTACGTGGTGCAACGCCGCGCTTATCTCAAACGCGGCTCGGTCGAGCTGACCCCGTTCTTCTTCATGACGATGAGCAACAAGTTCTCGTCGTCGATGGGGCCGGGCGTGGCGCTGGTTTACCACCCGCGCGAAAACCTCGCGCTCGAGATCAGCAGCTCGATCCCCGGCATCATGCGCTCGGCCTATTCGAGCCTGGTTTACGAGCTGAACGACGCGGAGCGCCTGGCGCCGGAGCCCGTCGACTTGAAGAAGCTCCGCTATTTCGGAGCGGTGAGCCTCCAGTTCTCGGCGCTGTACGGCAAGTTCGACTTCTATGGTCATCTCATCGACTACGACATCTACGGCTCGGCGGGGCCGGCCATCGCCACGACCGTCGAGCCGTGCGCACCGGCGGGGCAGGGTGACTGCGGTCCGGACAACGAGGCCCTCGGCCGCGGTCTACGCCCGCCGGCGGATAGCGCCGACCGTTACAAGATCGCCGCCAGCGTAGCCGGTGGCTTGCGCCTGTTCTTCGCCGATTGGGTCGGGCTGCGCATCGAGCTGCGTGACCTCGTTTATGCCGACCGCGCTGGAGAAGGCGCCGGGCTCACGACCGACATCCGCAACAACATCATGCTCATCGGAGGCTTGAGCTTCCTCCTATGAGATACTTCGCGCTCACCTTTATGGTCCTTTTTAGCGGACTTGCCCGTGCGCAAGATCTGCAGCGTGGCCTGAAGGCCTATGAGGGTGGGGAGTACGCCGAAGCGGCGGCCCAGTTCTACGAGGTCCTGGCGCGCGACACCGTCGAGGACAAGCGCGACACCGCCGAGATCTACCTGGCCGACTCCCTGAAACGTCTCGGCCTGTACGTTCCAGCGTACTTCTACTATCGCGACCTTTTCGAAGCTGGCCCCCGGAACCGTTTCTATCTCTCGGCGGTCGCGGGTCTGCTCGACGTTCGCGACGCGCTGCACGACCATCTCTACGTCGCCATCGCCATCGACGAGCACTACGACCCGCAAGCCTTCGGCCAGCTCGACAAGGCGCAAGCGGAGCGCGTGAATTTCGTCGTCGGCGAGCTCTCCTTCCGCCAGCGCAAATACACCGAGGCGCAGCGATTCCTCGAGGCCGTGACTCCCGAGTCCGTCGAGTACGGCAAGGCGCGCTACCTGCTCGGAGTCCTCGCCGCCCGCGCCGGTGACAACCAAGCCGCGCGCGGTCACTTCATGGCGGTGCGCGGCCATGTCAAAGCCGACAGCACGGACAGCAGCGCGCAGCGTGAGCGTGACCTCTCGTTGATCGCCGCGGCGCGTTCCAGCTACGCCTTGGGTGAGTACGCCGAAGCGGCCAAGCTGTACGAAGAAGTGCCTCGCTCGTCCGAACAATGGTTCACCGCCATTTACGAGACCTCGTGGGCCCACTTCCGCGACAACGATCTCGGTCGCGCCATGGGGGACGTCGAAAGCGTGCTCTCGCCGTACTTCGCGCGACGCCACGTCCCAGAAGTTTGGGTGGTCCGCGCCACCACGTATTTCGTCAACTGCCAGTGGGACCGCGTGCGCGCGACCTACGACGTCTACCGCCGAACCTACGAGCCCATGACCGCGGAGCTCGATCGCTACTTGACCGGAGAGCGTGCGCCCGCCAGCTACTATCGCGACATCCTCGCCGAGGGTGGCAAGCAATACGCGCCGGAGCTTGCGCGCGAGGTGCGTCGCGGGCAGCGCTTCAAAGACTTTCACTTCGAGCTGCAGCACATGGCTTGGGAGTCGCGCGCCATCGGCGGCATCTCCGCTTGGGGTAGCCAGCGCATCGGTCGTGACTTGCGCCGCATCATCGACGAGCAACGCGGCGAGCTCGAGGCCGCCCTGGGTCGGCACGTCGTCGCTCAGTTGCGCTACCTGCAAGACAACCTGAAGAACTTCACCACCCAGATGCGCATCCTCGATTTCGAGGTCGCCGATGCCGAGCGCAATTGGCTCGAGCAGGGCCGCGAGATTTTGAAGGACCGCCGTGGCCGCTTGCCGCGTCCCGAGATCCCCAGCGACGCCTGGCAGCACTGGAGCCAGCGCAAGGAAGTCTGGCTCGATGAGCTGGGCTACTACCGGCACACCCTGCGTAGCGAATGCCTGCGCGCCGACGAAGAAGTCCGCGAGGCCTCGCGATGATGGGCTGGGTCGTGGTCGTCCTGCTCGCCGCCGGAGCGCCACCGCGCGACGGACCGGCGCCTCTCGCGCTGCGTGGCTCCGAGGTCGACATGGACGCTCGAGCGGACTTGAAGCGCGACGAGGCCATCGAGAAGCTCAAGCGCTTGTTGCCGACCGTGAGCGACGGTCCGCAGAAGGCGGAGCTCGTCTTCCGGCTCTCCGAGATGTACTGGGCGAAGTCGAAGTACGCGCGTCTTCGCGCCATGCAGGCCTGGGACCAGTCGCTCGAACGATGGAGCGCGAACGGCAAGCGCGGCGAAGAGCCGACTCTGGAGCGAGAGCCCAAGACCATCGAGAGCGCTGGCTACCGCGCCGATGCGCTCAAGCTCTATCAGCAGATCCTCGCGCAGTACCCAGCGTACGAGCGCCGCGACGAGGTGCTGTATTCGCTCGCGAGCGCTCAGTACGACGCGGGTGAGACGAAGCTAGGCGTCGAGACTTTCTGGACGCTCATCAAAGAGTATCCCGACTCCATCTATGCCGCTGACGCCTGGTTGCAGCTGGGCGAGCACTTCTTCAATAGCGGCAAGCTCGTCAATGCGGTGAAGGCCTACGAAGCAGCGGCGGCCACCAAGCGGCCGCGCGTTTACGCCTATGCGACCTACAAGCTCGCCTGGTGCGACTTCAACCTGCAGGACTACCCGGCGGCGCTCGCTAAGTTTCGCGCCGTGGTCGCCTACGCCAAACAGCAACGCAGTAGTGGCGAAGGTGAGCTCGGTGAGCAGGACCGCTTGCAGCTCCTCGACGAATCCCTGAACGATATGGTGCGCGTCTATTCGCACATGGATTCCTTCGAGGACGCTTTCGCGTACTACGAGGGCGAGCTCCAGCCCGCCAAGGCGCGCGGCTATCTGCGCAAGCTCGCCAAGCGTTACGAAGAGGAAGGCAAACATCTCCTCGCCATCAAGGCGTACTCGCGACTCATCAGTGACGATCCCGATGCGGTCGATGCCCCGCAGCTGCAAGTCGGCATCGTCAGCGCCTACGCCCAGCTGGCGCGTAACGACGACGTGCGCCGCGAGGTTCGGCGGCTCATCGACGTCTATTCGCCGGGCGGCGCCTGGGCGAAGCGCAATGCCAGCAACGCTCGAGCGGTCGACCAGGCCCATGGCGTGGTGGAGAACGAGCTCGGAAAGCTCGTGGTCGAGCAACACCGCGCCGCGCAGCAGACGAAGCTCACCGACAGCTACATGTTGGCGCGCGATCTCTACCGCGAATATCTCGAGAAGTTTCCTGACTCGCCGAACGCCAAGCGCTTTCGCTTCTTCCTGGCCGAGATCGCCTTCGAGCTGAAGGAGTTCACGCTCGCGGCCGAACAATTCTCCGCGGTGGTCGCGAGCGACCCGAAGAGCGAATTTGCGCCGCGGGCCGCGTACAGCGCGATCATGGCCTGGGACAGAGTGGTGAGCGGCAACCGCGAGACCGTTGGCAGCCGTATCGCCGGCGTCAAGCCCGGCAAGCGCGGCGAGCTGACCGCGGATCCCAAGGGTGTCGGGGACGGCAAAGGCGAGCTTTCGCCGGCGCGCGAGAAGTTGATCGCTGCCTGTGATGCTTATGTCGCGCTGCAACCCAACGATCCCGAGATCGCCAAGGTGCGCTTCAAAGCGGCGAGCCAGCTCTATGCCGCCGGCCGCTATGAAGAGGCCGCGACGCGCTTCCAGACGATCATCGCCAAGCACCCGCGTGATCCGCTGGCGCGGACATCGGCAGAGTCCATCCTCGAGTCGTTCGCCGCGCGCAAGGACTGGGCCGAGCTCGCCAAGAACGCCCGCGTCATCTCCGGCAATCGCGACCTCATGAGCGACCGCGTCTTCGCGGATCGCGTCAACGACTACGGCCAGGCCGCGGCCTTCAACGACGTGCTCTACGTCATCGAGCCCAAGGGCGATCAGCGCGCCACTGCCGCGGGTTATGCCGGTTTCGTGCGGGACTACCCGAAGAGCAAATACGCGGCGACCGCGCGCTACAACGCCATGCTCGCTTACGATAAGGCGCACGATCTCGATGCGGCGCTGGCGGTCGGGGCTCCGGCGCTCGGCGAAGGTGACGACGAGCTCCGCGGGAAGGTCGCCTTGCTCTCCGCCGACCTCCACGAGCGCGTGGGAGCGCTGTCCGCCGCGGCGGCCGTGCTCGAACGTCGTGGCCGCGACAAGAAAGACGTCGACATGCTGCTGCGCGCCGCCGCCGACCGCGAAGGCGCCGCCGACTACGACGCCGCCGTCACCGACTATCTCGCCGCCGCCGACCTCCTGCGTGCCGCCAACAAAGACCTGCGCGCCGCCACGGTTGCCTGGAAGGCCGGCGCGGTGCTCGAGGCCAAACAAGACGCCAAGGCGGCGCACGCTTTCTTCGAGCGCTACGCCAACGACTACGCAGCGGGTGACGAAGCCAAGCGCTATTGCGCCGACTACGCCGCCGCCAAGTGGGCGGGCGAGGGTCACATCACCACGAAGCTGACGATGGAGACGGTTGCTCGTTCGTACGAACGCTTGTCCGCGAAAGCGAAGCGAGAGCCGTGTGTGAAGAGCTCCGCGGCGGCGGCGGCGTTCGCCGCCATCGAGCCCGACTATCGCGCGGCCATCGGCATCGCTCTCACTGGGGCCGAAAAAGAAGTCACGCAGAAGCTGGTGAAGAAGCTCGCCGCCGTCGACGCCGTACAAAAGCGCTACACGCAGGTGATCGCGATGGGCGAGGGCAGTCAGGGCATCGCGGCGCTCTATCGCATCGGCACGCTCTACAAGAACCTCTCGAAAGCGATGTTCGACAGCCCTTGCCCCAAACGGCTCTCTGCCGACCAGTGCTCCATTTATCATCAAGAGCTCGGTGACCGCGCCTTCCCGCTCGAGGAGCGTGCCATCGAGGCCTTCGACAAGGCCGCCGCGAAAGCGTACGAGCTGGGCCTCTACGACGAGTGGCTGACCCGCAGCCAGGAGGCGCTCAAGGGGTACGAGCCGCAGCGTTACGCCGACCCACCACCCGCGGCAACCAACCTCGATCCCGCGCTCATGCCGCCCCCTGGAGGTGCGTCGTGAGATTCGCCGCCTTGGTCATCGTGACGACCCTCGTCGTCGCATGTGGTGGTCCGAAGCAGGATGGTCGTGCCGAGCCGGCCGCGCCCGCTGTCGTGGCCCCGGGCTCACTTGTGCGCGATAACGGACGCGAGCGTGGTGTCGCGCTCGAGCGCAAAGGTGACCTCGACGGTGCCTTGCAAGCTTATCGGGTTGCGTACGAAGCGGCACCCGAAGCAGACGGCGCGGCGCGCGATCTGGCGCGGATCCTTGCGCGTCGCGGTGACTTGCGCTCGGCGCGCTCCGTGCTCGACGCGGGCCTCACGCGCCGGCCCGACGACGTCGACCTCCTGACGTTCAAAGCGGTGATGGCGCGGCTCGATGGTGACACCGAAGGCGCGCTGCTCGCCGCCAAGGCTGCGCTGGCGCGAGCACCGTACGAGCCAGGTGCTACGCTCGAGCTCGCGAGGGCGCTCACCAAGCAGAAGAAGACGGCGCTCGCGTCGGCGATGCTGACGCGTGCCGCCGAGGGCGCTCCGAAAGATGCGCGGCTCCGCTTCGGCCTCGCCGAGGTAGCGCGGGCGACAGGTGACGACGCGCTCGCGCTCGCGGAGCTGCAGGCCGCCGCGACGCTCGACCCGAACGACGCGGCAGTGCAGGCCGCGATCGGCGGGCTGGCGCTCACCCATCGTGACTATGGCCGCGCCAAAGAAGCTTACGCGCGAGCGATTGCCCTCGGCGACGCCAGCTCGGCGTCCTCGCAGGGGTTGCAGCTCGCACAAGCACAGATGGGCAAGACGCAGGAGAAGACCCGATGAGACCTTTGCTCCTAGTGCTCGCCTTGATCTTCGTTCCCGCCGTCGTCTGCGCCCAGGGTCGTCCGCGCGAGACCGCAAAGCCCGCCGAGCCGCCCGCGAAGGCGACGCCCGACAGCAAAGAGCGCGTCGTCTTCAAGAAGCGCACGATCATCGACTTCACCGGCTCCCTCGTGGAAGGCGACCTCATCAAGCCCGAAGGCTCGTATGTGGTGAGCCGCAAGGCCAGCCGCTTCTCGACGCTCATTCGCGTGCGCGAGAACTTCCTCCCCGAGCTGATCGCCTCCCCCAACGATTTGTGAGAACCTGCCGATGGTGACCGAGGTCGAGAACGAAGACACCGACGTCAGCTTGGCCACGGGGGCGGCCAAGGCCGAGGTGTCGTTCCGTGAGGTCGCCCGTGACACCGTCGGTGTGCCCTCCGCCGTCTTCGAAGAGCTCACCGCCACCGTCCCCGGCTCGGATCCGCGCTTCGAGCTGACCATGTTTTGGCGTGACGCGCGCATGAGCGTCGTCAGTCTCGAGACGCGGCGGCCAGTGACCGTCGGCATCGGCGCCGTCGATTTGCCGGCGACGCTGCCAGAGCATCTCGCCGACAAGTTCATCATCGCGCAGCCATCCGGCAAAGGGATGGAGCTACGCTTCGATTCGTCGATGCGTCTCGAAGTGCGCGGCGACGACGAGATGCCGCTGTCGCTCGACCGTCTGGTGAAGCTCAAGCGCGTGGACGCGGGAGCGCTCTCCGGCAAGGGCATCCATACGGTCAAGCTCGAGGCGCGCGAGCGTGTCGCCATCGTCATCGGTGACGTCACCATCGCGGCGCGCTGGGTTCCCGCCACCAAGAAGGTGGTGCCGAAGCCCTTCGCTTGGCTCGACAAGAACTTCGCGGCAGTGCTCGTCATCACCTTGGTCGCGCATCTCGTCGCGCTCACCGCGGTGCTGGTGACGCCGCCCGAGCCCGCGAACGAGCTACCGATCGAGATGCTCGAGAACCCGACGCGTGTCGCCAAGCTCGTGCTCGAGGAGCGCGCCAAGAAGAAGCCGGAGCCCCGCAACGCGGTGGAAGCCGCGGGCAGCAAGGGCGGCAAACGCAAGGGCGACGAAGGCGCGGTCGGCCGCCCGAGCGAGCAGAAGGACTCCGCCGCCAGCAAAGTCGGCGCGCCGCGTGTCGATCCGCGAAAGCGGTCACAAGACCGCCGCGTGGCCCTGAGCTCGGGCCTTTTACAGGTGCTCGGCGAAAAGCCGAGCGGTGCCAGCGCCAGTGTGTTCGGACCCGGTGGCTTGGGAAGCGGCATCAACGATGCGCTCGGCGGCTTGCGTGGCCGCAACCAAGGTGAGGCGGGCGGGGTCGGCGGAAGCGGCGGCCGCGGCACTGGGCTCGGCGGCGGCGGCAAGAGCCTGGGAATCGGTGGTGTCGGCGACGGCAAGGGGACCGGCAAGGGCCTCACCAACGTCGAGCTCGGGGGGCGTGGCCGCGCGACCGAAGTCGTCCCTGGCCGGACCGTGATCAAAGGCTGCCTCTCCGATCAAGTCGTTGGCCGCGTCGTCACCCGTCACCTGACCCAGGTGAAGTTTTGCTACGAGAAGGAGCTCCAACGTTATCCCGATCTCGCGGGCAAGGTCGTCGCTGCCTTCACCATCGGTGGGCGAGGCGAGGTCCTCGAATCGCGGGTCGCCGAAAGCACGCTGGGGAACACCGCCGTCGAGCAATGCCTGATGCGGGTCGTCGGCCACATGAGCTTCCCGCCTTGCGAAGGCGGAGGCACCGCGGAGGTCACCTATCCATGGCTCTTCAAGCCGGGTGGTGAATGACGGTGGTGCTCGTACTGGTTACCGCGGTCGCGCTTGGCGCGGCCACGCCGCAAGCGCCCGACGACGACAAGCTCGCGAACTTCGTGTTGCAGCGCGGTGTGTACGTCGGAGCGGACTTCGGGACCTTCGTAAGCCTCGGCGGCGTGAACGGTGTCTCGAACCTGCAGCCTTACGTCGCCTTGCACTTGGGCTACGACCTCTCCGATAACCTGAGTCTGCAGGCGAGCGCATCCGCGGCGTACGTCGCCGAGAATCCGATCAGCGATTTCGATGATCCCGCCGTGACTCCGGCAGGAACCGCGGTCACCAGCTACGACCTGCTCAACCTGACCGGTGAGCTCGTCTATGCGCTGCGGGTGACTCAACGCTTCGCCATCGAGCCCAAGGTCGGCGCCGGCTTCTCGCGCATCAATCCGCTACCGACCGATCCAGACGATCCAACGCTCCTGGTCCCGCGGATGAACCTCGCCCTCGTCGGCGGCCTCGGCTTCACGTACTTGACCTTGTTGACGGACTTTTCCGCCGGCATCGCGGCGACCTTCCTGGTTTTGCCGGGTCCCGGCATCGTTGGCGTCGGCACCTCTTTTTCCGTGCGCTACACCTTCTGAGCAGTCGACGCGATCGCGGACAACCCGGTCCGCCGCGCGCGGAGTAGGTATCGATAGCAGACGAAAGGATGCGATCGACGCTCATACAGAACGGCGTACAGCGCGTCTCCTAAGACGTGTGGTTTGGGGAAGATGCCGACTCCGACCTTCTGGTTGCCACCACAGCCAAAGTCGTAGCCGGGGTTCCGAGCCAAACGCTCGCTACGTTGGTCGCTCTCGTCGGTGCGACCATCGTCGGGCTCGACGCCGTTGCGCGGGAAACAGAACACGTGCACGCCAAACCACCCTGGCGTCGCGATACCGGACGGTCCTCGTGACCTCCGGATCCCGTGCTTGCGGACGGTGGCGCCGGTTGTCGGGCCGGCGCCACCTCCATCCCTTCCTGATATCCGCGCTGCTTGGTAAGAATGCGGCCATGCGATCCCCGACCTTCGATGCCCTGGAACGAGTCCTTCGCGAGCGCCACCTCGTGCTCGACGGCGCCATGGGCACGATGATCCAGACCCACGCCCTGTCCGAGAACGACTTCCGGGGCGAGGCATACGCCAAACATCCGCGCGAGCTACGCGGCTGCAACGACCTGCTCGTCATCACCCGCCCCGACATCATCAAGGCCATCCACCGCGACTTCTTGCTCGCGGGCGCCGACATGATCGAGACCAACAGCTTCAACGCCAACTCGATCTCGATGCTCGACTACGGCCTCGAGCGCGATTGCCGGGCCATCAACTTGGCGGCGGCCAAGGTCGCGCGCGAAGCCGCCGACGAGGTCACGCGTGAGACCGGTCAGCGTCGCTTCGTCGCAGGCGCCATCGGGCCGACGAATCGCACGGCGTCGATGTCGCCGGACGTGAACAACCCGGCCTTCCGTGCCGTCTCCTTCGACGAGCTCGAGCACGCATATTACGAGCAAGCGTCCGCTTTGATGGATGGCGCCGTCGACGTGTTCTTACCGGAGACCATCTTCGATACCCTGAACGCCAAGGCGGCGCTCGCGGCCATCGAGCGCTTGTTCACCGAGCGCAAGACGCGCATCCCAGTGCTGGTGAGCGTCACCATCACCGACGCCAGCGGCCGGACCTTGAGCGGCCAGACCCTCGAAGCATTCTTTACCTCGGTGGCGCGATACCAGCCGTTCTCCGTTGGTCTCAACTGCGCCCTCGGCCCGGCGGCGATGCGCCCCTACGTCGAAGAGCTCGCGCGCCTCACGCCGAGCTACACGAGCTGTTATCCCAATGCTGGTCTTCCCAACGCGTTCGGCGAGTACGACGAAGGCCCGAAAGACGTCGCCAAAGCGCTCGGCGGCTTCGCCAGCGAAGGCTGGCTCAACATCGTCGGCGGCTGCTGCGGGACGACGCCGGAGCACATCGCCGAAATCGCGAAGGTGTTGAAGCCACTGCGGCCTCGCCCCAAGCCGGCGCCAGAGATCGATTCGCTCACACGCTATAGCGGTCTCGAATCGCTGGTGCTGCGGCCGGAGAGCAACTTCACCCTCGTCGGCGAGCGCACCAACGTCACGGGCTCGCGTCGCTTCGCGCGCCTAGTGCTTGCAGGCGACTTCGAGGCCGCCCTCGATGTCGCGCGGCAGCAAGCGAGCGGTGGCGCCAACGTCCTCGACGTCAACATGGACGAGGGCATGCTCGACGCCGTCCAGGCGATGACGACGTTTCTCAATTTGGTGGCGTCCGAGCCCGACGTCGCGCGGCTGCCGATCATGATCGACAGCTCCGACTTCAAGGTGCTCGAAGCCGGTCTCAAGTGCGTCCAGGGCAAGTGCATCGTCAACTCGATCTCGCTCAAAGACGGCGAGGCCACGTTCATCGAGCGCGCCCGCACCATTCAGCGCTACGGCGCCGCGATGGTGGTCATGGCGTTCGACGAAGAAGGTCAGGCGGCGGACTTCCCGCGACGCATCGAGATCCTCTCTCGCGCCTACGGCATTCTCACGGAGAAGGTCGGCGTGGCTCCGCAGGACATCATCTTCGACCCGAACGTCCTGACCATCGCCACTGGCATGGAAGAGCACGCCCGCTACGCGCTCGACTTCATCGAGGCGACGCGCGAGCTGAAGAAGCGTTTCCCCCTGGCCAAGGTCAGCGGCGGCGTCAGCAATTTGTCGTTCGCCTTCCGTGGCAACGAGCACGTGCGCCAGGCAATGAACGCCGTGTTCCTGTTTCACGCCATCAAGGCCGGCCTCGACATGGGTATCGTCAACGCCGGACACCTGATGGTGTACGACGAGGTACCTGCCGAGCTGCGAAACCTCCTCGAGGATGTCATCTTCGCGCGGCGTCCGGAGGCTACCGAAGAGCTCATTGCCTACGCGCAGTCACACACCGGTGAAACCGCTAAAACGGAAGCCGACTTGTCGTGGCGCCAACAATCCGTCGAAGAGCGCTTGAAGCACGCACTGGTCGCGGGCGTCGTCGACTACATCGAGGCCGATACCGAAGAAGCGCGCGTCAAATACGAACGACCGCTCAAGGTGATCGAAGGCCCGCTCATGGCGGGCATGGACGTGGTCGGTGATCTCTTCGGCGCCGGCAAGATGTTCCTGCCGCAGGTCGTGAAGAGCGCCCGCGTCATGAAGAAG
>CAZAER010000050.1:0-25181 GCA_964484195.1 uncultured Bdellovibrionales bacterium | reverse complement strand
GGGGCCGGGAGGCAAACAGTCGACGATGCGCTGGAACTTCTGCAGGTGCCAGGCTTTGCGGATGGCGCTGCCTTCACCGCGCGCTACCTGATCGTAGAAGCCGACAGGAATGCCGCTGTAGTCGAATTCGCTCACGTCGCTGCTTTCTGCCGCAAACGCAAGGCCATGCCAACGAAGACGACGAGGCCGAGGACATAGGCCATGACGACGTCGGGCCAGTACCAGGGCTGATAGCGCAGAATCACGTCGCCTGGCGCCGCGATCTTCACGTCGAGTGAGTAGTCATCGTCATCGCACTCGGCCTCGCCGGACGCGACTTCCCAGCCGGCCAGACGATTCTGGTTGATGCGCACCATCGCGGGTGTCGTGCCCTCGTAGTGCATGGCGATGTATCCGGGTGAGACCTCGCGAAGCTCTGCGGTGCCGTTGCCACCGACGACCCGGATCTCCCCTGCATATCCAGGTCCGCCGCGATAGCGGACGTTGCGTTCGACCTGGGCCGGCTCGTAGGTGTCGAGGGCACCATAGCCACCAGCGAAGTAGTGATCGGGTTTGGTCGCCCACATGACGGTATAAGCCCACGTGCGCTGCGTGATGTCGCGCGCTGTCGCCTGATAGCGCTGCTTGCCGCCGTCGTTGTGCATGGCCCGGAACCACTGTCGCTGCGAAACCACGACGATCTCGAGCACCGCCACGACCAAGAGCGCATGCGTGATACGCGGGTGCCAGCGGAAGGAGCGTACCGCCGCGCAGACGAGAACGACCCAGGCGAAGTAGAGCCAGATGAAGTTGCGGCTCTGGACGTGCGCATTCCGCAATAGCGGTGTGCGTGAGATGAGCTCCCAGGGATTGAATGGCGCCAGCGCGTTGGTACCGATCCACAAGAACACCAGCCCGAACACCAGCCAGCGCCACTGGGCGCGCGCGAAAGTCGGACGGACGAGGGCCACGACGATGAGCGCGGTCGCCGCGAACCCCAGGTAACAACCGACCTCGTGGAAGCGCCACTCGAGGGGCCGCGCCCCTTTCAAGAACCATTGATCGGTGTCGTAGAACGCCGCGAGCGCGAGCTTCATCCCCATGGTGGCGCGCTCGACGGTGAGCTTGCGCGTGCCCAGCGACTCGATCACCGGTACGAGCTTCGCCGAAGCGACGCCGAGGAATGCAACCGCAGCTCCCGGTAGCAGCAAGCGGTGTTCCCTGAGCATCGCCGCGAACCCACGCAGCGGGACCACGCCCAGCGCCATGAGCACGATGGCTCCGTAGGCGCTGAAGATGAAGGCGTACATGCCGCCATCGACGAGAAAGAGCGCCAGCAACGCTGCGAGCTTCAGCGTGGCCGCCGGTCTGTCGAGCTCGAGCAGCCAGTACACCACCCATGGCAGGAGCTGCATCGTGCCGTATGGGACGTGGCCCTCGCAGTAGTGCAGCATGAACCACGAGCCGCCGATGAACATCATCGCGCCGAGCCCGGCGACGACGCGGTTGTGGCCCAGGCGCGTCAGCACGCACGTCATGCCCCAGGCGCCGAAGATGCCGTGGATGAGCAGCGAGATGATGTTGGCGATGTGCGGCCAGAAGATCTGATCGAGGAGGCCGAAGGGCGAAAACATCCGCGTTTGCGGATTGGCCAAGAGATCAGCGCCGCCCATCACCCAAGGGTCGTGCATGGGAAAGCGTCCGTAGCTATGGACGCTCGAGCGGACCACCATGGCCAGGCTGTCGAAATAGCCCCAGTCACCGCCCGGAGTGCGGTTCCAGAACCAAAGGGGCCAGAGGAAGGCGACCAGGGAGACCGCCACCGGTGTCAGTCGCCAGAGCCAACGCTGCACGTTCGACCAACTACCTGGGGAGCCGATCCAAGCCAAGTTTCCTGGCAGCCATGCTTCGCGGTAGCGTGGCGCATGTTCGTGCGATTCCTCGCCCTGCTCGGAGTGCTCGCCCTGATTGCCGCGTCGATAGCGGCGTTCGCGCTCTGGGACATCACACGCCGTGGCATCAGCACCCGCGATCCGCCGGGAACGTTGGAGATCGTGATCGCCCGCGCTCTCCGCAAGGCGGCAATCCCCAGGCCCTCTCGCGAGCAACAGAACCCGATCGTCATGGACGACGCCAAGCGAGCCCAGGCGCGGGCACACTGGGCCGACCATTGCGCGACGTGCCACGCCCCCGACGGAAGCGGTGTCGGGGTCATCGGCGACGGCATGTACCCACGCGCGCCGGACATGCGAACCGCGATCACCCAGGACCTGACCGACGGCGAGCTCTACTGGATCATCCAGAACGGCATCCGCCTGAGCGGCATGCCCGCATGGGGAGAAGGAAAAGCCGACGACCCCGGAACCTGGGAGCTCGTGGCATTCGTCCGCTCCCTCCCCGGGCTTACCAAGGATGAGGTCGAAGCCATTCAGAGTGCGATGCCGATGAGTGCGCATGAGAGAGCCGAGCGAGAGGCGGAGGAAGTGTTTCTTCGCCGGGATTAGGCTCCTGTTGTGTCTGCGATAGCGGACGAGAAGCCGCCCCGGGGCGGGTGGCGGCTACGCGCTCGATGATGCGCATGGCAGAGCATGCGGAGATTGTCGGTCTCGGTTGGACCACCCGTGGCCCATTCCTCGACGTGATCGAACTGGAGCCAGGCGGTGCTTTCGCAGCGGTGGCCGTCGTCTGCGACGTAGGTGCATTGGCAACCGTCCCGTTCGGAGACTTCGCGTCGCGTCGCCCGCCCTGGGGCGCGTGAGTCAGGCTTAGGCAGAACGGTCTTCGGCTTGTCGGTCTTACCGTAACGGCGCTTCTCGACTTCCTTGCGCAGGTCCTTGATGGCTTTGGCGATGACCTTCGCGGCGTCGCCGTCGGGGATGCTGTGCCGCATGTGCTCCTGCAGCCATCGGAGGTCTTCGTAAGTCTCGAGGTCGATGCACAGCTGCAGCTTGTAGTGCTGGGGGTCGAGCGGTCGTGGTCGCGGTGCGCGTGGAAGCTCGAGAGCTGGGGCGTTCACCTCGAAGACGCGGGTCTCGACCAAAGGTTTCGGCTTCCATCCCACAACGAGCAGCTCGATTTGCTCGCGGGTCTTCCCGGCTGCTGCCTTCAACCGCTCTTCATAGTTGTCGGCCTGGAGTACCGGACTGAGAACCAAGAGCCCACTGAGATGGACTTCACCTTCCCGCAGCATCTGCAGCGCGAGCGGATACTTCCGAACGAGCCGAGCCGCTGTCACACGTTTGCCGGCTGCCTCTTGCGAGTACTTGAGCCGCGCAACGCAGTAGTTCGTGAGTCCGGGAAAGCCCTTCCGGATATGCCACTCACGTCTATCGGCTTCCGCGAGATGCTCGACGACATCGGCTATCGCCAGTCGCTCCCGGCGAGCGGCACGTTGCAAGGCTTGATCGAACGCATCGTCTTTTAAGGAGGACAACTTCATGCGTCGACAATAGCACGGGAAATTTTAGGCCTTTTGCAGCCCCGCCACGCGACGCAAAACACCGCGGAGACGAAATCGTCCCAACGAATTCAGCCAATGCATCAGCGTGTGCGGCAAGGCCCGCAATGGCCATTCCCGACAGCCGAAGAATCAGCCAAGCGCAGCGTCCGCCAAAACAGTGTCAAACACATTCGACACGAACGACACGATGTCAGTCACAAGAAAGTACGTACCCGCCCCGGGGCGGACGACATGTCCGCTATCGAAGACAATACGAAGGCGCTCGAAGAACTCCCACCGCAATGCCAGCGAAGCCCCCGGGTCTCCTCAACCCCCTCGGCGCCAAACCACCACGGCTGCGGAGACCACCGAAGCCCCGGCTCGAAGAAAACGGTTCACGTCCCATTTTCCCTCAAACCCCAAACTCCACCCCCCCATCATCCACCCGCCCAAACACCATCGTCCCATAGTCGACGAGATAATTCTGCCGCAGCATCCAAGGCTCCTCGCTCCCCTGCTTAGGCAAGCGATGCGCCCCGCGCTGAATGTACCCGGCACTCAAATCGAGCACCGGCCGCGTCTCGACGTTGGCCGCCGGTCGCGGGGTCGCGCGGGCGTAGCCATAGCGCTCCATGAAATCGAGCAACCGCGTCACATAGCGGGACGCAAGATCCGCCCGCAGTCCCCACGACGCATTGATGTAACCGACGCACCAAGCGAAGTTCGGCACGCCGCTCAGCATGCAGCCCTTGTAGACCAACGTCGACGGGACATCGGTGACCACGCCATCGACATGCAAACGTATGCCGCCGATCGCGAGTAGCTCGAGCCCAGTCGCGGTCACGACGATGTCGGCAGCGATCTCTTCGCCACTGCTGGTTACCACTCCGCGCTCGCTGAAACGCGCGACACTATCCGTTACGACGGACGCCTTCCCTTCGCGCAGGGCCACCAAGAGGTCGGCGTCGGGAGCAAGGCAGAGCCGTTGGTCCCAGGGCGCATAACGCGGTGCGAAGTGGGGTTCGGCTGCGAGTCGTTGGCCGAGATGTGAGCGGACGTTGTCGATGAGCCAGCTTCGCGCCTTCTCCGGGTAGGCCCTGCAGAAGGCGTAGATGCCCATGGTGATCAGCACGTTCTTCCAGCGCACGAGATGATGGGCGACGCGGCGAGGTAACAGGGTCCGCAGCAGATTCGCGACGACGTCGCGTGAAGGCAGCGTGGCTACGTAGGTCGGCGACCGTTGCAACATGGTGACCTGCGCTGCCGTCGCGGCGAGGGCCGGTACCAACGTGATCGCGGTGGCGCCGCTGCCGATCACCACGACGCGCTTCCCGGTGACGTCGAGATCGGCAGGCCACCATTGCGGATGCACCACTTGTCCGCCGAAGCGGTCCATGCCGTCGAACGCTGGCGCGTGTGCTTCGTCGTAGCTGTAGTAGCCGCTGCAAGCGTAGAGGAAGCGGCAGGTGAGCTCGCGGTGCTCGCCGTCGACGCGCACGATGACCCGCCAGCGGTTCTTTACCGACGACCAATGCGCCTCGATGACCCGATGTCCGAAGCGCACTTGACGGTCGATGCCGTGCTCGGCGGCGGTGGTGCGAATGTAGTCGAGAATCTCGTGGCCCTCCGCGATGCTGCTCGCGCCACGCCACGGCTGCCAGGGGAAAGCGAAGGTGAAAATGTCCGAGTCCGAGCGGATGCCGGGATAGCGGAACAAGCTCCAGGTGCCGCCGATCGTCTCGGTGGCCTCGAGCACCGCGTAGCGAACATGCGGCAGCTCGCTCTGCAGGCGATACGCCGCGCCGATCCCGGACAAGCCCGCCCCGATGACGATGACGTCGAGCTCGCTCACGCGGCATCCTTGCCAGCTCCCAGTCTTCGGCGCTACCCCGGTCATGTGCCGTTGTTCGTCGCCGCAGTGCTCGCGCTCGTCGCCGCGAATTCACCGCTCGCCCAACTCTACGCAAGCTGGGCGCAAGCGCCACTGACGCTGCACGTGGTGAACGACGGGCTGATGACGCTGTTCTTCTTCGTCGTCGGTCTCGACATCAAGCGAGAGCTGGTCGCGGGCGAGCTACGCACCTTCCAGCGGGCGCTCCTGCCGGGCATCGCCGCTCTCGGCGGCATGATCGTGCCGGCCGCCATCTACTACGGCCTCAACCCAAGCGGCGCCGCCGCCGCAGGGTGGGGCGTTCCCGTCGCGACCGACATCGCTTTCGTCATCGGTTGCCTGGCGCTGCTCGGCAGCCGGGTTCCACGCGGCCTTGCGGTCTTCGTGGTTGCACTCGCCATCTTCGACGACATCGGCGGCATCATCGTCATTGCCCTCGGTTATGGCTCCGGCATCCATGTGACGATCTTCGGTTTCCTTGCGGCCCTCGTGGTTCCCAAGCGCTGGTTGGACCGCTCCCTACGCGCTCTGCATCCCGTTCAGACCCTCGTCGTCATGCCGATCTTCGCCTTCGTGAACGCTGGCGTCGACATGCGCGGGATGACGGCGACGAGCCTCGCCCACCCAGTGCCCTTGGGCATCGCGCTCGGCCTCTTCTTCGGCAAGCAGGTGGGGATTTTCGCGGCCACGGCTCTCGCCATCAAAGCGAGGCTCGCACCGATGCCCAGGGGAGGAACGTGGTGGGCGCTCTACGGCGTGTCCATCCTCGCTGGCATTGGTTTCACGGTGGCCTTGTTCATCGCCGGCCTGGCTTTCACCGGGGTGCCAGAGCTCTTGGGCCTCGCGAAGGTAGGCATCATCGTTGGCTCCGTCGTCTCGGGTGGGATTGGATGCCTCGTCTTGCGCCTGCAAACCCCCCGTCAGGTTGCGTGAAACCGTGACGCTGCCCAACGTGCAATTTGGGGGGAATGTCATGGAATCAATGGCGGCTGGGCAGGTAGCGGTGGTGACGGGTGGCTCGTCGGGAATTGGCTTCGAGCTGGCGCGAGAGCTTTTGTCGCGTGGGTTCGAGGTCCTCATCGTGGCCGAGGACGACGGCGTGCGCCGGGCGGCGCGTGAGCTCGGGCCGCGCGCCAATGCGCTGCAGGTCGACCTTGCGAGCTATCAAGGCGTCGAGCGCCTCTATGCGCACATGAAGGGGATCGGTCGGCCGATCGACGTGGTTGCAATCAACGCCGGTGTCGGAGCCGGCGGAGCGTTCGTCGGTGACACCAAGCTCGAAGACGAGCTCAACATCATCAGCCTCAACGTGACATCGGCGGTCCACCTGGCCAAACGCGTGGTTCCTGACATGGTGGCCCGTGGCCGTGGGCGCATCCTGCTCACGTCGTCTCTGGCGGCGAATTTTCCCGGTCCGTTCTTCGCGGTCTACGCCGCCTCCAAAGCGTTCATCCAGTCATTCGCCGAAGGTCTGCGTAACGAGCTCGAGGGCACCGGGGTCAGCATCACGGCGATGATGCCTGGCGCAACCGACACCGAGTTTTTCGAGCGCGCCAACATGGTCGAAACGCGCGTCGGCCAGGGCGAGAAGGACGACCCTGCGCTCGTCGCGCAGCAGGGGATCGACGCGTTGCTCGAGGGAAAAGATTCGGTCATCTGCGGCGCGCTCAAGAACAAGATGCAGGCGATTGCAGCGCGCGTCTTACCCGATGCGACCAAGGCGGCGATGCAGCGCAAGCAAACGGAGCCGCAAAAGCATCATTGACGTCGGAGGATATTCTCGAGGGCGGTTCCGAACGGCGTCATCACGACCTTGCATTGGAACGTCATGCCGGCCGCGACGTCGTTCACCGCCTTGCTGTAGGTGGCGTCGAATGGGTCCGCTTTAGCGGCAGCGCCGAAAGCGGCGCGCGCGCCGGCGCTGTCTTTCTCCTGCATGGCGAGGCAGCCGCGCAGATAGTGTGCCTTGGCGCGATGTGCTGCGCTCGCGGCGGTCTCGGCTTGCGCCTCCAAGAACTGTTTGGTTGCCCCGACGGCGTCGGCACGCTGTGCCATGAAAACGAAAGCACCCCAAACCTCGGGATCGTCGCCGTTGGTCGCGAGCACGCGGGGAATGAGCTTGGCGAACGAAGTCTCCATGCCCGCGCCCGTCGCCGGCAGGGAGAGCCACGCAGCCAAGGCGAGCCGCTGCACCGCGGCGTGATCTGGCTTGGCGGCCGATACGCGATTCGCGGCTTCGAGGGCGCCGTCGGCCTGCTTGGCATCGACGGTCTCACCGACGCCGGTAGCCGCGATCGCAGACACGACCTGCGCGAAGTCGGCTGGCGTACCGCGCGGTCCCAACACGTCGACGAGGGCTGCTCGAGCGTGCAAGAGCCAGGCGGCGCACGTTTCGTCATCGAGGGCGCATCGAGCAGCTTGTTTGTCGATGGCAGCCGCGACTTTCGCGAATCGCGGTTTGGCGCAGCTCACCGAGAGGGTCGAGGCCGCCTCCCGCACGACCGCCAGGGGAGCCCGCAGGATGAGATCGACGCTTTTCCTACACTTGGCGTCGAGCTTGTCGAGCGACGGCTGGTTCGCGCCCAGCGAGAGCACGTCCAAGCCTTCGCTCGGCGAAAGCGGCGCGGAGACCAGGGCAGTCAGGACGAGCGCCGCTATCACGGAGTGGGCTGCGTCTTCGGCGGCTTGCCCGTGCCCAGCGTCTTGAGGTCGGCGCTTGGCTTCTTGGCATCCGTACGATGGCTACGCGAGCACAAGCTGGTGTGCAGCTCGCCGGGTTTGCCGCTTGCGTAGATGACCCACTCTTCGCCGACTGCGAACTCGATGTTGCACATGCCAACGTGCGCCGAGACGGATCCCAAGACGAAGCGCTTGGTGATGTCGCCCTTCCATACGCGCGCGACCTCGAAGGTGACCGCCAGGCGTCCCTCCGGGCTCGTCGAGGTTGCCCCGGATGCCTCGACGGGGTCGATGCTCACCACCGTGCCGTGGAAGACCGCGTCGGCGCGCTCGAGCTCGACCTTCGCTGCCTTGGGCGGGACGCAGGAACAGGCGTACGCCGCGCGCAAGGCAAACGTGACTGCAAGAGCAGCGAAGGTCGCAACACGCATCTCATCCCTCCAAAGGTTGTAGGCTCTGGAAGACCGTGGGTAAGAGCTCGGCGACCGTCGGATGGACGAAGGTGGCGTTGGCCAGCACATCCGCGGTCTGCTTGGCGACCATCGCGGTGAGCACACTATGCACGGCTTCGTCGCCGCCGACTCCGAAGAGAGTCGCGCCCAAGATCTCGCGGGTCTCCGCGTCCACGAGCACCTTCATGAAGCCGCGGGTCTCGCCTTTCTCTACCGCGCGCGAAACCTTGGTCATCGGGCGCTTCGCCATCAGTGCCTTGCGTCCGCGTTTGCGGACTTGGGCTTCGTTCATGCCGATGTGGCCGACCGGAGGATCGATGTAGAGCGCGTACGCGGGAATGCGATCCGTCACTCGGCGCGAGCCGCCGTCGATGAGGTTCGCAGCCACGATCTCGAAGTCGTTGTACGAGGTGTGCGTGAAGGCGCCGCGACCGTTGCAGTCTCCGAGCGCCCAGATGCCGGCCACATTGGTGCGAAGCTGGTCGTCGACCTCGATGAAGCCGCGCTTGTCCATGCGGACGCCGGCCTTCTCGAGCCCGAGATCATGCGTATTCGGATCGCGTCCGACTGCCAGCAAGATGTGCGACCCACGCTCTTCTGGGGCACCGCTCTGACAGGAAACGCCGACGCCGACCTCGGCTCCATGCTGGTGCAGAGTGATGCATTCGGCGTTCAAGCGGAAACGCACACCTTCTGCCTCGAGGGTCGCTTTGACCTCGGCGCTGACGTCGAGATCTTCGTGGGGCAATAGCTGTGCGCCGCGCTCGATGACCGTGACCTCGGCACCGAAGCGCCGGAACATCTGAGCGAACTCGAGGCCGATGTACGAGCCGCCGACGACGAGCAAGTGTTTGGGGACCTGCTCGAGGTCGAGGATGGTCGTGCTCGTGAGGTAGGGTACCTCGCCGACTCCAGGGAAATCAGGCCGCCGCGGCCGCCCTCCCACGTTCACGAAGATTTGCTCGGCGGTCAGGACCTCGTCGCCGACACGAACTTTCGTCGGCGATTCGAAGTGTCCGCTTCCGCGGATAATCGTGAGCCCGGAGAGACCACCGAGCCAGGTCTCGAGACCATCGTGCGAGGCCGCGACGATGGCGTCCTTGCGCTTCTTGATGACGCGTAGATCGACACGCGCTGGGCCGCCGAGCATCACACCGTGCGTGCTCGAGGTGGCAGCCGTGAAGGCGACCTTGGCGCTCGCGACCATGGCTTTTGTGGGCGTGCAGCCGGCGTTGACGCAGGTGCCGCCAATGAGGTTGCGCTCGACCAGCGCGACCTTCTTGCCTGCCGCGACCAGGCGCGCTGCGAGAAAAGGGCCTGCCTGACCGGCTCCTATGACGATGGCGTCGAAGGTTCGCATCACAGACTCATGACCGCGGCAACCGAAAGCCCGACGGCAACGAGGTCCTCGAGCAGAGCGGCGGGAAGATCCTTCCCGAAAGCGGCCGCGAGCTTACCGCGCGCGAAGGCGCCGCCGAACGTTCCGGCGACCGCGCCTGCGGCACCCACTCCGGCGCCGATGGCCAAGGCGCCGCTGGCGGCAGCGACACAGGCGCCCACCAACGCACCGCTCAGGATGCGCGCAATGAATTGCGGCGGGACCTTGCGGCTCGGTGTCCAAGGCAGTTTGTCGTTCACCACCTCGCCGACCGCGACGATGGTGAATACCAGCGCGGTGTGCGCGTAGCCCATGAACGCCACAGGCGCTCCGGCTACCGATAGTACGCCTTGGCGGACAGCCCAGGCGACTGCGCACGGTGACATCATGGCCCGGAGGCCGGACACGAATCCCAACAGCAGCGCGGCGATCAAATATTCCATCGACCTCGTCTACTAGAGGTCAGTCGACGATCCAATCGTAGCTATCGGTGCGCGGTGCCGGCCTGAGCGGCTCGTTCTCCGTCTTGCGCCGCGGCTCGACGCTTTTCGCGGCTGGGACGATGGTCGCGAGCAGGCCCGGAAAACGTTGGTCGAGCTCGGCACGCCGCAGGGAGACGAAGCGTCGGGTGCTCTGAGCGCGCACCTGGATGAGCCCCGCTTCGCGAAGCTTCGCCATGTGATAGCTGAGGACGGTCTTCGACCCGAGCTCGCTGAGCTGGCCACAGCTGAGCTCGTGGACGTCCGCAAGCCTGCCGACCATGGCCAAGCGCGTACTGTCGCCCAAAGCGGATAAAATGCTGGGAAGCTCGAGCTGGTCGGCCGTCGGGTGCTTGATCGCCATGCGAGACGATACGACGTGCTCGCGGAATTCGAAAAATTTCGGCCGATGGGCGAAGGCCAATGTTCGAATGTTCGACGACCGTTGGACTTCGCAACCCCGCGAAAAGTCGCGGGGCTCGCGAAGTTCAATCAATGTGCTTCGATGGCCTGATCGAGATCGATGTTCTGCGCCTTCAACGAGCGTCGAATGAGCAGGGTCAGCCCGATGAGCGTCGCGAAGCACACCACGGCGACCACGTACGACAGGCGCATGTCACCGAGCGCGTCACCGACCGCTCCTTGGATTGGCGGAATGACCGCGCCGCCGAGGATCATCATGACGAGCGCCGACGATGCCTGACCCTTGAGCGGACCGACGCCGGTGACGCCGAGGGCGAAGATGCACGGCCACATGACCGAGCAGAACAGGCCAGTCGCCATCAGGGCGTAGATCGATACGATGCCGGTGGTGACGACACCGATGGTGGCGGCGATGGTCGCGAGCGTGCTCACCGCGAGCATGGTCTTGATGGGGCGCTCTTGGCCGAACATGAACGCGGCCACTAGCACCGCGACGCAGCCGGCGTAGGCTATGAGATCGGAGACATCGTTGCCGTAGAAGCGATTCACGCCGAGCACCACTGCGAAGGCGAGGAAGGGCGCGACGATGGTGGCGAGAGTGCGCTTCACGCCGGTGAGGTTGAACACCGCGACCGCGCCCGCCCAGCGTCCAATCATCAAGCTGCCCCAGTAGAGCGAGATGTACTTCGAGATCTGATGCTCTGCGAGGCCCGCCTCGGTGAGGTAACCCGGTGTCTTCAACAGCGCACCGAGGTTGTTGTCCACGGTGACCTCGACGCCGACGTAGAAGAAGATTCCGAGAGCTGCGAGCAACACTTGGGGCTTCTGCAGCGCACCCCAGCCGCGCTCGATCGGCGTGTCGTCTTTCTGCTCGGGCAGCGAGGAGAAGAACAGGAACGCGGCCACCAGCAAGAAGATGCCGGCGACGACGCAGTAGAGCATGCGAATGCTGCCGATGCTCGCGACGTCGGGCGTGCCCTTGGGCGTGCCGAAAAGCACGAACGACAGGGCGATGGGGCCGACGACGGTGCCGAGCGAGTTGATGCCGCCGGCGAAGCTCAAGCGGTGGGCACCGGTCTCGATGGACCCGAGCCCGACCATGAAGGGTTGTGCGCCGGTCTGCTGCACACCGAAGCCCAACGCGACGACGAAATACGCGAGCAAGATGAACGGGAAGCTCGAGCTATTTGCCGCCGCGACGATGAGCAGGGCGCCGAGTGCCGAGATGCACAGGCCGTAGACGATCATCCGCTTGTAGCCGAAGCGTCCGAAGAGGTCGCGGCCGGTGGCGCTGGCGATGGCGTACAAGATCAACGAGCTCACGAAGTAGGCGCCGTAGAACGCCGAGCCTACGAGCTGAGATTCGAACTGCGAAAGCTCGAAGTGACTCTTGCAGAAGGGAATGAAAATGCCGTTCGAAGCGGCGACGAAACCCCAAAAGAAGAACGGGGTGACTGCGATAGCGAGCGCGCCCATGGAGAGCCCTCTATCCGTGTATGCCCGAGCGCGGCAAGCCGTAATGGTAGCGTCGACCCGGCACTGTCCGGTAATGGTTCCGGCCGAACCTCTTCAAAGGGCTAATCATGAAACGCGTAGTCGCTACCGCGCTCCTCGCTATCGGCCTTGTCGCTTGTGCCAAGGGCAAGTCCCAACCCCCAGCCGCTTCGGCCAGCGAAGCAACCTCCGATACGGCTACCGCCGCCGCCGGTGAAGCCGGTGCCACGGCTGCCGCCGCCGCCGAGCCGACGCCTCCTACGCCGCCGCCGGCCCCCGAGCCCGTGGTGGCCTACAAGGACATGGCGGTGCCGGAGTCGGTTCTCTACGACGAGAAGGAAGACTGCTACCTGGTCAGCAACATCAATGGTGAGCCGGGCGCCAAGGACAACAACGGCTTCATCTCGAAGCTCGGTCCGGACGGCGCGGTCATCGCGATGAAGTGGATCGAAGGCGGCAAGGGCAAGATCAAGCTCGACGCGCCGAAGGGCATGGGCATCGTCGGCGACCTCCTCTACGTCGCCGACATCGACACCGTGCGCATGTTCAACCGCAAGAACGGCGCGCCCAAGGGCGAGATCAAGATCAAGGGCTCGACCTTCCTCGGCGACATCACCACGTCGGCCGACGGTCGCGTCTACGTGTCCGACATCGCGATCACCTTCACCGACGGCAAGGCTACGCCGACCGGCACCGACGCAGTCTACTTGATCAACAAGGCCAAGAAGGTGATTCCGCTGGCCAAGTCGGCCGACCTCGGTGGCCCGAACGGCCTCGCGCTCGTCGACAACAAGCTCTGGGTGGTCACGATGTTGTCGGGTGAGCTCTATGCCCTCGACGCCACCAAGCCCGGCGCCAAGACCGAGGCCCAGAAGCTGCCCAAGGGCGGCCTCGACGGCATCGTCTCGACCCCGGCCGGCATCATGGTGTCGAGCTGGGAGCTCGGCGGCGTCCTCAAGGGCGCGCCCGGCGGCGAGTTCACTCCGGTGCTCGAGCAGATCGCCGCTTCAGCGGACATCGGCTTCGACAGCAAGCGCAACCGCATTCTGGTGCCGCGCTTCATGAACAACAGCGTCGAAGTTTACTCGGTGCAGTAGTCGCGAACGGCTGGCGACGACTCCTTCCGAGTCGTCGCCGGTCAGTTCTTCAGCTTCTCGTATTTCTCGGGGTCGAAGCCGACGAAGACCCGCCCGCCGTCGACCAGGACCGGCCGCTTCACCAGCTTCCCGTCGCGTGACAAGGCGTCGATGAGCTCTGCGTCGCTCATCTTGTCGACCTTCGCCTTGCCCATGGCGCGATACGATTGGCCCGAGGTGTTGAGCCATTTGCGCACCGGCAGGCCGCTCGCAGGGATCCACTTGGCGAGCTCGGCTTTGCTGGGCGGCGTGTCGACGATCTGCCGCTCTGTGACCGCGATAGCGTTGTCGCGCAGCCACGCGCGCGCCTTTTTGCATGTGCTGCAGGTCGGGTAGTGCAGAAAGATCATGGAGCCTCTGGTATGCCTTCGCGGATGCGCGCCGAGAACGTCGGATCTCCGCTCGCGGTTCGGGCGCGCTCGTTGATGTGGCCTCGGGCACGCAACGTCTCGAGATCGACGCCGGGTGTCAACGCGCCCTGGTCGTAGAGGTACTCGGGGAGATAGCCCGAGACGAGCAGGCGATAGTCGATGGGCAGCGCTTTCACCACCACGCGCGCGATGTCGTAGACCATCGTGGTGCAGTTGCCGGTGACCGTGTGGTACCAGCGCGGCGCCTCCAGCAGCGCCCGGCCTTGGGCGAGATAGCCCATGAACAAGGCTCGCATCTCGTCCGGTCCGATGTTGGCGATGCGATAGAGGTAAACGTCCTCGGCGCGCGCGTTGGTGCGCACCCAGAGAATGTCGCGCTCGTCGGCGGCGATGAGCGTGGTCTCGAACATCTTGAAGAAGCCGCCGATGGCCGAGAAGGTCTCATCGCGCTCTTTGCGGATCTCGATCGAAAACGTGAGGAACTGCCCGTCCGCGAAACCGAACGATACGAGCGTGTGCGCGATGGCGGGCCCCATCCAGTAGGAGCAAATGACGTCGACCGATCGTAGGAGACGCAGGTCGTACTGACGCGTTTCCCAGCGCGCTTGGTAGCGATGGTCGGGTGTCCACGCGAAGTTGCGAACGTTGCCGAGGGTCACGATGTCGCCGTCGATCTTGCTCTCGACGTGCTGCGCGACGTCATCGGCCCAGTCGCGCGTGTCCGATGGCGTGATGCCCCGCCACCACAACCAGAAGATTGCGAGCGCGAAGAAGGCGACCGATAGCGACCTGCCGGTTTGCCGCCGCCACAACGAGACGAGCACGGCGACGCCCAACGTGCACCAGACGACGATACCCAGGCCCTTGCCGGCGTTCCCACCGGGGAGTTGGTACGACAGCGCCATCGCCACCCAGGCAAAGACCAAGACGACGAGGAGAGAGGCGAGGCACCGCAGCACGACGGCCCAGACGCGCATGCTGCCAAGCATTAAGCGCGCAGGCGGTGAAACACCAGCGCTACCGCTGGCATGGCAAACCCTAGAGCGGCGGTGAGCGGCCAGTCGCCGGTAGCGTACGACCAGGCGCCGATCGCCGAACCGCTCGCTCCTCCGATGAAGGCGGTTGCGATGTAGAGGGAGTTGAGACGACCGCGTTGCTCTGGAGCCAGGGCAAAGATGGCGCGCTGGCCGAGCACGAGGTTCGCCGAGACCCCAGCGTCGACGAGAATGGCGCCGATGGCGAGGAGGACGATGCCGAGCCACGGTGTCGTCGGCGTAATGTACACGATAGCAAACGCCAGCGAGCCACACAGCAGTCCTACCGTGGTTGCGATCCTGGCGTGGCCTCGATCGGCGGCGATACCGGCCATGGGAGCGGAGACGGCGCCCGCGACGCCGACCAGGGCGAACACCGCGATGCCGCTCTGCGACAAGCCGAAGGTCGGGCTCGCGAGCAATAGAGGTGCGGCGGTCCAGAACAGACAGAAAGCGCCGAAGATCGACCCCTGGATGAAAGCGCGCTGCCGCAGGACGGGCGTGGTCAGGAACAGACGGCCCATCGAGCGCAAGAGCCCTGCGTAGCTCACGCCGGCCGCCACGGGGCGACGCTCTTCCATGAGGAGAGCCAAGGTGATCGCGAGCAGCACCAACGCGCACGCCGAGGCGATGAAGACGGCATGCCACGAGAAGAGATCGGTCAGGAAGCTCGCGGTCGGTCGCGACAGCATGATGCCGAGCATGAGTCCGCTCATGAGCTGACCGACCAGCTTGCCGCGGCGTTCTTCCTGCACGAAATGCGCGGCGTAGGGGACGATGATCTGCACGGTCGAGGCGCCGAACCCTGTCATGAATGCGGCGATGAAGTAGGTCGTCGCCGATTGCACGAACGCGAGCCCGAGGAGGCCCGTGACCGCGATGGCGATCATCGCGGTGGTGAGCCGCTTGTTCTCGAACAGATCGGAGAGCGGCACCGCGAGCAGCAAGCCGCTGCCGTAGCCTATCTGCGTCAAGGTCACGACGAGGCCGGCCGCCTCGGGCGCGATGCCGAGGGAGGGCGCGATGACCGCGATCAGCGGTTGCGCATAATACAGATTCGCCGCGAGCAAGCCGATCGCGGCGGCCAACAGAACGACGATGCTACGACTCACGGCGCGGTCTTACCAATCCGTGTTCAGTCCCACCAGCATGACGCCGAAGATCTCGATGGCGTCCCAGAGATGGCCAATGCGCACGTTCTCGTTCGCGGCGTGCTGACTGTTGTCGTAGTTCACCGTCGGCACTGAGATGACGTCGCTCTTGAGCACTTCGGGGAAGAGATTAGCGGGCAAGCTGCCGCCTTGGGTGGGGATGACGACGATGGGCGCATCGCTTGCCGCTCGAACGATGGCGATGATCGCTTTCGATGACGGCGCATCCAGCGATGTCCGCTGCGACGGATAACCTCCCGGTGTCCAGAGAACACGGATGACCTTGGGGTGGGCAAGGAGGGTCGCCCTATCGGGTACGTCGTGAACCACGAAATAACCGCGCTTCTCGAGGTGCTTCTCGACCAGGCGGTGGACTTCATCGGGGGTGAGGTTCGGCACCAAGCGGAAGTCGATGGAGGCCCAAGCCTGCGTGACGATGGCGTTGGCGGCGTTCGAGGTCGGGCCTGCCGAGATGGCGCGGATGTTCAGCGCCGGCAGGTGGATGCGCTCGATGAGCTTCGCGTTGCCGGCTTCGGTCGCGCCTAGCGCCAGCTCCTTGCGTAGCTCCGCGTCCATGTCGGGAACGTCCGCGATGGCGGCGCGCTCGCTCTTGGTGAGCGGACGCACGCTTTTCATGAAGCCGTCGATCAAGATGCGGCCGTCGTCGTCGCGCATGCTCGCAAGCACCGATGCCATGCGCATGCCCGGGTTTGGGGCCCAGTTGCCATAGTGTCCGCTATGGAGGGACCGCGATGGCCCGTATGTCGTGAGCTCCAGGGTGGTGACGCCACGGGCGCCGAATCCCACTTGTTTGCGGCCGCTCGGGTGATCGGGCCCGTCGAGCACGAGCCAGAGATCAGCGCGCAAGATGTCGCGATTCTTCTCGAAGATGTCTCGCATGTGCGGCGAGCCAGCTTCTTCTTCACCGTCGAGGAAGATCACCAGATTGACGACGGGTGTTCGCTGGTTGGCCGCGAGGGCGTCGAGGGCCGATAGCAGGGTGACGATCGGTGCTTTGTCGTCGCTCGCCGAACGTGCGTAGAGGCGCCAGCTCGGGTCGATGGGGCCGCGCTCCGGGATGGGGACGTCTTTGGCGCCGTCCTCGAGCTTGCCGGTGCGTAGCGTGGGTTTCCACGGGTCGGTCTTCCAATCCGCCAATACGACCGGCTGTCCGTCATAGTGGGCGTACAGGCCGAGGGTCTTGGTCGCGCCCGGAAAACGTTTCTCCGCGTAGACAGCCGGCGGCGAGCCCGGCGATTCGAGCAGCTTCGGCTTGAAACCGCGCTTCTCGAGCATGCGCAGCAAGTGGTCGGCGTTCTTGCGGATGTTCGGCGTGTCGCTTGCGACGTTGGGAATGGCCGTCAGCTCGGCGAGCTCGCGGACGACGGCGGCTTCATTGGCGCCGCGCCACGCTCGGATGCGGCCGCGGACATCGGCGACGCTCGGGTCCACTGCCAGCAACGAGGCTGCGAGAATGAGGGTATTGATCACGGGCGCGTGACTTAGCCCGGGAATGCCACGTAAGAATAGACCTCATGCTCAAACGCCTAGCCCCCGTTGCCCTCGTGTTGCTCGCCGCTTGCGCCAAGAACAAAGTCCAACCGCCCCCAGGCTCCTCCGAGAGCGCCGCCGGCGCTGCCGCCGCCGCGACCAAGCCGGCCATCAAGGTCAACGGTACCGAGCTCGCCGAGGTCGACGTCGCCGCCATCGCTGGCGAGAAGCAAGTCGCCGCCGATTCACCCGACGCGGTCGATGCGGCAGTCGATCTCTACTTGCTGCGTGACTACGCCAAGAAGCACGACATCACGCCGCCCACCGAGTCGGCAGGTTTGATGGACGAGGGCGCCCAGCTCGAGGCGCGCATCTTCGACAAAGCGCCGCCGCCACCACCGGGCGACGAGCCCTACATCACCGTCGACCACGCCTACGTGTATCTCGAGAAGATCGCCAAGAAGCCGGAGAAGAAGAAGGCGCGCGCGTCCGCTGACGCGTTCCGTAAGGCGGCTGCCGCCGATGCCGCGAAGAGCTTCGAGTCGATCTTCGCGGACATGAAGCTCAACGGCGAGCACTGGCACGTTGCCGACAACGAGAACTATGCCTCGTCGTTGTTCGCGTGGGTGCCCGCCGACACGAAGGTCGGCGAGACGCCGAAGATCAACACGCGCCCTGATGCCGTGGAGATCGTCCGCGTCAAGGCGCGCCACGACGCCAAGTATCCCGACAAGCACACCTGGCTCATGGAGACTCTGCGGGCCGGAGCGACGATCGAGAAGTAGCGCTAGTTCGTCGCCTCGAGGGCCGAGAAAGGGTCGGCCCCCTGGACGAGCTCCGCCAGAGTGGTCGCGCCCCGCAGGTCGGTCAGCTCGAGAGTCCTGGTCGGGAACTCGTGCAACGTCGAGATCCACGCGCCGGTCGACAGCTGCTCCCAACGGTCCCAGCTGGTTTTCACGCCGCCGATTGGGATGACGTGCGTCCACATCTTCCACGAGCTGGGCAGGCCATCGCCCATCGTCCACAGGTACGCGTCGCCGGGCGTGACCCCGCCGCTGTTGTAAGCGACCAGCAGATGCTCGTGGCCCTCGTCATCGCGGACCACGGATCGTTCGGTGCCTTCGTCGAAGCACTTTGCGGGCGCGTTCAGCCAGAAGCTGTCGTTGACCCAACTCTCCCAGGCTTCTTGCAGGGCCTTGTCGGCGTCCGCACCCGCGAGCACTTGTCCGTTATCGCGAACGATGCCCGTTTTGTCCCCGATGCGTAGCAGGACCTCGCGCTCGCCGCTCTTGTAGAGATCGTAATTGCGCTCGCGATCCCAGAGATGGCTGCGCCGGCCACCGAAGTTCCAAGTCACCGCCTTGGTGCGGTCCCAGGCGTCGACGTCGATCCGCTGCAGCATGGCGTGCGCGAGGTCGTCGGCGTTCTTGCCGGCGCTGCCGACCGGGCGAGGCTCGCTGACGGTACCGCAGGCGACGGCAATGAGGACGGGGATCGCGAGCAAGAACCATTTACGCATCTGTCGGGACCTCTGGAACGGGAAGGAATGGCACCTGATAAGCATTCACGAAGTGGCGTTGCAAGGCGTCGACGGCGCCAGCCTGGCCCTTGTCGAAGACGGCGTCGAAGAGCTTCTTCTCCGCGTCATCGAAGAGGAACGAGTCCGCGAAAGCGTCCGGACCGTCTTCGCGCAGTCGGCGTAGCTCGAGCGCGTCACTCTGATCGTAGGCGTCGCCTTTCATGGTCATCAGCAGACCATCCATCTCGAAGCCGAGCTCGATGAGCTGAGCGATGCAGAACGCGAAGTAGCGCTTCTCGTCGCGCGCCAAGCCATCGTAGAGCGAATCGCTCGAGCGGTTCTCGAGATGCGCGAAATACGACGCGAATTCACTCAAGCCGACGCCGATGGCGCGCAATGCGTACATCCGCAGGTCGAAGCGCAAACGCTGCGCCTGCAAGAGACCGTTCACCAGGAAGAAGCGGAAGAAGCCGATGTCGCGGCACTCGGAAGGCACGTCGCGGCCATCGAGCTTCTTGAGCAACGCAAAGAACATCCCGGCGCGGGTGTCGGCGGGCGCTTCGGTCGTGAGGTCTTCGATCTCGTCCTCACTGCGTGTCGACCCGACCTGCTCGAACACCGCGGCGATGTCGCGAATCTCGTCAGCGCTGATCATCGAAAGCTTTCGTCCGATGGCGTGAGTCCGAGCACGGCGCGCATGCGCCAGGCGCGATCGGTGAGCCAGGCCTGGACGGCAGACGCCTGCGGTTTGCGCCTGAACGACGCGGCGAGCTTCATGTCCACGCGGTCCGTCGACCATTCAGGCTCGGACGCGTTCTGCACCATCGAGAGGTCGGTGATGCCGGTGATGAAGGCCGCGGCGTCGCGCACGACCACCCAGCCGGCAGCGTCGCTGCCTTGGCCTGGCATGGCGAGGAGCATCGGCCGGCGGCAGACTGCGAGCGAATCGGTGCCTTCCGGGCTCAGGCTCGAGAGCACCGGCTCGCTGCAGTCGACGTTCACGAAGCACGACGCGACCAGCGCGTACGTGGTGACGGCGAGGAGCAGACAAACGATCAGCAGGGCAAAGCGGCGAACCATCTACGGGACGCTGCTATCACCGAACTGGGTCGTCAGTCAGCCTTCGACCGCCACTGGGGCTCCATGTACATGCTCCACCGGGTCAACGCGCGCAGGGTCTCATCGATGGCATCCTGGCTCACCAGGATCCCTTGAACTTGTGCGCCGACGCGGTCGATCCAGAGGATCAGCTCGACATCGTTATAGCGTACGACATGCGCCTTGACGTCGGCGATGGATCGCCCCGGCTCGGCTGTCGTCTCGTTCTTGAGAAGCATGGCTATCTCGCTCAGCGGGTAAGACGTCACCCGCGGGCGATAAATTGAGCATCAATCGTGCCGCGCGCACCCCTCGGAAAGTACGAGGCTCGCAGTCGCCCGGTAACGTTGGATGTTCGGGTTCGGAACGCGATCGCGGAACCGACGTTTCCTATCGGAACGGTGTTAGGCCGCCGGCGCGGCGGCAGCCTCGGGAGCTGTAGGCGGAGCAGGGACATCCGCGCCGCGGAAGTACGCGAGGGCGTTGTAGAGCTTGCGTGCGAGGTCTGCGTTGAGGTGCGCGAGCGGCCGCTCCTTGGGAAACAGCGTCGAGTCGATGTAGTCGGCGGCGGCGAGCCGCTCCTCGGGAGTGGCTGCGTGCAGGACGGTGTTGAGAGCGTATAGGTCAACCTCGGCCAAGCCCGTGGTCTTGTGCTTGGCGACGAAGGCGGCGACGCGGCTTACACGATCGAGCTCATCGTAGTTGCTGACCGCGCCTTTGATGGATTGGCGCATGGCTAAGGCGGCCGCGGGCGTGAGGCGCTTGGCTTCCTCGAGCTCGGAGGTCTTTTGCTCGACGAAGAGGCGTACCAAGGCGCGATCTTCGGCGCTCGAGCTCTGGAGCGCCGCGACGATGGGCGCGACGTTGGCGCTGTCGAGGTCGCCGTTCTCGATGTCCTTCTTCATCTCGGCCAAGTCGCTCTCCAAGCTTACGGAGGCGGCGAAGCCAGCGATAGCTGGCACGAGTCCCCAGAGAGGGGCCCACTCCAGATTCCAGAGTGCTGTGCCGACGCTTAGGACAAAGACGCCGATGGTGCCGTACCCCAGGAGATCCACCATTTTCTGGTGACGGTACGCAAAGCTCGCGACGGGGCGCGCAGCGTGAAGGTCATGGCGGGCGGCGACCATCTCGAACGCGTCGGTAATGCGCTGGACGGCGGCTTTGGCCATCTCCATGCGCGAACCGGCAGTCGGGATCACGGCGGGCAGCTGGCCCTCGGGCTGTAGTGGCGCGATCTTGATGCCAAGGCGTTCAGCCGTACCGACTTCACGATGCATGCGCACACGTCTCCCAGCTCGTACACGCAGCTTATCGGCTCGCACGGTTCAGGGTTGCTGTGACACGGCGTCGTTGGCGAGCCGGGTGAGCGCTTCGTCTAGGACCGCGTCGCGCTTGGCAAAACAGAAGCGAATGAAGCCTACGACCGCGTGCTCGACGCAGAGGGCGCTGACCGGGATGGCGGTGACCCGAGCCCGTCGCGTCAGCTCCACGCAGTAGGCGCGATCGTCGTCCGCACCGACCTGGGCAAGGAGAAAATAGGTGCCCTGGCAAGGCGCCGTCGGGATACCGAGGCTCGCCAAGCCGTTGGCGAGGCGGTCGCGTTTCACGGCGAGGTTCGTCGCGAGCTCGGTGTAGGCCGCGTCCGGCTGTGCGAGGCCGACCGCGATGGCGCGCTGGAGGTTCGGCGGAGTGGTGAAGGTGATGTACTGGTGCGCGGCACCGATGACGCGCGCGAGGTCGGGGGCTGCGGTGATGTAGCCGACCTTGAAGCCGGTCACCGAGAAGGTCTTTCCCGCCGAGCCGATCTTGATGGCGCGCTCGCGCATGCCGGGAATCGTCAGCATGCTCACGTGGCGATGCGGCGCAAAGACGATGTGCTCGTAGACCTCGTCACTCACGACATGAGCATCGTGCTCGAGAGCGAGGTTTGCGATCACCGTCAGCTCGTCGCGGGTCAGCACACGTCCGGTCGGGTTCATCGGGGTATTGACGACGACGAGCTTGGTCTTCGCGGTGAACGCCCGGCGCAGCTCGTCCGTGTCGAATGTCCATGATGGCGGACGCATGGCGACGACCCGCGGGATGCCGCCCACGCGTCGAATCATGGGCGCGTAGCTGTCGTAGGCGGGGTCGAAGAGGATCGCCTCGTCGCCTGCCTCGAGGAGGGCGAGAAAGCAGGCGGTGAGCGCTTCGGTTGCGCCGCTCGTGACCACCACCTCGCGCTCCGGATCGACATCGAGGCCGTAGAAGCGCTTGTCGTGCGCGGCGACGGCGCGTCGCAGCTCGGGGAGCCCGCGCATCGGCGGATACTGATTGGGATGGTCCGTGAGGGCCCGTGCCGCGGCCTCGAGAATCAGCCGCGGCTCATCGCCGTCGGGAAATCCTTGGCCGAGGTTCACGGCGTCGTGAGCCCGCGCTAGAGCGGACATCTCTTCGAAGATGGTCGTCGGTGTGTTGGCGAAGATCTGGTTCATCGCCGGCGGCGGAATGCCAACAAGCCGATCATCGCGAGCAGCGACAGCGAGCTCACTTCGGTGCCGCTGCAGCCGCCCCCGACCACGACGTCGCCCGGATCCTCACCTGGGGTTTGCGGCACATTGGGCTCGCTGGGAGTCGGTCCGCACGTATCGACGTGCGTGCAGCCTCGGGTGACGTCGCAAGCGTCGACCGTGCAGTCGTCGTCATCGGCGCAGTCGCCACACGGTGAGCACTCCGTTGCAGCGGACAGCGCATAGGTGCCGGCGTCGCAAGTGACGCAAGACGAAGCTCCGGGCGCGCTGGCGAACGTCCCTTCGAGACACGGACTGCAGCCGGTGCTGCCATCATCGTCGGCGAAGTAGCCTGCCGGGCATTCAGCGCAAGTCGCCGACCGCGGCGTGTCGGAGAAGGTTCCGGCCGAGCACGCGGTGCAGGTCGCGGCGTTGGCGGGCGATGCCGTGCCGGCGGGACATTGCAGACAGTAAGCCGCACTGGCCGGTGCGTAGCTGCCGGCGGTGCACTGCGAGCAGCCCGTGCCGTTGGCGTTCGAAGCGCTGCCCGCGAGGCAGCTGGCGCAGGCGATGGCGCCAGCCGGCGAGTTCGTGCCCGGGTCGCATGGTACGCACGCAACGGAGTTGGGGTCCTCCGCGTACGTACCCGCCGGGCACTGCGTGCAGCTCGGCGAGTCGATCAGGCTCGAGAAGGTTCCGGGAGCACAGTTGGCGCAGGTGGCGTCCGCTGTGGCGGAGCATGCCGTCGCCACCGAGGTTCCTGGCTGGCACTGCGTGCACGTCGAACACTGGCCGCCGTCGAGGTAGTAGCCGGGTGCGCAATCCGTACAGATCTGGTTGGTGTCGCTGCTGCACGACACGACTTCGCAGCCGGTGATGGGGGTGCACGCCGTGCAATCGCCGCCGTCGAGCCAGTAACCTGCTTCGCAATCACTGCAGCTCGAGTTGCTGGCGTTGGTGCAGACGACGGCGCCTGGCTCGCAGTTGGCGACCACGGCGCAGGTGACGCACTGATCGGCGGTGCCGTTCACGAGATACGTCCCGGAGACGCAGCCCGTGCATTGCACGTCGCTGGGGTTGCTGCAGGTTTCGAGTGAGACGCAACCGGAGATATCGGGGCAGAAGTCACAGGCATCCGCGAGCCCGGACTGATTGAGATAGTGACCGATCGAACAGCTATTGCACTGCGAGTTGGTGGCGGTGGTGCAGGACAAAGAGCTCGTGCAGTAGTCGACCGCGGTGCAAGCGGGGCAAGTGTCTGCGATGCCGGACTGATCGAGATAAAAACCAGCGGTGCAAGCGGTGCACTGCGAGCTCGTCGCGTCGCTGCAGGAAAGAGCGCTGACGCAGTGGTCGATGTTCGTACACGCCTGACACTGCCCGCTGCCATCGCGGTAGTAGCCCGCCTGACAAACATCGCAGGTGGAGTCGGTGGCATTGGTGCAGGTCGAGATCACCGCACAGTGGTCGACGGAGTCACACTGACTGCAAATGTCGGTGAGCCCAGTGTCCTCTTTGTAATAACCGGCTGCGCAGGTAGAGCAGCGCGAGTTCCCCGATTGGTCGCAGGTGATGACACCAGCGGGTGCGCAATTGGAGACCGACGGACAGGTGTTGCAGACGTCGCCGTAGTATCCGTCGGCGCAGTCGGAGCATGTCGAGTCGAGCGCGGTCGTGCAGGTCTCCTGGACATCGCAATGCACGACGTCGACGCAGATCGTGCAGGTATCGGGTGGACCGACCTCGAGGTAGTAACCCGCGTCGCACAGCGTGCACACCGAGTCGCTGCCGTCGTTACAGGTCTCGGGGCTCGCGCAAAACTGGATGTCGGTGCACGGGCTGCAAGGACCGGGGATCGACGTCTGATAGTAGCCATCGGCGCAGTCGTTGCAGACGTCGGGATCTCCGCCCACGCAGTCCGAGCAGGTCGGACCGCATTGCGCGGCAGCGGGGGTAGCGTAGAGAGCAAAGAGGACGAACGCGAAGCCGCATAGCGCTCTGAGCATGCGCGCAAGCCTAACACGCACCATCGGTGACGCTAGAAAATGGGCTCGTTTCACGCCCCACCTGTGTGGCGATTCGCACCGACTGCCGCCACGTCGGGCGGCTGAACAGGCCCTATTGGGCCCACCTTGCGCTTTGCGGTGTGGTGCCGATCTTGCACGGCTGTGACCGTTTGCCTTGGCAAGCAGGGGAGGGGCTATGGGATCACGAGCCATTTTGACCGTCATCGCGGTTTGTGTCGCCGCCGCATGCACGAAGAAGAATGACAAGGACGAGGTCGCGGTCGTCGACGACGAGTTCGGCATCTACGAGCAGCCGATGACGGCGGTGAATCCAAACCTCGAGGGACTGCGCTACACGATGCGTGCCTTCACGGACGAGAGCACCGCGCTCGACCACGCGACGCTCGCGGTCACGTTGGACGCAGTTGCGTCGGCTTTGCACGGCGTCCCGTACGCCGATGTGAGCGCCGAGGCGACCGAGGTGCATCGGGTCGCCGAAGTCTTGCGAACCATGGGGCCCAACAGCATGCACCGAGCCGAGACGGTGCGTGAAGCGCTCAAGGCGGCGGTCGCAGCGCTCAACAAGGCCGCGGTCGATCCGCGTTACAGTGTGCAACGCCCGTTGATCGCAGACCTCGCACGGCAGGTCGACGCGCTCGACCCGCAGCGTCC
>CAZAER010000049.1:0-25647 GCA_964484195.1 uncultured Bdellovibrionales bacterium | reverse complement strand
CGTCGCTCGCGAGCGCATCGCCGAACGCCTCGATCGTCCGGCCTTCAAGGTCTTCGGCGATCATGTGCTGGTCGAGCTCGCGATGAAGCCCCCGAGTGGGGACAGCTTGCGGCCGCGGCCGGGTCTGCGCCGCGCCGGCGTCGATCGCTTCGGCAAAGAAATCGCGAACGCTTTGGCGTCCGCTAAACCGGTCCACGGGAAAGCGCCGAGCGGTGCCGTGCGTCGTCGACGGTCGGGGCGCTTTCTCGATCCCGATGCGCGCGCGCGCTACGAAGAGCTGCGCAATCTGCGTCGCGAAATCGCGACCGGCATCGGTCTCGAGCCAGAAGTTGCCCTCGGTAACGCGGTTCTCGAAGAGCTGGCGCGCAAGCCGCGCGTCGACAAAGCAGACCTCGAGGACCATCCCGAGCTCGTCGGTTGGCGTTCCGACCATTTCGTCGAGCCCATCTACCGCTTGTTGACCGCACCGGCCGGTGGTGGCGAGCCCCGTGCCGTTTCCGAGCGTGGCGATAGCGCCCGCTTGCGGCGTGCCTCCGACCGTTGATGGGGATGGCTCGGCTCCGCGCTTTGGCGCTGTTGGCTCTGGCATCGTGCGGCTCGAAGGAGCAGGCGCCGGCCCCCGTCGTCGCCGCGGTTGCTCCCGCACCGACACCCGTTCCGGTGGAGCCCGACAAGCCCGCTCCAGAAACGACGGTGTTGTCGCCGCCCGCGGGCCGACCGATCGCCGTCGAGGAGACTCTCACGCTGGCGTCGGGCGCGACCTTCCGTGTGCCGGTCGGCTGGACGCTGGACGCCTCGAGTGCCTTCTTGGTGCTCGAGTCCCCGGAGCACGACATTCGTATCGCGGTCGGAGACGTCGGCGGTGCCGGGAGCGCCGACGACGCGGTCATGAAGGTGTGGCAAGCCTTCGACCCGAGCTGGTCGCGGCCGCTGCGCATCGCGCAGGAGCGCCCACCGCGCAAAGGCTGGGACGAGCGCAAGGTCTTCTCGTACGAGACGTCACCCAACGAGAAGCGCATCGTGACCGCTATCGCGTTGCGGCGAGCCCAGCAGTGGACCGTCGTCGCCATGGACGGTGATCAGGGCGGCTTCGAGAAGCGCGTCGGCCAGATCCAGCTCGTGGGCGACAGCCTTCGTCCCGCCGGCTACTCCCGCGAATCTTTCGCCGGCAAGACGGCGCACGAGCTCGACGCCGATGCCGTCGCCAAGATCATCAACGTCGTCGATCAAGCACGGGTCGCCGCCGATGTGCCCGGCGTTGCCCTGGCGCTGGTGCAGAACGGCAAGGTCGTCTACTCGGGCGGACTCGGCGTGCGCACCCTCGGCAAACGCGCTCCGGTCAACGAGCACACGCTCTTCATGATCGCGTCGAACACCAAGGCGCTGACCACCTTCATGCTCGCCAAGCTGGTCGACGAGGGCCGCTTCGGCTGGGACACGCCGGTGACCCAGCTCTATGCGAAGTTCGCGCTCGGGACTCCGGAGATCACCAAACAAGTCCTGGTGAAACACCTGCTTTGCGCCTGCACCGGCTTGCCGCGTCAGGATCTCGAGTGGCTGCTCGAGTTCGACAAACAAACACCCGCTGGGGTGATGAAGCTGCTTTCGACGATGCAGCCGACGTCGAAGTTCGGTGAGGTCTTCCAGTATTCGAACCTCATGGCCGCTGCTGCGGGTTACGTTGGGGCGGCGGTCGTCTTCCCACGCAGTGAGCTGGGAGCCGCTTACGACGCGGTGATGCAGACGCGTGTCTTCACGCCGCTCGGCATGCGCGAAACCACCTTCGATTTCACGCGCGCTCTAGCCGCGAATCACGCGACGCCTCACGGCAACGACATCGAGGGTAGGGTGCAGAGCGCGGCTCTGGATCTCGATTACGCCATCGAAGCGGCACGCCCCGCGGGCGGCGCCTGGTCGAACGTCGGTGACCTCGCGAAGTACGTCATGGTCGAGCTCGCGAAGGGCAAGCTCGAAAGCGGCAAGCAGCACATCAGTGAAGCCAACATCGTGGCGCGTCAGGCGCCGCAAATCGAGATTGGCGAAGATCTCACCTACGGCATGGGTTTGTTCGTCGACTCGCAGTACGGGACGCCGGTTGTCCGCCATGGCGGAGACCTCATCGGCTACCACAGCGACATGTTCTGGCTCCCCGAGCACGGCGTTGGCGGCGTCATCCTCACCAATGCCGACAGCGGTGTGCTCCTGCGGCGCGCCTTCATGCGGCGCACCCTCGAGGTGCTCTTCGACGGCCGGCCCGAAGCCTCCGAAGACGTCCTGACCTCGATCAACCAGCTCAAGGAACGCCAAGCCAAAGAGCGCCTGCGCATCACCATCCCGCCCAACCCAGCCGAAGTCGCGAAGCTCGCAAACCGCTACGTGAGCCCCGAGCTCGGCACCATCAACGTGCAGAAGAGCGCGAAGAGCGTCGTCTTCGACTTCGGCGAGTTCCAGAGCGCGGTCGCCAGCCGCATGAACGACGACGGCTCACTCTCGTTTCTGACCATCGACCCCGGCCAAGACGGCTTCGAGCTCGTGCTGACTGAAAAAGAAGGAAAGCGAGCGCTGATCATGCGCGACGCTCAGCACGAGTACGTCTTCATCGAGCGCTGAACGGGGTTGCCGAAGCGGGAAACGAGGGCGGGCGCGAGCTCGCCCGCAGGCCCGCAAGCGAAGGCAACCCGGTCGCACCACGAGGGCCGAGAGTTTACCAAGTGGCTCCGACGATCTTGAACGATCGCCCGCCCAAATGATCTCAACCACTTAGCCAGATCTAAGCAAAATCCGCCTGTCAGGTTTCACCACACATGTATGGCAAGGCAGTGTAACGTGCCTCCGCCACATGCCTGTCACAGTGTATCCGTAGACCCACATCCGCTCACCAACTCCCGCGTAATTTCATAAGTTTTTCGCGCACAAAGATCTTGATCCGAGAGCGCGGCTAAGAGACAACCGGAGTGGCAAAAAGTGGATCCAAGTGGATCCACGCGGTGCCGGGTTGGGAAGGGTGGTTGTAAGCGCCACCCGCGGTCGAGAGGCTCTCAAGCGCAATGTTTCGCGGCCTGCACGAGCACACCATCGACGCCAAAGGCCGGTTGAGCCTGCCGCAGCGCTTTCGGGATCTGCTGAGCCGCAATAGCGGACAGGACAACGCCGACGATGCCGACAGCGACACCACCCTCATCATCACCACCGGCATCGACAAGTGCCTGGTCGTCTACCCGAAGGCCGAGTGGGAAGCCTTCGAGGCTCGCCTCGCGGCGTTGCCGCAGTTCGATCCGGCGGTGGTGCAGGTGAAGCGCATCTACGTCGCCGGCGCCACCGAGTGCCCCATCGATCGCCACGGCCGCCTGCTGGTGCCGCCGATGCTGCGCGAGTACGCCGGCCTCACCCGCGACGTCGTCTTCGCTGGCATGGTGGCGACCATCGAGCTGTGGGCGAAGGAAACCTGGACCGAACAATCGCGCCTCTCGCGCTCTGATCGCCAAGCGGTGGCGCAGAAGCTCGCGGAGCTCGGACTGTGAGCGCTGCCCTGGCTACGACCAACTTCGAGCACCAACCGGTGCTGCTCGCCGAAGTCGTGGCGCTCGTCGACGAACACAAGCCGAAGCTCATCCTCGACGGCACCCTCGGTGGGGCAGGGCACGCCTCGGCAATGCTCGAGGCTTCGCCCGAAGCGAAGCTCATCGGCATCGACCGCGACCCGGCGGCGCTCGATGCCGCGCGCGCTCGTCTTGCCCGCTTTGGCGGACGCGTGACCCTGGTGCACGCGCCGTTCTCCGAGGCCGCGCAGGTCTTGGGGAAGCTCGGCGTCGCCCACGTCGACGCCACCCTCGTCGACCTCGGCGTCTCCTCGCATCAGTTCGACACCGCCGAACGTGGTTTCTCGTTCCGCTTCGATGCCCCGCTCGACATGCGCATGGACACGACGCGCGGCATGACGGCGGCGGAGCTCATCGACCAGACCGCCGAAGAAGACCTCGCGAACCTCATCTTCGAGCTCGGCGAAGAGCGCCAATCGCGCCGCATCGCCCGCGCCGTCAAAGCGGACCGTCCCCAGACCACCGGCGCCCTGGCCGAGCTGGTGAAGCGCGTCGCGCCGGCTCCGCGTGACGCCATCCATCCCGCGACCCGCACCTTCCAGGCGCTACGCATGGCGGTGAATGACGAGCTCGGCGAGCTGGGCAAACACTTGAGCCAGCTCCCGGAGATGCTCGCCGACGGCGGCCTCGGCATGGTGATCACGTTCCACTCGCTCGAAGACCGCGCCGTGAAACACTTCTTCCGCGATCACGGAGCCAAGCGCCGCCATGTCTCGAAGTACAAAGCGAGCGCCGCGTCGCCGATTACTTCCGAATCGGCGCCTTTCATGGAAACGGCTAATGAGACCGCCAAGGACGCCGAGCTCGCGAACAATCCGCGTGCCCGCAGCGCTCGGCTTCGCGCGGTGCGCCGCTTGCCGAGGTCCGCATGAGCGTCGGTACGCTGCTCATGCGCCTCATCCTGGTGGCGGCGACGGTAACGCCGGTCTCGGCCTGCCTCTTCCGCGTCTGGGTGCACCAGGAGTCGGTGCGCCTGGGCTACCAGCTCTCCACCGAAGAGCGGCGTGGTAACGAGCTCGCGCACCTCGAGCGCCAGCTCGCCCTCGAGCTCGCCGCGGAGCGCTCGCCGACCCATCTGGTGCAACTCGCAAAGCAGCTCGGCCTCCGGGCTCCAGCGCCCACCCAGGTCGTCGGCAAGAACGCCGCACGCTTGTACGGCACGCCCGAGAAGCCCGCCAAAGCAGACACCTCCAAGGGAGGCCGCCGTGGCTGAGCGCAAGGCCTTCCAACGCCGCGTCCGCGTGCTCTTCGGCGTCATGGTCGCGGCCCTCGCCGGAGTGGCGGTGCGCGCCTTCCAGCTGCAGGTGGCTCAGCACGAGAGTCTCGCCAAGCTGTCGCGCGGCCAGTACCTCTCCGACGTCAAAGTGCCGGCGGCACGCGGCGTCATCAGCGACCGCGAAGGCCGCCAGCTCGCCATCTCGGTGGACGCGCCGTCCGTTTTTGCAAACCCAGGCGACGTCAAGGATCCGCGCGGCACGGCTCGCAAGGTCGCGCAGCTCTTGAAGCTCGATCTCGACGCCACCTACCAGAAGCTCGCGAGCGAGCGGTACTTCGTGTGGCTGTCGCGTCAGGTCTCGCCCGAAGTCGCCTCCGCCATCGAGCAGGCGAAGCTCCCCGGCATCGGCATCGCGCAGGAACCGCGCCGCTTCTATCCGAACACCACCATCGCCGCGAACGTCATCGGCTTCGCCGGCATCGAGTCGAAGGGGCTCGAAGGCGTCGAGCGCCAGCTCGATGAAGCGCTCGCCGGTGAGCCTCACGTGGTCGCGGCGGTGCGTGATGCACGCAAGCGCACGGTGCTCGAGAGCTCGCTCGACAGTGAGGCGTCGCACGGCGCCGACGTGAAGCTGAGCATCGACCTCACCTTGCAGCATGCCGCCCAGGACGCGCTGGCTCAGGCGCTCAAGGAGTACGACGCGCAGTCCGGCACCGCGGTGGTGCTCGACGTCGCCACTGCCGAGGTGCTGGCCCTCGCCACCGAGCCGACCTTCAATCCCAACGCCGCGCAGAGCACGCCAAAGGCGCGCATGAAGAACCGCCCGGTCACCGACATCTTCGAGCCCGGCTCGGCGATGAAGCCGCTGGTCATCGCCGCTGCGCTCGACGCCGGCGCGGTCGGCAAGAACGATCCGTTCTTCTGCGAGAACGGCGAGATGAAGATCGGCTCGCACACCATCCACGACATCCACCCGGCGGGCTGGATGAGCCTCACCGGCATCTTGCAGCGCTCGTCGAACATCGGCGCCGCCAAGGTCGGCGAGAAGCTCGGTCGCGAGCGCCTGGGTGAGCTGTTCAAGGGTGTCGGCTTCGGCGCTCGCAGCGGCATCGAGCTCCCGGGCGAGCTCCCCGGCATCATGCGCCCTTCGAACACCTGGGGTCCGATCCACGTCGCCACCATGTCGTACGGCCACGGCATCGCGGTGACGACGCTGCAGCTCGCCGCCGCCTACCGCGCTCTCGCCGCCGACGGCATGTACCGAGCGCCGCGCTTGGTACGGGAGGTGCGCTACGCCGACGGCCGCGTCATGAAGCTCGGTGCTCCCGCCGAGCGCCGCGTCTTCAAGTCGTCGACGGTACGCATGGTGACGCCGATGCTCGAGGCCGTCGTCTCCGACGAGGGCACCGGATTTCTCGCGCGCGTTCCCGGCTATCGCGTCGCCGGCAAGACCGGCACCTCGACGAAGATCGACACCGTGGCCGGCGGCTACACCAACGACCGCTACGCCGCGTCGTTCGCCGGCTTCCTCCCAGCGGAAGCGCCGCGCGTCGTCATCGCGGTCGCCATCGACGAGCCGATGAAGCTGCACCACGGCGGTGACACGGCGGCTCCGGTGTTCGCCCGCATTGGTGAAGTCGCGATGCGCGCCATGGGTGTCGTGCCCTCGGCGGTGGTCGTCGAGACCAAGAAGCGCGACGCCAAGGCCGCGACCGCCGAGTCCACTGACGCGCCGAAGGTCGCCGACGCGGTGGCCCCGACCATGTCCGATCTCGCGGAGACTGCCCTCGAGAAGGGCAAGGTTCCGAGCTTCATCGGTCTCACCGCGCGTGAAGCCATGGACCGCTATAGCGAGCTGCAGCTGCACGCCGAGTTGCAGATCGAGGGCAGCGGCCGCGTCGTGCGCCAGACGCCGGCGGCCGGCAGCCATGATGATCCGAGTCGACGACTGCACTTGGTGCTCACCTCGCAAGGGGAGCAACCGTGAAATTGACGCGGCTCTTCGAAGGTCAGGACGTGCGCATCGACGGCGGAGACGTCGAGGTGTCCGCTCTGGCCTACGATTCGCGCCGTGTTGTGTCCGGTTCGCTCTTCGCCGCTATTCCCGGGGCGAAGAGCGACGGACACGACTTCATCCCGAAAGCGCTGGCCTCGGGCGCGACCAGCATTCTTTGCGAGCGCGACGTCGATACCGGCAGCGCGACCCGTGTCATCGCGGCAGACAGCCGGCGGGCATTGGCGCTCGCGGCCAAGCGTTTCCACGGTGAGCCATCGGACGAGCTCACCATGGTCGGTGTCACCGGCACCAACGGCAAGACGACCACGAGCTTCCTCATCGCGGCATTGCTCGAGACCGCCGGCCTGAAGACGGGTGTCATCGGCACGCTCGGCGCTCGCATCGGCAACACCACCATCGATACCGGCATGACGACTCCGGAATCGCTCGAGCTACAGCAGGCGTTGTCATCCATGCGCGACCAAGGCGCGAAAGCGGTCAGCATGGAAGTCAGCTCACACGCGCTGGCGCAGGGTCGCGTCGAAGGTGTCGCCTACGACGTCGCGACCTTCACGAACCTCACGCACGACCATCTCGACTTCCACGGCACCATCGACAACTACTTCGAGGCCAAGGCGGAGCTCTTCCGCTCGCACTTGAAGACGGTCGGCCGCGCCGTCATCAACATCGACGACGCGTATGGCGCGCGCCTCGCGAACGAGCTGCGTGGCGCCGGTCGCGATGTGATCACCATCAGCCCCTTGGGCGGCAAAGCCGATCTCTCGGCGAAAGACGTCCAGCTCGCGCTCACCGGCACGCGCTTCACCGTCCAGCGCAGCGGCAAGCCGCTCGAGGTCGACTCGCCGCTGGTCGGCCGCTTCAACGTCGAGAACCTGCTCATCGCCATCGGCGTTGCGAAGGCGCTCGGCATCCCCGACGCTACGACGCTCTCGGCGATTCGCAATCGCGGGGTCGTGCCCGGCCGCCTCGAGCGCGCCGGCAGCGGCGGCGGTCCTGTCGTGCTGGTCGACTACGCGCATACGCCCGACGCGCTGGTGAAGGCGCTGTCGACGGTGCGCGAGCTCACCCGCGGCAAGCTCATCTGCGTCTTCGGTTGCGGCGGCGACCGCGACGCCAAGAAGCGCGCGCCGATGGGCGAAGCAGCAGGGAAGGGCGCCGACTTCAGCATCATCACCAACGACAACCCTCGAACTGAAGACCCTACGCGCATCGCTGCGCAGATCGAGGAAGGCATGAAGAAGAGCGGGGGTAGCTATACCGTCGAGCTCGATCGCGCCGCCGCCATCGAGCTTGCCGTCGGCAAAGCCGCGAACGAGGACGCCGTCCTCATCGCCGGTAAGGGTCACGAGGACTACCAGATCGTCGGAGCCCAGAAACGCCACTTCGACGACCGCGAGACCGCTAAAGCGGCTCTCGAGAAGCTCGCCAATAACTCGTCAAACCGCGGAGACAATCGTGAGTGAGACTTGGTACGTGGTGCCGGCAGCGTTTGCGTTGCGCGAGACCCAGAAGGCCCCGAGCGAAGAGCCGATGTCGTGGCGACTTCCCGAGGGCTGGCGAAACCGTACATCGGGAATCACTTCAGGTGTGAACAGTCGACTCGAACCAGCACGGGTGCCGTTGGCCCGCCGCTCGAACACTTAAGGGAAGAGGCACGAGACGATGAAAGCTTGGGATCTCGGCGCGCTTGCGCGAGCCGCCGGGGCACAAGTCAGCGGAGGGGCGCTCCCAGTGAGCGTAAAGGCGATAGGGACCGATTCGAGGTCCCTATCGCCCGCCTCGCTGTTCGTGGCGCTCCGCGGTGACCGCTTCGACGGACATGAGTTCGTCGCCGCCGTCGTGAAGAGCGGTGCCGTAGCGGTGTGCGTCGACAAGGCATTCGCGGCGACCGCGGGCGATGTCGGCGTACCCATGCTCGTCGTCGACGACACTCTGCGTGCCTTGGGTGACCTCGCGCGCGGTATTCGCCTCGCCGAGCCGGGCCCGGTGGTCGCGGTGACCGGCTCGAACGGCAAGACCACGACCAAAGAGCTCATCGCCGCGGCGCTCTCGCCGCGCGGTGCCGTGCACAAGACGCACGGCAATCTGAACAACCTCATCGGCGTGCCGCTCACGCTCGTGGCGCGACCCGAAGGCACCTGGGCGCAGGTCATCGAGATGGGCATGAACGTCCGTCACGAGATCGATCGCCTGGCGCTGATCGCCGTGCCCGACGTCGGCGTCATCACCACGGTGGGCCCGGCGCACCTCGAGGGTCTCGGCACCGTCGAGAACGTGGCGCGCGCCAAGGCCGAGCTCTTCGAGATGCTCCCCGAGAAGGCCACCGCCGTGGTCAACGCCGATGACCCCTTGATCATGAGCGTTGCCGTGCCGTTCATCGGCAAGCGCAAGAAGCTCACCTTCGGCCGCGGCGCGGGTTGTGACGTTCGCATCGTCGGGAGCCAGGGCGCGCATGACGGGAGTCAGGTGACCCTCAGTATCGCCGGCCAAGAAGTCGACATCGCGCTACCACTCGCAGGCAGTCACAACGTCGCGAACGCCGCCGCCGCTGCCGCTTGCGCGCATGCACTCGGCTTGAGCGCTCACGAGATCGCCAAGGGCATCGCGGGCGTGAAGGTCCCCGGTGGACGCCAGCGAGTGCTACGTGACGTTCAGGGCGGCGTGTCCATCATCGACGACACCTACAACGCCAATCCGCAGTCGATGATCGCCTCGTTCTCGACCCTCGCGGACCTCGCCCCCAAGGCCGCGCGTCGCGTCGCGGTGGTCGGCGACATGTTCGAGCTCGGCGACACCGCCCCGGCGCTCCACCGCCAGGTTGGCGAGTCGGCGGCGCGCTCCGGCATCGCCTGGGTGCTGGCCTTGGGCCCCAATGCCAGTGAGACAGCCGCCGGCGCCCGCGATAACGGAGCGCAAGCGGAAGCTTTCACCGACATCGAGGCGTTGAATCGAGCGCTGACTTCCGGCATGCGGCGCGGCGATTGGATCACGGTGAAGGGCTCGCGCGGCATGAAGATGGAACGCGTCGTCGATCACCTGACCGGGCAGTCCGCGGGGGATTCCCACTAATGCTTTACCTCTTGTTCTCGTCGCTCAGGAACGAATTCGGCGCCTTCCGCGTCTTCGAGTATCCGTCGTTCCGGATCCCGGCGGCGGCGCTCACGGCGCTGGTGATGATGCTGTGGTTCTTCCCGGCGTTCATCGAGTTCCTGCGCAAGACGCAGTACGGCGTCTCGAACGTTCGCGAGGACACCCCCGATACCCACAAGAAGAAGGGCGGCACGCCCACCATGGGCGGCTTGTTCATCTTGGTCTCGATGATCTCGGCGGCGCTCCTCTGGGCCGACGTCTCGAACTTGCTGGTCTGGGCGGTGCTCGTCGTCACCGCCGGCTTCGGCGCCATCGGCTTCGTCGACGACTACCGCAAGGTGAAGAAGAAGAACTCGAAGGGACTCGCCGGTCGCTGGAAGCTGGTGTGGCAGCTGGTCGTGCTGCTCGCGGTCGCTGGTCTCCTGATGGCGAGCCACCTGGGTCACATTCCGGGCACCGCGATCGAGTTCGACACGCGTCTCACGTTCCCCTTCATCTCGGTCGATCGCTGGAATCCGGATATCGGCTGGTTCTATCTGCCGTTCGCCATCCTGGTGATCATCGGCACGTCGAACGCGGTGAACCTCACCGACGGTCTCGACGGACTCGCCATTGGCCCGACCGTCGTGTCGGCTGCGACCTGGTTGTTCCTCGCGTACGCCGCGGGTCTGGTGCTCACCTTCCACGTGCAAGGCGAGTGGGTCGACTTCAACGTCGCCAAGTACTTGAACATCTCGCACATCGAAGGTGTCTCCGAGCTCGCGGTGGTCTCCGCCGCTATCGCGGGCGCCGGCATCGGCTTCCTCTGGTTCAACACCTATCCGGCGAGCGTCTTCATGGGTGACGTCGGCTCGCTGGCTCTCGGCGGCGCCCTCGGCACCATGGCGGTGCTCACCAAGAACGAGTTCCTCTCGGCCATCTTGCACGGCGTCTTCCTCACCGAGGCGGTGAGCGTCATCACCCAGGTGACGAGCTTCAAGCTGTTCCGCCGCCGCGTCTTCCGCATGGCGCCGATTCACCATCACTTCGAGCTGCAAGGGCTCCCCGAGCCCAAAATCATCGTTCGCTTCTGGATCGTATCCGTGATCTTGGCGCTGGTGTCCCTGACGACGTTGAAACTGCGATGACCTACTGGTTTACCGATACCGCGATGCTGAAACGCATCGACGCCGCCAAAGCGGACCTGAAAGGCCTGCGTGTCGGTGTCTATGGTCTCGGTATCTCGGGTCGCGCCATGGCGGAGTACCTGATGCGCCGCGGCGCGGTCGTCGTGCTCGTCGATGCCAAGACCCCGGAGCTCCCGGTGGTGCTCGAGCCCAGCGCCACGGTCATCCACCGCTTCGGACCGGTCGCGCTCGAAACCTTCGACGATGTCGACTTGCTGGCCATCTCGCCCGGCATCGATCCGCGCAAGCCCGAGGTCACCCGCGTCCGTGATCGCGGCGCACCCATCGTCGGCGAGCTCGAGCTCTGCGCTCCCCTGCCTGGTCTCGTCGCGGCGGTGACCGGCACCAACGGCAAGAGCACGACGACGGCGCTTCTCGGTGTGCTCGCGAGCGCGCGCGGTGCCCGTACCTTCGCCGGCGGCAACTTGGGCTCACCGATCGCCAACTGGGTCGACCAGCGGCCCACCGAATTCGCGAGCCTCGAGCTCTCGAGCTACCAGCTCGAGACTGCTTATCGCTTCAAGCCGCGCGCCTCGGTGATCCTGAACGTCACGCCCGATCACGCCGAGCGCTACAACGGGATCGAAGACTACGCCGCCGCCAAGGCGCACATCGTCGAGAACCAGGGGCCCGAAGACAGCGCCATCCTAAACGCCGATGACGCCATGGTCGCGGCGATGGCCAAGAATACGAAAGCGCGCGTCCTCTGGTTCTCGACGCGCTCGTCGAAGCTCCCCGGACCCCACGGAGCTTGGCTCGAGGGCGACCGTGTCCGCGCCGTCGGTGACGCCGCGGTGCTCGACGGTCTAGACCTCACCCATCCGCGCCTCTTTGGCCGGCACAACCGCGAGAACGCCTTAGCCGCGTTCTTGGCGGTCGTTGGCTTGGGGATCATCGACGCGGCATCGCGCCCGCAGTTCGAGCGCGCCTATCAGGACTTCAAAGGGCTCGAGCACCGCCTCGAGCTCGTCGCCGAGGTGGGTGGCGTGCGCTACGTCAACGACACCAAGGCGACCAATGACGACTCGGCCGCCATCGCGGTCGCGGCCATGGATCGCCCGGTGGTGTTGCTCGCTGGCGGCGTCGACAAGGCCGGTGGCTACGCGCGCCTGGTCGAAGCGTCCGAGAAGCGGGTGCGCATCGTCTACGCCTACGGCGCGGCGCAGAAGCCCATCGCCGAAGCCTTCGCCAAGCACCCCGGCTTGCGCCTCACGGCGACCATGAAGACCGCTTTCGCGGAGGCCGCCAAGGAAGCCAAGGCCGGCGAGGTCGTCCTGCTCGCGCCTGCTTGCTCCTCGTTCGACGAGTTCACCAACTACGCACACCGCGGCCGCACCTTCAAAGAGCTGGTCCAGGGTCTCCAGAGGGGAGCGTCATGATCCAGGCACGAACCTTCGCTTTCATGGCGACCCAGGAAGACCGCGACGTCGCCGCGAGTCGCACTGACGAGGTCATCGTCGGCCTTGTCGTCGCTCTGGTGTCGCTCGGCCTGGTGCTGGTCTACAGCGCCAGCTCGGTCTATGCGCAGCGCAACTTCGGCGACGCCGAGGTGTTCTTGCGCGCTCAGCTGCGCGCGTGCGCCATCGGTGGTGTGGCCTGCCTCGTGCTGATGCGCACCTCGACCGATTGGCTGCGCGACAACGCCCTCAAGATCTTCATGGTCTGCACCGCGCTCTGCGCCTTGGTGCTCATCCCCGGCATTGGCCACGTCGCGGGCGGCGCGCGCCGCTGGCTGCAGGCGGGGCCTCTGGGCTTCCAGCCGAGCGAGCTCGCCAAGGTCTCGGTGATCATCATGCTCGCCGCCGTGCTCGCAAAGCGCGAGAAGAAGCAAGGGAAGGGCGGCAAGCTCTTCGTCCCGGTCATGCTCACGCAGGTGCCGGTGGCGCTGATTCTCGCCGAGACCGATCTCGGCACCGCGCTGGTCATCGAGCTGATCATGTTCACGATGATCTTCGCCGCCGGTCTGCGGCTGCGGACGATCGCCGTGATGGCGCTCGCGGCGCTGCCCGTCTTCTACCACCTCGTCATGGGCACGCCGTTCCGTCTGCAGCGCATGCTCGGCTACATCGATCCGTGGGCGTATCGCAGCACTGTCGGCTACCAGGTGACCGAGGCGCTGATCTCGATCGGCTCGGGCGGCGTCTTCGGTCTGGGCTTGGGTGACGGCAAGCACAAGCTCTTCTTCCTCCCCGAGGCACACACCGATTTCATCTTCGCGATCCTGGGCGAGGAGCTCGGTCTCGTCGGCATCCTGGCGCTGCTCGCGGGGTTCGGCCTGTTCATCTGGCGTGGTCTTGCGATCGCGAGCCAGGCGAAAGACCCTTTCGCGGCCTACATGGCGGTCGGTATCGTCGCGCTCATCGGCGTCCCCGCGATCTTCAACGTGTGCGTCGCCACGGGTCTGTTGCCCTGCAAAGGTTTGCCCTTGCCCTTCGTCAGCTATGGCGGATCGAACTTGCTCACCGCGCTCGCCGGTACGGGTATGCTCCTGCGCATCGCTCGCGAGAGAGGGGGCGCTTCGTGATGGATGTCCTCATCGCAGGCGGCGGCACCGGTGGCCACTTGTTCCCGGGCATCGCGCTGGCGCAGGAGCTCAAGCGCCGCGATCCACAGGCGCGCATCCTCTTCGTCGGCACGGCGCGCGGCATCGAAACGCGCGCGGTTCCCAAGGCGGGCTTCGAGCTCGCGTTGCTCCCGGTCTCGGGTTTGAAGCGCACCGGAGTCGTCGGCCTCGTGATGGGGCTCGCGCGCTTGCCGGTGGCGCTCGCGAAGGCTTTAGGCGTGGTGCGTCGCTTCAAGCCGCAGGTCGCGGTCAGCGTCGGTGGCTACGCGGCGGGTCCCGCGGTGCTCGCGGCGCGCATGCTCGGCGTCCCCTGCGTAGTCATGGAGCAGAACGCCATCCCCGGTCTCACCAACAAGATCCTCGCGGGTGTGGCGTCGCGGGTCATCGCCTCGCTCCCCACCACGACGCTCTCCGGCGACAAGGTGAAGATCCTCGGCAACCCCGTGCGCGCCGATCTCGTGCCGGTTCGCGAGAGCGTCTACACGCCGGCCTCACCGCGCCGCCTGTTCGTGTTCGGTGGCTCGCAAGGCGCGCGCGCCATCAACGAAGCCATGATGAAGCTCGCGCCGCGCCTCAACGAGCTGAACCTGAAAGTACGTCACCAGACCGGCGAAGCCGACCAACAGCGCGTGCGTGATGCTTATCTTGCGGCCGGCGTGAACGACGCTCAGGTCACTGCCTTCATCGACGACATGGCGAGCGCCTATCGCGACGCCGACATCGTGGTCTGCCGCGCCGGCGCCACCAGCATCGCCGAGCTCACGGTGGTCGGACGTCCGGCGATCCTCATCCCGTTCCCCGGCGCCACTGACGATCACCAGACCGCAAACGCGAAGGCACTCGAAGGGACCGGCGCGGCCATTCATCTCACGCAGTCCGAGACCCTGGCCGACGATCTGCACAAGCTGCTCGAAGGGCTCGACGGCAATCGCCTGGTCGCGATGGCGAAGGCCGCCCACGAGGTCGGCCGCCCGCACGCCGCGAGCGCCATCGCCGACGCTCTGGAAGAGGTGCGCCGTGTTTAGAGAGCGCGCGCGCAAGCTCCACTTCGTGGGCATTGGCGGCATCGGCATGAGCGGCATCGCCGAGGTGCTCATCGCCCTGGGCTTCGATGTCCGCGGCAGCGACCTCGCCGACTCGAGTGTCACCAAGCGGCTCGCCTCGCTAGGCGCGACCATCCACAAGGGTCACGCGATGAGCCACGTCGGCGACGCCGACGTCGTGGTCGTCTCATCGGCGGTGCACGAGACCAACCCGGAAGTGCGCGAGGCACGCAGCCGCGGCATCCCGGTCATTCGTCGCGCCGAGATGCTCGCCGAGCTCATGCGCTTGAAGTACGGCATCGCGGTCGCCGGCACCCACGGCAAGACCACGACCACGTCGCTGGTCTCGACCATCCTGCGCCAGGGCGGACTCGACCCGACGGTCGTCATCGGCGGCCGCCTGCGCTCCATCGGCACCAACGCGAGCCTCGGTGGCGGCGAGTACCTGGTCGCCGAAGCGGACGAGAGCGACGGCTCGTTCCTGCGCCTCATGCCGACCATCGCCATCATCACCAACATCGATCCCGAGCATCTCGATCACTGGCGCGGTGGACTCCCGCAAATCGTCGACGCCTTCGTGGATTTCGCCAACAAAGTGCCGTTCTACGGTGCGGCCGTGATGTGTCTCGATCATCCCACCGTCCAGCAGGCGCTGCCGCGCATCGAGAAGCGCGCCGTGACCTACGGCTTCTCGCTGCAGGCCGATTGGGTGGCGACCGACGTCGAGGCGCTCGAAGGCGCCATGAACTTCACGGTGAAGAAGAAAGGCGTCGAGCTCGGGCGCGCCAAGCTCGCGATGATCGGCAAGCACAACGTGCTCAATGCGCTGGCCGCTCTCGCGGTCGCCGATGAAGTCGGCGTGAAGTTCGATGTCGCGAGCCAGGCGCTGGCGAGCTTCGACGGAGTGGGGCGCCGCTTCGAGGTGAAGGGCCACGTCAACGACATCCTGGTGGTCGACGACTACGGCCACCACCCAGCCGAGATCCAGGCAACCCTCGAGGCCGCCAAGGGCTCGCACAAGCGCCGCCTAGTGGTCGTCTTCCAGCCGCATCGCTATACGCGCACGCGTGATCTCATGGGCGAGTTCGCGACCTCGTTCGGCAACTCCGATGTGGTGCTCATCACCGACGTCTACGCCGCGGGTGAGGCGCCAATCGCCGACGTGAACGCCTGGGCGCTTACCGAGGCCGTCCGCAAGAGCGGCCACGCCAACGCCGAATACGTCGGCCCGGTCGAGCGCGTCGCGGCGCGGCTCGCCGACATCGCCAAGCCCGGCGATCTGATCCTCACGCTCGGTGCGGGAAACGTTTACCAGGCCGGCGAGGAATTCCTCGCGGCGCGCTCGGAGGTGAAAGCGTGAAGAAGCGTAATCGGCGGAGCACGGCCGGCGAAGCGACGCGCTTACCGGTCTTCCGGATCGTCGCCTCGTGGATGGCCGCGGTCGCGACCCTGGCGGGTATCGTCCTCGGCGGGCGCTACGGCTGGGAGGCGCTCGCCATGTCGGGCACCTTCGCGGTGCGCAACATCGAGGTCGCCGGCACGGTGCGCGCGCTCGAGCCCGACGTCGTTGCCTACGCGGGTGTGAAGCTCGGCGATCCGATGCTCGCCCTCGACCTCGATGACATTGCCATGAGCCTGCGCCGTCACCCTTGGGTCGACAGCGCCACCGTGAAGCGTCGCCTGCCCGACAAGGTGACCATCGAGATCATCGAGCACGACCCGCTCATCGTCGTGGCTCTGGGGAGCGAGGCCGGCACCGGCGTCGTCGATATGTATGTCGCCAATCGCCGCGGTGAGCTGGTGAAGCGCCAGAGCGCCGACGACAAGCTCGACGTGCCGGTGCTCACTGGCCTGTCTCGGGAGTCGGCCGCCCGTGACGGCGAGGCGGTTCACGCCCGCGTTCGCGAGGCCACCGAAGTCGCGCACCTCGTGCAGAGCCGGGTCAATGCGCTCGGTCGCGTCGACGAGCTTCACTGGGACGACGCCTTGGGGTGGAGCGTGGTCACGCGCGTCACCGGCGCGCACGCCATGACCACCCACCTGGGACGTGATCCCGGCCCGGCGCTCGATGTCGCCGCCACGGCGCTCGCGCGTCTCACGCAGCTCGGTGCTGCACCCCGTGTGATCTGGGCGGATGCGCCCGTTGGTCGAAGTTTCATCCAGGCTCGTATCGAAGCGCCACCGCGCAGCGATGTGGACCCGGCAACAGATCTCCTAGCAACCGCGAGGTAATGAAGATGGCTCAAAAAGGTGAGTTGGTCGTTGGCCTGGACATTGGCACCACGAAGATCTGCGCCATCGTCGGAGAAGTGACGGCGCAGGGTGGGATCGACATCGTCGGCATCGGTACGCACCCGTCGAAGGGCCTGCGTAAAGGTGTGGTCATCAACATCGAGGCGACCGTCGAGTCGATCAAGCAAGCCATCCAGGAAGCCGAGCTCATGGCGGGTTGCGAGATCTCGCACGTCTACGCCGGCATCGCGGGCGGTCACATCAAGGGCTTCAACAGCCACGGCATCGTCGCGGTGAAAGAGAAAGAAGTCGTCCGCGCCGACATCAACCGCGTCATCGATGCGGCCCGCGCGGTAGCGATTCCGCTCGACCGCGAGGTCATCCACATCCTGCCGCAGGAATACATCATCGACGATCAAGACGGCATCAAGGAGCCGTTGGGAATGAGCGGTGTGCGGCTCGAGGCCCGCGTCCACATCGTCACCGGCGCGGTCACCAGCGCCCAGAACATCATCAAGTGCGCCCAGCGCTGCGGCCTCACCGTCGCGGACATCGTCCTCGAGCAGCTCGCGTCATCGCACGCGGTACTCTCGGCAGACGAGAAGGAGCTCGGCGTCGCCTTGATCGACATCGGTGGCGGCACCACCGACATCGCCATCTGGTCGAACGGCTCCATCGTTCACACCAGCGTCCTCGCCATCGGCGGCGACCACATCACCAGCGACATCGCGGTCGGTCTGCGCACGCCGATGGAAGAAGCCGAGCAGATCAAACAGAGGTACGGCTGCGCCATGCAGGCGATGGTCGAGCCCGAGGACACCATCGAGGTTCCGAGCGTCGGCGGCCGCAAGGCGCGTCAGCTCTCGAAGCAAATCCTCACCGAGATCATCGAGCCGCGCGTCGAGGAGATGTTCTCGCTCGTGCACCAGGAGATCCAGCGCACCGGCTACGAGGACTTGCTCGCTAGCGGCGTCGTCATCACCGGTGGCGCGACGCTGCTCAAGGGCATGCCGGAGCTCGCCGAAGACATTCTCGGTCTCCCGGTACGTCAGGGCGTGCCGTCGAACATCGGCGGCCTCGTCGATGTCGTGAAGAGCCCGATGTACGCGACCGGTGTTGGTCTCGTGATGTACGGGCGTGACCACGAGGAGAGCCGCTTCTTCAAAGTGCGAGACGACAACGTCTACAACAAGGTCAAGTCGCGGATGCGTTCGTGGTTGGGAGAGCTTTTCTAAAACGTGTAACTCGTGACCGCGATAGCGGTACCGCGTACGCGGCGTGCGTGAAAACGTACGTGTTGCAAGAAAAATCGATTCCACGCGCGATCGTGTTGAATTAAGATCGCGGTGTTGGCTCGATTCTATTGAGACGAATCTATTCAATGTGTGCGAGCTGCGCGGCTCGCATGACCCGGAGGGTGTGAATGATCGAGTTGGATGAGAACGGTTTCGGTGATGCGCTGATCAAAGTCATCGGCGTCGGCGGTGGTGGCGGCAATGCCATCAACACGATGATCGAGGGCAACATTCACGGCGTCGAGTTCCTCGCCGCGAACACCGATCGCCAAGCGCTGAGCAACAACCTCGCACCGATCCGCATCCAGCTGGGTCACGGTCTCACCAAGGGGCTCGGCGCCGGCGCCAACCCCGAAGTGGGTCGCGAAGCCGCTCTCGAAGACAAAGATCAAATCGCCGCGGCCCTCGAAGGCGCCGACATGGTCTTCGTCACCGCCGGCATGGGCGGCGGCACCGGTACCGGCGCTGCTCCGGTCATCGCGTCGATCGCCCGCTCGCTCGGCGCGCTCACGGTCGGCGTCGTCACCAAGCCCTTCTTCTTCGAAGGCAACCGCCGCCGCCGTCACGCCGAGAGCGGCATGTTGGCCCTGCGCGAAGCGGTCGACACTCTCATCACCATCCCGAACCAGCGCCTGCTGTCGATCACCGAGGAGAGCACCTCGATGATGGACGCCTTCAAGAAGGCCGACGAGGTCCTCCTGAACGCCGTTCAAGGCATCAGCGATCTCATCACCTTCCACGGCATCGTCAACGTCGACTTCGCCGACGTGCGCACCATCATGACCGACCAAGGCATGGCGCTCATGGGCACCGGCCGCGCTTCGGGCGCTCGCCGCGCCGTCGAAGCCGCCACCCAGGCCGTCAGCTCGCCGCTCCTCGAGGACGTGAGCATCGATGGCGCCACCGGTATCCTCATCAACGTCACCGGCGGCCCCGGCATGACGCTGCACGAGATCAACGCCGCTTCGATCCTCATCCAAGAAGCCGCCGACGAAGACGCGAACATCATCTTCGGCTCGGTCATCGACGAGAGCATGGGCGACGAGCTCAAGGTGACGGTCATCGCCACCGGCTTCGATCGCGCCGAGGCGAAGAAGATCGATCACCATCAGATGCCGGCAGCCCTACCGCAGGTGGCGACCGACATCCCGACGATCATCCGTAATCGCTGGCAGGACGAGAAGCTCACCAAGGTCCGTCCGCCGGAGCGGCAGGAGCAGGTGTCGGCCGACGAGTACGACATCCCGGCGTTCTTGCGGCGCCGCGTCGAGTAGTTAGGGACTGTCGAGCAACGTGCCCAGCTCCGAGAGCTCCGCGGGGGGCAGGGGTGGGCACGGGCCGCTCTTCTGGGCGAAGCCTGGCGACCACAGCCAGTCGGTGACCAGCGCTTCGCCGACGGGTACGCCTGCGCCGCAAGCGTCGTAGCGTAGGATCTCGCCGGTGCGCAGGATCTTCGCTGTCTGGCGATAGAACACGCCGTACCAGCTCGGGAAGACGCTGCGCGCGATCACCACCCGGTTCGCCGCTCGGCTACGCGCTACCTCGGTGAGCTTGATCTTGAAGCCGACGCTGATGAACCACAGGTCGATCTTGTCTTCGGCCGTGAGCTCCCACTCGCGTTCGCGCTCCTCTTCGAACGACTCTTCGTAGTCGTAGCTCGCGCCCCACTGGCCACCGGCAAGGCACCCGGTCACGGGCAGCGGTGACATCAGGTCGACGATGTCGAAGCTCCCGTCGTAGAGCACTTCGAACTCCTCGCGCACCGTGAAGCCGACGTTGCGGCGGATCGACTCCGCGCCGTTGCTGGCGGTGATCGACAAGCGGACGTCGCGCGAGAGGCGGGCGTCGTTGAGATCCTCGTCGTCGTCGTGCGGCCCCATCATGCCCGGGTCGACGGTGAGGCTCGTGGCGCGGCCGTCCGTGATGGCGGTCTCGAGCGATTTCGGCTGATCGAGCACGTCGACGTACGCGACGGTGACGACGATGGGGGCCAAGGCGGTGCCGGCGTCGATGCCGGAGACCTCGACCCCCAGCTCGACGAGCTCGCCGTTGAGAATGCCGCTCGCCCGCTTGTGCGGACAGGGCTGCGACGCTGGCTCGAGACGCCGCAAGAGGATCGATGGACCGACGGTGATGCTGGCGGAGAGAGCGTCCGAGCGCGCGGTCTCACCGCTTTTGGCGACGTTGGTGGCGACGACCTCGCCGGTGAAGGTTCCGGGGCCGACCATCGACGGATCCGGCTCGAAGACGAACTCGACCTTGTTGGCAGCGCGGTAGATGGCGTCGACCTGCATGTCGACGGGGCGGCTCGTGCCCGCCTCGTCCGTGAGCTCGCCGACGAAGCGCACGCGGACAGTGCCCGAGCCCGGAATGATGAAGTTACCGCCGCCGACGCGAATGGTCGTGCCTGCCGTCCACGTCGACGGTGTGACCACGGCCAGGGTCGGGGCCTCGAGGACATGCGTGGTCTCGTGGGTCTCGATTGCCAACGGGATCTCGGGGAGGCCAGGCTCGCAAGCCGTGGCTCCGCCAAGGAGCAAGACGACGATGGCCTGGCGGAAACAGCTCACGTGGGGCGCCCCTGTGAAAGCGGGCGCTCATGACATCGCTGCGTCGGGTGGTTGGTGGGTGAGGAGACTAGGCGATGGGGGCGCTCGCTCTCTTCATCATCGCCACCGTGGCACCAGGAGTTGCGCGTGTGACCGCTAGGCGGCTTCCGTCGCGTGCGCGAAGGCGAAGACCAGCTCGAGGAAAGTGCGCGGCTTGCTCGTGCAGCGCGCGAAGAAGGCGGTGATGCCGGGGAACTCGTGCTCGGCGGCAGGCAGATCGCGCTCGGTCAGAACTCCCTGCAAAACTCCGGTCGTCGTGCCCATGACTTCCCCCTGCGGGAGAGGTGAGCAAGGCCCGGACCATCCCAAACACACGTGTTTTCAATGGGTTGTGTTCCGAATCGGCAGGGTCAGCGAAACCCAGGAACGTTCCAACCCGGCACAGCGCTATTCGAACTTCGCGCAGCCGCCATCGACGGGCTCGGTGACCGTGCCGTCCCACAACACCGCGCGGGCTTGCCCGCAAACTTGCTCGAAATCGTCCATGTCGTACTCGCTTCTCAACGCCATATCGATGTCGAGGGGGGCACCAGCGAGCACTGCGATGTAGTTGCGAGAGAAGTCCGGAGCGTCGGAGAGCTCGACCAGCCAGTTCGCGACTTGGACGCGGAGCTCCTCCGTGATGCCAAAGACCTGGATGCCGGCACTGCGTGGCCATTGCGAAGGGCCGCAATCGGACATGCAGCTCCAGCCAGAAGAGCCTTTCTCGCGCGCAAATATCTTGCCGCTGAGGGTTGCCCGAGACGGCGCCGGTCCATCCGCGGTGACGTCAACGCAGTAGTAGTCCACGCAGTAACGACCAGGCGGGAGAGGCTCCCTCGGAGCGAAAACGAACAGACCCTCGACCGTCAAGAGCTCCGGCTTGCGAACCAGCGCGAAGTCGACGTTGATGGGCTGATCGTTGCGAGTGATCGAGCTCGGTACGTCTTCGAATGAGAACGCGAATATGTGCGGATACGGACCCAGGTGCCCCTCTTCGTGCCCCCAAAGGTCCCAGGGCGAAGTTCTAGGCGGCCTGGATTCCGCAATGTCGCAGGGAAACGACGCGCGTGGCTGAAGGACAGCGAGAAAAGCCGCCATCGTGATGACGCGATAGCGGACAGCGCTCACGGCGCCGCCGGCGGCGCGAAATACCCGCACGGGTCGTAGGTGACCGTGCCGGCGCTGTCGAAGATCACCACGCAATGCGCGCCCTGCGAATTCTCGAACTGGCAGATGAGGCTGCCATCGTTCGCCGGCTCGCAGTCGCGGCGCACCGGGCTGTCTTCGTTAGCGTCGATCAGGATGCACGCGCCGGGGGTCATGGTGCCGTCGGCGGCGTACTCGAACACGCAGAGGTAGCCGCTGTCGTAGACCTCGCAATGCCGGCCGCCGTCCGCGGTGTCGCTGCACGAGACGCTGCGTGTGTCGGTCGCGTCGTCGCACTGGGTGGTGCCGTCGTCGTAGGTGAAGCACCAGACGTCGTTGGTCTCGTCCCACCAGTAGTAGCCGTCGTCCTCCTTGAGGCAGCCGGCGAGCGCTAGGGCGCCGAGCAACAGGATGCGTCCGAGCTTCATGTGCCCCCCGCGGCTATTGCCCGATGGTGACCGTGAGATTGCGCTCCGCGCCCATGGCGTCCACGGCGCTGAGGTCGAGGTCGACGGTGCCAGAGAGCGGCGCTTCGAGGGTGTAGACGCGGGTGATGGTGCTACCCACGGCGGCGCTGGGCTCGGCGGCGCAGTCACCGATGACGGTACCGTCAGGCACCTCGTCGACCGCGTTCTCGTCCATCAAAGCGGACAGCTGCTCGATACCGTCACCATCCGGGTCGGTGATGCGCACGCTGACCTCGATGGTGTCGCCGCCGACGAAAGTTTTGGGTACGCAGGCGACGATGCTCGGCGCGCTGTTGCCGACGCTGGTCACCACGATGCGGTAGGCCGCGGGATCGCTCTCGGCGTCGTCGATGGTGGAGCTCACGACGAAGGCGAGCTCGTCGTCCTCGACCGGGGTTGGGAAGACGATGTGATCGTCGCTCTGATCGAACTCGACCGTGGTGCCGCGTGTCTGCTGCCAGGCAAGCTCGGCACCGGGAGTCGCGTTGCTGGTCTTGGCCTTCAACGCCACCTGCGAGCCCGGGCGGGCGCGGACGTCGCTGCCGGGGACGAGCTGTCCGGGATGCAGTCCGTCGCCGGGTAGCACTTCGAGGATGATCTCACTGGGCGCCGACGCGAGGAGCCCGTCGAACGCGTGCACGCGGAAGCGCAGCTGCTGCGACACCCGCGGGATCTCGATGTCCAGCGCCGACGTCTTCGTGCCCAGTGTCTGCAATACCGGAGCACCGCGCGTTTGCTCCCAGTGGTAGGTGAGGTGCTTGCCCGATTCGGCCTGGCCGGAAGCGGCGAGGGTGATGGCGCTGCCGGTGGCGGCCTGGCTGGGGCCTTCGACGCTCGATACCGGTGGCGCGGTCGTGTCGTTCGCTTCCGCGTGCACGAGCACGTAGTCGGGAGCAGAGGTGAGGCCGTCGCGGATACCCACGAGCTTGTAGATGCGCGGGCCGTTGTAGGTCGTCTTGTGGGCGGCCAAGGCGGCGCGATCCGGCGTCACTTCTTGCCAGGTTACTTCGGTGCCGTCGTCCGCGGTGGTCGGCGCTGCAGCGCTGGTGTCGAGCGCGTCACCGATCTGGTCCGGTCCGCCATTGACGACAGGAGCAATTCGGCGCGGTTCGTTGGTCACGGCGATCACCACTTCGTCTTTGACCGTGAACGCACCGTTGGTAACCGTGAGCGTGAAGCGGAGCACCTGGTCGTCGAGCGGCGCGATGAAGTAAGGCGCCGCATCGTTGGGATTCGACAGGTAAACCAGCTGACCCGTGGTTTGCTCCCAGCTCAGGGTGAGCGGGGCGTCGTCGAGGCTCCAAGTGCCGGTGGCGTCGAGTTGGGTGCGGTAGCCGCGGAGCACTTCGCGGTCCGGGCCGGCGCTCGCGAGCGGGGGGAGGGTGGCTTCGGCCGGGACCGTGTTCTCCGGCGGGGCGATGTTGTCGTTGACGAAGTACAGCCCGTCCGAGGCGCACTCCCACAGCGGCGTACACAGAAAGAACGCGGCGGCGAGGCGAGTGAGGCGGCGCGGCAAAGGGCGAAACGAATCGATCATGCGTCGGGACGGAAACAGGAGCAAAACATATGCCGCACCCGAGATCCTCCGCAATTTCCGGGCTTACGTCGATCGGGCGACGTGACGCAGGTCACGAAATCAGGGCACCGATGTCACAGCGCGCAATGCACTAGCACCCACATCGGATCCCATGGGGAAGGGTGTGCAAGTGCCGGCCGCTCATATAGAAGGTCGCGGCTTGGACGAGAGCGGCATCATCGATCGACGCCTAGCGAGCGAGCAGGGCACCTTGCGCGGCCATGGCCGGCGCTCCATCGCGCTGGTGTATCCGAGCCCGTATCCCGTGGGCATGGCGTCGCTCGGTTACCAGGCGGTCTACGGCATCTTGAACGCCATGCCGGACACCGTCGCGGAGCGCGCCTTCCTCCATGACGAGGACGTGCTGCCCGGCCGTGCGCCGCTGATGACCTACGAGAGCAAGCGCCCGGTCTCCGACTTCCCGGTCATCGCCTTCTCGGTTGCTTACGAGATCGAGATGATGGGGCTGTTCACCTGCCTCGACCGCATGGGCGTGGCGCCGTTACGCGAAGAGCGCCGCGACGACGACCCTTGGATCATCATGGGTGGACCGCTGACCTTTTCGAATCCCGTGCCTTTGGGGCCGTTCGCCGACGTCATCGTCATGGGCGAATCGGAGGGGCTGCTCGCGACCCTCGTCGATGCCGTCTTCTCCGGCGGATCGAAGAGCGACGGCCTGCGTGCTCTAGCGGACAAGCCCGGCTTCTACGTGCCCTCGATTCACGGCGAGTGGATGCCGCCGGTCGCCGCCGCCAACGACGATCTGTTGCCGGCGCGCTCGTCCATCGTCACGCCCGAGTCCGCTCTCAAGAACATGTTTCTGGTCGAGACCGAGCGCGGCTGCTCGCGTGGCTGCACCTTTTGCGTCATGCGCCGTAGCACCAATGGCGGCATGCGCGTCGTGCCCGTCGACCGCATCCTCGCGACCATCCCCAAAGACGCGCCGCGTGTCGGCCTCGTCGGCGCGGCGGTGAGCGATCACCCCCGCATCGTCCAGATCATCGACTCGATCGTCGACAGCGGTCGTGAGGTCGGGCTCTCGAGCTTGCGGGCCGACCGTCTCACTCCGGAGTTCGTGACCGCGCTCGTGCGTGGTGGCTACAGGACTCTCACGATCGCCAGCGATGCCGCGAGCGAGCGCATGCGCGACGAGATGCAGAAACGGATTCGTGAGAAACATCTGCTACGCGCCGCGGAGCTGGCTCGCGAATGCGGCATGCAACAGCTCAAGAACTACATGATGATCGGCGTACCCGGTGAGACCGACGCCGATCTCGACGAGCTCATCGCCTTCTCTCTGCGCCAAGCCGAGCTCGCTGGACCGCGCGTCCGCGTCTCCCTGGGAATTGCGCCGTTCGTCGCCAAGCGCAACACGCCGCTCGACGGTACCGAGTTCGTCGGCGTTCGCGAAGCCGAGCGGCGTCTCGATAAGCTTCGCAGCGGGCTGCATCCGCGCGTCGAAGTGCGGCCGACCAGCGCACGTTGGGCTTGGGCCGAGTATCAGCTCGCTCAAGGTGCTTTCGCCGCCGGCGCCGCCGCTTTGCAGGCACACCGCGATGGCGGAGGCTTCGCCGCCTGGAAGCGCGCCTTCAAACATCTTGCACCGGTCAACAAGCCGCTCGCCAGGGTAGGAACATGAGCACCGC
>CAZAER010000048.1:0-26533 GCA_964484195.1 uncultured Bdellovibrionales bacterium | reverse complement strand
CGCGTTCGTCGAAGGTCACGCTCGTAAGCGCGGCTGGCTGATCGGAGATTCGAATCGTGGTCATAGGGTGCCCGGTGGGATGAGCTCGATGCGGTAGATACCATCGGCATCGCGCGTAAAGGTCACCGAGCCAGAGGGGATGTACGATTGTCCCGCGCGTGGATCGCCAGGGGCGCGAACCCCAGTGCGCTGGAAGAACTCTTCGACGCGAGTGACCAGGGGAACGTTGGGGCTCACGCGACCGGGATAGATTGCGTAGGTTTCGAGCCGCAATCCGGCCACACCGAGCTTGTTGTGCTCGGCGATGACGCGCTCTGCTTGGCGCTTGCTCAAGGTCGTGAACCCGACGTCGAGGTCGCTCATCGCGTGAAAATCACCACGCACGCGGCTGCCGCCAACGACGAAGCCCGACCCACGTGAATAGGTGGCGGCCATCAGGGCTTCGATTTGCGCGGGTGTGGCGCCGGGGATATGCCGCGCCGCCCAGGCAGCTTGCTCGGCCGAGCTACTGAAGCTCAAAACGGTGCGCGTGGGGTAGCGGCTGAAGACAGAGGTCGTCGCCGCACCGAGGCGACCTGCGACTGGGATGGCCATGCTCGCGGCTGCGGTTCCTGCATCGCGTACGAGACGGCCAGCGGTGCTGTCGGCATAGACCGGGCTTACCGCCGCACGCGTCGTCACATAGAGACCACCCGAGCCGGCCGCCGCGAGCACGAGGCCCGTGGCCGTGCCGCCGCTTGCGATACTGAGCAGAGTGCCGCCGGCGGCGAGCGCGATCTCTGCTGCCGCCTCACCCATCCGACCTTGGTCGCGCAGGTAACGCTGATAGTCCGCAACCACCTGGCGGTACGCGGTTTCGACTTCTGCGGGCACCGGTTGGCCCGGTTGCAAGCGACCATCACGCTCGGCGCGGCGGATATTGGTGAACAGCTCGCGACCGGCGGCGTCGAGCTGCGGGCCGCTCCACTTGAGCGTGTCCATGGCAAAGCGGCGGAAGCTATTCCACTCACCGCGACCCTCACGCATGAGATCGGCGGCGCGGGCCTGTGCGTCACGCATGCCTTCGGGTGTGCCTAGACGGGCGAGGCTGAGCTGAAGGTCGAAGTTGCGCGACGACTCGCCGTCGGTGCTCCGCAGTCGGTCGAGAGCCGTGTGAAAAGGCGTTCGCCCGCCGCTGCGCTCATCGGCGTAACGTTCGTTGAAGCTCGCCTCGAGCTGGGCACGCCGCTCGAGGCTGGTAGCGGCCATGGCGCGCGTCAGCTCTTGCGGAGTCGCTTCTCCGCGGCTCGCGAACCGCAACATGTCGACGGGGTCGATGTTGCCGCGCCAGTCCGCTAAAGCGCGTTCCGCCTGTAGGCCGGAGAAGCGTGCCCGGATCTGATCTTCGATGCTGCGGCCGTCGGTCTTGGCGCGCGCGGCGTCGGCGATGGCGGCGCGGTCGGCCACCGGGATGCCGGACATGAGCTCGCTGAAGGCGGCCCGGCGGCGGTACGAGGTCATGTAGTTGCCCTCGTTGAGGGCGGCCTCGATGGCGGCGAGACGCACCGACGGCTGCTCGGTTTGATTGGCGATGTTCGCCGGCACCGCGTCGGGCCGCATGACCTGATCGAGAAGGGCGCGTGTCTCGCCGCTGGTGTAGCGCCCCTGCAGCGCCGTGGTGATGCTGCCACCGGTCTCGGTGCGCAAGCGATCCTCGACGGCGTTCCAGGTGACGTCGCGACCGTTCACCATGCCGAAGGCAGGCCGGGCGTCGGCTTCGGACAGGTAGTTTTCGCCACGCGCGAGGTAGAGCGCGGTCTGCGACACGTATTCGAGACGGTCACCATTCAGAGCCGCCTGGATGCGCGCTCGCGAAGCGCGGCCGGACCAAGTCTGATTGATGCGAACGTCGTCCATCATGTCGGTGTCGAAAGACCGACCGGGTAAGAGCTCCTGGTAGGCGCGGCGCACGGCGTCGACCTGGTTGCCCTGCAAAACCTCGCCGAGCATGCGCGCGCGCGCGCCGAAGCCGCCTGATATCCGCGTGGTGTCGGCTAGCGCCGCGGCGGTCTTGTGTTCGCCGCGGCGGACATCGCGGCCAAGACGCGCGACGGCGAGGTCATGGTCCTGTGTGCGTCCGAAACGTCGGGAAATCTCGGCTTCGACGTCCATGTCGGGGGCGTGCCGCTCGCGATAGCCGGCGTGCAGGGCGGTGATCTCGGCACGGGTTCGTCCGCTGTAGAGCGAGAGCACCTCGGTGCGGTCGACGCTGCCGCTGTCGAGGGCGCGATGCAAACGAGCCACCGCGTCGTTGCGGCCGGTCGGGCTCGCGGCGATGGTCATCCAATCGCCGTCGGTGGGAAGGCCCATGCGGGCGATGCGCCGCTGGAAGCTCTGGTATTCGCGATTGCCCGGCAGGCTGTCGAAGGCGCCGATGATCGCCTGGCGGTTGCCGCGGGTGTACCCGTGGAGAGCGTCTTTCACCCGGTCGGGATTGCGCTCCTGGAAAGCGTCGCGGAGCCTCCGAACCTGTTCCGCGGTCTCGACGGCTCCGATGGTGACGGCGTCGTCCGGTGTCGCCGCCTGCGCATCGGCCGAGCGCTGCTGGGCGACCTCGACAGGCGTCTTCACCAGCGTCGGTTTGACGGTCATGGGCGCCGCCTCGGCGCGCGCCTCACCCCTGAGCGCCCGGTCGGGGCCCCGCAAAGTGGGTGGAAAGGTACAGCGGCCACAATGGGCATACGACTTGCTGGGAGTGTACCTACGCGAAACTTCGATCCGCCATGAGAAACGCCCCCGACCGCCTGCAATTGCGGCACTCTCCGGACCGCGATAAATTCAGCCAATGCCAGCCTTGCCAGCGCACCTCGAAGCGATGCGGGAGAAGATTCACCGCCACGCCATCGATTTCGGGCTCGATTTCTTCGACACGGTCTTCGAGGTCGTCTCCTACGACGAGCTCAACATGATCGCGGCCTACGGCGGTTTTCCAACGCGTTATCCGCATTGGAAATTCGGCATGGAGTACGAGCGCTTGGCCAAGAGCTACTCGTACGGCCTCTCGAAGATCTACGAGCTGGTCATCAACAACGACCCTTCGTACGCCTATCTCATGGCGTCGAACATGGACGTCGACCAGAAGCTCGTCATGTCGCACGTCTACGGACACGTCGACTTCTTCAAGAACAACTTCGCTTTCGCGCACACCAACCGGAAGATGATGGACACCATGGCGAACCATGGGACCAAGATCCGCCGGTTCATCGATCGTTATGGTCTCGAGAAGGTCGAAGCGTTCGTCGACCGCTGCTTGTCGATCGACAACCTCATCGACCGCCAGGCGCCGTACATCAAACGCCGCGCCGACAAGCGTGCGAACGAGCTCGAGCGTGATGACCGCTCGCCGGACGTGCCGCGTCTCAAGGTCGAGCGCTCGTACATGAATCAGTACATCAACCCGCGTGAGTTCCTCGAGGAGCAGAAGAAGCGCCTCGACGAGGAGCGTGCGCAATCGCGGAAGTTCCCGGAGCGTCCCGAGCGCGACGTGTTGCAGTTCGTCATGGAGCACGGCCCGCTCGAGAACTGGGAGCAAGACGTGCTCGCGATGATTCGCGAGGAGGCCTATTACTTCGCGCCCCAAGGGCAAACCAAGGTCATGAACGAAGGCTGGGCCAGCTACTGGCACACCACCATCATGACGCAAAAGGCGCTCGAAGACTCCGAGGTCATCGACTATGCCGACCGCCATAGCGGAACGATGGGCGTGCAGCCCGGCTCGATGAACCCGTACAAGCTCGGCATCGAGCTGTTCCGCGACATTGAAGACCGTTGGAACAAGGGTCGCTTCGGCAAAGAATGGGACGAGTGCGACGACCTGCGGGCGCGTCGCGAGTGGAACACCAACGCGGGTCTCGGGCGACAGAAGATCTTCGAGGTGCGTCGTCACTACAACGACGTCACTTTCATCGACGAGTTCCTCACCCGCGACTTCGCGAACCAGCAGAAGATGTTCACCTACGGTTACAACAAGAAGAGCGGTAACTGGGAGATCACCGATCGCGAGTTCAAAGCGATCAAAGAGAAGCTCCTCTTCCAGCTCACGAACTTCGGCCAGCCGTTCATCAGCGTCATCGACGGCAACTTCGAAAACCGCGGCGAGCTACTGCTCAAGCATCAGCACGAAGGCATCGATCTGCGCACCGACTACATGCGCGACACCCTCTCCAATCTCCACGCCATGTGGACGCGGCCGGTGGGCATCGTCACCCGCATCGAAGACCGCGTGGTGGTGGTGAAGTTCGACGGCCAGGACTTCCACGAGTCGGAGATCGAGAGCGAGCCGTAGCCGTCCTACCCCATGCTGCGCGCGATGCTGCGAATGGTGCTCCACAGGCCACCTGACTTCGGCCGAGCCATGGCTGCTTGCGGGGCCGGCGCTTTGGCCATGACCGCCGCTTGTTTCGTGTAACGCGCGACCTGCTTGGGATCGAGCTCGCCGGTGCTCGCGGCATGCTCGCGGCAGAAGGCGAAGAACTGGCGCTCGAGGTCGCGGTTGGCGGGGTGCGCGCGGTAGTACGCGTGCACGACGCGGGCAAAGGCATCCGGCGTGAGCACGCGCGGGAGCTTCAGGCGCTGGAGAAACTCCGCCATGATCGGCTCGAGCGCCGGGAACGCCTTGAGATTGACGTGCGTGCAAAGCACCGCCATCGGCAAGAAGTGTTGGATCTCGGCGTTGCTGAAGACGCGGCGCCCGTCGTGCCCGCGCTGGAGGAAGACCGCTTGGAGCTCGAGCGTCTGGCTCGCGCTGTCAGCCATGGCCGTTGCCTCCGTTGGCTTGGAGCGCTGCCGCGACGTTTGCCAGAGCGGGCCCCGCGACCTGACTCAAGCTGCCGAACGTGCGCGCGAACGCCTGCATGCTCGCGGCGCAGGCGTCGAGGATAGCGGATGGGTCGCCGGATCGCGGGGCGCTGGACTGCCCGAGAGCGGCTGCGCGAACCCCTTGGGTCATGGTGGAACCCCCGGTGTGTGCAGACAGCACACCTACGCGGCCACCACCCACCATGGCTATCTAGAATTTCGCGCCCGAACCCGCGGACTTACGAGCTCGACGAGGTGACGATGCCGAGGCCTGGCCCGCCATTTGCCAGCTCTGCAATGGCGAACACCAAGCGTGCCGGCTCGACCGGCTTCGACATGTGACGGTGGAAACCGGCGGCCAACGCGGCTTGCCGATCTTCCTCGCGAGCGTACGCCGTGAGCGCGATAGCGGGCACGTTGCCGCCTTGCTGTGCCGAGCGCGCCCGTAGGCGCTTGATGAACGTCAGACCATCGTACCCGGGCATGGCGATATCGCTGACGATGACCGTCGGCACGTTGCTTTCGATCGACTGGAAAGCTTCGGGCACCGAGCCACAGGCGATGACGCTGGCGCCGGCGCGCTCGATCACCGCGGTGATGAGCTCGCGACTATCGACTTCGTCTTCGACCACCAAGACACTCACGCCTTGCAGGGTCTCGCGGTCGACGGTGCCTTCTTGCACGGCACGCCGCGCATCACGCTCCGAGCGCCCGCCGACCTCGAGGATCGGCAGGGTCAAGGTGAAGGTCGAGCCCAGCCCTTCGCCGGCGCTCTCGGCCGCGACCTGGCCGCCGTGCAGCTCGACGATGTGACGGACGATGGTGAGCCCGAGGCCGAGACCGCCGTGAGCCCGCGTGCTCGAGCTGTCTGCTTGGCTGAAGCGATCGAACACGTAGGGGAGGAAGGAGCGTGCGATGCCGGCTCCGGTATCGGTGACCGAGAGCTGAACCGCCGCGCCGACTCGACGCACACCGACCATGATGCGTCCGCCCGTCGGGGTGAACTTCATGGCGTTCGAGATGAGATTGCCGACGGCTTGCTGCAAGCGGTCCGCGTCAGCGTACACCGACAGGCCTTCGCTTTCGATGTCGAGGCTCAAGATCTGCGAGCGCGCGGCGGCGGTCGGGCGTGCTGCCTCGACGGCGCCTTGCACCAAGCCCGGCAACACCAACGGCTCGCGTTGGATGGTGAGCTTGCCGGTGCGGATGCGCGAGACATCGAGCAAGTCGTCGATCAGCTTGGTTTGCGCGCGGGTGTTGCGGTCGATGACGTCGAGGCCGTGATTGAGCTTCTGCGCCGCGACTTGCGGCTCGCGCAGCAGCTGGGTCCAACCCATGATGGCAGTCAACGGCGTGCGCAGCTCGTGCGACAGGGTGGCGAGGAACTCGTCTTTGATACGGTTGACCTCGGACTCCCGAGCGAGCAGCGAGTTCTCGATGGAGATCGAGGCGAACTGTGCGAGCTGGACCAAGAGCGCTTCATCGTCGTCGACGAGTGAGCCCTCGTGCTTGTGGGCCACGTGCAGCACGCCGATGTTGCGCCCATCACGGTTGGTGAACGGCGCCGCGAGCCATCCACCGGTGGCAAAGCCCACCGCGGTAGGCGCTTCGTGCGTCAGGTGCGCTTCGAGCTCGTCGGACGACATGCGCCGCGGCTTGTTGAGCTCGCGGATGGTGCGCGAGAGGTTCGCGAAGGCTTCGTTCCAGCGCTCGGGGTCGAGCGCCCGGCCGTCATCGGCGAGCGACACGACCTCGTTGACGGACTCGAGCTTCAAGTCGGCGGACACCTGCGCCACGGCGATCTCGGTGCCGACTATCTCGCGTGCCGCGTCGGCGACGACCGTCAGTGTCTGCTCGAGCGTCAATGAGCGGTTGATGGCGAGTGATGCGGCTGCGAGCTTGTGCAACTGCGTCGCGCGCCGCTCGAGTGACTCGGCTTGGCGTCGCACCTGACGATTCTTGCGGAACAAGTCGACGAAAACACCGACCTTGGTGCGCAAGACGTCTGGGATGACCGGTTGGACGATGAAGTCGACCGCGCCGAGCTCGTAACCGTGCGCGGCGTGCATCTCGTCTGCGAAAGCGGTCACGAAAATGATCGGCGTCTGGTCGAAGCTCTTGCGCTGGCGAATGAGCTCGGCGGTCTCGAAGCCGTCCATGCCCGGCATGTTGATGTCGAGAATGATGACCGCGAATTCGCCGCCCATCAGGCAACGCAGCGCCTCGCGCCCCGAGCTGGCGCGCACCAGACGCTGGCCCAGGCTCTCGAGGACGGTCTCGAGAGCCAGCAGCTTTTCCGGACTATCGTCGACGAGCAGGATGCTCGCGCTTTCGTCGTTGGCCATGTCGTCCTCGGGTTCTCCCATGTGGGACCTTACCGGTACAACCAGGCTCGCAAGACGCCGAGCAACTGTTCGGTATCGACCGGCTTCGACACGTAGTCCGAAGCTCCGGCCTCGAGGCACTTCTCACGGTCGCCCTTCATCGCTTTCGCGGTGAGAGCGATGATCGGCAATGAACGCAGTCGACCAATCTTTCGGATGGCGCGCATCGTATCGTAGCCGTCCATCTCCGGCATCATGATGTCCATCAAGACGGCGTCGAAGTCGCGCTCGTTCTGCAGCAAGTCGATGGCTTGGCGCCCGTTCTCGGCCGCCATCAGCTTCATGCCATGCGGCTCGAGCACCGTACCCAGCGCGAAGATGTTGCGCACGTCGTCGTCGACGATGAGCACTTTCTTGCCGCTGAGCACCGTACGCGAGTTGCGCATGCCGTCCAGCAGCTTACGCGTTTCGCTCGGCAGCTCGGTGTGGCGCAGGTGGAGGAAGACGACGCTCTCGTCGATCAGACGATCGAGCGAGCGCGCTTCACGCACGATGGCCGTCTCCTTCAGACGCTTCACGTAACCCTCGCCCTTGCGGGTGAGGTTGCTGCCAACGTGGGCGACTACCGGAACGTCGGTAAGCTGTGGATCGGCGCGCATCCGCGATACCAGCTCGAGCTCGGTCGCATCTCCTTGGAGGTTCGCGACGATCACTAGCTCTGGCACGCTGCTTTGCATCACCTCGAGAGCCTGCTCGTAGCTCGAAGCGACGACGCTGACTGCCTCGCCGCACGCGGCTTCGATGGCCGAGGTTACCTTGCCGTCATCACCGAGCACGACGACGCGACGCAAATGCGGTTCGGTCGTGCCTCTTAGGCGGGCCAGCACGTCGTCGAGCGAGGCACGCTCGCGGACGGGCTTCACCAGCACGCCGGTTGCGCCGAGGCGTAGACCGCGCTCACGCTCGTCTTCGGTCGAGATGATGTGGACCGGGATGTGGCGCGTGTCGGGATGGCTCTTCAAGCGCTCGAGCACCCGCCAGCCGTCCATGTCCGCAAGGTTGATATCCAGGGTAATGGCGTCCGGCGGATTGTCGTGCGCCATGGCGACCGCCAGGGCACCGCGTGGCGCGACCCGTGTGCGGAAGCCGCGCTCACGTGCGGCCTCGCGCAGATAGCTCGCGAAGCCCGCGTCGTTCTCGACGATGAGCAGCGAACGGTCGCCGGTTTGGTCGGCGGGATCGATCGCAGTCATCTCGATGAGCTGCGTCGGCATCTCCGGATCACGGAGTGCCAGCGGCTGACTGCTCGTGGTGTCGCGCGGGATCTCCATGGTCTTGCGCGGCGCGCGCTGCTGAACGAACTGCGCCGGCAAGAAGAGCGTGAACTCGCTGCCGACATCGGGCGTCGAGTGCAGGCGGATTTCGCCGCCGAGCAACCGCGCCAGCTCGCGGCTGATCGCGAGACCGAGACCGGTGCCGCCATACTTGCGGCTGGTCGAGCCGTCGGCCTGTTGGAACGCCTCGAAGATGATCTGCTGCTTCTCGTGCGGGATACCGATGCCGGTGTCCGAAACCTTGAACGCGACGACCGCCTTCGCCTTGTTGAGCGCGTCGTTCTCCGTGGTCCAGCCGCTCTTGACCTCTTTGACGCTGAAGCTGACGCGGCCACGCTCGGTGAACTTGAAGGCGTTGGACAGCAGGTTCTTCAAGACCTGCTGCAGGCGCTTGGCGTCGGTCTGCACGATGCGCGGCATCGTGAGGTCGCGCTCGATCTCGAACGACAGCTTCTTGCTGTCGGCCACGTGGCGGAAGGTGCGGTCCACGTAGTCCATGAGATCGACGAGGGCGACATCGCCGACATCGACCACGACGGTACCCGACTCGATCTTCGAAAGGTCGAGAATGTCGTTGATGAGCGAGAGGAGATCCGTACCCGAGCCGTGGATGGTCTTGAGGAACTCCATCTGGCGCTCGGTGAGGTTCTTCTCGCTGTTCTTCGACAGGTGATCGCTCAAGATGAGCAGCGAGTTCAGCGGCGTGCGCAGCTCGTGCGACATGTTCGCCAAGAACTCGGACTTGTATTTCGAGGTGAGGGCGAGCTGCGTCGCTTTCTCTTCGAGCGCCTGACGGGCTTGCTCGACCTCGGAGTTCTTGCGCTCGACTTCGGCGTTCTGGTCGGCGAGCAGCTTCGCTTTTTCTTCGAGCTGCGTGTTCGTCGACTGCAGCTCCATCTGCTGCGACTGCAGCTCACGCGCGAGAGACTGCGACTGCTTGAGCAGGTCTTCCGTGCGCATGTTCGCTTCGATGGTGTTCAAGACGATACCGATCGACTCGGTGAGCTGATCGAGGAACGCCAAGTGGGTGACGCTGAAGCGCTCGAACGAGGCCAGCTCGATGACCGCCTTGACGTTGGATTCGAAGAGAACCGGGAGAACGATGATGTTCGCCGGAGCGGACTCGCCGAGACCGCTCGAGACGGTGATGTAGTCGTTGGGCACATTGGCGAGAAGGATCTTCTCCTTCTCGAGGGCGCACTGACCGACCAGGCCTTCACCGAGCTTGAACACGTTGTCGACGTTCTTGCGCGAACGATAAGCGTAGCTCGCGAGCAGGCGGAGCTGGCTCTCGTTGACGTCGACGGTGTTGGTCTCGACGATGTAGAAGACGCCTTGTTGGGCGCCGACGACGGGCGCGAGCTCGGAGAGGATCAGCTTACCTACGGTGAGCAGGTCTTTCTGGCCCTGGAGCATGCGGCTGAACTTCGCGAGGTTGGTCTTCAGCCAGTCCTGCTCGTTCGTCTTGACCGTGGTGTCTTTGAGATTGCGGATCATCTCATTGACGTTGTCTTTGAGCGCCGCGAGCTCGCCCTGTGCGTCGACCTTGATCGAACGGGTGAGGTCGCCCTTGGTGACCGCGGTCGCGACTTCACCGATGGCGCGGACTTGCGTGGTCAGGTTCGCCGCGAGGCGGTTGACGTTCTCGGTGAGGTCCTTCCACGTACCAGCGGCGCCGGGGACGTTCGCTTGTCCGCCCAGCTTTCCTTCGACACCGACTTCGCGGGCCACCGTGGTGACCTGATCAGCGAAGGTCGCGAGCGTGTCGATCATGCTGTTGATGGTGCCGGCGAGGGCGGCGATTTCGCCCTTCGCTTCCATCGAGAACTTCTGGCGGAGGTCGCCGTTCGCGATAGCGGTCACGACCTTGGCGATACCGCGGACCTGGTTGGTGAGGTTACCGGCCATGAAGTTGACGTTGTCGGTCAGGTCTTTCCAGACGCCACCGACACCGCGTACGTCGGCTTGTCCACCGAGCTTTCCTTCGGTGCCGACTTCACGGGCGACGCGCGTAACCTCGCTGGCGAACGAGTTGAGCTGGTCGACCATGACGTTGATGGTGCTCTTGAGCTCGAGCATCTCGCCGCGGACGTCGACGGTGATCTTCTTCGAGAGGTCGCCGTTCGCGACTGCCGTGGTCACCTGCGCGATGTTGCGCACCTGGCTCGTCAGGTTACCGGCCATGAAGTTGACGTTGTCGGTGAGGTCTTTCCACACGCCACCGACGTCGCGGACCATCGCTTGGCCGCCGAGCTTTCCTTCGGTACCGACCTCGCGCGCGACGCGGGTAACTTCGGCCGCGAACGAACGCAGCTGATCGACCATCGTGTTGATGGTGTCCTTGAGCTCGAGCATCTCACCGCGAACGTCGACGGTGATCTTCTTCGAAAGGTCGCCGTTCGCGACTGCGGTGGTGACCGTCGCGATGTTGCGGACCTGGCCGGTGAGGTTACCGGCCATCGAGTTGACGGAGTCGGTGAGGTCTTTCCACACGCCGGCGACGCCGGAGACCTGCGCCTGTCCACCGAGCTTTCCTTCGGTGCCGACCTCGCGCGCGACGCGGGTAACTTCGGCCGCGAACGAGTTGAGCTGGTCGACCATGACGTTGATCGTGTTTTTCAACTCCAGCATCTCGCCGCGGTCGTCGACCGTGATCTTCTTCGAGAGGTCGCCCGAGGCGACGGCGGTGGTGACCGTCGCGATGTTGCGGACCTGCGAGGTGAGGTTACCGGCCATCGAGTTGACGTTGTCGGTCAGCTCTTTCCAGGTACCGGCGACGCCTTTGACTTGCGCCTGCCCACCGAGCTTTCCTTCGGTACCGACCTCGCGCGCGACGCGGGTAACTTCCGCCGCGAACGACGAGAGCTGATCGACCATCGTGTTGATGGTGTTCTTGAGCTCGAGCATTTCACCGCGGACGTCGACGGTGATCTTCTTCGAGAGGTCGCCGTTCGCGACCGCGGTGGTGACCGCCGCGACGTTGCGCACCTGTGCGGTGAGGTTCGCCGCCATGTTGTTGACGGAGTTGGTGAGGTCCTTCCAGGTGCCAGCGACGCCGCGGACGTCGGCCTGTCCGCCGAGCTTTCCTTCGGTACCGACCTCGCGCGCGACGCGCGTAACCTCCGAGGCGAACGAGTTGAGCTGATCGACCATCGTGTTGATGGTGGCCTTGAGCTCGAGGATCTCGCCCTTCGCATCGGCGGTGATCTTCTTCGAGAGGTCGCCGTTCGCGACCGCCTTGGTCACGTCGACGATGTTACGCATCTGGCTGGTGAGGTTACCGGCCATCGAGTTGACGGAGTCGGTGAGGTCTTTCCAGGTGCCACCGACGCCTTTGACGTGCGCCTGACCACCGAGCTTACCGTCGGTACCGACCTCACGCGCGACGCGGGTAACTTCGGCCGCGAACGAGTTGAGCTGGTCGACCATCGTGTTGATGGTGTCTTTGAGCTCGCCGAACTCACCGCGGACGTCGACGGTGATCTTCTTCGACAAGTCTCCGTTGGCGACGGCCGTCGTAACCTGCGCGATGTTACGCACCTGCGACGTGAGGTTGCCTGCCATCGAGTTGACGGAGTCGGTGAGCTCTTTCCAGGTGCCCGCGACGCCCTTGGCTTTCGCTTGGCCACCCAGCTTTCCGTCCGTACCGACTTCTCGAGCGACGCGCGTAACTTCCGCGGAGAAGCTCGCCAGCTGATCGACCATCGTGTTGACGATCTGCGCGGTCTTCAAGAACTCGCCTTCGAGCGGTCGGCCGTCGATGTCGAGCGACATGCTTTGCGTGAGGTCGCCGCGTGCGACCGCGCCGATGACGCGCGCCATTTCGCTCGTCGGATGCACGAGGTCGCTGATGAGCTCGTTCATGGCGTGCAGCGAGCCCGCCCAAGCGCCGCGTACCTCCCCCAAGTACGCGCGCTGGGAGATGCGACCTTCTTTACCGACGACACGCGCTAGGCGCTGGAGCTCGTCGAAGAGACGCTCGTTGAGGTCGGCGACCTCGTTGAACGCTTCGGCGATCTTGCCGTCGAGACCCGTCAGGTGTCCGGTAAGGCGGACACCGAACTCACCACGGCGCAGGGCTCCGAGGCCCTGGAGGATGAGGCGCTTGTCGAGGCTCTCGGCATCGGTGCCGAGCTCGACGTCGCGAGGACTACCGCGACGCTCGACGCGTGGGCGAGGAGCCACCGCTGATGACCCGTTAACGCCGTTGCTCTCGCGCACGCCGTTTTCACGTGCCTTCCCGTTGCTGCCAGCCACCGGTTTGCCGTTTGCCGGATGGGCCCCATTGGTGTGTTTGGCTTCGCCATTTTTGCTTTCGGTGACGCGCTTGCGGCGCGGTGTCCCGGAACCGTCAATGGGGGTGCTAGTCATCGTTGGGGGCCTCGTGGAAATGCAGAGGCCCATCAAAAGCAAGAAGCGCGCCTAGCTGTGACCGCTAACTACCCCAACAATATCAAGAACTAGCGAATATGTAGGCAAGACACGTACACGCTAATCATGGTGCGAAAAGGGGCACGAGGGAAAAACGCCCCACGGGTGGGGCGCTCAGACTTCGTTACCCCTGAGCGCGTGGCACGAGCTCGGGCGCGACCGGTGGCACGAGCTCGGGGGCTGGCGGCGGCAGCGCAGGGAGCGGCCGCGCCGGAGCGCCGCGGAGGAAGTACAGGCGCTGTAGCGTCGAGGGTATGCGCTCGAGCGTCGGATCGGTGAGCACGGCGCGCAGCGGCTCCTTGCTGGCCGGGTAGTGATAGCTCACGCAGGCGAGCGGCAGCCCTTCGACGGCGCAGAGGCCGTCTCGGATGGCCTCGCGCACATGCTTTTTGAACTTGGTCTTGTCGACCATGCCGCAAACGTCGGCGGGAAGCGCGGCACGGAGCGCCTCGATAATCGCGGAGTCGTTGGTGACCTCGATGACCACAGGGCGATCCACATATTTGGTGAATCCGCTCCTGCGGACAAGCCGCTCGTCATGAAAGAGGATTGTGTTACTCAGCTCCAGCGGCTTTTCGTCGAAGGGTGAGAGCTGTGAATTGCGCGCCGAGACCACGTGCTCGGCGACCTTTCGCTTCGCGTCGTCGACCAACCGCTTGACGAGCGCGCATACCGCCGCCAGGTCGGTGCTGGGCATGGTCTTGGCGCAGCCAAGCGCTTCGCGCGACAGGGGTTCCGGACCGTCGGCCGCGGTTTGCACGAGAAGACTGCCGACCTGATTCAACGTGGGCGTCTTGGGCTCGCGGGCAGTGGCGTCGCGAACGTAGTCCGGATCGCGCAGAACGATACGCGCCGGGGAGCCGTCCTCGTGAACATCGATGGCTGCAACGTCGTAGCGACCCTCTTCCGCGAGCTTCGTGAGCTCGCGTTTGATCTTGGCGCCGAGGACGCTGTTGTTCGGACGCGTCGCTGCGCGCTCAATCGAGCTCGAGAAGGCGCGATCGATGCGTTTCGTGAGCTCGCCGTCGCGGAAGAGGGGAACCTCCATCGCGTACTTGAGCTCGGCGCCATCGACGAGCACCACCGGCTTGTAAGGATTTTGATCGATCTCACGGTGCGAGGTGATGAGCGCATTGATCTCGCTCTCCGCATCGCTCACCAAAGAGGTGACCAGCCGGCGCGCGTTGTCGAGATCTTCACGTGTGCCGACGTCGAGGCCGTACTCGGCGAGCTTCTGCGTGTGGTCGAAGGCCTGGACGGCGTTTTGCTGGCGGACTTCATCGCGGCCGATCAACATCGTTACACCTTCGCCGGGAGGATGACCGGGGCGATTGCTTCCGGGGCAGGGAGTGCTTTCTCGGGGGCAGGCAACAGCGCGACGCCGTTGGCACGGGCCCAGACTTCGTGGGCGACCAAGACGACCCTGGTTTGCTGATACGAGTCTCCGCGGTCGGTCGTGATGGCCGCGAGCGGCAGGTTCGGCACGGACTTCAAGCGCTCGACCAGCGCGCGACGGACGTGGTCGCCGAATTTATACTCGTCGACGAACTTGGTGTGGCTGGGAACGTTCTGCCCGACGAGCTTGGTGTGGCTGGCAACGTTTTGCTGAAGCGCCTCGCTGATACGGTAGTGGTTGAACACGTCGACGACGACCGGCTTGTCGATCGAGCGGCCCCATCCCCAACTCACCACGTCGTTGTTGACGTGGTCGATTTTCTTTCCGAAGAAGCGGAAGGGCGTCGAGGCGAAGGGAGAGACCTCGTTGGCGTCGAGTGCCTGCAGCCGCTGCGTGATCTCGCTCACCGCGCCATCGACGAGCGCCTTGACGGTGGCGCGCAGACTCTGCACCTGCGCGGTGCTCGCAGGGCCGATGATGCCCATCGTTTCGGCGGAGTGATCGAGCTGAGCGATGCGTTCAGCGGCGAGGATTCTCCCCACGTCGGAGATATCGGGGCCCTTGTTCTCGACGGTTCGCGTCGCGGCTTCGGCGGCGTAGGCAGGATCGCGTAAGACGATGCGCTGCGGAGCGCCGTCTTGATGCAGGTCGATGCAGCAGACCTCGTACTTGGCATCGCGAGCGAGCGCCGCGATGCCCTCTTTCACCTTTGTGGCGAGGACGAGATGGTCGGGCACAGGCCGACCCTTGCGTTCCTCGTTTTCGATGAAGACGCGATTGATGCGCGCCCCGAGCTCACCGGCTGGGAACAGCGGGATCTCCATGGCGAAATCGACGTTCGCCCCTCCCACTTGGACGTTGCGCTTGTAGGGGTTCTGGCCGAGCTCGTCGCAGTCGGTCACCATCGTGGTCATCACGGTGTCGGCGTCCCTCACCAGGCCGTCGACGACCTGGCGGGCGGCGTCCACATCCGCCTTCGTGCCCGTCGAGAACCCGTATTCTTTAAGGATTTCGCGGAAATCGAAGGCTTGTACGGCGGACTGAGCGCGCACAACGTCCGTTTTGAGCATGCCGGTTTATCGGTTGGGCGACTCTCGAGTTGTTGGCCGGAAACGCCGCAAATGTGCCGGTTTGGCAGTCGTCTGCTACGCTTTTGCTCGCAATGGGTCCCCCCGCCGGCCGTTACCTCTTACCCCTCGCGCTAGCGTCCGTCTTCGCCTGCGGCGATGGTGAGGTCGCCGTCGAGGACGATGTCGCGGTGAGCATCGCGGCGCCCGTCGAAGGCGCGGTGGTGCGCCGGCCGGATGACGTCGATCCCGACGCCGCCGGCATTCAAGTGGACGTCGTCGTGCGCGTCGAGGGCGCGATCGACGGCACGGTGGTGCTCCTCGGCACGTCGTCCGACCTCGCAGACGCGGCCTACGCCTACGTCGAGGCGGGCGAGGCCGTATTCGAAGCGTTCGATCTGCCGGCCGGCATGGTGACGTTGAACGCGGCCACGGCCACTTGCAACGACGTTGCTTGCACCGCGAGCATCGAGGTCGCGGTCGTCGATAGCGACACGCAGGTCGCCATCGCGAGCCCGAGCAACGGCGATGTCGTCGGCATCGGCGATGTCGAGCTCACCATCGTCCGCGTTAGCGGAGCAGCGCCCGAAAGCTGCCTGCTGCGCATCGACGGTGCACCCGTCGGCAACTTCTTCTGGACGAACAGCGCAGCGCCGCTCGTGGTCGCTTCGACGCTCGCCGCGGGTGAGCACGTCGCGCAGGCGTTCTGCCAACAATGGCTCGACACCATTCCGACGCAGGAGGTGAGTTTCACCGTCGACGGGACGGCGCCGCTCGCTCCCCGCTTGATCAGCGAGCCGGCTGGGCCGGGCAGCGTCGATTTCGATCTCGGCGGCGCCTACATCAATCAGGAAACGACCGACGTCTCGCCGGATGTTGGCCTGCAACACGGCGTCACCGTGACCGTCGATGGTCATGGCGAGTCGATGCGTGGCTGGGCTGTCCGCTTGAGCGTTACGCCACCAGGGGGTGTCGAAGCCTTCTACGAGCAAATGGTGGACGAGGGGGCGGACCCCATCGACGTGACTTTCGACGAGGTCGATTTCGGCGACCTCGATGGCGACATCGTTTTTCGCGTCGTGGTCCTCGACGCGGTAGGGCGCACGTCACCCGCGGACAGCGCCACGCTCATCATCGACCGCACGGCGCCAACGCTCGTGCTCACGGTGCCCGACCCCTTACAGCTCATCTTGTCGCGGGCTAACGACCTCGAGCCCGCGACTTTCGATTCCGTAGAGGTCGACTTCACGGTGATGCCGACGGACGCGGTCGGTGAGGTCGCGTTCCAGCTCGATGCACAATCACCAGTCGCCGTAGCGGTGGCGCCCTCGGTGGTGTTCCCGCGCGCTTCGCTCACCGCGGGCGACTATGTCGCGACGTTCGCTGCGGTGGACGTCGCGGGAAACGTCGGCACCCTGTCGTACGCGTTCAGCGTGGCGACGTTCGCGAACAGCGTGGTCATCGAGACTCCGGTCGATGACGTTTTCAATGCCGCCGATGACGGCGATAGCGGAGCCGTGGGGTTGCAGGTCGACTTCACGGTCGCGGCTACCGGCTTCGAGGACGGCGCGACGGTCATCCTGTGCTCGACGATCGACGCGGGCACTGGGCTCGCCTGCGCTGGTGGCGGCTTCGTCGTGGGGACCGGCGTGCTCACCGGCGACTTGCTGGGTTCCGTCGCGACCTTTACGGTGACGCTCGCGGACGGCGCGCAGACGCTGCACGCCGAAGCCTTCGAGATCGATGATTTGCCGCATGAGAGCTCGGCGAGTCGTGACGTGTTGGTCGACACGGTGCCGCCGGTGTTCGTCGCGGTGGCGTTTCCGGGCAACGATGCCGGTAACGACGCTCCTGGAGTCGTGCGCTTCGCGGCTTCGGAGCTCGATGGTGACGGCAACCTCGCGGTCGTGGTGACGGTTGCCGGCCTCGAGCTCGGTCAGTTGCTCACCGTGCTCGTCGACGGAATCGCGGTGAGCAGCGGCAACAGTCCGTTCGCGCTGACTCTCACTCCGGGCCAGCATTCCGTCGCGTTCGCCATGGCGGACGTTGCTGGCAACGCCGCGGTGTCGGCGAACGTCGTGGTGGAGCTCGATGCCGAGGCGGGCACCGTGGTCGTCGACCCTCCGACCGCCTCGCCCTACACCATCGCCTCGACCACCGTCGGCGTGACCATCAGTGACACTTCCGGCGGCGGCACGCTGCTGCTCGAACGTTACGCTGGACTATCCGGCGGCTCGGCGCTCGGCAGCGCCAGCTCGAGCACGCTCGCCAACGGCCAGACACGCTTCGACGTCGCGAGCTTCGTCTTGGGCCAAGGTCTCAACTACCTCCAAGCAACCTACACCGACGCCTTCGGCAACGTCGCGATCAGCGACCGTGTCGTCTACGCCGTCGACGCCCTTGGCCCCAGCCTCACTCTCGGCGTGCGATCCGCCGCGGGCGTCGTGCAGAGCTGCGGCACGCTCGGCTCGAGCTGCCTAGCGGACACCTTGCCCTTCGACTCTTCGACTCGCCGCATCAGCCTCGACAAGCTCGCCGCCAGCTCGACCTGCGGCGGCTTCGGTCCCTGCAGCCCCGACGGCACCGATCTCTTCTTCACGCTCGCGCAGTGCGTGAACAGCGACACCTCGCTCGAGAGCTGCCCGGTGACCGTGCGCCTGCAATCGCGTCTCCCCGGAGACCCCGACTGGCTCGACGTCTTCGCCGGCACCTTTTCGGCGAGCGACGTCGCCGATGCCTCGATCCTCACGGGTCCCGAATTCGAGCCGGGCGTGACCCGCGAGCTGCGTCTCGTGACCGCCGACAGCAACGGTAACCCCGGTGTCTCCAACTCCGTCTACCTCACACTCAACTTCGCCGGCGTCGTCATCGTCAGCTTGGAGCGCCTCGATGCCGCCTTCGCGAGCACCGGCGACCTGCTCGCTGACGACCGCTATTACGGAATCGCCGAGGACATCCTCGACCCCGTCAGCGGGCGCTTCCAAACCAACTTCGCGGCGACGCTCGATGCCTACGGCGTCGCCCCGACCAGCGTTCGCCTCACGGTCGACAACTTTGGGGGCCAGGCTGCTCATGAAGTGGCGGTGGGCGCACCTTTCGCTGCCGTCGAGCTCGAGGTCGCAACCAACCCGGCAAGCCCGTCGACCAACGCCATCACGGTGGAAGCGATGTGCGGGCCCGACCCATGCGGCACGCGCGCATTCAGCGGCATCGTCGCCGACATCGTGGCGCCGACGTACGAATTCGATCGCTGCTCGTTGTGCGCGAACGCCGTGCCTTTGGTGAGCCTCGCGTGCCCGGCGGCTTGCGGCGACACGAGCCCGGCGTCCAACATTGCCGGCCCCGGAGCGCCAGCCATCTGGAATCTCGCTCAGGACGCCGATCACGACGGCGGGAGCGGCTTCAACACCACTGTCGTGCTCGACCTTGCTGGCGTCGAAGACGGTCGCACCGTGCGGCTCGTGACCGACCTCGGCGTGCTCGCTGGCAACGCCGTGTCGTCGGATGGCTGTGCCGGGGGCCCGAGCTGCAGCAAGCTCTTCGCGCTGACTGCGTCGCACCTCCCCGGCACCGAGGTTCGTCGCATCAGCGTCAGCTTCACCGATCGCGCCGGCAACGTCGCGGTGCCGCCGGCGGCGCGCATCGACGCCGTGCACGAGAGCATCTACGCGCGTACCGACGTCATCGCGCCCGCGGGCGTGCAAGCGAGCGCCTGCATCGGTGAGTCGACGGCAATCGATGCCCCGAGCATCGAAGGGCCGCTCTGCGCGGCAGCGTGCTCTGCGACCAACGCATGCGACCGCACTGCGGCTTCGGCGGCGCTCACCTTCGCCGCGCCCGGTGACGACGGCGCGTCGGGCACCGTCGTCAGCTACCTCATGGGCGTCGCGGCGCTCGGGATCCCTTACGGCGCGACCACGTACACGAGCTGCGATCAGGTGACGACCAGCGGTCCTTTCGAGGCCACGCTCGCGTTGCCCGGGCCGCCTCGAGCCGGTGGGGGTATCGAACAGCTCGCCGTGCCCGACCTCTACCCGCATCGCGACTATTGCTTCTTGGTGGTCGCGACCGACGATGTCGGCAACAGCAGCCCGGCCGGGAGCTTCGTGAGTCGCCGCAAGATTCCGCTGGTGACGACACCCACGCCTCAAAGCTTCGACGGCGTCGTCCGCGACGACGCGCAACCCGTCGGCGCGTTCCACACCGAGCCTTCGGCGCCTTCGACCTATGGCGCGTTCGCCACCAGCCTTCCCGACCTCGACGGCGATGGGCGCGACGACTTTGCGGTGACGCAGCTCACCTCGGGCAGCGTCCAGCTCTATCTCTCGACCACGCCATTCGTTCCGGCGGTCACCATCAATGCGCCCGCGATAGCGTACAGCGGCACCTTTGGCTCGGCGCTCGCGGGAGGCGACTTCGACGGCGATGGCTTGGGCGATCTGGTGATCTGCGACCCGACGCTGACCACCTCGGGCTTTCCGGGTGCTGGTGCGCATGGTGGTGCGCTCTTCCTCTACTACGGCGTCGCCGGATCGGGCGTCGCACGCAGTCTCAACACGACCACACCCCAAGTACCTTCGTATCATCCGGACACGACGCTCCTGGGCTTCGCCGGCGCCGAGCTTTGCGCTTTCTCCCAGCTGGGTGACGTGACTGGCGACGGTGTCGATGACCTCGTCGCGGCCGGCATGCCCACCTCGTCGCCCCCGTTCGTGTACGTCGTCAACGGTGGCGACCGTGCCCGCTTAGGCGCGGGCGTTCAGGCTTTCTCTCCCGGTTCGGATGCCGACATGGCCGCTGGGGCCATCTCCCCGCGCGGCCTCGCGCTGGGTGACTTCGATGGTGATGGCACCGACGAGATCGCCGTCGCTGATACTGCCGATGCCGTGTTCGTCCTGGACGGCGGCTCGCCCGTCGCCTTGGTCTTCCATCCGACGGCAGCAGGCTTCGCAACGACGATTGCGTCGGTACGCACCCCGCGCGGCACGGCCGGTGATTGGCTCCTCGTCGGGGCGACTGACGACAACGTTTATGTCTTCGCGACCGGCTTCATGAGCGACGCGTTCCCTCTCGGGAGCTACGTGACCCTCGACAACACCGGCTGGGACGGTGTGCCCGCGCCCCTTTTCGGGCGCTCGCTCGCGAGCATCGGCAACTTCGACGGACAAGGCGGGCCCGACATCGCCGTGGGGCCGGGTTTCATCTACGGCTTCGATACCGACACGGATACCTTCGAGAAGCGCGCCATCCTTCAGGGCGGCGCTGGCTTTGCGAGCCAGCTTGCCGGCGTGCGCGGCTACCAACCGGGCTCGTCCCTCGCTCGTAGCCAGCTGCTCGTAGTGCAACGCGGCGCGGCACGCCTCTTCATGTTCCGCTAAAGTGAATCAAGCGTCTCGATCTCGGGCGGGACTGCGATTAATCTCCCGAGCATGTCGGAGGAAATCGACTTCCGGGTGCTCTTCGAGCAGTCACCCGAGGTTCTATTGCTGCTCGCGCCGGACGCTCCGCGCTACACCCAGATTGCGGCGTCGCAAGCCCGCTACGCCGCAACCATGCAGACGCGCGAAAGCACCATTGGTGTCGGCATCTTCGAGCTGTTTCCTGACAATCCCGATGACCCCGCCGCGAGCGGTAATCGCAATTTGCGTGCCTCGCTCGACAGGGTGCTCGCGACCCGCAAAGCCGACACCATGGCGGTGCAGCGTTACGATATCCGCCGTGCCGATGGGAGCTTCGAAACGCGCTACTGGAGCCCCCGCAATATTCCGTTCCTGCATCCGGACGGCACGGTGCGCTACATCCTTCACCTCGCGACCGATGTGACCGACCTCGCGGTCGCGAGTGAAGCGCGCGACAACCTTCAAACCAAGAACAGCGCCATGGAGCGCGACATCGTCAAGCGCAGCGCCGAGCTCTCGGTCGCCATCGGCGAGCTGCGGCAGGTGAACGACAAGCTTGGTGAGCTCGATAGGGCGAAGACCGCTTTCTTCAGCAACGTGAGTCACGAGCTGCGCACGCCGCTGACGCTGATGCTGGCACCCCTGGAAGACGCGCTCGAAGAGCAAGGACTTGCCGCTGGGCTGCGTGACCGTTTGCGCATGGCGCATGACAATGCTTTGCGTCTGCTGCGCCTCGTGAACGCGCTCCTCGACTTCTCGCGCCTGCAGGCAGGGCGCTTGCACGCGACCTTCGCGCCGCTGGACTTGGGCGTCGTCACCAGCGAGCTCGCCGGCATGTTCCAGTCGGCCGCGGCAAAGGCGCACTTGAAGCTGACCGTCGAGTGTCCGCCATTGCGGGAGAAGGTCTTCGTCGACCGGGACCTCTGGGAGAAGATCGTTCCGAACCTGGTTTCGAATGCGCTCAAGTACACGCATTCCGGAGAGGTGTCGGTGCGTTGCCACGAAGAGCCCAGCCAGGTCGTGGTCACCGTCTCCGACACCGGCATCGGTATTCCCGAGGCGGCATTGCCGCGCATCTTCGAGCGCTTTTTCCGCGTCGAAGGCGCGGTGGGACGGACGCATGAGGGGACGGGCATCGGCTTGTCGCTGGTCCGCGAGCTGGTCGAGCTGCACGGCGGCCACGTGAGCGTGGCGAGCGTTCCCGGGAAAGGCACGACCTTCCGCGTGGAGATACCCAAGGGCTACGCGCACCTGCCGATCGACGAAGTCTCACAGGCGCCGGTCGCGCCTGGCTCGCAGCGTGACACGCGGACCCACACCGCCGAGGCACACCTCTGGATCAAAGACGTAGCCGACACCGAGCTCCCGGCACGCGACACGTTGCCTGGCATCCGTCACAAGGTGCTCGTCGTCGACGACAACGCGGACCTGCGCGCTTACATCGAAGGCCTGCTCGCTAGCGCTTACGCGGTGACGACCGCCGGCGACGGGCGCGAGGCGCTCGAGGCCATCAAGAAGAGCATGCCCGATCTCGTGGTCAGCGACGTGATGATGCCGCACCTCGACGGCATCGGCTTGGTGAAGGCGCTACGGGCGGATCCGGCGACGTCGTCGATTCCCGTCATCCTCTTGTCGGCTCGCGTCGGCGAGGAGTCGGCGGTGGAAGGCCTGGACGCTGGAGCGGACGACTACGTTGCCAAGCCATTTACCGCTCGCGAGCTCTTGGCGCGCGTCCGTACCCACGTCGAGCTCGCCGTCAAACGTAAGGAATGGGTGCAAGAGCTCACGCGCATCAACCGTGAGCTCGATGCCTTCTCGTCGTCCGTGTCGCACGACTTGCGCAATCCCGCGGGTCAGATGAAGGGCTTTGCCGAGCTGCTTCGCGAAGACCCGCAAACGCGGCTCTCCGAGCGTGGTGCCAAGTTCGTCCAGCACATCGAATCTGCGGCCACCGAGATGTTGTCGCTCATCGAGCATCTGCTGCGCCTAGCGCAGCTTTCGAGGCAGCCGCTACAGCGCACAGGAACAGACCTTTCGTCGATGGTCGACGATGTCGTGGCGATTCACCGGCACGGGGCGAAAGGCCGCAAGGTCGAGGTACGGGTCGCCCCTGCCATGCAGTGCGAATGCGACGCTGGGCTCTTGCGCGTCGTGCTCGACAACCTCATCGCCAACGCCTTCAAATATTCGTCGAAGCGCGACGAGGCGCACATCGAGATCGGTTGCGACAAAGACGCCGAGGGCGACACGGTGTTCTACGTGCGCGATGACGGTGCAGGTTTCGACGCGAGCAACGCGGGGAAGCTATTCACTCCGTTCTTCCGCATGCACGGCAACGATCAGTTTCCCGGGACTGGTATCGGGCTCGCGACCGTGCACCGCATCATTGACCGCCATGGCGGACGGATATGGGTCGAGAGCGAGCCAGACAAGGGTGCGACGTTCTTCTTCACCCTCGGTCAGTCACCGAGCCGCGCCGCCCAATAGGCCAGGCCCGGCAGGTCGGCGAGTCCGAGCTTGAACAGGCAGTTGCGTCCGAGCAGTAGGCCTTCGTCGCGGAACGCAGGACCATCGCCGCATTGTAATGCCGTGTGGATTTTCCCGGCGGCGAAGTAGAGCCCGAGCTCGGCCGACAAGCGCTGGTGCCACTCCTCGCGATTGCCGCGATTGTAGGTGTCGGCGATGACGTGGCCGGCGAGCTCCACCGCGGAAAGGCCGAGGCTCCCGGTGCGGTATTGCGCACCGACACCGACGGAGCCCATGGCGCGCCAGGCATTTTCCTTTTGGGTGTCGCGCTGCCACCAGAGTGGTGTGACTGGTGCCACCAGCACCCAATGGCTGGTGAGCGCCAGCGCCGGCATGTAACGAAGGGCGCCACCGCCGTCCTTGAGGTGGAGGTCGACGACGGTCGGCAGGAGCCAGAGGTAGTAGCGGTGTTTGCTCCAGCGCGGCACCGTCCACTCGAGCTGAAAGCCCGTGCGCCTGGGCATGGCGTCTTGCTCGAAGGCGAACTGAGCGAAATCGGCGACTGTTTCTCCCGCGCCCCCAGCGGCATGCTCGACGTCGTACATCCGCGAAAGCGCAGCTCGTGCCTGGGCCGCGACCCAGCCATTGGTGTCATCGAAAATGGTGTCGAGCTCGCGCACCTCGATGCACGTCGTATCGTCGGTCTTGCCGCGGCAGCGTGTCCGCTCCTTGCCGAGCTCCGCATCTTCTTCGAGCCGCCGCAAGAGACCCAAGGTGCCTTCGCGTTGCAGGGCCACACTGGCGAGGTCGGTGCCGCGGGTCTCCGGCACGGGGCCGAGTAGCATCGCCTTCGCCACCGACTTGATGACGACGGAGGGCTCACCCGCGCCGAACTGCCAACGTTCGGTGGCGTCGGGGACATGGGTCGTCGCCGCGTCGGTACGCACGAGCTCGCCGTAGATGTACGCCGCGTCCGGGGAGCCGCCCACGGCGAGCTCTCCGTAAAGCGAAGCGAGTGTTTCGAAGTAACAAACGTCTGCTTCAGCGGGCGCGGGTGGATTCTTGAAGTCGGGACGGCTCCATAGGCGCGAGCGCATGGCATAACAACGGTCGATGGCGAAGAAGCGCGCGGCGTCGAAAACGCCGACGTAATAATCGTAGCGCCGGTAAGCGCGCGCGATGAATGCCGCGAAAGCACCGAGGCGCTCGCCGTAGACGCGGACCGACCGCCGCATCGGGAGCACGCGGTCGTTGTTGGCGAGGTTCAACATCTCGGCGCGCCGCGCGGTGGTGACCGCGCCGCCCAAGATGCCGAAGGTCTCGGCGAGCCCCGGTGCGGGCGTCGCCTTCGGGGCGCCGGGTGCGGCTGGTAGATCCGGATCGAGATCGAGCGACAGGCGCGAGCCCTTGCCGAGGGTCTGAGCCAGGCGCACCGGTGCGTTATCGAAGACACCACCGTCGAGGAAACGCAGCGGCGTGCAGGTCGTGGGAACACCGTCTTTACCGCGAAGCCGCGGCGGATAGAGGTAGACACAGAGCGGCTTGGGGCCGAAGGCCATGGGGAATGCGCTCGACGCCGTTGCGATGTCGCTGACCGCGGTGTTGAGCGAATCATTGGCGTGAGGCTCGAGATACACGTGATGACCGAGCGACTTCGGCGCGTCGAGCTCGCGTGATTTGAAGTCGAGGTGTCCGTTCGCGACCACGGCGCTGAAAGCCGTGTAAGCCCGCTGGGTCTCGATGCCGAGCTGGCCGACGGTCTTCGGCTGCGGTTGAGTGAGCGTCATCGAAACGCCGAGCGGGATCTCCGGCGCTTCGCGGAAGCCGCCATTGCCGAGACGCTCCTGCAGGTGAGCGTAGATGCGCGCGAACGCCTTGCGACTCAGCACGCCGTCGTCGGGTCCGTACGTCTCGCAGCCGTCGGTGGTGTCGTTCATGCCCTCGACCGCATTGCCGAGTGAGTCGTAGGCGGCGAGGATCTTCTGATAGCCTTTGCAATCATCGACCGGTGGCAGGAGCTGTTGCAGACCGACGTTGATCCACGCCTTCCACAGGAGATTGGTTGGACCTTCGAGCTCGGTCGGCGTGCTCTCGAGCCAGTCGATGGCTCCGAGGAAGACGTTGATGTTGCCGGCCGACGCCCCCGAGAGCGACTTGAGCTCGACTTTGAGGCGCTTGGCCGATTCGGCTCCGCTACGGCGCATCAGTCGCAGCAAGGCCCAGTTGTAGCCCGCCTCGTAGGAGCCCAGGCTAATGCCGCCGCGGATGGTCAATGTCAGCGGTAGCGGACCGACTGACTCCTCGGGCGTGAGCTCGTCGATTTCGCCGGTCTGTTTGTCGAGACCGGCGGGAGCGAAATACCCGCTGTCTTTCTGTTGGACGTTGAGCGTGCTGCCGAGAGAGAGGAGGGCGATGAGAGGGAGCATGGGCCACCCTCTTTTAAAACGGATTAGTCTTCGTCGCGAAGCTTTTCGAGCGCCGCGAAGTCTTCCAGCGTCGTGGTGTCGCCCTTGATCTCGCCGCTCGAGGCCAGCTCACGCAGCAAACGCCGCATGATCTTGCCACTGCGGGTCTTCGGCAGGGCGTCGGAGAAGCGGATGTCATCGGGCCGCGCGATGGCGCCGATCTCTTTGGTGACGTGTTTCTTCAGCTCGTCTTTGAGGGAGTCGGCTACCGTGACCCCTTTCTTCAAGCTGACGAACGCGACGATGCCGGTGCCTTTGAGCTCATCGGGCCGACCGACGACCGCGGCCTCGGCGACCGCGGCGTGCGATACCAAGGCGCTTTCGATTTCCATGGTGCCGAGGCGGTGGCCGGCGACGTTCAAGACGTCGTCGACGCGACCCATCACCCAGAAGTAGCCGTCGGCATCGCGGCGCGCGCCGTCACCGGTGAAGTAGACGTGACCGGGGATGTCGCTGAAGTAGGTCTGCTTCATGCGCTCGTGATCACCCCAGATGGTGCGGAGCATCGACGGCCACGGGTGGCGGACGATGAGCAGACCACCTTTGCCGAAGGGCACCGGCTGGCCCTGCTTGTCGACGACCTCGAGGGAAATGCCGGGGAGTGGCAGAGTGCACGAGCCGGGCTTGGTGGTCGTCGCGCCGGGCAATGGTGAGCACATGATGCCGCCGGTCTCGGTCTGCCACCACGTGTCGACGATGGGGCAACGCTCGCCGCCGATGACGCGGTGGTACCACATCCACGCCTCGGGATTGATCGGCTCCCCCACCGAGCCGAGCACGCGTAGCGACGAGAGGTCGTGCTTTTGCGGCCACTG
>CAZAER010000047.1:0-26543 GCA_964484195.1 uncultured Bdellovibrionales bacterium | reverse complement strand
CGCCGGCAAGATGTTCCTGCCGCAGGTCGTGAAGAGCGCCCGCGTCATGAAGAAGTCGGTTGCCTATCTGCAGCCCTACATGGAGGCCGAGAAGGCTGCTTCGGGCGCGACGTCACAGGGCAAGGTCGTGCTCGCCACGGTGAAGGGCGATGTGCACGACATCGGCAAGAACATCGTCGGCGTGGTGCTCGGCTGCAATGGCTACGAGATCATCGACCTCGGCGTCATGGTCCCGGCCGAGAAGATCCTCGACACCGTGGTGTCCCAGAAGGCGCACGTGCTCGGTCTGTCGGGCCTCATCACCCCATCGCTCGACGAGATGGTGCACGTCGCCAAAGAGATGCAGCGGCGCGGCATGACGCTCCCGCTGCTCATCGGTGGCGCTACGACCAGCAACAAGCACACCGCAGTGAAGATTGCGCCGCAATACGAAGGTCTCACGGTCCACGTGCGTGACGCGTCGCGCGCCGTCGCGGTGGTCGGCAACGTCAAGAACAACCTCGCGGCCTACACCCCTACGGTTCGCGACGAGCAGAAGTCGCTGCGCGAGGCGCATCGCGCAAGTCAGGGCGGGGACATCGTTGCGTACGCCAATGCGGTCGAGCGTCGCGATCAGCTGCGCTTCGACGCGACGACGGTCTTCAAACCCGGTTTCACCGGTGTTCGTGTCCTCGATCGCGTACCGCTCGCGGAGATCGTTCCGTACATCGATTGGACGCCGTTCTTCCACGCCTGGGAGCTCAAGGGCATTTATCCGCAAATCCTCAACAAGCCGGATGTCGGCGCGACCGCCCGAGAGCTCTTCGCGAACGCCGAGAAGCTTCTCGAGCGCATCGTCGCCGACCAGCTGTTCACCGCGAAAGCGATCTACGGGTTCTTCCCCGCAGCGCGCGATGGTGACGACATCGTCATCTACACCGACGAGACGCGAGCCAAGGAACGCATGCGCTGGCACACCTTGCGCCAGCAGCGTTTGCGCACCGCGGAGGAGAAGTCGCTCGCTTTGGCCGACTTCGTGGCTCCGATTGGCGGTACGCCCGACTACGTGGGTGCTTTCGCGGTCACCGCGGGTCACGGTGTCGATGACTTGGTCCGCAAGTTCGAGGCCGACCACGATGACTACAACGCCATCATGGCGAAGGCTCTTGCCGACCGGCTCGCCGAGGCGCTGGCCGAGCTCCTGCACGAGCGTGCGCGGCGCGATTGCGGCATCGTCGAGAAGCTGTCGAAACAAGAGCTCATCGACGAACGCTATCGCGGAATTCGGCCGGCGCCGGGGTACCCCGCGTGTCCCGACCACACCGAGAAGCAGTCGTTGTGGGATCTCATGGACGTGGAGCGCGCCATTGGTCTCAAGCTCACCGAGAGCATGGCGATGTGGCCTTCGGCGGCGGTGAGCGGAATGTACTTCAATCATCCCGATGCCCGGTATTTCGGCGTCGGACGTGTCGGCGCCGATCAGGTCGCGGAGTACGCCAAGCGCAAAGGTCTCGCCAAAGCGGACGCCGAGCGCTGGTTGTCGCCCATCCTCGCCTACGAGCCGTAGGGGGACGCTGGGTCTCCCCGCGGGCTCCTGCTCTGTGGTCGAAGCGCCGCGAACATGCGGTCTAAGTGATTGAAATCGCGAGACTCTCGCCCTGGTACGCCGTGTGCCATGGTATACTCGCGTGAGTGACGACTCCCTTACCTTCGTTCGCGCCATCGAGCAGATATCGTCTGCTCGAGCGGATCGCGGTTGGAGGAATGGGTGAGATTTTCCTCGGGCACGACACCGTCTTGGACCGGCGGGTGGTCATCAAATACCTGCTCGATGTCGCCTACGCCGATGACGACCGCGTGGCCATGTTCCTCGACGAGGCGCGTGCCGTGGCGCGGTGTGATCACGCGAATGTCGTCAAGATCTTCGATATCGGCGTCGACCGCGAGCGTTATTTCATGGCTCTCGAGCACCTCGAGGGTTGGGACCTCGCCGAGGTCGCCAAGCGTGCGGCAGCCTTGCGGCGCTTCGTGCCGATTGCCGTCGTGGTGCGCCTCATGATGGACGCAGCGCTCGGGTTGCATGCGGCGCACGAAGCTCGCGCCGCCGATGGCAGGCCGATGGAGCTGGTGCACCGTGACGTCACTCCACGCAACCTCTTCGTCGTCCGCGAGGGTGTCCTCAAGTTGCTCGACTTCGGCATCGCCAAGAGCAACCTGCAACGGGCCGAGACCGAGGTCGGCATGGTGAAGGGCACGCTCGCGTACATGTCGCCGGAGCAGTGCACCTCCCGTCCCATCGACCGCCGCAGCGACGTCTTCGCGCTCGGCGTGATCCTGCACGAGCTGATCTCCGGCGACCGTCTGTTCAAGCGGAGAGACGCCGAAGGCATGATGGTCGCCATCGTCGCGGACCCGATTCCACCGCCGCACCGCGAGGGCGGTGTGTCGGCAGGGCTCGCTGCCGTGGTGAGCCGAACCCTCGAGCGGTTACCCGAGATGCGTTTCCCGACCTCGCTGGCTTTCGCCGACGCGCTCGAGCGCGCCGCTGGCGGGGAAGGGGCGGCGACGCGCGACGCGGTCGCGGACTACCTACGCGGTATCTTCCTGGACGCCACCGATATCGAGACTCCCGAGGCCGTCGCGCCGCATCCGGCAACGCGCGCTCACGCCATATCCGACGCGCTTCTCGCGAAGCTTCCGCCGCCTGGACAGACCGCGCCGACCATCGAGCTCGGAGCCTCGCCGCCCGTGAAACCGGCGCGGCCGTCGAAACCTCCACGCTCATGGGCCTTGGCGCCGATCTCGTTCGTCGCGACCATCGTCCTCGCGTTGGCTGCCGTCGTGTACGTCCGCGGCGGCGAACGCGAGAAGCCCGTCGTCGCTGCGCTACCCGCCGCGCCCGAGCCGCCGCCTTCTGCCCCGCCGGTTTCGCCGCCGCCGGTCCGCGAGGAACAGCCGAAGGTCGCCGAAGCGCCCGTTGCTCCTGTACGCAATAGCGGTCGTCACGAGCTGGCCAAGAAAACGAAGGTGGCAGTCGCGCCGCAGACCGGTCCGGCCACGCTCACGATCCAGAGCGATCCTTGGGCGAACGTGTACATCGACGGTGCTCTCATCGGACCTAGCCCCTTGATCGAGCATCAGCTCACCGCCGGCCGCGTCCGGGTTCGCCTCTCGAACCCCGATCTCGCGCTCGAACGCTCGATGACTATCGAGGTGAAGCCGGGAAAGGTGACCCGCATGCGCTTCGATCTGCGAAAGGGAACGGCTCATGTCCTCCCCTGAACGGACCATGCCCACGGAGAAGCTGACCGTCGTCGCGGACCGCCCCAACGGTTTTCGCCTCGTCGTTCTCGAGGGTGCCGACGTAGGCCGCAAGGTCGAGCTCGAGCGCGGCACTTTGATCGTCGGGAAGAGCTCGTCAGCGGATCTGCGTCTCACCGATGCCGCGGCTTCGGGACGGCACGCCTCGTTCGAGATCGTGGACGACGGAGTCCGCGTCGTCGATCTCGCGAGCACCAACGGCACGCACTATCTCGGTGAGCCCGTGCCCGAGGCCATCGTCAAGCCCGGCGCCGTGATCACGATCGGCCGGAGTCGCATCGCCGTCCTCTCGCGCGAGCCCGAAGCAGGACCGGGGTACAGCGCCCGCTCGGGTTACGGCGGGCTCGTGGGCGATTCGCCAGCCATGCGCCAACTCTACGCCCTGCTCGAGCGCCTCGAGCCTACGGAGTACAGCGTCCTCATCGAGGGTGAGACTGGTAGCGGCAAAGAAGTTGTGGCGCGCGCGGTCCACGAGGCGTCGCCACGCCGCGCCGGTCCCTTCGTCGTGTTCGATTGTGGAGCGGTGAGCCGCGACGTCGTCGCCTCCGAGCTCTTCGGTCACACGCGTGGTGCGTTTACCGGCGCCTCGGCATCGCGGCTCGGCGTGTTCGAGGCAGCCAACGGTGGCACCGTGTTCCTCGACGAGATCGGCGAGCTGCCACTCGAGCTGCAACCGAAGCTGCTCCGCGTGCTCGAAGAAGGCGAGCTCCGTGTCGTCGGCAGCAACGATGTCCGTCGCGTCGACGTTCGGGTGATCGCGGCCACGAACCGGTCACTCGAGCAAGAGGTCCAGGCCAAGAGGTTCCGCGAAGATCTCTACTTCCGCTTGAACGTCGTGCGCGTCCCAGTGCCGCCGTTGCGTAAGCGCCGCGAAGATATCCCGATGTTGGTGCGCCATCTGGTGCGCGGCCTCGGCGGCGACGAGCTCGTCGCGTCGGCGTCGACGCTCGAGCTCTTCACGTCCGCGTACGATTGGCCCGGTAACGTCCGCGAGCTGCGCAACACCATCGCGCACATCATGTCGCTCGGTACCGCGCCGCGCGTGCTCGAGCGGCCAGCATCCGTAGAAGCCCCGACCCCGGCCATCGACGAGCCCTTCAATCAAGCCAAGCGGCGTCTGGTCGAGGCCTTCGAGCGCGACTACTTCGCCGCTCAGTTGCGTGCCCATGAAGGCAACATCGCGCGGGCAGCGCGTGCCTCCGGTGTCGACCGTGCCTACTTCAAGCGGCTCTTGCGGCGGCATGGCCTCTTGCCCAATCGTGACGACGAGGCATGAGACACGCCATCGCAGCGTTGTTGGTCTTCGCGTTCGTCGGCGAAGCGCTCGCCGAAGGCACGAGCGTGCGTGATGCCGACGTGCGCAGCGCCATCCGCGACTACGAAGCGCTGAGCTACGACGCGGTCATTCCGCGTTTGGTCAAGGCGCTGTCGCGCAAGGACCTGGTCGAGAGTGACCGTCGCCATGCCCTGGCGTATCTCGCGCGCACGTACGCGATCTTCAAACGCAGCGCCGAGGCCGAGTCGACCTTCGACGAGCTGCTACAGCGTGACCCCAGCTTCGCTCCAGCGGACAGTGAGTCCCCACGTATTCGCGAAGCCTACGTCGCCGCGAAGGCGCGCCGCGTGGTGGCAGCGCCGTTGCCCCCGGAGATCGCGACTCCTGCCCCCGTGGTCACCGCCACTGCGACGCCACCGCCACCCGCGCAGGGGAAAACTTGGCTGTGGGTCGCCGGTGGATTGGTCGTCGCGGCGGGCATCGCCACGCTGCTGATCTTGCGACCCTGGGAGGACGACGAGCCCGGCCGGACGGTGCCCGACTCGCAGCTCGGTCGCTTCGATCTGCCCTAGGGCACGACCCCCAGCGGCGGGTGGGTGGCGAGCCACGCTTCCGTCGGGATCTCGTCGATGCGGTCGGGATTGTGCGGCGTCTGGACGTCGATCGCGGTGCCGCTATCGCGGAAGAGCGTGAAGGTGTGTGTCGTGAGGCTCTGTCCAAGACGCCGTCCGCTGCAGGAGTTGTAGTTGCCGTCACCTTGCGTCAGGTCCTCGAGGATCTCGTCGACGACCTGCATATAGAGGATCGCGGACGACGGATCGAAGGTTCCCGTTCCCGACGGGACGAGACGCGCTTGCGCGCTGATGAAGACGCTCATGATGTCCGTGCCGTCGCCGGGGTCCTCGTAGCCCGGCCGCGTCGCACCGCCGAGCACGGGCGAGCTGGTGCCGAGCGTCCCGGGTGTCGGCATGGTGTAGACGGTCGAAAGCGGAAGGGTCCCGTCGCTGCGCTCCGCCCCGGTGGTCTGCCCGCCCGCGCCTTGAGAGAACATGGAGGACGGATTTGTCGGATAGGTCGTCGGTCGGAACCAGGCATCGCGCGATTTGGAGAAGAGCTGCATGTCGACGTTCGCGAGCTCGACGCGCCAGGTGCCGTTGTCGGCGTGACCTTGGCCATAAATGACGACCAAACCGGGGCGCCGCGCTCGCCACTCCGCTCCAGCGGGGGGCAGCGGAGCCCAAGCGGCAACCGCATCGCTCACCGGCACGCCTTGGGTGATGTAGGAGCGCACACCATCGCCGACGCCGATGACCAACACCGAGTTGTAACCGGGAGCCGCGATCGGCGTCTTCATGTCGGCTAGGAGCTGGCTCATCGGTAGCCCCTGACTGCTCGGGATGACCTGTGGCCGATCGCCGGCGATGATCGCGTCTTCACGCAAGTCGATGGCGACTGGGTCGATCAGCGCGAAGTCGACCGCGGTCGGCGCGCTCGCCGCGACGAGGGCGCCCGCAGCATTGGTGCCGAAGACGCGCACGGTGACCGGGGCGTCGGTCGTACCCTTGCACACGGTGAGGCTCGTCGGCACCGCGCTGTCGTAGCGACGCTGCGCAAGCGGCAAGCCTTCAAGGAAGGTGAGGTCTTCGCCAGCAGTCGCAAACACCCTGAAATCGACCGCGGTGACCGCGAGACGCACGCCGGCGTCGCCGTCGACGCTGACCAAGCGACAGGCATCGGCGGATGAGCGATCCCCGCCGCACGCCGCCAGCAGGACGAGAGCAACGATTGCGTGAAACGACTTCAGCACCGTCCTGGGATTCTAGAGCCCCGGACGGCGGCGTGCCAACTTCACGATATCTGACATCATGGCGACGCTATCGCGGACGAGACGGACCGCGCTGCGCTCGCCACGCCGCATCGCGACCGGGAAACGCTCGATGATGTAGCCATGCTGCTTTGCCAACCAGATGAGCTCGACGTCGAACGCGAAGCCATCGACGGTGAGCGCCGCGAAAAGCTTGCGGGCGACCTCGCCGCGGAAGACCTTGAAGCCGCACTGGGTATCCGAGACGTCGAGCCGCAGGAGCTTGTCGACCAGCGTACCGAAGGCATGGGTCGCAAGCCGCCGGGGCAGGGCGTAGAGATCGCGCGTGTCGCGTTCGCCTCCGAGATCGCGGGCGCCCAGCGCGAGGTCGGCGCCGGTGGCGATGGCTTCGACGCCATGGCGCAAAGCGCCCAATGGGTAGGCGAGGTCGGCGTCGAAGAACGCGGTGATTTGGCCGGTCGTCGCCTCCATGCCCAAGCGGAGCGCCGCTCCTTTGCCGCGGTTGCCCGGCAAGCGCACGAGCTGACGTGTGACGCCGTCGATGCTCGGCGCCGACGCCACGATCTCTGGCGTACCATCGGTGCTGCCGTCGTCCGCGATCACGAGCTCGGCGCCCCTATGGTGCTGGGCGAGGTGGCGCTGCACCGTATCGAGCGTCGCGCCGATGCCGTGGGCCTCGTTGAAGGTCGGGATGACGACGCTGAGGGTCACGGCTGCAGCGTCGCGTGTCCATGGGCGGGGCGCAAGACGGCGACCCCATCGATCAGATCGCCATAGTGACCGCGCAGACCGACGACGTCGCGCTCGCCTTCGCAGACCGCGCTGAGGCTGCGCACCGTGCGGTCCGCGTCGACCCGCAAATCGGCGAGCGCCTGGCCGTCGGCGCAGACGACAGCACGCTCGGGCAGAGGCTCACGCGGGTGACCGACGAGCTGGCCGAGGAGTCCGCTCGGGCGTTCGACGAAGCGGCCACCCACCCACGGTCCTTCGCCCGTATCGCAGCGTGGACGCAGCGCGGTGACGCGCTCACCATCGACTGCGGTATCGACACCGATGAGGTGTCCGTCGCCCGGACAAGTCCACGCGAAGGCCCGCCCGCCCGACCCACCACGCAGCTCATCGGAGACCGCCCCGACGTGGAACAGGGGATGCGGCGGCGCCAGGGTCCAGTGGAAGCGCGTCGCGCCGGGTTGGTGCAGCCAGCTCCACCACCACGACGTCGGCTCTGCTGCGCGCACGAAGCGCAGCAGCGGCTGCGGCGGCGCCGCGAAATCGATGGCCACGAAGCGGTCGTCCCAAGCGCGGGTCGCGTGGGCGTCGATGGCTGCCTGGAGCCGGCCCGCGGTCTCGGCATCGAGCGCGAGGTGATGCAAGTCGAGCAGCGCCACCTCGTGGCTCGAGCGCTTGGGCAACGGCGAGAGGTAGGCCTCCCCCGCGAACATCGGCGCGTCCAACTGCACTTCGAGCTCGATGCGCCGACGGTAGATGCTCGTCGATAGCCAGTAGCGTGTGCCGTCGCGCGGGAACGTGCGGCCGACTTCGCGTGCCCAGAGGTTCTCGTCGCGCTGGTCGGTGTCGCTCGCGGCGTACGCGTAAGATGCGGCACCGGTCGCATAGCCCCATGCGAGCTGGCGCGCCGCGAAGACGCCTTGGGCCAGCATCAGGGTGACCGCAATCGCGTACGTCGGCCGCCGCCATGTGACGCACGCCCAAGCCGCAAGCTCGGCGACGGCGATCGCTACTCCTGGATTCGCATGCCAAGTCCAGTAGGCGTGGACGAACCCGGCCTGACGGAAAACCAGCGAGTGGAAGAGCTGACCAAGCAGGAAGGCGAAGACGATGATGTCGCGCGGCTCGCGCTTGCGACGCAGCGTCCACAGCAGCCAAACGGCGAGCATCGCGAGCACGATGGGCCCATAAAGGTCCAGGCTGCGATCCCAGAGACGGCGGGCGAGGCCGTCCACCGCTCCGGTGCGCATCGCCAGCGCGCCGCGCATGTCGGCGAAGCTGCCGTGGGTGCTCCAGATCCAAGCGAAGAAGGTGCCGAAGCTCGCCAGCATCGTGACCGCGAGGGGCACGAGGAACGGCACCTCGTCGCGTAAGCGGTGCCGCGCGCGATAGGCAGCTACACAGAAGACGAGAAAGGCGATGGGGTAGGCGGGCCAATCCCACTGCGCCGCGATGGCGAAGCCGACGCACGCCTGCGCGGCCGACCGACGCGTCTCCTTGGCGAACCACGTCGCGACGCCGTCGAGCGCCAGCAACAGGAAGGCGATGGAGCCCTGCTCGTGGTCGATCATGTTGGCGAAGATGAGATTGAGGGGGGTCAGTGCGTAGACGATGGACGCTATGGCAGACACGGTGCGCGACCAATGGCGGCGCGTGACCCAGGCCAGCAACACGATGTCCACGACGCTGTAGAAGGCGGGCACGGCGCGTCCTGCCCACTCTTTTGCTCCGAACAACCACTGCATGGCGATCAGGTGGAAGTGCACGAGCAACGGATGATGCGTGTAGAGCGACGCCCCGTGTGGTGGCCGCGTGTCGAAGTGGTAGAGCGCCTGGCCAATCACCCCGAAGCGCAGGCTGTTCCGCGCGGCGTTGAAGAAAGCGGCGCCGTTGAAGCCGTTGTGGCCCCACAGCCAAACATCGGCCACGCCGTGCAGCGAAGCCATGGCGAGCCACACCGTCGCCACCGCGACGACCGCCAAGTAGGCTCGTTTGCCGATATCCTCGTCCACGCGCCGCGCACTCTAGTATACGAAGCGCCACATGACGAAGAACGTCTTACCAGTGCTCCTGGCCTTGTCGGCATGCGGTGCCAATGTCCCCTTCCGCATCGACAACCCAACCGAAGTGCCCATCACCGTGAGCGTCGACGGCAAGGCGCACACCGTGGCACCCCACGCCGATGCACCCGTGTCGCTCGCTCCCGGCCGGCACACCCTGGACGCTCCGGCCACCGGGAAGCTCGACTTCATCGTCTATGCCGGCCGCAAAGGCGGACTCATCAACCCGACGCTCGGTGACTACGTGGTCGCCAACGAGATCTACGCGACCAATGCGCAGACGGCGAAGGGCTTCATGAAGCTGCAGAACAAAATCGTCATCGGCGCCGAGCGCTTCACCGGCCCCTTCCGTTTGCACGACGGGCTGTTCATCGACGAGGACTGGCGCTACGGCGCGCATGCAGAGTTTCCCGAGTCGGAATCGGTAGGCAGCGCCTCCGGCAACATCTTCAGCAAGGTCTTCGCGGCTCCCGATTTCATCCCGTTCTATCGCCGCCGCTATGGCGTACCGGAGCCGGTCGATCCTCCTCCGCCGCCGAAATCGCGCCGCATCGAGCCGCCGCAACCATTGCCCACGTTCGCGGATCCCGAGGTGCAGAAGGCTACCGCGACGATCCGTGAGCAGTACGAGCGTTACCTCGTCTGCGAAGATCCTGGCGAGCAGAAGCGCTTGCAGAACGCCACTTCGGCGGCGCTCACCGACTACATCACCTTCATGGCGCCGCGCATGTCCAAGCAATCGCGTGAAGACAACGAGCGTCACAACGACTTCATCACTCAGTACGGCCACGCCTTCGGCGTCTCCGCGCGGGTCATTCCTCCACGAAAGCCTTGAGGCGATCGAGAGCGTCGTCCCACAGCTTCGAGATCTCGTCGAGATAGCCACGCGCCACCGACAATCGTTGTGGCGTTGCCTCCCAGATTCGCTCTCGCCCTTGTCTGCTACTGCGGACGAGTCCGGCACTGCGAAGCACCTCGAGGTGTTTGGTGATCGCTTGCCGCGTCACCTTCGATCTCTCGGAGAGCTGCACGATGGAGCGCGGCCCGTCGCTGGACAAGCGGCTGAGTAAGCGCAGCCGCGTGTGGTCACCCAGCGCCGCAAACAGCGGTACCGCGTCGCGCGCGAACGCCGGCTCACCCATCGACGTAAGCTTTGATGTTGCCCATCTGCTCGGTCCAACCGGCGTCGTTCATGCGGAAGCACTCGGCGCGGCGCGAGGCCGGGATGCGCTCGAAGCCCGACTCGATGACCGTGAGCAGGGTGCCGCCATCGTGTTCCTCGAGACGGAACTCGACCAGGGTCATCGGTTCCTTGGAATAGTCGATGCTCGTGTCGACTGGGTAGGGATGCCACCGCAGCGAGAAGAGGCGCGGCTCATCCATGCGCTCGACCACGCACTCCCAGTGCAGGTGCTCCATGCCTGGATAGAGGACGCGGCCATTCAAACGGCGGCCAACTTCGAAAGGACCGTCGAGCGTGGCGCGGAACCAAGTGCCGAACTCCTTGCAACCAAAAAGTTGCATGTCACAGGTCGACGAGCTCGACCTCACCCAGCGTGCTCCCCAGGAACGCCCCGCCGACGCGCTTCACCCGCTCACCCACGTCGGTGGCGTAAAAGCGATGCGCCGGCGGTCCGGGGCTCGACGTGCCGAGCTTCGCCGCCACCGCTTCGGCGACGGCATCGGCGCTGTTGACGATGGTGACTCCGCTCCCGCAGACGTCCGCGATGACGGGCACGAGCAAAGGATAGTGGGTGCATCCGAGCACCAGGGTGTCGATGCCGCGCGCCACGAGCGGTCGCAGGTATTCTTCGGCGAGCAAGCGGGTGGCGTGATGGCCGGCAAGGCCCTCTTCGGCCAGGGGCACGAACAGCGGGCAGGGCGTGGTGAAGACCTCGATGCGCTCGTCGAGCGCCGCGAGCGCCCGCTGATACGAGCCGCTGTTGATGGTGCTCTCGGTGCCGATGACGCCAACCCGGCCATTCTTGGTAGTGCGGGCCGCGAGCTCGGCGCCCGGCTCGATGACCCCCAACACGGGCTTGCCGATGGTGTCGCGGACCACGTCCATGGCGGCGGCGCTCGCGGTGTTGCAGGCGATCACCACGAGCCTTGCCCCCTGACGCACGAGGAACTGCGAGCAGAGCAGGGCGTAGCGGCGGATGACCTCGGGAGATTTGGTGCCGTAGGGGACGCGCGCGGTGTCGCCCAAATAAGCCAACGATTCCGAGGGCAAACGGCGCATCAAGGCGGCGGCCACGGTGAGGCCGCCAATGCCTGAATCAAAAACGCCGATGGGGGCTGTGGCCATGATTGGGCGAGAATCTCCGCGAATTGACGTTTCAATCACGGTACCTTACACATCCACGCCTCCATGGCAGCCCCTGAAAGCTTAGGCCCACAAGCCGATTTGCCCATTGGCGCCACCTACGCCGGCAAACGCATCCTCCTGACCGGCACCACCGGCTTTCTCGGCAAGGTCGTCCTCTCCTATCTGCTCACGCGTTTCCCCGACATCGGACACATCTACGTGCTCATCCGTCCGGGCCCGTCGGATCGCGCCAAGGACCGCTTCGCCAAGAAGGTCATGGCGTCGCCGGCCATGGGTCCCGTCGTGCAGGCGCACCCCGATGACCTCGAGAGGTTCCTCACCGAGAAGGTGACACCGGTCGACGGCAACATCACCAAGGAAAACTGCGGCCTGTCCGCTGAAGCGCTCGAGCAGATCAAAGGTCTCGACCTGATCTTGAACAGCGCCGGTCTCGTCGACTTCGATCCGTCGGTCGACTCCGCCCTGAGCATCAACGCCATCGGCGCTCAGAACGTCGTGAAGCTCGCGAAAGAGGTCGGCGCCGCGCTGGTGCACGTTTCGACCTGTTTCGTCGCCGGCAAGCGCAGCGGTCAGATTCTCGAGGACGAGCCCATCCTCGGCCGTCTTCCGGACGCGACAGACCAGCGCGCCAGCGATTTCGACTTCCAACGCGAAATCACCCGCCTCGGCGAGCTGGCCCAAGAGGTCCGCAGCCGCGCCGACGACCCGGCGACCAAGGCGCAGTGGCGCAAGGAAGCCACCGACAAAATGATCGAAGAGGGCCGCGATGCTTCCGACGGCGTCGCGCTCAAGGCCGCGGTGCTGCGTCAGAAGAAAGTGTGGCTCACCGTCGAGCTCAAGCGCGTCGGCATGGAGCGCGCGAAGTTCTGGGGCTGGACCAACACCTATACGTTCACCAAGGCGCTCGGTGAGATGGTCATCGCCGACGCGGCGCAGAACCACGGTGTCACGGCGAGCATCGTGCGCCCGTCGATCGTCGAGAGCGCGCACAGCTTCCCGTTCCCCGGCTGGAACGAAGGTTTCACCACCACCGCGCCGCTCATCCTCATGGTGCGGCAGGGCCTCTTGCACTTCCCGTTCTCCGAGGATCTGCTCCTCGACATCATCCCGTGCGACATGGTGGCCACCGCCATCATCGCGGCCGGCGCGGCGTGCCTCACCAAGACCAACAAGATGGTCTACCAGGCGGCCTCCGGCGACGTGAACCCGCTCACCATCAAGAAGGCGCTCGAGCTCACGGCCTTCGAGGGCAAGACACGCGCTCGCGCCAAGGTCACGAAGATCCGCGCCTCGCGTCCCGGTCCGGCGCTCATCGACTGGTTCAAGCGTCACTACGAAACGCAGCCGGTTCCGCTCAAGACCTTCAACCGCATCTCGACTCCGCGATTGAAGACGGCGGCGACGTCGCTCATCAAGACGATCGACAGCATCGGTCCCGACCGCCTCGGTTGGATGCGTGAGCCGCTATCGACGACACGCGAGATCGCCGAGTTCGTCGAGGAGAGCTCGACCAAGATCAACATGATCATGGACTTGTTCATCCCGTTCGTCGCCGAGAACAAGTACGTCTTTCGTTGTGACAACACGCGCACTCTCATGCAGCGCGTCCCGAAAGACGAGCGCGATCAGCTCAACTGGGAACCCTCCGGCTACGTCTGGCGCGACTACTTCATCAAGACACACATCCCCGGCCTCGAGAAGTGGGTCTTCCCGGCGCTCGAGGAAGAGCTCGCCGAGAAGCCGAAGGTCGCGCACATGCATCGCGACCTCGTCGACATGTTCGAGTCGACCTCGCACGCGCATCGTCATCGCGTTGCCCTGCGCTTCCTCGACGGCGACACCTTCGAGCATCTGACCTACGGTGAGCTGCGTCAGCTCGCCGAGCGCGTCTCGGCGTTCGTCCTCGAGAAGACCAAAGGCGAAGTCGATCAGCGCGTGCTGTTGGTGTCGGAGAACCGCCCGGAGTGGGTGGCTGCGTACTTCGGCATCCTTCGCGCCGGCTGCACCGTCGTGCCCGTCGACAGCGCCGCCAAGGCCAACGAGATCGTCAACATCGCCAAGGCCGCCAAGGCTGCCGGCGTCATCGTTTCGCCCAAGGTCGCGAAGCGCCTGGGCAAGATCGACGCCGAGCTCTGGCCGTTGCAGGACGCTGTGCGCTTCCGCGGAGAACTGGTGGTTCCGAAGCCACCGGCGCGTCTCGCCTCGCTCATCTTCACTAGCGGCACCACCGGCACGCCGAAGGGCGTCATGCTGTCGCACCGTAACTTCACCTTCGAAGTGTCGCGACTCGCCGGCATCTTCACGCTCGACGAGAAAGACCACCTGCTGTCGGTCCTGCCACTGCACCACACCTTCGAGTTCACCGCGGGTCTTCTCCTGCCGCTGTCGCGCGGTGCGACCATCACCTATCTCTCCGAGCTCAACGGCGACACCTTGCAGCGTGCGCTGCAGCGCGGTGTCACCGGCCTCATCGGTGTCCCAGCGCTCTGGGAGCTGCTGCAACGGCGCATCGAATCGCGCCTCAACGACAAGACGCAGCTCGCGGGCCTCGTGCTCGACGGCATCCGCGCCGTGAACTCGTTCCTGCGTGATCGCACCGAGTTCAACCTCGGACCGCTGCTTGCCTACCCGGTGCATCGTGCCCTCGGCGGCCGTCTCAAGTATCTGGTGAGCGGTGGCTCGGCGCTGTCGCCCGACGTGCTCGAGTTCTTCCGTGGCGTCGGCTTCAACATGACCGAAGGTTACGGTCTCACCGAAACCGCGCCGGTGCTCACGGTTACCGACCCTCTCGACCGTGTCATCGCTGGTAGCGTCGGCAAGCCTCTGCATGGGGTCGACATCAAGATCGGCGAGCCCAACGAAGACGGCATCGGCGAGGTCTTGGCTCGCGGACCGAACGTCATGCTCGGTTACTGGGGTGACGACGCGCCGCCCGCTTTGACGGACGGTTGGTTCCACACCGGTGACCTCGGACGGGTCGACAGCGAAGGTCGGCTCTTCCTCGTCGGCCGTCAGAAAGACGTCATCGTCGACGCCGACGGCCGCAACGTCTATCCCGACGAGCTCGAGGACCTCTATGGCAAGCACGACGCCATCAAGGAGATCTCGGTCGTCGGCTTGACCACGGAAGGTCGCGAGCGCGTCGCCTGCCTCATCGTGCCCGCCTACGGTAATCGCCCGCGCGACGAGGTGCGGCGTGAGATTCACGAGCACGTGAAGCGCACCAGTGACACGTTGCCGTACCACAAGCGCTTGAAGGTCATGCACCTCGTCGATCACGACCTGCCGCGCACCTCCACTCGCAAGGTGAAGCGTCCCGAAGTCGTCGCCGAGCTCATGCGCTTGTCGGCCGCGACCGCGCACGTTCACGAGGCCGCCAACAACGAGTCGACCCCCGTCATGCTGGCGCGCCAAGTCGTCGCCGGTTTGCTTTCGCGGACGCTCGGCGAGGTCCCCGCCGACGCTCGTCTCATCGACCTCGGCTTCGATTCGCTGATGTTCGTCGAGCTTGCCACCGCCCTCGAAGCGCACGTGAAGCGCGACGTGACGAGCGAAGCGCTCATGTCGATCGAGCGCGTCGCCGACCTGGCCCGGCTCCTGGTTGCGGCGCCCGCCGCCGTGAAGACGAAGACCGTGGTGAAGAAAGAAGAGCCATCCTCCGATCCCGAGGCCCTCACGCTGCCGGCGCCGATCGCCAAGGCAGGCAAGTCCTTGCTGCGTTGGGGTCAGAAGAAGTTCTACGAGCGCGTCATGGACGTCGAGATCCACGGCCGCGACTATATCCCGCGCGACACCGGCTTCATCGTCGCCGCCAATCACGCGAGCCACCTCGACGCGGGTCTCGTCGAGCTGGCGCTCGGCGACGTTGGCGACCGCATGGTGTCGCTCGCGGCGCGCGACTACTTCTTCGGCTCGCGCTTGAAGCGCACCTACTTCGAGAACTTCACCAACTTGCTGCCCATCGAGCGGCACGGTGCGACGCGAGCGTCGCTGCGTCGCGCTCTGGCGGTCATCGAGCGTGGCGATACCTTGCTCATCTTCCCCGAGGGTACGCGCAGCCCGGACGGCGGCCTGCAGCCCTTCAAGGCGTCGATTGGCTACCTCGCCATCACCTCGGAGCGCCCCGTCCTCCCCATCTACTTGTGGGGTACCTACGAGGCCATGCCCAAGGGCAGCACGCTCTTGCCGCGCGCTCGCGAGATCGGTGCGCTCATCGGTCCGCCATTGCGGCCGGAGCTCATGAAGGAGCTCACCAGCCGCTGCGCCCGCAGCGAAGGCCATCGCATGGCGACAGCCCTGGTCGAGCGCGCCGTGCACGCGCTGCGTGACCATGGCGGCTACAAGCCAGAGCAACTGGCGCGCGACATCGCCGACGAGGCGCAGCCGGTGAAGACGCCACGACCCGACGACGAAGAAGAAGAAGCGCCACGCACCCGCCGCGAGTCGGTGAAGGGGCGGGCTTCGACGCGGCACTCGTTGTCGGCGCGCGGAGAGCACGATGGCGACTAAGAAGAAGGCCGAAGGCGGCGTTGCGCTCGTGACCGGTGCCACCGGTTTTCTCGGCAAACATCTCATCGAGGCGCTGCGTCAGGACGAGCCCAACCGCGCAATCCGCGCTCTGGTTCGCCAGCCAACCCTGCATCTGTCGAAGCACGATGTGGATGTCGTCCAGGGCGACGTCTGCAACGCCGACGATTGCAAGAAGGCGATGGACGGCGTCACCGAGGTTTATCACCTCGCCGGCCAGGTCTCGCGCGACCCCGATCAGTCGGGCCAGCTCTTCCGCCTGCACGTCGAAGGCACCCGTAACGTGCTCAATGCCGCTGCGTCCGCTAAAGCGCGCCGAGCAGTGGTCGTTTCGACGAGCGGCACCATCGCGGTCAGCAAAGACGAAGACGAGGTATCGAATGAGTCGAGCCCGTATCGCACCGACGTCGTCATGCGCTGGCCTTACTACCTCTCGAAGATCTACCAGGAGCAGACGGCGCTGCAGCTGGCCAAGGAGCTCGGCCTCGACGTCGTCGTCGTGAATCCGTCGCTCTTGTTGGGGCCCGGTGACGAGCGTGGCTCGTCGACCGGCGACATCGAGAAGGTCGTGCGCGGTAAGCTCCCGTTCATCCCGCGCGGCGGTGGGGTGGCCTTCGTCGACGCGCGCGACGCCGCTGCCGGCTGTCTGCTCGCCATGAAGAAGGGCAAGAGCGGTGAGCGTTATCTGCTCTCGGCCGCCAACATGACGCTGTCGACGTTCCTCGGGCGCGCCGCGCGCATCGCCGGGCACGCGGCGCCGCGCGCCATCGTTAGTCCGAAGACCATGCGCTTCGGTGCCGGCCTCGTCGAAGCGATCTGTCGCAAGCTCGATGTCGAGCCGCTGCTCGATGCCCAGAGCATCGAGATGGCCGAGCACACCTGGTACTGCGACTCCGAGAAAGCGACGAGCGAGCTCGGCTGGAGCTTTCGTGATCCGCAGGACACGCTGCTCGACACCGTGCGTGACGTGCAGCGCAGGCACAACCTAGCGTAGCGCTTCCCTCACGAATTCGACGAACGCCTTGAGCGGGGCGGGCACGTGCCTGCGGCTCGGGTAGTACACGTAGAAGCCCGGGAACTCGGGTGACCAGTCGGTGAGCACGCGTTGCAAGGCGCCGTTGCGCAGATCGTCCGCCACCATGGACTCGAGCAGATAGGCGATGCCGGCACCGGCGAGGGTGACCTGCCGCAAAACCTGAGCGTCCGTGATCACCAGTGGACCCTTCACGTCGATCTCGAGCTCCCGTCCGTTCTTCTCGAACTCCCAGCGATAGACCGATGGGCTCGCCGGCGTGCGCCAGTTGAGACAGCGGTGCTTTGCGAGGTCGCGCGGTGTCTTCGGGATGCCGTGCTCGGCGAAATACGCGGGTGAGGCCACCGCCGCCAACGCTTGTCGGCCACCGATTCTCACCGCGGTCATGTCGCGATCGACGTGCTCGCCTAGACGGATGCCTGCATCGAGCTTCCCACGGACGATGTCGACGAAGTCGTCGTTCGAGTCGATCTCGAGCTCCACGTCGGGATAGGTGCGCATGAAGTCGGCGAGCACCGGTGCGAGGAAGCTGCCCATCAGGCGCGGCATGGTGAGGCTCAGCGCGCCGCGCGGCCGATCCCGGAAGTTGTTGGCGACCTCGGCGACGCCGCCGAGCGTCGCAAGAGCGGGCTTGACGTGCTCGAAGAGGCGCTCACCAGCGTGGGTGGGTGCCACCGAGCGCGTGGTGCGATTCAAGACGCGCACCCCGAGACGCTCCTCGAGATTTTTGATGGTCTGAGACAGGGCGGACGTCGTGACGCGCAGCTTCCCTGCAGCACGGGTGAAGTTGCCGGCGTCGACCACGGCGGCGAAAGCAATGATCTCGCGGATCTCAGCTGCGTCCATTATGAAGCACAGCTTAACACATCATCGAGAAAATCCTAGATTATTAAGAGACATCTGCAGGCGCATGTTGGGCTCCGTCACCAACACGGAGACTCTCAATGAAGACCACTCTCGATACCTATCGTTTGCTCGGCCGCTCGGGCCTCGCCGTCTCACCCCTCTCACTCGGCACCATGACCTTCGGTAGCGATTGGGGCTGGGGAGCCGACGACGCCGAGTCGAAGCGCATGTTCGACATCTACGTCGATCGCGGCGGCAACTTCATCGACACCGCCAATAACTACACCAACGGATCGAGCGAGCGCTTGGTGGGTGAGCTGGCACGCGAGAAGCGCCAGCGTTTGGTGCTCGCCACCAAGTATTCGCTGACGGCGGAGCAGGGGAATCCGAACGCTGGCCGCAACCATCGCAAGAGCATGATGGTGTCGGTGGAGCGCAGTCTCCAGCGTCTGAAGACCGACTACATCGACTTGCTCTATCTGCATATCTGGGACGGTCACACCCCCGCCGAAGAAGTCATGCGCGGGTTCGACGATCTCGTGCGGGCCGGCAAGGTGCTCTACGCCGGTGTCTCGGACACCCCTGCCTGGCAGGTGGCGCGCATGCAGACCATCGCCGACCTGCGGGGCTGGGCGCCGCTCATCGCCATGCAGATCGAGTACAGCCTCGTGCAGCGGTCCGTCGAAGCGGACCTGTTCGATTCCGCCAAGGCCCTGGGGCTCGGGGTCATACCGTGGTCGCCCCTCGCGAGCGGCGTGCTCACGGGCAAGTACTCGCGTGCTGACCTCGACGCGTCGTCGGCGGCGGGAGTGACCGCATCACGCAAGGAGATCGCGGCGAGCCTCGGTATGCTCAACGAGCGCACGCTCGCCATCGCGGACACAGTGAAGGCCATCGCCGCGGAGACCAAGCACACTCCGGCACAGGTGGCGCTCGCCTGGACGCTCGAGAACGCTGCTGTGACCTCGCCGATCATCGGCGCCCGTACCGTGAAACAGCTAGAGGACAATCTCGGAGCCCTCGATGTCGAATTCTCCAAGGCGCAGCTGGCGCGGCTCCATGAGGTGAGCCAGCCGACGCACGCCTTCCCGCATGAGTTCATCAACAACCCGATGGCCAAAGGCTTGATGCTCGGCGGTGCGAAGCTTGCCTCGTAGTCCTGACGGCAATAGGTCATGGGTCCACTCGTAAGGGAGAGACCCATGGCCTACGTCGACGGCTACGTGCTCGCGGTTCCGAAGAACAAGGTCGAGGACTATCGCAAGATTGCCTCGATGGCCGGCCAGGTGTGGAAGGAATACGGAGCGCTCTCCTACGTCGAGTGCGTCGCCGACGACGTGCCGAAGGGTGAGCTGACGTCGTTTCCGCGCGCTGTCATGGCGAAAGACGACGAGACCGTGGTCTTCGCGTTCATCACCTACAACTCGCGCCAAGAGCGCGACGTCATCAACGCCAAGGTGATGCGCGATCCGCGCATGCAGCTCGACAAGGAGACCTCGCCCTTCGACATGAAGCGGATGATCTTCGGGGGCTTCGAGCCGATCGTGCAGTACTAGCTACTGCACGAAGGCTTGCACCACGCCCGGGACGTCGAGGACGACACGGACGCGGTGAGCGCTGCCGCTGTTCTCGACGATGAAGCGACGGCCGGTGCCGGTCGAGAGGTCGCCGTCGGGGTCGCGGGTGATGTCTAGCCAGGTGCTGGTGCGCTCGATGACCGGCGACTCGCGTCCGAGAGTGATGGGCAGTACGTCCGCTCCGGCGGGCAAGCCGTACAGCGGGTCGCTGGCATACTCATTGGCGCGCACGAAGTCGTCGGCGCGCATGACGACGCGCACGTTGCTGGCGAGGTTCAAGGGCCAGCGCGCCGCGGGCAGGGGCAGGTCGATGACCACGGCCCGGCCGGCTTGCGCGTCGAGGTCGAGGGTCTCCTCCACGCGATAGCGGCCATCGCCGGCATCGGTGAGTCGCAACAGACCTTCGAGCTCGAAGGCACGCGTCAGCGCGCGTTTGGTGTTTCCGAGGACGCCGGCACGGGCAGCGCCGCCCGGGAAATCGACGTGCACCGGCTCCGCGAAGCGACCGAGGCCGTTATAGCGGCGCAGTCCCAGCTTCACCGGAATGGGAACGCCGAAGGCATCGACCGTGCGGGGCAAGACGACGCCGATCAATGCATCCGGAGACAGCGTCACGGTGCGGGGGGCGAAACCGTTCTGTTGCACGCCATGGAGCATCAGCACGGCGGTGCCGCTGGACACGCCCACGATGTCGGCCATGCCGTCGCGATCGAAATCCGCGACCTCGGCGCGCACCAGCTGGTTGGTGAGGTTGACCGGCGTGTCGATCACTCCGTTCGCGAGACCATCGGCCTGCCTGTTCGCCCAAACGAGCACCTTGCCGGAGCCGACACCGAAGACGTCGCGGATGCCATCGCCGTCGATATCGGCGGCATCGAAGCGATCGACCGGCCCCAGGGGCACTTCTTGAGCCTGCCCTGAGAAGGTTCCGCAGCCGGCGCTCGTGATCGACAGGGTCCGGATCTGGATGCCGGTGGTTTCGAGGGGCATCACCGTGGGATTGCCCTGGAAGGCGACGACGACGTCCGGGTAGCCGTCGTCGATGGTGTCCGCGACGGTGACGCCGCGGACCATCCGCGTCGACTGCGCGCCGTTGGTGAATTGCCGGCACAGCTCGGAGAAGCCGCCGCCACCGTTGTTCATGAGAACGATGACCCCCGGACCCGGTGTCGGCGCGCAGCATGGACCGGTCACGGCGGCGCTCGTTGCTCCGACGACGTCCAGATCTCCGTCTCGGTCCATGTCCGCTATCGCGACATGATCGATCGAGGCCACGAACCCGGTGTCGAAATCCAGGATGCTCGAAAACGTTCCTGCCCAGACCCCGCCGCTGACGTTCGCACGCATGACGATGACCCGGTCATCGATGCGGCCGATGAGGTCCTCGAACCCGTCTCCGTTGACGTCGGCGGCGGCGAGAACGCGGTCGGGCGCGCCCGAGAAAGTCGCGTAACCGAGACCCTCGAAGCCGTAAGATCCGTCCGCGGCGGACGTGGCGACATTGGTACGGACAGCGGTCGGGAAGGTGCGGTTGCTGGTGTACAGGTCGGGCGTGCCGTCTCCGGTGAAGTCGGCCGGCACGACGCGATAGTAACTGATGTTGTCGAAGTCGGCCTCGTACTGCCCGACCGCGAACAGGCTCACACCTGGCGCCACCGACGGGAGCTGGTGCGCGCCGGCGCGGACCTGCGTGATGAGACTCGAGGTCTGCGAGACCATGACATCGAGCGCGCCGTCGCGGTCGAAATCGACGACCGTGAGCTCGTTGCTGGCGAGGGGTGCTTCGCTGAGCGCGGTGACGTCGGTGAGTGGCGTGGGAGTAGCACCGCTACCCAAGGTGTAGGTCAGCAGGCCGGCGGTGCCTCCACAAACCTCCGCCACGACGAGCTCGGCGCGTCCGTCGGCGTCGAGGTCCGCAGCTTCGCCGCTCGATCGCGACACGTTGGTACAAGTCACCGCGGGTAAACGCGCTCGCCCGATTGGCGTGAGTGTGCTCGTCGCGAGCGCGTGCATATAGACGCACGGTGCGTCGGTCTCGGTGCACGCCCAGGTGACGATGTCGCGGCTGCCGTTACCGTCGACATCGGCTATCGACAGGTACCCGGGGCGCTCGGGCAGCACGTCACTCATCACGGGCGGCGCGGCGAGGTCGGCACCGCGGTAAACGCGGACGCTGCCAGAGGTGCGGAACGGCGTCGAGGCCACGACGATCTCCGCGCGCCCATCGCCGTCGAGATCCGCCGCCGCGACATCGGCCCCTTGTTCGTTGAAGCGAGGCGCGTTCGTGTAAGCGAGCGGCAGGCCCGTCACCAGAGCCACCGGCGTGCCCAAGAGCTGCGCCGCGTTTTGTCCCGGGAGCACGTGCACGTCGAGCTCCGCGGCAGTGGTGGGTGCCGTGTTGCGGTGCGCGATGATCAGCTCGTCGCGACCATCACCATCGACGTCGCCCGCGGCAAGCCGAATGACATTGGCGCCCGCGGCGTAGGTCGTTCCATCCACGGTCCACGAAGTCGAGCGCACCGCGACATGCACGCCGTCATCGCATCGGAAGGCGATCTCGTTCTGACCGTCGCCGTTGAAGTCGCCGATGGAGAGCTTGCGACCATGTGGCTCGCAAGCCCCGGGCAGGTTGACGCTCTGCTGAATGGTCAAGCCGCCTGCTCCGCCGTAGTAGATGTGCAGCTGGTTGAAGGCCACCAAGAACACGAAGTCGTCGTAGGAGTCGCCGTTCAGGTCTCCCGCGGCGCCGGCTCGCAGCGGGTCGCTGCTGGGCCAGATCTCGGTGGCGCCGGTGAAGGTGCCGCCGCTGTTGCCGTAGATCACGTACGAGGCCGCGTCGGTCATGGTGGCGACATCGGGCGGCCCGCTATCGAAGGCACCGACGAATATGATCTCACCGAGCGACGTCGTGGTCCGAGCCTGCAGCTTGTAGCCGCCGCTGCCGGCGTAGCTCGCGCCGAGGCCGACCCGTGACCCCAACTGAAGGCTCGCCGCCGCGCCCACCCCGGCGCGCTCGTCGGCGGGCACCACGCGTACGACCACGTTCGTCGTGTTCCGCGTGCCCAGATCGGCCGCGACGTCCCAGGCGAACACATGCGCGACACCGCCGCCGTCGTCGGTCGCAGGGGCACTGGCCAGCGTGTGCACGCCGCTGTGCATCTCGTTCGGGTGAGGTGTGCAGGGCTTTGCGGGCTCGTCGTCGATGCTCACCTCGACGCGAACGTCCGTGGCATCGGACTGCGCGTCGACCAGACGATAGATCAGATAGGTGATGCCGGTGGACTTTCCGAAGGTGTCGCCGCCGAGCTGGAGGCTCGTGACCGCGGGAGCGGATTGGTTGTCTACCGACAGGGTCACCTCGTCGAAGGCACCGTAGTCGGGACCACCGACGTCGTCTCTGGCGCGCAAGCGGAGCTTGACGCCGGCGACGCGAACCGCGCCCACACCGCCATCGGCCGCGAGGCTCTCCCACACCACGACCTGCTGCGATCCATCCGTGACGAGGTCGCTGGTGGCGCCATAGCGGATACGCGCTGCACGCCAGGTGTCGGGTGAGCTGGGGAGCGCGAACTGCAGATCGATGTCGGCGAGGTCGAGCGAGGTGTCGTCGACGGTGAAGGCGAGAGGCACATCGTTGCTGACAGCGGGCTGGGTAGGCTCGAAGATGGCGGTCGGTGTGTCGTTCCCCAAGGTCACCGAGGCCGAGCTGGTCGCTCCACGGGCGCCGCTCGCGTCGATGGCGGTCGCTTCGATGACGACGTCGGCGAGCAGAGGCAACACCTGCGCGTCGGCGATGCCGTCACCGTTGCGATCGGCGGGACGTGGAATCAAGCCACAGGTCGAGCTTGCGTCCGCTATGGCATCCCAGACCGCCGAGACCGTCACGCCGGCGCGTGTCGTCGCGATGCCGTCGAGCGGTGGGTCGAGCGTCGTCAACGGACAGCGAGCTCCACCGACGACCACGGCGAGCTCGACCGACACTTCTTCTCTCCGATCGGTCACCCCGTTGGCGTCGGCGACCGTCACCTCCAGCGGCAGGGTCGCGGCGTCTCGGCCGGCGGCTCGTACGGTGACCGTCGGCGCCACGTTCACCAGCGTCTGCTCGCAAACGCCGCTGCTGCAGGTGTAGCCCTCGGGGCACTCGGCGTCGGCGTCACAGAGGATGGTCGCGCCCTCGGGGACATCGAGTGAGACGCTGCAAGCCGAGAAAAGGAGAAGGGCAACCGCGAGAAAACGCTGCGGAAAAACATCCATGTCGGCGCCAGTCTACTGCAGGAATGCCTGGACGACACCGGGAACGTCGAGCAGGACGCGAACGCGGTGAGTGCTCCCGGTGTTCTCGACGATGAAGCGCCGGCCGGTACCGTCGGCCAGGTCGCCGTTGGCGTCGCGCGGCACTACTTCCCAGCCGCTCACGTGGCGCAGCACCGGGGTGGCGCGTGACGGATCGAGCGGGGTGACGTCCGCCCCCGCCGGTGTACCGAATAGCGGATCGGTGGCGAGATCGGAGGCGCGCAGGAAGTCGTCGCCGCGGAAGGCGACGACCACGCCGCTCGAAAGGTCGAGCCCCTGGCGGCCGAGCGGGATTGGCAGATCGAAGATGACGCCGCGATTGGCGGTAGCGTCCAGACCCGAGATCGCGTCGACCACGCGATGGCGAGCGCTGACGTCGTCGGCGACCAGCCTCACGAGGCCACCGGCTTCGTAGGCGCGGGTGAGGGGACGCGCTCCCGCCGCGATCACTCCGGCGAGGCGGGCCGTTTCTCTGAAGTCGACGATGACCGGCTCGTCCCAGCGGCCGAGGCCGTCGTAGGCGCGCAGCAAGGCGTGAGGCACGTAGGGAGCACCGAAGGCATCCGTCGTCCGCGATAGCGTCACACCTCGTAAGGTGGTGGACGACAGGGCGATCTCTCGTGGTGCTCCGAAACCCTCTTGAGCGCCGTGCGCCAAGAGCACGTCGTTGCCGGCGTCGACGCCGATGATGTCGATGACGCCGTCACGATCGAAGTCCACGACCTCGGCGCGGGTGAAGGCGGTGGAGAGTGATTGCGGCGGCGTCGCGAAGCCGGCGGCGAGCCCGGCAACCTGACGGACCGGCCACACCACGACGTTACCCGGCGACACCGCGTAGATGTCGGCGATGCCGTCGGCATTGAAATCCGCGGCGTCCAGGGAGGTCGGGAAGGTGAGCACGGGGCCACGGACCGTGGTTTGCGCGGTGAAGCTCTCGCCCGCGCACAGCGACGCGCTCAAGGCCATCACCCGCAGCTCGGTATACTGCGGCGTCGTGTCGTCGACGTGCACCGCGACGACGACATCGGGGTAGCCGTCGTCGGAAAGGTCGGCGATGGCGACACCCCGCAGCGCGGTGCCGGTGAAGCTACGGTTGCAGCCGGCGTCGACGGTGAAGACACCGCTGCCGTTGTTGAACAAGACGCGCAGCTCGTTGGTGCTCGTGCCATCCGCCGCCACCGCGAGGTCCAGATCTCCATCGCCGTCGAGGTCGCCGATCGCGACGTGCGTGGCCTCGGCGCCGAGCGCCACGGGGGTCGCGGTGAAACTGTTCGACCAAACGCCGGTGTGGTTCGAGCGATGGACCAAGAAGGTGTTGCCGTCGGTGCCGATGACGTCGTCGTAGCCGTCTCGATTGACGTCCGCGATGGCGAGCAAGCTGTCGAGTGATCCACCAGTGAGGCTGGGGAACACGTCATCCCGGCCGTAGCTTGCGCCATCGAAGGTCGCCAGCTGCACGACGGTCGCGTTGGTGCTGCCGTCGGTGCTGAAGACGTCGATGAGACTGTCGCCGTTGACGTCGCCGAAGCGCGTGTCGAGGAACGACGTCGTGGCGCCCAGCAGGTCCATGGTGATTCCGGCGTTGACGATGGAGAGGTTGCCCGCGACCGTCGGCGAATCGTGAGAGCCGCGCTGGACTACGAACGAGGTCGTGCTGCGCTCGCTGCTCATCAGGTCGAAGACGCCGTCGTGGTCGTAGTCGGCGATCGCGATGTCATCCGTTCCCGCGGTGATCGGCGCGACGGTCGTCACGTCGTCGACAGGGCTCGGGTAGTGGCCACGCGACCACGCGTAAGTCACCAGCGTCGGCGTGGCGCAGCTCTGGCGCACCACCAGCTCGGCGATGCCGTCACCATCGAGGTCGGCGACGTCTCCCGCCGATGCGGCGGGGCTAGCACACGTAGCGGGAAGATAGGCGCTCGCGGTGAGTCGGATGCGCCCGGCAGAGAGAGCGTGGGCGAAAACGCAGGGTGCTTGGTTGCGCAGACAGGCGAAGGTCACGAGATCGAGGCCGCCGTCTCCGTCGACATCGCCGATGCTCATGTGGCCCGGCCGTTCCTGGAAGACCTCGCTCAGCAACGGCGCGCCCGGGGTCGCCCCACCGGGGTAGACACGCACCTGGCCGGCGACGGGGAAGGGCGCTGTCGCGACGATGATCTCGGCGAGGTCATCACCGTCGAGGTCGCGGACCACGATGTCGAGGCCCTGTTCGTTGAAGCGGATGTCGTCGGTGTAGACCATGGGGAGCAAGGTCGCGATCGTTTGCGGCGGCCCGAGCATGGTCGTGGCGTTGCCGGGGAACCACACCAGGTCGAAGAAGTCGTCGAGGACGCCCGAGCGTGCAGCCGCCACCACCAGGTCGTCGCGACCGTCGCCGTTGACGTCGCCGGCGGCGAGGCGCGCGACGTCGTTGCCGGCTGGGTACGTGGTTGCGGGGATGGTCCAGCTGCCGCCACGCTGCGCCAGGCGGACGTTGGTGTCGCAGCCGATGGCGACCTCGTTCTGGCCGTCGCCGTTGAAGTCACCGATCGCCAGCTTGTCACCGTGCGGCTCGCAGCTGGGTAGCGCGATCGATGGGTCGGCGGTGAAGCCCGCAGCTCCACCGTGTGAGATCACCAGGACGTCGCTGCCGACTTCCACGTGGTCCGCGAATGCGTCGTTGTCGAGGTTACCGAGCGCTTGGGCGCGGAGAATCCCATCGACCGCGGTGCTCGTGCCGGCGGGCGCGGCGAAGCGGCCGTCGGGGAG
>CAZAER010000046.1:0-27790 GCA_964484195.1 uncultured Bdellovibrionales bacterium | reverse complement strand
CGAGACGACGAAGAGCTGCAGCGCCGAGCCGATGACGTTGACCCACAAGAAATACGTCGACTTGACGCTCTCGATGTATTCGCCGACGTCGAGACCGGATTGGGCAGCCTTGTGCTCCGCGGTCGCGAGCAAGGTGCGGTCGAAGATGTACTCACCGTTCGTGTTGACGCAGTTGATGATGAGCGCGAGCGCGCCGATGAACAGCAAGTAGTTGTCCGAGAACAAGAGCTTCCAGCCGTTGGTGCCCTTGAGCGGCTCGTCGTGGTGGTCTTCTTCGTCTTCTTTGCCGAGCTCGCGCTCACGCCGGTGCACGACGAACGTGACCGCGAACGCCGCGAGCAACAATCCCGCCGCCACCAGCATCAACACGAACGGCCCGAGCTCGATCATCAGCTTCGGTAGGAAGGCTCCGAGGACCGAGCCGACCGAAGCACCGATGCCGATGATCGGGAACAGCCGCTTGCCTTGCGCGTCGGTGTAGATGTCGGCCGCGAACGCCCAGAACTGTGTGAGGATGGTGAGACTGTAGACGCCGACCCAGAGGTAGAACGGAATGCCGAGCGGCACACCCGCCTCGCCGAGCACGAAGAACAGCACCAGGTTGGCGACGAAGAACAGCGACACGATGCCGATGAGCTTCATGCGGCCGACGTGATGCGCGAGCCAGCCGTAGGCCCACGCCACCAAGACCAACGTCACCGCCTGTCCCGCCGAGGCGTAGGTCTTCACCTCGGCTTTGCCACCTTCGAGGATGAGCGGCTCGCGCGCCACCTTGAGCAGGTAATACGCGGTGAGCAACAAGAAGACGTTGAGGCTGAGCAACAGGACCGTGGTCGCTTCACCGGCACGCACGTCGGCGAAGAGCCGTAAGACGAACTCGATCGGATGTTTGCGGAAGCTCGCGCGATCCGAGTCGCGTCGCTTGGAAGTTTTCTTTGTCACCTAACCCATCCTATTTTACAGCCGGCGCTCAGTCCGCCGTTACGGACAATTTTTGGTTGCGAAGATCCAGTCATAGACGAGATCGGTGGCAAGCTCGTCCTCGAGACTGCGCGCCAGCGGCGGCATCTGCAGCGCCGGGTCGAGGCTCTTCATACGCGCCCACACCACCGAGCGTTCGGGTGCGCCTGGAGCAAACAGCCGGGGGTCGTTGGGAATCTCTGCGTCACTGATGCCCGGGACCTCGTTGCAGATGTTCATCTGCGCGAGCGGCAAGGAGTAGCGGAAATCGGGAGTCGTGAACGTGGTTCCGCCATCGCGGTGGCAGTTGGCGCAGTTGGCGTGCAAATACGCTCGAGCGCGGGCCTCGACAGTCGCCGCCTTGTCGCGAATGCCCGGCAGCGCCGGGTACGGCTGAGTCGTAAACGCCGCCATGTCGAGGAGCTCGATGTGCTCGAGCGTCTCCATTTGGTTGGCACGCAGGTTCGTCGACGCGTAAGTGAGCGGATGATTGAGCTGCGCGACCTCAGGCCCGAGAGTGTCGCCGGCAGCTTTGGTGTGACAGCGCGAGCACTGAGCGCGCGCCGGGTAGAGCCAAGATTGCGTGCCGATGGTCACGAGCGCGCCGGCTTCGTCGACCAGCGTCGCCTCGGTGCCCTCGTCGTTCCAGCGATAGGTGTAACCAGCCCAGTTGCCTTCCTCTTCCTCGTGCACCAGGAAACGAGTCTCGATGCGCTTGTCATCGAGGCTGAACTCCTTGATGAGCACACTGCCGGCGGGGAACTCGAAGTCACCGTCCGCTTTGACGGTCACCTTCTCCCCATCTGGCACCACCATCCAGCGCCGTTTCGTGGCGCCGTCGGACCACAGCTCGGCCGCGGGTGCGAAGGGAATGAGGTCGCTTGCAGGCTTTGTCGGGTCGAGCGCGTCGAAGCAGCCGGTCTCGGAGAGAAGGTCGGGCGGACCGCCGACTGCCCCTGGATCGATCGGTGAGGGCCGCAGGGCCAACACCTTGCCGGCCGGGAACGCCGCCGTCGGATACAGGATGGTGGCGAAGAGCTCGCCGTCTTGATCGAGCGCGAAAGCGGACACTGGCGCCTCACTCGCCAGCAGCTCCTTGGCAGGCATCGAGCCGCCGGGCAGGCTGTCGACATTGCGCACCGCCCAGATGCGGGCGGCCGACGAATCACCGAAGATGTACGAGCCTTTTAGCGACGGTACACCGTCGCCGCGGTACACGAGACCACCCGTGATCGCCCTGCCCTCTTGCTCGAGATCACCGTGCGCGTACTCGAGGAGCGGCGGGATGGTGCCGGTGATCGCGTTACATTGCTCCTGCGTCCAACCGTTGTCAGTGGCGCAGTGGTTGCCTTCGAAGTAGCCCCAACCGTAGTTGCCGCCGGCCACGATGCCGCGGTTCACCTCTTCCCAATTGTTGTTGCCGACATCTCCGAGCCAGATTGCCCCGGTCTGAGCATCGAAGTGCCATTGCCACGGGTTGCGGAAGCCATAGGCGTAGACCGCCGGATGGCCACCGCTCACGATGAACGGATTGCCAGCTGGATACGTGGCTGCGACCCGCTGGCGGCCGGCGACGTAGCCGTCGTTCACCAGCAAGAGGTCGGTATCGGACACGTCGATGCGCAGGAGCTTGCCGCGCAGATCGTTGGTGTCCTGCGCCTGGACCCCGCCCAGGTTGTACATTGGTCCGCCATCGCCGAGCGCCACGTAGAGGTAACCGTCGGGACCGAAGCGCGCGACGTCCGCGGCGTGGAGGCCCGGCGCGTCGTGGATGGCGTCGAGCGGCATATCCAACGCGATGATGAGCTCCTCGGTCTCGCGCGGGAACGTATTACCGCCGTCGAAGGTCGAGAAACGGGAGTAACGCACCTGCGTCTGCCAACCCGCGGCGGGGTTCTGGTAGCAGTAACCGACGTAGACCACCTGGGACGTCGCGAAGTCCGGCGGAAACGCCAGCGAGCCCATGCTGCAATCGACGACCGCGAAGTTGATGTCGGAGATATCGAGCGCGACGCGTAGATCGGACGCTTGCGCGTTCGGATCATTCGGGAACCAAACGATGCGGCCACCGCGCTCCGTGACGTACCAACGGCTGTTGTCGCCGGGGCGGCGGAACAGTCCGGTCGGCGTGTCGAGATCGATGTTCGGGAAGCGATCGACGAAGACGTACCCGTCACTCACGGGGGGCGGAGTGAAGGCGCGGCAATCGGCTTGTTGCGGACGGGCTTCGAGTCCGGTCGGCGCCAGCGGCTCGTCTTCGTCAGCGTCACCGGACTGATCGCCATCCCCGAGGGTGTCGAGATCGCCGTTCTGCTGATCTTGGTCGCCGAGATTCTGCGGATCGCCGGGGTCACCGCTGCCGCCGCATGCGCCCAAGGCGGCGCAAAGCAGAATGGAGAAGCCAGCGCGCAGCGCGCCACTATTGCAGATATTCAAGTCTATTCCCCCCCGGGAGCCAGCAGGAAATATAGTCAGCGATGACTCGGGAGGCCGTTGTCGGTCGATTTTTTGTTTCGATGTCGGATCTCGCGCTGCGGCGACGTCCTTATGTTGAGAGCGCGCTCGAGGCGCGACTCAGGAGAGCTACGATGTCCAAGATCACCGTCACGCAGTTTCTGTGGTTTGCCAAAGACGCCGAAGAAGCCGTGAAGCTTTACACCTCGCTGATTCCGGGGTCCGAGATGGGTCGCGTGACGACCTTCTTTTCCGAGAGCCCCAGCGGCCCGCCCGGCTCGGTGAAGACCATCGAGTTCACGCTGGCCGGCATCCCCTACCGCGCGCTCGAAGCCGGCCCGCTCGATGATTTCAACCACGCGTTCTCGATTCAGGTGAACTGCGACACCCAAGAGGAGATCGACCGTCTCTGGGAAGGCCTGGGCAGAGGTGGCCGGCACGAGCCCTGCGGCTGGCTCAAGGACAAATACGGCCTGTCATGGCAGATCGTGCCGCGCATCCTCGAGGAGCTGGCCGCCGGCCCCGACAAAGCGAAGGCCAAGCGGGTCACCGATGCCATGATGAAGATGGGCAAGCTCGAGATCGCCGGCTTGAAGGCAGCAGCCAAGGGATAAATCCCTGCCAAGACGGCAGGGTTCGCAAGCGCGCGGTGCGTCAAAGCATCGCGCAACCCGGGCCGCGGTTCGCCGATAACAACGGTGAACATGATGGGTCGGACGTGTGCCGTCGCAATGCTTGCAGCGACGGTGATGCTCGAAGCAAGCGTCGCGCGAGCGGTCTGTGACCCCGATCTGGTGTCGCAAGCCGTCGTCGCGCGCATTCAGAAAGAGAGCATCGAGCACGTCCTGCGACCACTGGGCGCGCTGGTGCCCCAAGACGCGAGCCTCGGTCAGTTCGATGTCGTGCTCGGCGAATGTGGTCTGTGGTTCGACGACACCATCATTCAGTTCCAGCGCGGCACCGTGCACCTCGCGAGCACGACCTTCACCGTCACGCTCGCCGACGGCGCAATCGACATCGATATCCGTGGCGACATCGATGCCACGGGTCACCTCGACCTGCAGATCTGCGCCCTACCCGACGACAGCTGCGATGCCCACGTCGTGGCGCATGGGGTCACTGCGCACGCTCGTGCCAGCATTGCCGTGAATCAATGCGCGCCGACTCTCACCGTCGACGCATTCACCTTCGCGGTCAACCACGACGACGTCACCGTCGAGCTCACTGGCTGCGCCGCCTATGCCACCGCCTTCGACGTGAGCCAGGAATGGCTGCGCGACGATCTCATTGCGTACGCGGCCGCCGAGATCGAAGCCTTCATCCCCGGCATGGTCGAAACGCAGGTTGCCGCTCTGACCTCCGACCTCATCGAGCCGACGACCATCGACGGCATCGAGGTGAACGTACAACCCGAGTCCGTCGCCATCGACGCCAACGGTATCACCATGAGCTTCGGCGTCGCGACCCGCACTTCCGTCATAGCGGACTGCGTCGCCATGACCGAGACACGCTTGGCGCCCCCCGCGCCAGTACCCACGATCGTCATGCCGCAGGCAACGAGCGTTGCCATCTCGACGCGTCTTGCACAGAACGTCGTCGAGAGCGCCTGGCGCGCCGGCTGGCTCTGTCTCGACGTGCCGAGCGCTGCGCCCGCCATCGACGACCTCCTCGCGACCATCGTCAAAGGCACGACCACCCGCGTGACCCTGAACGCATTGGCGCCACCACGTGTCGCCTTCCACCCCAGTGACACCGGCAGCGCCACGGTCGAGCTGTCGCAGCTCTCGGGTCACATCGCGGTCACCGTGCCCAACGACCGCGACTACACCGCCGACTTCCTCGGCAACCTGTCCATTAGCGCGGACACGCGGATGCGTCCGGCGACACGCGAGCTCGTGCTCTCCACGACCCAGACCAACGTCACGCCGACGCAGATCACCCTAGGCGCCTCGAGTCTCGGCTTCACGCCGGAAGGTGTCGACCGCTTCATCCGCAACGCAGTCATGCCCTTCGTCACCAAGCAGGTCGGCGACCTACCGATCATCAGCGGCTTGTTCGACGCCGCCTATGTCGCCATCACCATCGGCGCGCTACGCACGACCAATGACGCGGTCATCGCGGAGATTGGCCTCGTCGACATCGACGCGAATGACGCCGTGCCGCCCACCACCACCGTGGGATTGGCTCCGGTCTGTCCCTGCGCATCAGACGTGGCAATCAGCGTCGCTTCGACCGACAACACGACCATCGCGGAGCTCATGCGCCATCGCGTCACCGTCGACGGTAGCCCTGCCGACAGCGAGCTGCGCGCCGGCGCTCAGGTGCTCATCGAAGGTCTCGAGGATGGCGAGCACACCATTCACCTGGCGGCCGTCGATCTGATGGGCAACGTCGATCCCGTAGGCGTCGACGTGACCGTCGATGTCGACGCGCAGCCCCCGACCATCCGCTTCATCGACCAACCGCGCGGCATCGTCGGCACGCACGGCCTGCGGCTGCGCATGGAGGCCGCGGACGACACCGCTTTGGCGGATCGCATCACCTACGAGCTCGGCATCGTGAGCTCCGTAGCAGCACCAGACACCATCATTCGCTCCGGGAGTGTGCGCCTGGGTGAAATCCTCGCGCTCGACGATTTGCCCGATGGAGCGACCATCCGCGTTCGCGTCACCGCCCTCGACATCGCGGGCAACAGCGCCGAAGCCACGGTCAGCATGGCGGTGCTCGACGACCCCACCATGGGCTGTGTCACCGTGCACGGTTCCTGGCTCGGACTCGCGGCCGTCGCGCTGGCCTTTCGCCGGCGGCGGTAGGGGCGCCGCCACTTTTGAGAGAAAGCATGTAGAACGCCGTCGGTTGGCTCCGACTAAGGGATGAACACGGCGCTTCGCGCTCGCGACGGCGTCCTAACCCGAGAGAAATCCATGCGTTTCATGCTGGCAATGCACAGCCCCGGCACCGGCCCCTACAAGATCTTCAGCTGGAGCCATGAAGACATCAACCGCCACATCCAGTTCATGAAGGACTTCAACGCCAGAATCGTGGCGAAGGGCGAGCTCATCGACCTGCAGGCCCTCACCGGTCCCGAACAGGCGAAGCTGGTCAAGGCAGGCAAAGACGGGAAACCGGTGACCGACGGTGTCTTCGCCGAATCGAAGGAGTTCCTCGCGGGCTACTGGATCGTCGAGGTCGACACCCGCGAGCGTGCCTACGAGCTTGCCGCGGAAATCTCGACGGCACCCGGGATCGGCGGCGTGCCGCTCCACATGAACGTAGAGGTGCGCGAAGTCATGGTCATGCCCGAGCACGAAGTCTGCGCGGACAAGCTCCCGCGTGGCTGAGGTCAGCACCCTTCTACGGGAGCTCACCCCTCTGATCGTCGCGGCGGTGACGCGCCGCTATGGCGACTTCGCCGCCGCCGAAGATGCGGTCCAGGAAGCGCTGCTCGCCGCGGCGCTGGCCTGGCCGCGTGACGGCGTGCCCGAGAAACCACGCGCCTGGCTCATCCGCGTAGCTTCACGCCGCATCATCGACGCGGTCCGCAGCGAAGCGTCACGACGCAAACGCGAGGAAGTGGTCGTGAGCCTCGTGCCCCCAGACGAGCAATTGGCGCTTGCCGCCGACGAGGCCATCGTGGAGCGTGACGATACCCTCGAGATTTTGTTCATGTGCTGCCACCCTGCGTTGTCCACGTCATCCGCGATAGCGCTCACCTTGCGCGCCGTCGGCGGCCTGACGACGCCGGAAATCGCCAAGGCCTTCCTCGTCCCCGAAGCCACCATGGGGCAACGCATCAGCCGCGCCAAACAAACCATCAAAGACTCGGGCTCGGGGTTCCAGCCGCCAAAACCCGAGCAGCAAGCCGAGCGTTTGGTCGCGGTCAACCACGTGCTTTATCTGATGTTCAACGAAGGATACGCCGCGAGCTCGGGTGCGTCACTGACGCGCGACGACCTTGCCGCCGAGGCGATCCGACTCACCCGTCTCCTTCAGCGGATACTGCCCGATCAGACCGAAGTCATGGGGCTACTCGCCCTGATGCTGCTCACCGACGCACGCCGAGCCGCCCGCGAGGGAGAGTTCGGCGAGCTCATTCCGCTGGACGAGCAGGACCGCGGCAAGTGGAATGCGGCTGCAATCCGCGAGGGCGTAGACCTCGTGAGCCGCGCCTTCGCGATGCGCAGGCTCGGGCCGTATCAGGTGCAGGCCGCCATCGCGGCCTTGCATGACGAGGCCCCCAGCACCGACGCGACCGACTGGCGTCAGATCGTCGCGCTCTACGAGGTGCTCCGCGCCATGGAGCCCAGCCCGGTGGTCGACCTCAATCAAGCCGTGGCCATCGCCATGGTCGACGGTCCGCGCGCCGGTCTCGCGCGGGTCGACGCCATTGCGCCGCAGCTCGGCGAAACACATCGCGTCGACGCAGTGCGCGGCCACCTGCTCGAGCGCGCCGGCGACCGAGCCGGTGCCGTCGCATGTTTCCAGCGCGCCGCGGGTTTGACCACGAGCACCGCGGAGCGCGACTACCTCCTGCTGCGCGCCGCGCGCCTACGCGACGGCTAGCGCAGCTCCACGATTCCGCCGCCCAGCGGGTGCTGTTCGCTCGGGCTCACGACCTGACACTCGCCGAGCGGCGGAAGCGGAGGGCCCTCGGCAGTGAGGGCCATAGGGAACATGAATTCGTCGGCGGCTAGGTCGTTGACCTCGTAGGCGCCGAGGTCTTTGAGCGATGCGACCGTTACAGCGGACATGGGAAGATTGGGCTCCATGCCGTTGATCGACGGGCTCATGAGCTCGTTGCGGAAGATCGATTCGCGCCAGTGCGCATCGGCGGACCCTTGAACACCGTTGTTTTCGACGGGCACCGTGCCGGTGAACCCGGTACCTCCGAGATCGACGTAGGCCTGCGCGGCAGCATCTCCGGTGAAGCGCGTGTTGGCGCCCGCGGATCCAATCGACGGCGACATCACCAACCCGTTCATCGACCACAACGACCCGATGCCGATGACGTGTCCCATCTCGTGGAGGATGGTTCCTTCGAGCACATTGTTGCTCTCGAGGAACGCGAGGTCATCACTATCGAACGACATCACCCCGACCGCGATGCCGCCGAGGTCGTGCCCTATACAAGGCGCGGCCTGCGCGAGGATCCCGCCCTGCCCGTCGATCGGCTGGACGCTCGCGAAGATGATGGTGTCATCGACACTGATGGGCGTCGCGTCGCTGCTGTTGGCGCAGCCGTTCGGCAGCTGGGAGCGAGCAATCTGGAAGTCCTCGAGGTCGCCCACGATGACGGCCGACCAGCGGGCGGCGGCGTTCTCGAACGCGGCGCGCTGCGTGGTCGTGACCGAGGTGAGAAAACGCACCGTGATCGTGTAGTCGGTGAGGATGGTGGCATCGAAGCTCACTGGCGTGATGCCGGGAGCCGCGTCGAGTGCTGCGCGCACTTGATTGGGAGCGACGCGTTTGCCCAGGACCCAGCTGGTGACGGTTGCTTTGCCCTGAGCATCGGTGGTCACGACCGGTGGGTCGAGGACGCCGCCACCCGCTTCGAGCGTGAAGTGCACCGCCTGACCTGCCATGGGGTTGCCGAACTGATCGCGGACGATGACCGACGGCGCATCATCGACCTCGGCGCCCGCGAAAGCGGACTGAGTGACCGGGCTATCGGCGACCAAGGCGGTGACGATGGGAGTGGCCGCGGGACCGTTGTCACCAGGCGCGGGGTCGCCACCCGACGGCCCGGAATCACCGTTATCGCGATCACCGTCATCGGCGATGGTCACCCGCCGGTCATTTAGACCAGGCGCCATGATCTCGTTGCCGCAGGCAGCCATGCCGAACAGCCCGAGTACGCTGAGGAGGAGCGACCGCACGCGGCAGTCGTCTGCAAATCCCGCACCGCCGCTGGAGTTAAGGAAGATCCGCGATTGCACGAGACTGACGCGCAAGCTTCGAGTTTCTTAGCCAGATTTGTGTGGGCCCACACCCACAGGAGAGGGACGACACCCACCATTTGATCCCCCAGATCGCGAGGCGGCGCCCGACGCCCGCGATGTTTACCTTCCCGAGGCAAACACAATCTGGAGGCTTCGAATGCAGGGTACATGGGTGGTCATCGCGGACGGCAGCCGGGCACGCATCTGCGCCAAGAAGGCGCGAGCCAAGTTGGTCGAAATGCAGACCATCGAGCACCCCGCGGGGCGCGCCAAGGCACGAGACCTCGTCACCGATGGCCAGACCACCGCATTCGCGAGTGTCGGCGGAGCCCGTCATGGCATCGGCGCCGACTCACCCCCGAAAGACCACGAGCAGGAGAACTTCGCGCGTGAGCTGGCCAGGCGCCTGGAGGAGGGTCGCACCGGGAATCGCTTCGATCAGCTCGTCCTCGTCGCGCCTCCCGGCTTCCTCGGGCTCCTGCGTGATCAACTCTCCGCGCCCCTCGCCAAGTGCGTCACCCAGTCGGTCGCCAAGGACCTCACGCAGGCGAAGCTCGAAGACATCCAGCAGCAGCTCGACTAAATAAGCACATCCATAAGCTGACCAGCGCCAGCCGGCGGTCCTGGGTATGTGTATGTAGGTGGCTGGCGCTCGGTGCGCCGTGTGCCGGGTTTGGGCGGGGGCACCATGTTCATCAAAGACACAGCCATCAAGGCCGGCCCGGAGGCGGCGCGACGGCAATATTTGGCGGTCTTCCAGCACGCGCTCGAGAATTGTCCGCTAGCACGGACAGGTGCAGTCGCCATGGTCGAGCAGCTCGGCAAAGGCGCCCTGCCCACCGTCGACCTCGTCTTCATGGTGAATGCCGGCCCCGAGGCGCGCGTCGTGTCCGACGCCGTGGTGCACTTGGTCAGCGGCGGAGGGTTCGCCAAAGGCTCCAAGGTCAACGACGTCACCCTGGCGCGTCACACCTGGCCCACCCTGACGCGAACCAACGTGAGCCCTCGCGGCGTCGCCGTCTTCGAGGAGGCCGAACGTTTGAACGCAACGGTGGCGCGCGCCTGGCTCACCGAGCACTTGAAGACCGACCGCGGCGAGGCGACCGTTTTCTTCACGCTCGATGGCCCGGAGCACCGCCACCTCGACTTCATCAACACGCTACGCGTCTTCGCGCGTCAGCAAGGAGCCAGGGTCGGCATCCGCGTGCTCGACTTCACGCCCTCGGACGACGACTAAGCTCGAGACGTCACGCCGATGGCGCTTCGGCTTTCATCTTGGCGTCCATCGCGTCGAGCTCCTTTTGCGTCTCGTCGAGCTCCTTCTGGAGCTGCTCGATCTGCTCGCGATTCGCCTTGTCTTTGTCGGTCTCGACCGCCTTACGCGTCCGCTCACGCAGACCTTCGAAGCGCTCGTGCAAGAGCTTGTTTTCGGCCTCGATGCGGCCGCGGAAGGTGTTCGGATCTTCCGCGGTCCTGCTGTCGGCGATCGACGCAGTAACCTTGCTGATGTCCTTGCCGAGCTCGCGCAGGCTCGACCGTACGTCATCGAGATGGGTGGTGCCCGCTTTGGGATCGGTGTTGTTGTGGCAAGCGGCGACGAGCGCGAAGAGCGCAATGGTGAGCCAACGCATGGGGGATGCTCCTGTTATTGCATAGGGGGAATGCTGGCCATCGCACGACGAAACCGGGGAGGCAAACCGCGTCAGCGGAGAGCACCGTCGATGGCCTTGCCATGCACGTTGGGTTCGACCGGCAGTCCGGTCAAGAGGCGCAGCGTGACACCGACGTCCTCGGCGCGGGCGGCCTCGACATGTCCGCGTTTGCGCACACCACTGCCAGCCAACACCCACGGGACCCGGAGCTGATCGGCCCGCAGCCCGCCGTGCCCGCCGCGATAGGCGCCGACGACCATCTCGTAGTCGGCCACCAGATCGTAGCCGGGAATCGAGGTGACGACGACGTCACCCGTGTTGACGTCGGCGAACAAGGTGGCGAGGCGATGCAATGCGTCCGGGAACTTGCCGGGGAGCGAGGCGTCGAGCCACTGTTTGGCGGAGTGTGTTTGTCCGTCCATCAAAGCGGACGTCGCCGGCTGGTCGGCGTAGCCTAGCGGGTCGATGCCGCGGGCCGCGTAAGCGTAGCTGTCGTCGCTACCGATACGAATGCTCCCCTCGCCCTCCGCAGTGAACACCTCGATGGTGCCGGGAATGCCGCGCGCCACCACCAGCTCGATACCGTGCAGACGGCGCAGGCCCTCGATGACGTCGACGGTCTTGTCGGGCATCTCGCGCGCCGCGGCGGTCGGCGGAGCGTAAGAACGGAGCTCGGCCGACATGAACGGCCGTGCGAAGCCATCGGCATCACGTCGCAGATAGAGGTGACACATGGTGTTGCCGTTGGTTGCGATGACACCATCGACGTCGGCGAAGTCCGCGAGGGTCGTGTCGAGCGATGTGCTCCAAACCTCGGTGGCTTCACCCCGGAACATCTCGAGGCTCAACGTCTCCGCCATGGCGGTGCGAAGATCGAGATTGACGTTGATCTGCGCCATGCCGTGGTCGGTGAGCACGGCATAGACGCGGTCGTCTTCGATTCCGAGCCTGCGGCTGGCGTCGCGATAGCGGCCAATCAGCGCGTCGACCTCGCGCAGACGCTCCGCGTATCCGTCGCCGAGGCCGTGGACGTGAGCGTAACCGTCGGGCGAGGTGAAGGTGATCCACTGCACCTTGGGCTTTCTCTCGAGGGCCGCGATCGCGGTGTCGACGAGCTCGCCTTCGACGTCGGCGAAGGTCGGCGACAAGGACGGGGGCAGCCCGGACATGAGCCGCCCCAGCCACCAGGCATCGCGATACTTGGCGAGGGAAAAGCGCACCCCGGCCATCGGCCGTTCGGTTGCCCCGCGGTTCATGTAGCTCTGGAAGGTCTGCGTAAGACCGCCAGCGACCTCGAAGATGGTGCGCGGCTCGGCCTTCAAGTCCTCGTTCATGAGCTTGTAGGTACGACCGACGTAGTTGCGGAAAATACCGGTTCCGCGCCCCCGATCGAGCCATCGCAGCCCGAGAATGCCGCTCGCGGCAGCGTCCTCTCCGGTGATGAATGGGTAGAACCCGTAGCCCGTCATGCTTGGGAAGCTGGAGATGCCGTTTTCGATGACCGTTCCCTCGCGCACCATGGTGTCGATGTTCGGGAGACGGCCCCCGGCGAGCTCGCGGGCGAAAACGTCCTGGACCAGCCCGTCGACCAGGAAAACCGTGAGGTACGGAGGGGCGATCTCCGAGCCTTCCGGTGTTTGGTCCTTGGACGCGCAAGCGGCCATGATGACGAGCAAAAATGCCAACCGGACGCGATTGACGGCAGTGGCGAGACGAACCATAACGCGCTGGCTTGACCCGATGACAAAGGCCCCTGTCAACAGGAACGCCCTCTGGACGTTCGTCTTGGTGTGTTTCTTGGCGATCCCCCGCCTCGGCGCCGCCGCGTCCGTACTCGAGCCACAGGTGGACGAGGACGACAACTACTCCGAGACGCTGACCGCGATCGCCGATCTCGAAGACGGCACCTACGTGCAAGCGCAGCTCAACGTCTCGAACCTCGGCGTCGGCGATGCCAATGGCGCTTGCCGCGTCTTGGTGGTCGAGCCCAATCAGAAGCCTTGGACCGCGAGCGATCGCGTCGGCCGCGACTCTTGGAAGTCGAGCGCCGGCGAGCTTTCGGTCACCACCTGCTCGGCCAGCACCGGCAATGGCGCGACCACCATGCAGGTGAAGCTCGAGAAAGGTGCGGTGAAGCTCGCTTTCGCCGCCGCCATCCAGCCGCGCTCGCCCCCCGATGCCAAGGTCACCGTCGAGGGCAAGACGTTCGCCTACGCCATCGCCATCCCTTGGGCGAAAGTCGAAGCGACGCTCACCGTCCCCGGCCGCGGCGAGCGCAAGGTCACGGGCTTCGGCTACATGGATCACTCCCGCAGCACCACTCTTCCGGCGCAGCTCGCGACGCGCTGGGTTCGCTATCGCGGACTTGCCGCCGGCGAATCGGTCTTGCTGCTGGCGCGCAATCTTCCCGACGGTACCTTGCGCGGCTGGTTGTGGCGCGAGAAGGAGCCGTTCGCGCGGCCGCTCTCCAAGCTCAAGCTCAACCGCATCGACGCCAAAGATCAGGCCAAGGGCTACACCATCGAAGGCGCTGCCGGCGACTTGGCCTTCACCATCGCAACCGAGTCGCAGCTCTACCGCTATGCGCCGGTCGAAGAGTACGGGGTCCTCGGGGTGCTGGCGCGCTCCGTCGTCGGCAACCCGGTGACCCGCACGTACCGGGCAACCCTCGACACCCAGCCAGCGACGCCCCCCAACGCCAAGCGCGGCATCCTCGAGGTTCAACATGTCCAGTGAGGGCGGATTCTTGAAGCGCTTGGGCGGCCTCGCCGACGCCTTCGAGAAGCTCCTCGGCAACGTCGCGGTCTGGGCCTACCGGAAGCCGTGGGTGGCGCTCGCGATCGCCGCGGCGCTGACCGCGGTGTTCGGGCTCGGAACCACGCGTCTCAAGGTGAATGCCGACCTCGCGGAGCTCCTGCCCTCGAGCTTCCCCAGCGTTCGCGCCTTGCACGAGCTCGAAGCACGCTTCGGCGGCATCGGATACGTGACGGTGCTCGGCGAGAACGCCGAGCCGGAGCAGCTGCGCCGCTTCGCCGACGACCTCGCGCCGCGCCTCGCCGCCGTCCAGGACTTTCGCTACATCGACTACCGCCGCCCGACCGCTTTCTTCGAAGAGCACGCGCTCTACTTCTTGAGCAACGAAGATCTCGAGGAGCTGCTCGGCAAGCTCCAGGACCGCGAGGCCTACGAAAAGCGCAAGGCGAACCCGCTCTATCTCGACCTCGAGGACGACGGTCCGCCGGAGATCACACTCGACGACCTGAACAAGAAGTACAGCAAGCGCGGCGGCAAGACGAGTTGGATGGCCTCGCAGGTCGGCGAGAGCTACTACATGAGTCCGCAAAAGCGGATGATCGCCGTTCTTGCAAAGCCGGCGCTGGCCGGGCTCAACCTACGCGTCTCGCAGGAGCTCATCGCCAAAACCGAAGCGATCCTGAAGAGCATGGACCTGACGCAGTACGGGCCCGACTTCACCTACGAGATCGGCGGCAACTACAAGAAGAAGGTCGACCAGCAAGAGCTCATCCAGCGCGACCTCGGCTGGGCGAACCTCGCGAGCTTCGTGCTCATCTTCGTGTTCCTCGCCTTCCACTTCCGTCGCTTCTCGGCGATCGGCCTGGTGATGGTGCCGCTCGTCATCGGCATGGTTTGGTCGTACGGCTTCGCGGCTTACGCTTTCGGCATCCTGAACATCCTCACCGGCTTCGTCGGCGCCATCCTCTCGGGCATGGGCATCGAAAACGGCATCCACCTGCTCGCGCGTTTCGAAACCGAGTGGTGGATCACGAGTGATCGCGAAGAGAACGTCCGCCGCACCTTCGGCAACACCGGGCGTGGCGTCGCCATCACGGCGCTCACCACCATGGTGGCTTTCGGCGGCTTGGCCCTCTCCGAGTTCCGCGCCTTCCGCGAGTTCGGCATCATCGCCGCCGCAGGCATGTTCCTGTTCGTGGTGGCGTATCAGCTGATCTTGCCGGCGCTGATCAGCGTCGCCATGCGCCTCGGCTGGACGCCGCGCCACGTCCGCCATGACGAAGTACCGCGTTACGTGCACTGGATCATGCGCAAGGCGCGTCCGGTGTTCGTCTGCTCGGTGCTCGTGCTCGCCGTCTTCTGCGTCACTCTGCCGAAGCTGCGCTTCAACTACGACTTGCGCTCGCTGCTCGCGAGCAACCTGCGCTCGTACGAGCTCGACCGCGAGATCGACGGGCTGGTCGGGTACTCGCAGACTCCGGTCGTCATGCTCACCGGGTCTTCCGCCGACGAGACCAAGGTCGCCGCCGAAGTGCGCGAGCGCATGGAGAAGAACGGCGACGCATCGACGGTGCGCTTCGTGGCCGCTTCCTCGGACCTCGTGCCCGTGGGTCAGACCGAGAAGCTCGAGATCATCCAGCGCATGGAGAAGATCCTCCGCCGCATCGACCGCGACAAGCTCGCCGAGAAGGACAAGAAAGACTTCGACCGCGTCGACAAGATGGTGCACGCGCAGCCCTTCGTGCGTGACCAGCTGCCGACCGAGGTTCGACGACAGTTCCAGGGCCTCGACGACAAGCGCGACTCCGGGTTCGTCTTGGTGTTTGCGGCTCGGGATCTTTCGGACGGCTCGTTCACACGCTCGTTCGCGCGCGAGATTCGCGGCATCAAGCTCACCGACGGCAGCGACGTGCTGGCGGCCGGCGAGGCGCTGATGCTCGCCGACGTCATCGAGATGGTCGCGAGCGAGTCGGTTCCGGTCATGGGCTTCGCCATCGGGCTCGTGTTCCTGGCGCTCTGGGCGTTCATCGGCAGCTTCAAGTCCGCTATCGCATGCATTTTGCCCGCGGCGGCGACTTTGCTCGCGACCCTAGGCTGCATGCCGCTCGCCGGTCTGTCGCTCAACTACATCAACGTCGTCATGATCCCGCTCTTCTTCGGCATCGGCATCGACGGTGGCGCGCATCTCACGTCGCGCATCGACGCGGGCGAGCCCTTCGCTCCGGTGTTCAGCGAAACCGGCCGCGCCGTCACCGGCTCGCTGCTCACCAACGCGCTCGGCTTCTTGGCGTTGGTCATCGCCGATCACACCGGCCTCAACTCACTCGGCAAGATGGCGCTTCTCGGCCTCGCCATGAACCTGCTCGCCTGCAACGTGGCGCTGCCCTCTTACGTTGCCTGGCGCCTCGCGAAGAACGCTCCGCAAAAGCGGAACGAGCCGAACGACGAGCAACCGCCCGCCGAGCTTCCGAGGGTGCAAGGCGCATGATGGTCGCGGTGCTGACGCTGGTGACGCTCCTCGCCGCGCCTCTTGCCGAGCCCGGCTCGGCGCTGGGCCTCGGCGTGCTCGCCGCTCCCAAGGCGTCGAGCAAGAAGACGACGACCAAGAAGAAGGATCCAGCCGCCGAAGAAGACGTGGTGAGTGGCCCGCTCGATACGCCGGCGCCCGCACCCCAACCGGAGCCGCCGCCCCCCGCCCCCGTGGTGATCGACGACGTCACCCACCGTCTGGGTGTCGAGGACTGCGTCCGCATCGCGCTCAACAGCAACGGGCGCATCATGGAGGCCGAAGGCCGCGTGCACGAGTACCAGGCTCGCCTCGCTCAGGTCGAAGCCCTCTTCTATCCGCGCATCGCGGGTATGGGTTTCTTGGCCCCGATGTACACGGTGCGCGGTGACATCAACTCGCACACCAACGAGTGGAAGAGCCTGTCCGACTGGGGCCCGTACGCGCATCTCGAAGCGACGCTCGCCCAGCCCATTTACACGTTCGGCCGCGCCGACGCCGCGAAGAACGCCGCCTCGGAGCGCGCCGAGGTCGAGAAAGCGCGGCTGCGCGAGACCGAGAACACCATCGCCTGGGAAGTACGCAAGCTCTACTACACGCATCTCTACGCCCGCAGCCTCATCCCGACGCTGGAGCAAGCGCAGGGTTACGTCGAGCAGGCGTTGAAGCGCGCCCAGGAGCTCTACGACACCGGCGAAGGTGAAGTGTCGCAATCGGATCTGTCGCGCCTGCGCTTCTCGACGGCACAAGTCCGCCGCTTCTTGGTCACCGCGCGCAACGGCCAAGCCATCGCCCTCGTCGCCCTGAAACACACGATGGGCATGGCCGCGACCGCAAACCTCGACCTCGCCGACGACAAGCTGCCTCCCATCCCCGACGAGCCAACCCGCGAGCTCGCAAGCTACATCGCCGACGCCGCCGGCAATCGCCCCGAGTGGCAACAGCTCGCCCACGGCAAAGCCGCAGCCAAGTCCTTGTCGGTCGCCGAAATCAAAGCCAACCTGCCGGTGCTCGCTATCGCGGGCCAGTTCGAAGCCGACTGGGCCCCGACCCGCGACAACGCCCGCAATCCCTACTGGAACGACCCCTACAACCGCGTCGCCGGCGGACTCGCGCTGGCGCTGCTCTTCGATCTCAATCCCTGGGCCGCGCAAGCCAAGTCGGACGCGGCCGAAGCCACCTACGAGCAGCTCGACGCGCTCGAGCGCTTCGCCTCGACGGGCATCCCGCTGCAGGTGCAGATGGCCTACACCGACCTGAAACAAGCCCGAGAGATCTTCGAGCACTCGACCGAGGCGATCCAGGCAACCCGCAAGTGGGTCACGTTCTCCGCCAACGCCTACGACACCGGCACCGGCGAACCCCGCGACCTCCTCGAAGGCTTGGCCGCCCTCGTCGAATCCCGCCGCATGATGTACGACGCTTTGCGCGACTACTATCTGGCGCGCGCTGGGTTGCTTTACGCGACTGGCAGTCACTAACTAGCCCTCCGCAGTGTCTCCGATAGCGGACGGTGATCCGCCCCGGGGCGGGTGGCGGTTACGGGCTCGGTGATGCGCGTGGCAGAGCATGCGCAGATTGTCGGTCTCTGTGGGGCCACCCCCTGCCCACTCTTCGATGTGGTCGAATTGAAGCCAGGCAGTGCTTTCGCAACGATGGCCGTCATCTGCGACGTAGGTGCATTGGCAACCGTCACGCTCGGAAACTTCGCGTCGCGTCGCCCGCCCCGGGGCGCGTGAATCAGGCTTGGGCAGAACAGTCTTCGGCTTGTCGGTCTTGCCGTAGCGGCGCGGCCGCGGTGCACGCGGAAGCTCGAGAGCTGGGGCGTTCACCTCGAAGACGCGTGTCTCGACCAAAGGCTTCGGCTTCCATCCCACGACGAGAAGCTCGATCTGCTCGCGGGTCTTCCCGGCTGCTGCCTTCAACCGCTCTTTATAGTTGTCGGCCTGGAGTACCGGACTGAGGACCAACAACCCACTGAGATGGACATCACCTTCCCGCAACATCTGGAGGGCGAGCGGATACTTCCTAACGAGCCGAGCCGCTGTCACACGTTTGCCGGCTGCCTCTTGCGAGTACTTGAGCCGCGCAACGCAGTAGTTCGTAAGACCTGAGAAACCCTTCCGCAGATGCCATTCCCGCCGGTCGGCTTCCGCGAGATGTTCGACGACATCGGCAATGGCCATGCGCTCTCGACGAGCGGCACGTTGTAAGGACTGGTCGAACGCATCGTCTTTTAAGGCGGACAGCTTCATGCGTCGACTGTAACACGGGATTTTCGAGGCCTTTCGCAGCCCCGCCACGCCCCCAAATCAACGCGAAGACGAAATCAATCCAGCTGTTTCAGCCAACGCACCAGCGTGTGCGGCAAGGCCCGCAACGACTATTCCTGCCCACCGAAGAAACAACCAAGCGACGTGTCCGCAAAAGCAGTGTCAAACACATTCGACACGAACGACACGATGTCAGCGACAAAAAAAGTACGCAGCCGCCCCGGGGCGGACGCCATGTCCGCTATCGAAGACAGGTGGGTGCGTTCAACCCCCTCGGTGCCAAACCACCACGACCACGACCAGCAACGACACCCCGGCTCGAAGAAAAATGGTTAGCGTCCCCATTTTCCCCTCCACTCACCCACACCCGCTCGATCGCACCAGGTGCCAACGCGGCACTTCGCGCTTGCTGTCGCTCTCAACCGCATGTTAGGCGCGCAAGAAGATGGTGATGAATGGGGTCCAGCCCGTTCTAACGCTTTCAGCCGAGGTTCCGATGACCCGTCGCGACCGTCGAGTCGCCGATCGTCGTAAAGACTCTTCATCCGTCTCGCCAGACCGCCGCGGACCTGACCGGCGACAGCGCGACCGAAGAGCCGACCAGCGCTTTCCTCTCGAGCTCTGGATGGAGGAGATCTCCGGCGACGACATCTACTTCCGGCGCAGCGGCAACATCGCGGCTGGTGGCGTCTTCTTCGACCGTGCCATCCCGCATCCGATGGGCACGCAGGTGACGCTGAAGTTCGCGCTACCGGGTGACCGCGAGATGGTCGTCGCGCGTGGCGAGGTCGTCAGCAGCGCTCCCAACGCCGACGGTCTCGGCATGGGCGTGAAGTTCGTGCACGTCGAAGGCGACGGCGCACAACGCATCCGCGCTTTCTTGCGCAGCGCTTGAGCGCTCAGGTCGCGGGATAGATGGTGATGTCGACGCTGGCGGTCTCTCCGCCTTTGACGTCGATGCCCGCCTCGCAGCCTTCACCGATCACCTGGTCGGTGGCATTGCGCGCGTCCACGTAAATGACCGCGCCCTCCTTCTTGTTGACGTTCGAGACGACGAGGCTCGCGCCATCAGGCGGAGGAAAATCGAACTCGGCGGACTGCAAGACCTCATAGCGCTCGTCGAGAGGATTCCCCGAGAGCAAGCTGGTGCAGGTCACGATGACGTTGTTGCGATCACGCGGTGCAAGCACACGCACGGTGATGGTGCGCGTATTCGCCTCGAGCGAGGACTGCAGGTGAATCGCCGCGGTCGTCCCGTCGACGGGGTCGACGCCAGCATCGGCGCAAGCGCTCGCCAAAAGCGCGATGAAGACCAGTGCACGCTTCATTGGAAGGTCAACCCAACGCGCACCGCACCCGGCTCGTCGCTACCGCCGCGCGTGAGCGCATAGACGAGCACGCCAGTGACCACGGCAGCGCCGCCGACGGCGGTCCAAAACGCCCACGGCGGCAAGCCGAGGATCTTGTCCTCGTCACTCCCGGTTCGGCGCGTCGCAGCCAGAGCGTTGGGCTCCGCGGTCTGCGGCTCCAATGGATCGTAGCCAATCGGATCGAGCGGCGCGGCGCTCACCACCACCGCTTTGGCGGACGTTGCATCACCGATGCTCACGTTGACGCCCGAGACCAAGGTCGCGACGAGGTAATAACGGGGTGCCGAAGGCTCGGTCGGCGGCTCGTACATGCCGATCCACACGCCGTCCTGCGAGCGCAGCGTAACGTCGGTATAGCGCGAGGTGCTGGCGGTCGCGATGTGCGCGTGCAGAGCGTCGAGAAAAACGTCACCGGGGATGCGCACCGTGAGCGGCCACGGCGCTTGCGAACCGCTGCCGCTCGCGACACCAGGCGACACCACCTCGAGCTGCAGGCTCATGACCTGGGCAATCTCGCGCTTGGCCGAGCTGAACAGCGCTTGCAGCTTCGGCGACACGTCGGCGCCGAGATCGGCGTCGGGATTCGCCACGATCAAGCGATCGAAGGCCGCGCGTGCCTCGGTCTCTCGTCCCAAGGCGACCAAGGCGAAAGCCCGCAGCTTCTCGCAAGCCACCTGCTCGCTTTCGCGGATGTTGGCGCCCTGACAAGAGCGCCCGAGGGCCTTCAGTGCATCTTCATAGCGCGCCTGATTGTAAAGCTGCTCGGCGCGCTGCACGGGAGAAACCGCGGCGATCACCGCGATGGTAACCAAGGACAACATCGTTCGTAAAAGCTTTCCAGCTCGCCCCCGAGCAAGTCAAGCTGACGACCTTGCGCGGGCGGCCATGACGGGGTTCAAATGGCCAGGCCGGATGACTGACGAAGTCCCCAATGATCTCGATGCTGAAGCCCTCATCGAGCTGTATTTCGAGCTCGAAGACGAAGACGAGCGTGAAGTGGTCCTCGACAAGCTCGAGGCCTTCGACCTGCCCATGGTCACGGAGTTTTGGCGCGCCGCGGCACACGAAGACGATGACGAGCTGGTGCGTGTTCGGGCCCTGGCGATTCTAGCCAAGCGGGGCGATGGCGAAGCCCTCGCCGGCTTACGCGCCACCATCGAAGATCCCGACGACATCATCGTCTTCGAGGAAGCGTTGCAAGCGGTCGCCGCCATCGAAAGCGCGAGCTTCTTCCCCACGGTCGAAGCCATCTGGCGCGATGACAGCCGTGACGCCGATGAGCGGCGGGCCGCGATGACGGTCATGGAAGCCGTAGCCCCCGCAGAGACTGTGCAGGCTTTCGATGCCTTCGTGCAGACGCTTGGCGAGGCGGCCACCTTCCCCGACGATCAAATCGAAGTGGTGCTCCTCGCCTACCTACGGGCCGAACATGGCGCAGCCGTGCCGCTTCTCGAAGCGATGCTCGAGCGGCTCACCGCGACCTCACGCGACATGGACGAAGACGAGCGCGACGAGCTCCTCGGCATGGTGCGCGAGGGCATCGAGCTATTGCGAGCCCCAGCGTAGCTTGGCCCGCAGTGTCTGGAAGTAGCTGCCACCGGGCAACGAGAGCAGGCGCGTCGGCACGGGCGCCACGTTGATGGTCATGACGTCGCCCGTCCCGAAGGGGCAGCTCGCTTGGCCATCGAACGTCGCCACCGCGTCCCCCTGCCCGACCAGTCGCACCTCGAGCTCGCCGCTCGGATCCAGCACCAGTGGACGTTGGGTCAGTGAATGCGGACAGATGGGCGTGACCGCTACAGCGTGCAAGCCAGGCCAGACGATCGAGCCCCCCGCCGCCATCGAGTAAGCCGTCGAGCCCGTGGGGGTCGATACGATGAGGCCGTCGCCGCGCATCGAGGTGACCAGCTCGCCGCCGAGCAGGATGCGATACTCGGCAAGACGGGCCATGCGCCCGGGTGTCAGCGTCGCGTCGTTCAAGACGCGCTTTTCCATGACCGTGTCACCCATCATCGTGCTCACCCGCACGTCGAGGCGGAGGCGGTCGAGCTGCGGCAGCCGGCTCTCGAGCGCCAGGGGCACGGCGCGCTCGATTTCGTCCATGGCGATGTCGGTGAGAAAGCCGACGTGACCCAGGTTGACGCCGATCATCGGCACCACGCGATCACGTAGGAGCGAAGCGGCGTGGATGAGGGTGCCGTCACCACCTAGGACGATCACCAGATCGGAGACTTTTGCGAATTCTCCGCCGGGCACGACGCGCACGCCTTCTGGCATGTCGGAGGCCATGACGGCGCCATTATCCTCGACGAGGATGGGGATACCCTGCGCCACCTGGTGGATGCGCCGCAGCGCCGTGAGCGCTTCCTTGGCGTTTTTCTTGAGGACCACTCCGAGACGCATGTCTCGAAGGCTGTAGCACGAGCGAAGTCTGCTTTGCACTCTCGCCGCTCGTTCGCTAAAAATTCGGCGTGCCAAACGAGCTCAAGCTATCCGGTGATTTGCGGGACCACCCTTTCGCGAAGCTCGTCGGCCAGTTGGCTCGAAGCCGGGCTACCGGGGTCATCGAGATCCACGATCCCATCGGCGTGTCGCGCGCCTTCTTCGTGCAAGGCGCGCCTCAGGGTGCCCGGCTCTCGCGCTTGAAGCACCCGATCGGCCGCATCCTCGTCGAGGAGCAGGTGCTCTCGGAGGACAAGCTCAACGAGGCCCTCGCGGTGCACAACCGCACCGACAAGCTTCTCGGGCAGATCCTCCTCGAGATGAAGCTGCTCACCGAGGAGCAGCTCGCGGCGGTGATGGCGCGCCAGTCCCAGCTCAATTTCCTCTCCCTCTTCGGGGCACGCGAAGGTCGCTTCGAGTTCTTGAGCGGGCTCGTGCACCTCACCGATTTCGCGCCAGCACCGATGCAGCCTCTGTCGACCATCTATCTCGGCGTCCGCGATTACGCACGCATCGAGGTCACTAGCGACACCATCGCGGAGCTCGCCTTCCACGCCATCACCGCGAAGCCCGAGCTCGAAAGCGAAGCAACCCAACTGCAGCCCGCCGAGCAGATGGCGGCGGCTCTCCTGCGTGCGCCAAAGCAGACCGGTGAGCTGGCTCGCTCGGTGCCGTTGCCGCCCAAGGCGTTGCGCGCATTCGTCTACGCGCTGGCGCAACTGGAGCTCATCGAAGCCGTCCCAGCAGCTCAGGTGGGACGACCGTGAGCACGATTCCGCCCCGCGAAGCACCGACGGTCCACGACGCGCGTCCCGAGGAGCGCTACACCTTGGGCGACGCCGCCGTCGACGACCTCCCGGAGAAGCCATCCAAGGTTCGCGTGGTCGAAAAGCGCGGCGGGGTCTTCCCGTGGATGCTGCTCGCTATCGTGGTCGGCGCAGTGATCGCAGGCATCTTGTACATCGGTCTACCCATGCAGGCGCGCCTCCGCGACGTCGAGGCCGAGCACGCCAAGACGCTCGCCGAGCTCGGCACCATGCGCAACATCGTCGACATCCTGAAGAACGACCGCGACAATAGTGAAGCCGAGCGGGCGCGCTTGTCGTCCGTCTTGAGTCAGAAGCAGGCCGAGCTCGACGCCGTCTCGAGAGCGCAAGAAGAGCTCACCAAGAAGCTCCATGCCGAGATCAAAAAGGGCGAAGTCCTCGTCTCCGCGATCAACGGTCAGCTCACCGTCGACGTCAGCGACAAGATCCTCTTCAACTCAGGTGAGGCCGAGCTCAACGAGCGCGGCAAAGAAGTGCTGAAGAGCGTCGGCGAGACCCTGATCAAGCTCGACGACAAAGTGTTGCAGGTCGGCGGCCATACCGACTCGATGCCGATCACCGGTAAGCTCACCGAGACCTTCGCGAGCAACTGGGAGCTATCGACGGCGCGCGCCACCAACGTCGTGCGCTTCCTGCAGGACGACGTCAAAGTGCCGGGTGAGCGCTTGGTCGCCGCCGGCTTCTCGCAGTATCGGCCCACCTCCAGCAACGCGAGCCCAGCCGGCCGACACAAGAACCGCCGCATCGAGATCGCGTTGATCCCGTCGCCCGGTAAGAAGCACTAGCTCCTATCCTTTGGCGGCTTCGCCGGCGTTCTCGTCGTCCGTTCGAGCGGTCACTTGCGCGGCCTTGGCCCAGCTCTCTTCACCCTCGCCTGGGCTCCAGGCCTCGACGCGGTTGCCACCACGGCCACGCGCTTTGTCGAGACTGGCTTCGGCGGCATTGAGCAGCTCGTCGACGGTTTCGAGGGCGCCCGTAGGATACGTCGCGACGCCGACCGACACCGACAGCTCGGCTCTCGAGCTCCCCGGGAACGTGTAACTTCCGACCGCGGCGCGCAGACGCTCACCGGCGGCCCGCCCCTGCGCGGCATCGGTGTGCGGCAGCAAGGCACCGAACTTGTGCGGTCCCATGCGCGCCAGAATGTCGGCGGTGCGCAGGTTGCGCGTAAGGATGGTCGAGAGATCGCTGATGATGGCGTCGCCCGCGAGATGGCTGACGCGCTGCTCGACCGCCCGCACGTCGTCGAGCTCGAGGATGCAGATCGACATCGCGAGCTTGTGACGCCGCGCCCGCGACAGCTCGCGACGCGTCAGGTCCAAGAGGTGGCGTCGGTTAGCGAGCCCGGTAAGCTCGTCGTGTGTCCCGAGACGGCGGTGACGCTCGTCGGCGCGTTTGAGCTCTTCGTGCAGGCTCTTCAAGCGCAGCTGGACCTTGATGCGTCCGAGGAGCTCCTCGGCATCGAACGGACGGGTGAGATAGTCGTTGGCCCCGGCTTCGAAGCTGGCGTTGCGGGTGTCTTCTTCGCCTTGCGAGGTTACGAGGATGACCGGCAAGCTGTCCCAATCACGGTGAGCGCGGATGCCGCGTAGGAGCTGGATGCCGTCGAGCCGCGGCATGACGATGTCGCTGAGCACGATGGAGACTTGCCCAGAGAGCGCGATCGGCAGCGCCTCGGCGCCGTCGGCCGCCTCGATCACCTTCAACGACAAAGACGACTGCTCGAGCATACGCCGCGTGGCGATGCGGAGGGCCTCGCTGTCGTCCACCACCAGGACCGTGCTCACGAGGTGGCTCGCTCCGGGCGATAGAGGTAGTTCATGTGCTGGTGCAGGCAGATGCGATTACGACCTTCACGCTTGGCCTGATAGAGTGCCTGGTCCGCGAAAGCGACCAGCTGCTCGACCGTCGCGACGTTCTTGTTCGGATAGAACGAGATGCCGATCGACACGGTGATCGGATGCTGGACGTTGTTGTCGTTGAAGTCGTGGCGGCCGACGGTGCGCCAGATGCGCTCGGCGACCGCGAGTGAACCCGAAAAGTGGGTCTGCGGTAGGATGACCAGGAACTCTTCTCCGCCATAACGGGCAAGGAGATCGATCTCGCGCACGCAGCGGGTCAGCACCTGCGCGAGCTCGCCCAAGACGTAGTCGCCGAAGAGGTGGCCGAAGCGATCGTTCACCTTTTTGAAGTGGTCGACGTCGATCATGAGCAGCGACAGCGGATCGTTGTAGCGCTGCGCCCGCATGAACTCGTCTTTGAGGCGCTGCTGCATGGCGCGGTGATTGAACAGCCCGGTGAGGTCGTCGGTCATCGACAACGCTTCGAGCTCGCGCCGCTTGGTGTTGATCTTGTCTTGCAACGCCTTGATGCGGAGCATCGACGCGACACGCGCGCGCAGCTCGAGCGGATTGTAGGGCTTCGCGAGGTAGTCGTCGGCGCCGAGCTTGAGGCCCGTCACCTTGCTGTCGACGTCGCCCTTCACGGTGACGAGGATGATCGGGATGAAGGCGTCCGCTGAAAGCGACTTGACGATGCGGCAGACCTCGAGGCCGTTCATCTTCGGCATCATCACGTCGAGGATGAGCAGATCGGGAGCCGATTCGCGGACGCGCTCGATGGCCTGCACGCCGTCGGTCGCGGTCTCGAGCGCGTAACCGAGTCCGTCCAAGGTCTCGGCGACGAGACGCAGGTTGTTCGGGTCGTCGTCGACCACGAGGATGCGCGGTTTCTGTGCGGGCTCAGCCATCTTGTGGCCTTCTTCGAGGCGCCGTCCGAGTCGCGACATCGTCTTGACCTGAATCGTACCACAGAAAAGTATCGGCGCTGTCGGACCTTGGTGATAGGGAGTCGTTCGTATGTTTACGACCCGCCAAGCTGCCCGGTTGGTGAAGCTATCCGAGCAGCGCGTTCGCACCGTAGCGCGGGTCGCCCTGCCCTCCGGTGATCAGGCGGTGTCTTCGAACCCAGATCAACCCACATTCGGGTTCCAAGATCTCGCGGTTCTTCGCACTGCGGCGCGTCTCATCTCCGAAGGTTTGTCGGCGTCGCGCGTCGAGCGCGCCCTCGCCGCCTTGCGCCGGCAGCTCGGCAGCCAGTCGTTATCTGCGCTGCAACTCCGCGTCGATGCAGGCGTTCTCGTCGCAAGTGACGGCAACCAAGCGTGGGAGCCAGTCAGTGGGCAGGCGTGCTTCGCCTTCGGCGAGGCCAAAAGCGCCGAGGTCACTCAAACGCGCAGCGTCTCCAAGCTGACCGACACGCTGGGCGCGATCTTCGACGGTCCGAGCGACATGACCGCCGCCGATCATTGGTTCGACATGGCGATGTCCCTCGAGGAAGCCGACTCCTCCGGCGCCTACGACGCCTACCTACGCGCCCTCACCTGCAATCCCGAGCACGTCGAGGCGACGATCAACATCGGACGCATGTGCTCCGACGGCGGCGATCTCAAACGTGCCGCTGCATACTTCCGCAACGCCGTGCGCATCGACCCGACGCACCCGGTCGCCCACTTCAATCTCGCGGTGACCCTCCACGATCTCGGCGACTGGGCGGGTGCCGAAGCCGCCTATCGCGCGGCGCTCGCTCACGATCAGGCCTTCGCCGACGCGCACTTCAACCTCGCGGCCCTGCTCGAGCAACGCGGCCAACGTGATGAGGCCTTGAAGCACCTCAAAGCCTACGACGACGCACGACGCGACTCGTAAACTACTGCGCCTGGTTCGCCTGCAGCTGGCCGAGCGCGAACTGACCGTTGCCGAAGAAGCCGACCACGTAGATGTCGCGGGTCGTCGGGTCCTGGCGCAGCCAGTACTCGATGGGCACCCACCCCGGCGTCTGCGTGCGCGGGTTGGCGTCCACGTAGTAGTGGTCGGTGCGGTCCTGCACGAGCTGCGGACGCGCGGCCCAGCTCCGGCGCGCCTCGTCGAGGGTCGTGGCGGTGTAGGGATTGCCCGGCCCGTAGAACGCCCAACGCGCGTTGAAGCTCGTCGACTGGTCGGGTTGGCGATCGAGCAGCACACCACCGAAGTGGGCGGTGTTCGGATTGTACGAGCTCGACATCCAGTACATGTTGCCGGAGAAGACCTTCGGCACGTCCGCGGGGTTCACTGGTCCGGCGGCGCTGAAGGCGTTCCAGATGCGCTCCATCTCCACACCGCAGCGCTCGGGACGGTAGCAAAGGTTCGCCGGGAAGCGGCGCTCCGAAGCCGCGGGCGCAGCGAGCTGCAGCGTCGGATTGGCGGGCACGGTGGCCAACTGGCGATCGGCTTCGCGCGCATCCGTCGTCGTGACGATTGGGCCTTCGGCGCGAACCGCGGCTGGAAGAGCTTCGCGCTCGAGACGGGTGGAAGGCAGAACAGTGCTGTTGCTGGCTGCAGTGACTTGGCTCATGGCGGTCATTCTCGAAGCCTGCCCCGAGGTCGTTGCGGGAAGTGAGATCTTGGGGCGCACTTGCGACCCTGATCTCGACGCAATCGCCTTGACACCCAAAAGGGCTTTCAGTAGACGTCGCCCCCTCGTTGACGCCGGGAAACTGGTTTCGACGCGATTGGTTCGGGGCGGTAGTTAAGTTGGTTATAACGCCGGCCTGTCACGCCGGAGGCCGCGGGTTC
>CAZAER010000045.1:0-28051 GCA_964484195.1 uncultured Bdellovibrionales bacterium | reverse complement strand
CGACATCGCCGTCGATGTTCGTCGTGGTTCGCCCACCTTCGGCAAACATGTGGCCGCCGAGATCTCCGCTGAAGCGTGGAATGCGATCTACGTGCCGCCCGGGTTTGCCCACGGGTTCTGCACGCTCGAGCCCGACACCGAAGTCCTCTACAAGGTGACCAACTACTATTCGCCCCAGCACGAGCGCGGCATCATCTGGAACGACCCCGCGCTGGGAATCCCGTGGCCAACCAGCGCACCCGAGCTGTCCGCGAAGGACCGCACCTATCCCACACTCGCGGACGCTCCCGCCTTCTTTACCTACTTTTCGGAGGCGCGTTAGCCAATGCGCATTCTCATCACTGGCGGCGCTGGCTTCATCGGGTCAGCCCTCTGTCGTCACCTCATCAACGACACCCAGCATGAGGTGGTGAACTTCGACAAGCTGACCTACGCCGCGAACCTCGATTCGCTGAAGAGCATCGAGAGCAATTCTCGTTATCGGTTCGTCAGAGCGGACATTTGCGACCGCGCGGCAGTAGACGCCGCGTTTCGCGAACACAAACCAGACGGCGTCATCCACTTGGCAGCTGAGTCCCACGTCGACCGATCGATTGACGGTCCGGGCGAGTTCATAAAGACGAACATCGTCGGCACGTACACGCTGCTCGACATAGCCAACGCGTATGTCCGGGACGGCAAGAAGAACTTTCGTTTTCACCACGTCTCGACGGACGAGGTCTATGGCTCGCTAGGCGATAACGGACTGTTCACCGAGGAAACATCCTACGCACCGAACTCTCCCTATTCCGCCAGTAAGGCTTCGTCGGATCATCTGGCTCGTGCGTGGCATCACACGTTCCATCTGCCGGTGGTGACGACCAACTGCTCGAACAACTACGGGCCGTTCCAGTTTCCCGAAAAGTTGATCCCTCTCGTCCTGCTTCGCGGACTCGCCGGCCAGGAGCTGCCCGTCTATGGCAAGGGTGACAACGTACGCGACTGGCTCTATGTCGACGATCATGCTCGCGCACTCGCCTTGGTGTTCGAGAAGGGCATAGACGGCGAAAAGTACAACATCGGCGGGCACAATGAAGTCGCGAACCTCACGGTGGTCGAGACAATCTGCAGCCTGCTCGACGATCTCGCGCCGAAGCAAAGCAAACACCGGGAGCTCATCCGCTTCGTGCAAGATCGTCCAGGTCACGACAAGCGCTATGCGATCGATGCATCCAAGATCGAGCGCGAGCTTGGCTGGAAGCCGCGAGAAACCTTCGAGAGCGGTTTGAAGAACACCGTGTCCTGGTACCTGGAAAACCGAGGGTGGTGGGAGACATTGCAAGCACGCTACGCGGGTCAGCGGTTGGGTCTGACGAAGGCGGGTTGATGCGCAAGGCCCTGCTATTTGGCTCACTTGGTCAGCTTGGTAACGAGTTGCTCCGAGCGCCGCGACCGCGCGGTTGGGACCTCGAAGTCGCTCCGATAGAGACGTTCGACTTCACACGCCCGCACGAGCTCGAAGAGCTGGTGCTCGCTGTACGCCCCTCTGCCTTGCTGAACGCCGCAGCATACACGGCCGTGGACAAGGCAGAATCGGAGCCTGCTATCGCGGATTGTATCAACGCACTTGCTCCCGAAGCTCTGGCTCGGGCGGCTGCTCGGCTCGACATTCCACTTTTTCACGTATCGACGGACTACGTTTTTGATGGAGAGCTTGTCGGTCGCGAATACGTCGAGACTGACCCTGTCGCGCCGTTGAGCGTTTACGGACGAACCAAGGAGCGCGGCGAAGCGCTGGTACGTGCGAATTGCTCTAAACACGTCATCCTGAGGACGTCGTGGGTCTTTTCTTCGTTCGGCACGAACTTCGTTAAGACGATGCTGAGGCTCGGCGCCGAGCGCAACGAGTTAAGGATTGTGGACGACCAAGTCGGCCGCCCGACGCATGCAGCAGGTCTTGCGGACGCGATGTTGCAAGCCCTGGCGAGAATCACTGCAGGCTCGACGAGCTTTGGTACGTACCACTACGCCGGCAACGCTCCGATGAGCTGGCGCGCCTTTGCCGAGAAAGTCTTCGACGTCGCCGCAAAGCTGGGTGCCAAGCGCCCGACTGTTACGCCCATTACGACACACGAGTATCCAACCGCGGCCCGTCGGCCCAAGAATTCGCGTCTCGATGGGAAATTGCTTGCGGCGACTTTCGATATTCACCAGCACGATCTTGATTCAGCTCTGGAACGTTGTGTCCAAGAGCTGATGGCGGAGCAACGATGAAGGGCATCATCCTCGCAGGCGGCACCGGCTCGCGCCTGTTCCCCGTGACCATCGCGGTGAGCAAGCAACTCCTTCCCGTCTATGACAAGCCGATGATCTACTACCCCCTGTCGACGCTGATGCTCGCAGGCATTCGCGACGTCTTGGTCATCACGACGCCCCACGACAGACCGCAGTTCGAACGATTGCTCCGCGATGGCAGTCAGTGGGGAATTCGGATCAGCTATGCGGAGCAGCCGAGTCCCAATGGTCTCGCAGAGGCTTTTATCATCGGCGCGAAGTTCGTTGACGGTGAGCCCTGCGCCCTCATTCTTGGCGACAACATCTACTACGGTCACGGTTTGCCGGAAGCCCTGCGCTCGGCGGCGAAGAGCTCGCAAGCAGGCTCGACGGTCTTCGCGTATTGGGTCCGTGATCCCGAGCGCTATGGCGTCGTGAGCTTCGGAAAGGATGGCAAGCCAGACGCCATAGAGGAGAAACCGACCAAGCCGCGGTCCAACTGGGCGGTCACCGGGCTGTACTTCTACGACGCCGAGGTCACGAGACTAGCCAGCACGTTACGCCCCTCGAAGCGTGGGGAGCTCGAAATCACCGACTTGAACCGTCTGTATCTCGAAACGGGAAAGCTTCGTGTCGAGCTGTTGGGACGCGGCCTCGCGTGGCTCGACACCGGTACCACCGAGAGCATGATTGAAGCCGCGGAGTTCGTACGCGTCGTCGAACACCGTCAGGGGCTGAAGATTGCGTGCCTCGAGGAGATCGCGTATCGCGCCGGATGGATTGACGGCGCGCAGCTGCTCAAGCAAGCAGACGCGCTCGGTAAGAACGCGTATGCCGCGTACCTCCGCGAGGTCGCAACGCTCGCGGAGACTCACTAAGCCATGGACTCCAACCTGAAGGGCGCGCTCATCGCCCGCGTTCGCAAGCAATCGGCGGTTCTTCTTGAGCGGGCGGCAAAGACCGCGCTGTCTGTTGCGGCGCGGCTCGACCAGCGCGCGCTCAATCACGAGCAGCGTACGTTTTGGAACGAGAATGGATATCTGGTTCTACCGCGCTTTTTCGCGGCAGAGAACATCAAGCGAGCGGAAGCCCTGTTTGACGAAGCCTGGGCGTCACGGCACACAGCGGACAACCCGCTAGTAATCGATGCGCTAGCGGGCCCGCTGATGGGCAAGCGCATGCTCTTCCGCGACGCACCCGATGAGCTCCGAAAAGGACCGTACAAGCTCAACGACGTCTACCTCGAATCCGACATCGTTCGTGAGCTGATACTTGCGCCACGACTCGTCGATGTACTCGGCGAGTTACTCGGCGCGGCGCCAATCGTGTGCAACTCGCTCACGTTCGAGTACGGCAGCCAGCAGGGGTTTCACGTCGACACCTTCTACATGCCGCCCCAAACCACCAACGGGCTCGTTGTTTCATCAATCGCGCTCGAAGACGTCGACCAGAATGCCGGACCACTCCAGTTCTACCCAGGGAGCCACCAGATCCCGCCCTACGTCTTCTCGCACGGAGGGATCACCGCCGTGGAGGCGGAGATGGATGCGTGCAACGCATATTTCACCAGTGAAGTAGCCAAACGCGGGCTCAGAGCAGAGCGATTCCAGGGCCGCGCGGGTGACGTCTTCTTATGGCACGCCCAGCTCTACCACGGCGGCAGCAATATCAGGGACAAACGCAAGACCCGGAAGAGCATCGTGACGCACTACTGGCGCATCGACGACGTACCGCCAGCGCAGCGCGGCTACGTTGGTCCCGGTCGCTACTACGTTAGAAGACCGCATGCGGCGACTGATTGATCTCCGTCGCCTCGCTGGCGCGACGCTTCGAAGCATCAAGCGGCCGAAACACTCGCTTGCGGTTTCCGAGGAGGGAGTCGAGACCGGCAAGGACGAGGTGTCACGGGCGCGGTTCCGCCTCAGCCCCACGGCGGCGAACCGCTACCCCGACGGTTGGGTTCGTCTCACGCTACGGTGCGCGACCCCAAGCACCGTAGGGGGCGACCTTCGTTTAGTATGCATCTACGCCGACGGCACCTCGACGTTTCCGCTACCAACCGCGCAACGCAATCGGGTCGAAGCCATCCTGCATATCCGCGGAGACGCTACGAGGTGGGAGATTCACTCCACCGCCGCAAGCCGGCAGGTGGCGATCGAGGACGTCACGATCGTCGAGCTGACCGAAAGCGAAGCGGCGGTACGAAACGTGTTCAAGCTAGCGGCGAACCGCAATTGGAAACCGGGCGATGCGCTCCGCCTCGCGCGAAAGGCTGTCCACGTACTACGCAACGAAGGCATCGATTCGCTCTTCGAGCGACTCACAGGGCGCGACCCATCGACTACAAACGCGGTTACGTATGCACGGTGGATCGTTGCCAACGAACCTCGAACATCGGCCGCGCGCGTTGCGATTCGGGAACGCATCGAAGTGATGCAGTCACGCCCCAAGTTCTCGATTGTGATGCCGGTGTTCAATACGCCAGTCGAGTGGCTCGAACGGGCCGTGGCTTCCGTGCGCGAACAACTCTGGCAAGAGTGGGAGCTTTGCATCGCCGACGACGCATCGACATCGTCGGCAACACGAGCGGCTCTCGAGCGCCTATCCGCTAGCGACACGCGTATTCACGTCGTGTTCCGTACGAAGAACGGGCACATCTCCGAAGCGAGCAACAGCGCCCTGAGCATCGCCACGGGCGACTACATCGCCCTGCTCGATCACGACGACGAGTTAGCCCCGCACGCTCTGTTCGTCATGGCGGACTACATCAATCGCCATCCCGATGCCGTTCTGCTTTACAGCGACGAAGACAAGATCGATGAAAAAGGGCATCGATATGACCCGTATTTCAAGCCGGACTGGGATCCCGAGCTCTTTGCGTCACAGAACTTCGTGAACCACCTGGGCGTCTATCGACGCGACGCTCTAGTACGCACCGGCGGCTTTCGGACGGGCTTCGAGGGGTCACAAGACTACGACCTGGTACTGCGGGTCATCGAGGGCCTGACGGCTGCTCAGATCGTCCACGTGCCGCACGTGCTCTACCACTGGCGCGCCATCCCGGGTTCGACGGCGCTCGACATCGATGAAAAAAGCTATGCCGTCCAACGCGCGCGGCAGGCCCTCAAAGAGCACTTCGAGCGTCGCAACATTGACGTTTCCATAGAGCCTGCTTGGGACCGGTCGCAATTTCATCGGATACGTTACGCGCTGCCCACGCCAGTTCCGAGCGTCAGCATCATCGTTTGCACACGTGATCGTGTCGATCTGCTCAAAACCGCAGTCGAGAGCGTGGAGCGTCTCACCGACTATCCGAACTATGAGATTGTCGTCGTCGACAACCAGAGCGCTGAAGCGGCGACGAAGACATATCTCACCGAAATTTCGAAGCGGCCACGTGTGCGCGTCCTCACGTACGACGAACCTTTCAATTTCTCGGCAATGAACAACTTCGCAGCACGGCAGTCCTCCGCCGACATCTACGTGCTTCTCAACAACGACATCGAAGTCATCAGCCGCGATTGGCTCACCGAGCTCGTCAGCCACGCTGCACGACCGGAGATCGGCTGTGTCGGCGCCATGCTCTACTACCCGGACGAACGGATTCAGCACGCGGGCGTCGTCCTGGGAATCAACGGCGTCGCAGGACATGCCTATCGACTGCTGCGACGAGGCGGCATGGGGTATTTCTCGCGGGCTGCTGTCGTTCAGAGCTACTCTGCGGTGACAGCGGCGTGCTTGGCCATCCGCCGCAGCGTTTATTGGGAGGTCGACGGTCTAGACCCTCGCCTCGCCGTGGCCTTCAACGACGTGGACTTCTGTATTCGTGTGCGCAATCGCGGATACAGAAACGTCTGGACACCGTATGCAGAGCTGTACCACTACGAATCGGCGACGCGAGGCTCCGATATGGCTCCTGACAAGCGCGTGCGATTTCAGCGAGAGGTCGAGCTGATGATCGAGCGCTGGGGCTCGTCGCTGACCAACGATCCGGCACACAACCCAAACTTGCGCCTCGACGACGAGAACTTTCGTCTCGCCGAGAAGTCCCGCGCGCACCGTCCTTGGCAGTTCGACGACTAGCGGAACAGCGTCGACGCGCGGCTCCATGCCTTCGACAGCGCCCGAGCAGGTCGCCCGAGCACGCGACGTACCCTTGCGAGCTGCCGCTCGATCGCATCCAGCCGGGCGGACATCTGGTCGACCTTGGCGTTGAGCTCGGCGGCCAAGCGCCGCATGTCGTTATTTTCGGCCCGCGTCAGATCGAGCTCGCGCTGGAGCACGTCGACCTCACGGCCCATTCCCATTGCGAGCGCCATCGCTACACCATCGCCAGCGAGGGCGGCCCGCATGTGCTTGTTCTGAATGCGCGCGTCGAAGTGGTCGTGACGATTCGTGCTGCCTGCGAAGCTATTTGCGTCGGCGGCTCCGCTTGTTGCATCGCGCTGGTGGTAGTTCGCCAGGGGCTCGGGAAGAACCCCAATGTCGCCTACTTTGAGTAGCTTCAAGAGGAAGTCCCAATCGCCGAGAACGGGCAGCGTTTCGTCGAAGCCGCCAACTTCGTCGTATGCCGACCGGCGGAACACGAGAGCGTTGTTTGAGATCTGGTTCCGTGATGCGACCCGATACAACGTGAGCTTTCGCAGCTGCGGATTCATCACTGCTCTGCGTGCCTCCCGATACGTGTCGCCATCGCGCGACTCGAAGATCACGGTGGTCTGCGCTGCAGCACCAACACATGTACGGCCGAACTCATCCGCTTCGAGAAACGCCACCGCCTTCGTGAGAAACGTTGGGTGCCACGTGTCGTCGTCATCTAGCAATGCGATGTACGGCGTGGCTGCCGCAATAACCCCTCGGTTGGCAGCGGCCTCCATCCCTAGCGACCGGTCGTTGTGCAGGACCTGAATGTTGGCGTTTTGCCCGCGCGCCTTCACGCAGCGCTCGACCGCCCCCCGCTCCCCGCCGTCGTTGACAACAATGACGTTCCACCCTTCGAAGTCCTGAGCGGCGATGCTTTCCAATGCACGAGCAAGGAAGGTCGGACGGTCCTTCGTGCGGACGACGACACTAACGATTTGCTGCATCACAAATGCCCTCGGCACGGTCGCTACATCATGCAGCGCCAGCATTCGTCGCAAGCACTTTCGCTCGGGTTGCCTGCCCGGCCTACGTACGCTTGCGGAGCTACATCCCAGGCCGTATAGGCCCGCGATGACCGGCACCATAGGCAAACTGACACTTCCAAACGACTTCGAGAAGAGCTTCGGCGAGACCCTTAGGAGCACGTTCTTCAAAGGTTGGGATCCCGCCTACCTCCTGTCTGCCGAGTTCTCTCACGACCTCAATGTCCACATCGTCGCCCGTATGAGGGAAGCCGAGACGGTCGTTACCCGATGGATTGGCGAGGTTGTCGACCTCGCAGGCAAGGATGTGTTGGAGCTCGGGTGTGGCACCGGCTCATCGACCGCGCCGATCGCGGCCCGCGCCAAGCACGTTGTCGCTATTGATGTACACGCGGATTCTATGGAAGCCGCACAAGAGCGACTCAGGTTACTGGCGTTGGAGAACGTCGAGTTCCACCTCCTGCCGGGTAACTGGGCTGAGGACCAAGACGGTCTTGCCAAAGTCGCCGAGCTCGCGCCGTCTGTTGACGTGGTCATGATGGAAGCGATTCTCGAGCATCTGACACTCAGCGAGCGTCTCAACGTCCTTCGCTTGGCTTGGGAGCGCCTCCGCCCTGGCGGCATTTTGGTTATCTACGAGACTCCCAATCGACTCAGCTGTTTCGATTGGCATAGCTTTGCGCTTCCGTTTTTCGACATGCTGCCGGACGAGTTGGCTATCGCCTACGCCAAGAAATCCCCACGACCGTTCTTCGCGATCGACGGCACCGATGCGGTGCACAGCCTGTACCGGCTTGGCCGAGGCGTAAGCTTCCACGAGTTCGATCTGGCGATTGGCCTCGATCAACTCGTTGTGGCCAACGACGGGTTCAGTCCCGTCCTGCACAGCCGCCGCGGGATGGGGAATCCCCATTTCGAAAGAGGTTTGATCGCCGCCTTCGGTCAATACGCATCCCATCTACCCAACGGATTCGCAAAGGCGAGCATCGACCTCATTATCCGGAAGGGTGAAGGGAAGCTCGCACCGCATCTGTTGCGCGGCGGAGAAAGTAGCGATGCAGTCGACGCTGTGACCAATGACGTTCCGTTAAGGTATAAGGTCGCGGATCGTGCCCTCGAGGTCCTGCAGCGCGCGTTGCCTACGGGCATCCAGGCAAGCGTTCGTGGCGTCGTCTCCAAGATCTTCGCTTGACGTCTGCGAGCTGCTCCCCGACCGACCGGTTGTGGCCCGTTGGCCTTTACGGGCCTGCAGGATTGCCGTAGGGAGCCGATTCCGTCACACAGGAACACGCGTGGACCGTAACGCAACAAACTTCATTCGGACCATCCTCGAAGACCACATTCCTGCAGCGTGGCGCGACAGCGCTCCGTTTCTGTTCGCGGCGCGGCTGATCGTTGGAAAGTACGTTGACGAAGTTGCGGCGTTTCGAAGACGCGCCGTGGACCTGACGGACGAGGATCACGCCCGGCTTTATGAGAACCACCCGCGAATCCATGACGAAACCGACAACTCCCCACAATGCTTGCGCCGAATCGTTGCCGAAGTTGTAGGAACGTCAGTGCTCGACGTTGGATGCGGAACCGGTGCACTCCTGCGGATGATCCGTCAGGCTCGCCCAGACCTCGACCGTTGCGTCGGCGCCGACATCGTCGCTCCGCAGAAAGAACCCGGCGATAGCGTCGACTTCCTGTCTGCACGTATCGAACAGCTTCCGTTTGCCTCGAAGGAATTCGACACCGTTGTTTGCACGCACACGCTAGAACACGTGCTCGACTTTCGAGGCGCCCTCGCAGAGCTGCGGCGCGTCGCCGCTAAGAAGGTCATCGTTGTCGTACCTCGTGAGCGTGAAGGTCGATATACCTTCAACGCGCATCTGCAGTTTTTCCCGTACAAGGAAAGTTTTCTTCGCGCTGCTTCACCGTTTGCCGGGCGCTACGAGTGTAGCGACATCGGGCGGGATATTTTCTTCACAGAGACGTTGAAATGACGGCCGGTGGGCTGAGTGCCTAGTTGGGCCGCTCGCTGCTCATTCGCGGCGATCATCTTATTGGTTTCTGCCTTCGTAGCTCGGACCGTAGTCGGCACGACAACGGTAACCGTTTGGGCGTCTGCGACATCCGGCTTCAGCGTGGTTCTCGCGTGTGCAATCTGGCTCCAACGGAAGGGGCTCGAACGCCGCTGGAATAGTCTGTCCATTGCCGAGCGTCGAATTGGCCTTGTCGTTAGCCTAGTCTGCGGCGTCGTGACCGCCGTCGGCACATCGACGGACATTCATACGACGCACCCGCCAGTCATTTTCCACGTCGAAGCTCTATCGACCGCTGAATCGGTATCGAGCTGGGACCTGTTCGATTTTCAAGCGGCAGGCGAGCTTCCTCTGGATGCACCAGACGTCGCTATCACTGGTGCAGGAGAGCACACCAACGGCAAGGTTGTGATGACCGGCGCCGGCTTGGTCGCCTGGAACACACCGTCGCGGGGCGTCCCGGCGGTTCGACTTCGAACGACGTCGACTGTCCCAATCAAGGTGCATTGCAATGGCGTCGAGAAAACATTTTCGACTATCGAGACAGGACCAATCGAGGACGCTCTCCTTTGGTGCCCGATCGCCATCACAGACGCGGCGACTTTCATTGCGAGAGCGGTTCTGCTCTGTCAGGCGCTGACGGCGGCGGTAGCGGCCCTGCTTCTTTGGTGTCTGCTAGCAGAACGCACGGCGAATCTCGGCGCGGCGGCGCCGCGAGCCCAAACACGCGCAGGAATCACGATATTTCTAATCTCATTAGTGCCTCTAACGTTCTATTTCGCTGCTTTTTTCCCGGGCACCATGAGTAGCGATTCATTGGACCAGTGGGCTCAGGCCTTGGGGCTGCGCCAGCTTGGCGACGCCCATCCGATCACCCACACGATGCTCGTGAGAGCGGCCTCGTTGTTCGGAGAGAGTCCCGCCACATTTGTCGCCTTCCAGATAGTCGCCGTCTGCGCGTCCTTCGCAACACTGGTATCGATCGCTCGTTATGGTCGAAGAGCGTGGGCGGCCGTCAGTTGGATTGCGTTAGCGACGGCTTGCTGTCCGCCTGTGGGTTTCTTCAGCGTAGCCATCTGGAAAGATGTCCTCTTCAGCGCCGCTTGTCTTTGTTTCGTTGTGGCGGTGACAACAGTGGCGATTGACTCAGCCCTCGCACGATCTTGGGCATGGCGCTGGGGCTTCGTCCTAAGCGGCCTGAGTGTGCTTCTGTTACGCCATAACGGAATCTCGACAGTGCTCTTCGGTACGGCCGCACTAGTTTGCGTATTCAAGAGTCACCGGCTATTTGCGCTGGCGCTTAGCGCGTGCATCCTTGTTATCGGGTTCGGGACGCGTGCCGTCCTTACGCGTGTTCTCGACGCGACTCCTTCTCCCGCGTACGCGGTCTACGCCAGGCCCATGCAAGACATTGCGGCTGGTTTGCGTGCGGGACTGGAGCTTGATCCTGCTGACAAGGCGGCCCTCGAGCGAATTGCCCCCGTGAGCGTCTGGAAAGGCGCTTTCGTACCAGCTACCGCTGGCGGCCTTCTGTTCGCGCCCAACTTCGATCGCACCGCGATAGAAGACGCGGGACCGGATCTTCGGCGTATCTGGTTCTCGACGATTGCCAGCAAACCAATGGTCGTGCTTGAGGAAGAGCTAAAAATGTTATCGCTATTTTGGCAGACGATTCCGCCTAGCGACGGATACACGGCGACGGTGCCGAGAGGCATCGACGCAAACAGCCTCGACCTGAGAACCGAGCCCTTGATTGAGAACGCGCATGACTTCTTGATGTGGCTGCTCGCCTGGTCGGAACAGCGGTCGACAATCTGGCTGCTCTGGCGACCGGTGATCTGGCTGCTTGCAATAGCGCTCTGTGTGGCGGCGACGTCTTTGAGAAACAGGTCGGTCGCCACGGTGAGCGCTGCGCCGATGCTCGGCCACCTCGCTGGCTTGATTCCAACGTTACCGGCACAAGACGTACGCTACTTCTTACCGCTCCTGCTCTGCCTGCCAGCCTATGTCCTCCTGGCGTTGCTCGACACCAAGGAGCTGCGTCGGCCTCAAGTGATCGGTTAGCTGGTCAGGTCAACGTGCGCCGCGCCCGATTGACTAGCCCCAGCGCAAGTCTGAGCGCGCGGGCAGTACGCGGATAGCCGCGTGCATCGAGCTTGCCCAGCTCAGCCTTCACAACTTCGGGAAGTGCTGGTGGGCTCGCGATAGGCGGGTTGGCACGAGCAGCTTGGAGCAATGCTCGAAGCTCAGCACTCTCTGCGCGCAACTGTGCGATAACCGCGCACTGAGCAAGAAAAAGCTGCGACGCCGCTCCCGCCAACATTCGAGGGTGCAACGCGGCGATTCGTCCGATGTGATCGAGGTGACGCGACGCACCAATGGTGTTCACCATGCTCTGAGCTCTACGGCGATAGCGGAACTGAAGGCGCGGCACGACCTCGACCTTCGCCCCGCGTTCAGCAAGGCGCCACCACAGCTCCCAGTCCTCGTAGGACTTTAGTCCCTCGTCGTACGCATCTTCGTCGAACACTGATTTGCGGAACGCGCTCGTCGCGGTACCGGCGCGGTTCTCCAGCATGATGAGAAGACGATTCAGGTCGTAAGGAATCACGTAGTCGACAGGAGCTCTCGGGTCACCTCCGTCCGCGAAGAAGCTCGTGAAGAAACTGACCCCTTCTAAGTCGGGGTTCCGAGCAAGACTGGTGCATGCCAGTGACAGAAGGTCCGACTCGATGAGATCATCGCTATCCAGCGGCAGCACGACGTCGCCTCTGGCGTGACGAATGCCCTCGTTGCGCGCGCTGCCAAGGCCACCGTTCGCCTTGCGAACGAAAATGAGTCGCGGGTCGTTGCGATATTGCTGCTGCAGGAGGTCAAACTTCGCGTTCGCCTCGTCACTGCGCGAGCCGTCGTTGACGACGATGATCTCGAAGTTGCGGTGCGTCGATGCAAGCACCGACTCGAGAGTTTGGTCGACGTAAGCGTGCATCTCGAAGTACGGCACAATAACCGACACTTTGAGATCTAGTGCCGGTGGTATCCCACGGCGAGCGGACTCGATGGCCTCGTAGTCAGCGACAACGTGAATCTGCGACGCTACGTACGCACGGTTGGACGCGAGCCCCACGAGCGGCTTCTCACCGCGGCGTAGGTTGCAGAAAACAGCCTCGAGCGACGCAACGGTCCCATCGAAAAAGGCGCAATCGTCACCGTCCGTGAAGAAGTCGGCGAACGCGACAATGCGGGGCAACACGAGCGGAATACCGAGAGCGTTCAACTCGTGAGCAGCGAGACAGAACGTCTCGACGCGACTCGCGAAGACCGCCACGTCGTGCCTCGTAACCAGCGCTGGCAACTCGGGGGGCTCGACGCGCCCGACAAACGACACGAATCGGGCGAGCTCAGCGGGCAACTGTTTCTCGAGAAGCGCTCTGTAGCTCCCAGAGCCCGTTTCGGTATCGCCGCCGACGAGGGACAGCTCGATGTTCGCGCCGGCGCGCCGGGCGCGAACGAAGGCATCGACGATGACGTCAACACCTTTGAGATGCTGCATCTTGCCGTAGAAGAGAATCCGCACTGGACCATCGTTCGGCGCCGGTGCAGCGGCTGGCGTCATCGACTCGAACGGCGGGACCGACGTGAGAGTGCTTTTGTCCGCGATACCATAGTATTGCTGGTACCAGCGGCCGACGGAAACCGATGGAACGATCCAGCTATCTGCGTACCGGAGACAATAACGCTCCATGTCGTTCGTCTGATGCGCTTCGCGTTGATGATTGGCCCGACCGTCGAACGTCTGCGTAAGCTCGCCGCTTCCATGGAGTCTGACCACCATGGTGACGCCTTCGAGCGTTCCGAGTAGTCGGCGCTCTTTTAGCGTGACGTACCCAAGGCCCTGGTAGTCGGGAAACTCGATCACATCCAACGGGCGCAACTGGTGTAGGCGTCGCAGGGCATGCGCTACCCGGTATGAGCGATAGTAAAGGATCCAATGAAACGCCCAGAGCGGTACATCGTCGGCGCCGGAATCGGCGAACAGATCGTCGACGTGATGGACCGCGACCCCGTCTGGCGCGACCGCCGCGTAGGCGTCTAGGGCCTCGCGCTCGCCCACGAAAACGACGCTGACCTGCAGCGAACCGCGAGCTAGGTCATCGGCGAGTCTTGCGACGAGGCGACCGATACCACCGGCTGTGCCGGGTGAGATTTCACTGGTGACAAGAGCGATGTGCCGCGCCATCGTCAGCCGAGGAAAGACTTGACCGAGGCCCGCGCGCGCTCATTGTACCCAACTGCGTACTTGCGATAGCGCTCGACCAAATTGCCACGGTCCACGATCACGTTCTCGAGCTTCTCGAGTATCTTATCGGCGCGGTCCGCGTATTCTACAACACACGCGTCACGCAGGACGTCGTCATCTTCGAAGAGGTGGCTGTTGGCGCCGAAGACGCAAGGCACGCCTACGCTGAAGCTCTCGAGGGGCAACATTGGCGCACACTCAGAGAATGTGACGTACAACGACGCGTGAGTGCGAGCCATCGACGTGAGGAGGTTCTCCGCGGAAAGAGGGCCACGATGTTGCTCGGTCATCTCGATCTCGGTGAATTGAATGAACTCGAGTGAGCGCTTGCTGAGATTGGCAGTTCGGAGCGTGGCCGGAGCTGCCATCTTGATTGCGGCGAGCATCGCGTATGGAAGCTTGCGATAGCTCTCACCCGATAGCCAAACACCCACGTGGGGACCGTCGGGGTCAGGCGTCGATGCTCCAGTGGGAATCCGATCGACATAGTTCATGACGAACTCAGACTGGACTCCCAGCGATCGGAGGAAGCCTTCCATGCCTTTTTTCACAGTGCCGATCTTCGCAACGAGCCCGCCTCGCGCAGCCTCGACCCATGCCTGCAGAAGTGTCCACGTATAGTCTTCGGTGCACTGCACGTACGAGGCGTGCCACAGAAGATCTACGCGTGCCTTCGGCTCTAGACGCTTCAGCTCACGAACCAATGCGAGCTGTGACAAATCGCCCCCCGAAACCACGAAGTGTTTCACGCCGCTGTCAATCAGCGCCGACGCGTGTACCCTCGCCGCAGCCTCGTCGAGTTGGGTTGGATCACCGTCGGCACCTACAGGATATTCGTAGCAGTCCGAGAACAACGCGCGCGTCGAGGAGGAGACCCCAAGCCACTTCGGAGTGTGGATCGCTACCGCGATCGGGCGGCTCGCCCGGAACGACTCCAATTGCGCTAGGTTGGGCCGGATAACTCGTGCGGGGGCGACGGCGCGCCGCGGTTGTGCCGCGGAAACGAGCTCGCCGTCGACGACGAGCGGCGCGCTCGTTGTCGGGACCCGCGCCTCATCAAGCGCGATCCCTTCGTCGGAACAACGGATGGTCACGAGCAACGGATGACCATTGTACGTATCGAAGACAGCGGACTTGTCCCGCCAAGTGACTTCACATTGCCCGCCAGCGGCGTGCTTGACGATGGAGAGCAGAGGAGCTTGTCCGCTGACCGGAACTCGCACGCTACCGCTGGAAGCCTTCAGATGCTCGCCATAGGGGGCGGTGAAATTACCCTGACGCACCCAATCGCCGCCAAGCACTTCGAAATAGTCCCATGGAACCGCCGGCGCAGACGCCGACTCACGGGCACCGACAACCCACACTTCGTTGCCTTGGGAGTTGGGGTTACGATCGCCGGTGGCACGGACCTGTACGACAGCATCGTTGCGATTCTTTGCCCACCGAGCCCAATCGTAGGCTCGCGTTGAACGAACCCGACGCGCGAAACGATACCCTCTCTTTGCCTTGAGATAGTCGACCTCATTCTTGAGATCGCGGAGACGTCCGGCGACTTGCTCGACGTGTCCGCTATTGAGGATCGGTGCGTCGGGGAAAGCGTACTTGGCCGCGCCATACAGGACACTGAGCACGTGGCCTTCCGTCTCGACTTGCTCGGCCAATCGAAGGCGAGCGCTACGTTCATCGCGCAGCTGGATATCGAGCTGCTCGAGCCGAGCCTTGAGCGTTCCCAGCTCGGCACTCAACGCGCTATTCGCCTCGTTATAGCGGCCGCGCTCGGCCTCGAGCGCCAGCACGCGCTGATCGCGGTCAGCCAAGCCATGGCGCAGATCGAGATTCGCTCGACGCTGCAAGCGCGCGACCACTGGAGACCAGGTGAATAGAGTCCGTGCACGACTCAACGTCACCCTGAAGACGTCGTGCGACGAATAGATCGACGGTAGAACTTCGCACTCGTAGCCCAGGTCACGATAGATGGCGACGAGGTCGTGCCGCCAGCAGCCGGCATGCGCATCGCTGACAATCTTGACCTCTTCGCTAGGCTCAATGTGCAGAACGTGCCACTTGGAGATGCGCAAGAGCTCACGAAGGATCGTACGCACATCATCCGGCCTGACGTGCACGAGCACTTCGGCGGTGTAGGCGATATCGAAGGTCCCATCGGCGTATGGAAGAGCTCCGACTGGTGCGCCTAAGGTGACGTGCTCTTTCACCCACGCGGGGTCGAACGTTCTCCCCAACTCTCGTAGCATCGTCGGCGACTGATCGTAGCCATTGATATCGATGCCAGGGATGTCCCGCAGGTAGCTCAGGTGTCGCCCAAAGCCGCACCCGTACTCCAACACTTTTGCCGGCGCAGACTGCGACATATAGAGCGCGAGCATCGCCTCTTGAATATGAACGTCAGGTTGATACGTCTTGCGATGATCGTACTCGGCCGGCCATGAGCTGCCTTCTTCCTGCCAGTAGCGATAGTTGTCCGCAGTGGTGACGTTCACGTCGGTACCTCGTCGCGCAGCTTTGTGTCCCGCAGTGCTGGTCATGATGTCGCCTGACTCACTTCAGAGGGCACGGCAGACCGCTCTGCCAAGCTCACGGTGATGGGATGCCAAACCTTGTAGTGAACTGGTCGATTCGGATTCCCGATGACAGTAAACGCGAGAACGGCATCTTGCTGATCGAGAAGCAAAGCGTCCGCATAGTCTCGCTGCGTGACGCGAGTCGCAGCGACACATACGCCGTAGCTCCCACCGCGCATCGTCGCTTGGAACCGGAACTGAACGATCTGCGTCTCGCCGGCGTTCATGGGTGGGAGAGTCACGCCTTCGTCGAAAGTTGTCGTGCCGAACAAATCAACACCGGTCATGTCTCGAATCAGAAACGAAATCGAAGCGCCTTCTAGGCGGGTCTTTGCCCGAATTGCGACCCGTAGCGTCAACCAGTCACCGAATGCCGCGGCCCGACAAGACATGCCGGCGCTATCGCGGAGGTCAACCTCCATGAGCTCTGCGTGCCCCGAACCATATCTGCGTGCGCCTTCCAAGCGCACGGGCGCGACGGCCTGCGGGTTGAGCTGAGGGTCGCGCTTGAGAACTTCCTCGTTCGCCTTGATCCGGACGTACTCGAGATACTTGTCCACGGCCGCTTCGGCTGCTCCCAGATATGCCAGCTGACCGTCGACCAAGAAGACTGCCCTTGTACAAAGACTCCGTACGGCGTCCGGCGAGTGGGTGACGAACAACAAAGTCATACCTCGCTCACGCTGCTCGCGCATCCATGCCATGCACTTCTGCTGAAAACCGATGTCACCGACCGACAAGATTTCATCGACGACTAGGACGTCCGGGTCGACTGCGGCCGCTACCGCAAAAGCGAGCCGCGCATACATCCCGCTGCTGTACGTCTTGACGGGCTCGTTGAGGTAGTCACCGATGTCCGCGAAATCGGCGATCCACTCATACTTTGCTTCGATCTCGGACTTCGAAAGACCAAGGATGGTGCCATTGAGAAATACGTTTTCTCTGCCAGTGAACTCGACGTTGAAACCGCTGCCGAGCTCTAGCAATGGAGCGAGGCGGCCTGAGATGTCGATCGATCCTTCGGTGAGCGAGAGGGTCTTTGCAATGAGCTGAAGTAGCGTACTCTTCCCCGACCCGTTGCGTCCTAGGATCCCAACGCTATCTCCGCGCATGACATCGAATGACACACCACGCAGCGCCCAGTGCTCGCGCGCAAAGGAACGCTTTCTCAACGAGAAAGCCTGTCGCAGGCGATCACTAGGGCGCGAGAAGATTCGATACGCCTTGCCCACGTTGCGAACGGAGATGACGGGGTCGCTAGAGGACATCTGCGAACCAGGGTTTTGTACGCATGAACCAGGCGTAGCCGAGCAAGAAGCTCAGGAGGGAAATGCCCACCGTAATCCCCCAGGCTTGCCAGTCGAAACGAATATCGTCGAGCACGCACGCTCGAACGTTCTCGATCATCGGAATCAGCGGGTTGAGCACGGCATACGGTCGAACAAGGTCGGGGAGCGCGCTCACTGGATAGAGCACTGCTGACATGAAGAGCAGCAGCGGAGTGACGGCAGCAACGAGGTGCGCCGTGTCCCGCAAGAAGACACCGAGTGAGGCAAGCAGCAGCGCAAATCCCGCACTCAGCGCGAAAATCGGAGCGAACGCGAGCGGGAGCAGGAGGGCCTCAGCGGTCAGCTGGCGTTGAGCGACGAGAAGCCCAACGCCGAGGACCATCAGACTGAACACGGCCTGAACCGCCGACGCGACCACGACAGACAGCGGCAGAGTCTCAGTCGGGAAGACGATCTTCTTGACGTAGTTGACGTTTGACGTGACGGTTGCAGGCGCCTTCAGCACTGACTCAGCGAATATGTTGAACGCAATGATTCCGCAGAACGTGATGAGTGCGAAGTCGGCCCGACTCTCGGAGCCGTTCGAGCTCCAACGCGCGCGAAAAAGCACGCTGAAGACAAAGGTATAGACGCCGAGTGTAAGGAGCGGCGTCAAGAAAGACCAAAGAAGTCCCAAAAACGAGCCTCTATAGCGTTGTTCGACATCGCGTCGAGCCATCGCCCAAATGAGGTGTCGCTGGCGCATGAGGTTGCGCACAGCGTGAATGGGATTGAGGAAACGCACTCCGGGCGGGCCGTAACCCATGGGACCGAAAGCGTCAAGCCAACGCGGGTTTGGAGGCTTGCCTAGGTTGTGCGTGTTGCGTATAGGGCGCCTCGCCGGGGAGCCTGATGAGTCTACGAGCAAGCCGAGCGCCTGCCGAGCATGGCTTGACGGCGCTGCCTGAGCCAAGCGACGCCAAGCGCGTGTTCGTCGTGGTGCCCTGCTACAGGGTGGCGGAACACATCGCGGGTGTGGTGGCGGGAATGCCGGCGTTCGTCGAGCGCATCGTAGCGGTAAACGATGCATGCCCGTTCGGGACCGGCGACGCGCTACGGTCGATCGACGACCCGCGTTTGACCGTCGTTCATCACGAACGCAATCAAGGCGTCGGCGGCGCTCTCAAAACCGGCATTCGAGAGGCGATTCGACTGGGAGCCGATGTCATCGTCAAAGTCGACGGCGACGGTCAGATGAATGCGGCTGAGATCCAGCGACTCATCGAGCCCCTGCTCGCAGAGCGAGCGGCGTACACAAAGGGCAATCGATTCTGGTACATCAAAGAGCTCGAACAGATGCCGTTCGCCCGCCGACTCGGCAATCTCGCCCTCTCCTTCTGGGTCAAGGCGGCAAGCGGGCACTGGGGCGTCTTTGATCCAACAAACGGCTTCGTGGCGTCGCGTGCGGACGTCCTCGCCAGCCTCGACCTCGACCGAATCGCCAACGACTACTTCTTCGAAATCAGCTTGCTGATCGAGCTCGGACGCCGCGGCTATCGCGTTCTGGATATTCCGATGCCGTCCCGCTACGCCGACGAGAAAAGCTCGCTCTCCATCAAGCGCGTGTTGCTAAGCTTCCCGCCGCGCCTGCTGCGCCTCGGTCTCAACCGCTTCATCTATCGCCACTTCTGGTTTGGTTTTTCGATCTCCGCACTCTTCCTCCTTGCGGGTATCCCCCTGACCCTGTGGGGTGTTGGCTTCGGGCTCTGGGCGTGGTGGCGTTCATACTTCGGTCATGAGATGGCAACCGCAGGAACAGTCATGCTTGCCGCGCTGCCATTCCTCACGGGCTTCCAGCTCTTATTGCAGGCCTTGAATTACGAGGTCCGCAGTCACTTCAACAACCGTGTCTCGCCGGACGCGGCTGTCGTCGAATAAACCGTGAACTCACCGATTACTTTTACACTGGATCTCCAACACGCCAGCGAGCGCTGCGGCCCGCTTCCCGCGCTCGTCGATACCTACTAGTCAGATGGAACGGGACTCACCACTAAGTATCGTCGCGCCCGTCTATAACGAGGCGGACAACATCATCCGCTTCGTGGAGGCAATCGAAACCTCCGTTCCGCAACCTTTCGTGCTGTGGATAGTCTACGACTTCGATGAGGACACAACCCTGCCGCCGGCCCGGAAATTGGCCGAGACTCGGCCGTGGTTGAAGCTGCATCGCAACGCCATCGGGCGGGGCGTCGCGAACGCCCTGCGGGCGGGTTTCGACGCGGTTCCTGACGGTCCTGTTCTGGTGACCATGGCGGACCTGTCGGATGATCTTTCGATCGTACCGCGCATGCTCGACCTCTATGCGCAGGGGTTCCGGGTGGTCTGCCCTAGTCGATACATGCGCGGCGGACGGCAGATCGGAGGCCCGCTGTTCAAACGCTTGCTCAGCCAAACCGCGGGATGGTCGTTGCACTTTGTCGCGGGGCTGCCAACACACGACGCGACAAACAACTTTCGCCTTTACGACGCAGCGCTTGTGCGCGAGCTTGGAATTGAGAGCCAGGCGGGTTTCGAAGTGGCTCTCGAGCTCACCACGAAGGCGTTTTCGCGCGGCATTCCTATCGCCGAAGTGCCGTCTACTTGGCGTGATCGCACAGCTGGCGAATCGAACTTCAAGCTGGGCAAGTGGTTGCCGCACTACGCACACTGGTTCGTGCGCGCCATGGAGACTGGCGTTGCTCGACGTGTCAACAACCTCCTTGGAATTAGGCGAGTCGATCGTGGAGACTGAAGCCCTCTATCAGAACCGTTTCTCTACGAAGGAGGAGCAGGAGAAAGCGCGTATTTGGAAGGTTCTCGTCACGGAGTTCTTCCAGCGCTTCGTGTCCCCTGAAGACACCGTGCTAGACCTCGGGTGCGGGTACGGTGAGTTCTTGAACAACATCGTCGCCTCACGCCGCATCGGCATCGACGCAAACCCAGGTACGAAGGCACGACTCGCGGAAGGCGTCGAGCTCCACACTCGCGACGTCACAGACCTCGGTTTCCTTCCCGAAAGCAGCATCGACCTTGTTTTCACCAGCAACTTGCTCGAGCACCTACCCAACAAGGCCGCGGTAGAAAAGCTCATCAAGAACGCTGGCCGCGTACTACGCCATGGCGGACGTTTCGTCCTCCTTGGCCCCAACGCACGTCTCGTTCCCGGCGCCTACTGGGATTTCTGGGATCACCACGTCCCGCTGACGGAGCGCTCGCTAGCTGAAGCCTTGAAGCTAGCGGGATTCGAGCTCGAGGAATGCATCGCTGGGTTCTTGCCCTACTCGACGCAGTCCCGCCTGCCGCAGTGGTCGATCCTGGTGAAGCTTTACCTCAAAGCGCGTTTTGCTTGGCCGCTCTTTGGTAAGCAGTTTCTCTTGGTCGCGCGGAAGCGATGACGACAGCCGAGCTCCGAAAGTCTCCAGCGGCATGGTTCGTAGCCGCGGTCTGGCTGGTGGGATCGGTCCTCTTGTTTAGGTTCGTGCACGCGTTCGGGGTCGACTTTCCCCAGTGGGACGAATTCTCCCATCTAGCGGTGCTCACCCACGACGAGCCGCTGACGTGGAGTTGGCTCTGGCAACCTCACAACGAGCATCGCATTCCGATGGCCAAGCTGACGTGGGTCGTCACATCGGCCCTCACTCACGGGAACTATCGCGTCCCGATGTTCTTGAGCGCCGGATTGCTGGTCCTCGCCGCGGCAGCTCTTCCCGCCGCAGTAGCCTGGTATCGAGGCTGCGTTCGCTTCAGTGATGCGGCGCTAGCGCTTTTGTTGCTCAACCTGGCGCAATTCGAGAACCTAACCTGGGGCCATCAGATCGTCTTCGTGTTCGGGGCGGTGCTGCCCGTGCTCTTCGCGGCTGCGACCTTGCGCTGGCCACGTGCAATTCATTTGCAAGGTGCCCTGGCTGCCGCCTGTTGGGGGTGGGGAATGGGCCCGGCGCTCTTTCTAGCTGCAGCCGGCAGCTTGTTTGCTGTACGTGCTGTCTGCTATAGCGACGAGCCTCGAACGTTGCGTCGACAGCATGCGTTCTGGGCTACTGCGTTGTTGGTGCTCTTTGCCAGCTACATCTTCAGCTACAAGGTCGTGGCACACCATGAGGGAGTACGCAAAAGCGGAGCATTGTTTGGCTACTTCCTGCGGCTCGTAGGAGACGCACTGGCGGCCTCGCAATCTGCGTGGCCCGTTCCAACCGTACTCGTCGTCATCTGTCTGGTACTGACCGCGATAACATGCACGGGTCGCCAACAGTTCCGCACTCATGATGGAGTGATTACACTTCTCGCGTTCGAGATGATTCTGTGCGTGGTCATCACCTGGGGTAGGACTCCGCTTGGAATCGAGCAGGCCTTCTCGTCCCGATACGTCACTTTGGTCGCACCATTGTTGCTAGCAGCGTACGCCCTGGGCGACGGCAGACCATCAGCCACTCGCGTTAGCGAGCTTGCCACGACAATGATCCTCGTCGCGTCCGCCGGTGCGTATGCCTACGGCGCCGGTTTTGGTGTCGAGGCAGCACGTGCCAGTCGCAAGGCTATCCGTTCCGCGGTCGTGGTCGTGTTTGGGACCGACGAGCGAACCGCTGGCTTCCAAACCGCGAACGTCCTCTTCCCAGACCCTGTAGAGCTGGCGGCACACCTGGGCCGCCTCAAGCGCGCGCATCTATCGGTCTTTTCTCACCCGGCGACAATTGAATCGTGGCGAAAACACGAGCCGCCTCCGCAACCCCTGGGTGTAACTCCCCTACCCAACGGGGCGGCAGGAAAGGTGGTCGAGCCCGACGCAAGTCTGGGCGCTCCCGGCTTGTTGGTCCACGCTCCAGGTCGATTGACGTTTGACGTCGTCCCCGGAACCTACGACCTTCGCGGTTCATTCGGCTTTCGTCCCGGCGCCTACCTGGGTGGCTCGACCGACGGCGCGGACTTCTCGGTTTGGCTCGAAACTTCGAGTCGGCGACAGGTATGGATGCGGCACTTGGATCCAGTGTCAGCACTGGCGGACCGTGGAGCACAACGCATTGAGCTAACATTCGAGGTCAGCGACGCAGGCCGCCTCTTGCTCGAAACTGAACGAGGGCCATCAGGCTCCGACGCCTTCGACTGGACGGTCTGGGCAGACCTCCAACTGGCCCGGCGTCCGCCCTGATACCCAGTCTTGCCTGAGCAGTTTTCGTTGCGTATAGGACCGCCGCGTACGAGCTTTCCAAGGTGTTGGAGGCAGGAACGGCATGTCGAGAGTCGTCGTAATCGGTGGTTGCGGTCACGTCGGTTTGCCTCTCTGCCTAGCCTTCGCGGATGCAGGCGAGCAGGTCATCGCGCTCGACATCGACCAACAAAAGGTCGACCGCACCAACGCCGGGCATATGCCGTTCGACGACCGCGGGGCCCCCGAAGTGCTCAAACGCGTCCTAGCGGGCAAGACGTTTTCCTGCTCGACGGATCCCAAGGTCATCTCATCGGCCGAGACTGTCATTACGGTCATCGGCACGCCCGTTGACGAGCACCTCAACCCTCGCTTCGACGTCATGCGTGACTTCGTCATGAAGCATCGCGAGTACTTCCGTCCTGGGCAGCTGCTCATCATGCGCAGCACTTTGTTTCCCGGCACGACAAAGCGCGTGCAGCAACTTCTCGAGCACGAAAAAATTCAAATCGAGCTCGCGTTCTGTCCTGAGCGCGTTGCCGAAGGCGTCGCTCTTGAAGAAATCCGCTCGCTGCCGCAGCTCGTTTCGGGCTGCACGCCGGCCGCGACCGAACGCGCCGCCAACCTGTTCAAGAAGCTGACCAAAGAGGTCATCATTCTCGATCCGGCCGCCGCGGAGCTCACCAAGTTGTTCAACAACGCTTGGCGCTACATCCAGTTTGCCGCCGCAAATCAGTTCTACATGATCGCCAACGACTTCGGGGTCGACTTCTACGACGTGCACCGGGCGATGACCGAGAACTACCCACGCGGTAAGGGATTCCCGAAGGCCGGGTTTGCAGCAGGCCCGTGTCTGTTCAAAGACACCATGCAAATCGCCGCGTCATTCGACAACAACTTCTTTCTTGGCCACTCGGCGATGCTGGTAAACGAAGGTCTGCCGAACTACGTCGTGAAGAAGGTGAGCGAACAGCACGACCTCTCGAAGATGACGGTGGGCATCCTCGGCATGACCTTCAAGGCGGACAGTGACGACACGCGCGATTCGCTCTCGTTCAAGCTGCGGTCCATCCTTCAAGCCGAAGCGCGCGAAGTGCTCTGCACCGACCCGTACATCGCACGACCGTGGCTATCGACGCTCGAGGATACGCTATCGCGGTCTGACATTCTTTTCATCGGCGTTCCCCACACTCCGTATCGCAAGCTCGAGTTCAAGAAACCAGTCGTCGATGTTTGGAACATGACGCCTTCGCGGATGAGTCTTTCATGAAAGTTTTCGTTACTGGCGCCAACGGCTTCATTGCGGGCTATCTCGTCGCCGAGCTTCTCGAGCATGGTCACGAAGTCATCGGCATCGACAACTTCAGCAAGTACGGCCGTGTGTCGAAGTCGTATGACAATCACCCACGCTTCAAGCTCGTCGAGGGCGATGCAAAAAACACTCCGCTCATGAAGGAGCTCATCGCCGACTGCGACCACCTCATCGCAGGTGCGGCGATGATCGGTGGCATCTCGTACTTCCACGAGTACGCCTACGACTTGCTCGCCGAGAACGAACGCATCACAGCCTCGACCTTCGACTCCGCTGTCTGGGCGTTCAAGAACAAGAAGCTCAAGAAGATTACGGTGCTCTCGTCGTCCATGGTCTTCGAGTCGACGAACGTGTTCCCAACGCCCGAGACGGAAGCCCGCAAGGCATCACCGCCGATGTCGACTTATGGCTTCCAGAAGCTCGCATGCGAATACTTCGCCCAGGGCGCTTACGAGCAATACAAGTTGCCGTACACCATCGTTCGCCCGTTCAACTGCGTCGGCATCGGTGAACGCCGCGCCCTCGGCGATGTCGCCATCAAGTCCGGCAACGTGACGCTGGCCATGAGCCACGTCGTCCCCGACATCGTCCAGAAGATCATCAAGGGTCAGGACCCGGTGCATATCTTGGGCAGCGGCAACCAGGTGCGTCACTACACCTACGGCGCCGACCTCGCTCGAGGCATTCGCGTTTGCATGGAGCACTCCTCGGCGACGAACGAAGACTTCAACATCTCGACCGCCGAGTCGACCAGTGTGCTGCAGTTGGCGAAAGCGATCTGGGACAAAATCAACGTGGGGCGTCCCTTCAAGTACGTTTCCGACAAGGCGTTCGAGTACGACGTGCAGATGCGCGTACCGAATGTCGACAAGGCCAAGCGCCTGTTGGGATACGAGGCGAAGACGCCGCTCGGCGAGATGCTCGACGAAGTCATTCCTTGGATCAAAGAGCAGGTCGCAGCGGGCACGATCTAAACGCGGCGTGCTGGTGCTAGCTGCCATGCCCACTAACCGATGGCGGTTTGCGCTCTCGCCCGAGCTATGGCTCGGCGTAGGCCTGGCGATCTACGCCGGATTTCTGGTGCGCGAAGGGCTGCTGGCGAAGGGGCCGCAGGACAACGACTGGCCGTTGCTCATGTGGCTCGCGCGTGCGGGAACCCAAGGCAACTTCGCCGCGCTAGCAGTTGGACATTACGGGTTTCTGCAGCTGCTACTGGTTCGGGTGCTTGGGCCCGCCGTCGGCGGAACCCTGAATGCTGCGAAGGTCCTCAACATTGCCAGCGTCGTCGTCACATGCACGGCACTCTGGGTTGCCCTTAGATCGCTGCGGGCAGGCACCGCGTGGCAGTTCGTCGCCGTCTGCTTCTTCGCGCTGTCGTACGCCACCTACGTCACAGCTTGGTCCGAGTTCGGAGACCCTCTCGCCCTCGCCTTCTACGCCTGCGGCGTGACTTTGCTCCTGTCTAGTCGGACACGTCAGACGCTCTTCGTCGCTGGCGCACTGGTCGGTATGGCTGGACTCGTGCGCCTGCACTTTCAAACGATGGGGTGGGGCACAGCGTTGGCCTTTGCGGGATTGACGTTCACCAAGTCAGCACGCCGAGACGCAACCGTCGAGACCGCGCTGTTTACTGGTGGCGTGATCATCGCACAATTGCCCGTGTTTGCGCTCAATCTCGCAGTGCACGGGACACTCTTCTCCCCCATCGCGCGCGCCTTCATCGGTCAGGTCCTCTTCGGACAAAACGCCTACGACATGGGAAATAGCTATGCTGTGCCCTTCGATGGGCTCTTCAGCGCGCACGGCGTGATGCTTCTGTCGGTTATGACAGACAGATTGCTGCAGATATCCGCGGGAGCGGCGATGGTGCTCCTGCTAAGCGTGCTCTCGCTTTTCCGACGTGACCAAGAGGAACCGATCCGTGCGTTCACGATCTTGCTGGCGCTCGGTTACTACATGGGTTTCGTGGCGCCATCGTGGGGAATCACGCCGCGGCTGCTTATGGGCTTCATGTTTCCGGTCGCCCTAGCCCTCGGACTCGCGGGCTCAGCGTTGAGCAAGATGATGGGCAAGGGAGCGCCGGTAGTCATGGCTTTGTTGTGCATCGCCATCAACGCTGTCCACTTTCGCGGAGAGCGCCGTGCGTTCCGTGCAGTACGCAACCAGACCCGCGCAACCTGGGATCGCAACGATGCGATTACACGCGCTGTTCGAGCCCAAGGGATCCGATCACCTGTTGAAGTCTTCGCTGCCAACTGGTTCGTCTATCCAACCGACGACCCTGAGATGATCGGGTTCTACAACTTTGGTTTTTGGAATCTGCTGGTGCCCGAGTTTGCAGCCGAGCGCCCCAATCCGTATTCGGCGATCGATGCACCAGAGCGCTTCGAGGAGCTTCTCGCCGAACGCGGCGTTCGCGCACTGGTGCTCGATGACGACCCAGCATTGCCCGCGGTTAGGGCGATCGTCCGCGGAGACTACGTACCTCGACGCTATCGTCTCGCGGGCAGCTTCGATGATCAGCGGTTTTTCTTACGTATTGATTGAGCGTAACTGCTTGCTGTTGCTGTAGAATATCGATCCGTCGCGAACTCATTTTCAGCAGTAGCACCCGCACTGATTCGAGGTAGATTGTTTGCCCATGGACCCCACCCAGCAACCAGCCAAGCGCACGATCCTCCTCGTCGACGACGACCCAGAAAACGTCTCGTTCATGACGCGCGCGTTCCGCACCACGTATACGCTCCTATCCGCGAGCTCCGGCGACGAGGCCATCAACCTGCTCAAGTCGCACAAGGTCGACGTCATCATCACTGACCAGCGCATGCCGGGCATGGTTGGGACCGAGCTCCTCCGCGAGTCGATCCAGATGCAGCCCGACTGCGTGCGCATCATCCTGTCGGCCTACACCGACACCACCGACTTCCTCGATGCCATCAACGTCTGCCGCATCAACCACTTTTTGACGAAGCCGGTCCGTCCTGAGCGGCTTCTCGAAGTGGTCGAGAACGCGCTTGCGTTGTCCACGAAGGCGAACCGCTACAGCCGCATGGCTACCGCTTTCGACATGCAAGCGATGCGGCGCTACTACCAGGACCACAACCTACTCGCGCCCGAGGAGTTCGAGCAGACCTTCGAGGAGACGCTCGCGATCCGCGCTTTGCAGCTGCCGGACCTCGACTGGCTCCTCTACGACCAATTGCTGAGCGTCAACCGCGCCAAGATTCCTCTGCTCAATCACTACGAGGCGCTCGCGGTCGGTCTCCATGTACCGTTCGAGGGCATCACCAGCTTTCTCGAGATGATGGTGCACCTCAAGCTGTTCCCGGCGGCAGTACTGAACCGAACCATCTTCTACCGGGCACCGGAGCGAGGCCTGAAGATCGGCGACCTGATGCGTTCGCTCGGGTTGGTGACCGCCAAGGAGCTCGAACGCGCGCTCGCGGTTCAGCAGATCGTGCAGAGCAAGATCGGCTCGCGGCCGGTGCTGGGTCAGGTGCTGCGCTCAGTCGCGAGCGTTTCGAGTGTGGATCTGTTCCAGGCGCTGGGCATCCAGAGCGGTGTTCCGTTCATCACTCTGGACGACTCTGCACCGGAGATCTTCGCGGCGGCGATTCAGCGGACTTGATGACGCAAAAAGAGCCAGTCGTCTCGGTAGGCGCTAGAACGATACGGCCGCGACCAAGGCACCGGTAATCTCTGGAGTAGCAAACGCCGATCGCGGATTTCGCGACGAGGCAGCACGATCGCGCACGAAGTTGACGACAGCGCCCAAGCACCCACCGTCGCCGAGATCGATGTCGCGTCCCCAGTTCTGCGGGTTCGCCTCTTCCAGTCGTGCACGATTCGCTTGAACGTAGAATGCGGGGTCAAACTTCGGCGAGGCACGCCGACACTCACGCAAGCCAACGGTAGCCCAGTGAGTTTCTAGCTCGGCCACAGTCGGACTGGGGGTAACCGTCCGGCCATCGATCCCTGCAACGGGCCGGCCGGATAGGAGATCTTTG
>CAZAER010000044.1:0-32030 GCA_964484195.1 uncultured Bdellovibrionales bacterium | reverse complement strand
GACGACGAGATAGGTCTCGAGGCCATTCTGAAACGCACTCTTGCTGCCCTCGGCGTTCTCGCGGACAGCATCGACGATGCGCTCGTAGATCGCGGCCGACTGACGCGCGCGCAGCAGAGTGGCGCGTGCAGAGACGACGTCATAAGCGACGCTGTTGCGGGTGTGCGCGTAGCGTTGAAGCGCACGTTCGAGGGCGGCATCCGCGCGACCGATGCCTCCCGGATTGCGGCCGAAGATCGGTAGCTCGACTTGCTGCGCGCCCAAGCTGAAGCGCAGCGCGTTGCTGCCCACTGGAGCTTGGCCATCGACGGTCGCCATCATCGAAACGACCCGCGATCGCTCCCATTGGCCACGGGCCCCGGCTGCGTGGACTGCTAGCTCCGCGGCTCTAAGCTCCGCGCGGTTCTGGAACGCCGCGACGACTAGGTCGTCTGAGCTCGCGAGGTCGCGCCGATCATGACCGGTGGCGCTCAGCATCGGCAGCTTCGGCCATGGCTGACCCAAAACGAAGAGCAGGCGCGCCTCTGCGATCTCCGTCTCGTAACGAGCGCGCAGCGCGGCGTCGTGAGCGGTCTCGGCTTCGGCGCGCACCGCGGCAGCTTCCATCGGAGCGATGTCACCAGCGCGGGCGCGACCCTCGGCGAGCTTTGCGGCGTCGAGCCAAGCCGTGTCGATCTCCTCGCGGGTGCGCATGCGTGCCTGTGCAAGCACGGCGTCGGCGTGAGCGACGCGGGCATCCCGCTGGGTGTCGAGCACGAGCTGAATCAGCGACTCGCTAACCCGCTCCAGCTCGAGGTTCGCGGCCTTGGCGCGGAATGGGAGCTGCCAGATGGCGTCGATTGGCAGCAAGAAAATCAGCGCGAACTGCCGCGGATCCCAGGGCGCAAGGAAGTTGAGACGCGGGTTTGCTGGGCGTCGAGCTTCGTCGAAGTCCGCGATCGCGGTGTCGAGAGCCGTGATTTCGGCGTACAGGCCAGGACTGCGCGCCAAAGCGATACGGACTGCTTCAGCGGACGAAAGCCCGTCCGCGAGGACGACATCCTCTGGCGCTCCAGCGCCTGGCTTCTCGAGCCGGCCGGCGGACCGTCGCGCGACTTCGTCGTCGAGCCAAGCCCTGTCGCGCGAGGCGGTTAGGCAACTCGAGCTTGCTAGGAGCAGAAACAGCAGGAGGTGTTTCATCGAGCGGCATCTTGCCAACTCGAGCCAAACGCCAACCAAACGACGCTCGTTAATCTACGGTTAGGGTGCGATGTCCATGCTGCGACGCCTGGGAGGATGGGCGTGCATAGACGAACGAGATTGGGTGCCTGCGTGATCACGGCCGCGGTGGCCGGCGCGTTGCTCTGCTTCGGCTGGACGGCAAGAGCCCAAGAAGTCCCGAGTCCCGAACGGCCAGAAGACCGTACGGGCGAGGCTGTGCCGTTGCGCGCGGTCGACGAACAGGCGGGCCCTACGATCGAGTGGAAGGCCGAATGGGCGCAAGCTGGGGCAGTCAACTACGGCATCGTGGGTGGCGCAGCCGCCATCTCGCTCACCGCCGCGCTTCTCAAGCCGCCGAGCGACCACCCCGACAAGTACCTGTTGTTCGACCGCGCCGCCGAAGATGCCTTGGCGCTCTCCTCGGTGCGTGATCGTTATCGCGCACGTGACACGAGCGACGTGTTGCTCTCGCTCGAAACCACGTGGCCGTTTTTCGTGGACTCCGTGATCGTGGCCTACGGAATCCGGAGCAGTCCCAAAGCGGCCTGGGAGATGGCGGTCATCGACGCCGAGGCCATCGCAATCAGCGCCGCCCTTCATCAGGTCACGACGGCTCTTGTCGGTCGGCCGAGACCCTATGTCCACGACTGCGGCGACAAGATCCCCGTCGACGCCAACGACTGCGTTCGCAGCTCGCGTTTCCGCTCGTTCTACAGTGGTCATTCCTCGCTTGCGTTCACCGGTGCGAGTCTCATCTGTGCGCACCGTGCTCGCATCGCGTTGTTCGGAGGTGGTTGGGACACCGCGACCTGCGTTACGGCCTATCTGGCGGCGGGAACCACCGCCGCGCTGCGCATCGTGGGCGATGTGCACCACGCCACCGACGTCATCACCGGTGCGGTGATCGGTACCGCTGTCGGTCTCGGCATCCCGGCGCTCCACTATCGACGACGCAATCGTTCCGACGTCGATATCAGCGTCTATCCGACCGGCGCAGGGGTTGGCGTCGCGGTGGTGTACTGATGGACTCGCTCGCCTTCCTTCTGACGTCGCTCATCGTTGCACAAAACGCGCCCGACGTCGCCCAGCACACGCAAGCGGTCGAAAGCATCGACGCGAGACCCGTGGCCGAGCGCAACACCTGGGCCTCGTCGCGACCACGCGCCTTTGTCGCCACGCAGATCGATGCCGGTTATCTCTATCTGCGACCACGCGTGGCTGTCGGCTATGGCAGACCTCACTTTCAATGGCTCGGTCTCGAAGCGAACCCAATCGTCACGAACGGTGCGGTTGCTGGCTGGGCAGGCTTGCGCGCTTCGACGCCATTTGCAGACCTGAGAGCAGGCGCGCGTACGGTGTATTCGCTGCAGCGCGGCTATCTGGCAGAGCTCGACAGCTATGAGCGTTTGGACCTCGAAAGATCCGCGGGTAGCCATGCGAAATATTCGACGCTCGAAGCAGAGCTGAGCGCCGGTGTCAGCACGTCCCTGGGCGACTTCGGCGGGCTTGCTTCCGTCTCTTACGTGACGGGCGTGCCGGCTGATCGCTACCTATTCGAGGAGCAACTGAGGATGATCGTGGCGCCTCCGTGGGTCGTGCGCGTTCGCGGTGAGTACGGCGCGCATTTGATTCCGGGGCGGCGCAACGTGACGTTCGGCCTCGCGGTCGATGCTCTCGATGCTCCGGCGCGGCACGAGCTGCTGGTGCGAGCCGGTTTCGTCACGCGCATCGTTCTCAGTCGCGCGCTCGAGATTCGCGGCTCTTTTCTCATGGCGCTGGTGAGCAAAGACTTTCTCGGTCTCGTTCAGAGCGACTTCACCGAGCTCGGTATCCGCTATCGTTGGGCCAGCGGAGACTAGAGCCGGTGCTCACGGATGAGCCGGTCGATCTTTTGCTCGCGCTGCATTCTCAGGAAGTTGTGGACTGCCTCTGCGGCGCCTCTCTTGGACTCTTCGATGGCGCGTTCCTCGGCCGCGCTGGAGCGTCGCGTCGGAGCGCGGACTGGACGCTGCGGCGTGTTGCGGAAGGACTGGCACGTCGGTTTCGGGCACGTGGCGCCCCCGTGTGCCTTGCTGCAGAGCTTCAACGCCTCACTCGCGGCTTTGCCGCGGTCGGCGGCGCTGGAGAGCCAGCGGTCGTAACCATTGAGCGACGTGCCGCAGACCACACCACGCGCGAGGTTGCTGGGAGTGAAATGGGTGACGCCGGGGGTGCCGGTCGGGGCTTGCGTGCGTTGGACAGTGGCCATGAGCCCGAGTATCGGGACAAAGCGAAGTCGGTCGCGCAGCGCTCGAGTGCCGCCCTGACATCGACTATGACGTAGTCATTCGCGCAGCTCGTACAGCGTCGTTGTTCGTCGTGATGATCGCCGTGTTTGCGAGCTCCCCCGAGCTCTCCGCGGCCGAAGGCGACGTCGTGCGCGCCAGCCGGCGTAGCGTCTCGCTCGATTGGTCAGGTGTTTCCGAGACGACGGTTCAACGGTGCAAGCTGCGCGGGCTGCAGAACTTGCTGTTGCAATCGTTGGTCGAGACTGGTCACGCGGTCGTAGGTGTCGGTTCCCGCGAGGACATCAGCGTGGTGATCGCCGACGCCCCGGCGGCGCTCCAAGTGTCGGTGACGCGCCAGAGCGAGAGGTTGCAACGTGTCGTCGCCGTTGGTGCACGTTGCGACAGCACCGTGGCCCTCGAGCTCAAGAACGCCGTCGAAGGATTGCTCGAGCAGCTCTCCACGGAGCCACCGCCTGAGCCGCCACCGCCGGCTCCGCCACCCGCGCCCGTCGTGGTTGCCGTCGCGCCTCCAGCTCCGCCCGCGCCCCGAGATGACTGGCGGTTCACGCTCGGTGGCGGCGCCACCATCCTCCGCTCGCCGACCTTCGCTCCCACCCTGCGCGCCACGGTGGTGCGCGCCCTCGGTGACCGCTGGGGTCTGGGCGTCGCTCTCGATGGTAGCTTCGTGCATCGGCTCGGCCTGTGGGTCATCGAGCCGGTGGCGAGCGCTCACGCCGACGTCACGCTGGTGAAGTCTGGCGACGTCGCTTTCGCCGTCGGCCTCGAGGTGGGTGCCCTGGCCCACATTTACAACCTCGACCAAGAGCGGCGTGGGGTGCGCATGAGCGGCCGTGTGGGTGTGCCGCTCGAGCTGCGTGGTCCATTCCACATAAACCTGAACGTTATTCCCTTTCTACGCATGACGCCGGTTACGCACCGCGTCGACGGCCAAACGGCGTTTGACGCTGGTCGGGCTGGGCTCGAGCTGGCACTAGTCGTCGCCCTGCCGTGAGTAAACTTTTGGCCCCCCCAGACATCGATCCGGTGCTGACCGTGAGCTCGGACCTTTCTGAGTCGGAGTGGCTCGATGCCGTGTATCGGACCTACAATCAGAAGGTATTTCGGACCTGCCTTCGCTTCGCGGCAGGCGACAGGCAGTGGGCGCACGACCGCGCGCAGGACGCCTTCGTGAAGCTCGTCGACGTCATCGATACGGTGCGCGACCGCCAAGACCCAGGCGGTTGGCTCTACCGCGTCGCGGTCAACACCTGCTTGATGAGCCTGCGCCGGCGCACCCTGACCTCACGCGTGCTCTCTGCCGTGCGCGTCATCGCCGGCCCGCTGATGGACGAGCCGGAGCCACGGCTGCGCGCTCAACGGGCGTTGAGCGAGCTCGAGACCTTCATCGCCGAGCTGCCCCCCAAAGAGCGCGCCATCATGGTGCTCGTCTACGTCGAGCAGAAGAGTCAGACCGAAGCCGGTGAGATCTTGGGGCTGTCGAAGGGGCAGATTTCGAAGCTCCACGCCCGCGCCATCGCCAAGCTCAAAGCACGCAGTTGGGAGCTCGACGATGCCTAGCTTGAAGCAGGAATCCGAGCTCCTCCGAGAGCGTACGGAGGCCGACGGCTTATCACCGCGTGAGACTGCGGCGATGAGCGCCATGCTTCAGGAGCGCTTGGCTTCACGGCGCGGCCGGCGCGTGATGCCGTGGGCGATGGGGCTCGCGACTGCCGCGGCTGCTGCTGCGGTGCTTGTCATAGCGCACCCATGGAAGACGTCCGAAGTCGACGTGCTCGCGGGAGCTGCATGTTTGACGAGCTCGCCCGGCGAGTGGTCTTCCAAGGCGGACTGCTCGGAGACGCCTCGTGTGGCGTTGCGCGGCGCCATCGTCGAGCTCGGTGATGCGACGCAGGTCACTCTCGAGCCGCAGGCGATCCGCGTTCGACACGGGACGGCCGCTTTCGCGGTCAGCAAGCGCCGCGAGGACGAGCCCCGCTTCGTCGTCGCGGTGTCGCACGGAAGCGTCGTGGTCAAAGGCACGCAGTTCCGCGTGACGCAGCAGGCGAGCGGCGGTGAGGTCACGGTCTCGGAGGGCCAAATCGAGTTCGCATGGAACGATGGCACGGTGGACCAGGTGGCCGCGGGAGAGCGCTTGGTGTGGCCGCGCGTCGCCGTCCCCCTGCCGGAGCCTGAAGTCGCGCCGAAGACGGAACCCACGCCCAAGGCGCCCAGCAAACACCATCGGCCGCCGCCCACGGATCCCGAATCCGCCGACGAGCAGCCGATCATGGTGCGCTTGTTCCAGCTGCGCAGTCAGGGGCGTTTCGACGAAGCCATCACCTTGCTCCGCGACGCGAGCCGCGACCGCGAGCTCACGCCGTCACAGCGCGAGAGCTTCGGTTTCGAGCTCGGTAAGCTCATCGAGCAGGTGAAAGGTGCCGAGGCCGCATGCTCCACGTGGCGTGCTCACCAAAAAGCCTACCCCGGCGGGCCGCACGCGCGTGAAGTCGCGCAGCAGGTCGCCGATTGCGCTAAGGTGAAGCCGTAGAGCGTATGCGCTTAAGTCTTCCCTTCGTCTTTGCCGCCCTCGTCGGGTGCGACCACGTCATCTACGACTGGGAAACGCACCAGCAGCAGCACGCCGTCACCTGCCCGTCGATCGCCGCGACTCCCGGTGTCTGGGAGGACATCACGCCGTCGCAAGTGTCGCTGGTAGCGGACGCGCCGAGCGGCAATCGCGGCGTGATCAACATCGCTGCATCGACCTCCGACCCGACCACGTTGTATCTCGGGACCTATCGCCAAGGCATTTGGAAGAGCACCGACGGCGGCGACCAATGGCAGAAGGTGAGCACCGGCCAGAACCACGATCAGATCGATGGCGGCGAAACGGCGGGCCTTGCTGTCGACCCTACGACCAGCGACCGCCTCTACGCGACCGCCGCCAACGGCGAAGAGCAGGGCTTGTGGCGATCGACGAACGGTGGCGTCGATTGGGAGCAGACCATTTTAGCGGACACGGTCACGGCGATTGGCACTGGTGCCGTGCAAGGCGTCGCCATCGATCCGGCGGACCCGCGTCACCTGCTCGTCAGTTTTCACAGCGGCTGGCGTGGGGGCGACCACGCCGGATTTCTCGAAAGCACCGACGGTGGTGATTCGTGGATCCTCCACGAGCCACAATTCGATTGGGCGAGCGGACACACACTGATGTTCTTGAGCGAGCCCGGTCGCTGGTTGCTGTCGTCGCAGTACACTGGCGTGTATCTCACGACTGACGCAGGCGGCATTTGGACGCGCGTCAATGGCTCCGACAACCAGGCTGGAGTCTCGGCGGCGTACTACTCCGGGAACGGCGTGATCTACGTAGCCGCGCGCCCGCAGGTCATTCGCAGCGCCGACGGCGGCGTGAGTTGGATCTCGGTCGGTCCGCCGAATGATGGCTATGCCAGCGTCATCGGCGACGGTGAGCGCTTGTTCACGGCGTCTTACGACCCCGTCGTACACTACGGTGGTCCACAGCTTACGTACGCTTCAGCGGACAGTGACGGTCTGACCTGGCAACCGCTGAGCGATCAGAGACTACTTAACGGCCCACGTGTCATGGTGGCGAGCCCTGAGTGCAACGTCATTTGGTCGGCGAACGAGCGCGCGGGGCTATTGCGGATGCTGACGCAGTAGCTTTACGGCTTGCCTCCGAGCGCGTTCAAGAAGGCGACGAGGTCTTGTTTCTGCTCGTCGCTGAGCCCCAGCGGTGCGATCTCCTTGGTGCCGAAGTAAGCCCCCGTGTGGCCGCCGCTGTCGAAGAAGGCGACGACTGCTTTGAGCGACAGCATTTGTCCGGTGTGCATGAACGACGGTCGGATGCCCACACATCGCAAGCTGGGTGTGCGGAAGGCACCTTCGAGTGACGGCGACAGCTCTGCCGGAATGCGGGTCTCCGGGATGTCGCTGTAGACGCCGGCGGCGTTCAAGGGGTCTGCGGCCGCGGCGGCGAGACCAACGGCTGCACCGTGGTCATTATCGTCGCGAAACGCAGCCGCCACGAGACCGGGTGCGAGCCCGACGTTGTGAAACTGCTGATCGGTGAAGAATGGTCCGCTATGGCAGCTGACGCAGCCGGCCGCCCCAACGAAGAGCTCGGCGCCGCGTTCTTCGGCGTCCGACAACGCTTCCTCGTCACCGGCGACCCAGGCGTCGAAGCGGCTCGGGCCACAGGTGAGCTGACGCTCGAAAGCGGCGATGGCCTTGCCGACGTTGACGACGATGCGGGTGACGCGATCCTTGTCGACGTCGGAGAGACTGTCGTACTCGGCGCCATCGCCCGGGACGCCATGGCAGTCGGAGCCCACGTTCGTCGCGCGGTTCATCGTCGAGCAACCCGTCATCTCGGCGCTGAGCAACGGTATGTGTGCTATAGCGTCAAGTGAGTCACCGAAGACCGCTTCGTAGGTATCGCGGAAGTGTGCCGCCACTTGCTGCGCCACGTAGAGGCGCGAGCTATTCATCTCGACCACGGACTCGAACGGCGAGAAGACCTGGCTGTGGAGGGTGTCGTGCCGCCCATCCCACATGTTGAGCGTCGCTTGCCCGATGTCCAAGAGCGACGGCGAGCGGCGCCGGCCCCAGCCCGAAGCGAGTGAGATCTGGCGCCCAGGCGAGCGGGTGTCGGAAAAACCGTCCGCTGGAACGTGGCAGCTATCGCAGGCGACCTTGCCGGATTGGCCCATGAGGCCGAGCGTGCCTGGCGCTCCGTTGTTGTCGCCCTCGAGCAAGCGACCGGCAAATAGCGTCGTCGAGAAGAGCTGGTCGCCGAACGCCGCGGCTGCCGGGTCGTCCGCCCAAGCGTTGGTCACGTCGGGCGGCGGCGCCGGCAAGGTCTCCGGCGACAACCCACGAAACGCCGCGCGTGCGTCTGGTGGGGGTGGCTCGAGGTCTCCTGTGTCCGAAGGCCCCGGCGCAGCGCACGCGCCGAGGCACAAGGTCAGGAGCAACGAGTGCTTCATTGCACGCACGGGAAGCGGCTGGTGTCCCAGGCCGGCGCCGGCTGGTTGCTGACGAAGCCGATGTTGTCGAAGTGGCGGCGCGTCAGCACCAGCATCTTCGACTTGTGGAACTGATACATCGGGCCCGAGATCGGCCCCCCTGCTACGGTGAACGATTCACCGGAGTGATAGAGCGCGTCGCCGAAGGTGACGCTCACGTTTCCACTCGGAGGTGAGTAGTCCACGCCATCTTCCGCGTTCGCCGGCAGCGATGTGCAGCTGTAGGGCATGTCGTTCACCAAGAGATAGATGCGGCCCGTCGACAAGTAGATGTCGAGCTTCACGGTGTTGTCGGTGCCCGCGACCTCACCGGGGATCATTGCAGGCGAGGCGAACGAGCTCGAGAACGTCGGTAGCATCGGGCACTGGTCGTTCACGTCCCAGGTGCGGTGATCGCAGATTTGCACCTGCAGCTGCGTCGGCGTCATGTCTTTTGCCTGGACGATGACCGTGGTGCCGCTGGGCAAGTTGTCCTGAATCGGCGACGCGGTGTCGCTGATCAGGATCTGCGGATAGCGCCGCGGCGTCGAGATGACGTCGACTTCGGCGGTGACGTGCAGATAGCTGTTCGCTTGAACGGACCCGAGTGTCTTGGCCGTCATGCGAACCTTGCCGTTGGTGTCGGCCCACTGGTCGCTATAACCGATCCACATCTCGCCGAGCGCCGTTCCGTAGATGAAACGTGAGTTGCTGTAGCTCGTCAGATCGTAGGTGTCGGAAACGAAGCGTTCCGAGCCGGCGGACGAGGATGCCGGGCTGAACGGATGCATCGTGGTCTGGAAGGTGTCGAAGAACTGCCACGTCGTCGGCGCGGCCTTGGGCGTTACGTGCACGAAGGTGCGAGCGATGGCTTTGGGCAAAGTGCTCGTGTCGTACTGGCCATTGATGAACACCTCGCTCGTGGCGGAGGCGGCTCGCATGTCCGCGACCGTGAGGTAAGCGGGTTGAGGAATCGGCGCGCCGGGCCCGGTGTTGTCGAAGGCGCCGGCGTGGATCGGCGAAAAATGACCTTGGTAGGGGCAGCCGCTCGACAGGGCCTCGATGACCATCGTCGACGCCTCCGTCAAACCCGACCAGCGTAGTGCCGTGAGTGGTTGATCGCCTTCGAAGCGCGCTTTTTTGTAGCGCGCCATGCCAGCGACCAGCTCGTCGTGTTGCGGCGTGCAATAGGGGACGACGTGGACGCGCATCAGCGGCGCCGTGCCCGTTCCAGCGGACGTGAGAACGTTGAAGATGGTCGTGCCGGAGCCACGGGCGGTCTTCTCGGGACCATCGACCCAGCGCAGCGTGTCGTCGCCAACGTCGCCTTCGTAGACGGGTTTGGTGCCCGCACCGGCGCTCGCCGGGACATAGAAGGCGATGCCGTCATCGCGTCCATGTTCGGTTGCGATGAGCATGTCGCGCTCGGCGCTACTGGTGGTGTAGATCTTCGGGCGCGTCGAGTAGAACACCGGCCGTCCGCAATTGAAGCCGCCGTCACCGTCGGCATCGCCCTTGCCGATCACATATACCGGCACGCGCCCATCACCCGGCGTGGTGTAGACGTAACCAAGCTGCGCATTGGCTTCACTGCGGCTGAAGCCTTCGACGTTGCCGTTGACGACGGTTGCACCGCCGGCGGCGTTGTCGTTGGCGCTCGTGTCCTCGATCATGCGCAGCGCCTCGCGGGTTCCGGCACAACGATAGACCGCGTTTTCGATGACGACGTTACCGCTACCGTCGACGGTGATGTCGTCGTCGGACGGTAGTGGATAGATGCGATAGTCGACCGCGTCGTCGAGTGGCTCGAAGGTCACGTTCAGTGCGTCGCCGTTGATGCACGCTTGCAGACCGACGAGGGCCGGCAAGGCGGGGAGGGCACTGTCGACCGCTACGGTATCGCTGCTCGCGAGCGCGCCGCAGGTGACACCGACGGTAGTCCCGATCGTGCCGGGCGAGTCCGTGTCGCTGCCGCCATTGTCGCCATTGTTGTTGTTGTCGCCGCCATTGCTCGTATTCGAATCGCCCCCTGCTTGGTTGTCGCTATCGCCGACAGGGTCGTCGCCGTCGCGTACGTCGCCAGCGACACGTGACGTGCAGCCGGCGAGCGCGAACAATGCGAGGAGGGCTACAGTCCGTTGTTGCGGTCTCATGGGGTGCTCACTTTCAAGGCCCAAGCGCCTTCATTCCAATTGGCGGAGTAGAGGATGCGATTCACGGCATCGAAGGTCATGCGGTAGGGGCCGTCGGAGAACGTCTGCGTCGGCGTGAAGGTGGTCCAGGTGCGGCCGTCGTCTTCGTCCGAGATCATGTACGGCAGGTTCATACCGACCGAGTTGTTGCCGGTGTCGCCGTGCTGCGCGTAGAGGTGATTTCCGTCACCCATGACCGCGTAGTACCCGCGCGTATTGCCATCGGGCCTGATGAGCTCGAACGATTGTCCGTTGTTCTCGCTGCGAAGAATGCCCTGGCTCGATCCGACATAGAGGACATCGTTCTTGGCGTAGTAGATGCCCATGCCGCCGTGCTGCATGCTGACGGTGCTGACTTGTCGAAAATGTTCACCACCGTCGGTCGTGCGCCACATACCGGCGTACTGCGTGGTGAGCAGCCAAGTGTCGCTATCGCGGAGGAAGGCGATGCCGTGCCCGTTGCCGAGGTCGACGGTGTCTCCGTCTTCGTCTTTGATCGGCCAGTGGCGCGTCCAGGTGTCGCCGCCGTCGTGGCTTTCGATGACACCGGCGTTGCCGGTCCACTCGAAGCCGGCGTGGAACGTGACGAGGACATGGTCGAAGTCCGCGGGGTCAGCGGCGACGTCGTAGACGTCATTCGTCCAACCGCCGGTGGCGTTACTCGCGGGGACTCCCGGCGAGAGGTAAACGAAACCGTCGGGCTGATCGAAGGTGGCGCCGGCATCGTGCGACACCCAGAAGCCGGGTGTGTCACCGCGCACGCCGCCGACGGTGTAGATGTCGCGCCCGTCCACGGGATTGATTTGCATGTCACCAGGGCTGACCGTTCCGCTAAAGCCGCCAATCGTCGTCCACGAGGCGCCGGCGTTGGTGCTCTTGAAGAGGCCCTGGCTGTCGCTGGTGATGTACATGATCGCGGTGTTGCAGGGGTCGAGACGGATATCCATGAGGCCGTAAGAGGGCTTCGAACCGTTCGGGCGGTAGCTTCCGGGCGGCGAAATGTTCTTCCACACGCCTTCCGTAAGTGTGGGTGGTGTCGAAGACGGCTCACTAGCGATGACGCCGTCGGGACAATGTTCGCCAGGCACGGGGTCGGCGGGCGGCGGGGGAGGGGGCGGGTCATCGTCGGTTGTCGTGGGTGGCGGCGGCGGTGGGGGCGGGGTGTCGCTGTCGGCCGGCACGTCGGCGGGGGTCGAGTCGCCTCCTCGATCTGGGCCACCTTGCGGATCGCCGTCTACGGAGCTTGCGCACGACGCCAAAAGCGTAGCCGCGACAAGGACTTGTAAACCGACTGAGGCCCGCATGACCGCTCCCTAGGGGTGTGGGGTGCTGTCTCTGCAAAGGGCGATGCGTGGGGGCGGGGGAAGTTTCCTGGGGGTGCGGGGCGGCGGGAAACTCCCGACGCCCACATGCATCGCCTGGTGATGCGAGCTCTCCTTTTGACCGTCGCCTTCACCATGTCGTGCGGCAGCTACGTGGCAGCACCGGGAGCCATCGACGAGCAGCCCTCAGGAGATAGCGAGCCGAGCGCGTCCGCTGGCGGCGACAACGACGTGGCCCCGGCCGACGGCGAGGCGATGTCGGATACCGACGTACCTTCCGACATGGACGCGATGTCCGACATGGACGTGATGACGGACAGCGATCCGGATCCCGGCGACCAAGGCCCAGTCGCACCGATCGGCAGCGAGTGGCAAGGCATCACGCCGCCGGTTCCACCGCCTTGGGCTGGCGGCTCTTTCTCGGGAGGTCCGGCGCCGTACTTCGGCTTGAACTTCATCGACGGCGCCAAGGCCGACGCTCCCGAGACGCTCTACGTCAACTTCGACCACTCGGTCGACGCGTACAACGGCATCTGGAAATCAATCGATGGCGGCGAATCCTGGAGCCACCTCAGCGCGAGCAACGGGCTCGCCGCGGGTGGATTCTTGCGCGTCGACCCGACCGATTCGGACATCGTCTACGCTGGCGTGGCCCAAGGCGGCTCCGGCGTCTGCAAGACGGTGAACGGCGGCACGAGTTGGTCGGAGATCCTGCCCGACGGCTACGAGCGTGACGTGTACGCACTCGCCATCGATCCTCACAATCACTTGCACCTCTTGCTGACGTTTCACGGCTGCCAGGTGGATTGGCCGTTGGTTTCGGGTGGTGTGAACGGCGCCGCGTGCGGTGTGCTCGAGAGCACGAACGGCGGCGAGACCTGGGTGACACACGCCGCGGGTGGTTGGTCAGGCAACAGCCAGCTGGCCTTCTTCGTCGGCGAGAAAAACGACGGCTCGCCGGACTCCGCCGGCAGTCATTGGCTCGTTTCGAACCAAGACAACCGAGGCCTCTGGCGCACCGAAAACGCCGGCGCGACTTGGAGCAAGGTCGGCAACTTCGATCATACGCACGGCATGCAATCGCTCTACCGCGCGTCGAACGGCGCTCTCTACATGGGCTCCGTCGGCAAGGTCTTTCGCAGCCGCGATAACGGACGCACGTGGTCCGACACCGGCGCTCAGTCTTCGGGTGATGGTTATGGCGGCATCTGGGGCGACGGCACGCACGTCTGGACCATGCTTGCGAACACCGGAACCGCTGCGTTTGGCCCCTATCGTTGGCAGATGCTCGCGGAAACGGACACGACGTCCGCGCCGGGAAGCTCGAACTGGGAGCTCTTCGGAACGACGACGTACATCGATGGACCCGATCGGGTGATTTACGATCCGATCAACAAGGTGCTCTACGCCTCCCAATGGGGAGCCGGGGTCTACAAGCTCGAGCTCGCTTCGGTCCCGTAGGGACGACGCGTTCTCAGCCACGCAACGAGAGAAGGCTTTGGCGCGAGACGAATCGTGCCGTTCAAGGCAGGAGTGGTTCGGAGAGCCTCGCCGTGCTCGAGTTCATTTGTCGCGACAAGAAGGCGACCATACGCGCCTACAATGTCCTCGCGGTCTTGCCGGCATTCGGTCTCTTGCCTCAGGTCGGTACCGCGCTGCTCGCGCGCCACGGCGTTGTCGTCGACCCCCGTAAACCAAGTGCGGAGGTGCCGTTCCAGTTCTGGCTCAACACTCTCGCCGAGATGCAGCGCATGCTCGGCCGCGACGCGATTCGCATCGCTGCGCGCACCATCGCCAAGCACTCGCGTTCGCCCGCGACGTCCATCGACGCGTTTCTCCTCAGCATCGACGAAGGTTACTACTTGGGCCACACCGGTAATGTTGGCCACTATCGCGTCCAAGAGCTCGAGCACGGCGTGTACGAGGTGCGTTGCGAAACGCCCTATCCAGCGGAGCTCGAGCTTGGCCTCGTCGAGGGTTTCGTCGAGCGGCTGAGCTCACCGTCGAAGCACGCGGTTCACTTTGTTCCGGGCGACAACATCACCCACAGTTGCACGCTTACGGTGCGCCCAGTTCTACGGCGTACGCAGTAGCGGACCGAGCGTTTCGAGCATCTTCTTCTGTTGCACCAAGTGCTCGTGTTGCGCTTCGACGTTGACGTAAGGCAGGTCGAGCTTCCCGCGCAGCACCGAGAGTGAGCCGTCATCGGTCGCGTTGGCGTTGTCTTGCAAAACGACGTTCTGCCGCGCTGCCTTCAGCCGATCGTGGTGCGCCCGCTTCGTGACCAAGAAGAAGTCGTCTGGATCGATCGATGGGTTCACCGAGGTAGCCGCGGCCTCGCGCGCGTACGCGCCCCCGCGCACGTAGCTGTTGATGTGGAGCTGACCGCCATCGGTATTGTTGTGGAGGGCGACGACTGTCGGTGGGCTCGTGAGGCCGAACTCGCGGACAAGGGAGTCGGAGAAGCGCTTGACCGCTGCTTCTGCCTCCGGAGAGGTGCCACCCTGGTCTTGGAGCGTTTTGCGGATCCCGTCCGGGGTGAAGATGCGATTGGGGTCGAACTGGAAGGTACGTTGGCCTAGCGCGAACAAGATGTTGCGCTGGCCGATGTGCTTCAGCTCGACCAGCGTGCCGCCGCTTTCGCGGACGTGCTCACGTCCGGCTTGGGCCGCCGTGTTTTCGTTGTCATGCACGTTGATGAACACGGTCGGCGCCTTCTGCCACTCGTAGATCCATACGTTGACCGTGGTGTCGCCGATCATGAAACGCTGCTCGCAGATAGGTCCCGGCTTGGCGGTGAACGCGCACTTGTTGTCCAGGCCAGCGGGCATGCTCGCCATCAGTTGCTCCTGTGGAGCGTGACGGGCGTAGGCGACGCGAAGCATCTCGAGGCCGTCGACATTGCCGTCGCGGCGCATGTGGTCCGCCATGCGCGCGAAGTCCGACAGAGCTCTGGGCGGGGTCGAGGGTGCGAGGAACCAGGCCTGGGGATCGGGGAGCCGTGCGATTTGCGTTGCGACGAGGTCGGGGTCGATGCGTCCGAACGCCGACATGATGCGCAGCGCGAGGACGGGGTTCGCCTGCGATGCGACCTCGAGGATTGCCTGCCGTGCTGCGTCGGTCGGATGAGCAAATGCTCTCGCGAGGTCAGTGACACCGAGCCCGGTGGCGTGCAGTCTGTCGGGATGTTCGTCGATACGCGTGGCCAGCGCTTCCAACGCGCCGCGCTTGCGCATCAACGCGCGAACGTCGTCAGCCGTGATGTGATCCAGGGCGACGAGCGCACGCGCCGCGACCGCGATGTCTCCCTCACGCAACGCTATAGCGTGCAAGGCGGCTTGGTCTTCGGAGGTTCCCATCCGCGCCAGCGTCTTGAGCAAGTCGGTGTCGCGCACGAGGGCAGGGGCATCGCTCGTGCCGAGGCGCTCGATGAGACGCTTCACGGGGCTCTGATCGGTGAGACGCTTCGCGGCGACCTTCGGTGCCTTGAGCAGCGAGGCGGCAGCGATGGCGCGCACCGAGAGAACCGTTTTGAGCTTTTGCGTATCGAGGCCGTCGCTCGCGAGCGCCTTGTCGATCCGCGGAAGGTCGGCGGCGCTGACGACGCCGTCGCCGTTGTCGAGACCGAGCTCGCGGATGGCGGTTCTTGCGGTTGGACCCATGTCGTGGAGCGACACGCCCGTCGGGGACTTGATGGCCATGCGCCGGTGTATCGGGGCGAATTGTGGGCGGTTGTGCAGCCCGAGTGTCAGCGCGGCACCTTCGAACGTAAACCGGAGAGTTACGGCTAACGCTAGTAACTCGCGTCAAACCACGCGCGCTTTGCGCCAGGCAGGAATCGCCGAGCCGAGGACACGCCACGCGGAGCGCAAGAAGAGCAAGGCGATGATCCCGCCGATGATGATGTCGGGCCAGACCGACCGGGTGAGCGCCACGAGGCCCGCGGCGATGAGCACGCCGACGTTCGAGGCGACGTCATTGCGGGAACACTCGAAGGTGCTCGACATGTTCACGTTGGTGTTGCGGAAGCGCCAGAGCATCGCGACGCACGCGAGATTGGCGACGAGCGCGGCGCCGCCGAACAGCAACATGAGGCCTGACGATGGCGTCACGCCGTTGACGATCTTGTCGTGCAGCTCGGCGATGACCGCGATGCCAAGCGCGAGGATGAGGGCGCCCTTGGCGATCGCCGCCCCCGCCTCCCAGCGCGCGCCGCGGCGCAGGGCGTACAAGGAGAGCGCGTAGACGACGGCATCGCCGAACATGTCCACGGAGTCCGCCATGACGGCTGACGAGCGCGCGATGAAACCGCCGCTGAACTCGGCGGCGAACATCACGAAGTTGATGGCCATGACGATGATGAGCACGCGCCGTTGCTCGGACTTCTGGGCGAGCTCGGCAAGTGTGTCGGCCTTCGCCGAGCAGCAATCCTCGGACATCTCAATGCTCCTTGATGGTTATAGTGATGACGTCGCGCACTCTCGTCGACGTCCAGTCTCGAGCTCCACCGATCCGGGCGCGCAGCGCTCCACTCGCGTCGACGATGTAGGTATCGGGTAACGACGAGAGGTCGTAGGCGCGAGTTGCCGTCTCGTCCGCGTTGCGCGTGACCTCGGGCGGTATTTCGCCAGCGAAGAACTGATTCACCGCGTCCCAGTTCTCGTCCATCGCGACGGCGACGACGGCCCAGCCATCCTCGCGCGCGAGGGTGCGTCCCGTGGCCAGGAGTTGTGGAAGCTCGTCCTTGCACGGCGGACACCACGTCGCCCAGAAATGCAGCAAGACGGGACGACCACGATGCTCCGCGAGCGTGTGCCGGACTCCCGCGGCGTCGAGCATCGCCAGGTCGCTCGCGAGCTCCCCAGAGAGGCGCTCGATACGAAAGGGCGGTTCTGCCTCGGCGTCGCGATTCTTCTCGAGCCAGCGATACCCGAGCACGAGGACGCCTTGAACCGCGACGACGCCGACGAGGAACCACAGTGCGCCTTTGGTCCGCGAAGGCAAGCTCATGTCTCCGCCGCCAGGGCGCTCACCCGGTGGACCACCGGCGCCGTCTCGCGCTTGCGCCGAACGAGACTGTAGAGCACCGGCAAGACCAGCAACGTGAGGAGGGTCGACGAGACCACTCCCCCAATCACCACGGTCGCCAGGGGCCGTTGCACCTCGGCGCCAAAGCCGGTGTTGAGGGCCATGGGCAAGAACCCGAGGCTTGCCACCAACGCCGTCATCAAGACGGGACGCAGGCGTTCGCGCGCCGCTGTCGCGATGGCCTGGCGCATGGGGACGCCGCTCGCCAGATGCTGCTGCACGCTCGACACCAGCACCATGTCGCCTAGAACGGACACGCCCGACAGCGCGATGAAGCCCACACCAGCGGAGATGGAGAACGGCATGTCACGCAGCCACAGGGCAGCGATGCCGCCCACCGCGGCGAAGGGCACACCGGTGAATACGCGTAGCGCGTCGAGCAGCCGGCCGTAGGTGAAAAACAACAGCGTGAAGATGAGCGCCAACGCGATCGGGACGATGACGAGGAGGCGTGTGCGGGCGCTCTCGAAATGCTCGAACTGTCCGCCGAAGCGAATGAAGTACCCAGGTGGCAACTGCATCGAGCCGAGAGCCCGCTCGACTTCCGCGACGAAACTGCCGACATCGCGCCCGCGCACGTTCGCCTGCACCACGATGCGTCGCTTGCCCCACTCGCGGTTGATCGTGGACGGGCCTTCGGCGATCGCGAGCTTCGCGAGGCGATTGAGCGGGATGCGCTCGCCGTCCTTGCCGCTCACGAGCATGCGGCCGACCGACGCGATGTCCGTTCGGTACGCATCGTCGATACGGAGCGCGATGGGAAAGCGCATCTCGCCATCCTGCAGGGTTCCGACTTCGCGCGTCCCGAGCGCCTCGACGACGCTCAGCACGTCTTTCACGGGCATGCCTTGGCGCGCGATGGCCCCACGATCAGCCCGAACCTCGAGCACCGGTTGCCCGGTGATCTGCTCGCTGAAGACGTCAGCGGCCCCGCGCGTCTTTTTCAGGACCGCCTCGATCTCGGCGGCCTTGGCCTTCAAGGTGTCGAAGTCATCACCGAACAACTTCACGCCGACATCCGCGCGAATGCCCGCGATCATCTCATTGACGCGCATCTCGATGGGTTGGGTGAAGATCATCCGCATGCCTGGAAGGCTCGAGAGCGCCTCCGACATCTTCCGGACGAGCTCGTCTTGGGTCGTGGCCTGTTTCCACAGCTCGCGAGGCTTCAGCGTCATGAAGACGTCCGATAGCTCGACTCCCATGGCGTCGGTCGCAATCTCGGCGGCGCCGGAGCGTGTCCACACGCGCTCTACCTCGTCGGGGAACTTTTCGAGGATGGCGCGCTCGATATGAATGCCATAGCGGACTGACTCGTCGACCGACACACCGGCGAGCCTGACCGTGTTGATGACCAACGCGCCCTCGCGCAAGCGAGGGATGAACTCGGTGCCCAGGCGCGTCGCCAAGAACATCGCGTTGACGAGAAGGAAGCAGGCGATGCCGACGACCAGCCACGGCCTCTCTAGCGCCTTGTGGAGGATCGGCACGTAGCGTTGGGTGAGCCAGGTGACCAGTCGGTTCTCTCGATGGGAGCGCTTGCTCGACAAACCGAAGCTCGCAAGCACGGGGATGAGCGTCAGAGACATCAGCATCGATCCCGCGAGCGCGAAGATGACCGTGAGCGCCATGGGCCGGAACATCTTCCCCTCGATGCCCTGCAAGGTGAGGATTGGCAGGTAGACGATGGCGATGATGAGCTCACCGAAGAGCGTCGGCTTGCGGACTTCGACGACCGCATCGCGAACGATCGTGAGCTTGTCTCCTGTCCGTTCCGCGAGTCGCTTGGTGACGTTCTCGATCTGGATGACCGAGCTATCGACGACGAGACCGAAGTCGATGGCGCCAAGACTCATCAGGCTCCCGGCGATCCCGAAGCGCAGCATGAGGCTCGATGCGAACAGCACCGATAGGGGTATGGCGGCGGCGACGATGAGGCCCGCGCGAAGGTCACCCAAGAAAGCGAAGAGCACCGCGATGACGAGCACCGCGCCCTCGAGCAAGTTGGTGCGCACGGTGTGCAAGACGCGGTCGACGAGCGTCGTGCGGTCGTACACCGGCGTCACTTCGATGCCCTTGGGCACGCTGCGCTTGATTTCCTCGAGCCGTATCTTCAAGCGGCTGGTGACGTCATGGCTGTTTTCGCCCATCAGCATGAAGCCCAGGCCGAGCACGACCTCGCCAGCACCGTCCGCTGAAACGGCGCCGCGACGAATCTCTCGGCCCTCCACGACACGTGCGACATCGCGCACGCGCGTCGGCACGCCCTCTCGCGCCTTGACGACCATCTCTTCGACGTCGCCGATGCTGGTGGCGATGCCGATGCCCTGAATGAGGCTCGACTCTCCCGCTTGGTCGAGCGTTCCGCCGCCGACGTTGGCGTTGTTCTCCTCGAGGGCGCTAGCGAGCTCGCTGAGGGTGATGTCGTACTGCTGCAACTTGAGAGGGTCGACGACGACTTGAAACTGCTTCTTGTCGCCGCCCCAGCTGTTCACCTCGGCCACTCCTGGTACCGAGCGGAGCTGCGGCTTGATGATCCAGTCTTGCACCGTCCGAGCGTCGGTCGATGAAGCGCCACCGGTCACCAGGTAGTGGAACACCTCACCGAGGCCTGTCGCGACCGGACCCAGCTGGGGCCGGGCGATGCCGGGCGCAAGCTCCACGGCGTTGAGGCGTTCGCTCACGACTTGGCGCGCCAGGTAGATGTCGGTGCCGTCCTCGAACGTGACCGTGACCTGAGAGAAGCCGAACTTCGAGACCGAGCGCACGTCATCGAGGTGCGGCAAACCGGAGATTGCCCACTCGATGGGTCGAGTAAGCTGCCGTTCGATCTCGAGCGGTCCGAGAGAGGGGGCGGTGGTGTTGATCTGAACTTGCACGGGTGTGGTGTCGGGGAATGCGTCGATGGGCAGACGCATCGCCGAGACCACGCCGGCGACGATGACACCCAGCCAAGCGACCACGACCACGAGGCGGTGGCGTAACGATAGCTCGAGGATGCGTGTCAGCATTACTTGGGCTCCTCCGCGTCACAGCAGCCCGCGCCAATGCTGCCCTTCAAGGTCTCGGTCTTGAGCAAGAAGCTCCCGTCGCTGACGACGTCGTCTCCCGCCTGCAAGCGACCGCGAACTTCCACGAGCTCGCCATCACCTGACCCGAGCTGCACGCGCCGCGCTTCGAATGCGTCTTCACCTAGCCGCACGAAGACGAGGTGGACGTCTTTGGCTCGCTGCACCGCTTTGCGCGGAACGACGACCGCTGTGGCGGACGTCGTGGTTACCAGGCTTGCTCTCGCGAACATGTTGCCTCGCAAGAGTCCGTCGGCGTTGGTGAGCGCCACGCGACCTCGCGCCGTGCGCGTGTCGGCATCGATGATCGGTGGGATGTAGTCGAGGGTGCCGGAGAACCGCCGATCGTCGAGGCCGTCGATCGACAGCGTGACCGGTTGACCGACACTGACCCGCGGTACGTCGGTTTCGGGAATGTCGACCTCGGCCCACATCGTCGAGGTATCGACGACCTCGAAGAGCACGGCATCCGTTTGCACGAGGCGACCGATGGTGGCGTTGCGCTGAGTGACCACGCCAGCAATTGGAGCAGTCAACGTGTAGTGCGAGGCGGCACCGGACACGCGGCTCACCATGTTGAGCGCGGACTGTGCCGCGGCGAGCTCCGCTCTTGCTGCCTCGAGCTCTTGCCGCGCCACCAGGGCCTCCTTCTGCGCCACGATGCCTTCCGCGTGCAGGGTCTCGAGGCGCTTGCTGTTGGCCTCGGCGACCTGCACGCGTGAACGCGTGCTCTGGACGCGCGATTGCTCGGCGCCGACATCGGCACTCTCGATGAGCGCGAGTGCCGCGCCGGATGCGACGGCCGCGCCAATGTCAGCGCGAATCGCCCGTACGACGCCGGCCGCTCTCGCGTTGATCTGCGCGACCTTGGTTGCGTCGTAGACGATGCGAGCGGGCATGATGCGTTCGACGCGACCCGAACGCTGCTCCGCTTTGACGGTCTCGATTCCAGCAAGCCGTGCCGTCTCTTTGGTCTTGAAGGTCACCTTGGTGCCGTCGAGCGGGGCGCCGTCATCGCGGACGTCGCCACTCGGCTTACCGCCGCGCTCGGGGTGGCAGATCGGACAGAACGACTCCGGGAAGCCGTGCTCTTCGCACCAATCACCTTTCGCTTTGAAGACCGAGGCGAGCGCGGGGTTGCACTTGGTACAGACTGCCTCGAGCACGCCGTGCTCCTTGCACATCGCATCGGCGGCTTCCGCGCGCGCGTCGGGCGGCGAGGCTGGTGTGGCCTCGCTCGCGCTATCGCACGCTGCCATCAGAGCGATGACGAGGGTTCCGAGACGACGCCGCATTACTTCGCACCCTCGGGCGCGCGCGGCGGCCGTTCGATCTTCAGATCGGGGTTGCAGAGCTTGCACTGGGACTCGGGAACGCTGTGCTCGTCGCACCAGTCGCCGGTCGCCTTGAAGGCCGCGATGAGCTTGGGGTTGCACCGCGTGCAGAGCGACTCCGGGACCTGGTGCTCGTCACACCAGTCGTCATGGGAACCGGGAACGACGGCCGTGGCGGCATGCGGCTTGTCCGCGGTCGTCTCGCTCTTGGGGGCTTCTTGCTTCTGACAGGCCGCCACGCTGCAGGCGAGGGCGGCGACGATTGCGAAAACAGACTTCCTCACGTTGATCTCCTTTGAAGTAAGACGACCGGCATCGGCGCTAGCGCAACAGGCCAGAGCGCGATTGCAAGTCGATACGGGCCACGGCCGCCTCCAGGAGGCGGTCGAGATAGTCGATTCGGGTACCAAGCAGCTCGCGGCGAACGACGAAGAAGTCGGCGAGGCCGAGCTGGCCGGATTCGTAGCTACGCTTTGCCAGCGCTTCGTTGCTGTCGAGTAGCGGCAGGGCGTTCTGCTCGAGCTCGACCAGGGCATCGATGCGGCGACGATAGACGTCGAATGCTGTTTGGACCTCGACAGCGATGCGCCGGCGATTCGCGTCCAGCTCGAAGGTCAAGCGCCGGGCGCGCGCGCTTGCCTCGGCGCGTCGCCCTTGGCCGTTGTCGAAGAACGGCAGGGTGAATGAAAGGCCTCCGAGCATGAGGTCGGCACGCTCGTGGCGCTGGTAGTGCGCGCTGACGCCGACGTCGGGCCATCGGGTGGCCTCACCGAGCTCGAGGTCCGCGCGCGCTTCGTCGTTCTCCGCGGCGAGAAGCCGAGTCTCGGGACGATCGACGGCGGATTGCAGGAGTGCCGCGACGTCATAGTGTGGGCGCGCCGCGAGATCGCCGCGGGCGTCAACGGATGTCTCCGCATCGAGACCGAGCAGCAGTCTCAGCTCGCCGACGATGGCGTCGCGTGACGCATCGGCCGCGTTCACGTCGGCTCGAGATCGGGAGAGGGCCGCTTGCGCGATGTTGAGCTCGAGCTTGGGAATGTCCCCCGCGGCAAACCGGCGCTCGGTGATGCGAACGACCTCGACGGCTAGAGTCTCGGTGTTGCGTGCGATGCGCAGCCGCTCGTCCGCATGCAGGACCCGCGTGAAGGTGACGGCCACGGCATGAACCAGGCGCCGGGTCACGTCGTCGTGAGCAGCCTCGCTACCGGCGATGCTGGCTTGTGCACCGGCGATACGGGCGCCACGCTGTCCCCCCGTTTCGAAGACCTGGGTCAGCAAGATGTCTGCTTCAGCGGTCTCGGAGCCGTCGTAGGCGTAGCGTCGGCCGGCAGCGAGGTCCAAGTTGGTGTTCTGCCGCAACAGCACGGAAGCGCCTGCCAGGCGCCCGCGTGCCTCATCGATCCTGCCTCGGGCCGAAACGACATCGGGTGCCCGAACGCGCGCGATCTCGATGGCCGCATCGAGCGTGAGCTGGAGCTCCTCGGCCGTGGCCAGGTCTGGCCACGATGAGCACAAGAGCGCGCCTGCGAAGGCCGCTCGCTTGAACGACTTCATGTGTCTCTCGCATAGCTGAGCCAACGGGCACGGCGTCGCTCGTAGGCGACGGCGTTCGCGTCAGCGTTCACACGTCAAAGTGCAGAGCTAGACGGGAAACGATCTGGGGACGTGCTCGATGCGCCGGGGATCAACCGAAGGAACCGCGCCAGCGTGAGGAAGGAAGGAGGGCGACGCCGACTGCGGCTCCGCTAGCTCCAAGACGTCGGCCGTCATGAAGAGCTGCGTCTGTGGGCAGCACGCGCATTGGGTGCACGTTGGCGGGCAGTCGCCGTGATCGTCGTCGCCCGCACAGTCCGCCGCGCACGGTTGCTCTTCGAGGAGGTGCTCGATGCCGCTGAGCTGCGCGATGGCAGCCGAAAGGAGCAACAGCGAGACCAGATGGCGACGAATGCGGGACATGACGCCGTTCGGTTATACGCCGCGTGCTTCATTCCCGCAACGCATCCTCCTGAACCGCCGCGTCGCGTGCTAAGCTCCCGCGGTGGGATCGTTCGCACGCAAGATTCGTCCATTCGTCGACGCCGAGCTAAATGAAGCCGCGATAGCAGCCGCCGCAGGACGCGCTGACCGGAGCTTCGAGCACCTCGAGCGCGCACATGTCCTGGGACAGGCGTCGACGTTCCACCATGTGCGCGTGCACGTGCGAATGCTCGCCTGGGCAATACGCCAGCGTGACCTGCGTGAAGCGCTGGGGCAGGTCTTCCGGATCATCGGCGCCGCAACGAAGACGGTCTTCGGGCTCGTGCCCGTCGGAAACACCGGGGGGGCGAACGTGAGTCCCGTCAAGCCCATGCCAGTGCCCGCGGACCTCGCGTCGCAAATAGCCGCAGCCAGCGAGCGGGACTAGCGCGGCCCAAAAGCAAAAACGCGGACCTGATGCCAATGCAATCAAGTCCGCGTTTCTCGGGTTAGGAGGCCGATTATAGAAAGCGTCTGATCACCGCTTGCGCCAGCTTGCGGACCGTCCGCGGCCGACGGCTTCGATGGCGCCTTCGTTCTTCAGCTGCTCGAGCACCACGCGAATCATCTGTGTGCTGGTGTCGGGAACCAAGCGCTCGATCTCTTCGCGACGAAATGCCTTCGGAAGCTGAGCGATTGCCGCTCGGATTCGGACGGTTTTCCCACCGTAGGTACCGCTCAGCGTCGTGGCCCGCTGCTCGAGCTCTTTGTAGGCGCGAAGCACGACACCGAGAAGGTATTCGGTCCACGGCGTCAAGTCGTGGGTGCCTTCGTGCCATCCCTGCGAAGATCGCTGGAGCGCGTCGTAGTATGACTCCTTGGACTCCTCGATGATCCTTTCGAGGCTTACGTAGCCACCAACTCGATACCCGGCACGATAGAGAAACAGCAGGGTCAGCAGACGCGCGATGCGCCCGTTGCCATCGCTAAATGGATGGATGCACAAAAAGTCGAAAACGTAGGCCGCCATAACGAACAACTGCTCGAAGGTGTCCTGCGCTGTGTCGGCAGACCCGTCCAGCTCACGCATGTTCGTCTCGACGAGGTACGGCGGAACCGGGCGAAAACGTACGCGTACGAGACCATTCGCTAGCGTCTCCGTGATGTCATTGGGCGAGCGTTTCCATTCACCCCCCGGGCTACTCGTGTAGCGGAACAAGCAGGAGTGCAGTTGTCGAACGATGTTCGATGACGGCCGCATTTCTTTTGCGTCTTCGTGAATCAACGCGAGCGCGTCGCGATAACCCGCGATTTGTTGCTCGGGTCTGTCCGCTGGAGCGGAGTTGGCGAAGACCATCTGTTGAACGCGGTCATCCGACGCAATCACGCCTTCGATACGATTGCTCGAGGTGGTGCTTTGGATGACAGCGATCGCACGCAGAGACGTAAACGCTTCTGGATGTTGCGTGTGGAGGAGCGCCTCGCGACCGCGCCACTCTCGAATGGCGCTGACGGCTTCAATCAAGCCATGCGTCGGTGGCAGACGCGCGGCCAAGTCGCGAAACGACTGCATCGCTAACAATTAGCATATTCTTATTGGAATGTTGTGAGGAGAGTTAGCCGTTCGGGAACTAGGGCGAAAATCGACGTTTCGTTAATGTTAACGAATGGTTATGCCTCGCTCGCGATATTCTTATCAGAATATGCGTTAGCACATTTTACTGTGCAGCCGTGCCCGCCAGGCCCCGAAACGAAAAACGCCCGGTCACTGCCAATGCAAGTAACCGGGCGTTCTGTTTAGGTAGCGGGGCCTGGATTTGAACCAGGGACCTTCGGGTTATGAGCCCGCTTAAGCGGAAACAGAAAACAACAAGCGCGGCGCGGCGTTACCCATTTTGCTCAAGGCTGGCGCGGAGTTCGAAGAGTCGTTTGGTGCAGGTTGGTTGGGCTTGGAGATGCTTGGTTCGACGTGGTTACGGCAACCTGACGGCACCTATTCTGGGCCGTCGTAAAGGCCGCGTACGGCGCTTAAGCGTTGCTCGACCAACGCACAACGTGCCGGGTCGCCGCGCATCGCGCCGGGGATCGATTCGCTGACGAGGCGACCCCATTTTGCGGTGAGCTGCTTGCTCAAGAAGCGTTGCACAGAAGCGGCGGCGTTGCGGACGTCATCGATGATCTCGCGTCGGCCTTCGACGACTGTGACCAAATCTTCGAGATCGTGACTCCCGTAGTAGTCGTTCTTGCCGCGGCCGTTAAACGCTTCGAGTTTCATGGCGAGAAAATACGGCGCGGCGACGATCTTGATGCTGCCGTTCTCGATGACGCGTGGGACGGAGTGCTTTATCGCTTCTCGTGCCCACTCCGCCGCGAACCCCAGAACCTCGGGTTGTGTCGGCATGACGTCGAACACGAGTTGCTTCTTGCGGAACCGACAGAGCGGGTCACCCTCGACGGTCATGGGCCCGGGTTGCCAGCCCAATGCGTGGAGTCTGGCTTCGATCTCTTGGTAGCTGAGAACTGACGATCCGATCTCGACGATGCAATCGACATCGTCCGTCTCACGGATGGGATCACCAGCCGTGTCGGTGACGAGCAAACCAGCGATCGCGCCGCCGCAGAAGACGACGTCATTCCGAAGGTCGCCGATCTCGTCGACCACGGCTATCAGCAACGCTCTGTTGATGTCGGTCATAAGAGCAGGCTCTTGAGCGTGTCGCGGGCGAGTTTTCGCTCTCTTGCTTTCCCGCCTCTGACTGCGTCGATCAAGGCTAGAAGATCGTAGAAGCGGCGGTCCTGCAGAGCGACACTGGGGACGCAAGGATGGAGCGGCTCGATGCTCATCCCTCTTACGGTGCCCTCGGGATGCGGCCAAACGACGGGCTCGGGATCCTTCGCAAAATGTGCATGCAGAATTGGCGCACTACCTGCGGTTGGCACGCCTCGTTCCAAGCGCCCGACGTGGGCTGGGAAGATGTAAGGCACGCCGAAGGCCAGCAACTCGTATAAGTTCTGATGATTGACGCGTTTGATGCCCGATTTGCTTCCACGAGGAGGCGTTGTCACGGCGATGACGCGGCTGTCCTCAGCCCGTCGGAGTGCCCGAAAGACTTGGGGCTGGGGCAAGCCAAGGTCTTTGGCAAGCTGCACCGAAGACACGTCCGGTTGAGAAGAAAGAACGAGCTTGGCGAGAACAACGATGTCCTGTCCGTTAAGCACACCAACAACATGCATCAGCTATTCGTTATTCGCAATACGAATAATGAATAGCTAGACGATAGGACACACAATGCCTGAAACACGCGTCCCTCGACTTCAAAGCATTCGTCTTCGAGGTTTTCGCTCGTTCGAAACCGAGCAGGAGCTGAGGCTGGCTCAACCGAATGGCGAGGCAGGCAGTGGTCTAACAATGGTCGTGGGCGCGAACAACGCTGGCAAGTCCACGCTCATCGAGGCGCTGCGCGCCTTTTCGTCCCCGCGTCCGCCGCCCTTCGACGTTGGTCGACGAAATTCGCGCGCTGGTGATCGCGTCGAGCTCACATTGGTGAACGCAGACGGCCAGGCTCGCACTGTGGCAACCGTCCGCGGTAGCGAATCGAAGTTGAACCCGCCTGCGTACCTGCCCGAGTACGCTCAGATCGTTGTCGTACAATCTCGACGCATATTCGGCGGTAACTTTCCCGAGCCGTCCCCGACAGACCGCTTGAACCAGTCACAGCAACTACGACCGCTCGAGCGGGCCGCCGCGCTCGGTCAGTTTCCTGGCCGTTTGAAACACGCTGAGCAAGACCCAACTCGAAAAGCAGCACTGGACGGCATCGTTCAAGAGCTGCTTGGTCAGACCTTCGAGTGGTGGTTTGACCGAGATGAAAGCGGTCGCTCGCACATCCGAGTCAACGACCAGGGGATCAGTCACATCTCGGACGGCCTAGGTGAAGGCTTGATTAGCTTGTTTGTGATAGCGGACGCGCTCTACGAGACAACCGAAGAAGACATCATCGTCATTGATGAGCCCGAGGCTTCTCTCCATCCACAGGTGCAGCGCCGACTGATGGCCCTGCTAGAACGGTACGCAGCCACGCGGCAAATCGTGATCTCGACGCATTCGCCCTACTTCGTCTCGTGGCGCTCAATTGAAAATGGAGGCACGTTGGCGCGTCTTGCAAAACACGACGGCCGCTCTACGATCTCGCAAACGGGCGATGAAGCCGCCGCAGCTGTGCGAAAAATCACGCGCGACAAAACGAATCCGCACACGTTAGGACTCGACGCAAGCGAGGTCGTTTTCCAATCTGACGGCGTGATCGTTGTAGAGGGGCAAGATGACGTCGTCCATTATAGACGACTGTTTGACGTTCGCGGCAACCGACTGTCGGAGCGGCTGTTCGGCTGGGGAGCTGGCGGCGCGAGTCGCATCGAGCTGATCCTCACCATCCTCACTAGCCTCGGGTTTCGCAACATCTCGGTCATGCTCGACAAATCTGACGACGGTCGAGCCGAGGCTCTTGCGTCACGGTTTCAGGGCGTTGCGGTAGAAACGATCCCCGCCCCCGACGTGCGCGACAAGGACGAACAGAAACCGAGGCCCGCAGTCGAAGGACTCGTGGGCTCAGATGGTAATGTGCGGCCTGCGTACAGCTCTGATTTCGGTGCGATCGTCGAGCGTCTTTCAAATCGTCTTCTCTGAGGGCAGGAGGTCAGGACGTAAACTACCGACCTTCAGCACGGCAAATCGACCCCATGGTTTCGTGCCCCTGATTTTGAATCTCGGATTACACAGCACGCTTTTTCGTGGAAGCGCTGCCTATTACCCGCAGCGGCAAGAGCTGCGCGTCTCGCGCGTATCCGTTCGCCGCACCCAGCAGCGCCGAAATTTCGGGCTTGGGCGCGGTCCCCACCCCAGGTTGGACGATTGTCACGGAGAATTGAACCTGTCGCCCAGCCGCCAGGAGTTCCGCTAGAAGCTGGGCGTTACCTCGGACGAAACGCGCTATTCCCGCTTTGGTCTTCTCACTGCGCCGCAGCAGGTGTGCAAGCATACGGTCCTTAGAAGCGAACCTCATGCACTTCACTGCCTGGCCAACGACTTCATAAAGGTCCTCGACTCGTTGACCGGGCACCGGCTCCTTCGCGGCTGCCTTGCAGTGATACACATCGACCCGCGTCACCCCGTCGACATCGCGTAGAGCAATGAAGTCGGCGACTTCGTACGAGTCGTCGTCGTTGAAGATCACAGTTGCGTCTGAGCCCTCAAGCCGCGCTTGCAGCCACTCGAACAGTGACGTGTCCCCACCTTTCGCCGGTTTCTCCAAGAGCGGGGATACATTAGCCGCGACCCAATCCACGGCCTCGATGTTCTCGTTGGGAAAATCGTCCACCGTTGTGACAACGGAGATTGAATCGCCCTCAACTCGCGCGAGCTCGGTGGAGTACGCAGCGGGGGGATGCTCAAGAAGAAAATCCTCGAGAGGCATTTCGTCGCCTCCGTTGGCGTCGACACACGCGAGATCGTCGACCTCGCGGGTTGCGAACCAACGAGCACGGTCGAGTCTATAGGAAACTGGGAACCGAAAGCTGTGACCGACGATCTCGAAGGTCACCTCGTGGTTCGTGCAGGTTACGATTTCGAGCTGGAAATCCGTCAGAGGAAACTCTGACACCTCGCCCTCCACATTCACGGCACGCAGCAAGAGATTCTCAGCGTAGACGAATTCCGACCAGTCCATGGCGATGAGATGATCCGGGAACGCCGTCAGCCTGCTTGCAACGGGCAAGTGATCGAGCCCGGACATCGTGGTGACCGCTGCAGCGGACGCCATTTTTGCGCCGTGCTCGCGGCACCACTTGAAAAATTCGTGAAGGCGATCCGATCGATTGGCCCAGATCTTCGATGAACTGCTGAAGCCGATGGTCACGTTCTTGCCGGCACTTGTGCCCTTCCCGAAGCAGTGGCCGCGATCATAGAACCTTCCGTCTCGAGATTGAATCGCCTTGTCCGCGGAACTTCCGCTGATCATTCGATACGACTCTGCGCTGCCGAGACCGGATTTGTTGCGCATTCCAATCGAGAAAAACGACGCGTCCTTCAGGCCTCGTAGGACGCGGTTCGCTTCCTCTGGGCTCAGTCTCCGGTAGTCTCCGAGCACCACCGACCTTGCCAGAGCGTCGTACGTCGCGAAGTCGCGACGTGAAGAGCCTATGAACAGAAACCCATTGGGTTCGTCGTGAAAGATGACATGAAGGTCGTGGAAGACATCGCTCAGGCCTTCTGCTTTGAACCATCGAATCCGCCGCATCGTTTCGGTTACGCAGATGACTGCGCTGTACTCTTCACTTGTCGTCAATAGCAGGGGAGTGGCATCGCGAGGCAAAGCAAGTGCGCGTGTCAGATCGACATCCTTCCCGACATCGAAGACTTTGACGTGGAAAAAGGGCGTTAAAGCGGACACATCTATTGGGCTCTTGCTCGGTTGCGACAGCACTGGAGCGAAGCTCTCGACGACGTTTCGCGCTTCTCGTTCCGCGTCGATGCGCTCACGGCTTGCGCGCTCAACGAGTTCGTTCCACTCGGCGCCAGCAACGTAGAGCTTGTTGGCTTCGACCTCGATCTCCGACGGCACGGCCAGGAACTTCGCGGCAGGTATTGACGTTCCAGTAGTACGTGCGAACCGACCTATGAACTGAAGCGTTACCGCAAGCGACTTGTGCGGACTGTGAAGCACGCCGATCTTGAGGTTGGGGAGGTCAAAACCTTCGCCCAGCATGTCGACGCAGATGACTCCGTCTAGCTTCCCATCCTTCATGTCGCGCACGATCGAATGCATGCGAGTCGTTGCGTGACTGCCCAACAGAGTCTTTAGGCGAAGGCATGTATTCGCGCTGTAGATCTCGTCCAGCTCTTTGGCCCGAGTTGCCTGCGAGGTACGGACCAGCAAGAGGGATGGGAAGTTCTGGGCGCGCTCTGCCTTAAGCAGTGCCTCTGCGGCGCGCGCCAATGCTACGTCGGCGCTCTCAGACGGTGATGGCTCCACTGGAACGAACTGCAGTGTGCCGAAGACACCGTCGTTGCGTGCCTGTGCTAGCGGATACTCAAACACCATGCGGGCACGGAGAATCTTGAGGTCGCGCCGAAACGGGGTAGCTGTGAAAAGAACTCGCTTCGCGTCGCCAAAATGATCGAGCAGCACTCTCCACGAGGGAGCGGGCGCATGGTGCGCCTCATCGCACAACACGAGATCAAATAGATCCGTTGGGGGAGGTGCTACCCCATCGATCTGCGGACTGCAGCTAGGAACCGTACCTACAACGACATCGCTATCGCGTACTGCTTGCCAGTCCTCGAGCGTGCCCATTCGAGAAGTTACCTCTCGAACTCGCGGCAACGGGGCTGTCATCGGTAACGCACCAATCTTCTTGAGGAGTTCAAGCTGCTCGAATGCTTGCCGAAGTTGGTCGCGAACCATGCGACTCGGCGTCAAGACCAGGACTCGCCGCGCTCGCAGAAGGATCGCGGCCAGCATCATCACGCACGTCTTTCCCGAACCGGTAGGCATGACGACAAGTGCCGGCTCCGAATTGGAAAAGAAGTGTGACGCAATCGCTTGGGCCGCTGCTATCTGCGCTGGCCGCAGCCCATTGCCAGCTGTCGAGCCAAGCAACGGCATGCGAAGCTCATCTGCACGCTCGGTGAAGTAAGGCATTCGACCCGACAATAACGCGAAAGCGCATCGCCGTGACGGCGTTCTATGGAGTCACGATCGTGACCGGTCCGCGTTGGCGACGAAACGGCTATCTGCTCGTCCCCACGCGTCGTCTGCGCGGGCGTCCGCGTCGGAACGCTGGTGTCGTAGTCTTGGCGTCTGCCAACAACGCCGCGACGTCCACGTCCAGGGCGTACGCAAGTTTGACCAGGGTGGCGAGGCCGACATTGGCTTGGCCGGCGAAGATGCTTGATAGGTGCCCGCGACCGATCTGTGCGGCATCCGCTAGAAAACTCATCGAATAGTCGCGTTCGCGACGGAGCGTTTCTAGACGGCCCGCTAGACGAGTTCTCGCCTCCGCTTCGAAGCGCCTTATCTCGCTTGCGTCAGTCGCGCGGCCGGCCATTCACGCGGCAGCGTATGCGTGCGAGATCGACTAAAGTGCTGTATACAGAACTTTAGGTGGCCGAGTCGTCGGCCGACGCGCCAGGAGTTGGATTTGCAGGTCGGCGAACATCGCGTTGCAAATACGTCGTGCGCGGCCCATCGAGGCTGCTGGCGGTCGAAGCCGTGGAACCAACGTTTGGTTTACCTCGTCGCCCTTGGTGTAGTTGCCCTTCAGGGTGCGTGCGCGTCCGTCATTTCGAGCGCCATGCCTGATGCGACCGTCACTGAATGCCGTATGGATCCAACGTGGAGCCCTGAGCAAAAGGCGCAGGCGCAGTGTGATTGCGAACACGCCAGGGGATTCAAGTGCACCAACGGTCGCGCACCACGTGGCGTGCGGTTGTCGAATCTTTTCAGCGGCTGACGTCGCAGGTCGATGTAACCGTCCGGCCACCGATGTCTTGAGCTACGCCGCGCGAGCCCGCAGCCAGT
>CAZAER010000043.1:0-35381 GCA_964484195.1 uncultured Bdellovibrionales bacterium | reverse complement strand
CTGGAAGGCGGGCTTGAAGACCACGTACTACCTGCGTTCGCGTCCGGCGACGCGCATTGCTCAGACCACGGCGTCGAACGACGGTGGCATGAGCACGCGCAGCTCGGGCAGCGCCGGTGGCATGGCGGCAAGTGGCGCGCAGGCAAGCGCGGCGGCGAATGCTACCGCGGCGAGTGCGACGGTGGTGAGCAGCGCGGCCCCGGCGCCGAGCACCACCGAGGCAGTGGCTCCCGCGGTCGAAGCCGTGAGCACGACCTCGGTGACGAGCGTCGAGCCCACGGTGCAGAGCGCCACCACCTCGACCATGATCATGGCACCCTCCGTGTCCGACGACGTCGCCGAGCTAGCGTCCGCAGCGGCGGACACGACCCCGGACGTGACGACCACCGAGCTCGACCTCGGTGCTTCGTTGCGCGACGACACGCCAATCGGGCTCGGCTTCGAGGGCGCCGAGCGCTCGGACCTCGAGATCATCGCGTGCTCGCTCGAGAACCCCGAGGCCTGCGAGGCCTGTCAGTAGTCCCGTAGCTCGACCGCTGCTCGAAGCGGTCACGGTCGCTCGCGGCTCTGCCGCGGCATCGCCCCGTAAGGTCTCTCGTTCGTTGTCGCGCGTGGCTGCGTAGGCGCCGTGTGCGCGGAAGCGAATGAGACCTTACGGGGCGTCCGTTTTTTTGGGTACACTCTGCGCGTGGGCCCCATTGGTCGCATACCGCCGCTCCAAGACGCCGCGGGCGTCGAAACGAGCGGCATCCCCGAGACCTCCCGCAACCTTCAGCCGGCGGTCATGCCGCTTGGCCCCTCCGACCATCGCCACCTCGTCGGGACGAAGGTCGAGACCCATCGCGTGGCCCTGCGCGATCCGATGGCAGCCGACCTACCCGAGGCCGTGAACGTGTCCACTGGCCGCTTCGGCATCATCACGCGGCAAACGCCGGCCCAGGTCATTCAAACCGCGGGTGCCGGTCCTTGCGTCATCGTCGTGCTCCACGATGCGACCCACGGGGTTGCGGCGCTCGCCCATTTCTTCCCCAACCAAGATCCTGCGCGATCGGTGGCGGCGATGGTCCAAGCCGCGCGCCAGGCTGGCCTCGACCCCAAGCGCACGGTCGCCCATGTCGCGGGTGGTCTCGACGCCGCGCCGAACCTGCCCCCGCGCATCCTCGAAGCGCTCGCGCCCTATGGGTTCACCGCGGGTGAGCGCGATCTGTTGGGTCGCGACGTCCGCAACCTCCAGTTCCATCTGCGCAGCGGACGCATCGAACGCTACAGCGAACAAGGCAACGACCGCGCGCCGGAGCCGCACGACCAGCCCGTGGCCGCCCTGCAACGCCATCCGCGCGCCTGGCGTCCTTGAGACTCAGCGCTTCGTCTGCAAGTGACCCGACTTCGCGAGCACGAAGCGTCGTAAGCCTTCGAGAGTGCCGAGCGCCTGGACGCGGCCCACCGACGAGCTACTCGCGACGATGCGCGTCAAGCTATCGATCGTCGTCAGACACTGCTCGACCCGCTCTTTGTTGCGGTCGAGCTCGAGGCGGTCGTCGGTCTCGCCGCGCGGTCTCAGCTCCGCGATAGCATCCATCGCTTCTTGGGCATGAACCCCGTTGGGATAACGCGCCAAGTACTCGCCCCAATAGGCGCGCGCTCGCGCCACGGCGCAGGCGATTTCGCGTCCGCAGATCTTCGGGACCGCCGAGAACGCCGCCGCCGTCCAGGCGAGCGCTTCGGCTGCCGGCTCACCGCGGTACTTCTCCTCCGCCGCCCACATGTCGCCAGCGCGCACCGCATAGCCGTCCGGATCCCAGTCGAGCTGTCCGCCATAGCGTTGCATGAAGCCTTTGTAGGGCTCACCGAGCTTGTCGCTGCGCTCGACCAGCTCCGCGGCACGCCCCAAGGCGATGGCTCGCGCCAAAACGAGCTCGGCCGCATCGCGGTCGTTGCCGGGCTCGGACAACGCCTTGCTCAAACATGCCACGTAATCGACGCGCTCGAGGAAACGCTCCTTGCCAGCAGACGCTTCGTCTTCGGCCTCGCGGGCGACGCCACAGCAGCGCAAGTAGCCGAGGCCTTCTTCCCCCAGCGCTACCTCGTGGGTCGCGCTTTCGAGGATCCAGCCCTTCTTGCCTTCGACCTCGACGTGCAGCCAGTCCGACACGTCGCCGTTGCCGGCAAGACCGGCCTGGCCGCGCTTCACGAGCTTGAGCTTGCTGCCCACCGGCAGGCGTGCCACCGCGGCGGAGTCCTCGTTAGCGGACTTGCGCAACGGATAGCGCGGTCTGCAGCTCAATCGTTGGCGCGGCCGGTTGTCGACGGGCGGCTTCGCCTCGTCCTTCTTGGTGTCCGCTGCGGCGGCTGGCTCCGCCGACGCGGGAGCGAATGGGTCGACTGCCTTGCCCATGACATTGTCGAAGGCGGCATCGGCGCGGTGGGCGTCGTCGACGTCGTACTCTTTGTCGTAGCCTTTGGCATAATCGAAGAGCTCGCGCTCCTTGGGCTCGGTCGGGCGCGCGGTGTCGGGGAGACGCGCCGGGGGCTCGGGAACGACGGGCACGGCTTTCGCTTCCGCCTTGGGCGGCGGCGCGCTGGTGACGATCTGCGGCGCGGGGCGCTCGCGCTTGCGCTCGTTTTCGTCCACCGGCTCTTTGGCGCAGGCGCACAGCACGAGAATAGAAGCCCAAGACGCCGCCCGGAGGGTCGAGCGCGCACGACGACGGGTCATGGTCTCGACTTTCGACGGCGCGGCCACGATTGTCAAAGGCCGGGCTGGCAATCGTTCGAGCAGGCCGTCCGCTCCATTGCATCCACTAGCGTGCCGCGCTAGCGATGCGCCCCAATGTCGCGCTCTCTGATTACCGGCCCTGTCCTCGAATACGTGCAGAAACTGGGGGTGCGCGAGCATCCCGCCCTTGCCCATTGCCGCGAGGAGACCCGGCGTATGACCAATGCGGGGATGCAAATCAGCGCCGAACAAGGCGCCTTCATGCAAACCATGGCGGCGGCGACCCGCGCGCGCCGTGTCCTCGAGGTCGGCGTATTCACCGGTTATTCGTCCCTCGCGGTCGCGCTCATCATGAAGGAGCTACATGGCGGCGAGGCCAAGCTCGTCGCCTGCGACATCTCCGAGGAGTACACGAGCAAAGCTCGCGCCTACTGGCGCGAAGCCGGCGTCGACGATGTCATCGACCTGCGGATCGGCCCCGCCGTCGAGACCCTCGACCGATTAATCGCCGACGGTGGCAGCGGCACCTTCGATCTCGCCTTCATCGACGCCGACAAGACGTCTTACGGCACGTATTACGAGCGCTGCCTCACCCTGCTCCGCCAGGGGGGCATGCTGCTCATCGATAACATGCTGTGGAGCGGCGACGTCGCCGACCCGACGAACCACGAGCCGGACACCTCTGCCCTGCGCGAGCTCGCCAAGACGATCCACGCCGACAAGCGCGTGGTCATGACGCTTGCCACCGTCGGCGACGGTGTTTCGATCGTGGTCAAGCGCTGAGCGTCGGCGATCGTTTTTGATCGCGGTCGCGGCGTAAACACGATTTCAGGTTGGTCTGACGGGCTCTAGCCGGCCATGATCAGAAATGATCAGAGGCGCTTGATAGGTGTCCTCTATCGACTTCGTTCGTGGAGGTACCATGATTCTCGATCCCGGCTTCAACCTCACGCTCCGCCCGATGAACTATCCGTCGTTCTACGAGATGTTCCTGAACGGCATCAAAAACACCTGGACCGTCGACGAGGTCGACTTCTCGACGGACGTCGCCGACCTGCACAATCGCCTGCTCCCGGCCGAGCGCCACATGGTGCACCGTCTGGTGGCGTTCTTCGCGACCGGCGACAGCATCGTGTCGAACAACCTCGTGCTCAATCTCTACAAGCACATCAACTCGCCCGAAGCGCGCATGTACCTGTCGCGTCAGCTCTACGAAGAGGCGCTGCACGTTCAGTTCTATTTGACGCTGCTCGACACCTATATCCCCGACATCAAGGAGCGCGAGCGCGCCTTCTCCGCGGTGGCGAGCATCCCCTCCATCAAGCGCAAGGCCGACTTCTGCTTCAAGTGGATCGATTCCATCAACGAGCTGCAGTCGCTCGACACCGATGCGCAGAAGCGCCAGTTCCTGCTCAATCTGGTTTGCTTCGCGGCGTGCATCGAGGGCCTCTTCTTCTTTGCCGCCTTCGCGTACGTCTACTTCATGCGCTCGAAGGGTCTCCTCGGCGGCCTCGCGTCCGGCACCAACTGGGTGTTCCGCGACGAGAGCTGCCACATGACCTTCGCCTTCGAGGTGGTGGAGACGGTGCGCCGTGAAGCGCCGCACCTCTTCGATGCAGAGCTCAAGGCCGACATCGTCACCATGTTGCAAGAAGCCGTCGAGTGCGAAACGCAGTTCGCCGAAGACCTACTGGGCGAAGGCGTCCCAGGCTTGTCGGTGCGCGACATGCGCCAGTACCTCGAGTTCATGGCCGACCAGCGCCTCCAGAACCTCGGCCTCACGCCGGCGTTCAACGTGAAGAACCCCTTCTCGTTCATGGAGCTGCAAGACGTGCAGGAGCTCTCGAACTTCTTCGAGCGCCGCGTCTCCGCCTACCAGACGGGTATCAGCGGCGACGTCTCGTTCGGCGAGGCGTTCTAACGCCTCAGGTCACGGCAATCGTGAAGATGCCGAGACCGTGTGCAAGACACGCGGCTGCGAGCCCAGCACGCTGGCGCAGCCACGCGCAGATCACCCCTTCGTAGAGCGTGAACGCGAGCACCGGCCAACCGATGCTGGTGGTCGAGCAGGTTGCCGAGGAGCGCCAGCGCCAGGACACCGATGAGCACGGCTAGTCCGCTTGGACGCGGCGGCGCGACCTCCTGCGCCCAAAGGCGCGCGAGCATCGCCGGCGCCGCGACGAGGAGCGCCCCAAGGAGGCCCAACGCCACGGCAAGCACTGGCCCGGACACGAACCATACCTTGCGTTCGTCGAGCCCGCCGAGCGCGACCTGGCTGCCCACCGCGAGACCCAGCGATGTGAGCGCGAGGACCCACAACACCACGGGCGAGGCGATGAAACGCATGGTCAGAGACGGCGACAGCGTCCAGAGCCCAACCGGCGTCATGGCATCGCGGGCGACCATGAACAGGAGGACTGCGGCCGCGAGCCGCAGGCCCTTCGCAGAGCGCGGGACCAGAGCGATGAAGGCGACGAGGGCGAGGCTCGGCGCCGCGACCCTGGCCAGATACGGCGCTAGCGCGTCCATTCCAGGCCCCGTACGACGAGCAGGACGGGCGGTTAAGGGGGTCCGACGCGCGAAGGATCGGAAAAGCTAGACCCGGGGCCGTTTACCCTTGCTTTTTCACAGGCGCGTCGGCATGAAAGCGCGCTCGATTCGCGAGGTCGTGTCATGTCTAGAGTTTGTGAAGTCACTGGTAAGCGTCCCATGAGTGGAAACAAGATTTCCCACTCGAACATCAAGACGCGTCGCCGCACCCTCCCCAATGTCCGCCAGCAGCGCTTCTGGGTTCCCAGCCAGAACCGTTTCGTGAAGCTCAAAGTGAGCGCGCGCGGCATCAAGATCATCAACAAGATCGGCATCGAGCAAGCGCTCAAGCAGATCGCCCAGCTCCAGGGCTAAGCGAGGAATCCCATGCGCGAAAAGATCCGCCTCAACTCGTCCGCCGGCACCGGTCACTTCTACACGACGTACAAGAACAAGAAGACCACGCCGGACAAGATCAAGAAGAAGAAGTACGACCCGGTCGTGCGCAAGCACGTCGAGTACGTCGAAGGCAAAATCTAAAGCCGTCCAGGGACACCATGCAATGGTGTCCCACGCGCTTAAAAATGGTGACTGTCACCATTTTTCAGCTTCGAAAAGCCGCGCCGCGCTGGGCCACCCCCCACGCCGCGCGGCTTTCGTGTTTTCAGCGCCTCTCGAATCGACCAGGAACCTTCTTGGACCGATTACGGCACCGGTGCGGCTAGCACGCGGAGCTGGAACGAGCCGGTCACGTCGCCGGCCGGGTCGACCTCGATCACGTAGGTGCCGTCGCCGAACTGGGTGGTCGCGGGGATGGTGAACGCCACCACCTCCTGGTCGCCGTCCACGAAGTCGACCGGCGTACCGCCGAGGTTGTTGTCGCTGAACGGCGGATCCGTGCGCACGCTGTAGTCGCCGTTCGGCGGCAGCTTGCGCACGCGCACCGAGCCGTCGAAGAGCGCCGTGAGGCGCACCTCGTAGGCCTGCCCGCCGACGCCGGCGAAGGTGTAGTACTTGCGCTCGCAGCCCCACGAGGCGCTGCCTGGCGTCGCCGCGCCGCCGACGGTTAGGGCGACCGCGTCCGAGACCCAGATGAGCCGCGCCGACACGTCCACCGTCGCGCTGGCGTTCGTCAGGCTGGTAATCGACAGCTTGTTGGTGCCCGCGCGCAGGTCGTCGATGACCTCCATGCGGCCGTCGACGACGCTGAAGTTGCTGATGATGTCGCCGAAGTAGTTGGTGAACTGCGCGGTCGGTCCCCAGACCGCCGAGTTGAAGTTTTGAGCGCCACCGTCGTACTGCGTGCACAGCATGTACTTCGCGTCCGCCGGGATCTCGTAGGCGTACGTCCGGAGCGCGCCTGGCGCGATGGTCTGCGACAGGAGCTGCGCAATCGTGGCCATGGACGACGTCGGTGCGTGCAGCTGCACCGTGAAGGAGCCGGTCGCCTCCCCGACCGAGCGGCTCGGTGAATAGACGATGAGATTCGCCGCTGCGCTCTGCTGCACATAACGCGCGCCGCTGAATGCAGTGCGCGGCGGCGTACCAAACTCGAGCTTGGCGAAACCGTCGTAGACGTTGCCACCGAGAATGACCGCGTCGACGTCGATCGGGTCCGGCGACGACATCGCGATAGCGACCACTTGGGCCTGCGTGAGGTTGAACGAATAGAGGCGTATCTCACCGAGCGCCAAGGTGACGTCGCGCTCGACGGTGCCGCCGAGGGTGACCGCTTCAGCGGCCGCCACGGCGTTGATGCGGAACTGGAACGCGCCGCTGCTGGGGCCGAAGTTCGAAACCACCAAGGTGTACGTGCCGCCGTCCGCCAACGTGTACACGCGATTCTGCATCGTCGGATTCACCTGCGCGCCAGTCGTCGGAGCGAAGATGTTGGCCACGGGATTCACGCCGCTGTTCTCCTGGACGCCCATCGAGACGCGCTGTCCCGGAGTCGCGGTGAGGGTGTACACGGCGACCAGCCCGTCGCCACTCGCGTTCAGATCGATGTCGGTGGCAAACGGCACCTCGGTCGGCGTGGTCCCCGAGAGCGTGAAGTTCCAGGCGCTGTTCGGGTTCTGACGATAAACCCGCACGAGCGCGTGGGTGAGCTCCGACGGCGGCGCGATGCGCACGCTGACGCCGCTCCCGAAGGCGGTGAGGTCACCCGGGAAAATGTTCATCCCTTGGGTGGTGCCGTTGCCGTTGAGAGAAACGGCCACCGGCGATGTCGGGCTGGCGCGCTTGACGATGTACCAGCGCTCGTTCGATGGCGTCGACGCACTCGTGTACGTGATGCTGTTCGGCGCCGTGATCACGCCAGCTGGCGTCAGCGTCTCGATGACCAGCTCTTCGATACTGCCCGCGGTCGATTGGGTGTTGGCGATCTCGATGCGATATTGCGCCGCCTGAGCTACGGCCACGCGCAGCTCCACCGCCGCGTTGGTGTCGACGGCATCGACGGCAATCTGCTCTCCACCAGGTCCGAAGACGCGGACAGTGCCGTTGTAACCTGGGTGGTTGCCGCTGGTGATCGAAAGCGCTGCGTCGGCCGCGAGGTTCACCCCGAAGCACAGTGTGGTCGCGCCGTCGATGTCGAGGTCGGCGGTGGTGGATGGCAGCGTCAACGACGAGGGGTTCTCGCAGCCGCTCGGAATGCTCGCCGGCTCGAGCTCGAGACGATACGAGCCGGGCACGTTGGCGATGCCGGTGATCTCGACGGTGAACGTCCCACCACTCCCGGTCGAGAGGGTCGTACCGAAGTCCAATTCGCCGAAGTCCGCGGCGGCACGTTGCGTCGCGGCGGCATCGAGCACGCGCACTCGCCCGTCCATCGCCGATCCGGCGCTGCGGCTGACGCGAACCGAAAACGCTGCGTCCGCCTCAGCGGTGAAGGTGAAGCGATCGACTTCGTTGCGCGCGTTGATGCGAAACGCTTCGTCGTAGGGCATGGCGACGGCGAGCGTCCCCGGGTTCTCTTGCACCTCGTCGAGCACCACCACGACGTCTTGCTCGACGCCCGCGGCGAGGTTCACGATGGTCGTGCCGAACAACGTGCCGTTCATCGCGTAGGAGCGCAGCGTGATGTCGGTGTTCGCCGGGATTGGTAGGACGACCCCGCCACCAACCGGTGTCGTCGCCGAGACCGCGTAGGCGGGAGGCTGCGTCGGAGCAACCACGCCGAAGCTCCCAATCCCCGGCCGGTCGACCAGGAACGGCGTCGGCGTCGCTTCGGGGCCTGTCCCGTAGTGCCAGCAGAAACCCGTGCCGGTGAGGTCCTCGAGGTTGCCGTCGTGATCGGTGTCGACCAAACACTTGGGCTTGGGCTTCGCGGGCACCGCGAAGTCATCGCAGTTCCACCACGAGAAGTGGGTGACCTCGGCGAGGAGCGCGAACGAGCCGAGCTGGTCACCAGCGACGACGGTACCGACGCCCTCCTCGGTCCAACCGCCGGTGCGCTCGTTCAGCGACCAGAGCGGAATGGTGTCGCCGACCTGCAACGGCAGGCCCTGCATGTTGAGGCCGGTGTAGATCGGGATCTCGATGGTCGCGTGTTTGCCCGGGGCGAGCTGCACCCCGCCCGCGAGCCCCTCGAGCCCGAATTCGACGGTGCCGTAGCTCAAGATGACGCCCTGCTCGCCCGTGGCGCGCAGACCTTCGAAACGTCCTGGGAATGCGCCGACCTCGTTCACGACGTCGATCGGCGTCATCGCCACGTCCACCGCACCTGACACGGCGTTGCCCGAGGAGTCGACCAGTGTGTTGGGGAGGAACGTGACGCGCGCGCCATCGCGTCCGGTGAGGGTTCCGCCGGCGGCGGCGTTAGCGAGCGTGGTCGCGCCGTCGCGCGTGCGCATGGTGACTTCGAGGTAGCTGCCGTCGACATCGCTGGGAACGTCGGCGCGCTTCACCTGAGCGGCGTAGCCACTTTTCGCGAACCGCAAAACCGCGGGGACACCCCGGGGCGTAGCAATGACGGCGCGGCCGTCGCCGTCCGTCGTAGCGGACGCAGTGCCGCCGACCACGGTGACGGTGACACCCGCGAGCAGCGCCCCATCGACGTCGCGCGCGACCACGATCGAATCGACACTGCCGTTCGCAGTCGGCCCAGCCGACACGGTGATTTCACGGGTCGCCTCGGCGATCCCGTCGCGTCGGTCCCAAACCGTGAGCTTCACGGTGAAGGTACCCGGCGCGTCGAAGACCGCAGCGATCTTCTCGCCACCGCCGCGCTGGCCGTTGCCGAAGTCCCAGCCGTAGGTCAGCGTGTCGTTGTCCGGGTCGGTCGAAGCGCTGGCGTCGAAGGCCAAGGCACTGCCGGCGACCGCGCTGCTCGAGCTCGTGAACGCCGCCGCGGGTGGATGGTTCGGGGTCTGGTTGCCGCCGTCGTCTTTGTCACCGCCACCACAGGCGATGAGCTGCGCCATGACAACGCCCATGAACAACCGAGTAAGACCGCGGAACATCGTCATCCGAACCCCTCCATGAGCCGCGGGTCGAGGGCGCGGCGTGGGCGGCGCAACCTAGGAAAAAGGAGGGATTCAGTAAAGCCGACTCGACCTGACGCGAAATCAGTTACAACTCAGCCGCGCAGAGTCACGATGGTGACGCCGTCGCCGCCCTCGTGTCGATCGCCAGGGCGCGCGCTCTCGACGTAGGGCGAGAGCTTCAGCGTGTCGCGGATGGCGTCCTTCAAGGCACCGGTGCCGTGCCCATGGACCACGACCCCCATGGAGGCGCCATTCAAATAGAGCGCGTCGAGGAACGCCTCGAGGTTGCGGATGGCGTCATCGGCGCGCTGTCCGCGGATGTCGAGACGGCTCGATGGCTCGTCCGCGCCTACCGCCCCGCCCCGGGCCGCCTTGGCCTTCTCGTCGCGGGTACGGCCGCGCAGACCCTCCGCCGCCTTGCCGCCGCCGGCTTTGACCGGAACCAGATCTTCGAGCTTTGCGCGCGTGCGCAAGGCGCCGATTTGCACCGTCGCGACGTTGCCGTCGATGGCGATGACCTCGCCGTCTTGTCCGAGGCTCGCGACCCGAGCTTTGCCGCCGACCTTGATGCTACCGGGTGCCGCGCGGTCGCTCGCCCGCACGTCGGCGACGTTCTGCTCGCGCGCCGTTTGCGCCGCGAGCTCCCGAGCCTTCTCGTTGAGCTCGCGCTGTGCCTTCTGGGCCTCGCGCATGTCAGGCGCCGCCTGCAGCTGGGCGATGAGCTTCGCCACCTGCTCGCGGGCGGCGTCGAGCTCACCAGCGAGCTCGGCGCGCGCTTCGGCTTTCGCCTCGTCGCGAGCCTTCGCGGCCTGGGCTTCGAGCTTCGCGGCGTCGGCGCGAACGCGCTCGGCCTCGGCCAGCGCCTCACGCGCCCTGCCTCTGTCCGCTTCCGCGGATCGCGAAAGCTCGTCGAGCTTCGCGAGCGCCTGACTGAGCTGCGAGCCCTCGTTCAAGCGCTTGCGGGCGACCTCGAGGATGGAGGCCGGCAATCCCACTTGCGCCGCGACCTCGAGCGCATTCGACATACCAGCGGTGCCGAGCTGCAGCGCATACGTGGGCCGCATCGTCGACGGGTCGAGGCCGACGCGCGCGTTCACGAAGCGCTCGTCGGTCACCGCCAAGGCCTTCACCTCTTCGAGGTGCGTGGTGACGAAGGTTCGCGCTTCCTTGTCGGCGAGGTGGTCGAGCACGGCAGTGGCGATGGCGGCGCCCTCGCGCGGATCGGTATCGGCGGCGATTTCGTCGACGAGGACCCAGTGGCCAGCGCGCGCCCCTTCGAGCACATCCTTCAAGCGCGTCATGTGCGCCGAGAAGCTCGACAAACCCTGCGCCATGTTCTGGGCGTCGCCGATCACCGAGAGCACGCCGCGGACCAGCGGCAAGGCGGAGGCGTCGCTCGCGGGGATCGGCAAACCGGCGCGCAACATGAGCACGCACAGACCAGCGGCCGTGATGGTCACGGTCTTGCCGCCGGCGTTCGGCCCCGAGACCACGAGCGTCGTCTGGCGGTCAGCCAAGACCACGCGATTGGCGACGACGTCTTTACCCTGCAGCAAGAGCAGCGGGTGGCGCAGCCGCTCGAGCACGATCTCGCTCCGCGATGGCGGAACGATGCGCGGCACCGCTGCGTCGAGATCATTGGCGAGCCGGGCCGCCGCCTGCACGAAATCGAGCGCCGCGAACGCCTGCGTCGCCATGCGGATGGCGTCGATTTGGCCGGCGACGTCCTCGGAGAGCTCGTGCAGGACCCGTCGCTCCTCCTCGGCCGCGAGTGACTCGGCGATCGACAGCTCGTTGCCGAGGCCGATGATCTGCTCGGGCTCGACGAAGATGGTCTGGCCGCTCTGCGAAGCATTGTGGACGATGCCGGGCACGCGCGAGCGGAACGACGCATTGATGGGCAACACGTAGCGGTCGTTGCGGGTGCTGAAGTAGCTGTCGCGGAGATTCTCGGCGAACATCGGGTCGCGCAAGAGCTCGTCGATGCGCGCCTGGATCTGCTGGTGCAGCGCCCGAGCGCGCTGGCGATACATCATCAGGGCATCGCTCGCCGAGTCGCGCACCGTGCCCGAGGGCTCGAGCGCGTCATCGATGCGCGAGCCAATGGGCCCCAGGTTCGGCACCGCTTGCGCTTCCCGTCCGAGGAGCGGCGCTTCCATCGCTTGCTGGCGGCCGAAGGCCCGCACTCGCAGGGCCGCGTTGGCGACCCGCGCCACGGCGAGCAGCTCGGTCGCGGCGAGTGGCGCGCCCTTGGCGACGCGGTCGAGCGCCGGACGCACGTCATCGACCCCAGCGACGGGGATCTCGAGCTGCTTGCGCAAGATGGTCCTGGCTTCTTCGACACGCGCCAGCGCCGTCTCGACCTCCCCTTCGCTGCTCAAAAAACCCAACGCGCCCGCGGGCTCACGGCCGAGGCTGCTGCCACAACGCGCCACCAGTGCCTCGCGAATGCGAGGCCACCCAAGCTCATTCAGAGTGGTGTCGTTGACTTGGAAGGAGGTCATGGCCAATACGTCACTACAACGTCCACACGTCCAAAAGGAAACGACAATGGCTTACCCGTTCAAGCTTCCGGAGCTTGGCTACTCCTACGACGCTGTCGAGCCGCACATCGACAGCAAGACGATGGAGATCCACCACTCCAAGCACCACAACACCTATGTCACCAATCTGAACAAGGCGCTCGAGAGCAAGCCCGACCTCCAGAAGATGGAGATCGAGGAGCTGGTCACCAAGTGCAACAGCCTGCCCGACGACGTGAAGACCGTCGTCCGCAATAACGGTGGCGGCCATCACAACCACTCGCTGTTCTGGCAGTGGGTCAAGCCCGGCGGCGCCAAGGCTCCGACCGGCAAGCTCGCCGACGCCATCACCAAGAAGTTCGGCGACCTCGAGAAATTCAAGACCCAGTTCAACGACGCTGCCACCAAGCGCTTCGGCTCGGGCTGGGCGTGGCTGGTGCTCGACGGCAAGGGTGAGCTCGAGGTGATGTCGACGGCCAACCAGGACTCGCCGCTCATGGACGGCAAGACCCCGGTCTTGGGTCTCGACGTCTGGGAGCACGCCTACTACCTCAAGTACCAAAACAAGCGTCCCGACTACATCACGGCGTTCTGGAGCGCGGTGAACTGGGATAGCGCGGCGAAGCTTTACGACGCGGCGAAGAAGTAGATCGGAAATCGGCATCCGAAGGTCGGTGAACGGCTATCGGTCATCGGCCTTCGGCTATCGGCTATCGGCTATCGGACATCGGACATCGGACATCGGCCTCTCGGCTACTCCGAAATCGCCTCCAGCACCTTCTCCACATGCCCCGGCACCTTCACCGGTGACCATACCTTCATCACCTTGCCCTTCTCGTCGATGAGCACGGTCGTACGGATGGTCCCCATGACCTTCTTGCCGTACATGTTCTTTTCGCCGTAGGCGTCGTACGCTTTAGCGATCACGTTGTCGGCGTCCGAGAGCAGCTCGAACGGCAGCTTCTGAGCCGCGCGGAACTTTTCGTGCGAGGCGAGGGAGTCTTTCGAGACGCCGACCACCGCCACGCCCTGCTTCTTCAAGCGCGCCATGTTGTCGCGGAAGTCACAGGCCTCCTGAGTGCACCCGGGTGTCGCGTCTTTGGGATAGAAGTACAGCACTAGCTTCTTGCCAGCGTAATCCTTGAGCGACTTCTCGCCGCCTTCGGTCGACGGCAGCTTGAACGCGGGGGCTTTGTCACCTGCTTCCACTGTCTTCTCCTCGCGGCGGCTTGGCCTCCGCCTCTTCGGCTGCCTTGGGCGGCGCCGCCTTGATGTAGCTCTTGGGGATCTCGAAGTCCTCGTCTGCGACCTTCTTGCGCTCGACCTTCGCGGTCGTGACCGTGATGACGTGACCGGCCTCGTTGCTCACTGCCTTCATCGGGTAGCCGCCGAATCCACGGCGCACCAAGGCATCGCCAAAGCGTTGGTCGTTGCCGATCTCCGGCGCGATGAGAGTGAAAGCGCCCGCGACGACGATCTCCGGCGTCAGCCACACGTCGATGACCGCACCCGAAGGCATTTCGCGCAGCTGCACGTGCTCGGTCATCACGCCCGATACGCGCTCGCGGCCGATGCGCTTGACGTCGATGGGCTTCGGCAGCTCCGGCGGTCCCTCGGGAAGTGATGCACCGACTGCTTCGGCGGACAGCTCGACCCACTGCTTTTCGGCGTGCAGGAGCTGCACCACCCGCGTCGGCTGATCGTGCCAGCGGAGCATGCTCACCTCGACGCCGCCGCCGGCCGTATTGACGCGCGAGTCGCCGTTTTTGCGGACGAGCACGTGGCTCTTCACGGCGCCGACCTGCTCGATAGTCGCCTCGACATGCAGGACGCCCTCGAACGGCACCACCGCTTTAGCCGCCAAGAGCAGTGAGCAAAGAACCAGCATCACAGCCAGTCGCGGCGCTTGAAGTACCAGTACGGCGTGATCGCCGAGACCAGCATCAGCGCTAGAGCGATTGGATAGCCTACGTGCCAGCCGAGCTCGGGCATGAACTGGAAATTCATACCGTAGATGCTGGCGATCAGCGTCGGCGGCAGGAAGACGACGGCGACGACCGAGAACAGCTTGATGATGTTGTTCTGCTCGATGTTGATGAGGCCGAGGTTCGCGTCGAGTAAGAAGCTTACTTTAGCGGACAGGGCCGCGGCGTGCTCACCGAGCGCGCGCAAGTCGCGCGATACGCTCTTCTCGCGCTCGCGGACGGCTGCTTGTGACCATGACGGCTTCACGTTGAGCCAAAAGGCGAGCAAGCGCGTGATGCTGACGATGCTGTCTTGCGCCTTTGAAACCAGCTCGCCCTGACGTCCCAGCCGCCGCAAGACCGCTTGCAGCGTGTTCTCGCTGTCGACATTCAGGTTCTTGCGCACCAGATGTTTGGTGGGCCTGGGCGCGGCGTCGCCGCCGATCGAGCGCGAGCTGAAGATGTGGCGCGACACGTCTTCGGCCTGGCGTCCGACGCCTTCGAGAACATCGGCCATGCGCTCGACCAAGGTCTCGAGCAGGTTGATGAGCACCAGCTCGCCCGACGAGCAGAAGGTCGGGTGCTTGAGCAGACGGCTCTCGTAGATGCTGAAGGCGCGGGCGCTGCCATAGCGGATGGTCACGAGCAGGGCCTTCGTCAGGATGAAGGTGCACGGGATCTGCTCGGGCTCCTCGGTGTCGGCGCGCGTCAACAGCGTCGCCGTCATGAAGATGGCGTCACTCTCTTCGTAGAAGCGGCTCGAAAACTCGATGCCTTCCATCTCTTCGCGCGTCGGCGCGTTCAAACCGAGAGCAGCCTCGACCAGCTCCTCCTCGGTCTGGGTGGGCTCGAGCAGATCGATCCAGACCGCGCCTTTCGGCATGGACCCGTCATCGTTCCAAGGGAGCTTCTTGACGGTTATGCCGTTCTCGAGCACGTAGACCGACAGCATTCGGGTTCCTAGGTAGCAATCAGCGCCAGGGGCCGCAATCCGGAGTTTAAGTCCCTTGAAGGTATCGAGATCAGAGCTGTTGGCCAGCGAGCTCAAGGTTGCCACCCGTCAGATCGACGCGGTGCTCACGCTCTTCAAAGACGGCGCTACGGTCCCGTTTATTGCCCGCTACCGAAAAGAAGCGACCGGGAACCTCGATGAAGTGCAGATCCGGGCCATCCAGGAACGCAACGAATACCTGACTCAGCTGGACGACCGGCGGACTGCCATCGTCGGGTCGGTACGCGAGCAAGGTAAGCTCACGCCGGAGCTCGAGGCCAAGATCATGGCCGCCGACACCAAGGCCGCCCTCGAGGACCTCTACGCCCCCTTCAAGCCCAAGCGGCGCACCCGCGGCACCATGGCTCAGGAGAAGGGGCTCATGCCGCTTGCCGAGCGCATCCTCGCGCAAACCGACATCGGTCACCCGGCCGCGGAAGCAGCGGCTTATGTCAGCGAAGAAAAAGGCGTGAAGAGCGCCGAGGAAGCGTTGCAGGGCGCCCGCGACATCGCCGCCGAAGTCGTCTCCGACAACTCCGAGATCCGCACCATGGTGCGCACCGCCATGGCCGAGCACGGCCTCGTGGTCAGCGAACCGGTCCCGGAGAAGACCAAGGGGCCCACGAAGTTCGAGCAATATTACGCCTTCCGCGAAGCCTTCAAAACCATCCCCTCGCATCGCTTCCTGGCGATTCGCCGCGGGGAGCGTGAAGGCGTGCTCAAGCTGCGCGTCGAGCTCGACGGGGCTCCCCTACTCGCGCGCATGCACGCCGTCATGGGCGTCTCCGCGGCGTCGCCGTTCGCGAAAGATCTCACGCTCGCCATCCAGGACGCCTACGACCGGCTCATCGTGCCCAGCGTCGAGACCGACGTCCGCGTCGACGTCAAAATGCGCGCCGACCGGGAAGCCGTCGACGTGTTCTCGACCAACCTGAAGAGCTTGCTGCTCGCGGCTCCTCTCGGCGCCCGCAGTGTCATCGGCATCGACCCGGGTGTGCGTACCGGCTGCAAGTGCGCCGCCGTCGACATGACCGGAAAGTTTCTCGACACGGTGACCATCTACCCGACGCAGAAAGCGGACGCGGCGGCGGCCGAGCTGCTCGCTTTCGTAGCGAAACATCAGCCGTATGCCATCGCGATCGGCAACGGCACGCATGGGCGCGAGACCGAGACGTTCACGCGCAAGACGTTGCTCGCCGCGAAGATCTCCGAGGTGATCGTCGTCGCCGTCAACGAGTCGGGCGCAAGCGTCTACAGCGCATCCGATGTTGCGCGCGACGAGTTCCCGAATCTCGATTTGACGGTGCGCGGCGCCATCTCCATCGCGCGGCGCCTCCAAGATCCGCTCTCCGAGCTGGTGAAGGTCGATCCCAAGGCCATCGGCGTCGGCCAGTACCAGCACGACGTCCATCAGCCACTCCTCGCCCGCAAGCTCGATGAAGTCGTCGAGAGCTGCGTGAATCACGTCGGCGTCGAGCTCAACACGGCGAGCGCTCTCCTCTTGGCGCGCGTCGCTGGTGTTGGCCCGGCGCTCGCGAAGAAGATCGTGGCCCATCGCGAAGAGCGCGGCGCGTTCAAGAGCCGCGCCGATCTCCACGAGGTCGCCGGACTCGGCCCGCGCGCCTTCGAACAAGCAGCCGGGTTCTTACGTGTCCGCAACAGCGATCATCCGCTCGACGACTCGGCGGTGCACCCGGAGCGCTACGAGCTGGTCGCACGCATCGCCGGTGATCTCGGCGTCGACATGAAGGTGCTGGTCGGCAACCGCGAGCTCGCCAAGAACATCGACGTCGAGAAGTACGTCGGTGACGGAGTCGGCGTCCCGACCTTGAAAGACATCGTGACCGAGCTGCAGAAGCCGGGTCGCGATCCGCGCGAGACTTTTACCCCGCCGAAGTTCCGCGATGACGTTTTCAGCGTCGAAGATCTGAAGCCGGGCATGACCTTCGAAGGCGTCGTCACCAACGTCACCGCATTCGGCGCCTTCGTGGACATCGGCGTCCACCAAGACGGCCTGGTGCACGTCTCGCAGCTCTCGAACGGGTTCGTGAAGAACCCCGCCGAGGTGGTCAAGGCCGGCGACAAGCTGCAAGTGCGCGTCCTCGAGATCGACCTGCAACGCAAGCGCATCTCACTGTCCGCCAAGAGCGAGCAGCCGCGCGTCGAGCGCCCACGCCGCGAAGAGCGCAACGACCAGCGGGGCCACGGCAATCAGCAAGCCCGTGGCCGCGATGGCGGTCGGCGCGACGGCAGACGCCAGAACGACCGCCGCGAGCAACCGAAGCAGCCAGAGAAGCCGAAGTTCTCGAACAACCCGTTCGCGAACCTCAAGCTGCGTTAGCTACTCTGCTGGTTGCTGTCGTCGCCGGGAGCCAAGGTGCGGCCGCTGCGTTCCGGCGCCAAGAGACCCGCGTCGAGCGCGTAGCGCACCAAGTCGGCGCGATTCTTCAAACCGACCTTCTCGGCGACACGGGCGCGATAGGTCTCGACGGTCTTCACCGAGAGGCCCAGGCTGTCCGCGATCTGCTGGTTGGTGTAGCCATGCGCGACACTGGTCAAGACTTCTCGCTCACGCTGCGACAAGCGAACGTCTCGCCATCCGCCATCGCGGTCACCAGCCTTCGGATTGACGATCTCTTCGAGGCTGCCGGTGCTGGCCAGCGACACATCGATGTACGAGCGGCCCTGGCTGACGGTACGAATCGCCGAAAGCAGCTCGGCATCGGCCGCGCGCTTCACGACGAAGCCGGCGCCGCCAGCGGCTAGCACCGAGCGAACGTAGGCGTACTCGTCGTGCATCGTGAGCACGAGAACTCGGGTCCGAGGATAACGCTCGCGAATGACTTCGAGGGCGCGAATGCCGCCCATGCCGGGCATCGACAAGTCGAGCAGGACGATGTCCGGGTCGAGCTCGCCGACTCGGCGGATGGCGTCTTCACCATCGACCGCTTCGCCGACGACCTCCATGTCGTTCTGCGTGTTGATCAACATGCGCAAGCCGCTGCGCAAAATGGCGTGGTCGTCCGCGACGAGAATGCGAGTGCGGGGGGTAACCTCTTCGCCTTTGTGCCCATTGATAACGTGTTCGCCGTTCATTTGGTCCTCGCGTCCGCTTCTCGCGTTAGTCCTAGTTTCTTCATCTTGCTTTGTAGGGTCGACGGTTTGAGGCCCAGCATGGCTGCCGCGCCTCGCGTGCCGTAGATTCGCCCGCTCGTGAGCTTCAACACCTGGGCGATGTGTTGCCGTTGCACGTCGGCCAGGGTGGGAACGTCCGCTTGATCTGCTGACGTGGACGACTGCACGTCGAGGATGCCCGCGTCGATGACCGGATCCTTGGCGACGATGGCAGCGCGTTCGAGCACCGTGGCGAGCTCGCGGACGTTGCCGGGCCAGCCGTAGCGCGCGAGCTTCTTCAAGCCGTCCTGGTTGACACTCATGCCCTGGCGTCCAGTGCGCCGTTCGACATCCGCGAGCAGCGCAGCGCACAGATGCGGCAGGTCGCGGCTACGCTCGCGCAACGCCGGTACGTTCAAGGTAAAGGCGACCAAACGCTCGAACAGCTCGGCATCGAAATGGCCGACACCGACCTCGGCTTCGAGCTCGAAGGCGGCAAGCGAGCTGGCGGCGATCAAACGGATGTCGGGCGCGGCATCGAGAGCGCGTAGCAGGCGGCGTTGCAGCACCAACGGCAACGCGTGAATGCTCGAGAGATACAGGGTGCCACCACGGGCGAGATCGACACGGCCGCGCGATCCCGTGTTGCCGAAGAGCTCCTGATCGATCATCTCCTCGGAGGTGCAATCGACGGCGACGAAGGGCTCGTGGGCGCGTTTGCTCCAGCCGTGTACGGCACGCGCGAGACGCCCCTTGCCGGTGCCGTCCTCGCCGCAGATGAGCACCGCGGTGTCCGCCATCGCGACCTGACGGGCGCGGGTGACCAAGCGGCGCATCGGCGACTCGTTGCTATCGTCGTGATCGAGCAGCGCCGTACCGACGAGCTCCCGCTCGAGCAAACGCACGTGCTCGCGGTCACGCTCGTGCAGGCGCGCGAGACTCACGCCGCGCTGGGCGTTGACGATGGCAAGCGCCAACACCTGGCCATAGACCTCGACGAGATTGACGATGCCCGGCGCGTAGGCTTCGCAGCGCTCGCGGTCGAGGGTCATGACGCCGTAGCTGACGTTGCCGGCGCAGAGCGGCACCACCATGCAGGAGTGGCCGGGCGCCAGATCCAGCACGCCATCGAACGGGTCACCGTCGCCGTGGGCGTGATCGTCTTCGGAGAAGCCGCGGGCGCGTCGGGTCTCTAGCGCCTCGCGAATCGTCGGGAAGGCGGCGAGGTCGAGCCGGTGGCCACGCACCGCCTCACTTGCGAGCCTGCCGCGGGCGCAGCGCACCACCAGGTGATTGCCTTCGAGCACCAGCACCGCCGCGAGGTCGTACGGGGCGACACGCTCGATCCAATCGAGCCCGCGCCGCAGGAGATCGTCGAGGTCTCCGTCACCACGCTCCAGCGTGGCAGGCGATTCCGAAATGGCGTGGAGGGTCGACATCGTCACCCAATTAAAGCCGATCCGGAGCCAGAATCAAGCCTAGTCACCGATATACAGGTATCTTTACACCGATATATCGGTGTCGTTTTTCACGCTTTCTCCTCTTGCACCGTCCCTGTGGTGTAAGCAGTATGTGCCTCCACTTTTTGACTGCGTGTTTCTATCGAGCGCGCAGGGAGATACGAACGATGTTGACCGTTGGTGACAAGCTTCCGAAGTTCAAAATGCTCGCGACCGTTAGCCTCGACAAGGGCAAAGAGTTCGTCGAGATGACCGAGAAGAGCCACGAAGGCAAATGGCTCGTCCTCTTCTACTGGCCCAAGGACTTCACCTTCATCTGCCCGACCGAGATCGCCGAGTTCGGCCGCATGAACAAAGACTTCAAGGCGCGTGACGCGCAGGTCTTGGGTGCCTCGACCGACAGCGAGTTCGTGCATCTCGCCTGGCGCAACAACCACAAGGATCTGAAGGACCTCCCCTTCCCGATGCTCGCCGACATCAAGCGCGAGCTCGCTCAGGACCTCGGCATCCTCCACAAGACCGAGGGCGTCGCCCTGCGCGCGACGTTCATCGTCGATCCCGAGGGCACGATCCGCTGGGTCAGCGTCAACGATCTCTCGGTGGGTCGTAACGTGAAGGAAGTCGTGCGCACCCTCGACGGTCTGCAGACCGACGAGCTCTGCCCGTGCAACTGGGAGAAGGGTCAAGCGACCCTCAACCCATGAGCAGCCTCGAAGCACTCCGCGACGGGCTCCCCGACGCCGCGAACGACATCAAGCTGAACCTGCAATCGGTGCTCGACAGCTCGTCGCTCAACGATGCGCAGCGCTGGATGGTCGCGGTGGCGAGCGCCCTCGCGGCGCGGAATCCGAAGCTGCGGGAAGCCGTGCTCGCGGATGCGTCCGCTAAAGTGTCCAACGAGATCGTCGAGGACGCGAAGGCGGCCGCGGCGCTCATGGCCATGAACAACGTCTACTACCGCTTCCGTCACTTCATGGAGACGAAAGAGGTCTACAAGACGTTGCGCGCCGGCTTGCGCATGAACCGTATTGCACGGCCCCTGTCGAACAAGATCGACTTCGAGCTGGCCTGTCTCGCGGTGAGCGCCATCAATGGCTGCGAAGCGTGCGTGCGCAGCCACGAAGAGGTCGTGATCAAGGGCGGTCTCAGCGAAGAGAACGTGAACGACGCCGTGCGCATCGCGGCGACGATGCACGCGGTGGCACAAGCTCTCGAGCTCTAGCCAGTGGAGCGCCCGTGTCCGTCGTCGAACGGCGGCGCGGGCGCTACTCCAAGGCCTTGATGGTCTCGGCGGCTTCCCTCTGCAGGCAGCCATTCTTGAACGAATTGATGAACCCGTCGCTCGCCAGCTCCTTGAGCTGGGGCAAGGCGGCTTTGGTGCCGTGCTCGCGCACTTTCTTCACCGCCGCGAGCCGCTGACTGCAATCGGGAGCTTCTTTCAGGTCTGCTAGAGCGGTCTGCTCCTCGTCGATGCGATCGCCTTCGCCGGTTTGCTCGAGAACCTCGTTGGCGCGCCGGCGTCCCCAGTAGCCGGGTTGCCGGCTGCGCTCGACCAACGCCTTGGCTGCGGTCTCGCTCGGATAGGCGACGAGGACGTCCTGTGCCGGTTTCCCGACCTGCGTGAGCGCATCGACCAGGTTTCGTACTAGGCGGGGATCATCGCGCAACGAGCCATCGGCCGCGAGGGCGTGCTCGTAGGCTTTGATGCCGCTCTGGCGGTTGCCTCTGGCGAAGGCGACGTGGCCCGAGACCGCGAGTCCTTCCGCATCGTTGGGGTCACCGACCAGGCGCTGCTGGGCCTTGGCGTCGGCTTCGGCGATGCGGCCGGCGGCCAGGAGCTGCTCGGCTTCACCGCGTAGCGAGCCGCATGCGCGCGGCACCACCAGGGCGAGGAGCCCGACCAGCGCCACCGCCCCAGCGATGGGGACGAGCTTGCGCTTGGGTAGCTTCTCGACCACGGCGCGCGCTTGGGCAGTGGCTTGGATGATGGCCTGTCCCCGCGGCGCGACATCCCGGTGCAAACCACCGAATGGCAACGCCTGGTCGCCGGTCTTGTACGGCACGACGCGATAGACCGTGACCGGCTCGGGGATCCCCTTGAGCTCGTGGGTGCCCACCCGCTCGTTCGGCACCTCCGCCTTGGTCATCGCCAGATAGACCGACTCCGCGAAATAGACCTCGTCCGGCGGCGTCAGGGCCTCGATGCGCGCCGCGATGTTCACCGGCTCCCCGAAAACATCGCCCTTCTCGACCCGCACCTCGCCCTGGTTCAAGGCGACGCGCACCCGCATGGCGCTCTCGGCCGGCCCGGTCTTGTTGTGCTGGTGCAAGGCGTCCTGCATGGCCATGCCACAACGCACGGCATCGGTCGGCGAGGAGAAGACCACGAGCAGCGCGTCGCCGATGGACTTGATGCGCCGGCCGCCAAAGTGCCCGACGATGGGCAAGAGGAGCTCGTCGTGGGCTTTCAGCATCGCGGCGTTCTCGGCGCGCGATTGCTGGGACGTGCGGGCCGTAAAGCCCGCGATGTCCGTGAACATGATGGTGAGAGTCTGCGACCGTGCCACGGCCGCCGATCTAGAAGATTTGCAGCTCTCCCACCAGACCCGTCGAGATGCGCCACTCATCATCGAGGTAGATGGGCAAAGCTTCGACCCCGACGCGCAAGGCGGCGATGTCCTTGCGCTGATAGACGGTGACGCCGGCGCGCAACGACATACCGACACCGACCTGGCCGTCGCTGTCGTGGAAGTCGCCCTCATCGGTGTCCTCGACCGAGAGGCGTTGCGTGTCGAGGGTGCCACCGAGGCCGACGCCGGCGGCCAGCATGAAGCGGTCGATGGGGAAGAACTGAATCTGCGGCCCGACGAAATACGTGGTGCGTCCGTGATAGCGGCTAGCGTCGCGATCCTCGCCGTCCGCGAAGACGACCTCGTTGTCGTTGTCAGTGACCGATGAGGCGACGATGCGCAGCAACAGCGCTGTTTGCTCGTTCAGGAAGTAACCGATGCTGCCGCCGAAGACGCCGGCGACGCGCCTGTCGCTGTCGATGTATTCGGTGGTGTAGTGAAGGCCGGCGCCAAGCTCGAAGGTGAAGCCCTCACGTTTGATCGGATTGGTCTGGTGCGTATCCTCGGCCTTGGTTTCGACCACGGGCGCAGGCACGGCTTTCGACTCGGTCTTCTCGACGACCGCCTCGTGGGCGTCTTTCATGTCGTTCGAGAGCTGCTGCTGCTCGGTCGCCGGTGCTTCCGTTCCGCCCTCGGCACGCGCCGCCTCGGCATCCACGTCGTTCATCATCTGGGCCTCACCGGCATACGCGGGGAAGCTCACGCCGGCGACTAGCGCCACCATCATCATCGATACCTTCATCGGAACCGCTCCTGTGTTGCCTGCGACGTTCGGCCAGCAGCCGTCATTCACCCACGTGACCTACATCACGCGTGCAAGCTTTGGAAACGCCGCGTAAAATGCCCCGGTGTCGACCCCCGCGCCGCGTTTGACCCATTGTGAGCGTTGCGCTCGCGTCTTCGACACTAGCTCCTACAACACCGGCAGCTCGATTTCGTGTCACTGCGGCACCACCATCGTGGTGCGCGACATCACCCCCCACGACAGTCCGGTCATTCGCTGTTCGTCCTGCGGCGGCTCACGGCCCACCAAAGCAGACGATTGCGGGTTCTGCGGTGCGTCGTTCACCCTACGCGACAAGCAGCTCACGGGTCTGTGCGCAGCCTGTGGCGCGCGCGCCAGCAGCAGCGACGTTTACTGCCGAGCTTGTGGCGAGACCTTGGTCTCCCCCGAGCAAGCAGGCCGTCCGGGCGAGAAGAGCTGCCCGGTCTGCGACGACCATCCAGCGCTCCACCACCGTGAGCTCCAGGAAGCGGCGCTCCTCGAATGCGTCCGCTGTGGCGGAGTGTGGCTCGACCGTCACGCCTTCGGCACCCTCGCTGCCCGCGCCCGCGAGCAAGCGAGACTCGATGGTGCGCACAATCCCAAGATTCCGACCGACGTTCGCGCGCAGCCAGGCCCCGCCTACCGACGCTGCATCGAGTGCGACACGGTCATGCAGCGCAAGAACTACGGCAGGAAAAGCGGCGTCATCGTCGACATCTGCGCGAAACATGGCGTGTGGTTCGACCTGCACGAGCTCGAAGAGGTGCTCGCTTGGCTACGCAGCGGTGGGGTCGAGGTGAAAGATGCGCCGCCGGCCCAGAGGCCCACGAGCGCGACCAACCTCATGACCAGCCACGCTCCCACGCCACAGGGCGATAGCGTCCTCGGCATCGGCGATCTGGTCGTCGACATTTTGCACACCTTGTTCTTCCGTTAGCGCGCCTCGGGCTCGTCTTCCGCTGGAGCGGACAAGCCCCAGGCCTCGAGCTTGCGATAGAGGGTACGCCGTTCGATACCCAAGACCCGCGCGGTCGCGGCCTTGTTGCCGTGCAGGGCCGCGAGCACTTTTTCGACGTAACGCCGCTCCATGACGTCGAGACTCACCAGCTCGGCGTCGGTGACCGGCACGTTATGGCCGGGTCGAGGGTGCGCGAGGCGTGGCGGCAGGTCGTCGACGCCAATCTGATCGTAGCTCGTCATGATGACCGCATGCTCCATGCAGTGCACGAGCTCGCGCACGTTGCCCGGCCAGTCATAGGCGAGAAGGCGCTCGGCGGCCGGCTTCGACAGGCCCTTCACGTCCTTGCTCTGGGCACGTGCGAAGCGCAACACCGCGCTCGCCGCAATGGCGAGGATGTCTTCGGCACCACGCAGGCGCAGCGGTGGCAGCGCGATCTCGACCACGGCGATGCGGAAGTACAGATCGTCCCGGAACTGCTTCGCGGCAATGCGTTCTTCGAGGTCGCGGTTGGTGGCGCAGATGAAGCGCACATCGATGGGAATCTCTTGCGACGAGCCGACGGGCCTCACCTTGCGCTCTTGGAGCACGCGCAGGAGCTTCGGTTGCAGCTCGATGGCCATGTCACCGATCTCGTCGAGCAGGATGGTGCCGCCCTGGGCTTCGCGGAACAGGCCCAACCGCGCGTCGCGCGCATCGGTGAAAGCGCCGCGCACATGGCCGAAGAGCTCGCTTTCGAGGAGATGCGGCGGCATCGCAGCACAATTCACCGCGAGAAACGGCTGGTCCTTGCGACTGCTGTTTTCGTGAATGGCGCGCGCCACCACTTCTTTCCCAGTGCCGCTCTCGCCCGAGATCAACACCGATGCCGGTGAATCCGCCACGCGGCCGACGGCGTCGAGGACGCGGCGCATGGCCGGGCTCTTTGCGACCAACGAGTGCTCGATGCGGGCTTCGCTCGCGATGCGACGGAGTCGTTGCACTTCGGCCTGGAGCTCGTGATGACGGACAGCGCGATCCAAGGTGAACGCGATGCTGTCCAGGCTCGAGGGCTTCGAAAGGAAGTCGTAAGCGCCGGCACGCAGAGCGGCGACCGCAGCGTCGAGGGTGCCGAAGCCCGTGAGCAGGATGACCGGCAGATCGGGCCGTCGCGCCACGATGTCGGCGCAGAGCGCGAGGCCGTCCACCTTGGGCATGCGCACGTCGCACAACACCGCACCGAACTCGACTTCTGCGATGGCGTCGAGAGCTTCCCCGGCGCTCGCCACCCACCGCGGCTCGAAGCCCTTCGATGGCAAGCTCCGCTCGAGCGTACGTCCGAAATCTTTGTCGTCGTCGACCAAAAGAATGCGCTTCATGCCGCGCTCCCGCTCTCCTGCGCTGCGCGCGGCAGCGACAGAGTAAAGATGCTGCCGCCCTCGTCCACCGTGAGCTCGATGGTGCCGTTGTGCGCGGTGGCAATCTCGTAAGCGATCGAAAGCCCGAGGCCGGTGCCTTCACCCACGTCTTTGGTGGTGAAGAAGGGCTCGAAAATGGCCGAGCGGAGGTCCTCCGGGACGCCCGGACCGTGATCGCGGACAGCGACGCGGAGCTGACCTGGGTCGACACCACCTTCGAGCCGCACCTCGGAGCCAGGCGGCGACGCATCGATGGCGTTCAAGACGAGGTTGGTGAGCGCTTGCGACAGCGCTAGACCGTCGGCCTCGCACAACATCGGCTCGTCGGGGAGCGATTGGACCAAGGAGACGCCTCGGCTCTGCGCGAGGGATTCGAGCATGCCCGTCGTCGAGCGCGTGATCTCGCGCAGGTCGACGACCGCCTTGGCCAGGTTCGGGCGGCGCGCGAAAGCGAGGAGCGTCGACACCAGCTTGGTCATGCGGTCGCTTGCGAGGTGAATCGCGTCGATCGACTCGGTGCCGAGCTGCGAGATGCCGACTTCGTTGCGCAAGAGGTTCGCGTTCACCACCACGACATTGAGTGGCGTGCCGAGCTCGTGCGCCATACCGGACGCGAGCTTGCCGACGGTCGATAGACGGTCGCTGTGATGGAGCTTGCGCAAGGCCTCCTCGCGAGCCGCTTGCTCTCGAGCGACTCGCGCCTGCGACTCGCGCAGCGCTTCGACGGTCCGGTCCATCTCGCGCGACAGGTCGCCGAGCTCGTCCGCGTGCTGGAACTTGGGCACGTGCATGAGGCTCCCCTCGGCAATGACGCGGGCTTGCGTGATGAGACGCTCGATCGGCCGGCCCACGAGCCAAGTCCCGAGAATGAACGACGCGATGACGCAGGCAGAGCCAACCGCCACCATGGCCGCGACCGTGTTCCAGACAATGCGACCCACGAATCGGCGTTCACGAGTCACCGGCTCCGAAAGCTCGAGCGCGCCCAGCCATGCGTCGTTGGCAGCGCGCAGCGGCACGTAAGTGACGTAACGATCGCCGACGGTCTCGGCGAGCAAGTCCGATGACTCTTCGTCCGCTTTAGCGTCTGCGACGGGAGCGTCGCGCAAGCGCGCGCAAGCGTTCGGGATGAGCAGCTCGGTCGCACCGTCGCGGCAGACCCAAGCCATACGAATGGGTTGGCTGCGTTGGGCCGCTTCGTCGAGCACGCGCCTGGCTTCGTCGAGACCCTCGTAGGCATAAACGCCGGCGATCATCCGCGCCACCGCGATACCGACGCGCTCGTGCTCCTCGGCGCGCGTGTTTCGGAAGAGCCCCACCTCCTGACGAAAGCGCACGATGGCATCGATGCCGAGGACGACGGCAATGATGACGAGCAGAAAGAACGTGAGCTTGACGGTGAGCTTCATGCGCCGGGACCGCTCCCATCAGTGCTACGAAGCGGTCACCGGCACAATCGTGCAAAAAGACTCAGTGAGTCGAAACGACACGTTCCCGTGAGCGCGCAAGACGCGCCCGCAACAGCCACAAGATGACTCCGAGGGCCACGAAGACGTGCGGCTGCGCCGCGGCGCAGCCCTTGGTGATGAAACACTGAGTGCCCTCACCGCCCATGGGCCCGCAGGTGCCTTCGGTCCCGGTGTCGGCGTCGTAGCCGTTGCAACCACCGGTCGTGCACTCGAAGTTGTTGCGGCAGGCAGCGCCGTCCGCTTTGGTGGCCACGCAGGTACCAGCGCAATACGTGCCGGGCCCACAGGTCGCAGCGCCGCAGCTCGCGCCCTGGGCAGCGAACGGTTGGCAGGTCCCTTCGTCGTCATCGTCCTCGGCGCGGTAACAATTCCCGTTCACGCACTCTTCGTCGATCTTGCACGTGCCGCCCTCTTCCACCTTCGGGATGAGAAACGCATCGCACTCGGCTGCGACCGCGGTGGCCTTGCTCTTGAGGTCTTCGCAGGAAAGCGCGGCGTAGCTCGCAAGGCACCGCTCGAGCACCGTGCCCTTGTACTCGAGGCGACCCTCGTCGACGCCTTCTTTGATTTGGTCCTCCTTGAAGCCCAGGACGTCCGAGGTCTCGTCGACGCAGTCGCCTTCGTTGACGCCATAACTTTCTTGCTCGCTCGCCTCGATCTCGGCTTCGCTGCAGCAATCGTAGGCTTTGGCGCACTGCGCTTCGGCGACGTTCTCGGCGTAGTTCCTGACGTCCCACTTGTCGCGGCAAGCGACCAGCGACATGGCGGATGCGGCAATCAACATCTGGGCGTGACGCATGAGCTCTCCCCCTATTTGCCGGCCATGACGGCCGCAGGAGCGGGGTTATTCACGATCCCTGGTCGAATACCAATGCCGGCCTCGTTTTGGACGCAACGCCGAGCCGACCCTGCCGATACACGCACCAACGATTACGAAAAGGGTGGGCTTCTCATGCTCACCGGAGACGCCCCAATGTTCACCGGCCCAATCCGTAACATCCTTGCGAGCACGCGAGGGAGCTCCGCAAGCGGCGAACGCGAGGATGGCGCCCGGCTCATTCGCGGCTTTCGCCTTCCCACCGGTGGACAAATGTTGGGGCTCGGTGTCGGCGCGGCCGCCCTTGGCGGTGTCGCCTTGTACGCCACCAACGAGGTCTTGGAGTACCGACATCATGCGCTCGCGTCCGCCATTTACGAGTCGCACGGCATGCCAGCCCTCGCCGCCGGCAGCAGCGTTCGCGGTTTCAGCGAGAGTCGCGTCCCTGGCTCGCATGCCGTCTCGTTCAAGATCCGCTACGCCGACGGCAGCGAGCACAAGGAACCGCTCGTGCGTCGACAGAACGACGTCGACGCTTTCCGCGCTCTCCAGCTCAATAACGTGCATGTACCCGCGACCGCCGCGAAGATCGTCATCGGCGAGAAATCCGTCACGTACATGATCGGTACGAGCCCGCAGACCCAGGAGCTCCCCGACGGGTTCGACGCGGACAAGAAGTCCAAGCTCGAACGCGCCGGTGCTCGCCTAGATCAAGCGCGCGGGCAGCTCGGCGAAAAAGGCGCCCAGTGGAGTGCCCGTGCGAGCGACAGCGCCGAGGCGGCAAGGGATCGCCTAGACGGCGCCAAGGCGAAGCTCAAAGGGTGGTTCCGCAAGGACGAGCAGTGAGCGAGAAACAGCTCCCGCGCCCTTCGAGCGACCAAATAGCCCGGCTGCAAGAGGTCCTCTACGGCAAACCTGGCGAAGAGCCGCGTTTTCGCCACGACGAAATCGAAGACTTCGTCGTCTCTTCATTGCTGGCCGCTGCAGCGGATCCGGCGCTCGTGTTTCCGCCCGAGGCCGAAGCGCTCCTTGGGCGTTTTTCACGTCGGATCGGCATCCCTGACGCCGCGAGCGACGAGGAGGCTTACCGCTTCACGACGCGCTACTTCGAGCGGCACCCACTCAATCCGACGCTGGTTCGCCAATTCAGCGACACGTTCCGCGAGGTCTTGGGCTCGATCGACGAAGCGCACAAGGATCGCGCGGGCGCCTTCTTGGCCAGCTCCCGCAGCACGCAGGCACCCAGCGGCAACTCGGGAACGTTCCTCACCACGCTGGTCGAGCTGTCGAAGTTTCGCTGAGCCGCCTAATACGGCAGGTTCAGCTGGAGCTTCGCTTCATCGCTCATCTTGTCGGGCGACCACGGCGGCTCCCACACGAGCTCCGCTTTCGCGGAGGTGACGCCGGCGACGCTTGCGACCTTTTGCTCGACTTCCGGTGGTAGCGATCCCGCGACCGGGCATGCCGGCGAGGTCAACGTCATGCGAATGAGGGCGCTGCCCGATGGATCGATGACGATGTTGTAGATCAAACCGAGCTCGTAGATGTTCACCGGGATCTCGGGATCGTAAATCGTCTTCAACACCTCGACGATGTCGGCGCGCATCTCGGCCGTGCCGCCGATGAGGATGACCTCGTGTTTGGCAGCCGGTTCTCCGGGCGCATGCACGGTATCGGTGACCATGCCGACGGGCGCACCACGCATCGGCTCATCGTCGACGATGGGCACGCCGAAGGCGTTGCGGCGCGGCTCGGTCTCGTGTCCCACCGCACGTGGCTCCTCGAGAATCACCGGGGTCATCTGCGAAAGAAGATCGTCGCTCATGACACTCCTCCGGCGAGCGCTCGCGCCAATGCTTCATCGACGACGCTGGCGGCCAAGGCACGAATGCCCGGATGCGCGATGCTGTCGACCACTTCGCCAGCGAAGGCCTGCGTGAGAATACGCTGCGCCGCGACGCGATCGATGCCGCGCGACCGCAGGTAAAACAGGGCTTCTTCGTCGAGTCGACCGATGGTCGCGCCGTGACTGCATTTCACGTCGTCGGCGTAAATCTCGAGCTGCGGCCGCGCGTCGACGACGGCGCTATCCGACAGCAAGACGTTGCGATTGCTCTGAAACGCCGCGGTCTTCTGTGCGTCTTTGCGGACGAGGATCTTGCCGTTGAAGACGCCGCGCGACATGTCGCCCAGCACGCCCTTGTAGAGCTCGTTGCTCGTACAGTGCGGCACCGCATGATCGAGGAACGTCGTGTGGTCGACGTGCTGGCGTCCGCGGGCCACATAAGCTCCGAAGAGCTGTGCATCGGCGCCTTCGCCGAGGAGCGCCGAGGTGATCTCGGTGCGCGCGAGCGCGCCGCCCGCCGCCGCCGAGCATGAGTAGAGCCGCGAGTCTCGCGCTTGCTCGCAAGCGATGGTCGCTACGTGGAACGCGCTCTGCCCTTCGCGCTGCACTTTGACGTGGGTGAGGCCGGCGCCCTCCGCCAGACAAATCTCGGTCACGCTATTGGTGAACGAGACGGCGTTGCCGTCACCGAGATAGTGCTCGAGGACAGTGGCATCGGCGTTGGTCTCGACGCGAACCAAGTTGCGCAGGTGAGCGCCTACTGGCTGCACCTGGTTGCTCGCGACCACGAGGATCTCGATCGGCTTCTCGACGCGCACACCGCGCGGCACGACGATGAACGCGCCGTCGCTGGTCATGGCGGTATTGAGAGCGGCAAACCCATGCCGGGAGGCGTCGACGAGCTTCCCGAAGTTGGCACGCGTGAGCTCGGGGTGCGAGCCAACGGCGTACGCGAGATTGGTGACGATGACGCCGTCGGGAAGACCCGCGAGGCGCGAGGCTTCGGCGATGTACACCCCGTCGACGAAGACGAGACGATAGGCGTCGGTCAGGCCGGAGCTTTCGGCGAGGCTCACGGCGCGAGCCGCCGCACTGCTCTTCGCCGGCGCGAACGGAACGGTGAGCAACTGGCCGACGTCGGTGTAACGCCATGCCTCGTCGCGCGTCGTCGGAAACCCGCCCGACGACAGCAACGCCATGGCAGCCCTACGCTTCTCGGCGAGCCACGGCACGGCGCTTCCCGGAAGGCCGCTCTCACTGCCCGCGAAAGCGGACGTGTAGTGCGCTACCGCATTCACGCCTGGGCTCCCTGCTGCAGCCACTCGTAGCCGCGCTTCTCGAGCTCGAGCGCCAGCTCTTTGCCGGCGGTCTTGACGATGCGTCCGCCGAGGAGGACGTGGGTGACGTCCGGCACCAGGTAGTCGAGGAGACGCTGGTAGTGGGTGATGACGATGATGGCGCGATCCGGCGAGCGCTGCGCGTTCACACCGTTGGCGACGATGCGCAGCGCGTCGATGTCGAGACCGCTGTCGGTTTCGTCGAGCACCGCGAGCTTCGGATCGAGCATCGCCATTTGGAAGATCTCGTTGCGCTTGCGCTCACCACCGCTGAAGCCTTCGTTCACCGCGCGGTTCAGCATCTTCTCGTCCATGGCGACGAGCTTCATCTTCTCGCGCGCGAGCTTGAGGAAGGCGCCGGCGTCGAGCTCGGGCTCGCCGCGGTGCTTCTTCAGCGCGTTCACGGCAGAGCGCATGAAGTAGGCGTTGGTGACGCCGGGGATGTCGACCGGGTACTGGAAGCCCAGGAACACGCCTTCGTGGGCGCGCTCTTCGGGAGCCAGGTCGAGCAACGACTTGCCGTTCAAGGTCACGGCGCCCTTGGTGACTTCGTACTCTTCGCGGCCCGCGAGGACCTTGGCGAGCGTGCTCTTGCCGGCGGCGTTCGGCCCCATGATGGCGTGCACCTCGCCCGGCTTGACGATGAGGTTCAGGCCGCGAAGGATCTCTTTGCCGTCGATACGCGCGTGCAGATCGTTGATGACCAACATGACTAACCAACACTCCCTTCGAGGCTCACCGCGAGAAGCTTTTGGGCCTCGACCGCGAACTCCATCGGGAGCTCGCGGAACACGTCTTTGCAGAAGCCGTTGACGATCATCGAGACGGCGTCCTCTTCGGATAGTCCGCGTTGGCGGAGATAAAACAGCTGGTCCTCGCCGATCTTCGAGGTCGAGGCTTCGTGCTCGACCACGCTCGAGGCGTTCTTCACGTCGATATACGGGAACGTGTGGGCGCCACATTTGTCGCCGATGAGCAGCGAGTCGCACTGCGAGTGATTGCGGGCGCCAGTGGCGCGCTGATTGATGAGCACCTGTCCGCGATAAGCGTTGCTGCTCTTGCCGGCGCTTATGCCCTTGGAGACGATCGTGCTCTTCGTGTTCTTGCCGAGGTGCAACATCTTCGTACCGGTGTCGGCCTGCTGCATGTTGTTGGTGACGGCGACCGAGTAGAACTCGCCGACCGAGTCGTCACCCTGGAGAATCACGCTGGGATACTTCCAGGTGATGGCGCTGCCGGTTTCGACCTGCGTCCAGGAGATCTTGGCGCGCTCGAAACACTTCCCGCGCTTGGTGACGAAGTTGTAGATGCCGCCGCGGCCTTCTTTGTCACCCGGGTACCAGTTCTGCACCGTCGAGTACTTGATGGTGGCGCCGGGTAAGGCGACGAGCTCGACTACCGCGGCGTGCAGCTGGTTCTCGTCGCGCATCGGCGCGGTGCAGCCTTCGAGATATGAAACGTAGCCGCCCTTGTCGACGATGATGAGCGTGCGTTCGAACTGTCCGGAACCCTGCGCATTCATCCGGAAATAAGTCGACAGCTCCATCGGGCAACGCACGCCGGGCGGCACGTAGACGAACGAACCGTCCGAGAACACCGCGCCGTTCAGGGTCGCGAAGAAATTGTCCGTCGTCGGCACCACCGAGCCCAGATACTTCCGGACCAGCTCCGGATGTTCGCGCACCGCCTCCGAGATCGAGCAGAAGATCACGCCTGCCTGCGCGAGTTCCTTCTTGAAGGTGGTCAAGACAGACACGCTGTCGAACACCGCGTCCACGGCAATACGCGGCGCTCCTTCGACGCCCAGCAGCGTCTCCTGTTCGCGGAGCGGAATGCCGAGCTTCTTGTAGGTCTCAAGGATTTCCGGATCGACTTCGTCAAGGCTCTTGTATTTGGCGGCGTTCTTTGGTGCGGCGTAGTAAGTCGCGTCCTGATAGTCGATCGCCGGATAGCGAACCATCGCCCAGGTCGGCTCAACCATCGTCCGCCAGCGGCGAAAGGCGTCCAGCCTCCAGTCCAGCATCCAGCGCGGCTCATCCTTTTTTGCGGAGATGAAGCGCACGGTGTCTTCGGTCAGCCCCTTCGGCGCGAACTCCTGCTCGATGTCGGTGCTGAACCCGGCCGAGTACTTCTCCGCCTCAAGCGCCTTCACCGCGTCCACGGTGGCGAGATCGATGCCTTCCTTCGCCATCACATCGCTCCTTCAAGAGCGCCGAAACGGGCGTGGACGCGTGCGAGCGCCGAGAGCAGTTTGTCGACATCATGTTCGCTCGAAGCCCAGCCAAAACTGGCGCGTAGCGCACACTTGGCGGTGGCGGGCGCCACGCCCATCGCCGAAAGCACTCGGCTCGCCTTCACCTTGCCCGACGAGCACGCAGCGCCTGAACTCAACGCCACGCCCTCAAGATCCAGCGCAATCAGGGCAAGTTCCGCAGGCGTGCCGGGCAGTGCGAACAGCGACGTGTTGGCAAGCCGCGGCGCCTCGGCGCCCAAAATGATCACATCGGCAAAATCGCGTCGGAGCCGCGACTCAAAGCGATCGCGCAATTGCTCCACGCGCACGATATCGAGTGCCGCGGCCGCCCCCATGGCCGTCGTCCGAGTTCCTGCCCGCCACCACGGCGCGTGATCGCAAACGGCGCTCCCGGCGCCATGACCAGCGCGCCGGCGCCGGGCGGCCCGCCGATCTTGTGGCTCGACACAACCAGATAGGAGGCGTCCAGCGCGCCAAGATCGACCCGAATGCGACCGACCGCCTGCGAGGCGTCCACCAGCAGCAAACCACCCGCCTCACGCACCCGCGCTGCGACCGCCGGGATCGGCTGCAGAACGCCGGTTTCATTGTTCGCCAGCATGACGGCCACCAGCGGCCGGCTCGCGGCCGCCAGCAATTCGTCGAGATTTTCAAGATCCACGAGGCCGTCGCTGTTCACGCGCAGTGGCGACATCTCGTCGAAGGTTGCAGTCGCTTCCCAGAGCGCGTCGTGTTCAATCTCGGAAATGATCAGGTCGTCGTAGGTGTCGCGCGCCGCGTCGAGCGCAAGGTGGAGCGCCTCCGTCGCGCCGCTGGTGAAGACCACGTCGCGCGCCCGCGCGCCGACGCCCCTCGCGACCGCCTCGCGCGCGCTTTCCAGCAACGCCTTCGCCGCGCGGCCGGCCGCATGCACCGACGAGGGATTGCCGCCCGTCGCCAGCGCGTGCGCAAGCGCTTCCGCCGCTTCCGGTCGGATCGGCATGGTGGCGTTGTAGTCGCAGTAGGCGATGTCAGCGTTCATGTGGGGGCGGCTTTGCTTATTCCGCCGGCGTCAGACAGGCGAGCCCCGGTGTCCCCGCACGACCACGGACGCGCTTGCTGACGACATCTTCGAGCGTTACCGCGTCGAGGAAGACGTGAATCTGACGGCCCAATTCGTCCCACAGGTCATGCGCTATGCACCGGCCGACCTTGCCTTGGCAGCTCTTGAGGGAACCGTCGCGGCAGCGCGTCGTCTTGATCGGTTCGTCGACCGCCGCGATCACCTCGGAAATCGCGATATCCGAGGCCCGCCTGCCCAGCCTGTAGCCGCCGCCTGGGCCCCGCACGCCGCCGACGAGTCCCGCGCGCCGCATCCGGGCGAACAACTGCTCCAGATAGGACAGCGAGATTTCCTGGCGCTCGGAGATTTCCTGGAGCGGCACGGCGCGCTCCTCCCCGCCGTTGGCGGCGAGATCGGCGAGCGCCATGACCGCGTACCGGCCTTTGGATGTCAGTCTCATGGGACGTGTCCTGACTCGCCCGCCTGGCGCTGCGCCGTGCGGGAAAACCTCGCATCGCGCGTGGGCATTGTGTTAAGCCACGCGCTTTCGCGAACAGTCCTTGAGGTAGGATGTCCTACTAAAAAGGTCAACAATTCCCCCGGGGAAATGCCGCGCTGAGCGGCCCCGCGGCGCAGAGAGGTTCCAAGGGCATGCCTGAAGTGATTTTCGCCGGACCCGCAGGTCGTGTCGAAGGCCGTTACGCGGAACCCAAGCGCGAGAATGCGCCGATCGCCCTGATCTTGCACGCTCACCCCCGCGCCGGCGGCTCGATGCAGGACCGGGTCACGGTCCAGCTCTACCAGATCTTCACCCGGTTCGGGTTTGCGACCCTTCGCTTCAACTTCCGCGGCATCGGGCGCAGCCAGGGCGTGTTCGACAATGGCATGGGCGAGCTCTCGGACGCGGCGCAGGCGCTCGATTACCTCCAGAGCATGAACCCGAACGCCGAACAATGCTGGGTCGCGGGCTACTCCTTCGGCGCGTGGATCGGCCTGCAGCTCCTGATGCGTCGTCCCGAGATCGACGGCTTCATCGCCATCTCGCCGCCGGCGAACCATTACGACCTGTCCTTCCTGGCGCC
>CAZAER010000042.1:0-36063 GCA_964484195.1 uncultured Bdellovibrionales bacterium | reverse complement strand
GTCCTGAGTGGCCTAGAAACCATCTCAGCATTCCAAGGTCTTTCGCACGCACGATACGTACTCCTGAATTTTTCAGAAGTATGTTGGCCTCGTCAGTTCGGCCGTCAGGCCGAACCACTAACAGGTGCGCAGCAAGATTTGCTGCGTAGCTGCAAATCTTGCTCTTCAGTTTTCAGCGACTCGTCGCTGCGAGATTGAAAGCCCCGGCACCCCCGGGGCTTTTTCATTTGGCTCTCCGCGTCAGCTTCCGAGCGGGAGCTCCAGGCCAAGAGCGAACCTTCCGGAGTAGGTCTGGGCGGAGAAGTTGCCCATGAAACCGAGCCCGAGCTCAACGTTGTGGTGCTTGCCGAAAGCGAGCCCGAAGCCGACTCGAAAGTGTGGGAACGCACCGACTGTGCGCTCGTTCGGGCCATCGCCGACCACTCTATTGATCCCACCAGCGCCGAGGCCGAGACCGACCTCGAAAAACGGTCCGACATACGGGATCGGGATCATCAGGTGTCCCTGGGCGCCCGTGTACACCAGGATGTGCTGAACGTCGCACGGGGTGATGTCGCGGCCTTCGTCAGTGCAACTCCCCGTCCCCGTGAACAGGCCCCCGAAGTACACGCTCGGCTTCAGCCACCGGGTGATTCGCCAGATGTACTCGACTTCGCCGCTGAAGCCAGTCGCCGTGTTGTCGGCCGGTGTTTCGCTTGCGCTAGCGAGACCCACCCCGGCCGAGAACGCGATCGCCCTCGGGAAGCGTTTCTTCGGCTGCGAAGGCGGTTTCACCACCGGCGTTTCAGGCGCGGGCTCTTCGAAGAGCCTGTTGCGCCACTCCTCGTACTCGACGGCATCACGCATCTCCGGCGAGAGCTCTTCGGCAGATGGCTGTTGCTCGGTGGGAGGCTGCTCGACCGGCGACACCGGCTCGCTCTGCGCGATGGCAAGACCGACCAGCGGAACGATGAGATGCAACATTCCGCTATTGCATAGCAGACTGTCGCGCCGCGGCCCACACTAGCGACCGTCTACGGGCGGGAGCTGCTCGAGCTGGCTCGTCATGTGGCGCGTGATGGCGTCACTGTTGCGGTCGTGAAACTGACACAGCGCTCGCGTGACCCCGACGGTACACGCAATGACTGCACCCTCGAGGGCGACCATCGCCCCCATGCCGAGCTCTTCGTAGCCGAGAAGCGCGAGCCCCATGGTGAGCGCCGCGGCTCCGAGCACCATCACTGTGCTCGCCCGACGACCGACGCGCTCGAGGGCGAGGCGTTCGTTGCCCTCCGCGATAGCGGCAAAGCGGGAAAAGTCGTTCGACGAGAGCGCTGCGCGCGCGTGGGCTCCGAAGATGCGCGGCGGCACCTGAGCGTTGGTGTAAACCGACGTGTCGACGCGCTGGGCCAGGGTGCGCCCCAGAGCAGGGTCGAGCTTCTCGATGGTGGCCAAAGGCGGCGCGACGCCTTCGACGTCGATGGTGTTGAGCTTGTTTGCGTGTGAGTCCGCCACCGTCGTCGTCATGGTGGAGATCATCGCCCGCAAGCTCCTGGCGTTGCCGGAGGCAACCCTGACGCGGCAGCAGGTCGCGTGATCTTCGTCACTGTCACCCTGTCGGGCCGATTTGCTGCCGCGTTTCCAACGCTAAGTGTAAGTTCGTGGCGGGGAAAGGAGTGGCGGCGTGGTGGACGACAAGACGATCGTGGATGCGCTGCTGCACGGCCACCTCGACCTGGCGCAGATTGGCGGCTTCACCGACAGCGAGCTCGCCGGCGCAAAAGAAGCTGCGCGCGTCTATCTCGAGCGTGGCGAGCCCGCGAAGGCCCTGCGCATCGCCGGCCTACTCATCACCATGAGGCCCAACGACGCGACTCACTATCGCCTTGCTGGGATCGCGGCTCTCCAGCTCGAGCAGGCCGCGCTCGCCCTGTCGCTCTTCGACATGGCGACGCTGCGCGATCCCGAAGACGTCCTGACGCAGCTGTGCCTCGCCGAAGCGAAGATGTTGAACGGTGCGCTCGCCGAGGCGCGGGCGCTGTTCGTCGCCGCCATCCCGCGTGTGGGGCCCGAGCTCGCAACCCATGGACGCCGTGCTCGCGAATTGCTTGCTCGCATCGAGGCGTCGCCGCAGTCCAGCCCCCCGCAAGCGAACAAGAGGTCCGCATGAGCACTATCAATCAGCCCCCGCGCAATGAACGTCCTCGTCCGCTCGAAGAGGTCGAAGCGCAAGAGCGCGCTCGCCAAAGCGGAGCTTCGACATCGACCGCGGCGGCATCGACGACGACCGCGGCCACTTCCACCGTCCGCTTGAGCGGTGCCGAGCCGACCACCGACCGTGTCGACCGCCCGGTCTCCGGCATCTCGGCAACTACCACGAGCTCGCAGATCGCGAGCGAGCCCACGCATTGGAACGCCAATACCGCCGCGGCCGCAAACAACTTCGCAGCGAATACCGATGTCGCGCTCAGCACCAGCCGCTCGAGCTCGAGCGACGACCTCTCGGCCGCGTTCATGCGCCTGAATGTCCTCGACCCTAACGACAACGTCGGCACGCAGATGAACCTCATTTCCGCGCAAGCCGAGCTTGCTCGCCTGGCCATCGAGCAGGCGCGCTCGGCCACGCGGAACGCGCAACGCGACCGCACCAAGTCGGCGGGCCGCGACCTTCTTGCGAAGTCGCTGCTTGCGGTCGACCCCGGGCTCGTGAAGGTCCAAGAGACGCTGGTGAAGAAGGGGTGGATGTCGGAGAAGTACGTCGCTTTCCACATCAAGCTGGCACGGGATCAAGAAGCGCAGGCCAAAGGTGATGCCGCAGCGAGCAAAGAGGCGACCGCGGCCGCGCAGGCTCAGCTCGATGCCGCCATCGCAATGCTCAAGGACTGCACGAAGCGCATGCAGGCGCTGATGGCGCGGCAGGCCGAAGATGCGAGAGCCGACAATCGCGTCGACACCTCCAGCATCGATGGCGTGCCCATGCCGCGTGTCCAGGCCGCGACGGCGCAAGCGATGAACCGCATCTACCAGCAGCTCGGCGCCGTCCAGGCCGAAGCAGGCGCGCTCGGCGTGCTTACCAAGGTCGAAGACATCGCGCGCGCCGAGTTTTCGCAGGCGCTCGAGGAAGCCGGCATGGAGAACCCCGAAGCACTCACCGACTTCTTGGTCGCGAACGTCGTTCTCGACGTTTCATCGGCCTATCTCGATGGCGAAACTGCCATCGCGACCGGTCGTGCGCTCGGCGAGGTAGCGTCGTCGTACACTGGGAGCGGTCAGGGCTCGAGCTTTGCGTCCGCGAACGCGGACATTGCGGCGCTCTCGAGCGACGAGGCCGCGGAGGTTCAGGAGCGCCAGAGCTACCTTGCCGTGTGACGGCTTCACGAGGCGCACCAGCTCACGTCGCAGGGGCTCCGACACACTGTCTGTTGCTCGCAGCCAGGCCGCGTGCGAGCGTCTTTGACATGAAAAACCTCCTTGCTGTTGCCCTGGTTGCGATGTCGATGGCGGCTTGCGTGAAGTCTGCTCCGGCCGTGGATGCCGAAGAGCTATCCTGCAAGGCCTCGGGCCATGCCTGTAGCGACAAAGAAGACTGCTGCAGTCGTATGTGTCTCAAGTCGGGTAAGTGCGGCTGAGCATTTCCGCGCTTATATTGAGGGGATGAGCGACCGGCTCTTTCTCTACGTCCGCGACTGGTGCTGGTATTGCACCAAGGTACGTCAGGCGATGAAAGAGCTCGGGGTCGACATCCCGGTGCGCGATACGGGGGAGGCGCACCATCGGGAGAGTCTCTTGCGAGGCGGCGGCAAGACGCAGGTGCCGTGTCTGCGCATCGAGCATTCGGGTGGCAAGACGGAGTGGATGTACGAATCCGACGACATCATCCGCTACTTGAAAGCTCGCGTATCACCTTGATGGACCTCGGCAACGCCGAGAACACCGGCCGCGGGTCCCAGCTGCGCTCGTAGGCCGCCGGGCCGATGACGATGGTGCGCTGCCCGCTCGCTTGGACGACGTGTGCAGGTCGGCCTTCGCCCCAGATCCAATACGCGTGAGGGACCACCCCAGGGTTCGCGAGATCGTGACCCAAGGCGCGATGGTCGTAGAAGTTCCAGCTGCCACTCATGCCGAGGGGGGCGAGCGCCTCGGCGATCAGCGTGTACAGGTCGAAGCTCGACGCGACGCCGTCGAGCTCCACTTCGAAGGCGCGACCCGCGGCTGGTAGGTGCACCAGCCAGCGCTGACCCATCTCTGCATCGAGCAACAGCGGCAAAAAATGCGCGGCCGACGTCGACATCGCCGTTGCTGCCTCACGCAAGACCTTGTCCGCTTGAGCACGCAGGTGCTCGGGCCTGCAGCGGCTCAACGAGGCAATCGCCGGCAAGACCCACTGCTCGAGGTAGACGAGGGCGCAGCCACCCGAGCGGTCGAGTGGTAAGAGCTCGCGAAAAAGCTCGCGTGAGATGCAGCGGTCGTCGACCTGAATCAGTGTCTCGTCGTCGGGCTCGTCACCGTCTTCCGTTGGCGGCGCCAGGCCCTCGAGGCAGCGATCGGCGAAACGCCTCGCCGACAGCAAGACGCTCGAAAGATGAGCACGGAGGATACGTGCGAGCGGCTCCGCTGGCGCACCGCGCTCGACCAACACCCCCGCGGCGATCGCCACCTGCGAGGCACCGTCGGCGTCATCGACGGCCGAACGCTTCAAGCGCTCGACTAGCACCCCGCACGCCTCCGAAAGGATCTCGGGAGCGACATCGGCCGCGGATAGGCGGTCGTGGCAGTCGCGAACCTCCGCGGCGGACCAGTCGACACCGTCGACGGCGAGACAGAGATCGTGGGCCGCGGAGACCAATAGGTGCATGGATTTCTAGACCTCTAGCCCGCGGAGCCTGAAGAGACAAACCACGAGGATCGCACAGCCGATGAAGGCTAGCGTGGCGCCAATCACGCCGGCGATGAACCATGGCATCACGGAGCTCCGGCTCGCCGCGTCGAGCTGTCCGTGATAGCGAACAGGCGACCACCACCACTTGGGTGCGCGAATACCCGACGAGGCGAGGCCGCGGTGCATCGCCACGTGGTAACCGACGCCCGCGGGCAAACCCAGCGCCATGCCCGCGACGATGGTCAGAGCCCCGGCCCAGATGAGGGTCATCACCTGCAGCGCCGCGGCAGCCAAGACGACGGCGGCGAACAGGGCCACGACCGCGCCGGCTATGACGATCTCGAGCACCAGCTCACGAGATGGTGGTGCGAATGTTCCGCTTGGCGAGCCACGCCGCGGCGCGTTCGCGCTGGTCACCTTGAAGCAAGATGTCGTCGCCCTCGACGACACCGCCGCAGCCGAGCGCTTGCTTGGCCTCTTTGAGCCACTTGGCGAGATCTTTGGCACCGAGCTCGAGCCGCTCGAGCCGGGTCATCTCTTTCCCGCCGTGACCCTTGCGCTCGTAGCGCACCACCACGGGCTTGCTCGGCACCTTCGTCGCGATTGGCGCCTTGGGCTTGGCCTCGAGAACCTGTGTGGCCTGCGGCAGACTATCGCGCTGGCCGGCGAGACGCGCGAACGGCGAGTTGAAGGGAGCCTGTGGCTCCTTCGCGGGCTCTTCGTGGCGTTTACCCATACGCCAGTCAAAGCACGGCGGCGCGCCAGTGCTCAAGTCGGGTGCGGTGGCGCCGTGTGTTCTAGGCGAGACCCCCGAGCGCGGCCACTGCTCCATCGAGCAATGGCCGCGCTGCGAGCGGGTACGATCTCTAGAGCTGGATGCGGGTTTCGATCTCGGCGAGCTTGTGCCGCGCCAACGCCAAGTTCGACTTGTCGCGGTTCAAGACCAGGTACATGAACAGGCCCGGCTTCGACTGCAGCAGCCGGATCAAGTGGTACTGCTGGCCCAAGGTGATGAGGATGTCCTCGATGGCGTCTTTCAAGCCGAGGGCCGTCATGACCTTCTGCTTGGAGCGCACCACCTCGGTGTTGCCTGCGGCCGCAACCTCGAGGTTCACGCCAGTGCCCGCGGTGCCGAGCGCCATGCCGCTCTTCCAGTCCACCAGGGCCGCCGCCATGCCGCCGTCGATGTTGAGTGCCTCGTCCAGGCATTGCTTCACGTTGTTCACACTATCCTCCAAAGATGAATCCGTGCCTGACGAGACCCGCTCGCTTGGCTCCGGATGGGTTGACGCCGCTTGATTGCGGCGCGATTCGTCGATGACGCGCAGTCCTTCCATGAGCAGCTCCATGGTGGATTCCTGCACTGTCCGCTTTGCCGGTTTCTCGAAGGGCTGCACCTTGAAGCGACCACCCGGCCAGCCGAGGAGCTCGTACACGACCACGGTGCCGATCGCCTTGCCGAGCTCGGCGTGGACGATCTCACCCCCTTCGAACCAGAGTGAGCCTTTGTTCTTGCCGCGGTCGACGCGCAAGATGCACGAGGCCTTCGCCAGGTGCTGGATTTGAATGAGGTCGGGGAGCTGCGGGATCTCGATGCTCCCCATGAACCCGTCGGCGGAGAGCAAAGCGTCGACGCTCGAGAGTAGCGCTTCGATGTCGCAAGGTTTTTCGTGATAGCGGACTTGCGATGACTCGTGGACGTGGCGCTGCACGGTCTCGTCGCCGAACGCCGTGACGATGATGACCGGGGTGGTCGGGTGGACCCTACGGACCCCGAGCATCAGCTCGATGCCGCCGATGTGGGGCATGCGCACGTCGGTGATCAACAGATCGGGAGCGCGCGCGGTGAACGACTTGAGCGCGACCTGGGCGTCGACGAAGCCCGCGATCTCGAAATGCGGCCGGAGCTGCTGTAGACGCCGCACAGTGCTCCACACCAGGTCGGATTCGTCGTCGACGACTGCCACATAGGATTTCGATCCGCGCTCGCTCATGTGATGCAGGACCATTGAGCAAGGTCCGTGCTAGACTTCGACGGTCGATATTTCGCACCAGTTGCCGTCTCGACCTGGTCCTCGTCGAACCAAGGGCGACGATCGCGGACCAGGGCGTTCCAAAACGGTGCTACGCGACGATGATCTCCTTCGGCTCTTCCTCGGGAGCGAGCGGTAGGAGCAGCGAGAACGTGGTCTCGACGTTGGGCACGGAGGCGGCGAGAAGGTGTCCGCCGTTCTCGCGCGCTAGCCGTTGAGCGATGGCGAGACCAAGTCCCGTCCCTTTCGGTTTGGTGGTGAAGAACGGATCGAAGACGCGGGAGAGCTCGTCGTTGGGGATGCCTGCTCCGTCATCGACGACATCGATGCGGACGAACTGTCCGAGAAGTGCCGCATCCTGGTCGAGGTAGACGCGGATACGGACGCGACTCGCATCTTCGACCGCGTCGAGCGCGTTCTCGACGAGATTCACGAGGACCTCGATGGCTTGTTCTTCGTCGACGCGCACCTCGGGAAGACCGACGTCCATCTCGACGACCGGGCGCTGGCCACGGCCGAGACGCGGCAGCAAGGTCTCGAGGGCTTCGGAGACGATCTGCTGAGCACCACACGCTCGGAAGGTCGGCGGCTTGGGGCGGCCAAAGCGCAGGGCGCTCTTCACCAGGCCGTCGATGCGTGACACCAGATGGAGCATGCGCGCCGGATACTCGGCGCGCGGATCGTCGGCGCCGAGCTCTCCACGCAAGGTTTCAGCGAGCGAGCGCATCGCTGCGAGTGGATTGCGCACCTCGTGCGCGAAGCCCGCAGCCATTTGGCCGAGCGCGTTCATGCCCTTCAAGCGGCGCAGCTCGAGCTCGTGCTGGCGCCACTCACCCATGTCGCGAAACACGAAGACGTGACTGACCTCGCCATTACCGCCCGTCGGCAGGCGTACCATGGAGATGCCGAGCTCGCGCCGGACGTTCGATGGCGACAACCACGTGAGCTCGAAGCGGTGCTCACCCGGGGGGATATCGGGACGACACCAGGCACCGATGTCGGAGCGGTCGAGCACCTCGGTGATGGGCCGGCCGACGACCTCGTAGAGCGTTCGTTCGAGGAGTAGGAGCGCGGCGCGGTTTGCGAAGCCGATCGTGCCATCGGGGCTGATGGCGAGGATGCGCGAAGGTACCGCCTGTAAGACCGCGGAGGTCAGGCTCCCGTGGAACTGACGGGCCGAGAGGATGGCGTCGCGCTTGGTGTCGACCGTGTGGTGCAACATCTCGTGGAGCGCGAGGTATTGCTCCTCGCTCATCGGGTCGTCGGCACGGCGCTGCGTTGCCATGTAGAGCATCGGAGCGCCCAGCCCATCGACGATGGGCTCGAGGCTCACGTCGTTCAAGAAGTGGGTGCCGTCTTTGCGATAGTTGTCGATGGAGAGACGCAGCGGGAGGCCGGCGCGAATCGCCGCCGAGAACATCTGCCGCTGCTCCGGGTTGCTGCGCTCCCCCTGCAAGAAGCGGCAGTTGCGGCCAAGCACCTCGGCTTGGTCATAGCCCGTGAGCTCACAGAATGCCGGATTCACATAAACAATCGGATGTGAGGGGGCGGTGACGTCGACGAATGTGACGCTAATAGGGAAGCCGTTGGCGATCTCATTGATGATGCGAATAGGCACGTGAAGTACTCGCGGCAGCGTTTCTTTTGAGATACGTTTTTGAGAACTCACGGGTTATACACGGATTGAGCCTCCATGGCAGACGTCTTATTGGTGGAAGACGACGACGATGTTGCTTTCGCACTGGGCCGGCTGCTGGCGCGCATGGGACACGATACCCGCCGCGCTCGCTCGATAGCCGACGCCCGCATCATGTTGGTGAACGCGTTCGACCTGGCGCTGGTCGATCTCTCGCTGCCTGACGGCGACGCCGTTCCCTGGCTCGGCGAGCTCGCCCGCGTCTTACCGTTCGTGGTGCTGTCCGGTCGCGACGAAGCGCGCGCCGCGGTTGCGGCTCTGCGTGCCGGCGCCGTCGACTATCTCGTGAAGCCGTTCTCCGAAGACGCGTTGCTCATCGCGCTCACGCGCGTCCTCGAGCGCGATGCGATGCGAAAGCAGCTCGAAGCTCTACGCCGCGATAGCGGAGAGCTGGAAAACGCCGTCGGTACGTCTCGGGTATTCCGTGGTGTCCTCGAGGCCGCGTCGCGTGCCGCGCAAGCATCACGCACGCCGGTCTTCATCCAAGGCGAGTCGGGCACCGGCAAAGAAGTCGTGGCGCGCCTGCTGCACCGCGCGAGCCCCAGACGGGACAAGCCCTTCGTCGCGGTGAATGCCGCGTGTTTCAACGAGCAGCTCATCGAGAGTGAGCTTTTCGGGCACGAAGCGGGAGCTTTCACCGATGCCCGCAGCGCTCGCAAAGGCGTCTTCGAGCTCGCTCACGGTGGCACGTTGTTTCTCGACGAGATCGGCGAGCTGCCTCTTTCCCTCCAAGCGCGCCTCCTACGCGTGCTCGAAGGGCAGACGTTTCGCCGCGTCGGAGGCGAGAAAGAGATCACCACCGACGTTCGCTTGATCTCGGCGACCAATCGCACCCTCGAGGATGCGGTGCAGGGAGGCCGCTTCCGCGCCGACCTCTTCCATCGCGTGCGCGTTTACACCATCGACTTACCGCCGTTGCGCGACCGTCCAGAAGACGTGCGTGTTTTAGCGGAGCACTTCGTCCGGCGGTTTTCGCAGGAGATGGGCATTCGCGACGCGCATCTGGCCGAGGGCGCGGTTGCGGCGCTGGAGTCGCATCAATGGCCCGGCAACGTACGCGAGCTACGCAACGTCATCGAGCGCAGCCTGGTCAACGCGCGGGGCGGCGACATCGAAGCGTCACATCTGGGGCTCGCGGCGCCGGGCTCACCGTTTCGCGAGGGCGGGGTGCTGCTGTCCGACATCGTCCAGCGCCATGTGCTCGATGTCTATCGCGACAACAGCCAGAACATCAGCGCCACGGCGCGCGCGCTCGGGATTACCCGCAACGTGCTGAAGCGTAAGCTCGACGCTTACGGCGTGCGCATCGTCGACTGACCGACTTGCCGATTCCGTTGCCGCGTGGCACCTTCAGGTCGCGTCATATCGCTGACGCGCTCATGAACACATCCGCCTGACACAACCTCGGTCTCTTCGTTCCTTCGACCTCCAAGGCGTGCGTGTGTTTCATGACTGCAATCGACGTACGCAACGTCGAGCTCGGCTATTCCGCCGGGCCGGCGCTCCTTTCGCAGGTGACCTTTCGTTGTGACGGTGGCTGGACCGGCGTCGTCGGCGCCAACGGCCACGGCAAATCGACGCTCCTTTCCGCCATCGCGGGCGCACCGCTCGTGCGTAGCGGACTGTTGCGCGTCGGCGGCAGGGTGGTCGTGTGCCCGCAGCTTCCCGAGGAAGAGCTCGCGATGTCTCCCGGTGAGGCGCGCTTGCGGCAGGTGGTGGCTGCGATCACGGAGCAGCCCGCCATCCTGTTGATCGACGAGCCGTCGAATCATCTCGATGGCACGGCGCGCGAAGACATCATGCGCATGCTCGAGCGCTTCCGCGGCACGGGTCTCGTGGTCTCGCACGACCGTGAGCTCCTCGAGCGACTGACGACGCGGACCCTGCGGGTCCATCGCGGCATGGTGCGTCTCTACGAGGGCGCATACGCGGCTGCGCGAGCGCAGTGGATGTCGGCCGAGGAGGGTGTCGTCCGCGAGCGGGACGAGCTGCGCCGGCGGATCAAACATCAGGAGCGCATCGTTGCTCACCACGCCGACGAGGTGCGAGCGACAAGCGCAGCGCGCAGCGTCAAGCACCGAGCCCGCAACGTCTTTGACAGCGACGCGCGAACCCTGGGCGCTCAGACGCTCGCCGAATGGGCCGAGAAGAAGGCCTCGCGACAGCTTGCGGTGAGGCGTCGTTCGCTGGAGCGGACAAAGGCAGAGCTCGCGCCCGGCACCAAGGATCCAACACTCGGCGCTCTCATCGCCATCGCGCACGAGGCAGCACCGCGCAAGGTCGTGGCTTCTCATGCGGGCTACCTCATCGGGCGTGAGGCTCACGTGCATTTGGCAGGTAAGAATGGCGCCGGAAAGACGACACTGGCGCGGGCGCTGATGGCGGCGGCGGACCTTCCCGACGACAGGCTCCTCTACCTACCGCAGGAGCTGTCGGCGGCGCAGGTCGAAGACACCATGCGGCGCATGCGTGCTTGCGCGCCGCTCGAGCGCGGTGAGGTGCTCTCCCTCGTCGCCGCTCTCGGGTGCGACCCGGACGCGTTGCTCGCGACCACTCGGCCATCACCGGGGGAAGCACGCAAGCTGGTCATCGCCTTCGGTCTCATGCGCCGGCCCTGGCTCGTGGTGCTCGACGAGCCGACGAATCATATGGATCTCGCGACCACCGAGAAGCTCGAGACGGCGCTCGCAAACTACCCCGGAGCGCTGCTTTTGATCACTCACGATGACGCGCTCGCGGCGGCGTGTACGAGCGAGCGCTGGCAGCTTTAGCGCGAGTAGCGGTGCTTCACCCCAGGCGGAAACCACTCGGGATGCTGGCGTCGATACAGAGTGACCTTGGGTACGCGCCGCGCCGCCGGTACGTAGCCCCAGTACTCGCTGTTGTGCTGCTCGAGCTCGCGCGTGATCGCGAGCGTGACGCGGGCCGCAAGCTCCGCCGATGGCTCGTGGCCCGCCGCGAGCTCGACTGCGACGTGCAACTGCTTGTTCTCGTCGGTTTCCGTGACGACCTGCATCACGAACTTTCCGGTGACCTGCGCCGCCACGCTCGTGTGCTCGAGGGCCGCCGCCATGGTTTCGGGAAAAACGTTGGCGCCGTAGATCGAGACCGCAAAACGTGAGCGGCCGAACACGTAAGCGAAAGGCAGGGGGCGCACCGGTGCATCACCGACCGCGGCGCGTGCATCGAAGCCCGCCTCGGCGCACAGGCCGAGTAGCTCGTCGAAGCCGTAGAGCCCGCCGTCATCGGCGATGTGATAGCGGATGAGCGGGGTTCCGCCGTCAGCCGTGACCACCAGCGTGCCCTCGTGCACTTCGAAATAGCGGACACGCGGGTCGTACTGCACGAGCGTCGGTAGGCGCTCTTTGCCGAACAGCCGAACGACGAGATCCTGCCGCTCGGCCAGAAACCGTCGGATGGCGATGGTGATTGGCGACTCACACCCGAGGACGCCCGCATCGGCGGTGCCATAGAGCGAGGAGGAGCCACGCAGGATGTCGGACTGGTCCAAGCGCTCGGCCATCAGAGTGCGCCAGGTTTCGCTCACCACCTCGCCCGCCATGACCAGCTTCACCCGATAGCGCGACCAATCGAGGCTCTGGGCGCGTCCGCTATCGACGACGTCCTTCAGGAAGGGTGGGTAGCCGAAGAGCACGACCTGCTGGAAGTGGCTGCCGAGCTCGCGCACGGCCTTCAAGATCTCGGCGACGTTGTTGCCGGGCGTCACCAACGTGAGTGGATACCCCTTCATCGCCACCCAGCGGCAGGCGAGGGTGGTGTACATACCGCCGACCCAGGTGCCGAGCGGGAAGCAGACGACGCCGAGAGTGGTTTTTTCGCGCGCCCCGCACGTGTCGGCGAGCACCTGCTCGAAGCGCATGGCGACCGGGAGCTCGTGGGCAGCGCCCCGTAGCCACGCCGTCGGCTCACCGGTCGAGCCCGATGAGACGGCGATGAAGTCGCTTCCGTCGATGCGGCCGCCTCGGCAGCGCTCGGCCAAGCGAAAGCGTTGGATGTAGCTTTCCTTGGTGACCAGCGGCAGCTGCTCGAACGGCAAATCGTCCGGCGCGAAGATGCGATAGGCGGGAACGCTATCGCGGACGTCGCGGAGTAACGCGTGGGCTTCCGCCCGCCCATCCCCAGGCGGCGCGTCGAGGGCCGACAGGGGAGTCGTCAAGTAGCGTTCGAGGGGCTCGAGCGCCGCGTGCATGTCAGCCGCTGACGTAATGCGCTTCGGTCGACGCTTTGACTTGCTCGGCCGTGACGCCGGGCGCCAGCTCGATGAGCTTGAAGGGACCCTTGCGGCCGTCGCGCGCGAAGACCGCGAGGTCGGTCACGACCATGTCGACGACGTTGGCGCCGGTGAGTGGCAGGGTGCACTTCTTACGAAACTTCGAGCTGCCGTCTTTGCTCACGTGCTCCATGAGCACGACGATGCGACGCACGCCTGCGACCAAGTCCATCGCGCCGCCCATGCCCTTCACCATCTTGCCGGGCACCATCCAGTTGGCGATGTCGCCGTTCTCGGCCACCTCCATGGCGCCAAGCACCGACAGATCGATGTGGCCACCACGGATCATCGCGAAGCTGTCCGACGACGAGAAATACGAGGAGCCTGCGATTTCGGTGATGGTCTCTTTGCCCGCGTTGATGAGGTCCGCGTCGACTTCCTTGTCGAGCGGGTATGGTCCGAGACCCAAGATGCCGTTCTCGGATTGTAGCGTGACGTCCATGCCGGCCGGGATGTTGGCGGCGACGAGCGTCGGAATGCCGATGCCGAGGTTCACGTAGAAGCCGTCTTTGAGCTCACGGGCAGCGCGCGCCGCCATCTGATTGCGATCCCAAGGCATGTCACGCCTCCTTGCGGGTGATGCGCTTCTCGATGCGCTTCTCGTTGGACACGGCTTTGATCATGCGACGCACGTAGATGCTCGGCGTGTGCACGATGTTGGCGTCGATGGACGGCACGAGCTCTTCGATCTCGGCGACGGTGTTGCGGCTGCAGGTCGCGACCATCGGATTGAAGTTGCGCGCGGTCTTTCGGTACAGGAGGTTCCCGAAGGCATCGCCGCGCCAGGCCTTGACGATGGCGAGGTCGGCGACCAGGCCGGTCTCGAGGATGTACGTTTCGCCGTTGAAAACCTTGGCGTCTTTGCCCTCGGCGACCACGGTACCGACGCCGGTGCGCGTGTAGAAACCGGCAATCCCGGCTCCTCCGGCGCGCAGACGCTCGGCAAGGGTGCCCTGGGGGTTGAACTCGAGGTCGAGCTCTTTGGCGAGGTATTGACGCTCGAACTCTTTGTTCTCGCCGACGTACGACGAGATCATCTTCTTGATTTGTCGCGTCCGCAAAAGCAGACCGAGGCCCCACTCGTCGACGCCCGCGTTGTTCGAGATGACGGTGAGGTTCTTCACGCCGCTGTCGCGAATCGCGAGGATCAGCGTTTCGGGGATGCCGCAGAGGCCGAAGCCACCGGCGGCGATGGTCATGCCGTCGAACAGCAAGCCAGAGAGAGCCTGGGTCGCGTCGTCATGGAGTTTTTTCGCCATTGTTTCGATCCCTCAACGCGCACGCCATTAGAGCAATTCGACGCAATGCGCAATGGTTTACCTACCGATCGGTAGGTCGCTCGAGCGTTAGGCCCCTGTGCCCCTTTGGGCTAGACTCGTGTCCATGCTGCGTCGGACTTTCATCAAGCTTGCCGCAACCGGGTCGGTCGGCATGTGTCTGCCCACTCTCGCTAGCACTAGCCCGAACGCGCTGACCGCGACGGCGGACCTCAAGCGACACAGTGTGACCCTCACGCGGGCCGACGGCGGAAAGCGCGTGATCGGCGGTCTCGGCCTTACGCCCGGCTCGTTCAATGCGCCAAGAGCGGCAGTGGTCGCCGGCGAGCGCGTCTTCGTGCTCGACAGCGGGAACAGCCGTGTCCAGGTGTTCGACCTCGACGGCAACTTCGTTCGCGTGTTCGGGCGCTTTGGCCGTGGCCGCGGTGAGCTCGCCTATCCAGGCGCCATGGTCGCTGACGCAGATGGCACCATCATCGTCGCCGATACCCTCAATCACCGACTCGTCCGCTATCGCGAAGACGGCACCATCGTGGCCTGCATCACCGGGGGCATGAACGGCCCGCGTGCCCTGCGTGTCGACGTCGATGGTGATCTGCACGTGACCGACAGCGAGTGCACCATGAAGGTTTGCGGTCTTGGAGCCGCCTGAGGGGTCTCCTCAAGAGCGCGACGGGTAGATGCCTTCCATCGCGATGCAATAACGCATGCCCAGGTAGGGCTGTCGGTTCTGATGCTCTTGCGAGAGGCCCGCGGTGGCGGTGGCCAAAGGTCCCAAGGCCGTTCCGGCGCCCGGCGCCCCGTACGCATTGCCGAAGGATGGTCGTGCGAGACGCGCGATCGGTGTGGCATCGTTGTCGGTGCCGCGCACATCGTACGCCACCAAGGCATGTGCGTGCTGCGGGAGCTGGGTAGCGCTCAAGCCGACGAAAGAAGCACCACCGCTATCGCCGACGCTGCGCGGAGTGAGCCCCTGGCCGGCGCCCGAGCCCATCGCTGCCCGGCCGTTGAAGTTGGGCAAGGCGAAGTTCGACACACCGTTGCCGCCGTACATGGTGCCGATGATGGAGAACAGCGCCGTGTAGTCGAAGATCTGCAGCAGCCGGCCGTCGCAATCCGCCCACCCGTCGGGCGCGTAGTTGTAGGGGAACACGCAAATCTCACCGAGGAATGGCACCGTGGCCATGAAAGTACTCCGCTAAAGCGTTAGTTGCTGGGTGGGAAGATGCCGAAGAGCGCGATGATGTAGCTCACGGTGACGAACGGCATGAGGTTCGAATGGGCTTCCACCGCGCCCGCCTGGGCGACGCTGGCGGCGGCCATCGTCGTGCTGGGGCCGGTCGCGGCGTACATGTCGCGTCCGGGCTCGGCAAAATACGCCCCGCTGGCGGCGCGGCTGCTGGCAGGCCGGTGACCGGCGAGGAGAGCATGATTGTGGATCGGCATCTGGTTGACGGTCAGAAACACCTCTTCGACCCCAGCTTGCTCGGCAAGGGTTCGGTTGGTGAGGCCCGGACCCTGCCCCTGGTGCACGGGGAGCCGACCGCAGAGATTTGGTAGGGCAAACGTGCTCTCGCCGTCGCCACCGTAGGTGGTGCCAATCAAGTTGAAGAGCGTTTCATACTCCGCAATCGCGAGCAGCTGCCCTTGGCAGAGCGCCCAGCCAGCCGGCGCGAAATTGCCCGCGAACATGCGAATCTCGCCGATGAACGGGTCCATGGTTCTCCTAGGGGTGCGGCGGGAACTGGCCCGCGGTCGCAATGCAGTAGTTCAAGACGAGATACGGCTGCATGTTTTCGTGCGGTTGCGAGCCGCCAGCGTTCTGCAACGAGCTCGCGTCGAGCGTCGTGTTCGGGTTGGCCTTGTCGTAGAGCGCGAACGTCGGATTCGCCGGCATGTTGCCGGTGGGCGATGGGCTCGTCGCCGACGCGACGGCGCGGATCTGGTGGCTGTGCTGCGGCATGGAGCTCGGGGTCAGCGTCACGCTTTCCTGGCCACCACTTTCGCCGAGGCCGAATTCGGCGTGCGTGGCGACGCGGCCGCGCAGGTCGGGCAACGCGAAGGTCGTGACGCCGTTACCGCCGTAGGTCGTTCCGAGTAGGGAGAACAAGGCCTGGTTCGTGGCGATCGCCAGGATCTGGCCATTGCACGACGCCCAGCCGCGCGGCGTGAAGCCGTACGGAAAGAGTCGAATCTCACCGAGAAATGGTTCCACGTTCCTAGCCTCTCATGGCACTGCGCAGTCGGGTCCGTCGGCGGCGCTGCCGCTGAACGAGACCGGTGCGCCGGTGTTGACGCTGGCAAGGAACGTTTCGACGTCGCTCACCAGATTGGGGATGGTCATCGTCGGTCCGCCACTCGTGACCTGGTAGGCGACGGCGCCCGAGGTTGCGTTGTTGGCGGTCAGGTCGAGACAGAGATCGGCGCCACTGCTACCCGTGAAGCTGAACGCGTCGGTACCGGCCGCGTGCAGGTCGTTGCGCGTCACGACGGTGTCCAGCACGTGGGAGGCGCCGTCGCGGCTCTTGATGTCGAGCGCCAGACCGCCATCCGCGCCGACGGTAATGTTGTTGTCGCTCACTACGACGATGCCGGTTCCTGCGCCGCTGGCGCTCGGGGCGTCCACCAAAACGGACACAGCGGCCACCTGGAAGGCCGAGGGTACCGACGAGGTGATGATGTTGTCGCGAATGCGCCCGGTGATGGCGCTGCCCGGGTCGCTCGCCTCGACGCTTACCGCCGCGCCGGGCCACGCGTCGAACGTGTCATGGTCGATGTCGAAGTTGGCGATGGCGCCGGTCCCCGCGGCGACGACCCGTATTGCGGTGTCACCGATGGCGGCAGCGGTGTCGTTTGCGAAGTCGCTGGTCGCGACCACCAGAGAGATCAGGCTGTTGGTGCCAATGGCTGCAGCGTCCACACCATTGGTGTCGATGCGCCGCGCTCGCAGCCCCTCCGCAACGATGCCGAGGCTGCCACTGTTCGTCGCGCGCGCCAGGATGCCATTGCCGAGCCGGGTGTCCTCGAAGCGGACGTCACTCAAGCTCACGTCCGAGTTTCCAGGAGTGTCGCGGACGAGACTCAAAGCGTCTCCTGCGGTGTCCGCGATGGTGGATGACGTGATGCCGACGAAGGAAGGGGTGTTCTTCACCAGGATACCGGGGGAGTGCTTACGCACCTCGACGCTCACGATGCTGACGGCACCGGTACCGTCGACGACGATGCCGGGGTAGCCAGGGTCGGTGAGTGGCGCGATACGAATGCCGCGCAGCGTGCAGCCGCTCGCGAGAGTGATGACCGCGATACCCGTACCGTCGATAGTCGGCGCGGTGCCCGCCGCGAGAGTGCCATTGGGGCCGCGGTCGAGCGCGACGCCGCTGCCGACCAGCTCGACGCCCGCAGGGACGACGATGCTCCCGAGATAGGGACCGCCGGACACGTAGATGATGTCTCCGGCGTCGGCCTCGGCGACCGCGTCGTCGAGGGTCTCGAACGCCGAGCTGGAACGTCCGTCGCCTGCTTGGGCGCCGTCGACGTACCAGATGACCTGCCCGAGGTTGACCGTGACGTTTCCCGCTGTCGTTGCACCGTCGTCATCACGCACGGTGTACGCGAAGCCGTCCGCCACGGGTGTCGCCGCGTTGCCGACGCCGACGGGCGGTAGATAGGTGAACGAGCCATCAGAGGCGATAGTCACGCTGCCGCCGAGAGTCGAGCTGACGGTCTCGGCAGTCGCGCCCGCGATGGTTCCGTCGGCGTCGCTATCGTTGGCGAGGACGCCGCTCGCGGCCGCGACGGTGAGCACCGTGTTGCCTCGACTCGCATAGGTGTCCGCTGCAGCGGTCGGTGGAGAGTTGGCGTCGAAGAGCGTGATGCCGATGACGAGATCGTCGACCGCTGCACCGCCGGCGCCGATGTTGCCGTTGTCGGTGACCGCGATGGTGAGAGTCGCCGAGCCGACGAAACCGGACGTCGGAGTGAACGTGAGGCTCGTGAGCGCCGTGTTCAGGCTCGCGATGGTACCGTCGACGACGACTTGGGTAGCGCTGCTCGACACCACGCTCACAGCGCTAGTGTCGACAGTCACGCCACCGTTAGCTGCCGTGACCCCCACGCGCACGATGCTTCCCGCTGCATCGACGTCGGCGATGCTCACCGTCTCACCGCCGGTGAGGGCATGAGGCACGTTGTTGGGGAGAGTGAGCGCTGCCGGACCCGTGACGACTGGCGCGTCGTTCACGGCTCGTACGGTCACGGCGACGGTATCGTCGTCACTGAGAGCGTTGCTGGTCGAGAGCAGGCGCACCGTTGCGGCGCCCGCATAGTTCGCACTCGGCGTGAAGGTGAGCCCGTCGAGCGCGGCGTTCACGGCGGCGAGGGTCCCTTCGAAGCTCATCGCCGTGTCGCCGGTGCCGGAGCCGGAGCCGTTGGAGAAGGAGAGCCCCGAGGTGGTCTGCAGATCGATGACGCCCTGGGTCGCCTCGAGAGTGATGGCGATGCTGTCCGCGGCCGTCAGATCGATGTCGATCACCGAGATCTCCGAGGCCGTTCCCGCGGCAAAGACCATCGCCCCGTCTTCGTCACACTCCGCGGTATCGGGGACCGTATTGAACGGTGGAAGGTCGACGCCGCCGACGCCGAGGAGGAAGGTATCTTCGTCGACGCGGGCGCCTCCGGCACCGGTGGCGCCCTGGTCGTCGGTGCGCAACGTCAGTGTGATGATCCCAGTGAAGCCGGAGGGTGGGCTCACCGTGAAGCCGTCGAGCGCGGCGTTGATTGCGTCGCGTGCCCCGGTCATCGTCACCGCGCCATCATCGGTACCCGTACCGGCTTGCAGCGTCAGACCGTCGAGCGCGGCCAACGTGAACGTACCGGTGTCGGTGGTGAGCATCACGAGCAGCGGGGCATCGCCGGCATCGAGGTCGCTCACCGCGAGGTTGCCGTCGAAGGCGAACGGCGCGTCGATTGGCGTTCGTTGCGGAATGGGCACGATGTTGGTGGGGGGATCGTTGACCGGCGTCACCGTCACGTTCACCGACCCGATCGCCGTGGCGCTGCCGTCGCTCAACACGACAGCGGCGGTGAGCTCGCCGACGAAGCTCGGCGGAGGCCGCAAAATGTCGCCGATCGCGGTGTAGGCCGCGCCGCCGGGAAGTAAGGTCACGGAGAGGGTCGACGCCGGGCTGTCGGGGTCGGTGAGCGCCAGGGTATCGGCCGCGACTCGCAACAAGCCGTCTTCCTCCACGGTCAGTCCGCCGGCGACGCGCGGCGCATCGTTGACGGGCGTGATGGTCACGGTGACGGCGCCGCGGAGCTCGACCCCGCGCGCGTGCACGAGCACCACGGCGAAGTCGGTGCCGACGTAGTCGGTTGCTGGCGTGTAGACGAACTCCGTTCCGAGCGTCATCACCAGGGTGCCGTGTGCGGGTGGCTGCTCGACCACGACCGAGGTCACGCCTCCCCCCTCGACGGGCACCATCCCTGACACAGGGGTGTCCTCGGTCGTCGAGACGACCGCGCCTAAGATTGCCGGAGTGCCGCCACCGTCGTCTTTGACGTCGTCGTCCTCATCACCGCAGGCGACAGTCAGAAACAAACCGGCAAGGAGCAAGGGCCACGGTCTCGTTGGGCGCACGGCACTGGACCTTTCTCGATTCAGGCCGTGAACTCTAACGGATCAATCGTCGGCGAGCCATTGGTACAGATACATACCGCCCGCCGAGAGCAAGGCGCCGCCGGCGACCGCGCCCAAGACCACCGCGACGTCGTGCTGGGTGTCGGCGCGCTCCCGCAAGGCTCGTACGTCTTCGTTGCTGCCGGCCGTGTCTCGGAAGAGCTCGGAGTTGTGGCGCGCCATGATCTCCAAGACGATGGCCGCTATCGCGGTGCTCCCACCGACGGCCAGCGCGCCGATCTTCCAGGGCTGAAGGCGATCCGGCGGAGGTGGCTCGGGAGCGCTCATGGCAACCGCCAGCGGGTCGTCCGCGAGCGCCCGGGCCTGCGCAAAGCCGCGGGCGTATTCGACATCGTAGGGAATGGCGAAGAGATGCGCATCGAGCTGGTCCTCGGCGGACCCGCGCGCGGCGACCGAGATCGGCTCGGCCGGCGTCATGGATAGGTCGTGGCTGCTGCCGGCGCTGGTTTGGCGCAGGCGATACTCGCGGTCCGCCGCGCGCACGTAATAGGTGGGGCGTGGCACCAGCTGCAGCGTCAGGTCTTGGCCGGCCGACTTATTGAGGTCGGCATAACGCACGCGCCGGTCGTCCTCGACATAGAAGCGGCCTTGCCAGTCTTTGGGGAAGACCGCCGCCGAGCCGCCGCTGCTGACGCGAACGAAGGGTTCGGCGAGGTTCTGTCGCGGCGGGCGTGTGAGCGCCTGCACGCGCGCTTTCGGATCTGGCACACCGCCGTTCGCGGCTGCGAGAAAGGCCGCGACCTCGTCGTAGCTCACGGCGCCGTCTCCATTGGCGTCGGCGGCGCCGCTCATCGCGGTGCGGAGCTCGTGCGAAAATACTCCGGCTTCGACGCGGCTCCACTCGTGTACCTCCGCGGCGGTCGTGGTCGCTAGCACGACGCCGGTGTTCGGATGCGCATCGAGGCTTTCGCGGCTGACTAGCGTCTTCACGAGACCAGCGTAGTCACCGGCGCGCTTCGCGTTTTTACCGCGGGCGGCCACCATGAAGTAAGCGTTGCAGGCATCGACGACGACATGATTCACGTCCGCCGGCGAAGCCTCGATGACCTGAGAGTACAGGTCCTGACGCGACAGCGGACCGTCGAGGAGATGGACGAAGCCGACGCCGTCGCGCACGTCCCCGTGGCCGGAGTAGATGAAATAGAACGCCGTGCGCAGCCCCTCGGCTTTGGCAGCGCGGATTTTGTCGAAGGTTCGAGCGAGACCCGCGAGGATGTCGGCGTGTTTAGGTAGGCGCGCGCTTGCGACCGCGTCAGCGAACGTCGATTGCGTGTCGGGATCCATGACCGTGTAGAGGTCGACGTCACGCGAGAAGAGGCTGAATAGCTCGCGATAGCGGACGCCGTCGTCGTCGGCGAAACGCAGAGGTGGTCGCGAGCCGTCGTAGCTGCCGTTGTTGGCGACGATGGTGACGAAGACGCGCGGCGGAGCCTCGGCGCCCGCCACGGCCGGCAAGGCGAACGCTAGAAGCGCAAGCAAGATCATTTGCATGCGTCACACACGCTCACCGCGGCAGCCAGGCGCTCTTCGATCAGCTCGGCGATGGCAGCGTTGTGGGTTTCGTCGATGAAGTGCGGCGGCGGGTCTTCGAAGTCCGTGGTCTCGATACCGTCCAACAAGTCGTCGAGCTCGAAGCGCAGGTCGATGGTCTCGCTCGTCACGGGGAGACGGACGCGCTCCAGCTCCTTGCCGTGGTACTCGAAGCGCTCACCATCGATCGCGCAGCTCAGATAGGCTGCGACGCGTGCTCCCGGTACGACACCGGTGCCCTCGGGGGGCTGGTCGAAGCGCAGCTCGATCTCTTCGGGTGTCGCGTCGCTGCGACTCTCGAAGAGCAAGCCACCACCGAGCACGTCGACGTTGGCTGGTCCGCCGACGACGTCGTCTCCGGAGCTCATGTCGACGGTGATGCGCGAGACCCGTACCGCGAACGAGTAGAGATGTGCGTAAGCACTCTGCTTGGCGCCCAAGGTCACGGCGATTAGCCGCGCTCCATCGGGAGGATCGTCACCAGGTGGGTCACCGCAAGCCGCGAGCAACAAGGCCAAGAGCAACCAGCCGCGTCTCATGCGCCCTCCGGAATGCAAGCGCTCGTGTCGCTCGCGCAGATGCTCGTCTCTTGCGTGGGATTGAAGGCGAACGGGCAACTGTCAGTGCTGTTGGCGATGCCGTCGTCGTCGAAGTCGGGGTCGCAGGGGTCGCCCTCGCCGTCACCATCACAGTCGGCTTGGTCCGGGTTTCCGCGGCCGGGACAGTTGTCGGCCCCGTCACAAACGAGGTCGGCGTCGGAATCGACGCTGCCGGCGGCGTCCCGCGGGCAGGCATCGAGCACGTTGAGCACGCCGTCTCCGTCGATGTCAGCGTCGCAGAAGTCGCCGAAGACATCGCCGTCGGTGTTCGATTGCGAAGGGTAAGGGTAGGCTGGGCAGTTGTCGCACGCGTCGCCGACACCATCGTTGTCGCCGTCGGCTTGATCGAGGTTCGCCGCCGTCAGGCAGTTGTCGTCGCGGTTCGCGACACCGTCGTCGTCCTGGTCATCCGCTGCAGCGGACGAGGGGAAAAACGATAGACCGACCGAAGCGCGTGTCGTTTCGAGAACGGAAACCTCGACGCGGTTGGAAATGGTGCCATGACCCTTGATGGTGGCGCTGACCCGGCAGCTGCCGAGCGGCACCGACTCCAAGATCACCTCATCGACCACGGCAAAACGCGACTCCGAGGTCACGTCGTCGTGCTCGACGCTGATCACTGCCTCGGCGTCGCGGTAGGGATCGTTGGCGAGCAAGATCACGGCGAGCTCTCCATCGCGGCGCTGCAGATCGAGTCCGCAAGCAGCGCAAAGGGCGAAGCCTGCGCCGAGCGCGCGGCGCGTGATGACTCGAAGGTGCGACATGGCGGCGGCACTTTACCGCTTCGCCACGTCGATGAGGAGGGTCGGAGGTTTCAGCCCGTGCCAGGCAATCTCGCGGACCTCTCGCCGATCGAGAGGCTCCCTCGAGAAGAACGCGAAAACGCGCAGGGGCATGGCGACGTCGTCGAGGCTCCAGGCGCCGGGCAAAGGCTCGTCATGGGCGCCAGCGACGAGTCGCACGCCACCCGCGTCGCGCTCGTCGTCGCCGGGATAATAGACCTGGACCTCGCCTTCGGCGTCGACCGCGACCACCGCCAGGTAACGTGCGTCGTCGTTGCGATAGGCGAGCTGGATGAGCTGGCCGGCCGGTACGGTTACGCGCGCGCCGTCGACCGTGGCACGCGACGCCTGTTGGGTCGTGGGGTCGATGACGAACAGCGACAAGCCATACCGCGTCTCGGGCGCCGCACCACCACGGCTTCCGAACTCGCCGCCGGCCGGCACGACCAGCCACATGACGACCGCCATCGCGGTCGCGGCCGATAGACCGAATGACCAAGCGATACCCGCGCGTCGCGGCTTGGGACTGACCTCGTCGAGCACCAGCTCGCTCATGCGCTCGAAAGCGGACGGCGCCATGACCTCACCGGGGCTCAAAGCGTTCTCCACGGCGCGGAGCTGCTCGTACTGACGCAAACACGCATCGCAGCCGCGTAGGTGCTCGCGGAGTCGGCGATGGCGCGCTGGCGCGAGGCCTTTCGCGACCAAAACGTGCGCGTCACGCAGCGCGCGTTGGTGGCTCATCATGGGTTGTCTCCTCGGGGGGTGATGGCGGCGATTGGGGTAACGCTGCGGCCGTCGAGGTAGCCGTGGCGCTTCAAGTGTTTGAGTAGAGCGGTGCGAAGCTTGGCCTCGGTGGTCTTGACCTGCGACGCGGAAAGGCCGGTTCGTTCGGTGATCGCCGCATGCGAGAGACTCTCGTCGAACCGCAGGGTGAAGACCTGTTGCTCGCGTGGTTCGAGGCCGGCGCGAAACGTGCTCACGAGCCTTCTCAGCTCTCCGGCGAGCGCGTCGCGTTCGGGCCGAGCGGCTACCACCGCGCCGGTCTCGTCACTCTCGGCGGCGTCGTTGTCGTCGAAGCTGAAGTGCAGGAGCTCGCGCCGGCGTGAGGTGTACTGATCGATCACCAGGTTGCGGGCGATCACCGCGATGTACGCGGCGTAGGGACGTAGCCCGTCGTAGTTCGCGCGCGAACGTTCCGAGAAGGCGCGCTTGAAGGTCTCTTGCACGGCGTCCTCCAGCTCGAAGACGCGGCTGTATCCGCCGAAGCGGATACGTTGATCGCCGGAGTTGAATCCGAAGCCATTCCGCAGAAGCGACGTGACGTGTGGCGCGTAGTGCGCGAACACCTTGGCAAGCGCGTCGCGCTCGCCTCTGCGGAACCCATCGAGCAGCGCTCGATCTTCGGACAGGGGGCAAGACATCGGGATTAGTTGCCGGGACCCGAATGGTCGTCGTCGTCATCGTGACCGTCGTGGTCGTCGTCTTCGAAACAAGCGAAGGTCCCGTCGATACCGTCTTCGATGTGCTCGGCATCCGCGCTCGGGTCGACCAGCATGCCCTCCGCGTTCGCGAACCATGCGGCGAGGTCGATTGCCAACGTGACTTCGAGATCCGTGCCGTCGGCGTCGACGACGAGTGGGGGACTCAGCTCGACGCGCTGTTCGAACGATTCGTCGCTGATGAACATGAACGGCTCCCCGTTGAAGGTGCCTTCCACGTGAATCGAGACGTCCTCGAGGTCGGAACGCTGGCGAAGGATCTCGCTGCCATTATCGTCGCTCAGCTTGTGAATTTCGAATTCGAGTCGGTCATACGTGCCCGCCGGCACCGCGGCCACCACTTGCTGCGAGACGCTGCCGTCGAGCGGGAGGGAGACGACGCGCGCGCCGGTCTCGAACTTCTCGCAGTCGTCGCGGTCGTCGTCATCGCCGTGATCGTCGTCGATGTCGTGGTCCGCCGGATCGTCGGCGCCCTCCGCGGTTAGACTCGCGCCTGACGCGTCGCGCGTCGACAGGACGCCGCCGTCACTCGCACCGCACTCGCTTGCGTCATCGCGCTTGAGCTCGATTTCACGCAGGACGACTTCGGCCTTCGCGATGACCAGGGTGTTGGTGCCGTCAGAGAGCGTGAGACCGTCGGGGCTGGGCGTCGTGGTCACCACGGTCAAGGCACTGGCGTTGGCGCCGTCTACCGCGACCGAGAGCGCGACTTGTCGGTCGTTGCTACCGCTACCACAGGCGATGAGCGTGAGGGCCGCTCCAGCGGTCATGAGGGATTTCAGGAATTGCATGCGCGCGCTCCGGCAGAAGGGGGCCGAGAATCATGGCCTTTCCCTGCACTACGGCGGCGTCTACCGGATCAGCGACGAAATCGCGCCATCAGGCCTGGGCGACGGCGTCCTGCTGAATGGCCCCCGCGGCGATGTAGGCGTAGCTCGCACAGAAGGCGAAGTCGATGAGCGGATCGAGCGCGGCGATGCCGAGCTGCGCAAAGAACGCGTAGGCGAAGTCGCCGACGCCGCAGGCGAGGACGCCGAACAAGACGCGGCCCCAAACCAGCGCGACGTGACCGCCGCCCATGCCGCGCGACATCGCGAGTAAGACGACGAGGGGCCAGAGCAAGGCGCAGTCGAGGAGTGGATAGACGCTGACGATGATCCCATCGGTGGCAGGCAAGACGCCGTTGCGGGCAAGCGCGACCATGCCGGCGGCGACGACCACCACCAAAAGCGCGACCGCACCCGCGAGCTTTCGATTCCAGGTTGGCGCGGCAATGAGACCCGAGCTCTTCCACGCCTCGATGAAGGTAAAGAGGGCGACGAAGGCGGCGAGCTGGCCGCTCACGAAGAGAGCGTCGGCGACCGATGGGACGGTGACCTCGGCGCGTTGCACGATGACGACGAAGCAGAACCAGAGCTGCCCGAGCGTCCAGGTGCCCTGGAAGAACGCGAAAGCGGTCCAGCCACGGCGCGCCGGTGAGCCGGTTTCGAAAGCGCGGACGCTGGCGAACGAAAACGCAGTGCCGACCATGAGGCAGGCGAGCTTGCACAACGACGTACCGGCACGGCTTGCGAACGCAAGGTCCGGGCGCAGCGCGGCGGCGACGAGCAGCGCGGCACAGGTGACGATCGCCAACAAGACGACGCCGCTCGCGACCCGTGTTCTCACGCGCGCTCCTTGAGCAAGGTCGCCCGCAGGCCGGTGAGCACCTCGGTGGTCTTCGCCTTGCCGATGAACACGTTCAGACCGAGGCCGACGGCGTCGATGAGCTTTGCACGCTCGGCGTGGGCAATGCTGCCCGAGAGACCGAGCTTCTTGGAGAACGACTTCACCGAGGCGGACGCCATCATCTCGCCGACGAACGGCTTGATGGCGGCGACGAGAGCCGCTTCGAGCTCGGATAGTGGCACCGCGCAGCAATAGCACGGGATAAATGGTGACAGTCACCATTTTCCCCTGCCGGGAACGAGTTGGCCGGGAGGCAAGTTATGACTGTCGGAAAATGGTGACTGTCACCAATTATAAAATGGTGACTGTCACCAACTATCTGTCGAGCGCGGCGTGAACGTCGTTTGCCATCTCGGAAGTGGCCTCCGGCGCGGCGTGCTCGAGCCAGGGGCGGATCGCGGCGGTCTCGAAGTATGCCGGCGCGCACGTGAGGTGCACGAAGCCCATCGGGCCGAAACGGCCTTCTTCCCAGAACGCGAGCTTGATGCGCGGTGCTTGCGCTTCGATCGCTTGCTTGCACTGCTTGCACGTGGCGCGACCGGACTTCGCGCGCTCGAGCCCGTCGATGCGGGGCAAGCGGTGGTGCGCGACGCCGAGCTCGGCGCGCTCCTTCAGCACGGTGGCGTCCGGAATGCCTTCGAGCTGCTCCGGCGTCAGCGTGACGAAGCGCTCGCAGCGCCGGTAGGCGGCGCACGTCACGTGGAACCAATAGGTGAGCTCGGCCTCGCCCTCCGCGAAGGGGTTGGGGACGCGCTCACCGAAGCGCAGCTCGTCTTTGGCGATGGGCTTGGTGCAGCCGCGGCACTTGGCCCGTCCGCTCGATGCGACTTCGACGATGTCCGCCATGGCGGCCTACCAGGTTCCCGTGTTGGGCATCGACGCCCACGGTTCCTTGGGTGGCAGGGCGCCGTCTTGCAGCAGCTCGATGGAGATGCCGTCGGGCGTCTTGATGAACGCCATGTGTCCATCACGCGGCGGCCGGTTGATGGTGATGCCCGCCTTCATGAGCTTGTCGCAGACCGCGTAGATGTCATCGACGCGGTACGCGAGGTGTCCGAAGTTGCGGCCGCCGCCGTAGACCTCGGGGTCCCAGTTGTGGGTGAGCTCCACCAGCGGTGCGTTCTCGTCCTTGGCGCGCGCGACGTCTTGCGGAGCTGCCAAGAAAACCAACGTGAAGCGACCCTTCTCGTTCGACTTGCGGCTGACCTCGACCATGCCGAGGAGCTCGCAGAAGAAGTGAAGCGACGCCTCGAGGTTCGAGACGCGCACCATGGTGTGCAAATAGCGCATCGTCAGAAGCGCGCCAGCAGGCCGCCGTCGAGCGCCAGGAAGTCGTTACCGCCGTCCACCGCGTAGTAGGTCGCACCCGCGGTGAGGTCGACACGGCTCGCCACGGCGTAGACGATGCTGAAGCCGAGCGGGAAGATGTCGCTGATGGTCGTCGAGTCGCGATCGCCGACCAGGTTCACCGCCAACAGCTGGGTGTCGAAGCGGAAGGCCATGTCGCTGTCGAACTGATAGCCCACGCCGACGTTCACGTTCAGGTCGATGAAGTCGTCGTCGCCGACGTGTTGCCAGGTGATGAGGTTGTTGCCGGTGAAGAGCGACAGCCGGTCGAGCAGCTTGATGCGGATCGGCACGCCGAACTGACGAATCGGCAAGATGTTGGAGTCGCCGCCGTCGTCGTCGAAGTCGAAGACGAGCAAACCCGTGAGCGCGACGTCGACGGTGCTCGACTCGATCAACGAGTAAACGAGACGCGGCACGAACAATACTTCGGAGCCGGGCTCGATCTGCACGATGGCCTCGACGCCGAGCTCGAGGTTGCCGGTGATGCCGAAGGCGAAACCCGGGCGCAGCGCGAAGATATTCGGGCCGTCGTCGACCAACACCCACTGCGCTCGAGCGCTGAGCTCGGCGGTGTGTGACGACAGCGAAAGACCACGACCAATCAGCGCGTAGTCCTGCGAGCTGGTTGTGTCGAAACCGGTGAAGGGCTCGATGACCGCGAAGGCGGACGTGGGAGCGAGCAGAATCGCAAACAGCGGCAGGTAACGAAGCTTCATTCCATCCCCCAAAATATTGCTAGCGGAAAGCAACGAGCCGAACGCTCGTGGTCATCGACATCGCTCCGAGCCCCGAGCTTGGCAGCTTGCGTCCCGGAGGTTTGAACGATGGGTCGAGTAACATGTCTGAGGCACTCCAGCGATAGACTTCAGCGTTGAAGCGCCAGCGGGACCAAACATAAGCCTTGGGCGCAGTTGGTAAAGCCGCCTTCACCGCTTCGACGGCACTTTTGTCGAACGCAGGGTCTCCGGAGGGCTGGGCGACGATGATCGTCGCTTCGCTGTCACCGTCGCTCCGTGACACGTCGACGATAGCGGACAGCCTGCCAATCTCGTGCTGACACGTCTTGCACTTCTGACGCGAGCCCGCGACCGCGGTCGACGGCGGGTTCCAGGTGCGATCGGCCTCGGCCTGCGCCACGACGAGCTCGGGCGGCGCCTCCGCGGGCTTCTTTGCGTGCTGCTCGGCGGCTTGATCGACTTTCATGCGCGCGAGCGCGTCTTCGGCGCGTTCGGCGGCGGTCAGCTCGCCCCGCTGCGGGAGGTTGGGGCCCTCGGTCGTATCTTCGGGCTTCGAGAAAGTTCCCGCAGCACCGCTCGCGGCCTTGCCATCGAGAATGTTCACGTCTCCAGGGCCAGGGCGCGTGGTTCCGCTGACGGCGCTGGCCGCACCCTCACTGCCGTCGGCCGGACCGCGCTTCGTACCGACCGTGGGCTCGCGTGTCGGGCCGAGCTCGGGGAAGTCGAGGATCCCTCGAGGCCCTTTGTCGCGGGTTTTGCTGGGCTGCACCTCGGGAGCCCGGGTGACCACTTCGGGAGGCGTCGGGGATGGCGGTTGCGGCGTGTTTTCGATGCGTGGCGTTTCGACGCTCGGCCGCTCCCGGATGATCAGGCTGATGGGCTGGCTCTTACGCTTGGGCGCTTCGCGCACGAAATGCGACCCGGCGAGCCACAAGAGGCTGGCGTGGGCACCGAGCGAGATGCAAAGAACCAAGGCGATGCGCAGCCAGCGCGGCCACGGTCGCGCCGGTTGCACGGGAAGCTCATGCGAATTCTTCTGATCCGTCATGGTGCAACCGAGTGGAGCGAGGCGGGCCGCCACACGGGAAGGACGGACCTACCGCTCACGTCCGTCGGCGTTGCGCAAGCCCAAGCGCTGGGTAAAGCACTGTCACGCGAGCGCATCGCGCGTACCCTGACGAGCCCGCTGCAGCGCGCGATCAAGACTGCCGAGATCGCAGGGCTTGCGCCATACACCGTCGTCGACGATCTCGCGGAGGTCGACTACGGCGCCGACGAAGGGAAGACGACGCCCGAGATTCGCGCCGACCATCCGGGGTGGCATTTTTTCACCCACGGCACCCATGGCGGCGAGTCGCTCGCACAGGTTGGTGAGCGCTGTCAGCGGGTCTTGGCCCTGCTGACCGGTGACGACACGGTGGCGCTCGTCGCCCACGGACATCTTCTCCGGATCTTTACGGCGGTGTTTCTCGGCGAGGAGCCGGCGTGGGGACACCACTTGGGCATCGGCACCGCGAGTATCGGCGTGCTCGGCCTCGAGCACGGTCGGCCCGCGATCGTGCGCTGGAACGACCAGAGTCACCTGGGGCTGCTGTAGCATTTCGCCTCAAGCGGGGCGTCGTGGTCCCATTGACCCAGCGCTTCCGCGACGCTCCATCGCGTCAGATAGCGGTTTCGCGCGGTCGAGTCGGGTGGCACGCCGCGTGCTCAATGGTCGTGCATGCACGCCGCCACAGGTGATTCGGGGGGAGAGCCTGTGGGGCCGGCGGGCGAATAGAATACAGAGCTGACGCCCGGCGCGGCGCAAGCAACTTCGGGGGGAGGGGCTTGCGTCGCAGCCGGGGCTGCAGAAACCCTTGTGGTCCTCAAAGGACATCCAACATGCAGAACGAAAAAGAAGCTGGCCGTAAGAAGAAAAACGGCCACGAGCAGCAGCCTATCGAAATGCTCGGCATCGAAGCCGATGAAATCCGCCAGCGTCTTGCCGGCGTCGATACGCAATTGCGGACCATGGCGCGCGAGCGCCCCTTGGTCGTCGTCTGTGGCGCGCTGGTAGCGGGCTACATCCTCGGTCGAATCGTTTCGCGGTGAAGGAGAAGAAGAAAATGACCAGCATCGACAACGGTCAGGTCTTGGATGCGGGCACGCGCATCCGCGACGACGCCAAGCAGCTCGCTTCGTCGGTAGGAGCTTTTAGCGACCAAGCGCGCAGCGCCATCACCGAGATCATGGAAACGCGGCCGTACGTGGCCATCGCAGGCGCTGCCGCGGTCGGCTACTTGCTGGCGGGAGGTTTGTCGAGCCGCCTCACGCGCCTCGGCCTCATGGTCGCCGGGCGCTACATGATCGCCAACCTCGGCAATGAGCTGCTGGACAACGTCCGCCGCTAAGCGCGGTAGGGGGATGACAATGACACGTAAAGATTTGATGAAGAGCTTCGGGCGCGACCAGATCCTCGAAGCGCTGGGTATCGAGCGCCACAATCCGTACGCCATGGTTGGTCAGGCCATCGGCGTCTTCGGAGTCGGCATCCTGGTCGGCACCGCCCTCGGGCTGGTGTTCGCGCCCAAGGCGGGTGGCGAGCTGCGCAACGACCTCGCCGGTCGCTTCGACGAGCTGCGCAATCGCTTCGTCGGCGAAGTCGACAAGAGCGCTTCGTAAACGTCTCGGGCCCGTCGACTTCCCGCGGCCGACGTGCGAAAGCAGTCGCGCATGACAGCTCGCGAGCCGTTCGACGACTACGACATCGAAGAGATGGCGCGCGCCGCCCGTACCTTCACCAAACAAGTGGTGCGGGCGACGCGTGAGCATCCGTACATGGCTCTCGGAGCCGCCGCGGGCTTAGGCTTCTTGCTCGGCGGTGGTTTGCGATCGCGGACGGGCAAGGCCCTCTTGGCCGTCGCAGCACGTCTCGCATTGCCGCACGTCGAGACCGCGGTGATGTCCGTGGTGTCACGCATCCAGGACAGCGTCGAACCCTCGCCAGATGCCGCCTCAGCGGATATGGCGAAGGAGTAATGCAGCTCGGTCCTTACGTATTGCCGAATCCCTGGATCCTGGCGCCCATGGCCGGTGTCAGTGAGATGCCGTTTCGTGTGATTGCCCGCGAGCTCGGGGCGGGCGCTGCGCCTACCGAGCTGGTGAGCGCCAAAGGCTTGGTCTACGGCCAGTCACGCACGGAGCGCTACGTGACTCACTCACCGTCGGAGCAACCGTTCTGGGTGCAGATCTTCGGTGGCGACGCCGAATCGATGGCCGAAGGCGCGGCCAAGGCGGTCGAGCTCGGCGCAAAGATCATCGACATCAACATGGGCTGTCCGGTGAAGAAGGTCACCAAGAACATGGCCGGCTCGGCCTTGCTCTGCGACCCGCCGCGCGCCGCGTCCATCGTCTCGGCCATCGCGAAACGAACCGGCGTGCCGGTCACCGTGAAGATCCGCGCCGGCTGGGACGCCCACACCTTGAACTACCGCGACATGGTGAAAGCGGTCGCCGATGCGGGCGCGGTTTGCATCGCCATGCACGCCCGCACGCGCGCCCAGGGGTACTCCGGCAAAGCGGACTGGTCGCTGATCGCAAAGCTCGTCGAGGCCTCACCCATCCCCGTCATCGGCAACGGCGACGCGTATACGCCGGAGCTGGCGCGAAAGATGCTCGCGGAGACCGGCTGTGCCGCCGTCATGATCGGACGTGGAGCCCTGGGCAATCCGTGGATCTTCGAGCAGCTGGTGAAGCCCGGCGCCAAGCCACCAACGGCGGCCGAGCGCTGGCTTTTGGTGCGACGCCACTTGAACGAGCACATCGCCTTCGTGGGGAACGAGCTGACGGCGATCCGCCGTTTTCGCCAGCACCTTATGTGGTATGCCCACGGTCTCGCGGGGGCGAGGGCGTTTCGTGAGCGCGCGACGCGCATCGACGATCTGACCACGCTCATCGCGGCTTGCGAAGAGTTCTACGGGACCGCTGCGGCGTCGAACGACGATGAAGCGGTCGAATTCGACACCCGGGCGGCCCTTGGATGAAGAATACGCCGAAGAAAAACGATGTCCGTGCCGTGCTGGGTGAGCTTGCTCCGTCGTGGGGTGACCTCGAGCTCGCGTCCGAGAACAAAGGCGCGACGCGTCTCGACCCGGGTATTCTCGCTGGAATCCGCAGTAGCGGAGTGCTCAACGCGCCGCTGCCCGAGGCCATGGGTGGTTGGGGAGCGTCCCTCTTCGAGTGTTGCGAGGCCATGCGCAGGCTCGCACGTCACGCGCCATCGACGGCCCTCGCGCTCGCCATGCCGTGGGGCAATACCGCCATCGCGCGCTTGCCAGCGGAAGCCATCCCAGCGGCAGCGCGCGTCGAGCAGCAGAAATGCGCCGAGTGGATCGCCGCCGCCGTGCGTGCGGGGAAGATCCTCGCGGTCGCCAACGCCGAGCCCGGCTCGGGCGGTGATCTGCAACAGACGAAGAGCACCGCCAAGGCGGACAAAGGTCGCATCCTGTTGAGCGGACGCAAGGCGTTCGCGACCTTCGGGCCCGATGCCGACTACTTCTTGTGCGCCGCGCGCAACGGCGACGTCGTCGACGGTTTCTTCGTAGCGCGTGACGCCAAGGGCGTGACGCTCGACTCCGCGTGGAACGCCTGGGGCATGCGCTCGACTGCGAGCGTCGGTATCACGCTCGAAGACGCCGAGGTTGCCAGCTATTACGGACACCCCGGAGCGCTCTCTGGGATCAACGCGCGACACTGGTCGACGATTCTTTTTGCCGCCGTCTTCGTGGGCATCGGCGATGGAGCGCTCGCGTTGGCCGCTTCAGCGGTCAGTCCCGAGGCGGTTTGGTCGCGCGGTAAGCTCGCGGAGCATGCGCTGGCGCTGGATGCTGCGTGGGGCTTCGTCGAAGCGGTCGCCATGGCGGACGTTTACCCGTTCCCCGCGGACCGCTTGGAGCGCGCCAAAAGCGCGAAGACGTTCGCTGCGCGGAGCGCCTTGGCGGCCGCAGCCGATGGGCTGGTCGTTACCGGAAGCCGTGGCTACGCCGCTTCGGGGCGCGCCGGGAAGCTAATCGCCGACGCCATGGCGGGAAGCCTCGTGCGGCCGCCGGTCAGCCACTTCATGGATGACCTCGTGGACGGCCTCAGAACGCGCGTTTGAGCACTTTTAGGCGCGATCCAAAAAAGCGTGGGGATCCCTCGAGAAAACTGTTGACGGCGTCGGAGCAGACATCTATATCCGCGCACCTCGTTGCGACGGGCTCTCCGAAAGGGGCTGCGGCGCAAAGCTCTTTGAGTTCGAAAACGTGTGTTGTTGCAAGCGGATTCGGGAATCCTCTGGGAACCGATCGCGGGCCTGTAGCTCAGTTGGTTAGAGCACACGCTTGATAAGCGTGGGGTCGAAAGTTCAAATCTTTCCAGGCCCATTCAGTCCTGCATCCGTGTCGACCTCGAGCCCTGACGAAATCGACGGGCAAGAAAAAAAAGGTTGACAGCAAGTGAGCATCGCAGCTAGAAAGCGCGGCTCACGAAAACGACGGGCGAAACCCAATGCTCGTCGGTGATGTCGATGTGAACCACCTCGAAAACCTTCGGGTTCCGAGACGGGGCCGTAGCTCAGCTGGGAGAGCGCGGGCTTTGCAAGCCTGAGGCCGTGGGTTCGATCCCCATCGGCTCCACCATCGACCCTCTGGGTCGGGCGGGGCTGGGGATAGGCGACATCAGTACACGTGAACAATTCGATTCAGGCCTCGTGTCTGATCGTTCTTTGAAAACTGAATAGTAAGAGAGATTTTCACCGGCTTCAGGGCTGGTGGAAATATCGATATCGAATCAAACGCGAGTGTGTTTGAGGCGCGAAAGCGCAGCAAACGACACGTAAAGAACAATACTCTTTAGAAGCGAACGATTCTCACTGTTTAGCATTCCTGTCCCTCCACGTCGTGAGACGTGCTGAGCAAGACAGAGAATGCAGTCTGGAAGCCGATGCTGTCGCGAGACACATCAGCATTCATTTTAGTTCTAGAAAGAACCAAAAAAGCTACGTTTTGAAATCTAGCTTCGAGCTGCGTCGAGATTTCGGAGCGAGTGGTAGCAATACCATTCGCCAGAAAAACAGACCCGCTGAAGCTAGAAAGGGCGTACGGTGAATGCCTTGGCGCTAGTGAGCGATGAAGGACGTGGAAGGCTGCGAAAAGCCTCGGGGAGCTGCCTAGCAAGCTTTGATCCGAGGGTGTCCGAATGGGGTAACCCAGTGTGGCGAAATCCATACTAGTTGTTAGTGAATTCATAGCTACCAACTGCCGACCCGGTGAAGTGAAACATCTCAGTAACCGGAGGAAAAGAAATCAAGTCAGAGATTCCCCTAGTAGTGGCGAGCGAAAGGGGAGTAGCCCAAACCATAGGTACATGTACCCATGGGGTTGTGGGGCGGCAATATGAGACCCAAGTAGGTAGGTGAACGACCTGGAAAGGTCGGACATAGAGGGTGATATCCCCGTAACCGAAATCTACGAAGGCTCTAGCCTGTCCCCGAGTACCACAGAGCACGAGAAACTCGGTGGGAAGCCGGGAGGACCATCTCCCAAGGCTAAATATCAACTAGCGACCGATAGCGCATAGTACCGTGAGGGAAAGGTGAAAAGAACCCCGGTGAGGGGAGTGAAAGAGAACCTGAACCCGTACGTCTACAATCAGTGGAAGGGCTATGCTTCGAAAGAAGAATGCCCGACCGCGTACCTTTTGCATCATGGGTTGGCGAGTCAGTTTACGCGGCAAGGTTAAGCCGTTACAGGTGTAGCCGAAGCGAAAGCGAGTCTTAAACGGGCGTTTAAGTCGCGTGAATTGGACCCGAAGCCGGTCGATCTAGGCATGGCCAGGATGAAGCGAGGGTAAAACCTCGTGGAGGTCCGAACCGCTGGAAGTTGAAAATTCCTCGGATGAGCTGTGCCTAGGGGTGAAAGGCCAATCAAGGCCGGTGATAGCTGGTTCTCCCCGAAAGATATTTAGGTATCGCCTTGAGGCATTCAGTGTCGGAGGTAGAGCACTAATTGGGCTAGGGCACTCACCAGTGTACCAAACCCTATTAAACTCCGAATGCCGACAACTGTTATCTCAGGAGACAGACGGCGGGTGATAAGGTCCGTCGTCAAGAGGGAAAGAGCCCAGACCAACAGCTAAGGTCCCAAAATCACAGTTAAGTGGAGAAGGATGTGGGGGCGCTTAGACAACCAGGAGGTTGGCTTAGAAGCAGCAATCCTTTAAAGAAAGCGTAACAGCTCACTGGTCAAGCGAACCTGCGCCGAAAATGTAACGGGGCTAAAACTGTGTACCGAAGCTTTGGATTCCTAATAGGAGTGGTAGGGGAGCTCTGTAATGACTGTGAAGGTCTACCGGTAAGGAGGGCTGGAGTTATTACAGGTGATTATGCCAACACGAGTAGCGATTAAACAAGTGAGAAACTTGTTCGCCGAAAGCCCAAGGGTTCCTGGGGCAGGTTAATCCACCCAGGGTCAGTCGGGTCCTAAGACGAGGCAGAAATGCGTAGTCGATGGAAATCAGGTTAATATTCCTGAACCGTCTTATTTTCGTTGAAGCAAGGGAGGACGGAGAAGGTTAGCTCAGCCAGGTTCTGGAAGTCCTGGTCGAAGCCGGTAGGCTGATCTCATTGGATAAAAACGTGAGGTCTAGGCCGAGAGGTGATGCGGTGCCAATTCTTCGGATGCGGCATTAGTGAGTGACACCACGCTCCCGAGAAAAGTCTCGTGCGGAGAAAATAGGACGCCCGTACCGGAAACCGACACAGGTGGGCGGGAAGAGTATTCCAAGGCGCTTGGGAGAATCGAGGTTAAGGAACTCTGCATATTGACACCGTAACTTCGGGATAAGGTGTGCCTGTTAGTGTGAGTGGATTTACTCCACAGAGCATTGATGGGTCGCAGTGAAATGAGGGTAGCGACTGTTTACCAAAAACACAGGTCTCTGCAAACGCGAAAGCGGAAGTATAGGGG
>CAZAER010000041.1:0-39722 GCA_964484195.1 uncultured Bdellovibrionales bacterium | reverse complement strand
GCGCCTTCGACGTTCATTTGCCGGAGCTGCGCATCATCAACACGGTGATCGGCGGAGTGCTGGCGCTTTTGGGCTCGCGCTTGTTCTGGCCACAACGCGAATCCGAGCAGCTTCCTGACGCTATCGCGGACACGATTGCCGCCATGCGGGTCTATTTCGACGAGGCCATGCAAACACTCGCCGAGCCCACCCCGGCCCGACAAGCGAAGTTCATGGACGCACGTCGCGGCTTCGGCCTCACGCTCAATCTCGCGGAGGCGTCGTTCCAGCGCCGCTTGGCCGAGATCGGAGCCGACGACAAACAGCTCGAGCCGATGATGACCCTCTTGCTCTATGGCCGGAGACTGGGAGCGACCTGCAGCGCGCTGGCGGCGGCGCGCGCTCTGGAAGCCAGCGTGCCAACCCAACGTATCGAAGCGTTGCGGCAACGTGTCGATTTGGTGCTGGGCGATCTCGAGAACGCGATGCGCGCGGAACGACGCCCCGCTCCTCTTCCCCATTTCGAGCCAATCGCCGAGGTTTCTCCAACGCTGGCGCTGCGTTTGTCGCGTCTGCCGCAGCAGATCACCATCATCCACGAAGCCGTGTCGCGCTGGACCCGAGCCGCGATGCCGAGCCCGCCCACATTGACAACGCCGCTGCACCCCGTACCCTAGCCCGTACGCGAGGCATGTCGCCCGCGTCGAGCGCCTGTCGCAACGACGGCGCCCGTGCAAACCCCGCTGGAAGCGAATGCTCCGGCGCGTGGAGTGTGAAATGCGTGGATTTCCGTATTGGTGGCGTCGCCACCATCATCATTGTCATGGAACCGCCTATGCTCATCCCGGTGACGCTCACGGCTCACCCGACGGCGACCTGCGCGAAGGTTACTTCGCTCATGGCCGCCATCGCGGACCGCCCGAAGGCTGGGGCGGCGATGACACCGAGGGTATGAGCTTCGGTGTCCGCAGACCCTTACGGTTCATGGCGCACAAGCTCGAGCTGACCGACGAGCAAGTCGAGAAGCTCGCCGTCATCCTCAATGACTTGAAGACCGAGCGGGCGCAGGCCGCCGTCGACTATCGACGGACGGTGAGCTCGTTCGCCGACGCGCTCGCCGCGCCGGCCTTCGACGAAGCGAAGGCGCAGGCCGCGGGCGAAGAACGTGTGAAGAGCGCCGAGCACGTGCGCAACGCAGTGCAAGAGGCGCTACGTCGCGTGCACGCCATCCTCGATGGCGAGCAGCGTGAGCGCCTGGCGTACCTCATGCGCACCGGCGCGTTGACCATCTAGAGCTAGTGTCGCGACTGGCGGTCGGGCCCGACCCGGCCGCCTTTCTTCGAGCGCGGAATTTCCTCGGTATGGAGGCCGCCCATCTCGCGGCCGTTCCCCTCAGTGGCGACTCCATCGCGATCGTTCTCGACGACCTCGCGCTGATCGTCGGCTGGCGTACGAGGCTTCGCGTGATCCGTGTTCCGATCGGTTTGCTTCTGCTTCATGGCGGCCACCCCCTATGCTCCAACGTGCGCATGGGCCGCGATCAGCGCCACGAAATCGGCGCCATAACGCTCGAGCTTACTGGCGCCGACACCACTCACCTGCGCCAGCTCGTCGAGGCTCTTCGGTTTCCGGCGCGCCATCTCACGCAAGGTGCGGTCGTGAAAGATGACGTACGAGGGAACGTTCTGCGATTTGGCGAGCTCGAGACGCTTGCCCCGTAGGGTGTGGAAGAGCGCGACGTCGCTGGGGTCGGAGAGATCTTCCTCCGGCTGCCTCGCGCTTCGCACCGCTTTAGCGGATGGACGAAGGTCGGGGCGAAAGACGATGGTCTTCTCGCCTTTCAAGATCGGGCGCGCCTCGGGGGTGAGGGTCAGGCTTCCGTGGCCTTCGACGTCGACTTCGACGAGACCCGCGGCGACCAGCTGGCGGTAAACGGACTGCCAAGCTCCGACCTCGATGTCTTTGCCAACGCCGAAGACTCCGAGTGAGTCGTGCCCGGCGCGCTCGATACGTTCGGTCTTCTCGCCGCGCAAAACGTCGACGAGATAGGCGACACCGTAGCGCTGGCCGGTGCGATAGATCGCCGACAGCGCCTTCTGCGCGGCGACCGTGCCGTCCCAACCGGTGACCGGGGAGAGGCAGCTGTCGCAATTGCCGCAGCCGAGCTCGCGGGTCTCGCCGAAGTACTCGAGCAGCACCTGGCGGCGGCAGCGCATGCTCTCGCAGTAACCCCACAACGCGGTGAGCTTGTGACGCTCGACGCGGCGATGCGCTTCGTCGGCGTCGCCGCCGTTCAAGAGCTGACGCAGCAACGCCATGTCTTGGAGACCGTAGAGCATGTGTGCTTCGGCGGGCGCGCCATCGCGGCCGGCGCGGCCAGTCTCTTGATAGTAGGCCTCGATGCTCTTGGGTGGGTCGGCATGGAAGACGAAGCGGACGTCGGGCTTGTCGATGCCCATGCCGAAGGCGACGGTCGCAACCATGATGAGCCCGTCGTCACGCAAGAAGCGGTCTTGATTGGCGTGCCGCTCCGACGCCGGGAGCCCCGCGTGATACGGCAGGACGTTCATGCCTTCACTGCGCAGCGCCTCGGCAGTGTCGTCGACGCGCTTGCGCGACAAGCAGTAGATGATGCCCGGTTCGTCTTTGTGGGCCGCGAGGAAGCGGGCGAGCTGCGCGCGAGGATTGGCCTTCGGCGTGACGTTGTAGCGAATGTTCGGACGGTCGAAGCCGCTGATGAACTGGCGAGCGTTGCCCAAGCTCAAGCGGGCGACGATGTCGTTGCGCGTCGGCTCGTCCGCTGTGGCGGTCAAGGCGATGCGCGGCACCGAGGGAAACTTCTCGGCCAAGATGGCGAGCTGCAAATACTCGGGGCGAAAGTCGTGACCCCATTGCGAAACGCAATGCGCTTCGTCGATGGCGAAGAGCGCAAGCTCACTGCGCTCGATGACGCTCAAGAAGCGCGGTAACACCAGACGCTCGGGCGCAACGTAGACGAGATCGAGCTCGCCCCGGCGCATGGCGTTCTCCGTCGCATTGGCTTCGTCGAGCGAGAGTGTCGAGTTGAGAACGGCGGCGCGCACGCCGAGCTGCTTGAGCGCGGTTACCTGGTCTTGCATCAAGGCGATGAGCGGCGAGACCACCACGGCAACCCCGGGCCGCATGAGCGCCGGAAGCTGATAACAGAGCGACTTGCCGCCGCCGGTCGGCATGACGACGAGCGCATCGCCTCCAGCGGCGACGTGCTCGATGATGGCGGCCTGGTCACCACGGAAGGCGTGGTATCCGAAGACGCTCGCCAGAAGCTCACGCGGGTCGCGCATCCTCACGCCATGGAACGAGGGAAGTTGCAGGACGCTTGCCATGTTTCGAGGCATCGCAAAGCGCGTGCCGGTGTAAAGCGCATGGCAGGCGCGCTAGGCAAGCCATGGAAGACTCCCGGGATCGTCCGTGTCGCAAGTTGCGACACGAAAACCAGCCTGCTATTGCAGCGCCACCAAGGAGCGCGTCGTGGCGAACAAGAACGTGGTCGGTGCCAACAAGGTCGTGGGCTTTCACTACACCCTGACGAATGCGAAGGGTGCGCAGCTCGAGAGCTCGCACGGCGGCGAGCCGATGATGTACCTGCACGGCGCCGAAAACATCGTTCCCGGTCTCGAGCGCCAGATGGAAGGCAAGACCATCGGCGACAAGTTCGACGCCCAGATCCCGCCCGAAGAGGGCTACGGCGTGCGCGACGAGCGTGCCGCTCAGGCCGTGCCGCGCAACTCCTTCCCCACGGACATTGACATCGAAGTCGGGGCCCAATTCACCGCCGAAGCGCCGGACGGCTCGATCATGCCGGTCTGGGTCACTGGCGTCGACAAGGACACCGTCCACATCGACCGCAACCATCCGCTCGCCGGTGAGACCTTGCACTTCAAGATCGAGCTCGTCTCGATCCGCGACGCCAGCAAGGAAGAGGTGGCGCATGGCCACCCGCACGGTCCCGGCGGCCATCATCACCATTAAGTAGGTCGCCACATCGTCCGGGGATGATTACCTACTAGGTGCCCCCGGAGACGTGATGACCAGAGACGAGCTGACGCGCGCCTATCGCGAGACGCGGGACCTGACCCTGCGCCTCACGGCTCCGCTCGCGCTCGAAGACTACGTCATCCAGCCGGTAGCCGAGGTCAGCCCGCCGAAGTGGCATCTCGCGCACACCACCTGGTTCTTCGAGACGCTGGTGCTCGCGGTGCACGGGGCACGCAAGCTCGACCCCGCGACTCAGCACCTCTTCAATTCCTACTACGACAGCATCGGCGAGCGCGTGCCCCAAGACGAACGGGGCCGGTACTCGCGGCCGACCGTCGAGGAGGTCTTGGCGTATCGCAAAGCCATCGACGCGCAGATGCTCGAGCTCATCGCGGGCTGCGACGAAACGCGCTTCGAGAAGCTCGCGGCGATTGTCGTGGTCGGCATCAACCACGAGCAGCAACACCAGGAGCTCCTGCTCACCGACATCAAGCGCGGACTCTTCCAGGAGCCCATCTTCCCGGCGTACGCAAAAGAAGACGCCTTCGCGAAGCTGCCACGCGTGAAGTCGACGACGCCGGCCTTCACCATTCACGATGGCGGCATGAGCGAGCTCGGCAACGACGGCGAAGCCTTCTGCTTCGACAACGAAGCGCCGCGCCATCGCGCGTACCTCGCGCCCTTTGCCCTAGCCGATCGCCTGGTGACCCAGGGCGAGTATCTCGAGTTCATGCGTGACGAAGGCTACTCCCGTCCCGAGCTGTGGCTCTCGGACGGATTCGCCGCCGTCCGCGATCGCGGCTGGAATAGCCCGCTCTACTGGACGATGCGCGACAACGTCTGGATGCGCCACACGCTCTACGGCCTGCAGCCGCTCGTCCTCGAGCATCCGATCGCGCACGTCAGCTACTACGAGGCCAACGCCTTCGCGAGCTGGCGCAAGGCGCGACTCCCGACCGAGCCCGAGTGGGAGCACGTCGCCGCCAAGAGCAACGCCATGGAGGACAAGGGCACGCTCCTCGATGCGATGATCTTCGAGCCGACTGGTCACGCCATGATCGGCGAGGTGTGGGAATGGACACAAAGCGCGTATCTGCCCTACCCGGGCTACAAGAGGCCGGACGGCGCTCTGGGAGAGTACAACGGCAAGTTCATGAGCGGACAGATGGTGCTGAAGGGCGGCTCGTGCCTGACCCCGGCCACTCACATCCGTCCGAGCTACCGGAACTTCTTCCAGCCCGACAAGCGCTGGCAAATGACGGGCATCCGTCTGGCACGCGACCCGTGAATCAAGCCTATCGCGTTCTCGACACCACCGAGATCAGCGCCATCGCGGCGTCGCGCCGCTTCGCGCAAGACGTCTTGCTCGGCCTCTCGGAACGGCCACGGCGCCTGTCGTCGAGATACTTCTACGACGACGTGGGAAGCCGTCTGTTTCAGCGGATCACCGATCTCGAGGCGTATTACCCGACCTCGTGCGAGGCCGAGATCCTCCGCGCGCGTAAAGACGCCATCATCGACGCGGTCGGCGACACCACCTTCAAGCTGGTCGACCTCGGCGTCGGCGACGGGCGCAAGACAGACATCCTGCTGTCACAAGCCGTCGAACGCGGCTGTAACGTCACCTTCGTACCCATCGACATCTCGGAAGCTGCGATGCAGGGCCTGGTCGACAAGATGGGCCGGCGCTTCCCGACTCTGAAGGTTTCGGGCGTCGTCGCCGAATACTTCGACGGCCTGCACTCGTTGCGTGAAGCCCACAGCGAACGCACCGTGGTGCTGTTCTTGGGCTCGAACATCGGCAACTTCCGCACCGACCGCGCGCGCGTCTTCCTGCGCCAGATGTGGGATGCTTTAGCGGACGGCGATCTCGTGCTCATCGGCTTCGATCTGAAGAAGGACATCGACGTCCTCCTGCGCGCCTACAACGACGAGCAGGGCCTGACCCGAGATTTCAATCTCAACTTGCTGGCGCGCTTGAATCGCGAGCTCGGTGCAGATTTCGATCTCGAGTCGTGGCGACACTTCGGCACCTACAACGTGTTCACCGGTGCCATGGAGAGCTATCTCGTCAGCCAAAAGCGCCAGACAGTGACGGTCCGCGACCTGCGCCACTTCTTCGACTTCGATCCCTACGAGCCCATCCACACCGAGTATTCGTACAAGTATCTCGACAGCGACATCGAAGCACTCGCGGCGGCGACCGGCTTCCAGGTCGTGGCGCGCTGGTACGACCGCAAACGCTGGTTCGCGGACATGCTCTGGCGGGTCGACAAGCCCGACATCTGAGGCGCTACGAGGTAACCGCCCCCGGCATCATCGGGTTGACGACCACGGCCGCTTCGGGCTCCGGCTTGATCTTGTTCGGCAGCTCGAACGGCATCAGGCTGGCGAGCGGCGGGCCCTCGATGGGCTCGCCATCGACGTCGAATCGGCCGCCGTGACACGGGCAATCCCACGAGGTCTCGACCGGATTGAAGTGCACGATGCACTTCATGTGCGTGCACACCGGGCGCACCACGTGCAGCTGTCCATCACCGTCGCGATACGCCGCGACCTTGCGCATACCGAGCTGCACCAGGCGCCCTTCACCGCGCGCCACGTCTTCGAGGTCGCGCTGCTCCGCGAGGCTCAAGCGATCACCGACGAAGTGTTTGGCCACGTCGGCGTTCTCGCGAATGAAGTTCCTGGCGCTCGCGATCGGCGTGATGCGATTCGGGCTCATGAGCTCGGCCTCGGGCAAGACCTTGCCCATGATGCTGGCGCTGATGAGTCGGGCCGCGACCGCCGCGAAGATGATGCCGTCTCCGGCATAGCCCGTGGCTACGTAGCTGTGACCGTTGCGTGAGGATCGACCGATGTACGGCAGCGTGTCGACGGGCTCGTAGAGCTGCGCCGACCAACGAAAACGCGGCTTGCTCGCGCCCAAGTGCTCCGACGCGAAGCGCTCGAGATGACCGTATGCTTCAGCGGACGCCGGATCGCCTGTCTTGTGATCGGCTCCACCAATCAAGAGCATCCCGGGTTCCTTCGAGGAGACCGCGCGCACGTAACGGTACGGGCGGTCGGTATCGAAGAACAGGCCGTGGCCGATGGGCTTCTCGCACTGCGCCGCGATGACGTACGAGCGATACGGCGCGACCTCGGTGTGCAAGAACGACAGGCCGATAGGTGTGTGGGTCGCGATCACGATGTCACGGGAGCGGACGCGGGCATGCGCGGTCTCGACTCGGCACGGCTCACCGTCCTCGACGTAGACGACGCGCGCTTCCTCGAAGATGCGGCCACCGCGCTGCGAGAAGTCGAACGCCAGCGCCGACGTCAGCTCCACGGGATCGATTTGCGCCTGCCGTGGCACGCGCAAACCACCGTGCTCCGCTGCGGGAAACGGGATCTCGGCGACTGGCTCGACCGCGAGGCCGGCGCGGTCGGCGGCGGCGAGCTCGCCCGCGATGATGTCGCGTGCCGACTCGGTGTGCGCGTAGTGATACGCAGGCAAGCGCTCACAGGGAACGCTGAGCTTGTCGGCGGTGGAGCACAGCTCCTCGATCGCATGCGAAAGGCACCCAGCGACTAGATGCGCGGCTTCCCTTCCGAACTTCTTCTCGACGGTCGCGTAGCCCGAGTCGAGCAGCGCGGTCACGTGCGCCGTGCTGAATCCGGTGGTGCCACTCGCGATACGCCGGCGCTCGAGCACGACGACGTTTTTGCCGAGCCGCTGCAGCGCTCGCGCCGTGAGCAGGCCGGTGATGCCCGCACCGATGACGACGACGTCTGCTTCGATATCCTCACGCAGGGTTGGGAACCGTGGTCGTGCGACGCGTGCTTGCCAGAAAGACTCACTGGCCATGAGGCCCTCCCAAGGTCGTTACGGGTCCCGGCGTAGAGGCGGTGGGTGCCGAGCCATGCCAGGAGGCAGATCGCGATGATGGCAAGCTGGCCAGAGACCCGTTTCACGAATCGGTGGGGCTGCAAGCCACATACCAGCCGTGGACACGGGCTAGATCCGCGAGATCATGGAGCCGCGGCGCCGCTACAATGGGGCGAATTGGTCTAGGTGCGCGCGCACTGCCGCTAAAACGGCCGCGTCGACCGCCTCTTGCTGGACACGTTTGCTCTTGCCGCGCGAGACGGAGAGCGAGTGATCGCCGCCTTCGACGATGTGCAAGGTCGAGGTGGCGCGCATTCGCTTGCGGACGTCAGCGAGCTCATCGAGGGGACAGAGCGGGTCTTTGGTCCCCTGGATGAACAGAATGGGCGTGGTCAGCTCGAGCAGGACCTGATCGCGTAGCCCGCCGTTCTGGCCGCGGAGCGGGTAGCCGAAGCAAACCAGGGCGTCGACTTTGGCCTCGAGGGAGAGGTGGCAGCCCATGCGCGAGCCCATCGATTTACCGATTAGCACGACCGGTCGGTCGGAAATCTTCTCGAGCTCGGTGCGATGCGCTGCGATGAGCTTCGCCTGTGGATCAGGGCGCTTCTTCCCGGCCAACATGTACGGATAGTCCATGAGCACGACGCGTCCGAGCGGCTCGAGGCGCTGCGCCCAGGTGGTCATCCAGCCCGAGGTCGACGGGGCGCCGGCGCCCGGCGCGAAGAGGAGCGTGCGCGTCATGAGGCCACGTACTGCCGCATCCGCCGCCACGGCAAGGCCGCAACCAGCACCGCCGCCATCATCACGAGGATGGGCCACAGACGCGGCTGCCAGCTTCCGTCGACGTCGAAGCGATCGATCACCTCGTAGGTGAGCGGCAGCGTCGTGACCCAAGCACCGACCACGAGCGAGGGGGTCACTCCCAGGAGCGCCGCCGCCGTACACAGGTACCAGGGAAAGACGACAGGGCTCGCGACGAAAGGAGCGCATGCGGCGAGCAACAATGCGGGGCCCAGGCGCCGCCGATACGCGAGGGCACACGCGGTCACCAGCGTCAGCGACGCGATCGCCGAGGTGATCTGCAAGAGGAGCGGCCGCGAGATGCCCAAGGGCTTCTCGAGCAGCAGCCACGGCGAGCCGAAGCTCCAGCCGCCGAAGAAGGCCTGCAGCGAGCCCACGGCCTGGTAACCCATCAACGAAGCGACGACGTAACCGACCGCTACAACGGACAGAGTCGCAAAGAACAAGCGCAACGCCCGCCACGGGGCCGGCAAGGTGTAGACCAAAAGCGGCGGCAACAAGGTGATCGGCGAGAGCTTCAGCAGCACACCAACGCCTATCCAGGCTCCCCGCGCGAGTGGTGCAGTCTCGCTCACCGCGAGGATGACCGCCATGACGCACAAGGCATCGAGATGCGCGCCGATGCCACCCTCGAGCACCAAGAGCGACGAGAGCGCGAGCAACGCGTAGCCCTGGGGGCTCATGACACCGCGCGCCACACGCAACGTCACTAGCGACGCCAGCGCGATGATCGCTTTCCAGACGAGCCAGGCCACGTCGGGTCCGAAGCGCGCGCACGAGGCGAACGCCCAGAGCGCGAGCGGCGGATAAAGAGTCGGATAACGAGCGTGCTCGACGGCGCTCGGCCAGATCGCATGCAGGCCGACGAGTCGCAGATCGCCCGGCGCCACGGTGTAGGGGTCGAAACCCGCGAGCACCATGGCACCGTCGAACATGTACCGGGTCACGTCGTGCGTCGTGTACGGCGGCACCGGCACCAGGAGCACACGACAGACGACCCCGGTGAGAGTGAGCAGGCCCACGGCGCGTGCATCGGCGAAACGATAGGCGCCGAGCATCGCCAGACTCGCGACCACATGCGCCGCAACGTAGATGGCTCCGCGATAGCCGACGGGAGACCAGGCACCCGCCGCTGCGCCGAGGCAGGCCACGCCGAAGAGGACGCAGCACGCGACGAGACGGCGATCGACGCTCAGGGCCGGCGCCACAAGAGCCGCGCCAGTGTCGAGCGCTCGACCACGTCGTAGTAGGCGAGCAGGCCCAGGATCTTGGCGCTGGCGCCGGCGACTCCGCGCAACGTGCCCGAGACCTTCGAGGTCCCGGCTTTGCGTCGTCGATACGCGACCGGCACCTCGACGTAGCGCATGCCGGCGCGTGCCGCCTTGATCTGCATCTCGATCGTCCAGCCGTAGGTCGGGTCGCTCATGCGCAGGCGATCGAGGGCGTCCTTACGGATGGCGCGAAACGGCCCGAGGTCGGTTGCCGGCTGACCGAAGCGCAAGCGCAGCCAGGTAGCCGCAAGCGCGTTGCCCATCCGCTGTTGCGGAGTCAGAGCGCCGGCTTCCATGACGCCGCGTACCCGCGATCCGATCACCAAGTCGGCCTCGCCGGCAACGATTGGAGCAACGAGCTTCTCGAGATCGGCGGGGTCGTCACTGCCGTCGGCGTCGGTGAAGACGACGACATCGCAGCCCGGTTGCAGAACGCTCAGCGCCGCGAGACACGCGTTCCCGTAACCGCGTCGAGGGGCGCTGACCACGCGAGCGCCGGCCGCGTGCGCCACCTCGGCGGTGCGGTCGCGGCTACCGTTATCGGCGACCAGAACCTCACGCACGCGCCCAGTGAGTGAGCGCACGACCTCGCCGACGCTCGACTCCTCATCGAGCGCCGGAATGACGACGTCGACGTTCATCGACTCGACGAGGAGCCCGCCGCGGGTGCGCCGCCTACCGAGCTCATCACCACGTCGTCGGCGCCCAGCGCGTGGAACGCGAACGACATCTCGTCGGTCGCTTCCTCGATCTTCTTGCTGGTCGGCTTGCCGGCGCCATGTCCGGCCTGGGTCTCGATGCGGATGAGCACCGGTGCATCGCCCGCTTGAGCGGACTGCAGCGCCGCCATGAACTTGAAGCTATGCGCCGGCACTACGCGGTCGTCGTGATCAGCCGTGACCGCGAGGGTCGGCGGGTAACGCGTGCCCGCTTTGACGTTGTGGTACGGCGAATACGCACGCAGCGCCGCGAACTCTTGCGGGTTCTCCGAGGAGCCGTAGTCGTCGACCCAGGCACGACCGATGGTAAAGGTGTGGAAGCGCAGCATGTCCATGACGCCGACCGCGGGCAGCGCCGCTCCGAAGAGCTCCGGGCGCTGCGTGATGGCAGCGCCGACCAGCAAGCCGCCGTTCGAGCGTCCTTGGATCGCGAGACGCGACGGCTTGGTGTAGCCGTCCTTGGTGAGGAGCTCCGCGGCCGCGAAGAAGTCGTCGAAGACGTTTTGCTTTTTCTCGCGCGTGCCGGCAAGGTGCCAGTCCTGACCGTACTCGCCGCCGCCGCGCAGATTCGCGACCGCGAGAGTACCGCCGAGCTCGACCCAGGTCATGAACGGCACGCTGAACCACGGGGTCAGCGGAATGTTGAAGCCGCCATAGCCATAGAGGAGCGTCGGCGCATTGCCATCGAGCGGCGCACCCTTCTTGCGGGTGATGAAGATCGGAACCTTGGTGCTGCCGTCTTTGCTCGTCGCGAAGACCTGTGTCGTCTCGTAGGCAGCCGGGTCGAACCCGACCTTGGGCTCGCGGAACACCGACGACTTTCCGGTCGCCAGGTCGTAGCGATAGATGCTCTTCGGCTGGGTGAAGCTCTCGAAGGAGTAGAAGGTCTCCTTGTCGGTGCGCTCACCCATGAAGCCACCGACCTTGCCGACGCCGGGTAAGGTCACCTCGCCTTCGAGCTTCCCCTTCATGCTGTAGACCGCAACGGCGGACTTCGCATCACGCATGTAGGTGACGAAGATCTTGTTGCCGACGGCGCTCGCGGTCTCGATCGCTGCGGCGTCCTGCGGGACCAGCTCCTTCCACGCCGCCTTCTCTGGCTTCTTGATGTCGATGGCCACCACGCGGCCGCGCGGCGCGCCATCCGTGGTCTTGAAGTAGAAGAGCGGACCGTCATTCGCGATGTATGCAAACTCGGCGGCAAAGTCGGGGATGACGATGATCGGTTTCGCGGCCTTCTGCTTGAGATCGAAGACCACGACCATGTTGTTGTCGTCGGTGCCTTTGACGATGGGCAGCACCAGATAGCGGCCGTCGTCGGTCACCAAGCTCCCGAACATCCACTCCTTGTGCTCGGGCGCGTCGTGGACGAGCACGTCGTCGGCCTGCTGGGTGCCGAGCTTGTGGAAGTAGACCTTGTGGAAGAAGTTCGCTTCGGCGAGCGCGGCGTCGGCCTTCGGCTCGGGAAAGCGCGCATAGTAGAAGCCCGAGCCGTCGGCCGCGAACGCGGGCGTGCTGAACTTGCTCCAACGCACGACGTCTTGTGAGTCGGTGCCTTTGGCGACGTCGCGCACGTGGAACTCGACCCAATCCGAGCCGGCGGTCGCGAGCCCATAGACGATCTTCTTGCCGTCGTTGCTCACGTCGTAGTCGGCGAGCGCCACCGTTCCCGCCTGCGATAGCGTGTTCGGATCGATGAGCACCTTGGGCTGGGCCGCGAGGTCCGCCATCGTGTACAGCACCGCCTGATTCTGCAGGCCGTCGTTCTTCTCGACGAAATACGTCTTGCCCTCTCGGATTGGGCGGCTCCAGCGCTCGAAGTTCCAGCGCGTGGTGAGGCGCTCCTTGATGGCGGCGCGGGTGGGGATCTTCTCCAGGTAACCGAAGGTGACTTTGTTCTCGCCGTCGATCCAGGCACGCGTGTCGGTGGAGTCGGGATTCTCGAGCCAGCGATACGGGTCCGGCACCTTGACGCCGTGATAGTCGTCGATCTGATCTACTTTGCGTGCTAGCGGGTAGTCGAAGGCGTGCTTAGCTTCGCTCGCAGACGTGGCAGTGGCGTCGGGCGTCGCGACCGACGTTTGTTTTTTCGATGACGAGCCGCAGCCAGCGGCCAGCAGAACGGCGATAGCAATAGAGATGCGCATGGCGTCGGACCAACGCATACAGACCCCCGAACAGGCAAGCTCGACCAAGAGCGTCGACCCGCTTTGGTACAAAGACGCGGTCATCTATCAGCTCCACGTCAAGGCGTTCCGCGACAGCACGCGTGACGGCTACGGCGACTTCAACGGCCTCATCGAGAAGCTCGACTACATCCAGTCGCTCGGGGTCACTGCCCTTTGGCTGCTACCGTTTTACCCCTCCCCGCTACGCGACGACGGCTACGACATCGCGGACTACCGCGCCATCAATCCGCGCTACGGCACCATGAAAGACTTCCGCCGTTTCGTGAAAGCGGCGCACGACCGCGATATCCGGGTCATTACCGAGCTGGTCATCAACCACACGAGTGATCAACACGCGTGGTTCCAGGCGGCGCGCCGGGCGCCCGCGGGCAGCCAGAAGCGCAACTACTACGTCTGGAGCGACAGTGACGAGCGCTACAAGGGCGCGCGCATCATCTTCACCGACTCCGAGAAGTCGAATTGGAGCTGGGACCCGATCGCCAAGCAGTACTACTGGCATCGCTTCTTCCATCATCAGCCGGATTTGAACTTCGACAATGCGAACGTTCGCCGAGCCGTCATCAAGATCATGAAGTACTGGCTCGACATGGGCGTCGACGGTTTGCGTCTCGACGCGGTGCCGTACCTCATCGAGCGTGACGGCACGAACTGCGAAAATTTGCCCGAGACGCATCAGGTTTTGAAAGAGATGCGCGCCGAGATGGACCGCCATTATAGCGGACGACTCTTCCTCGCCGAAGCCAACCAATGGCCGAGCGAGGTGCGGCAATACTTCGGTAACGACGACGAGTGCCAGATGGCGTTCCACTTCCCGCTGATGCCGCGCATGTACATGGCGCTGCGCCGCGAAGACGCGACTCCGATCATCGACATCTTGCGGCAGACCCCGGACATCCCACCCAAGTGTCAGTGGGCCATCTTCTTGCGCAATCACGACGAGCTCACGCTCGAGATGGTGAGCGACGAAGAGCGCGACTACATGTATCGCGAATACGCGACCGATCCGCTGATGCGGATCAACGTCGGCATCCGCCGCCGCTTGGCGCCGCTTTTGGGGAATGGCCGCCGCCAGATGGAGCTGATGAACGCCCTGCTCTTCACCATGCCGGGGACGCCAATCATCTACTACGGCGACGAGATTGGCATGGGCGACAACGTCTACCTCGGTGACCGCAACGGCGTACGCACACCGATGCAGTGGACCGGTGACCGGAACGCGGGTTTTTCGGAAGCCGACACCGCCGCGCTCTACAGCCCGATCATCTCGGATCCGCCCTTCGGCTATCAGTCGGTCAATGTCGAGGCGCAAGATCGCACCTCGACCTCGCTGCTCGCGTGGATGCGTCGGGTCATCAAGCTCCGCAAGCAATACAAGGCGTTTGGCCGGGGCACCTTCGAGATTCTGCCGCTCGCCAACCGCAAGGTCCTGGCCTACCTCAGGCAATACGAAAACGAGGTCATCCTCGTGGTCGCCTGCCTTTCACGGTTCGCGCAGGCTGCCGAGCTCGATCTCAAACGCTTCGCGGGCTCACAGCTCATCGAGCTCTTCGGTGAAACCCCGTTCCCGATCATCACCGATATGCCCTATTTACTTACCTTCGCGCCTCACGGATTCTACATGTTCAGAATCGAACGACCTGACGTGGGCTGACCGGAACGAGCTCTGGGGAGGGCACGATGGCCACGACGATCGAGGCGACCGCGGCCACCGCACTCGCCACAGACACGTTGAAGCAGCTCGAGGGCGCCCCGCTCGGCGAGTTCCTCAAGCGCCAGCGCTGGTTCTCCAGCCGCCACGACGCCGATAGCGCCGTCCTCGCCGAGGTCGTTCCGCTTTTCCCGAGCTGCGACGCCGTGCTCATGCAAGTCGACGTTCGCGAGAGCCTCGGGTCCGCTACAGCGTCCTACCTCGTGCCGCTGTCGCTCACCGACCGTTCGTTCGACGACGCGCTGGTGATCGCCAAAGTGAAGACTCCCAGCGGTGAGCTTTCACTCGTCGATGCACCGCACTGTCCGGTGTTTCGCGAAGCGATGCTGAAGTACCTCGTCGACGGACGCCGCTTGACGACCGACGGCACGCAGCTCCGGTTCGTGAAATACATGCCCATCGACATCGACCTGGCGACACCATCGCGCGTGGTCGACGTCGAGCAGAGCAACACGTCGATCATCTACGGCGACGCGCTGATCCTGAAGTTGTTCCGCAAGCTCACCGCTGGCGAGAATCCCGACGTCGAGATCGGCTCGTATCTCACCCGCTGCGGTGCGACCTTCGTCCCTGCGCTCGTCGGCAGCGCCACCCTGGACGGCGACCGTGGGCCCACTGCCCTCTTGATGGCTCAACGTTTGGTCCGCGACGCACGCGACCTGTGGAGCTATCTCATGAGCCGGCTCCCGGAGCTGCGCGACGGCACCGAGCCATTCGTCGACGAGGCGCGCGCCTTGGGGAAAGTGACGCGCGAGCTACACGAGCACCTCGCGCGAGCGACCGACAAACACGCCTTCACGCCCTCGCGCGCCAGCAAAGAAGATCTGGTTCGTTGGGCGAGCGCCATCCGTCACGAAGTGAACGACAGCATAGCTCTGCTAAAACGGACAGACTTCGGTGGCGCCACCGGAGCCCGCGATCAGATCACCGCGCAAGGTCTGCGCGATCTCGACCATCACGACGTGGTGATGCGCGACATCGCCGCTCTCGAGCAGGCGAGCCATGCAGACCTAGGCCTCACCATCCGCCATCACGGCGACTACCATCTCGGGCAGGTCCTGCGCGATCCCGACGGTCGGCTCTACATCATCGACTTCGAGGGCGAGCCGACGCGACCCTTGGCCGAGCGTCGCGCGTTGCACAGCCCATTGCGCGACGTCGCCGGCATGCTGCGCTCGTTTGCGTACGCCACCGCCATGGCCGCCATCGCTTGCTCGGAGCAAATGCCTTGGGATACGGCACTTTACCGCGCCACCAACTGGCAGCGGCTGCTTCGTGACGCCTTCATGCAGGGCTATCTCGAGACGACGAGTGACATCCTGCCACCGGATGGGGCCACCATCGAACGTCTGATTCGTCTGTTCGAAATCGAAAAAACGTTCTATGAATTGCGTTACGAGCTCGCCCATCGTCCGGATTGGGTCTGGGTTCCGATGCGCGGCATCTCCGAGATCGTCCGCGAGGCGCTCAAAAGTGGGCGCCGGCCGAGTGGTGACGCCCAGCCGTCCCCGGCTTGACCTCGTAAAATCAGGCACTTAGCCCCTGACGCGTGATCAGAGTCACTTTGTACATGCCATGCATGTCACCGTGTCTTTCACGTCACACCCGGCAATCGCAACCGATACCCAGAATGCGTGCAAGGCGATTTGGCCATGCACACGCTCACTTGCGGGGCATAGCGTTGCGCCGTGAGCCACGACCTGATGGAGAACTTGCCATGAGCAGTCTACTCACCACGTTGCGCGAGGCGGTTTCGACCCCGGCTGCCCAACTCGAAGAAACCCTCGGCGAACGTTGCACCCTCCGCGCCCGCGCCGAACAAGCCCTCTATCACGCGGGCGATCCAAGCGACGGCATTTACGTCCTCGCGTCGGGTTATGCCCGCGCCTACGTCGGCGAAGGCAGCGCCAGCCGCACCACCTTGCTGGTCCGCGCTCCGGCCATCCTCGGCGACCGCGACGTCCTGGCGAACTGCTCGGCCCGCGACACCGTCCGTCTGGTGACCCCATCGCGCTTGATGACCATCTCGCGTGAAGAGTTCATCAGCGAGTGGGAAGGCTCCTCGGCCCTCCGCAACTGGCTGACCGATGACCTGGCCCGCCGCTACGCCACCACCATCCGCTGGATCGAGCTCGACAGCTTGAGCTTGGTGGAGCGTCTGTCGCGCCTGCTCCGCGTCCTCGAGACGCCGACCCCGTCAATCGACGTGCTGGCTTCGATGCTGGGCCTGTCACGCCGCTCGATCTTCCGCGCCCTGGCCGAGCTCCGTGAGCGCGGCAACGAAGAAGTTTCGCAAGTCAGTGAGAGCCCAGAAGAGGAGAACAGCCTCGTGCACTCACTCTCGGCCGAGCGTCAGCTCCGGTCCGACGTCGCTATCGAGCCTCTGGAGGAGACTGACTCCAGCGGCGCCGGCAATGCCTTCGAGGCGCGCACGGTCGATGGACGTAACGCCGCGAGCGCCAGCTTTTAAGACGCCGTCTTTTTCCCAGCGCGCGAGGATGCGGTTGATGGTCTCACGCCGCAAACCGGTCGCGCGCCCCAGCGCAGCCTGACTATAGGGGAGCATGTCTTCAGCGTCCCCTTCCGCGGCGTCCTCGGGACGGGTCAGGACGATGCCTTCCATCGCCGCGAGGCTGCCCGCCATGTAGCGGGCGAGCTGCTCTTCGACTGAACGAACCGGCGCTTCCTTGCGCGAGTTGATCGCGTTCAGGAAGCGGTGCGTGACCTCGCGATAGAGCGCGATTCCCAAGGCTGGGTAGGTCATCATCGTGCGCTCGAGCAGGTGCGCATTGATGCCGACGGCGAGCAGCGGCACGATCGCAATGCCAGTGCCGCTCCACGGGCGGCCGTGAATGACCTGACACTCACCCAAAAAGCTCGGCGCGCTGAGCATGGCGACGACTGTGCCGCGACTCTCACCTGGCTTCGGGTATTCGATTTGAATGGACCCTTCGAGGACCGCGAAAACGTGCCTCGCAGAGGTATTGGCTTCGTAAAGGGCCTCACCCGCGTTCAGGTAGAAAAGGGTGGCCTCGCTGACGAGAGTGGCGACCGCCTCCAGCGGGAGACTGCGAAAAACCGGGTGCTGAGCCAACCGTTCGATGATGGCGTCTTTTCGCTTCTGATCGCTCACAGGCCCACATCCTTAGCGATGCGCAAGCAAAAGGTCGAGCACTGCGCGATCGCCAGGGTTTCACTCGCATCGGTGATCACAACCCCTCGGGGGGCGCCGCCGATAACCTTCGCGGAGTTTTCGCGCCCATGCTCGGCCTAGAGACCGTCGAAGCGCAGACCGCTCGGGCCGTGGCCATCGAGCAGCGGCTAGCCTCGCCCGCCCCTCCGGCGGAGGTGCTCTCCGAGGCGCGTTCCGCCTATACGGCGGCCATCGCCGAGCTCAGGCGCGACGAAGCGGCCTTGGACAAGCTGGTCCAGGCGGCTGGCGGATCGCCCTCTTTCGACCCGACCCGCGCCTATAGCCGCCTCATCGCCTCGACCGCTTTGGTCGACGCCCAACAAGAGGTCGCGGCCGATCGGACGGCGCTGGCTCGGCTTGCCGAGAGCCTGCGCCAGCTCAATCAGCGGGTCGATGGCGGCAGCTACCAGGCCATCGATGACCGGGCGGGCCGCCTCGAAGAAGCCAACCTCGATGTCGATCAGGTGGTCTTGCTCACCTCCACCGGAGACGACACGCGCGCGCTCGAGCTCTACAATGGCTACCGCTCGCGCATGTTCATGACCCCAGCGGAGGCCACGACGTTCGCGTTGATGACCACCGATCGCCCGACCGACGCCGCCGCTCTGCACGCCGACTACGTCGATCTCTTGCGACGCTCCGGGACGGTTCAGGCGACGGCCGCATTGCTCGCGACGACAGGTGACGTGGAAGGCAGCTACGCACGGTTCGGTGCATTCCGCTCGAGCGGACACCCTCCCAACCTCGCGGCTTTGCTCGCGGCATCGGCGAAACCCGACGTCGCAGTCATCTTCGAGCGTGTCGCCGCGCTCGACGTGCCAACACGCTACGCTGCGCTCGTCGCCACGGCCGCCGCCGAAGCCGGAAAAACGGCGGAGCAAACGCTCGAGCTCCTGCGCGTTTTCTCCGCGGGTCGCCCCCTTCAGACCGCCGCCCTGTTGACCGCGATCACCTTGGCATCGGGGCGCAGCAGCGACCAGGTCGAAGCCGCGCAGAGCCGCTTCATTCGTGCCGGGTATGGCCGCCCCGATCTGGCCACCGCGGCGTGGAGCCTCGCGGGCCGATCGAGCCTGACGATGGCGAGCCTCGCGACCATCGTCGAGCTCGAGCGTCCTGGATTCACGCCTTAGCGCACCGCCCCGTCACCGCCATTGCCCGCAACCCTGCACGCCTGACCGCGATAAGGCCCCCCTTGGAGGTAGGCCATGATCGGCTTGGAAACACCGGCGGCGCTCGAGGAACGGGCCCGTAGCATCGAAGCGCGCGTCGCAGGCACCACACCTGATGTGCTCTTGCCGGAGGCCCGCGCGGCCCATGACGCCGTATGGGCCGAAGTCGAGCGCGACCGATCCGAGCTCGCCGACGCGAACGCCCGCTATAACGCACGCTTTCGCTCCCTCACGCGTTACGTTCCAGGCACTGCGGCACGTGCCTTCGCTCAAACGGAGCTGCTGCCACGCGAGGGCGAAGTCGAAGCCGATCTCGCGGCCTTGGGGCGTTTGAGCCAGAGCCTGCGCGCTCTCAACCGCCGGGTGGACGCTCCTGGCTACGGAGCCGTCGACGACGCGATGGCGCGCCTCACCAATGGCAACGACGGCGAGCGAACCGCGAGCTTTCCCGCTGCTGCCTTCACCGCTACGCGCAATCCAGCTCAGACCGCGGCGAGCCATCGAGCCATGGTCGGCGACCGTATGGGATCGCACACCGCGGCGCTCTTCGCCCAAGCAGCGCGCCAGCCAGCCGACCTCGAGCGGCTGCGAGCAACCTTCAACGCGCTCGTCCAGCAGCGCATGAGCAGCGACACCGCCGCGATCCTCGCGGTGCGCGGCGCCGACCAAGGAACCGTGACGCGATTCCAAACGCTCGCTCGTCAGATGTCCTCGGGCGTTGCCGCGCTGCTCGCGACCAACCAGGACCCGCGCGCCAACGCGCTCTACGAGGCGCTCAGCCGCAAGACGGGTGGCAAGTATGCCGCTGCGATCGCGGTCATTGCCGTCGAGCACGGGGTGCCATCCGAGCGCGCGCTTCGCACCTTTCAGCAACTGAGTGTCGGTCGCGGTTCTCAAGACGCGTCCTTGCTCACCATGGCGGCGCTGGCGTCGGGGAACACGGCCGACCAACTCGATGCCGCCTACACCCATTTCAGCGAGCGCCGCACAGGCCACGCCGCCGTGCAGGCCGCCGCCTGGGCGCTACGCGGACGCGACGATCCAGCGATGCTGGTGCTGATGAACATCGTCTCGCGCCAGATCAACGAAGACGAGGAAGCCGCGGCCCTGGCCGCCACGATGGTCGCCATCAACGCCGCGACGGTCGCCACAATGGTTTCGGTGAATCCCTAAACGTGCTTATTGTCGTGACCGATGACGGTCACGAACCCGCGCATCTGGCCAGGCTCGGCCTATCCTTTGGGAGCGACCTGGACCGGCGAGGGTGTGAATTTCGCGGTCTTCTCCGAGCAGGCGGTGCGTGTCGTCCTCGAGCTCTATCGCGAGGCCTACGACACGACGCCTTTCGCGCAGGTCGACCTCGCGCGCGAGCGCCCCGGCAACGTCTGGAAAGCGTTCCTCCCCGACGCGCGACCCGGCCACCTCTATGGCTACCGCGTCCATGGCCCTTACGAGCCAGCGGCTGGGCAACGCTTCAACCATCACAAGCTGCTCGTCGACCCGTACGCTAAAGCGATCAGTGGCACGCTCCGCTGGGATGATGCGGTCTACGGTTACAAGGTCGGGGATGCGAAGGCCGACCTTTCGTTCGACGAGCGCGACAGCGCAGGCTTCGTCCCGAAGGCCGTCGTCGTCGACCCCACCTATCCATGGGGCGATGACCGGCCGCCGCGCACGCCGTGGAGCAACACGGTGATTTACGAGGCCTCGGTGCGTGGCCTCACCATGCAGCATCCCGACGTGCCCGAACATTTGCGCGGTACGTATCTCGGCGTCTCGTCGCCGCCGATCATCGAGCATCTGAAAGCGCTCGGCGTCACCGCCATCGAGCTGCTGCCCATTCACCACATGGTGCCTGAGCGACCGCTCGTCACCCGCGGCCTCACCAACTTCTGGGGCTACAACACGCTCGCGTTCTTCGCGCCCGATGCACGCTTCGCATCGACCGCTTCCGGCGCCCAGGTCATCGAGTTCAAGGCGATGGTGAAGGCGTTACACCGCGCCGGCATCGAGGTCATTCTCGACGTCGTCTACAACCACACCTGCGAAGGCAATCAGACCGGTCCAACACTGTCGCTGCGCGGCTTCGGCAATCTGCAGTACTACCGTTTGAAGCCCGACGAGTGGCGCACGAACGAAGACTTCACGGGTTGCGGCAACACCCTCGATACGCGGCATCCGCGCGGCTTGCAGCTCGTGCTCGACAGCTTGCGCTACTGGGTTACCGACATGCACGTCGACGGCTTTCGCTTCGACCTCGCCCCGGCTCTGGCGCGAGAGCCGGTCGAATTCAACCGCGATAGCAGATTCTTCACCGTGGTCCAGCAAGACCCGGTGCTTTCGCAGGTGAAGCTCATCGCCGAGCCCTGGGACTTGGGACCGAACGGCTATCAAGTCGGCAACTTCCCCGCGAGCTGGACCGAATGGAACGGCCGCTATCGCGATGCGCTGCGCAGCTTCTGGCGTGGCGACGCCGGCAAGATCCCCGAGCTTGCGTCGCGCATTTCCGGCAACAGCGACATCTATCATCACAACGCCGGTGTCGCGCCCGCGAGCATCAACTTCATCACCGCGCACGACGGCTTCACGCTGCTCGATCTCGTGAGCTACGCCGAAAAGCACAACGAGGCGAACGGCGAAGACAACAAAGACGGCAACGACCACAACCTCTCGCGCAACTGGGGCGTCGAAGGGCCGACGGACAAACCGGAGATCACGCGCGTCCGCCAGCGCATGGTGCGCAACTTCTTGGCCTCGCTCGCTTTCAGCCAAGGCGTCCCCATGCTGGTAGCCGGCGACGAGATGGGTCGTAGCCAAGGCGGTAACAACAACGCCTACTGCCAAGACAACGCCGTGTCGTGGGTCGACTGGTCGCTCGCGAAAACCAACGCCGACCTGCTCGCGTTCGCGCGGCTCGTCCTGCAGCTGCGCCGACGCAACCCGGTGCTCAGGCGCCGCAGCTTCTTCACCGGCCGCACCGTCGAATCCGGGGTGAAAGACGTCACCTGGGTACGCCCCGACGGCGCCGAGATGACCGACGCCGATTGGACCAACGAAGACTGCCGCGTCCTCGGCATGTTGATCGCCGGCGAGTCCACCGAAGAGGTGAATGAGCATGGACACACGGTCGCCGGGACCACACTCTTGCTGCTCATGAATGCCGACGCGACACCGAGCCCCTTCACCTTGCCCAAGTTGCCCGATGCCGGGACTTGGCGCAGTGAGCTCGATACTGGCGGCACCCACCCGCACGTCATCAGCGCCGCCCAAGTGAATCTCATCGAGGGCTCGCTCATGCTTCTGGTCTACGGCAAGCGGACATAACAACCATGGCGACCCAACAAGCCAAGCGTAAGAAGCAGGAACCAGCGGCGGTGGCGAGCATCCAGCACCACGATGTCAGCCGCATCATCCGCGGAGAGCACAACGCACCGCACAGCATCCTCGGTGCGCATCCGATTCCTGGTGGCGTGATCGTTCGTGCGTTCCATCCCGACGCCGTGAAGGCCGAGATCCTCCTCGGCAACGCCACACACGCTTGCGAAGAGATCGACGGCGGATTGTTCGCCACGGTCATCGAAGGCGCTACCGTGCCGCTCGCGTATCGTGTGCGCTTCGGCTTCGCCACTGGTGGTACGTGGGAGCGCGACGATCCCTACCGCTTCTTGCCGACGCTCGGCGACATGGACCTGCACCTCTTCAACGAGGGTAAACACCGCAGCTTGTACGACGTCATGGGCGCGCACGTTCGTGTCCTCGATGGCGTACAAGGCGTGTCGTTCGCGGTGTGGGCCCCGAACGCGCGGCGAGTGTCGGTCGTCGGCGACTTCTGCCATTGGGACGGTCGCATTTTCCCGATGCGCCAGCTGGGAAGCTCGGGCGTTTACGAGCTGTTCATCCCGGGCGTCGCCGCGGGCGCGCTCTACAAGTTCGAGATCAAGACCAACGCGGGCGCCATCCGCATCAAGGCGGATCCGTTCGGGCAGCACATGGAGCTGCCGCCGGGGACGGCGTCGCGGGTCACGACTTCATCGTACGTCTGGGGTGACGGTGGTTGGATGACCGGGCGCGCCACCCGCAACATGCACCGCGAGCCCATGAGCATCTACGAGGTGCACCTGGGCTCGTGGGCGCGCGTGACCGAGGAGATGAATCGGCCGCTCACCTACCGAGAGCTCGCGGTGAAGCTCGTCGACCACGTGAAGAAGCTCGGGTTCACGCACATCGAGCTCATGCCGATCGCCGAATATCCCTTCAGCGGCTCTTGGGGTTACCAGGTCTCCGGCTACTACGCGCCGACTGCCCGCTATGGCACACCGGACGATTTCCGCTACTTCGTGGACGTCTGCCATCAGAACGGCATCGGCGTCGTTCTCGACTGGGTGCCCGCGCATTTCCCGAAAGACGACTTCGCCCTGGCGCGCTTCGACGGCACCGCGCTGTTCGAGCACGAGGACCCGCGGCGCGGCGAGCACCCCGATTGGGGAACGCTCATCTTCAACTACGGGCGCAGCGAGGTGCGGGCCTTCCTGCTCGCGAATGCGTTGTACTGGTTCAAGGAGTTCCACATCGACGGTCTGCGCGTCGATGCGGTCGCCTCGATCTTGTATCTCGACTACTCGCGAAAAGAAGGCGAGTGGCTCCCGAACGAATACGGCGGCCGAGAGAACCTCGAGGCCGTGTCGTTTTTGCGCGAGCTCAATTCGGTCGTCTACCAGGAAGCTCCCGGCTGCATGATGATCGCCGAGGAATCCACGGCGTGGGGCGGGGTTTCTGGCTCACAAGAGCATGGTGGTCTGGGCTTCACGTTCAAATGGAACATGGGGTGGATGCACGACACCTTGAAGTTCTTCCAGAAGGACCCGGTGCATCGTCAGTTCCACCATGACGAGCTCACCTTCGCGATGATCTACGAGTACACCGAGCGCTTCATCATGCCGTTGTCGCATGACGAGGTCGTGCACGGTAAAGGCTCTCTGCTATCGCGGATGCCCGGTGACGAGTGGCAACGCTTCGCGAACATGCGTTTGTTGCTGTCTTACCAATTCACGCGCCCTGGGAAGGTGTTGTTGTTCATGGGTGCGGAGCTGGCGCAGGAGCGCGAGTGGAACCACGAGCAATCGCTCGATTGGCACCTGCTCGGCGACCCCATGCGTCAGGCCTACTACCGCTTCGTCGGCGATCTGTGCGCCATGTATCGGGCGACGCCAGCGTTGTGGCGCGACGACCACGATCCGCACGGTTACGTGTGGATCGATGGCGGCGACCGCCACAACTCCGTTTTGACGTACGCCCGCCGTAGCGGAGACAAGCACGTCATCGTCGTCCTCAACATGACTCCGGTACCGCGCACCGACTATCGCATCGGCACCCTCCACAAGGGACACTACGTGGAGCGCTTCTCGAGCGACCGGCCGGAGTACGGTGGCTCACAGGTCCCGACGCCGCGCGACCTCTGGACCGACGATGTCCCGTGGCACGGGCAGCCGCAGTCGTTGAATCTGCAGCTGCCGCCACTCGGGTGTCTGGTCCTCGAGCCCGCCGATTAGCCGAGGTCGAAGAGCAAGAGCTCGCTGCCTTCGGTGGCGCTGATTTGCAGCTTGTCTTCCGAGCTGACCGCGAGACCATCACCGCTCCCGAGCGCCAAGTCGTTCACGCGCAGTGCACCGCGCGCCACTTGCAGCCAGGCATGCCGGCCCTTGGCGAGGGTGTGCTCGACGGTCTTTCCCTTGGCGAGCAGAGACGCGTACAGGCGCACGTCTTGGTTGACGTGAACGCTGCCCGCTTCACCGCCGCGCGACGCGACCAGCCGGAGCACGTTCGAGCGATCGGCCTCGGTGAAGTGCTTCTGCTCGTACGACGGCGTGATGTCCTCGCGCTCGGGGAGCAACCAAATCTGCAAGAGATGCACGCTCTCATCGCGCGAAGCGTTGAACTCGCTGTGCGTGACACCGCTGCCGGCGCTCATGCGCTGCACGTCTCCCGGCTTGATGACCGAGCCCGTGCCCATCGAGTCACGATGCTGCAGAGCACCGTCGAGGATGTACGTGATGATCTCCATGTCGTTGTGCGGATGGGTCGGGAAACCAGCCCCGCCGTCGACGCGGTCATCGTTGATCACCCGAAGAGCACGGAACCCCATGTGCTTCGGGTCGTAGTACCCGGCGAAAGAAAAGGTATGAAATGTGTCGAGCCAGCCGTGGTTGGCATGGCCACGCTCGCCGGCTTTGCGGATCGTCAACATGGGCGAACCTCCTTGATGCAGCGGAAGATACATCTCTCGCGTGCTTAAGGAATCGGTAGTGGCTCCAATAGCCGCCATCGACGACGTGAATGGCGGCAAAAAACGCGCATTCCGCCCGGAGTTTGGGGATACTCGCGGCGAATGACGACGTTCGCCAGCGGCATCGCGAGCAGGGTCGTGGGCTTGGGCCCCAAGATCTCCGCGGTCATGTCCATCGTGCTGGTTTGTTTGGGCATCGTCACGGCGTGGGTCATCGGCGCCGATGCGGCAGACATCCTGCGCCGTCAGTTCATCACCCGCGGTGTGTCGCTCACCCGTGCGCTCGAAGTCACGGCGAACGAGTTCATGGCCGCCGGTCGGCAAGCCGCTCTCACCGATCGTTTGCGCGCCCTCTCCGATCTCGAAGCTGTCCGCTACTTCGTGATTCTCGACGTGCGCGGCGCTCCCATCGCGAGCTCGTTCCCGGACCTCGTACCGTCGTCACTCGTGGACGCGCTGATGAAGCGGACGGACACCGGCACCCCGCAAGCCGACGACGCCGAGGTCATCGTCTCCGAGTTCCGCATCCCCGAGTTCGACGTCATCGACATCAGCTCGCCGGTCGACGCCGGCACCTTGCACGTCGGCCTCGACGTCACCCCCATCGGTCGCCAGACCCGCAGCACGGTGATGCGTGTCGTCGTCATCTTCTTGGTGTTCATTCTCATCGGCGCCGCCATCGCGATCCTCGCTGGGCAGCTCCTGGTGCGGCCGCTCTACACATTGATGCGCGTCTCCAACGAGGTCAGTGCCGGCAATCTCCGCGTCCAAGCCAACGTCGAGACGCGCGACGAGTTCTCGGTCTTCGGTGCCAGCTTGAACGGGATGGTCGGCAGCTTGCGCAAAATAGTCGGCGGCGTTCGCAGCGCGACGACACGCGTCAGTGAAGCCGCGGCCGACATCGTCATGTCATCGAAGGCCCAAGAGTCGGGCGTGTCCGAGCAGACAGCGAGCATCGACGAAGTCACCCACTCGATGGAGGCGCTGACGAGCACCGCGCACGCCATCGCCGGCCGCTCACAAGATCTCGCAAGCCTAGGCCAACGCATGTCGGACCAGCTCCGTGGCGCCCAAGAAGCGGTCGAGGCAGCCCGGAGCGCCATGCGCGAAATCTCCGAGCGCAACGACATGGTCAGCGCGCGCGTCCAGGAGCTTTACGAGCATAGCCGCGCCATCATCTCGGTCATCGACATCATCGAGAGCATCTCGGATCGCTTGGACCTGCTCGCCTTGAACGCGGCGCTCGAGGGCGCACGTGCTGGCGATGTCGGTAAGGGCTTCTCGCTCGTCGCCCAGGAAATGCGCCGGCTCGCCGAGAGCGTCATGAGCTCGACGCGCGAGGTGAAAGAGACCATCGCGATCATCGGCGACGCCACACGCGCGTCGCTCACCGCCAGCCGCGACAGCTCCGAAGCAACCCAGCATGGCGTCTCCGAAATGGAGACGATGGTGTCCGCGACCAAAGAGATGTTCGACCTCGTCGAGCGTGCGGTCGGTTCGGCGCGGCAGATCTTCGAGATCACGCAGCAGCAACTTTCGAGCTCCGAGCAGGTCTCGTCGGCGATGGGCGAGATCACCGCCGTCTCGACCAGCGCCACCGCGCTCGCTCAAGAGGTGACGCGCGCGGCCAATCAGATGGCGGACATCGCATCGCTCCTCGAAGCCGAAGTCTCGACGTTCCGCGTGGACAGCGACGAGACCTGACGGTCACTGTTCCGGAGGGCCAGGCTGGCACCCACGCCCAGGCAACCCTGCCATCGCGCGTACGATATCGAGGCAATGCGCATTGGCAAAATTCCGAATCCACAGCTCGAAGTCATCACCGGTCACGATGTTCAGCTCCTAGGACGCGTTGCCAAAGCCGAGCCGAATCAAGCAGTTACGCCCGCCAACCAACGCCGCGTCGAGCACGATGCTCGCGTTCTCGTCGTTGGCGCAGGGCCAGCAGGCCTCTCCGCCGCCCTCGAGCTCCTCCGCAAAGGCGTACGTGAGGTCGTCGTCTGCGAAGCCTCCGACCACGTCATGGGTCGCGCCGATAGCCTGACGTTCGCACGCAAGGACGGCGGCCGTGGCGTCGGTCAGCTCGGTGCCCAAATGGCACCCGAAAGTTATGGTCCGTTTTGGCGGGCGGTCGAGGCGTTGGATTTGGTCGGTGAGAAGCGCCAACAGTCGCCGCGCGTCACGCTGTTCCGCGGTGGTGGAAAAACACCGACCGTGGTCGACATCGGCAACCCGATTTCGTTCTACGAAGCCGAATGGGCTCGCGGCGGGTCGCTGCTCGACCCGAGCTTGTGGGATGGCATGCGCCGCATGATGGACGAGTGGAGCCGCAAGTGGCACCCGCGTCTCCCCGACGCGTCCGAGCACTGGGTCGGGCTCGATAACCATCGGTCGAGCTGGTTTCGTGACAACTTCGGCGAGGGCATCGGAGAGCTCGCCGACGCCGAGCTCGCAGCCCTCTACTTCAAGACTCCAGAGCAGGCGAGCATCGCCAACGTCGCGTCGATCACCGCGTGTGGCCTGCGTGAAGAGCACGGCTGGACTCTCCGCGATGGCTTCGGCGCCATCGGTCCGCGAGCCGTCGAGCGTATCCGCGACCACTACGGCCCCGGCAGCGTCCGCTTGAACACACCGGTCAGCAAGCTCGAAGAGACCAAAGACGGGGTGCGCGCGACCATCGATGGTAAGCGCGAGACCTTCGACTACGCCGTGCTCGCGACGACCTCCGACGTCGCGGCGCGTATCGCGCCACCGAAGACCGAAGCAGAGCGGGCGGTCCGCGGGCGCGCATACATTCCCACGATTAACGTGATCATGGGCGTGCGCAACGCGCGCAAGATGCTCGAGAGCTTCCACGCGCCCGACGTCTACGGGCTCATCAATCCACCCAAGCACCACCGCCCTGACGACTTCGTCACCGCGGCGTCCTTCCATTCGGGCGCGGCCGGCGGTCGCATCCCGGGAGTCGACACCATTCAGTGCATGGCGCTCGCGGACAAGGTCGAGAGCATGGGCCTGCTCGACAAGTCGGCGGAAGAGCTCCTCGAGCTCACCCGTGAAACGCTGTCACGGCAGATCCCCGGGCTCGAAAACGCCGAGCTCGAGTTCGCAGCGGTGGTGAAGATTCCGTCCGCTATCGTCGACTCACCACCGGGCATCTCCGCGAAGCTCCAGGCCTATAAAGAGAGCGTCGGCGCGTCGCGTATCGTCGATGCCGGTAGCCACTTGAATGTCGCCGACCGCGTCGGTGGCGCTTGGCGCTCGGGTGAAGCCGCGGCCACGGCGATCACCAACATGAGCCTGCGCGAGCAGGGCAAGCCCGTCGGTGCCATCTATCCGCTGGCGTCACCGCCTCGACCGCTCACGCCAAACGAGCAACGCCGATATGACGCGGCCGCCTACGGAACCGCGGTCGGATCTTACGCCGGGTCGGTGAAGACCTTCGCGTCCTCGCTGCTCCATTGCGACCTCCGAGGGGCCGCTAGTGCCTACGCCTCCGGCTGGGGCGCTTTCGCCTCGGGCGTACGCTCGGCCGGACGCTTCTGGACCCGTTAGAGCCGCGGTAGTCCCAGCGACTTCCCGAGCAAGCTCAGGTCCACCATCTCGCTCTCGTCCTCATGAGAGAGCGTGACGTCGTCGCGATACAGGCCCGGCGTCGAGAAGACGGCGACCAAGGCCTGTTTCATCGGCAAGAGAGCGAGTGCCTCGGGCTCGAGCGTACGCACGGCGTCGCGCACCAGGGGCGCGAACTTGTGGCTCATGTGCGGGAACAGGTGGTGCTCTTGATGGTGACTGAAGCCAAAGTGGATCCAGTCGAAGAACTTCGGGACCGCGACGCTGAGCGTCGTGACCACGGGATTGTCCTCGTTCACGAGTGGCCGCAGCCAGTGCTGGGTCGAGATGTACAACATCAAGGTCGCGTTCGCGGTGAGCATCGGTAGGACCACGATGAACAAGGCGTCCACCCCGAGATAAACGCTCAACCCGACCCAAGTGGCTCCCAATACGCTGCAGAGAAAGCGCTCGCGCCAGCGATGGAGACTCACGCGATGACGGACCAGCGGGTCGTCACAGTGCGACCAAAGGAAGGCCTGTCCCTGAAGCGTGAACATGAAGGCCAGCGAGATGACCGACAGCGGGTGCCGGTGTCCCGGAGCCATGCGCGCCTTCACGCGTGCGAGCCAACTCGTCCGATACGCTGCGACGGTCTGCAGGCGGTCAGGATCGCGCTCCGGTCGGTTCGTGTTCCCGTGATGCGCTTGCACGTGCCAGGCGTTCCAGAGGCCCGGGGTCACCAAGAAAGGCGCAAAGCCCACCGCTCCGAGCAGACGATTCGCCCAACGGGAGCGAAACACGCTGTGATGCATGGCCTCGTGCGCCGCGAAGACGACCGAGGAAACGATTTGGCCCAACACGAGGGCGAGCAGGCTCTTGACCCACCATGGTGGGTCGACGCGCACGATCCCGACGGCGATCAGCACGGCGAGGACGGTTTCGCCGTAGGCGAGCCAACCTCGCGCGGGCTGCGGCTCGAAGATCGTCGCTGGCAGCGCCTGACGCAGCTTGCGGCGTAGGTCGCGCGTTCGACTGGACGCGGCCATCTCAGCTGACCCTGCGCGCGACCGCGCCTTCGATGCGGAGGTGGACGCGGCCTTCGGCGTCGACCGCCTCGGCGCAGGCGCAGCTGACCTCGTCGCCGTCGATGAGCGGCGCCGATGCGCGGATCACCAGCGAGTCGCCAGGGAGTTGCCCCGAGCGCGTGACCGTGATGCGCGCCGTGCGCACCGGTACGTACAACGTGTCGCTCGAGCCCTCGGCGTGCATGACCGACAAGCGCCACATTGCATCGAGCAACAGCGCCGGCATGGCGTCGCCCAGGCAGTCGCGGTGCTCGTGCGTCATGGTGAAGCGCGCCTGTCGGCCGTCCTCACCAATCTCGATGTTGCTCAAGCAGTCGAAGGGTCCGGACAAGGTGACGCCCGAATCGCCCGGCGCACAGTAGGGGTCGTGGGCAAACCAGCGGGAGCCCTGCAGCCCGACCCGCGGTTGCTGGTCATCGGTCGCGCTGTCGTCGTCGGCAAAGCGAACACGCGCTTCGCAAAAACGGACATCGCGTTCCAACACATGACCGCTCGGGTGAACCACGTCGCCGACCAACGCGGCGCGAAAGCCCATCCCTGCAGCTTCCGCACCGACCCGCACGTCGAGACGTCCTCCCGACTTCTCGGGAAAGCGCACGAACCGCGAGAAGCGAATGTCCTCGATGACGGTCATGGCGGAACGAAGGCTCGGGTCGATCGCGTTGACGAAGCGCTCGAGCGCAAAGGCGCCGGGCAGGGTCGCGCGACCGCGCACGAGATGGTGCGGCAAACATGGCAACGTCTTGGGATCGAGCGGCACGGACCGCGGTGCCACTACAACGTCATAGCGGACACGCTCGGTGGGGGTCAGCTGGACATGCACGGCGGTACGATCGCTGCGTTCCAGGACGTCGAGAAAGAGCTCTTGGCCGCGCGCTGGACCAATGGCCGACAGCCCACGTTCCTTCGCTAGTGCAGCATACTCACTGCCGCGGGTCATACCAACGCCGTCCCACGCGAGCCAGCCGATGCTCTTCCAGGCGGGACCATCCTCCGCGGAGGCGAGCGCACACAACCGGTCCAACGTTTCATTGGCGGCGCCGTAGTCGGGCTGACCGTCGTTCCCGTAGTAGCTGTAGGCCGAGCTGAGGGCGTGAACCGCGGCGTAGCGGCCTTGTCGCGCGAAGATCGCTTCTTGCAGATTCCTGAGCCCCAGGAGCTTGACGTTCAACGTCTGGCGAAAGTCGTCGAGCCGCCGACGCGCGAGGCGTGCCGAGTACTGAACGCCGGCGCCGTGCAGAACCAGTGAAACCGGGCCGTAGGTGCCGACGATCTCGTCGACGACGCGCCCGAGCTGCGAGGCCTGGGTGATGTCGGCGGTCCGGTAGCTGAAGCGCCCAGGCAACCCCGAGAGGCGCTCGACCTCACGATGGTTCTCCCACGCTGCCTGCTGACGCTCGAAGCGCGCCGGCAAGGCGCCGGGCCGCAAACCTGGCTCGGCCTGAAGCGTCTTGGCGTAGAAGTCGCGCTCGAGCTGCGCGAGGTCGCCGTGCGGCGGCGGGGCTTCGGGAACCGAACGTCCCAGGGCGACGACGGTGCAGCCATAACGGCGCAGCAGAGCTTCGACGAGGACCGCCGTCACTCCACGAGAGCCACCGGTCGCGATGACGACGGAGCTGGCGTCGAGCGCTGGTACCGCGGCGGGGCGCGAGGCGGCGGGGACTGCATCGGCGAGGCGCCGTACCTTGCGTCGCCCTGAAACGTTGGCGACCTCGACGCAGCCTTCGATCGCGGACGATCGTTCGCGAGCGACGAAGTCCAACACCTCGTCCAGAGCTTCGACGTCGGTGACCAGGGGACGCATCGTCGCCGCGGGGAGCTCGCGCGCGAGCGACTTGAGCATGCCGGCCACACCGCCTGAGAGCGGGTGCATGAGACACGCAGCGTCGATGCCGCGCATCGTCACCCCCACGAGGTCGAGCTCGCCGGCTTCGAGTCGCGCAACGTGGCGCCGCGCTGCGAGCATTGCGACGCTCAAGAGCTCGCGACCCGAATCCAGGGTCGTCAGCGCAGAGCTGAGACGCATCGATCCTGCGCGTTGCAGCACCACGATCACATCGGGCGTGAACGCATCGAGCTGCCGCATGGTGAGCTCCGCCGTGTCTTCGTCGCGCAAGTCGACGGCGATCACGCCGGCCGGCGGGGCGTTGCCCTTCATCGGCGAGACGATGCGGAAGTCGTCGGCGAGGCGTCGCGCGGCCCCGGCGACATCGCGCACGAAGTCCGGCGCACAGACGAACAGCGCGGCGCCGCAGCGGCGGACAGTTTGTTCGAGCGGCGCGTCGATCCACACCGGCTCGTGCACGGAGATGCCATCGGCGGCTTCCGCGACATCGGCGGCTTCCGCGACATCGGCGGCGGACAGCGTGACCGTGGTGTGCTCGGGCGGATCGACGGTCCAGGTCGTACCGTCCGCAAAGGTCAACGATCCCTGCTCGCCCCGCGCAGCATCTCGTACCGCGGAAAGCAGCTCGTCACCGCCTTCAGCGGCTCGTCGGTCGACGGGTCCAAGGGCAGCGCGACGCTGTCGACCGCGCGCTTCTCCCCGTCCGAGGCGCGCAAGCACCGGCAGATCCATCGCGGCAGCGAGCGCTGGCGTGGTCACCGCCAAGGTGACCAGAGCCTCGCCGACCGGCCGTGTCTCCGCAGTGGCGTAACGCGACGCGCAGGCAGCCGTCACCAGCACGAGTCTCGCCGAATCACCGAGCGTAAGAACGGCGGCGCTCAGCGCGGCGCTCAACGATGAGCGACCGGTATCGATGACGAAGTTCGGGCCTCCCAGATCGAGGCGCGAAGCCGCGCGGCCCGCGGCGACGTTCGGCATCATGCCTTGCAGCGTGTAAGGGCCGGAGCGCGGCGCCGACGCAGCCGCCTCATCGACCTGCGTGCCGGCCGCCGTACCCTGCAGCGCGCGCGTCAAGCGCTTGGAGAGCACTCGCAACGTCGCATCGATGCTCCGCTCGGTCTTGCCGTCCATCGCGACGATGAGCGCGACATCTTCGCGGATGTCGAGCGCCGCGCCAGGAAGGGTCGCGAGAACGGAGTGCGCGGCGTGGAGGACGAGCGCCTGAGTGATGTCCATGTCCTCGGCGAGGTCGGGCAAGACATGCACGCCTTCGGGCAAACCAACGCGCGAGCGGTCGAAGCGCATATTGGCAGACGGTGTGTCCGCGATAGCGCCCAACTCGTCAGGATACAGACCCGCGCAGCCGACGACGACGAGCTCCGGCGGGGAGTCGATAGGCGCCGAGGCATCGAGCGAGCCTGGTCGATATGCCTCGAGGACCACCTGGGCATCGGCCCCTCCGAAACCAAAGCCATTGATCGCGGCGCGGCGACGCGGCGTGATCCACGGCTCGGGCATCGTACCGACCGACAAGAGCGAAGCGGCTTCGCGCAGCGCGGCGCTCGGCGCGCGATACGACGCTTGCGGCGCGATGACTCCCCTGCCGATGGCTTCGCAGGCCGCGAGAATGGACGCGGTCCCGGCAAGCCACCCAGTGTGTCCGAGCAAGGCTTTAGCGCTCCGGACCATGAGCGGTCGACGTCCGGGGCTCTCGAAGAACTGGGTCAAGGAACGCAGCTCGGTGGCGTCGCCGACGGGCGTGCCGGTCCCATGAGCCTCGACCATCTCGATATCCGACGCCGCGAGGTCGTAGTTGCGGTGACAGCGAGCCATGGCGAGCACTTGGCCGCGCGTGCGCGGCACGTTGGCGGAGGCTGCGAGACCATCGCTCGCGAGACCGGCACCGCGGAGCACTGCCGCTATCGCGGACCCATCGCGCTCGGCGTCGGCGAGCCGACGCAGCACGGTGAACGCACCGCCTTCGCCGAAGACGACTCCGTCAGCGCTCGCGTCGAATGGCCGCACGCCAGTCGCCGAGAGGCCGCGAAACTGCGAGAACAGACAGGAGTTGCCGGGGCCAGGACTGAAGAGACCGCCCGCGATCACGACGTCGACGTCGCCGACCTCGAGCGCCCGCATTCCGAGTGCCGTGCAATACAAGGACGACGCGCACGCGGCGTCCACGAGGACCACCTCGACGTGATCGCCCAAGACGTCGTGGACCACACGCGAGACGGCGGCGTAGGCATCGGTAGCGCGCGCTGCTGCGCCGAGCTCCGGCGGCAAGTCCGCGCGCCCGAGCTCGACACCCGCGGCCGAGAGTGCGGCCGCGACGTCGTGTGTCTCGTAACCGTCGGCGGTCGAGCCCACGAGGCAGCGCACCTTGGCGCCCTGAGGGACCCGCCCTCGTATCTGGGACAGAGCAATCGCGAGAATTTTCTGGGCGCGGTCGTAGCCCGCAAAGCTTCGGGCCGGCATCGCGGCCGGCTCACGCAAGTCAGCGTCGTCGACCATGCCGGCGAGCGCCGACGTCGTGCGGTCGACGACGAGGTCCTCCGAGAAGAAGTCGTCGGCCCAATGGGGATCACGCTCGCGCAAATCGACGATGCCGCTGACGCCGGCGAGCAAGTTGTCGAACAGCGCGCGCTGATCGCGGGCGCCGCCGGGCAACAAGCATCCACCGCCGACGATGGCGATCGGCGGTCGCGCGCAGCTCTCGGGTGGCGTCGCGGCTGGCCGTGCGATTGGTGCCGGCGCAGGGACCAGCTCTGGTCTAGGCTCGCCCACCCGGACCACGGTGGCGTCATCGCCGCGTGATCTGCGAATGAGCCGTTGCATGAGGCCGGTCGTCCCGCAGTCGACGAAGACACGCACGCCGTGGTGTGCGAGGTCCGCGAGCGCGCCGTGGAAGTCGAAGGGGCGCACCAGCTGATTGGCAAGCTCGTCACGCAGATCTTCGCCGCCGAGCACCTTGCGGCCGATGGGCGAATACACACACCGCTCGAGCGGACGAAACACGAACCCTTCGAGGGCGAGGCGAAAATGCTGCGCCGCGGGGGCCAGCATGGGGTGATGAAACGGCGCCGGTGAAGTCACGGCGGTCGCTCCGATCGCTGCGGCCGCGAGCGCGCTGGCGAGAGTCGCCAGGGCATCGTCCGCTCCGGCGACCACGGTTTGTTTTGCATGGTTGCGACCGGCAATCACCAGCAGGTGATCGAGCTCGAGCGTCGCGATCCAATCGCGCACGTCGTGCCTCTCGAGCGCGACTGCCAAGAGCCCACCGAGGCGCGTCCCTTGGCTCGCGAGCGCGGCCACTCGCGCGCAGACGATGGCAATCCCGTCCGCGAGCCCAAAGCTCCCCGCGACACACAGTGCCGCGATCTCGCCGAAGCTGTGACCGACGAGCATCGCCGGCTCTCCGACTTCGCGCTCGCGCGCCTGCGCCCCGAGGACGTTTTGCACGAAGATGCCGACTTGTTCGAGCGCAGGGCAGGCGCGTGCCGCCGCGATCGACGTCTCCGCGTCGCCGCTCAACAACGCGTGCGCATCGCCGCCGAGAGCTTGCGTCGCGCGTTGCGCTGCCAGCGCAAGCTGCTCGCGCTGACTGGGAGCGTTGGCGATGCGCGTCGAGAGCAGGACTGCGTCGAACGTTCCTTGACCAGAGAAGATCCAGGCCTCGGGACGCTCGTCCGCGCGAGCTTCGTGTCGTGGAAGCGAAGGTGATGGCACCTCGGCGACGGCGCCGACGATGCCAGGGACCGGATCGGGAGCAGCCAGGTAGACTCGCGCCAGCGCTCTCATCTCCTCGGAGAAGATGGCGTCGATGCCCGCTCCGCCGGAGAGGACGACGTCGCGAAATGAGGACGTGGCCACCGGCTCATCGAGCATCCGCAGGTCGTCGAAACATGCGGCCATGGCTTTGGGAAAAGGCACGACCTCGCCGCTCTTGGCGTCCGCGCAGAGAATCGTCTGGAAGCCGCAACACACGGGAGCGCCGGCCGCATTCAGAACGCGAAAGCAGAAACGCAAGCTCGCGGCACCGCGCTCTTCGACTGTCGTCAGAACGACGAGCCGTTCGCCCAGCTTCGCCGGGCGCAGGTTGCGGGCATAAGCATCAGCGGTGAGGAGGTGAATCGTCGCGAGCTCGTCCGCCACGCCCGGCATGCCGAAGATCCAGCGCCCGAACAACAGTGACTCTCGGCCGGCGCATTGAAATTTGAACGCCGTCAAGAAGTGATGGCTCCCGTACGCCATCGTGTCGTCGAAGTGGATGGTGTACGGCGCGGCGAAGCAGGTCACGACGCAGCTCGCACATGACCTGTCAGGGCGTCGAGCCCCGGTGAAACGAGACGACCGTCGACATGGGAGGAGAAGCCGCGGTCGACCGAGATGATCGAGCCGTTGGTCCCGATGGCATGGTCGCTCACGAGGAAGGCGATGACGCGCGCAATGTCCAGCGGATCACAAAGCGCGCCGCCAGGAGTCATGGCCTCCCAGTGCTCACGCGTCGTCGTGGTCTCGGCGAGCTTGTCCAAGAGAGAGCCGTAGACGGGACCCGCCGCCACGCAGTTGACGCGAATGTTCTGCGCCGCGAGCTCACACGCGAGATAACGCGTCATCGACTCGACGGCCGCCTTCACCACACCCTGAGAGCCGAGCCCTCGCACGTAGCCGTGCGCGCCGACGGTCGACATGGTGACGATGGCGCCACCACCTCGAGCCGCCATCAATGGAGCGGCGCGACGTACACACGCGTGGTGACCGCTGACGTTGGTTCGGAACGCGCGGTCCCAGTCGTCGCTGCTCAGTGAAAGGAAAGGTCCGATACGTCCGTCAGAGGCGTTGCAAACCAGCGCGTCGAGAGCACCGAAGCGCTCGCGAATGGTCGCGAAGATGCTGTCGACGTGCTCCTCGTTGATGATGGAACCCCAGGCATGCAGCGCGGTCCCGCCGCTATCGTTGATTTCCGCGACGGTGCGCTCGCCGAGCTCGCGCGAGTGAAACGAGTTGACGACGACCTTGGCACCCTGACGCGCCAGATGTTGGACCACCGAGCGACCAAGGCCTTGGCCCGAGCCAGTGACCAGGATCACCCGTCCTTCGAGCGCGCGGGATGTCGGTGAAGGGCGAGGTGCCGGAGCGGGCGCCACTTCGCGTGGCGGGAGCCGATCGACTGGACGCAAAGGCGCCACGACCGGCGCAGGTGCCGGGGGACGGCGATCGACGGCCTCGGGAGTGGCAGCGAGCGCTCGGGAGACGAACTGCGCCACCTCAGCGATGGTGTGAACGGTCGCGACTTGCGCGCGATCGAGCTTCACGCCGAACGCGCTCTCGAGAGCCAGGACAATCTCGACCTGCTTGACCGAGTCGATACCGAGGTCGTCGGCAAGGTTGGCCCCTTCCGTAAGGAGCGCCCGGGGATAGCGGGTCGTTTGCTCCAAACAGTCGATGACACGCTGAATCACAGGCTTGCCTTGCACGCTCTTCTCCTGCGGGGGGGACGAAAGCCTCGCGGCCCGAGACTCGAGGGAGCCCCGCCTATCCATTGGCGCCGCATTTCACCCGAGGTTGCGCCCTGCCCGGTGAACCGGTGACATCGGCCGCAGTGCTCTACGCAACAGGTACGAGGCCTAGCTCAGAGGCGCTGCACTTCCTGATTCAGGATGCGACGCGTGATCGCGATGGCGCACGCATACGTCGAGTCGATGCCGAAGAAGCCCATGCTCTTCGATAGCAGACTCTGCCGGCGGCTGTACGGGGTGTCGGATGCGTAGTGGAGCACGCCGACGTCGAAGTTGGTGCGCTCGCCGACGTTCACCAGCTCGTCGTTGGGATGGCGGTTCGGATCGACGAGCTCGAAGATGCCGGAGAGGTACGGGCCCGCTTCCATCTCGAGCACGGTGTAGCCTTCGCGATAGAAGACACCCATGTACTCGCGGTTCTGCAGGAAGGCGCTGCGCACCGTGAGCGCCTTCTGGTTGTCGAAGACGGTGCCGTAGCGCAGGTAGGGCGCGACGTCGCCCGAGTTGAAGCAGTTGCTCACCATATAGGTGTTCTTCGAGTGCTCGTCCTGCACGACCTTGGAGATCATCACGTCGCCGACGCGGGCATTGAGGGTCGCGGCTTTGCCCATCAGGTACAAGCCGCGGACCTCACCGACGCCTTGGCCCACGCGCGACAGCAGCTGATACGCGGCCATGCCGAGGGGATAGTCGACGTTGATGATGACGGCGTTGCTCTTGCGCAGACGCTCGAGCCCCGGAATCCGCAATCGCGGATCGACGCGATCGGGCACGACCTTGTCGAGCTCGATCACCTGAGCGCCGACCTCGACGTGACCGGGGTCGGGCACGGTGTAGATGCCGTTCGATTCGTCCCAGCGCTGCACGCTCTCCATGGCGCCGGGCGACAGACGTAAGTGCGCACGCAGCACGAAGTAGAGAAGGTTCGCGGCCTCGTCGGAACCTTCGGCGACGGCTCGCTCGAGCTGGGTCCAGACCCCGTCGGGATCGTGCGCCTTGGCGGTGGCGAGAAGCTGCTCCTTGTGCTCGAGCGCGTAGCCGCCGAGGAGGTTTGCGAGCGAGTGGGTGTTCGACGAAACGAAGTACACCGGCCGCTTTTGCGGACCCTTGCTCGTCTTCAAGTAAACGGGCTCGATGCCGCTCCACCAGCGTTGCGCCGCTTTCTGGTAGTGGTTGAACGAGCCGGCGAGGAGCTGCAGGCGCAGATCGAGGCGCGTGCTCGCCATGAGCTTCAGACCGTGGGCGGCCGACTTTCCAAGCGCTTGCTTCAAGCGGGCGACGAGCTCGATGGGTAGGTCGAGAGCTTCGGCTAGGCGACCGTCGAGGTCTTTGTCGCCAACGGTGAGCTCGCCGCGCGCGAGCTGCTGGCCGACGGTGCTTTGCGCCAGCAGCATGTGAATCTTGTTCCATTCGATCTGGTACGCCGTGAGGATGGGCACCAGGTCGTCGATGTCGGAGGCGCTGGCGATGAAGGCGGCGAGCGTGCCTCGTCCGTCGTAGCGATAAGGTCGACGACGACCGCGGGCGCTGACGCGCTGCCAATCCTGAATGTCCGCCCCAGCCGCGACGAACTGTTCTTCGGCTTGCCCGAGCAGGACGCGGCGGACGTCGGGCATCGATTCGGGTACTCGACCCGCGGCGTAACCGAAGGCCGAGATGTCGGGCCGCGTGTCTTTCGCGCCCTCGTGGAGGCTCGAGTTGCTGTAGATGTGCGCTTCCTCGAAGGAGCGCACGCGGACCTCGCCGCTGCTGCGAAGCAGCGAATAATACGTGCGAATGTAGAGGTCGATCTCGTCGCTGCTGGTGTCGGGACGCTGGCGTTCCACTGGATCTCGAATGCCTTCTAGGGGCGGCTATGGGCTCTCAAGGATGCTCTTTACACGTTTCGAAGGCAAAAGCGCAGCGCCTACACCACCACACAAAATGGCGTTTGTGTGACAAAAAAAGCGGCCTCGCTCCCCTACTTAATGTGTGAATACGAGCTGCTTTTGTAGCGTATTCAGGGCGTTGGAGTATGATCCCGATGGGGAGATGGGTTGTGACAGTTGCGTGACGCGATCGACAAACGGATAGAGCTGCACGACAAGCATCACATCGAGATCAAGCTCGACTACGCCATCGATCCGAGCGTCAAACACAACCGCTATCGCGTCGAGTGCTTCTTCTTCGTGCCGCAGTCGCTGGGCGTGAACGATCTGTCGTACGGGCGCGCACAGTTCTACCGCGCGAGCCAAGCGTACATTCGATTTCGCACGCCGCTGATCGCTTTAGCGGCCTTGGCGTCGCCCACCAACAAGAGCTCGCCGCTCATGCGTATGAAGGCGAGCCTCGAGAAGCTCCAGGAAGACGGGCACGACGAGAAACACGCGATGCGCATCAGCTACGAGCTGCGGCTGCTCGCGTGCTCGATCCGCGCGAGCTTGCGCGACCGCGTGAAGGCGTTGGTCTCGCAGATGGTCGCAGCGCGCGAGAACGTGGTCGCGGTTACTCGCGTCGACAAGTCGCTGCGCGCGG
>CAZAER010000040.1:0-41560 GCA_964484195.1 uncultured Bdellovibrionales bacterium | reverse complement strand
CATGAAGCTCGGCTTACCGGGAATCTTTCGCTGCAGCGGGAACAGGTTCACGAAGTCGAGCGTCGTCTGATGGGTCACGAGCCACACCATGGGTTGGCGCGGGGACAGCTTCGGAATCCACTCGCCTCCTTTGATCTGGGTTTCGGCGGTGATCAGCGGGCGAAGGAGGTTGGCAAGCCCCGAGAGGATTGCAACGCCTGGGCGCTTGATGAAGCGGACGACGGAGGGCTCGGGCGCGGTGGCGGTCAATACTCTCGGGTTGGCCAGGGTGAGCGCTACGGCGGAGTCGGCACGGACCAACGAGGTGTCTGGCTGCGGCGCTTGACGCCACATCGTCCACTGCGGTCCGGACGGTGCGTCCGCTACGGCGGCCTGACGGGGATTTACGGGATCGATCGTAGCCAAATGCGCGGTGGCGCCGGGGCGAATGGTCTGGGGGTCACTCATGAGGGAACTCCAACGATGACCGCGGCGCGGCCTGACATTTCCAGCGTGTGGTGCTCGACGCGCATGCCGTATGTTTCGGCGAGCTCGGCGAGATGCCGCATCCACGGCTTGTAGGACATGCCGTTGTCCGAGCAGCAGGGAACGATGGCGAAGGGGACCTTGTGCGCTGCAGCGTACTCGATGATGACGCGGGTCGCGCCATCGGGATGCATGCCGACGACGACATCGCACTCGCACGGTTCACTCACGGTGAAGCGGCGTAACGCGTAGCGGACATCGAGGTGCTTGTGGCGCTGATCGAAGGTCGTGGCGACGCGACCGAGCTTGGTGAGCTCTTCGTTCAGGCGCCCCTGGCCGCCGGCGATGTCGTAGACGCGCTGCGCTCCGCTGAAGCGGTCGGCGACGAAGCGCGCGAACCTCTCGAATCGTTGCTTATCGGCCACCGAAGTCGCCCTGTTCGGCTCGGCTGCGTCGGTGATGCTCGACCACGATGTGCTGTTTGAGGTGGTTGCCGAACAGGCAGGCTTGCAGCCCAGCCCATAGGCGCGCGATGGCGCTGGGTTCGGCGGCCAGCGATTCCGCGATGCCGGGGTGCTCGGCTAGGGCTCTGCGCATGGCTTCGAGGTCACGCGCGATGCCCATGCGACTTCCGAAGTCGGGGTCGCAGCCCTCCAGCGTGCAGTAACCGATCTGACGGGCGCGCTCTGCGGCTTCGGCCTTGATGTGCTGGTAGTCGGCGATGGACGCCTTGCCGTCGCGCATGCGGTCGACGAAGGCCTGGTCGACGACACGGTAGTTGTAACCGTCGGGTCGCGTGCTCCAGGCGTAAAGGCCGCGGGCGAGGTCGTGCAAGCGGTTGGGTTGAACGGACATGGACGCTTCCCTTATCGACGTCTCGGTTGACCCCCGAAGTATCGGCACACCTCCGCTGAAGTTGCGTATGACAGACCGCCGCGAGATCAGGCTGGTTTCAGGATCGTCGTCTGCTGAAACCAGCGCCGGTAGTCGTCGATGCGCATGCGGAAGGCGCCATCATTCCCCAAGGGCGAACCAAAGTCCTCGCGCGACACGAACGGTGGAAGCGCCGCGGTATACGCGCTGGTGTGGAACTCGGGCGAGTCGCTGGTGTTGCGCAGGACGACATAGTGCTTGCCGTCGTCGACCTGGGTGTCGAGCACGGCGTATGCGTGCAGCGGTGTGAGGCCCACTGCTTCGGCGACGCCCGGCTTCATGGCGGTGATGTCGGCAACCGCCGGCCTGCGATTCCGCAGAGCCTGCTGGATGGTCGCGAACAGCTGATCATCGCTCATCGCCGTGTGGTCGACCAGGTCGCTATCGCGGTTAGTCAGGGTGCGCATCGCGTTGGCTGGCCAGCCGCTGTACAACCTCTGGTAGTCGTCGTCGTACAGCCCCGCGAACGCCTTCTCGATGAGTGGGCCCCAGAGCTCCTGGCGGTTGCGGGATTGCGCGTAGATCGGCTTGCGGATGGCCGCGTGCATGTAGAGCTCGCCGTCGACGGTGAGGTCGTGCGGCGTGCCGTCTTTGTAGAGCCGGACGGTAAAGGTGCCGTTCTGGTTGTCCGTGATGGCGTCTTCGATGAGCTCCGGCTGCACCGCGGCGATGGCGATGAGCGAGGCCACGATCCAGCAGTCGCCGGCCCCGCCTTGCATGATGTCGAAGGGACGGATGCCGTCGACGACGAGCCGCCCGTTCGGGATTGCCCGCTTCACGATGCTGCCGCCGGCGAGGTCGACGCGGTGCTCGAGCACCGGCAGCGGGTTGGCCACGGCACGAACCACGCGTCGTGCTTGCGCTTCGTCACGCAGTACGGCCGGCTCGCTGGGCACACCAATCCCCAAAGGAGACTGGTCCCCCGCGAGCGCTGAGCGCTCGCCTAAGCGAACCGACGTGATGAGCATGAGTCGGTTCTCGGCGCGTCAGATGGCCGGTTGCCTGACACCCTGTCGGGCTGGCCTCATGACACCAACGGCGATGGCGACCGCCACGGTGACGATGCCGGCGACGACGGCCGAGCCGTGCAGGAAGCCGTCGAGCTTACCCGCGGCGAGATAGTCGCCGAGCTGCAAGGCGGCCCAAGCGCACACCGACCGGTCGACGATCGACTCGATCGACAACAACGTGGCGCGCACGTTGGCCTGCGGAATGGCGTCGTTGAAGACCTGACGTTGAATTGGGAAGGAGATGCCGGCGATGAACGAGAAGATCGCCAAGGCGGTCACCGCGAGCCAGGCGTTGCCGACCGCCATCACGGACATGGTGCCGGCCATGACGACGGTGAGAATGGTGACGGCGTTGAAATCGCCGACGAAGCGCCGCATCCAAGCGGGACGGGCGGCACCGATGGCTTCGAAGATCGACGAGCCGGCGAGGATGACGCCGAAGGTCTCGACCCCGAAACCTTTGGCCCCGAGGATCGGCTGGAACAGGTTCACCTGCACCAGGCGCACCAGCGTGAACAGGCCGATACCCTGGATCATCAAGAGCACCAGGGTGGGCGAGCCACGGATGATGGCGAATGCGTCGGGGAGGAGCTTGAGCGGGGACATCCGCTTGCTACCGCTATCGCGTGGCAAGATCATCGCGACCGCGAAAGCGCACAGGCCCGACAACGCCGTGAGCCAGTAGGGCAGGGTGAAGTGCCACTGCATCAAGAAGCCGATGCCGGCCCAGCAGACGACCTTGCCGACGAGCCCGTATGCGCGAGCGTTGCCCTCGGCCTGCTTGTAGCTGTCCTTGTCGCCGCGGTCTTGCAGCGCGTCGTAGAGGTAAGCGCTCGAAGCGCCCGAGATCAGTGACCGCGATAGCGCAATCAGGAGCCAGTGCACGACGAAGCCGATGTATGGGCCGATGAGGGTCGGGATGCCCACTACCAGCAAGTTGGCGCCGACCAACGCGAAGGCGCCCAAGCGCATGCTGCGCCTTCGGCCAATCGCGTCCGCCATCATGCCAGTCGGGATCTCGAGCAGGCAGAAGGCGATGTAATAGATGCTCTGGATCTTGAAGATCTCGGGGTCGGAGAGCCCGAGCTGCTGCTGGTAGGCGTAGAAAATCGGCACCCACAGGAGCAGCGAGAAGAAAAACTGGAAGGCGTAGTAGAGAAGAATCAGGCGCTTCGTCGACATCACGAAACCCTGTTACTTCGCGTACGGACGCAGCTGCAGAATGGCGATGCCTTCGTCGTTGGCGAGCCACTCGATATCGACCGGCTGCGCGAAGGTGTAATCCGGCGAGAAGTGCGCTTGCAGCAGTCGGCCCGCGAGAGCCAGCTTCTGCAGCACGACCTTCCGCTCGTCGGTCAGATCCTCTTTGGCGTCGCCGATCGACAGCGTGCGACCGCCGCCCTCGACCACGTTGTAGAGGTACTGCATCGGCAGCTCGGAGCCTTCGACGATGCTCTCGACGCTCTTCGGCGAGACGTTGACGTAGACGTTGCGGAAGTCGTCGCGCGACATCGGATTGGTCGTGACCAACACGCCGCCCATGCCCGAAGGCACCTTCTCCTGGACGATGACGCCCATCCAGCAATCGTCGAGCGAGATGCCGACGTCGTTACGCAGACGCACGCTGCGCGGCGACAGCAGCGACGCCCAGACCTCTTTGATGGACTGGAAGACGTCGTCGGCGGTGCGCGCCTTGTTGATCGACTCGTAGATGCCGGCGGCGGAGAAGCCCTGGAGGTCCTCGGCGTTCGACGACGAGCGCACCACGAACGACGAGACGCCCGAGAGGTGCTCGGCGATCTGATCGTCGATGGCGTTGCGTACACGCTCGGGCATGCGCGCCTGGCGGATCATCTGCTGCAGCGACACGCACAGCGGATCGATTTCGCGTGCCTTGAGCTCGAGCGCCATCTTGAGCTTGCCGATGGCCTGCTGGATGGGCGCTGACGACTCGAGGAACTCCTGCTGCACCGCGAACGGAATGGCGATGCCGCGCGGCACGTGGAAATTCTCACGCAAGAACTCCCAGGCGGCACGGCCGAGAGTCGCGCCACGCCCGTCGAGCGCGAAGGTCGCGGGGACGTTCAAGAAGCGCGCGAGATAGGGAAGGAGATTGGCGCGCGGCGGACGGCGTACGCGATAAAAGCCGAGCATGCGCTCGGAGCCGTTCTCGAGTACGTGCTTGAGCTCGCCCAAGTTCGCGGCCTTGGTGCCGTACTTGTAGCGGTCGCTCATGCGCAGGCGGTCGAGCGCGACGATCGGGATGTTCGCGGTATCGGGCGCCTCGAGCTTGATGCTCTGGACGCTCCACACCGGACGCTTGGCCAGATCGGCGGGCTTCTCGGCCGGCTCGAGCACCGGCTCGGTGGCGTTCATCTCGACCTGGAAGCGGACCCAGTGTCCGTCCAAGCGGTCTTTCTCGATGCGGTCGAAGATACCGAGCTGCACGCAGTTGGGGATGCCCCAACCGGACGCCAGCACGTTCGTGTGCGAGAGCGGAGTCGTGTGGTGCGCGTTGATGATGCCCGAAACACGCGGGATGTCGTCGGGCACGCGGTGCATCACGAGGATGTCGTACCACTCGATGGTGTGCGCCTGAGACCGGTACTCGACCTCGCTGCGGAAGGCGCGGAGGCGGCCGCGTGACTCACCGGCGTTCAGCGCGATGAAACGCGAGGTCGCGAAGAGCTCGTGCGAGAAGACGCGCGGCATCTGCTCGCGCGGAATCGTGGTGACGATCGATTCCTGGAGGTGGTTCGCGGGCTTCACCAGCACCGGCGAGGAGGGATCGAGGTTTTCCTTCACGATGTCGAAGAACGACTGCAACATCGGACCGTCCATGGTGTCGACTTCGACGGTCTCGAGGGTGAAGAAGCTGCGATTGGTGTTCTTGTCGCGGCGCTTGTGCAGCGCGAGGATGCCCAAGAAGAAGCGGCGGTCGCGCGTCAGATAAAACGACTCGTTGTACTGGTCGATGTTGGCGTCGATCTCACCGGGCGACAGGCCGAGGAGGCGCTCGCCGATGTAATCGGCATGGAAGGGGTACTTCGCGTTGTTCAGGAAGTGCACCGTGCGGGTGGGGCGGTCGACGACGACCTTCACGAAGGGGTAGCCGCCGAGGGTGCCGCAGAGCTGCGCGAAGGCCTGGAGGGTGAGCCGCTCGCCAACCAAGGCCGCGACATCACCTGCGTTTTCGAGCAGGGCTGTCGCCGGGGCGGCGGTCAAAGCAACGGGGGCCTTTGGCAGAGCCACAGGCTGGACGGGGATAGAATCGACCATGGTGCGCACTTTATCGGCGGGAGTTGCCCAGATGTGCTCGGCTGGGCGGTCCACGACGGTGATCTGAGAGGTGAAGCGCTGGGGGAGCGCCTGCGAGAAACTGCCCATGGGACTGGGCTGGGAGGGTTTTTCTGACTCGAACATGGCGGCTAACGTGAGGTTCTTGGCCCTGGTGGAAGCCTTGAACGCGGCGCGGTGTAACTCAGGGACTTGGGCTTGTCACTAAAAGAGTAGGCTGTGGGAGGGGTATGTGGGTGATGTAGGCGGCGCCTAGATTTCGCAGGTGTTCAAGGTACTTGAAGAAACCTTGGGGACGCGCCGCCGAAACTTTTTTCGTCTTTTTGGGGGTGACAGAGCTTCATGTCACACCCGGCACCGGTCCTTTGGGGTCCGGCGATATCGGGAGAGAGCAAAGAAGAGGTCATGGGACGCAGGGTCGAGCCAATCGCTAGCATCGTGGACTTCGGAGCGCCGCTGCGCGCCGTTCACGACACCAGCGGCTTCGCCAGTCCCGCGCCTGCCGGCTCCGTCCTCGCCCGCATCCAGGCCATTGGCTACACGCGTGGCCAGAACCTGAGCGTTCACGAGATTCGTGAGCGCATCGATGCGATGATCCGCGAGCGCAATCGCCGCGCCTGAGTCGCGCGGCCTTACTTGGCGGCGGCCCGCAGCGCTTCAGCGAGCTTCTTGGCGTCGTCGTGATCGATGGGCTTTGCGGGCCATGCGATGCCGAGCCCGGTCGCCTCGTCGTTCTTCGGGATGATGTGGAAGTGCACGTGCATCACCACCTGATGGGCGATGCTGCCGTTGTTCTGCAGGACGTTGTAGCCGGTGCAACCCGTGACCTTCTTCACGGCGCGGCAAATGCGCGGCAGGACGCGGCCGATGGCGGCGCAAGCCTCGTCGGAGAGCGCATCGAGAGTGACCGCTGGCTCTTTCGGAATCACCAGGGTGTGGCCGCGCGACAACGGACCGACGTCGAGAAATGCCAGCACGTGCTCGTCTTCGTAGACTTTGTGCGAAGGAATGCTGCCGGCGATGATCTTCGAGAAGACGGTTTCGGCCATGGCGCCGGCATAACACGTCAGACCCAGGCTGCATAAAGCCCGTCATGCTTTCGACCCGTGTCATCGACGGTTTGACGGTCCATCGCGCCGGCGGTCCCTTCCGCCGTGAAATCCAGCTCCAGGGCGGCACCCAGGCCGAACGCGACCAGGTTCGCCGCGATCTCGAGGCGGTTCTCACCGGCGAGCCGCATACCCGCACCTTTCGCCTGGCCTTGGGCCGCGCCGAGATGATGACCCAGCGAGCGGGTATCTCGATTGGCTTGTCGCGTGACGACGAAGCCCTTTTGCGCACGAAGCTCGAAACCGCCACCGACGCGAGCCTGGCGGAAGTGCGATCGACCGCTCAGAAAACATGGGCCTAGTCGCCCGAAACCGTCCTTGACTCGCTAGGTTTCAAGGACATAAATCGCCGCGTGCTTACGCCAAAAGACCTCGAATCGCTGATCGCGCTGATCCCGATCTTGCCGCTCGTGGGCGCGATCATCAACGGTCTGTGGGGGCATCGCCTGCCACAGCGCATGGTGAGCTTGGTAGCCTGCGGCTCCGTGCTCGCCTCCTTCGTGTTGTCCGCCATCGTGGTCGGACATCTCGCGCAAGGCGAAGAGGGGACACGCTACGTCTCGACCCTCTACACCTGGATGTCGAGCGGCAACCTGAACGTCGACATCAGCTTCGTCGTCGATCGCTTGTCGGCGGTGATGATCCTCGTCATCACCGGCATCGGCTTCCTCATCCACGTCTACTCGACCGGCTACATGTCGCACGAGCCGGCGTACGCGCGGTACTTCGCGTATCTGAACTTGTTCTGCTTCGCGATGCTTTGCCTCGTGCTCGGCAGCTCACTCCCGCTCTTGTTCCTCGGCTGGGAAGGCGTCGGCCTCTGCAGCTATTTGCTCATCGGCTTCTGGTACACGGACATCGAGAAGGCGCAGGCGGGCAAGAAGGCGTTCGTCGTCAACCGCATCGGCGACTTCGGTGTGCTCATCGCCATGGCTCTGCTATTGCGGACGACTGGCTCGCTCGACTTCGAGGTCCTGCGTGCCGCCGCGGTCGGTGGCCTGATCACGACGACCGTCGCCACCTCGGCGGCCCTGCTGTTGTTCCTCGGCGCCACCGGTAAGAGCGCGCAGCTGCCGTTGTACGTCTGGCTCCCGGACGCGATGGCCGGCCCGACTCCTGTCTCCGCCCTCATCCACGCCGCGACGATGGTCACCGCCGGTGTCTATCTCACCGCGCGCATGGGCTTTCTCTTCTCGATGGCGCCCATCGCCATGCTCACGGTCGCGATCATCGGTGCCTGCACCGCGCTCTTCGCCGCCACCATCGGCACCGCCCAATACGACATCAAGAAAGTGCTGGCGTATTCGACGGTCTCGCAGCTCGGCTTCATGTTCATCGCCGCCGGCGTCGGGGCGTACGCTATCGCGTTGTTCCACGTCATCACCCACGCCTTCTTCAAGGCCTGCTTGTTCTTGGGCTCGGGCTCGGTGATCCACGGCATGAGCGGCGAGCAGGACATGCGCCAGATGGGCGGCCTCGCCAAGAAGATGCCGATTACGTTCGCGACGTTTTTCGTCTCGACGCTCGCCATCACCGGCTTCCCGCTGCTCTCCGGCTTCGCTTCGAAAGATCTCATCCTCTGGAACGCCTTCATCTCGAGCGAAGGACACTACGGCTCGGTGTTCCACGGCGTCGGCTTCTGGTTGTGGCTCATGGGCGCCATCGCCGCGGGCTTCACCGCGTTCTACATGTGGCGCCTGGTGTTCATGACCTTCTTCTCGGGTCCGATCCGCGCCTCGCAAGACGTCGCGCACCACGTGCACGAGTCACCGAAGAGCATGACCTTCCCCTTGGTCGTGCTGGCGACCTTGTCGGTCATCGGCGGCGCGCTCTGCTGGCCGGCGGCGCTCGGTGGCCATGAGTGGCTCGCCGAGTCGTGGCTGTTGCCGGTCACCGGTCACCTGCCCACGCCGGAAGGTCACCACGAGACGCTCGAGTGGACCCTCATGGCCTGCTCGACCGGCATCGCTTTCCTCGGGTTCGCTATAGCGTTCGTGCTGTATGCCCGCCGCATCCACCCGATGCTCAATCGTCTGGTCTCGGAGGCGCCGTTCCGCGACCTCTTCATGCTGGTCAACAACAAGTGGCACATCGACGAGCTCTACGACACGCTCGTGGTGAAGCCCATCGGCTGGGTCTCCCGCATCGTCTTCTACGAGGGGATGGACCGCCGTGTGATCGATGGTCTGGTGAACCTGGTGGGCTGGTTCGGCCGCTCGGTAGGCTTCATCGGCCAGCTCTTCCAGAGCGGTAACGTGCAACGTTACCTCGCCATCTTCGCGCTGGCGCTGGCGCTCTTGCTCTACGGCTGGCTCTCCCCGAGCGCGCCGCAGACCGAAGAGCCGGCTGCCGAAACGCCAACCTCGATCCAGGTGCGGTGATCACGATGGGCTTTCTCGAAACACACCTCCTGACCGCCATCGTTTTCCTGCCGCTGCTAGGCGCCTTCATTTGCCTCGCGTTCCCGAAGGGCGAGGACAGCGGCGTGCGCGGCTTCGCGCTGACCGTGACCCTCATCGACCTCGGCCTCGCGATCTGGTTGTGGTCGCGTTTCTCGCCGAACGTCGCCGGCATGCAGCTCGGCGAGCGCGTCGAGTGGATCCCATCGCTCGGCATCACCTACGCCATGGGTATCGATGGCGTGGCGATGATCCTCATTCTGCTGACCGCGTTTCTCGCGCCCATCGTCGTGCTCTCGACCTACTCGAGCGTCGAGGAGCGGGCCCGCGAGTTCATGGTCTGCATGCTCTTCCTGCAGACCGGCATGCTCGGCGCGTTCGCCGCGACCGACCTCTTCCTCTTCTATACGTTCTACGAAGTCATGCTGGTGCCGATGTATTTCCTCATCGGCGTCTGGGGCGGACGGCGTCGCATCTACGCGGCGCTCAAGTTCTTCCTCTACACCATGGGTGGATCGCTGCTGATGCTGGTCGCGATCATCTACACGGTGTGGGCCGTGAAGGACCAAGGCGGGCTCACCTTCGACTGGGCGGTGGTCACGCAGCGTCTCGCGACGGCGAATCTCGGTAGCACCGAAATTTGGTTGTTCCTCGCCTTCGCGGTCGCGTTTGCCATCAAGGTGCCGATGTTCCCGTTCCACACCTGGTTGCCCGACGCGCACGTCGAGGCACCGACGGGCGCCTCGGTCATCCTCGCCGGCGTCCTCTTGAAGATCGGCACCTTCGGTTTCGTGCGCTACGCGCTGTGGATGTTCCCCAAGGCCGCTGTAGCGTTCTTGCCGACCATCGGCGTGCTCGCGGTCATCGGCATCATCTACGGCGCCCTCGTCGCCATGGTGCAGAGCGACCTGAAGCGTTTGGTCGCGTATTCGTCGGTCTCGCACTTGGGCTTCGTCATGCTGGGCCTCGTGTCGATGTCGGTCACCGGCGTCGCGGGCAGCGTCCTGCAGATGGTCAATCACGGCATCTCGTCGGGTGCGCTCTTTCTCCTCGTCGGCGTCATCTACGAGCGCCGCCACACCCGTCAGCTCGATGACTTCGGCGGTCTCGCCAAGGTGATGCCGAGCTACGCCTTCTTGTTCGTGCTCCTCGCTTTGTCATCGGCGGGTCTTCCCGGTCTCAACGGCTTCGTCGGCGAGTTCATGATCGTCATGGGGAGCTTCGGCGCCATGGGGCCGACCATGGACGTGACCAACGGCGAGCTGGCGCGCATCGGCATCTCGCTTGCCGGCGTCATCGGTCTCGGCGCGGTCATCGTCATGGTGATGAAGGTCGCGGGTCTACGCTCCCGCATGAACCTCTGGCAGCGCGTGGGCGCGGTCGTGCTGGTTGCGCTGCTCGCGCTCCTCGTCGTTGCTCCGCCGATCGGTGGTTTCGGTGGCGGTCTCTTGGTGCGGCCGCTGGTAGGCCTGACGACGGACAGCAGCGACTTCCGCGAGATCTTCGCGCTCTTGACCGTTTTCGCGGGCACCGGTGTCATCTTCGCGGCGGTCTACTTGCTCATCGCGGTGCAGCGCGTGTTCTTCGGACCCATCCGCCACGCCGAGAACGAGCACCTCGAAGATCTGTCGTTCCGCGAGCAGGCCGTGCTCTGGCCGCTGGCGCTGGTCGCCATCCTCATGGGGCTGTTTCCGCAGCCCTTCATCAACATGGTGAATCCGACGGTCGACGCTTACGCGCGGCAGTTCCGCGAACGCGCGAACTTGCCGGCGATCGCCATGACGGACGCACCGGCGCTGCAAGCGATCACTCCGGCGCAACGTGACGAGGCGAACGGTCGCCGCCGCCTGCCGCCGCCGCGCGCTCAGGATCCGAACCTCCGGGTGCGCAAGGGAGCGCAGGAGTAAGCCATGAATCTCGTCCAAGACCTCGGTTTGCTCGCTCCCGTGCTCGTCGTCACCATCGCCGCATCGGTGGTGCTGCTGCTCACCGTCGCCCACGGCTACGGCCGGCCGGCGCCGCAGACCAACGGCCACATGTCGTTCGTCGCCCTGGCCGCTTTGGCGGTCGCGGGCTGGATGTTGTGGACCGCCGAGCCCGGTTCGCACACGGCGTTCTCCGGTGCCATCGTCGTCGATGGCCTCGGCGTCTCCTTCGGCCTGACCGCCGTGGTCGGAGCCCTGCTCGCGGTGCTTCTCGCGACGTCGTATCTGAACGAGCACGAGCTCGCGCACGGTGAGTTCATCGCCCTCGTCTTGCTGTCGACCGTCGGCATGCTGGTCCTGTCGATGGCCGGCGATCTCATCACGCTCTTCATCGGCATCGAGGTCATGTCTCTCGCCGTGTACGTTTTGGCGGGCTACCGGCGCAGCTCGCGGCGCTCGCAAGAGGCCGCTCTCAAGTACTTCGTCTACGGCGCCTTCGCGTCGGCTTTCGTGCTCTTCGGCGTGGCGCTCGTCTACGGTGAAGTCGGGCGCTTGCTCGGCAAGCCGGCGATCACCATGCAGGCGGTGGCGCAGGCCTTCTCGCGCGAAGATCTCTCGAGCCTGGGCTGGATCGGCGTCGCGATGGTTCTCGGTGGTCTCGGCTTCAAGGTCGCGGCCGTGCCCTTCCACATGTGGGCTCCAGACGTTTACGAAGGCGCTCCGACGCCGTCGACGGGCTTCATGGCGGTCGGTGTGAAGGCGGCTGCTTTCGCGGGCCTCTTGCGCTTCGTTGCCGCGACCCTCGTGCATGCACCGAACGGCCGCGAGACCTTCGTTCAAATCTTCGAGCTGCTCGCGATCCTCACCATGGTCACCGGCAACTTGCTGGCCATCCGTCAGTCGCAGCTCAAGCGCATGCTCGCCTATTCGAGCATCGCACACGCCGGCTACGTCTTCGTCGGGCTCGCCGCCTTCGTGGCTCAGCCACAGGGGCGTGCCGTCGAGGCCATCGGGTACTACTTGCTGGGTTACACCGCGATGACCCTCGGCGCCTTCGGCGTCATCTTGGCGTTCGAGCGGCGCGGTGACCGCCGCCTCGATCTACCGATGGAGCGGCTGTCGGGCACCGGTCACAAGTACCCAGCTCTTGGCCTTGCGATGTCGCTCTTCATGTTGTCGCTCGCGGGGATTCCCCCGACGGCCGGCTTCTTCGGCAAGCTAGCGGTCTTTGCCGCCGCAGTCGAAGCAGGGCGGGTGCCGGTGGTCGTCGTCGCGGTGCTCGCGAGCGTGGCCGGGGCCTTCTACTACCTGCGCGTACTCGTGATGATGTACATGCGCGCCACCAGCTCGGACGAAACCCGCATCCACTCACCTTGGCTTGCAGCCGGGTTGTGGGCCTGCGCCGCGCTTACCACCGTCGCCGGGGTCATTCCTGAGGGCTATCTTGGCTTTGCCAGGCGGGTTTTGGCCGGTTGGCTGAGCTAGACACTTCATAGCGGTGAGGCCCGCGATGGGCTACATCAAAGGCCATGCGCAACGGTGACGCCGGCGGTGGCAAGCCACCATCACCCCCCGGGGGTGATGGGTCGCCGTCCGATCTGTTCGCTAGCTCCGACCTACCTTTCGATATCCCGGGTGCTGGCGCCCGGAAGACGGTACCTCAAAGCATGAACGACGAGCCCACCAAGCGTCGCGACGCCCCCGTACCTGGGGCCTTCACCGAAGGCGCAACCACCGTCATGAACGACGAGCAGCGACGGGCTGCTCTCGCCGCCGCGGGACTCAATGCCGATCCACCGGCCGCTCCGGTGCCGCAGTCGATGCACGACGAGCCGACGGCTCAAGCTGGCGGTGGCTTCAGCATCGGCTTCGATCTGCAACCCATGTCCGAGCCGGCCTCCTCCATGGCTTTCGAGGCACCACCACCCGAGTCGCGTCCCTTCACCGCCGCCGATGCGGCCCCACGCCAGGACGCGCCGGTCAACGACGGCTTCGACCAGCCCGCCCTCGGGCCGGACGCTGGTTTGCCCTCGCACTTGCAGCTCCCCTCGATCGACTTCTCGCTGCCATCCGGAATGGGCGACGCGTCCTTCGCGAGCGGTTCGTCAGGAGCACCTGCCGACCTTCCCGCGCATCTGCAGCTCCCGAACTTTCCCGAGTTCGATTTGCCCGCGGTGCCCGGCGTCGACCAAACGAAGCGCCGCCTGGTCGACGACGTCGGTATCGAAGGCAATCTCGGCGGTTCGTTCGGCGCGCTCGACAATGCGCCACCAGCGGGCGCACCCAACACCGGCTCCGGTGATGGCTGGGCAGTCGCTCCAGCGGCCCAGGCGGCGATGCCGCCCCCTCCGCCCAAGCGGAACATGAAGCGCCCGGCGAACGCTCCGTCGTCGTCGATGCCGATGGACCTGTCGCTACCGCAGATCAGCTTGCCCTCGGTGAACCAGCCGGCGGCCAAGAGAGAGCCGACGCTCCTACGTTCGGACGTCGCGGAGAAGCTCGCGACGGTGAAGAAGAAGTCGATGGCGGGTCCGATCATCGCCATCACGGTGTTGATCCTCGGCACCGGTGCGGGGCTGTACGTCTACAAAGACGTCATCATCACGCGCGTCTTCGGCAAACATCAGAGCGAAGCGGTCGAGACCAATACCGACAAGGCGCGCAAGCTCGTCGCCTTGGGAACGACGTTCTACGACAAGAACGAGATGCCGACCGCCATCGAGAACTTCACGGCGGCGCTAGCAGTCGACCCGACGTACGCCAAAGCGCACCGCTCGCTCGCGATTGCGTACGCGAAGATGAATCAACCCGACAAGGCGGTCACGCACTACCGAACCTATCTCGTGCTCGCGCCCACCGCCGATGATGCCGCGGCCGTGAAGAAGATCGTCGATGACTACGATCTGAAGGCGAAAGAGCAAGAGAAGCAGAAGGCGGAAGAAGCGAAAGCGGCCGCCGCTGCTGCCAGGGAAAAAGAGCGAGAGAAGAAGAAGCATCGATAAAAATGGTGGCAGTCACCATTTATCAGTCGCCATTTATCGAGAGCCCATCGCTTGGTGTCAGCGCCGATAAATGGTGACTGTCACCATTTTTTACCGAACTTCGATCTCTACCGTCGTCGTTCGAGTCACCGTTTGGCCCTGCGCCTGTACCGTGACCGTGTAAGTTCCTGGCGGCGTGCCCTCGCGCGGCTGCACCTTGCCTGGTGAATCGCTGCAGCCTACGAGGATTGCGACCGTGAGCCCCACGGCGCGCAGCTGCTTCGTCATCCGTTGCAGCAAGAACGCGGCGCCTGCCACCACGAGCAGGAGCCAAGCGCCCGGCGGTGCTTTCGGCACCACCAAGCCACTCGCGAGAATCGGCCGCTGCGTATTGACCAGCAGGCCCACGAGGCTCCCGGCCGCGGCAACGTCCGTGATTGCGGGCGAGAACGTGCACGTCCCTCCCGGCGGGAGGTTCTCGCACGTGAAGCTCACCTGCTCCGCGAAGGTGTCCGCTTCGGGCGTCAGGGTGAGGGTGAACGGCACCGACCCGCCGGCGAATGTCACCGCGTGTGGTGGGCTCGCGACGAAACGGAAGCCCTCGAGGTCGACCGAGATCTCGATCGGCGTCCCGGCGCTGCCGTTGTAGTTCACATCGCCTTCGTAGCGCGCCACCGCGATGTGGCTGCCGCGCGTGAGCTGCTCACTCGTGAAGGTCGCGACCCCGTCGACGAGCGCGGGGTCGCCCACATCCACGTCATCGATGGTGAACACGACGTTGCCGGTCGCGAACGGTAGGGTGGCCGTGGGCGGCACGATCTCGGCATTCAGCGTCAGGACCCCGTCGTGGATGTCCGCTACCGTAAACACCGTCGTCGTGTCCGCTTTAGCGACATCATGCGTGATCTGGGTCGAGACGCTGGCCGTGAAGTCGCTGGTTGCCGGGAGGAATTGGGCGACGATGATGTGGCTACCTGCCGACAGGGTGGTGACGCTCGTGCTCGCGGCGCCGGCGGTCAAGGCGACCTCGGCGAGCTGCTGGGCTCCGTCGGCGATGAAACGGACCGAGCCTATCGGCGTCCCGTCGGCGCTGGCTACCGTGGCGCTGAGGTCGAAGGCCTCGCCCAGCGCGGTTGCCGAGGCGCTTTGGGCGAGCGTCGTCGTCGTCGGACCCACGACGGTCACCTGGATCGACGGCGAGGTGCTGGGACCGAAGCGGCCGTCGTTGCTCGCGAACGTGGCGATGATGGTGTGCAACCCAGCGCCCAGCGTCGACGGATCGAGTGTGGCCGTCGGACCAACGAGCGCGACGGGCGCACGATTCACGCCGTCGACGTTGAAGGTGATCGAGCCGGTTGGCGTGCCGGTCGCTGGAGCAACCGCGGTGACCGTCGCGACGATGGGCCCATCCTGTGCGGTCAAAGCGGTCTGGGTGCTACCGGCGGCCACGGTGTGCGCGACGTTGCCCTCGTTCTCGATGTGGTAGGCGTTGCCGTCGTAAATGCCGCGAATGCTGTGCGCGCCGATTGCGAGCGTCGTGGTGCTTACGGCGGCCGCGCCGCCGACGAGGGTTGCCGAGTCGATGGCGGTGGTGCCGTCGAGGAAGCGGACCGATCCGGTGGTGGGGAGCTCGTATCCGACCCGCGGTGTGACGACGGCAGTGAACCCCGCTGCCTGAGTGATGACGGTCGGACTGCTGCCGGTCACCAGGATGCTCACGTCGAGGATGCCCTGCATCGACCGCAAGAACGGACGACTGACCTCGGGACGAATCGCCCAAGTCGTGGCGAAGTCGAAGCCGGTGAAGCTTGCTTGCTGGCGCATCTGCACCGTGGTGAGGCCGGTGCCTTCATCGGAGGCGGCGACGGTGCTCGCCTGCGTGTCCCAATAGACACTGGTGACGCTGCCCAGGAGGCCGCGCTGGCCCACCGCGCCGCCGACCTGACTGCTGCCCGTCACCACGCCCGACGACCACGCGTCCACGAGACTCGCGCCGGCGAGTATGTTGTTGACGCCGACCGATCCCGCGAGGCCGCCGACCCGCGACGTACCCGAGACGCGCATCTTGCTCATGCCGTCGCTCACGGCCGCGGCCGTGCCGGCGAGCCCGATACCGTCGGCGCTACCTACGAGACCACCGACGTCGTTTGCGCCGGTGACGCTGCCGCTCGCGTAGAGGCGGGCGAGGGTGCTCCCGGACACCGTTCCCGCGATGCCGCCGACGCCGCTGGCGCCGGAGACCACGCCGTTGAGCACGGCGATGTCCGTCATGGTGGACGACGTCGCTCGACCCGCGAGCGCGCCCACGTCGTCGCCGGCGGCGCTCACGGCAGGACGCACGAGCACCAGGCTCGAGACCGTCGCGCCATCGAGCACCGCGAACAAGCCCTTGCCGGCGGGCACGAGGAGGTCGATGACCGCGTGACCCAAGCCGTCGAAATTGCCGCTGAAAGTGGGCACGGGTACGTAGCCACCCGGATCGCTCACGTCGCATCCCAACGCGAACGAGCCGGTCGCGGGGATGGCCGAGAGCTCGGCCGTCGTGTCCACCAGCTTGAAGACGGCAAGCGACCCCGCGACGACGGTGGTCGTGAGGTTCACGTCGTCGTGACTATAGGCCAGCGTGTTCGCTGAAATGGACGCGGTGTTGGGCACGATGCCGCCGTCGGCAACGCAGCGCGCGTCGGCCCGCAAGGTGAGACCACCGCCGTTGGTCGCCGTGATGTTGTCTTGCAGCACGATGTCGCGCGCCGCGGAGAGCGTCAGCCGATTGCCGCTCGCCCACGCAATCGCGTTTGCCACGACGATGTCAGCGTCGGCACCCCCGGCCACGACGCTCACACTAGCCGTTGCCAGGGCGGTGACGAGCTCGGTCACCCCGAGCGTGCAGGCCGCTGCCCCACCGCACGTGAAGGTCGAGTTACTGAACGTGAGCCCGGTGCTCGCGCCGCTTGCAATGGTGACGGTCCCGGCCAACGCCGGGGCGCCGGCCAGCAAGGTCGCGGCCGCTATGAGTAGGCGGAGTCTGCCCATACCGACAACCTACGTATGAAACAGGCCATTCGGACGTGTCCGAACGGCAATTTTCTCAGCTTTCTTCGTCTTCTTCGAAGTCGCGCTCGGCAAATCCATGGCTTAGGACAATCTTCTTTCCCTGCATTTGCAGGAAGCCACGACGCTGGAACTCCGATAGCACGCGCGACACGGTTTCGCGTGACGTGCCAATCATCGACGCGATGTCTTGCTGCGTCGGACGGCTGGTGATGACGATTCCTTCATCGGTGGTCTCGCCTTCTTTCTTGGCAAGGTCGATGAGCAAGCGCGCCACGCGCCCGTAGACGTCGAGCAGGGCGAGGTTGCCGATGATCTCGTCCGCCTTGCGCAGACGACGGCTCATCTCGGCGAGGATGTTCGCGGCCACCGCGGGCTCGTCGCGTAGGTGGCGCAGGAAGTCGTCGCGCGAGAGCACCAACAAACGCGCGTCTTCCATCGCCAGCACGTTCGCCGAGCGCGGCTGTCCGTCGAGCAAGCTCATCTCGCCGAAGAAGTCGCCCGGGCGGAACATCGTCAGGATCATCTCGCGGCCGCTCTCGCCGTAGAGCACGACTTTCACGCGCCCGCGCTCGATGATGTAGAGCGCGTCGCCTTGATCGTCCTGGCTCACGATGAGGGCGTCTTTCGCGAAGTCGAGCGGCCGCAGCGATGCCGACAGCTTGGCGACGCCCGGGTCGTCGAGGCCTTTGAAGATGCTCACCTGCCGCAACAGCTCGGTCTGCTTATTCACGGATATTCGCTCGCTCTAGCCTTCGCCCGCGATGAGAGCCTGGGCGACCTCGCCGGGCACCTGTGTGCCTTCCGCTATAGCGGCGAGGAGGTTTTCTTTGTGGTCGGAGACCATGCGCTTGATTTCGTCTTCGTGCAGGCGATGCCGTCCGGTGACCTGGATGGCTTGCTCCCGCCCGGTCTCCATATCGCGGGCCGCGACGCTGACGATACCGTCCGCTGAAATGGAGAACGACACCTCGATGTTCACGCCGCCGCGGGGCTTGGCCGGCAACCCGGTCAGGGTGAACTCGCCCAGCACCTCGTTGCGCTCGATGTGCCGCGCGTCGCCTTGGTAGACGATGATGCGCACCTGCTCCTGGTTGTCGGTGACCGTCGTGAAGCTGCGCTTGAACTCGGTCGGGATGGTCGTGTCTTTGGGGATGACGGTTTCGGCGAGGCCGCCAAACGCCATGATGCCCAAGTTGTGCGGCGTGACGTCCATCAGCTTCACGCCTGGCGACGATGCGACGAGGAGCGAGCCCTGAATCGCGGCGCCTACCGCGACGACCAAGTCGGCATGCACGCCGGACGCCGGGGTCTTGGCCATGGCATCGCTGACGCGACGCTGAATGCGGGGCGTGCGCGTCATGCCGCCGACCAGGATGATCTCGTCGATCTCGTTCGGCGTGAGACCCGCGTGCGCGATGGTGGACAAGAACATCTCGAGGGTGCGGTCGACGTAATCGGTGACCATCGCCTCGTATTGCCCGCGCTCGATTTCGCACTGCAGGTGCAGCGGCTGGCCGTCGCGGCGCGTCGCTAGGAACGGCAGGGCGATCTTGGCGTGCAGTTGATCGGAGAGCTCGATCTTGGCGACCTCGGCGGCGTCCCGCAAACGCTGCATGGCGTTGCGGTCGTTGCCCACGGAGACGCCGTGCTCGCGCTCGATGAGGGCCAGGAGCCACTCGAGCAAGCGGTCGTCGAAGTCGCGACCGCCGAGAAACGCGTCGCCAGCGGTGGCGAGGACCTCGACGACGTCGGCGCTGATCGCCAAAACGGACACGTCGAAGGTTCCGCCACCCAGATCATAAACCGCGATCTTGCGCTGTCCTCCCTTTTGCAAGGCCCCGTACGCCAAAGCAGCCGCGGTCGGCTCGTTGATGATGCGCAAGACCTCGAGGCCGGCGATGCGACCCGCGTCCATGGTGGCCTGGCGTTGCCGGTCGGTGAAGTAGGCGGGGACGGTGATGACCGCCTTCGCCACCGGCTCGCCGAAGTAGCTCTCGGCGGCGCGTTTCAAGTCACCGAGCACGAGGGCGCTGATCTCTTGGATGGCGTAGCCTTGCGGCTCGGAGCCTGGGCCGCCGGTGAGCTGGATGCGAATGTCGCCTTCGGGGCCGGCCTTGCACTCGAAGGGCGAGGTTTCCATGGCGCGCTTGGCGAACGGGTCGTCGAAGTCGCGGCCCATCAGGCGCTTGGCCGCAAAGACGGTGTTCTCCGCGTTCACCACGGCCTGGCGTTTGGCTGCGCGCCCGGTGAGGTGTTTGCCCTCCGGGTCGACGGCAACCACCGAAGGCAACGTGTAAAAGCCTCGGTCGACCGGAACCACGAGAGGGGTGCCGCCTTCGACGACGGCTACGCACGAGTTGGTCGTGCCCAGGTCGATGCCTAAAACTCGAGATGTCATGCGTTTCCGGACCCTACCACGGCCTTGGGGGCCTGTGCGCGAAGGCTGACCACACGAGAAGCCACCAGGCGGTACAGGATCGCCGCGACCTGGAAGGTTCCAGACCCGACGAAATCGATGATCTCTTGCACGCTGCGGCGGCCATCGACGGCAGCGAGCACCCCGGCCTCTTCTTCGGTGAGCGTACGGTCGCCTGCCGTGGGCGACGGGAATGGGACATCGTCGAACGACGGGATGGCGGCCTCGATGAGCCCCCACTCGTCGACCCGGCGAAAGCCCTCCATCAGCAGCTCGTCGATGGTCAGGTCGAAGTCGAACTCCAGGACCTCGGGCGGCAAGGCCTCGGCGCGCTCGAACTCGAAGCTGCCACGTCCCCAACGAATGAGCTCGTAGACCAGCTCGGCCGATTGCCGCCGCAGGGCGTTGAGCAGCTCCTCGCGTGACACGTAGCCCAAGCGAACCAGCTGCGCGCCGAGGAGGCGTCGCGTGCCGCGGCGGTTGTTGAGCAAGACTTCCAAGTCCTTGGGCTCCATCAGGCGCTCTCGCACGACGATGTTACCTAGAAGCAGCTCGTTCGGAATGTTTTCGCCGGTCACCAGGCGAACCTTGCCCTCTTTCATGGCGATCGAGATCACCAGCTGGTCGCGGCGGGCGATGAGGAATCCGCTTTGGCGTTGGAGGGAAAGGAGCTGCAAGACCTCGGCGATCGGCACCATGGCGAAGTCCCCGGAGATGGCTGGGCCACCGGGGATGGTGAGCAACACGTCGTGGACGGCGCGCGCCACGTGCGGCAAGCGGGAGATCCGCAGCATCTCGGCCACCAGGATTTCGTGCTGTTCGTGCTGGAACACACCGCTTTCGCGGAGCACAGTTGCGAGACGCTCGAGCTGCGGCGTCACGATCTCGGCGTTGAACTCGGTGGGGCGGCGCTGGGTCGGTGCGCGGTTCGACTTGGTGAGGCGATGCTCGACGACGGCGAGCAGGGCCGCGGGAGCGAACGGCTTGGTGATGTGATCGACGACCCCCATGGTGCGGACGAACTTGTCGACGACCGGGTCACCCTTGGTGCTCATGATGACGATGGGCACGCCTTCGAGGAGGGCGTGCTCACCGAGCGCGCGGCAGACGTCGAAGCCGTTGATGTCGGGCATCGCGAAGTCGACGAGCACGAGGTCGGGCTGGAAGCGCACCGCGTTGTCGACGACGTCGGTCCCGTGGTCGAGGCAGTGCACGGTGTAGCCGGCCTTCACCAGCACGCCTTCCACGACCCGCAAGACGATGTGCGAGTCGTCGATGACCAGAACGCGGCCGAGGCTCAAGGACGCCTCACTGCTGGACGGGACGCGCGGCCGCGATAGCCGACGCCGCCTGTTGGCAGACCTCGCGGACCGTTGCTGACTTGTCCTGTTCGGCCATGCGTGACGTCACTTCGAAGGCGTCGAGCTGCTTGCGCAGACCGGCAAGCTCGCAACCAGCGGCGCGTACGTCGTCGTCGCGGTGCTCGAGCAAGCGCGTGAGCACGTCTCCGCCGCGGCGGGCGGCGCGGATCTCGCGGAGCTCGGCGGCGTGTTGCGGCCAGAGCAAGATCAAAAACAGGGTTGCGAGGCCGACCTGGAAGGCGGCGCGGGCGAAGGGGTAGCCGTTCTTTGCGACCTGGAAATAACGATCGATGGCGTAGGCTGCGACGAAGATGGTGAACGCCGCCGGGGCCGCTAGAGCGGTCCAGATAGGCAGGGTGCCGATGCGCACCGCCGCCCAAACCTTGTCGGCGAGTAGAAACGCCGCCGCGGCGCTGGTGAGCAGCAGCGCGAAGACGACGAACCGCACGATGCGCGGCGCTTGGCGAGGTGTATCGTCCACCGGGCCGGTTTAGCACGAGTTTTGGCCAAGCCCTAGCGTCCGTCACGAGCGCTTTTCAGGCCTTCAAACGGACGGTTTTACCCGTTTTTACGGCCTCTTCGATGGCGGCGATGATCCGCATGTCCTTGAGGCCCTCTTCGCCCGGGGTTCGGACCGGCCCGTCATCGACGATGGCCTGGGCCAAGTGGTCGAGCTCGGCGGCGAACTGGCTGCCGCTCTCGAGCTCGATGCTGGTGCGGCTCTCGCTCCCGGAAGCGTCCTTTTTGGCGACCGACAGGCGCAGACCTCGGTAGGCGAACGCGGGATCCATGTCGATGAAGCCGTCGGCGGCGTGCACCCGATAGCGGCGACTCGCCTGGGCGCCGAAGCTGCAGTCGCAATGCGCAATCACACCCGAGGGAAACTGCATGGTGAAGGCGACGCTCTCGGGGACCTCACGGAAGCGCGGGTCGCCCTGCGTGGTGTACGCCATGGCGGTCACCGCGATGGGCTCCTCGCGAGTCACGTAGCGCGCCGCGTTGATGCTGTAGATACCGATGTCGCCGACCGGGCCGCCTCCCAGTGTCTTCGAGAGGCGGATGTTGGGGGCTTTCACTTGCTGGCAGTTGCTCGAGGAGAACGTCTTCAGGGCGCCGAGCTCGCGCGTCTCGCACATCTCCATGACCTTGCGGTTGTAGGGCTCGTAGTGCAGCCGATACGCAATCATCAGCTTCTTCTTGGCGTCTTTGGCCGCGGCGATCATGCGCTCGCCCTCGGCGACGCTTACCGCCATCGGCTTTTCGCAGAGCACGTGTTTGCCCGCCTTGAGGGCGCGGATGGTGTATTCGGCGTGCATCGAGTTCGGGAGGACGATGTAGACGGCTTCGACCTGCTCGTTCTCGGCGAGCTTGTCGTATCCCGCGTAGTCGTAGACGGCGCTCTCCGCGACACCGTAGGTCTGGGCGACGCGCAAGGCCTTGTCGCGATGTCCGCTCACCAGGGCGACGGGCCGCGCCAGCTTTGCTTGCGCGAACGCCGGCATGATCTCCTCGAGCGCGAGCTCGCCCAGGCCGACGATGGCGTAACCTACTGTCTTCTTTGGCGGACTGGGGACCTCGAGCGCCACCGGTTGTTTGTCGGGCGGCGCGAGTGAAGCCTGAATGGCGGATGCGTTGGTCGTCCACACGCTCGCCGTGACGCCGGCGGCGGCGTAGAGAAAGTCGCGTCTCGTGGTCATTCGAAGTCCCCTAAGCCAACGCTGGGGACGGATGCGCGTAAGTCAATGTCCGATCATTTGCTCTGGTAGATCGCCACCATCTGATTCGCCTTCTGGTTCGCCCGATCCCACCGGCCATCGGTCGCGAGCTCGCCGAACTCCGAGAGCAGCTTTTGAATTTGCGAGCTCTTTCCCTGGTCGAGCTTGGTGCTCGCATACGTGCGATTGATGCGCGTCATCTTGCCCTGCACGAAAGCGCTGTTGACGATGACGGCGTCCACCGCTTTGTCGAGCTTCAACAGGGCGTCCTGCGCGCCCGAGTAGTCCTTCGACTTGAGTGATGCGCGCGCGTCTTGGTCGAGCTCGCGGGCAGTGGGCGGGAGGTCGTCGGGTAGCAGCCCGCGGTACTCCATCTTGCGCATGACCTCGCGGCGCATCGAGCCGACGCTCGCGGCGGTGGGATTGGCGGCGGCGTTGGCTTGCGGCGCGGCGGCGACGACGACGGTGCGCGTGCTACCTGCGTTTGCGAGGAGGGACTGGGCGTCGCGCAGTGTCTTCACGACGTCGGATTCGCGCTCGGCCACCGCTTTTTCGCGCTGCGCGAGATCGGCTTCGCGCTTTGCGAGGTCGCGTTCGCGCTTGGCCATGGTCTCTTCGCGTTGCTGGATGGTTTGAGTTCCCTTGGGCTGCTCGAGGCGGGAGATTTTTTCGAGCAGCACGTTCTTGTCGCGCTCGAGCTTGTCGCGGTCGTCTTGGAAGCTACGCAGCCGCGCGTTCAGCCGGGCTTCCTCGTCTTGGACGCGCTTCTGATCGGCCTCGAGCTTGTCGCGCTGCGATTTGTCTTTCTTCGAGAGGCTCGCGAGCTTCTCGTTGATGTCGGCGCGTTCGCGCTCGACGCGCGCTTGTTCTTCCTCGACGTTGGCGCGCTCCTTCTTGAGGGTCTGCTCCTCTTCGAGGATGCGCGTCTTGTCGGCCTCGACGACGATCGACATTTCCTCGACCGGAGCGGCGGGTGCGCCGGCTGCGTTCTCGTCTTTGCAGGCGGGTAGGAGAGCGGAGAACAGCGCAGCGGAAAGGGCGAGGGCTTGGGTATTCGTCATCGTGCGCTCAAAGGTTAGCAGCTGGTCGATTTGCCGCAACCGAGCGCCGGAACGAGGCTTCCTGTCGGGGTGGGGGTGTACGGTGCAAGGTAGGATGGACCAGCTGGGCTTATGGCAACCGGGGGATGGGCCGGAGAGCGGGGATTCGGCGGTGGCCGAGGTTCGAGCGCCGATGGCCGACGGCCGATTGCCGATAGCCGATGACCGATCGCCGATAGCCGACGGCCGATTGCCGATGGCCGATGACCGATCGCCGATTGCCGACGGCCGATCGCCGATCGCCGATAGCCGACCTCCGACTCCCGAGTCGGTGGCGCGGACGCTATCGCGGTACACGGGGTGCTCGGTGCGCTGCACCTTCACCCACAACCGGTCGACGATGATTTCGTATCGCGAGCGTCCGGGGGGCGTGCTCGACATTCGACTGCATCACATGTTCCTCGATGCGCCCGATCCGGTGCTTGCCGCGCTCGCGGTCTATCTCACGGGTCGCGACAAGCGCGCGGCCGCGGTCATCGATGGTTTCATTCGGGCGCGACAAGCCGACGCACCACCACCCGAAGTGCGTTGCGCTCCGCAGGGTCGCTTCCACGATCTGCGCGCTCTCTTCGATCGCTTGAACGCTGCTTACTTCCATGGCGCGTGCACCGCGCGCATCACGTGGGGGAGCGCCGGCTCGCGTCGTTACCGGCGCTCGATTCAGCTGGGCTGCTACGTGCGCAGCGAAGCGCTCATTCGCGTGCACCCGTGTCTCGATCAAGCTTTCGTGCCGGAGTTCTACGTCGCGTGGATCGTCTTCCACGAGATGTTGCACGAGGTCATCGGTGTCGAGCGGCACGGCAGCCGTCACTCCGTGCATCCACCCGAGTTCGTCGCCATAGAGCAAACCTATCCCGACTACGCGCGTTGCAAAGCGTGGGAAGAGCAGAATTTGCCGCGTCTGCTCCGCTTCCGGCCGACCGCGAACCGCTTTGGCGTACGCTAGAGCGGTACGCGCTTAAGCGGACACATGCCGAACCGCGCAAACGGACAGCGCGGCACCTACTAGCGAACAGTTTTGATCGTGTCTAGTGCAGATTTATCTGGCATTGACCCACCCAGATTGACCACAATACCGGACAGGAGATTTTGCACATATGAAACCAGGTCCCACGCGTCACATCGTTGCTGAAAACCTTCGCCGCGAGCTCGAGGCCCAGTCCCTCAGCATGAATGAGTTCGCAAGCCGCGCCGGCGTGTCGCGGTCGCAGGTCTACGACGTCCTTGCCGCTCGCAAGGCCCCGTCGGTCGACTGGCTGGCGAAGGTCAGCGAAGCCTTGAAGATCGAGCCGTGGACCCTGCTCAAGAAGGGCGCCAAGGCGTCCGGCAAGAGCGGCGGCAAGGCCAAGGGCAAGAAGAAGAAGAAGTAGTAAGCCCTACTCATCGCGAGATGGCGTGCGCGCGGCCTTGGTCGCCCGCATCAAACCGCGCCCGCCATACGCAAAGCTCGTCGCCCGACTAATTCGTTTCCGGACTCGTAGCCTCAGCGCTCTTCGACTTCGACTCGCGCGTGCTCTCCGGATCGTCATCGACCCACCCCGGCCAGAAGGTCACGAAGGGGTCGCCGTTCCTCATTCCGTCGCTGACGGCTTTGGCCTCGGCCAGGTCTTTGGCGGTGGCTGTCGGCAGGGTGTAGACGGCCGCAAGCGGCACCACCGATGCCACCGCTTGCATGAGCTGCGACAGACCCATGTTGCTGCGTGCGCGGCTCTCGGCTTCGTCGTCGGTTACAGCGGCCCAGATGGTAAAGCCTGCCGCGAAAGCGGCCGCGGCGACCGGGCCTACTGGCCCCCAACCCACCACGGTCATCGCGCCATTGATGGCAGCCTGAGTCTGCTCGTTGCGTAGCGTCGAAATCGGGTCGATGACCCATGGGCCGTAACATCGCGATCCGCCATCGCGGTCAACGACCTCGACCACGACACGCGTCGCCACCATTTCGGCTTTGTCGACGCGACGAATCAGGTCACGCCCGGTCTCGTATTTCGATGCTGCTTGCGCCGCGGCTCGAACACCCGCGCCCATGAGGCGGCTCGCCGCGAGCGTGCCTTCCTTGGCGAGGATACCCGTCGCGACTACGCCTTCGCGGACACGTTGCGGCGTGCGATCGGCGATCCAGCCACCCACGGAGGTCGCCGCGTTCTTGGCGGCACTCCCGAGGGCGCCCGCGATGCGCCAGCCTGTGCTCGGTTGCTGCTCGCGTTGAACCGCGGTGCGCACCGCATCCGCGACCAGATCCTTGAACTTGACCTCGGCTTCGTGGGCGACGGCTTGGGGATCGGCAATGACGACGGGCTTGGTGCCGCCGTTTCCGGTGTTGACGCGTACGGTGATCTCGGCCCAAGGGACGCCGGTGGTTTCGAGGTCCTTGAGCACCGCGGCGAGCCCGCGGGCGTGAACGAGATCCAGTGGGCCCTTCAGCTCGATCCCCAAGATGCTCGACCCCGTTCGATTACAAGGCGCACCACATCGCGCCGCTTACGACCCGGTTATCGGTCGGGGCGACGCTGGGTTGCGTTCCGGCCTGTGACACGGACCACCTGCGGCATCTGAAGTGACTTCATGCCTGGCGCGTCTTGGGTTGCCCGCAGCGGCAGGCCCAGAAGCCCCACGGAGGGGACGATGGTCGCGCGTACGCCGGCCGCCGCGTGCTCGAAGGCGCGGCTGATACGGGCAAGCAGGCCGGCTGCGTGCATCGCTTCCCGTACCTGTGGAGGCTCGGGCGCGATCCAATCAGGGAGCGCCGCGACGTCTTTGAGGAGCGCGGTTGTCGTCGTGGCAAAGCGCTGGATGTTACGCCGATAGGCGGTGTCGGTGTCGCGGTCGTAACCGGTGAGGGCGCGCGCCCTCCACTCGGTGGCCAGTGAGATTCTCTCCCCGGGATCGACGAGATCACGGAGGAGGAGAGCCGAGCGCCGGCCCTCGGCGCTTCGACGTAGGGATACGAGCTCGGTCTCGGCGGCGCGCCGCGTCGCTGCGACTCGTTCGTGTGCGGGCAACGCCGCCTGAGGCTCGTGTCCTACTTTGGTCATGCAGCCCACGTGTCGAAGGGTGCGCGCGTCGCCGCGCGGCAGCCGCGCGCACCTTCGAGACGCTAGAGGCCTAGAGCTTCTTAAGCCTTGGGAGGCTCAGCCTTGCGGACTTCGGCCGGCTGTCCAGCCTCCGCGGCCTTCGCCTCAGCCGGCTGACCCGCAGCCGGTTGTGCCTCGTGCGTGCCTTCCGGAGCGGCGGCAGCCTGCTCGGTGGCTTGGGGCTTCTCGGCGCCTTCGCTCTGGCTCGGAGCCGGAGCGCTCTCGACGGGCGGCTCTGCCGGAGTCGCCGGAGGCGCCGAACGCGTCGGGCGCGGCGGGAACGGCTTGCCACCACCCGGGACGTTGGCCGACGGGATCTTGGCGCGCGGGCGCTCGGTCTCGACGACAGTTGCGTCCATGCCGGCCTTTGCCGCGAGGAATGCGTTACCCAGGCCGCCGGCGATGTCCGCCGAAACGACATAGGGCGCGGTGGTCGGGTCGTGCGGAGCCGACTGCTCGAGCATGTACGTGGTCAGACCGCCGTGGGTCTGGCGAATAGCGGTCTGGCCTTCCCCCGAGCGATCCACGACGTCTTTCACTTGGCCGTCGATGGTGGTGTTCAGGAATGCGACGGCCTTCTCTTCGACGAAGCCGCTGGTGCGGGCGATGTCGATCAGCGCGGTGCTCTTCAGCTGGTGCGCTGCACCACGCGTCTGGATGTCTTGCACGACTGCGCCGCGCTGAACAGCCGCGTTGTCTGCTGCGTTGGTGATCCGCGTCGCTGCCTTTTCAGCAGGAGTCGAAGCGGGAGTAGTTGGAGACTGAGTAATGGACGAACCCATGGCGAACCCTCTTTGCGTCGGTAGTGCGGCTCAGGTGCTGCAAGTTATCGAGCGGTGGGCCCGACCGTTGCGCTTAAAGAGGGCGGCCAATTGTCTTTTGTGAGTTATCGACCTTCACTAATTGTGCGTCCTCACTCGGTGACCTGACAACACAGCATGATCGCGAGTGATTTCGATCACAGGGCCGAAGATTGGGGCTCGATCCACGACGTCGGCCACAGCGGGTCGAGGCGCGGTAGGCTCTTACAAACATCGACGATGTCGAAAATCGGCAGCATTTCCGAGGCCGTGGTGCGCCGACTGAAAAGTGCGCTGTCCAGCCGGGCATCGGCGACCAGTCCGTTGCAGGTCCGGCGCATGTGATTCCAGAACATGATGGGGTCGCAGTGCACCCGCACCGAGCCGCTGGTCGGCAGGGCCTCTTCGACAACGATGCCGCGCTCTGGCGCGGTCACGAAGGCGATGTGCTCACAGCGCGAGAAGGCGTCGAACATGTCGAGCGAGAGGAAGCGCCCCTCGCCGGTGAGGGCGGAATCGCCCGGGTAAAACGCCGGGGTCACTTGGCAGAACGCGAAGGCGGCGGCGAATGCGTAGGCGCGCCGCGTCGCCCTGCCGCCGAAGAAGACGCCGAAGTCGAGCTCGCCGCCGGCACGCCACACGAGCGGAAAGACGCTGAGCAGACAGGCCATCACGCACGGATAGAAAAAGCCGACGATGTGCCACGAGAACGCGTGAAACAGGGCGAGCTGTGCGAGGGTCGCCCAGCGCACCCACTTGTTCCGCGATAACAAACCGAACACGAGAACCAGCTCGAGAAGGACGACGTAGCCCAGCGCGAAACGCTCGAGCACGGTCCCCGCGAGGACGCTCGGGCGGATCATCGCCGCGCCGGAGAGCCACTCGACGTTCACTTTGAGCGCGCCGGCGCCGACGTAGAAGGCCACTAGCGCCGTCTGCGCCACGTCGAGCCGGCGGGGCGCCATGAAATACGCGATCGTCGCCATGAGCGGCATGTCGTGGAAGTTGCCCATGAACCTGAAGTCCTGGGCGATCACCGCGAGCTTGACCAGCGTGAGCACCGCGAGCCCGCCGAGCGCCAGCGGGCGCCAGCGCCGCGACAAAAACAGCGCGACGACGAGCGCCGCTGCCACCGCGTAGATGGTGAAGCCGGTTTCCGCGAATGAACGTAATAGCGGACGGTAAGCCTCGCAGTTCGGAAGCTGCGGCCAGCAGACGGCGCCGTCACGCTTGGCGATGCGTGGCAAAGAGGCGTGCCAATACACCACGGTGAGCAGGTGCGTGGAGGCGAGGGCGGCTCCGAACCAGGCAGATGCCGCGTCGGCGCGTCGCTCAGTTTCCGTCACCGTCTCCGTCGCCGCCTCCGCAGCTACACGACCCGCTGCAGCAGTAGTAGTTGCCGTTGCAGGGCGTGCCGTCTGGTGCGCCGCCGTCACCTGGGCAAGCATGGCTCGCGCCGTTGCAGTACTCGAGGGCGTCGCAGACGTATTGCACGTTGCGACAGAGCACGCTGGGTCCGTGGACGTTGTCAGCACAGGCGAACGACGAGCCGTTGCAATAGTCAGCGAGGTCGCACACGTCGTCGGCATTGCGACAAAGCGTGCCGTTGGGGCGCGGAGCGCTCGCCGGACATCCGGGTCCACCGCTCGTGCAGTACGCCGGTTGCTCGCAAGGCTGCGTCGGTGAACGGCAGAGAGTGCTGCCGTTGTAGATCGTATCACCGGGGCACGCCGGCGATCCGCCATTGCAGACTTCTTGCGGATCGCATGGACCTGCCGAGCCGCGACAGACGGTGCCGTTGTAGAGGCTGTCACCCGGACAATTGACGCCGCCGTTGCACGTCTCCGCTGGGTCGCACGGTCCAGCCGACGCGCGGCAAACCTGGCCCGTGAGCAGCGTGTCTCCAGGACACGCGTTGGTGCTGCCGGTGCAGTACTCGGCGACGTCGCACGCTCCGCCCGCCGGCCGGCAGACCGTGTTCGACGGAAGTTTGGAGTCGCCGGGGCAAGCCGCGCTAGCGCCACTGCAGGTCTCGGCGGGATCACATGCGCCCCCGGAGCCGCGGCATACGGTTCCGGCGGGCGAGAGGGTGTCGCCAGGGCAGGCGGGGGACGAGCCACTGCAAACCTCTTGCGGATCGCATGCGCCGCCCGATCCGCGGCAAACGGTTCCGCCCGGGGTGAGCACGTCGGCGGGACAGGTGATCGAGCCGGCGCAGGTCTCGGCGGGATCGCAAACACCAGCCGACGCTCTGCAGACCTGACCGGTTCGCAAGGCATCGGCGGGGCAAGCGTTGCCGGTGCCGTTGCAATATTCCTCGGCGTCGCAGGCGCCGGCCGACGCCCGACACACGGTGCTCGCCGACGACTTGCCGTCGAGAGGGCACTGGGCGCTGCTGCCGTTGCAGGTCTCCTCGGGATCGCACGCGCCCGCCGAGCCTCGGCACGACGTTCCCGACGCGACCAAGGTATCGGAGGGACATTGCGCGCGATCACCCGCACAGTGCTCGGCGACATCGCAGGTCCCATTCACCGGACGGCAGGTCGTCGCCGCGCTCTGGAAACCATCTGCTGGACAGGTGACAGCGATGCCGTCGCAGACTTCGGCGACGTCACACAGGCCCGCGGCCGGACGACAGATCGTGCCGCTTCCCTTGCCCGCGCAAGGCTGTGGCGCGGTGCAGTCGGCCGCGCAAACGCCACTGCAGCACTGCTCGGTAGCGCCGCAGATCGACGACACCACACACGCGTTGTCGACGCACTCGGCGCGCTGACACGGCCCCGCGAAGCAGTTGTCGGGGCCGCACGGGGGTGGGGTGCAGCCGCTCGACGTGTTGGCATCGCCCGCGAATGGATCGCAGGTGCCGGCGCCACAGAAGCTCGAATCGGGGAGATTGCTGCAGGTTCCGCTGTAACAAGCATCGAGGGTGCAGCGGATGGCGTCGTTGCAATCCTCGGTGGTGTCGCATTCGACGGTACGCGCGATGCAGCCCACGGGCACGCGACACTCCATGCCGGTGCCGCACAAGGCGTCATCGCCGCGCTCGATACACGTTCCTCCGACGCAGGTGACGCGCGCGCAAGCGACGCTGGGCTCGCAGTCGTTGTCCCTGACGCAGGTCGCTGGCCCGCAGGCGGTCGGGTCCACCGAGCTGCAGGTCGGCGTCACGCATCGTCCGTCATGGCAGACGGTGGCATCGAGCGCGTCGCCCGACGATGGGCACGACATCAACGCGCACGAGCGCGTCAGCACCAGTGTCACCTCGGTGTCGGTGCGCACGAAGACACGGACCTGGCGATCCATGACCACGGTTCCGTCTTTGGAGACGGCAACGCGCGCCGTTCGCAAGCCTTCGCGAAGCGAAACGAAGGTGGCAATTGGCCGTGCCTTGTCGAAGTGCATGGCGATGGTGAGCGGATAGTCGACCTCGGAGCCATCCTCGAGGATCGTATGCAGCGCGTCGAAGTCGACGACCGGCGCTAGATCGCTTACGACGTTGACCGTGAGGGCGGCGTTGTACTCGTACCGGGGATCGTCGATGGAGTCGTCGATGAGGCAGCGCGCCGAGCACTTGCCGTCGCAACACGACTGGCCGCCCGGACAGTTGCCGTCGTTCAGACAGGGATCGCCGTCGGAGGAGACGAGCTGGCCGATGCCACAGCCGACCGCGAACAGCAGTCCGGCAACCGTCCATATGGAGCGCGCTCGAATCACCGACAACGTACAGTATCCCCGACAGCGCGGCTGCACGCGACTCCCGGGCTCGCTCGCCGATAGCCTCGGAGGCGCCTTCTGAGGCTCGTATTCGCCATTTACGCCGCTGCTGTCGCCGTGGCAGTGGTGTGGGTGTCGGTGGGGTACGTGTCGCCAACGAACGTGCCGCGTCCCGAGCTCGTGCGTCTTATGCCGGCCTACGAGGCACGTCCGCTCACACCCGTGACTTCGGCGTACCGTGTCGACGGCAGCCATTCAGGTGTCAGCCGCAGCGTCGTCCCATTGCACTTGGTTGCCGCGCCGGTCGGTCCGGGCAATCAAGGCATTCACAGCGCCGCCAAAGGCTCGCCGGCCGCCGACGCGAGCGGCATTTACGTGGGCACGGACGACGGCCGCCTGTACGCTTTTGCGAACGACGGCGCGCTCCGCTGGCAGGTGAAGCTCGCGAACGCCGGCCAGGGCGTGCACGGGACGCCGATGCTCGACGGTGAGCGTGTCTATCTCGGCGCATACAACGGCCGTATGTACGCCTTCGACAAGCGCGACGGCCGCCCGGTTTGGCTCGCGGCGCTCGGCGACGCCATCGGTGCCTCTCCGACACCCGACGGCGACGACCTGCTCATCGCCGTCGAGACAAAGACCCCCAACGGCTACGTCGCGCGCCTGTCACGCGCCGATGGCCACGTCGTCTGGGTCTCCGATTGGCTCGGCGAGCAATCACACGCCTCGCCGACGGTCGCCGGCGAAGCGGTTTTTCTCGGCGCCAACAACCAAGACTTTTTCGCGCTCGGACGCTCCGACGGGCGTCTTCTATGGCGGACATCGGTAGGCGGCGACGTGAAAGGCACCGCCTGTGTCGTCGGCGACGCAGTCATCGCCATCACCAACGCCGGTACCGCCTTCGCCTTGCGCCGCGGCGACGGCGCATTCCTGTGGCGTCACGAGCTCGGTAACGAAGGCCGCGGCAGCGTCTCGTGCCTCGAGCAGGGCGCGCCCGGGGAGATTGCGACCAGCGGGGTAGCCTTCGTCACTCTGGGCACCGGTGCTGCACGCGGCGGCTTCGGCACCGCCTACGCTCTCGACGCGGCGACCGGTGAGCTTCGCTGGAGCGCTCCCGAGGGCTCGCCGCGGCCTCTGATGAGCCCTCTCGTGGCGCCGGATCCTACCGGCCGCCTTTTCGCGTGGTTCCGCTGCGATGACACCGCGCTGTGCGCGTACGACGCCGCGAGCGGCGTCCGCGTGTCGAGCGTCGAGCTCGGCGCGCACCTCTCCGGGTCACCAGTCGTCTTTGATGGCGGACTAGTCGTGAGCCTCGACCATCCCGGTGGTATCGTACGTTTGGTACCTCCATGAGAAAGCTCGCGCTTTTGCTCTGCATGCTCGGCGCCGTCGCCGCGGTCGCCTATGCCGCCTGGGACGGCTGGATCCGCGTGAACACGCCGAGCGAGGTGCTCTTCCCGGTGCACGGCATCGACGTGTCGCACCACCAGGGCGAAATCGATTGGGCGCGAGTGCGCGCCGCCGGCATCAGCTTCGCTTACATCAAGGCGAGCGAGGGCGCTGACTTCGTCGACTCACGCTTCGAAGCCAACTGGCGCGGCGCCAAGGCTGCCGGCGTCGCCCGCGGCGCCTACCACTTCTTCACCTTGTGCACGCCCGTGCGCCCCCAAATCGACAACTTCGTGGCTACCGTCTTCGAGGTCGGCGAGCTGCCGCCGGCTCTCGACCTCGAGCTCGGCGGCAACTGTGCCAACCCACCCGCCATAGCGGACGTGAAAGCCTCGCTCGAAGAGTTGGTGACCATGGTCACCAAGCGCTTCGGCGAGCCACCGATCGTGTACACGACCTACGAGTTTCGCGAGCTGTACCTGTGTCCGACCTGCATCAACGGCTCACTGCCACTCTTGTGGATCCGCGACGTCATCTGGAAGCCGCGCCTCTCCAACGCGGAGCCCTGGGTGTTCTGGCAACACCACAACCGCGGCCGTTTGGACGGCATCGACGGCCCGGTCGACCTCGACGTCTTCCGCGGCGACGCCGCCGCCTTCTCCCGCTACCTCGACGGCCGCCGACTCGACATCGTGAGGGGGAAGTAAATGAGCGCGGTCGGGATCGAACCGACGACCCGCGGATTAAGAGTCCGCTGCTCTACCAGCTGAGCTACGCGCCCCGAAACAGGCGGCGTCTGTACCGAAGCATGCCGCCCTCGTCAAGCACGACCTTCGTCGAGCCGCGCGGTATCGCTTGGTGGGGTTCGCGTACCCTGGGTGCGACGACGGTCCTGGAAAACCGTGAGAACCGACGGTTTGAACCCTTTTGGGACCCGGCGTGCTTCCTGCATCTCTAGTGCTGTCTTGTTCCTTTGGGGGAACCCATGCCGATGCGCGCTTTGATTGCCGATGATGACCCGATGTCGCGCCGTATGCTCGAGCTGGTGCTCGGCAAGCTTGGCTACGAGATCATCGCGGAGACGAACGGCCAGGGAGCCTTCGACCGGCTGACCTCGGCGGACCCGCCACAGCTCGCGATCCTCGATTGGATGATGCCGCAGCTCGACGGTCCGGAAGTCGTGAGACGTGTCCGGGCGCGGAGCGGTGCGCCGTACGTGTACATGTTGCTGCTCACCAGCAAGACGCAATCTGCGGACATGGTGAAGGGTCTCGAAGCCGGAGCCGACGACTACATCCTGAAGCCCTTCAACGTGAATGAGCTGCAAGCGCGTTTGCGCGCCGGCGAGCGCGTGCTCGCAGCCCAACGCGAGCTCGTCCTGGCGCGCGAAGCGTTGCGCGGACGTGCGGCGATCGACGACGCTACCGGTGTGTTTGGGCCGGGAACTTTGCAGCCGATGCTGGCGCGGGACCTCGCGCGTTCGCGCTTCGAGCGTGCCTCGATGAGCGTGGTCGTTGCTGCCTTGGATGCTCCGGCGGATCTACCGCCATCTGCACGCGCCGAGATGCTCGCCGCGGTCAGCAAACGCTTGAGCGCCATGTTGCGGCCGTGTGACGCCATGGTGCGCGCGAGTGACGACATGCTCTGCGTGCTCTTGCCGAACACGAGCAGCAAGGATGCGGCAGCCTTCTCGGAGCACATGCGCGCCGCGAGTCAGGCCGAGACCGTTCTGACTCCGAAGGGTGCGATGTCCACTGGCTGTAGCTTTGGCGTCGCCAGCTCGGACGGAACACCGATCGACGCGGCGACGCTCATGAAGATGGCGACGGCCGCGCTCGAGCAGGCCCGTCAGGCCGGTCGCGGCCAGATCGTCACGTCACGCCGGACGTCATCGCCTCCTGCTGCCGCTGCTCCTCCTCCTGCTGGCCCACCGCCCATGCCTCGCGGCGTTCGCCTTCTCGGCAGCGCGCCGGAAACGGGGCGGCTGCCGCAATGATGCTCGCGGCCTTCAACAACATGCGGCGTAGCGCCTTCTCTCCGGGCGTGCTCGACGCATTCGACAATCCCCAGATCGCGCGCCAGGTGTTGACCCTGGTGAGCGTGCTCTATCCGGCGTGGTCGGTCCTGCTGCGTTGGGCAGATCCGCAAGCGGTGGGCGGTCTTTGGCCTCGCGTCGCGGTGTGTGGCGCGCTCGTCGCGCTGACGGTCGCGACCTTTCAAGCGCGCTTCGTTCATCGCGCGCAGTTTGCGATGCAGGTGGCGCTCTGGCTCACCACGACCCATGCGTTCTACGATTTCGTGAGCAACGGCCAGAGCGTCTTGCACGTGCTCGCGTTGCTCGTCTTCTTCGTATTGGCGCTGATGACGGCGGTGGCGCCAATGTCGACGGTGGCCTACCTCGCGTACACGACGGCCCTGACGACCGTTTATGCCTGGACGTCCGGCCTCGATGAGCCACTCGAGCTCGTGATTGTGGTGACCATCGGCAGCCTGTCGTGTCTCACCTTGATGCTCGTGCTCATGCGGTCCTCGATCGCCGGCCGCGTCAATCAAGAGCTCCACCGCACGACGCAAGCTCTGCTCGACAGTGAGACACGATTCCGCGCACTCGCCATGAACGCTCCGGTCGGCATCTTCCGCATGGACGCACAGCGGCGCTGCTTGTTCGTGAACGACCGCTGGTGTGAAATTGCCCAGTCACCGGCCTATCTCGCGGCCGGCCTTGGCTGGGTCAACGTCGTCCATCCGGAAGACCGAGATGCCGTCATGGCGGATCTCGACTCCGCTATCGCGCATCAGAAGGAATTCGGCAAAGAGTTTCGTTACTTGCTGCCCGACGGCACTGCTCGCTGGGTGCATCTTCGTCTAGTCGGCATTCGCAACGCCCTGAACGAGGTCATCCAGTTCGTCGGCACGGTCATCGACTTGACCGAACGGAAAGTCGTCGAAGAGAGCTTGGTCCGCGCCAAAGAAGTCGCCGAGACCGCGACGCGTTCGAAGAGCGAGTTCCTGGCCAACATGAGCCATGAAATTCGCACGCCGATGAACGGCGTCATCGGTATGACCGAGCTGGCGCTGCAGACCGAGCTCACCATGGAGCAGCGCGAGTACATCAGCACGGCGCGCGATTCGGCCGAGAGCTTGCTCACCATCATCAACGACATCCTCGACTTCTCGAAGATCGAAGCGCACAAGCTCGAGCTCGAGAACGTCGGCTTCAGCTTGCGTGAGGTCATCGACAACTCGGCGAAGACGTTGTCGCTGCGTGCCTCGGACAAGGGGCTGTCACTAACCTGCAAGGTGCCGGACGAGGTCCCCGACACGTTGCTCGGCGATCCCGTCCGCTTGCAACAAGTGCTCGTCAACCTGCTGAACAACGCCGTGAAGTTCACCGAAGTCGGCAGTGTCACGATGACCGTCAGCAAGGTCGCGGACGCGCCAGACGGTGCGGCATTGAAGTTCAGCGTCCGCGATACCGGCATCGGTATCGATCCCGACCGGCAGGCGAGCATCTTCGAGGCGTTCACTCAGGCCGACGGCGCCATTACGCGCAAGTTCGGCGGCACTGGCCTCGGTCTCACCATCAGCTCGCAGCTCGTCGGCATGATGGGCGGCGTCATGGCCGTCGACAGCGCGCGCGGGCGCGGCAGCGACTTCCATTTTACGATCACCTTTGCCAACGCACCGAGCGAGATGGCAGTCGAGCCGTACACCCCGACGCGTTCGGAAGAGCCGCGTGTCACACCCGTCGGCCGTTCGCTGTCGCTGTTGGTCGCGGAAGACAACGTCATCAACCGTCGACTGGCCATCCGCTTGCTCGAGAAGGCCGGGCACAACGTCGTCGCCGTCGAGAACGGCCGCCTTGCTCTGCATGCGGTGAGCGAGGCGCGCTTCGACTGCGTGCTCATGGATATCCAGATGCCCGAGATGGATGGCTTGGCGGCCACGATGGCGATTCGTGCCGAAGAAGCCGTCCGTGGTGGCCACGTACCGATCATCGCGCTCACGGCCCAAGCCATGAAAGGTGATCGCGACAGGTGCTTCGAATCGGGCATGGACGCCTACGTCTCGAAGCCCATCGACAGCGTCATCTTGCTCGAGACCCTGTATCGCGTGGTCGGCATCGACACCTCGGCACCTGCGCCGACGCCCGAGCCGGTCTCCCCATCGATGCCGTTCCCGGTCCTCGTCGCCGAGCCGCCGTCTACGAGCAAACGCCATAGCGGACTCGCGATCGACAAGAGCGAGCTCATGAGTCGCCTCGGTGGTGACGAGCTGCTCGTCGCAGAAGTCGTCGGCATGTTCGTTCAAGAGGGTCCAATCATGCTCGCCGCGCTACAGCGCGAGGTGACCCGCGGCGATCCAGTCGGGATCGAGCGCGCGGCCCACAAGCTCAAGGGTGCCTTGCTCAGCTTGTCCGCCGGGGCCGCGGCCAGCACCGCGAAGGACATGGAGCACGCAGCGCGTGACAGCGACGTGTCGCGTGCACCCGTGATGGTGGTCAAGCTCGAGGAAGAGATCGACGCGGTGTACGACGACCTGAGCGACTTGCTCCCGAAATCCGCGAGCCAACAGGGCGTCGCGGCGAGCTGACCGCCCGCTAGAAGTCGACGTTGTTGCCGTACTCTTTGATCACGCGATCGGGGAGTCGCAGGGTGCGCCCGTAGAGCGCGCTGTACACTGCGAGATTGCTGATGACGCGGCGGACGTAGCCACGCGTTTCGCGGAAGGGGATCTCTTCGACGAACTCGTCGACCGCCAGGGTGTGCTTCTGATCGACCCACTTGGCGACGGCGATGGGCCCCGCGTTGTAGCTTGCGATGGCCATGATGGGGTTGCCGTTGAACTTCGTCATGAGCTGGCCGAGGTACCAAGTACCGAAGCGTACGTTGACCGCCTTCTCGGTTACTTGCGGCCCCTCGAATCCGTCTTCGCGGAGTGCCTTGGCTATCTTGGTCGCGGTGTCGGGAATGATCTGCATGAGGCCATTGGCGCTCGCGGCCGAGCGCGCACGGTCGTCGAACGCGCTCTCTTGCCGCATGATGGCGAGGACCAGCAGCGGCGATACCGTGAACTCGCGGGCGGCACTCTCGACGAGCTCCGCATGGGCATCGGGGTAAGCGATGCGCATCAGCGCGCGGTTCGTGGGCGTCGGCGCCTCCGTCAGCTCCTTCCTGAAGACGATGGCGCTGACGCGGTAGCCGGCGTTGTAATCCCCAAGGGCGTACAGGAGGCGGGCGCGGGCGTACGCGACGGCGGCTTTTTCTTGGCCGGCCTTTGCTGGCAGCGACATGACCAAGTCAGCGGCCGCGTCGTAGTTGTGTAGGGCGATCAAGCGGAGCATGCGGCGCGCCGTCGGCCCTTGCCAGTCGAACGCGGCGTTTCCCCACGGGATGATCTCGTCGGGACGGCTCCCCAGCGTGCCGGGCGGAGCGAGGGGTCGATCCGCCATAGCAGACGCTGGAGCGGCCGCGAGCAGCGCCATGTCCGCCGCGCTCTCGAGCGGCGTTCCGTCGAAGCCGCCGATATCGAGGGATGCAAAGACCAACGGTTCGTCGTTGGCATCGACCATCGGGCGGTTGTCGCTCGCTAGCTCGTCGAGACGCTGGCGAGCCAGAACGCCATAGTAGTCGAGCGGCGTGGCGCGGAGCGTCGCCTCGTAGGAGGAGCGCGCTTCGGGGGCGCGGCCGAGGCCCGCAAGGACGCGTCCCTCCCAATAGTAAGTGCGGGGGACCAACGTGCTGTTGGGAAACTTGTTACGTAGCGCGGCCAACGCGCTCAGCGTTCCGGGGAGGTTGCCGCTGCGATACGTTGCCCATGCGAGGTACCAGGCGGCTTCGTCGGCTTGTCGGTCGCGGCCATAACGCTCGACGTAACGGCCGAAGAGCTGAACGGCGGCAGGATACTGGCCGGCGTTGAAGGCGAGCCAACCCGCTTTGTAGAGCGCTTCGCGGCCCTCGGTGCGAGCCTGATAGAGCTCGGCGAGCTCTTGGTAAGCGCGGACCGCGGCTTCGGCGTCATCGGCCGCCATGTAGCAGCGGGCGATCCACGACTTGTACTCGAGCTGCGCCACGCCGGTCGCTCGGCTCGCCAAAGAGGCAAAGCGCGTGACCGCCGCCTTGTAGTCTCGGCTCTTCATGGCGAGCCGCGCCGCGCGGAAATCGACGATCTCTTGTTGGGCGTTGGTCTTCGCGAGGGCCGCCACCGACGTGAGCGCAGTGGCCGCGTCTTCGAGAGAACGTGAGCCCAGCAAGCGGTCGAGTCGCGAGACCAGGTGCTGGAAGCTCGGGGCCGGCGCGCGTCGCTTGGCGACCATCGCGTTCAAGCGCTCGTTGGCCGCGCTGCTGAACGGACCACCGGCCTCGTTGTAGGCCATCGTCGCGTACGCCTCGGCCGCTTCGGAATGATGTCCGGTCAGCTCCAGGATGCGCGCCTGGTTGAACTGCACCGCCGGGACGCGTTCGTGGTTCGGGTGTGTTTGGGTCGCCGCGGTGTACGCTTCTTGAGCCTTGAGCAACTGATTCGTGGCGTAGTGGGCGTCCGCTATACCGTACCGCGCGTCGTCGGCTACCGGGGAATCCGGCCAGCGCTGGAGGATCTTCTCCCAGGTGGCGAGAGCTTCTTTCCAACGCCTGGCCACGCGATAGGCGAGCGCCGTCTCGGCGAGCACGAAGTCAGCGACCTCCGGCATGCTCCGCTGAATGGCCGTCAGGTGGGTGAGCGCTTTCTGAGCGTCGCCCAGGCGAAGCGCGGTGCGCGCTGCGAGAAAGTGGGCCTCGTCGCGTTCCCGTTGGCTCAGGTTCTTGGCGATGGCGCTGTCGAAGAGCGTGATGGCCTTGTTGTCGTCGCCGGAATCGAAGGCCTCGACGGCGGCCACGTAGTCGCGATCGCCGAAGCTGTCGGCAAATGCCGGTGATGCGCTCGCGAGGAGCGTCAGGACGAGGGGCGCGCGCATGATGTGAAAACGTATCGCGGCGTCGCCGCCGCCGCCAAAAGAACGAACGAAAACGCGTCGCAATTTGCGACATCCACAGTCCCTGAAAGGGGGAGCGGGGTGCCGCGGGCATCTCGCGGCGGCTTCGAGTTGGCGTAGCCCTTGCGATGGCGAGAGCTCATGCGACGCCATCCGCTCCTCATCGCCTTCCTTGCGGCCCTGGCCGGTGTGCGGCTGGTCGAGGTGTTGGCGCTACGGGCGGTGTTCGTCGCGGCTGTGGCGGCCGCGGCAGTCGCTTGGCTGATGCTCGCCGTGAGGCGGCGCCGCGGGATCGTCGTCGCGGTTTGGATCGCCATGGGGGCGGTCATGGGGTGGGGACGCGCAGCGACCGGTCCCCCCGAGGCGCCGCCGACCTGTGCGATCCCAAACGGTATTCGCGGATTTGCCGCGAGCACCTGGGTCGGACGGGTCGATGGCCCGCTCGAGGCGCGGAAGTCGGGGAGTCGAACGACGCTGGCGCTCGAGGGTGAGCTTTGCGGCGAGGTGTGGGTGGCGCGACGCGGCCGGGTCGCCGTGACCCTTTGGGAGGGGCCGGAGGTCGTGCGTGGCGACCGCATCGTGCTCGTGCTTGCGGTCGAGCCGGTAGCTGCGGCGCGTAATCCCACGGATGCCGACGCCGACATCCAGGCGGGTATCGCCGGGGTCGACGCCCTTGCTCGCGTTTTGTCGGTGCACCGGATCGTCGCGCGACATGCGGGAGGGTTCGCTCATGTCGATGCGGCACGTCGAGCCGCTGCTGCGGCGTTGAGCACGCGGCTGTCTGCCGATCACGCCGCGGTTGCCCGCGGGCTGGTGATGGGAGACCGCGGAGGTCTTGGCGCGGCCGACCGCGAGTCGTGGGCCGACGCCGGCCTCGCTCATCTCCTTGCCGTCAGCGGCATGCACGTCACGATGGTGGTCGTCGCGATGGGCGCGGCGGTGCGCTTCGTTGCCGGACGGGTGCCGGGCCTCGTCGAGCGCTGGTCGCTGGTCCGCCTAGCAGCGCTCGTCGCCTTGCCCGCGGCGCTGGTCTTTTGCTCCTGGTCGGCGTCCCCGGCTTCGGCGGTTCGCGCTACCTTGATGGGGAGCGTTGGTCTCGTCGGCGCCATGCTCGGGCGGCCGGCTCGCGCGGTCGAAGCTCTTTCTTTCACCGGCCTCGCGATGCTCGTCGACGAGCCTCTTTTGTTGCACGACGCGGGCTTTGCCTTGTCGATGGCGGCGGTTGCGGCCCTCCTTGCCGCGCCACGCTTGCGCGTCGACCCTGCCGCTTTGATGGCGCGGCCGGCCTGGCGACTCGTGTTGAAGGCGCGGCGCGTGGTGTTGCTCGGCCTCGTCGCTTCGGTTGCGGCGACCCTCGCAGCCTTGCCGATCACCGCGGTCTTCTTCGGGCGGGTGTCACTCGTCGCTCCGCTCACGAACCTCGCGGCGGTGCCAATTGGCGCTACCCTTGCGACCCCCCTGGCCCTTGCCGTGGTCATCACCGCGCCGCTCGCGCCTCGTTGCGCTGATTGGCTCGCGGTGCCCCTCGAATGGCTGCTCGGTTGGTTGCTGGCGATCGTCCACGCTGGTGAGAAGCTGCCCGGCGCGACGGTGGCGTTGGCTGCGCCGCGCCCGCATGAGCTTGCTTGTTATGCTCTCGCCCTCGCCAGTGGCTTCGCTGCCTTGCGTTTCCCGCGTCGCCGGTTGCGCTTCGCGGTGGTCTCCTTCGTCGGCATGGTGGCGCTCGGGCTCACTGCCTACGCGAGAGCCGTCGATGCCGGCCGAGCGACCGATCTCGTCGTCATGGTGCCGTACGTCGGCCAAGGCGACGGAATGATCGTGCGGTTTCCCGCTGGTCAGACGGCGGTG
>CAZAER010000039.1:0-44257 GCA_964484195.1 uncultured Bdellovibrionales bacterium | reverse complement strand
GGGAGGCAAGACGCGCACGAGCGTGAGGTCGGTCGTGCCACCGCCGACGTCGACCACGAGGATGAGCCTCGCGTCGGCAAGTGTTGCCGCGAGCTGCTCGTCGTTCTCGCCGATGAAGTCGTAGAGCGCGGCTTGTGGTTCTTCGATGAGACGGATGTCGCCGAGACCCGCGGCTTTGGCGGCCTCCGTGGTGAGCTCACGGGCGCTCTCGTCGAACGACGCCGGGACGGTGACCACCACGTCTTGGTGAACGAGCAGCGCGTCGGGATGCTCGGCATCCCAGGCAGCTCGAAGGTGCGAGAGATAGTCGACCTGCGCGTCGAAGGGCGAAAGATGCGGGGCTTCGTCGGGAGCGCCCCATGGGAGAATCGCGGCTTTGCGATTGACTCCGCCATAGCAGATCCAACTCTTGGCCGATGCGACTAGCCGCGTAGGGACCTTGGCGCCTAGTCGGCGAGCCATCTCTCCCGCGATGCGTGGCGGTGTGCCCCACGGTAGAGCGCGGTCGTGGCCGGCGAGCTCGGCGTCCGCTGGAATGTACGTGAACGAGGGAAGCAACGGCCGCGCGGCGACTTCGCCCGGAGCGACGAGCTGCGGAACGCCGATGACGCGCACCTGGGGCCGGTCGAGGCGACTCGCCGCCACCACGCAATGAGTGGTGCCGAGATCGATGCCGACGGCGTAGGTGGGTGCGGTCATTTCACGCGGACGTCGAAGGACAGCTTCCAGCGCTGGTCGCCGGCGACGGCTTCCATCTCGAGCGTACCGACCTCGGTGAGCCGCGCGTGCAGACGCACCTCGACGGCTTGGCCGGCGGGGCGGTTCGCATCTTCGAAGGTCGTTTCGATCGGCGCCAGCTCGGTGAGAGACGACGGGTCGACGACTTCTCCGACCTTGTCCTCGCCACGCGTCGACGATCCGAAGAAGCGGAACGAGACCGGCTCGCCGACGATGAGGCCGAGCGGTGTCGGAAGCTCGGCGTCGGTGCCCTCTTCCATACCGAACGGCGCGACGCACAGCGCATCGATCTTGGGAGCAACGCCCGGGACGGCAAGCTCGGCGCGCTCGATGCCCACGTAGTAAGCCTGCGCCGTGCCACCGCGGATGCGGACTCCGCCGTCGCGGACGACGCGCGCGTAATAAGCCGCGCCACGGCAGACCGCGAGATCGGGATCGATGCCCGAGAGCACCTTGGGCGCCGGAGCACCCGCGGCTTCCGCCCAGCTCTTGAGCACGGCGTGCAGACGATCGCGCAGCACCGGCGAGCGCGTCACACCACCGTTGAAGAGAATGGTAGATGGGTTGCGTTGCTGTCCGTCGCGGCCGAGGAAAGCGGCGAGATGGCGGGTAACCGCGGCGTCGCTCGCGTAGGGGAGCCCGAGCGTCGTCAGGCCAACGCGACGTGGAGCTTGCGGACGAGCCGCGGCCTCGACGACCGGGAAGAAGCCCTCGAGCAAGACACTTTCGAGCTCGTTGCGACGTAGCTCGGTGGTGATGGTGCCACCGATGAGCTTGCTGCTGCGCCCCGGGATCACGAGCGGCTGCGTGTCGCTATCGCTGCCGCCGAGCATCGTCTCCTTGGCGGCGCGGCAGGCGTAGGTGAGCGCGCGCATCTGCCAATCATCGAGCTTGGTGCCTTCGTTCTCGAGGCGGGCTCGCACCGTGTAGGCGAGCGCGAGATCCATGTTGTCGCCGCCCAGCAGGATGTGATCGCCGACTGCGACGCGATGCAGCTCGAGGTTGCCGTCGGTCTCGCGCACTTCGATGAGCGAGAAGTCGGTAGTGCCACCGCCGATATCGCACACGAGGATGGTGTCGCCGACCGCGAGCTGCGAGCGCCAATCGGCGCCCTTGTCGGCGAGCCAGGCGTAGAGCGCGGCTTGGGGCTCTTCGAGCAGACGGAGATTGGCGGGCAGACCAGCGCGTTGTGCCGCGGCCGCGGTGAGCTCGCGCGCCACGGCGTCGAACGACGCGGGCACGGTGAGCACCACGTCTTGCTCTGCAAGAGAGGCACCGGGGTGCTGGGCATCCCAGGCGGCCTTGAGATGCTCGAGGTAACGGGCGGACACATCGACGGGCGAGAGCTTCGGCACCTCTGCAGGCGCTTGCCACGGCAGAATGGCTCCGTTGCGGTCCGCGGAAGCGGTCGACAACCAGCTCTTAGCCGAGGAGATCAAACGAGCGGGAGTGGTCGAGCCTTGCGAGCGCGCAAAAGCGCCGGCGAGCTGCGTGCCTTCACCCCAAGGCAAGCGGAGCGACCCAGCCGGGAACTGGCCGTCCGCTGGAACGAACAAGAACGACGGCAAGAGCGGCCGAGCAGCGATCTCACCGGCGGCAACCACCTGCGGCACCGCCATGACTTCGGGCTTCTCCGCGGCGTTTTTGCCGAGCGGGGCGGAAGCGAGAGCCGTATTGGTGGTTCCGAGGTCGATGCCGATGGCGAACGTCGCGCTCACAGCTCGACCTCGGCAGGAGCGATGACCTTGGGATCATGGCCGTTGGTGAGCGTCGGCAGCTTGATGGTCGCGATCTGCCAGCCGTGATGCGTGAGCTTGCCCTTGAAGGGCGGCTCGCCGACGACGTTGCCGGTGAGGCGTGTACGCCCGGCATCGAAGCCACGATCGAGCACGACAGCGGCGCCCTCGGGCTCGCGACGTACCGGCTCGAGAACCACGTAGTCCGCTAAAGCACGCTTGCAGCCGGCGTGCACCACGCGGGCGGCGGCTCCCACTTGCGCATCGGAGAACGAGCCGACGTCTTCCTGCAGGAAGTCGATGAAGCGGCCCTCGCGTTGCATGATCGAGAGCAACTGCATGGCTGGCGAAGCGTCCGGAGCAGTGGCCACCGGGGCGGCGTCGATGATCTTCACTGCCGAGAGCGAGGTCTCGGTAGCGGCCGACGCTGGGCCGCTATTCCTGCTGTCGGAGCCGCCGAGACGCGCAGCTTGAACCCGCGCCGCGGTGCGGCCGTTGAAGAGGACAATCCACGGCAGAATGAACGCGAGCCAGAGGCGCGCGAAGAAGCCCATCGAGTTTTGCATGGTCGAAGCCCGTTAGAACGAGCCTCGCCCCATGCCACTCGCGCGGAGGACATGCAACCGCTCGGGCCTCAGAGCCCCGGCGGCGTGGTCGACTCGGTCAGGGCGCGCGTCAGCTCCGAGCGGGTCGCGGGGCTCAGGTGCTCTTGGAAAGCGGCCAAGTTCTGCGTGGTGATGCCGGCCTCACGGATGAGCGCGACGCGGGCTTGGTGCTGCCCATTCGGCAACGCCCGAATCGCAGTGAAGCGCTGGTCGATGGCGCCGGCGAACTGCCGGATTTGATCCTGCGGATCGGCTGGCGGACGTTCCGTACGCTCGACGCGCGCGCGGTGCTGAGCAGGCCGCGCATCCGTGGGCGGGCGATGGCGAGCGGCTGCCGGATTTTGCTGCTCGGAGCGCGGAGCACGGCGAACGTGATGCTGATGACGGCCGCCGGTGCGGACACCGCGCTGAGCCCCAGGCGTAGGGCCGCCACGACGCGGATCCCCAGGCGAGCGCGGCTCGGCGCCGGGCGGTGGCTGCCGAGGTCCACGCGGCTCGACGCCATCTTGTTGCGGGCGGGCCTGCTGCTCACGCAGGCCTTTGAAGCGAGCCATCAGATCGGTGAGCGATGCGTTACCGAGCTCCTCACGCGACATGCCCGGCTGGGTTTGCAGCGCCGAGATCATCGCCTCGCGGGCCTTCTCGAGACTCGGAGGCTGACCGACGTCGACGCCGAGCTGCCCGAGGTGCTGCAGCAAGCGCTCTTGAATGGGGCCGGCGTTGCGATCGTTGATTTGCGTGTTCTCGGGGAGCCCGAGTGCCTTCATCAGGCCCTGCATGGCTTCTTGGTGCGACGGCTCGCCGGGAAGGCCGGAGAGCTGAGGCCCGAGGATGGCGTTGGTCAGAGCAGCGCCGGGTGTCTGCCGAGCGTCGGGCGAGGCACCTGGGGCAACGCGCATGCCCGGAGTCGGGCCAATTGCTGGATCAGCCATGGTTCATCGCCTCCACCAAAGCGATGGAGCTACATACACGCGGTGAGTATTTGGGGGTTGTCACCCGGTTGGCGATCGCGTGCTAACGCCCCTGGAGTGGGCGAAAACCGCTTCTAGGCGGCTCGAGACCCGCCATCATGCGCGGCGGCTCGGGGCGCTCGGTGCTCGGAGCAGTCGGTTGCCGGGCCTCGACCTGAGCGCGATGCATCGCCTGCTGCTGTTTGATGAGCGACGCGAGCGGCAGCTGGCGATTCTCGTTGCTGAGCGGACCGGCCAAGCGTGTCTCGAGCGCGTTACGGGCGGCCTCGAGCGAGATGTCGCCGGGGCGACCGCCTTGGCCTTGCGTGCGCAAGCCGGCGATTTCTTGTTGTGAAAAACCAGCGTCCTCGAGGGTCTTCGCGAGCTTGCCGTCGAACTGACGGTGACCGGGCGGGACCCCGACGAGCGAGGTGAGCGCCTCAGTCGCTTGCCGTGCATCTTTCGGGTTCTGCGGGCCATCCGACTGTCCGACCAACGCCTTTTGCACGTTCTCGGGAGTGTTCGGCGTCGGCGGTTGCGGGCCACCGAAGCTCCCGAAGAGACCGCCCGAGCGTTCAGGCCCGGGCGTGGCCGGGGCGCGGGGAGCTTGGACGTTGGTTGGCGCGCCGAGCGACATGCGGACCTCGCAGGTAAGACCCGTACATACACGCCCGGCTGGAACGAGGCTGAGTCAGATCAAGCGAGTCGGAAAGCTTGGCCGCGACCCGCACGCACCGCCTCGATGAGGCCCGCCGCCACGAGCTGGTCGAGCTCTTTCTTGGCGACGTTACGCGGCACCGCGAACTCGTCTTGGACGGCCTGCAAGGCAACCGTGCCCATGCGACGCATCAAGCGCAGGATCTTCTGCTGCTGAGCGCTGAGCGATCCGGCGGCGATCGAGGTCGGCACCACCAGACAGAAGGTCTTCGGCGGTACGAGCTTTACTTCTTTCGTGGTGGTCGTGAGCTTCAAGGACTTCACGTCCTTTTGCAGATCCTTGATGACGCCGCCGAGCTTCTTGGCGTCACCACCTTCACCGAACACCGCAGCCGCGGCATCGGCGAGCGACAGGCCCTTCGGGAAAGCGACGACGAGCTCGCGCAAGAGCGACTCGGATTCGCGGCTCGAGAAGCTGACCGCTTTACCGGACTGCTGATAGCGCTGCGTTTGCACGTCGACGAAGAGCTCGTAGGTCGCAGGCTCGAGCCAGGCGAGGCGCTCGGTGCCCATCGTGGTCTCGCCCTTGGCGGTGCGCACGTGCGAGCGATCGCGCGGCGGCAGCGCCAACGCTTCGATACCGGCGAGCTGCATTTCGCGTTGGTGCGGAGCGATTTGGAGACCGGCTTGGATCCAACGCTCACGACGCTCGCGGGCAGCGTCTTTTTCGCCGGCGACGGAAGCGAGAGCTTCGCCGAAGCGATACATGAGCATCACCGTGCCGGGCGCGACTTGGCCGTCTTTCACCTCGCGGAAGCAACGAAGCGCCGCGTCGGGGCGGCCACGACGCAAGAGCGCGACGCCGGTAAGGATGATCGAGCGGATGCGCACGTCGCGGATCTCGAGCTTCTCGGCGGTCTCGCTGACCTTCGGGCCCAAGCGCACGGCGCCGGCGAGATCACCCGCGACGACGAGCGCGCGGACGTGCATTTCGGCGGCGTGGAGCGCGCCAACCTCGTCACCGAGACGACGCAGGCCTTGCATGGCCTCTTTCGAGAGGTTCACCGCGGCCTTGGCATCGCCGCGCACCAAGGCGAGGCGCGATTGCATCTCTTGCGAGAGGGCGATGGCGCGCTCGTGCTTGATTTGTTTGGCGAGGGCGACCGCGGCGTTCGCGCGCTCACTCGCGAGCTCGAAGTTCGCTTCTTCGTAGGCGGCCTGGGCGATGCGATGCAGCGTCAGCGCCTCTTCGCGACGATTGCCGCCGGCGGCGAGTAGCTTCAGGGCGTCGGCAAGCTGCGACTGCGCCCGCTTGACGTCACCACGACGCATCATGAGCAATGCGCTTTCGCGGAGGAAGACGGCGACACGCGGACCGGCGCTGGCGCGATCGAGGCGGTCGAGCGCATCTTTCAAGATGGCCTCGGCCTCGTCGGTGCGGCCCAAAGCCATGAGCACGCGGACCTGTTGAGCGCGCAAAACGTCGGCGATGTTGGGATTGCCGGCTTCGTCCCAGGCCCTCACGACCTCGGCGTAGACGCGAGCCGCGTCTTCGTTCTGGCCGCGGCCGGCGAGGAGCTTCGCGCGCGCGACGTCGAGGTAGCGCAAGAGACGGCGCGTGCCGGGGCCCATGTTGGCTTCGACATGGGCGATGGCTTTGCCGGCGCTCGTCAGGTCGCCGATGTCGAGGGCGACCCAAGCGTCGGCGAGCTCGGCGATTTGCACCTGCGAACGATCGCCCGATTGCATGGCGAGCTCGTGGAATTTCTTGAAGGCGGTGCGCGCGGCGTCGAACTCACCGACTTCGCGGTAGAGATCGCCGATGCCGCCATACGCTGCGGCCGCGTGATACAGGTCGCCGGCGGCTTCGAACGCTTTAGCGGATAGCTGAGCTTCTTTGACCGCGTCTTCGAGACGGCCGGAGCTGGCGTAGATGCGCGCGAGCAAGCGGCGGAGCTCGGCTTCTTTGGCCGGCTCTTTCTTGAGCTTGCCGAGCAAGCTCTTCACCAGCTTTTCGGCGTCGACGACCTTGTCGAGCTGCACCATGGCCGAAGCCGCGAGAGAGGCGGCACCACTGATGAGCTCGGGCTCGGCGTTACTCTTCTTCAGGGCATCGTAGTCGCGGATGACCCCGGCGTGATCGCCGATGTGCGCGTGGATGTCCGCTAGAGCGGCAAGAGCACGCTGCTTGGTCCAGGCGTCACGCTCTTCGGCGAGCTTCTCCATCTCCTCACGCACGACGCTGGGCGCTCCCTGGCGCATGCGGGCACGGGCGGAGAGCAAGCGCAGGCGCTTGTCGAGCGCGCCGGTCGCGGGCATCGAGGCGATGGCTTTCAAATAGGCTTCGACGAAGCCCAGATCGCAAACCGGCTCCCAGCCTTCGGCGAGGATGTCGACCGCGGTAGCGGCATCACCAGCGCGCGCGAGGATCTCGGCGGCGCGCAGAATGAGCGGTGGCTCGTTACGCTCGCGGCCACGGGCCTCGAAGTGTTTGGCGATGGTCTTGGCGTTGGCCTGCGAGAGCTGAACCTCGCCTTGCAGCGTCGAGGCAACGAGATCGTGCACCATGATGTCGCCGTCGATGATGTCGACGAGGCCACGCTTGATGAGGCTTGCGACCTTGTCGCCGAAGACCTTGCCCGCGACCTCTTTGTCGAGAGCCTGACCGACGCTCGCGATACCCAAGAGCGCCTCGCGCTCCTTGTCGTCGAGTCGCTTGTCGAAGCCACTGCCTTCGCCTTCGACACCGGCCATCAGCGCCTTGAAGGCGTTGACCGAGCGTGCCGACTGGACATCGAGGAAGGTCTTGGGCGGCAAGCCCGCGCCACGCAGGGCTAGCATGTAGCGCAGAGTCAGCGGGTGAGCGACGCAGCCACCGCGCGCCGCATCGTGCAAAATGGCCTCGGCGGCTTCACCGGTGATCTTGTTGGCTGCGACGATCTGCTTCACTTCGTCGATGTTGAGCGGACCCACGCGATCGAGGTGCATGTCCATCTTGTCGATGGCCGAGAGCTCGGGGTCACCGCGCATGGCGCCGATGATGCGCGCCGCTGGACGCTTGCCGCGGCTCGAGCGCACCAAGGCGAGGAGCTCTTCGCGACGCAGGTTCTGAAGATCGTCGAGGACGACCGCGGTCTTGGCCTGCTCGAGGGTCAGCCACAGACGCGTGTACGGATCGCTCGAGCGATCGCGAATAACCGAAGTCGGACGATTGAGCCGAGCCTCGACGCGTGCCAGGATCGAGGTCATCGTCTCGTTGGGCCAAACCGGCAGATACAAGGTGCGCGTGGCACCGACCGCCTTGGTCTCCTGGCCGAGCCGGAGCACCAGGCTGGTCTTGCCGATGCCAGAAATGCCCTCGTAAACGAAGACGTTATAGTGCTCTAGGCGAGTACGGAATCGGGTGAGATGATCGTTGCGACCGACGAAGCCAGCGGGAGGTGTCGCGAAGTTGTTGGCCATCTAGACGGCCATCCTGGCGAAAAGGGCTCTCAAGGTACGAAAGAGACCACACTGTGGGGCCCGGGTTTTGGTACTCTTAGTCCAACCGTCGCGACCAAGGCAATTTTTTTGCCGTTTCTAAGGGTTTGTCATCGTGAGTAGTCGCGATCGCATCTCCGAGCACCTAAAGCACCTCAAGAGCGCCTGGGGTCGGGCAGAGATCCGCGAAAAAGCTATATATTTCGCGGCGGCAGCGCTGGTTGCCACCGCTCTGGGCGTGCTTTTCGCCCAGCTCGGATCGACCGCTTTGGGCATCGCCGCGATCGGAACCGCGATCGTCGGCGTACTTTTGGCCCTACTTGTAGTCACAACACGTACATTGGCCGAGGCCGCTGGCGAGGGCATGCGGCTCGCGCGTCTGGCGGAGAACCTCGCGCCTGAGCTCGGCACCGGCCCGACCTCGGCAGTCGACTTCGTTGCTCGGCTCGCGCCGGAGAATGATCCCGGTTTTTCGCCGGAGCTCGCCGAAGCGCACCTCGATCGTATGGCCGAAGCGCTCGAGCAGGCGAAGCTCGTCGAGCGGCTGAGCACGGCACGCAAGCTGCGCGATCGCCGTGCATGGAAAGTGCTCGGAGGCGCGGCGGCGATTTTGGTGATCGCGCTGGTCGGACTGCGCACCGGGCGTGCGCGGCTCACGGCGTGGCTCGCCGATCCGACCGCGGCACGCATCAGCGACACACCGATCGCGAGCGACATCACGCTCTCCTACCGCTTTCCTGCTTACACCGGGCTCACGCCTCGCCTCGTCGAAGGCGGCGATGGCAGCATCAGCGCGGTGGTCGGCACCCAAGTCGACCTGTCTGCTGTAGCGGACAGCGACGTTCGCGCCGGTGTCCTTCATCTCTTCGGCGCCGACGGCAAGCCTTTGCAAGACGTTCCCCTGCAAGCCGACGGCAAGAAGCTGCGCGGCACTCTGTCAGTGATGCGCGACGGCACCTACGCCTTCGAGCTGACGACCCGTGGTGGCGAGCGCCTGCAAGATGGCTTGCGTCATCCCATCCGCGCGACGCTCGATGCCTCGCCCGAGATCGTCATGGATTCCCCGCCCGGCGATGTCGAGCTCAAGGATGATCGTTCGGTCGACATCTTGTGGCACGCCAAAGACGACTACGGGATCGGCGAAGTCGCGCTGGTCATCGAGCAAGAGAACGCCACCGAGCCGGCGCGCGCCGTGTTGCCGGCGAACGGTGGTGACGGCAAAGCGCGCGAAGGCGTGTATCGCTGGTCGGTTGCCGAGCTCGGCATCAAACCTGGCGACGAGGTGCGCTTCCACCTCGAGGCGATCGACAACGACACCATCAACGGCCCGAAGAAGAGCGTCACCGACACCCATCGCTTGACCATCTTCAGCGCCAAACAACGGCACGACGACTTGCTCGCGCAGCAGCGCCAGACCCTCGAAGACATGGTAGCGCTGCTCGGCGACGAGCTCGAGAAGCCCTTCCCGCGCGACATGACCGGCGATGTCGCCGCGAGCCGTGACGCGCAGACCGCGATCATCGAGAAGATGCTCGGCGTCTCCAAAGGGCTCGAGATGTTGGTGGCGGCCCTGCGTGACGACAAGCTGACGGCGCCGGAGATCACCAAAGCCTTCGAGAACATTCGCGAGCACGTGCTGACTGCCGAGCGCGAGCGCCGCCAAGCGCTGACGTTCATCGGCAAAAACGTCGCCCAGACTCCCGCCGCGACACGCAAAAACATCGCTGACAAGCAGGCCAAGGCGGTCACCCAGCTCGAGAAAGACATTCTCTACCTCGATGACCTCCTCGCCATGGAGCAGATCCACGAGCTCAAGGAGACGGCGCGCGATCTGCTCGCGACGCAGCGCGACCTGCAGAAGATGCTCGCCGAGTATCAGAAGACCAAAGACCCCGCGCTCAAGGCGGAGCTGCTCGAGCGGATCGGCGAGCTCAAAGAGAAGATGATGGGCCTGCTGGCCAAGATGAGCCAGATCAAGCAGGGCCTGCCCGGCGAGTATCGCAACATGGAAGCAGCAGCGATGCTGCAGATGGACGACAGCATCTCGCGCATCGACAAGATGCTCCGCGAAGGTGACCTCGACGCTGCGGCCAAAGAGCTCGAGCAGCTCGCGAACGCCGTCGAGAACATGGTCAACGAGGTGAACGAGGCCGAGCAGGAATTCGGCGGTGAACGCTATGACGGACTGCGCAAACAGCTCGCGGAGTTCGCACAGGAGTTCCGAGAGATCGAGAAGGAGCAGAAAGACCTCGCCCAGAGCTCGGAAGACATGCTGCGCAACTACCGCAAGGAAGCAGCGAAACGCGCTGGGCTCTCGCCCGACGAGATCGTCAAAAAGGCGCGCGAGAAAACGCAGGAAGCGCTGCGCGAGCTCGACAAGATCGGTAGCGGTCCACCGCTCTACGGCGACCTGCGCAACCGTCTGCAGTTGGCGCGTCAGCGCTTGATGGACATGGATAGTCTGCTCGAGGAACGTGACTACGCCGAGGCACGAGCCGCCGGTGCAACCGCCGAAGACAACGAACGTGAGATGGAAGCCATGCTCAACGATCGTGTTCCGTACGGCGGCCGCGATACGCGGGCCCAGCAAGAACAGTCGGCGAAATCCGCCGAGAAAGCGCTCGAGCGCACCCGCGAGGTGAACGCCATGCTCGACAAGCTCTTCCCCGACCCATCGCAGGTGATGAGCCCCGATCAAATGTCGCAGCTGCAACGCAATCAGCGCCGGCAGCAGCAGCTCGAGCAGCAAGCGCGGCAGCTCGGCCAGAAGATGGACCAACTTTCAGAAGAGGTTCCGCTGTTTGGTGGCGACTCACGGGCCCAGCTCGAAAACGCCCGTGGCGAGATGGATAAAGCCGTCGGCCAGCTTCAAGGCGGTCGCTTACCTGGAGCGGCAGCGGCCGAGCGCAGAGCCGCGGATCAGTTGGGGAAACTCCGAGAGTCTTTGGAGCGCGCTTCTCAAGGCGGAAGTGGTCAGTTGCCGCTACCATTGGCAGGAAGTGGTGGGGGGCAAGGCCGGAACGATGGCGGGGCGGGCGGTTTTGCTCAACGCGACGTGCAAATCCCACAAACCGACAAGAATCGAGCAGCTCCTCGCTTCCGCCAGGAGCTATTGGAAGCAGCCAAACAAAAGGCACCCCAAAACTACGAAGACGCGGTACGAAAATACTATGAGGAGTTGATCAAGTGAGGCGCCAGGCATCACGTGAGCTCGACGACAAGGCGAACGTCGCTTGGGATCAGCTCCCGACGCTGGTCATGCGCGACTCGCCGAAGGTTCAGGCCCGCTTTACGCGCCTCGCCTTCATCTTCGCCGCGGTGGTCATCATCGCCGACTACGCAGCCTTGGGGTGGGCGACAGAGCCTGCGCGCGAAGACGCCTCCTCGCAGCAGGCCGAGAAACCCCGCGATTCGAAGCACCCCTTCAGCATCGAGCAAGCGCACGAGCTGCTCTCCGATTGGCAGCTCGAGTCGGCGCTCGAAGCGGGTGAGGCGCTGCTCGCCGCGGATCCCAACAATCCCGAGGTCTGGTATCTCGCCGGGCGCATCGAGCACGCGCGTGGTGAGCATCTCGCGGCGCTCGCCCTCGTGCGTGCCGCGGCGGACGCGGGTCTCGCCGAAGCCGCGCAGTTCTTGCCGATGGTCGAGCACACCGCGGCATACGCGGCGCAGTTCCGCACCTATGAAACGCCGCACTTCTCGATTCGCTATCTGAACAAAGACGAGATCGTCGCGACCTACGCGGCGCCGGTCCTCGAAGCGGCGTACGCCAACATCGGTGGCGACCTCGAGCTCTTGCCGGCGGAACGCGGGGAGAAGATCGCCGTCGAGATCTATCCCGATGCGCGTGGCCTGTCGGGCGCCACTGGTCTTTCGCTGCGCGAAATCGAGACCACTGGAACCATCGCGGTCTGCAAGTACCACCGCTTGATGGTCACCTCGCCGCTCGCGACGACCAACGGCTACAGCTGGGGCGACACCCTCGCTCACGAGTTCACGCACCTCGTGATCTCGAAGAAGTCGCGCAACACCATCCCAATTTGGATGCACGAAGGCATCGCCAAGTATTACGAGTCGCGCTGGAAAGGCGCGGCCGGACTCGACCTCGGCCCCTACTCCGAAAATCTGCTCGCGGACGCGACCCGCAGCGGCAAGTTCATCACCTTCAAGCAGATGCATCCGTCGATGGCGAAGCTGCCGTCGCAAAAAGACGCGGCCTTGGCGTTCGCGCAGGTCTTCACGGTCATCGAGTTCTTGCGCGAGAAGTACGGGCCGAAGGCAATCGCTCAAGTGCTCGAGCACGCCGGTCAGGGTCTGCCGCTGAACGTCGCCTTGCAGGCGAGCTTCGGGCTGTCGATGGACGGCGTCGAGAACGCCTGGAAACGCTACGTGCGTAAGCGCCAGTTCCGCTTGGTGCCGGGCGCCGCTCCCGAGCGCATCCAGCTGGCATCGGACGAAAAGCAAGCCCAGCAAGAAAAGCCGCTCGAGCAGATCGCCAATCGCGACGCGCACGGCTTCTCGCGGTTGGGTGAGCTGCTGCAACGCGACGGCCGCGACCATGCCGCCATCATCGAGTACGAAAAGGCGTTCGCCATCGCGGGCGTCAAGCACATCACGCTCGTAACCCGACTCGCTAAAGCGTACCAAGCGGTGGGACGTGAGCGCGACGCGGTACGTGTGCTCGAGCAAGCACTGCCGGCGCACCCCGAAGACGCCGATGCGCACCTCGTGGCCGGCCGCCTCGAGCTCGCGCGCGGTGCATCGAAGAACGCGCGCCAGCACTTCGAGCAAGTGAAGCTGCAGAATCCGTTCAATCCCGAGGTCCACCTCGCCTTCGCCAAGCTCTTCGAGAGTGAAGGCAAGGCCGACGAAGCAGCGCGCTCGAAACGTTTCGCCGAGCTCGCGGTCAAGCCGCGGCCGACCCGCACGTACGAGCTGCCACCCGCGCGCGCGGGAGCGGGTGCCCTGAACATCGTGGCGCCTCGCTGGGGCCGCGTGCGCGTCGACGGCGCCGACTTGGCGACGCCGGCCTGGAACCTGGCCCTCGAACCGGGGACGCACACCATCACCTACAAGCGCGCCGATGGCAGCACCGGCGAAAGCAGCGTCTCCGTCAGCGCTGGTCCCGCCAAGCTGGTCACCCTCCAGTAGGTTCCGGGCGCTCGCGTCCCGAAGCTGTTACATTTCTCCGTAGGTCTGCAGCGAGGTTTCGCGATGGCGGAGAAGTCGACCCCGGCGCGTCCAGACGTCACCTTGGCGGTGCTTCGTGACCGCGCGCTCGAGCTCGTGGTCGTGCACGCCGAGGAAGAATGTGACTTCGAGATCTTGAACCTCTCGCTCGACCCGAGCGTCAGCTGGGACGCGGCGGTGAAAATCGAGCGTGAGCTCGGCGGCAACTGGCTGCCTGCCGACGCTCAAGCCGACATTGGTCGCTTGCTGCTCGACGGCGAGGTCGTCGATCGGCTCGCGCTCAGACCCGAGCACTCCCTGCTCATCCGACAGGTCTCTCCGGACGGCGAGGTCTCGGTACAATCGCTCTTCAGGATCATCGTTACTGGCTGACCGCTACAGCAGAATGTCGTGCTGCGGCTGGAGCGCAGGCGGGATCTCTTTTTCGCCCAACAGCTCGCGCAAATCGATCTCGATGGTGCGCGCCATGGCGGTGATGGGCACGTCGTTGGCGCCGCCCTCGAATGGGTTCTCGGTGACGCGGCCAATCTTGTCCATGCTGTGGAAGCTCCACTGCACGATGAAGCTCATTGGCACGGTGAGCCAGTAGAACGACGTCGCGACCCGGTTGAGCTCGGTATAGAGCCCGTAGGGCACCGAGAAGATGAACATCCACATGAAGATGAAGTTCATCGTCGAGAAGTGGCGCGGGTACGGGAAGTTCTTGATGCGCTCGCAGCGGCCTTGATGGTCGTAGAGCTGCGATAGCGTACGCTCGAGCTCCACGTGCCGCATCTCGGATATGTGCCCAGCGGTGACGAGCGCCCGCAGGTCGGCAGACTGCAGGGCAACGATGTGCGTGGCGCGATTTTTTTTCGCGAGCACGTGGGCGCGCTCGTCATCGGAGAGCAGGTTCTGAAGAGCCGATTCCAGAGGCGTGCCACGCTCGGGGATGGCGTAGTTGCGCTTGAGGAACTCGACGTTCTCGGCGTCGCCGATGGTCTCCCAGACCCGGGACTCGCGCAGCTGGTAGCGCAACGCCGTGAGCCAAGCGATGTGCCGGTGCACCAGACGGCTGCGTGCGGCCTGGATCTGGGGCGTGTCGGTGAGCAGGAAGTCGGTGACCATGACCGCCCAGGTGCGGCTGGTGTTGACGATGCCGCCCCAGATCTGACGCGCCTCCCACAAACGGTCATAGGCGGCGTTGCTCTTGAAGCCGGTCATGAACGCGACCGCGGTACCGAGGAGCAAGACGGGCTGCCACGGGACGTGCGGGGGAGTCAGGTTCAAAGACGCGAGCGCCGGCGGGACGATCGCCAGCAAGAGGAAGAGGAGCGACTCGCGCCGTGTCCAGCGAGCCATGTCGATGACGGAGTATTTCTTTCCTGCGTGCATGGGGTCCGCACGTATAACATGTCGCGACCGTGCGTTCCCGTCTTGATAGCCGACCTCTCTACCTGCGTCCGGGCTACACGGCGGCGCTGCGTAGCACCCAGGTCTTGGCGGCCTCGGCGCAGGTCAACCACGGGGTGCACCTCTTCTTCGTGATCGCGGCCTCGGTCATCGCGCGCAATGTCGCAAACCAAGAGCTGCTCGACGCGGTCGGATCGAAGGTCTTGGGGTCGCTCTACGTGACCGTTTCCGTGGTCGCGGGGCTGACGCTCGCGCTCATTGGCTACTTGTCCCGCGGCTTCGAGACTCATCGGCTCGGGCGCTTCGTGCACATCGTCGTCGTCGGTCTGTTCGCTTTAGCGTACGCAGGCGCCTTGTGGAAGCCGCGCAACCTAGGGCTCGTGCACGGGCTCGCGGTGGCGCGTTACGTGGTCATCGAGATCGCCGCGGCGGCGCTCTTGCTCGCGTTCGGGGTCGTGCTGGGCTCGCGGCTCGGACCGCGTGACGCACGTCGAACAGCTGCACGGGTAGGCCTCGGCGGCATCTTGGGCGGGCTCGCGGCCGGTGCCGTCTTGAAGTTCGGCTCGGTGCTCTTGGGCTCGCGGTCGCTGTTCATCATCGCCGGCTTGTGCGCCTTGGCACCGGTCCTCACCATCTTGCGGCACAAAGGTGGCGCCTTCAGCGTCAGTCAGGCCGCGCAATCGGTCCGCGTCGATCGCTCGGACGTCGCGGCGCTGGCGCCGTATGGGCGATGGGTCGCCATCAGCACCGTGATCATGGTCGCCGTCACCACCTTGGTCGACTACCAGTACCGCGCCGCGGCGGCCGTTTGGTACGACGCCGACCGCATGACCGCGTTCTTCGGTGAGGTCACGCTCCTAACCGGTGTGGCGACGATGGTCTTGCAGCTCACGGTCGTCGACCGCCTGCTCGACAAGGTCGGGCTCTTCGCGACCGCGACCGTCATGCCGGGGGCGCTGATTCTCTGCTCTGCGGCGTTCGGGCTCGCGCCCACCGTAGCGACGCTGGTGGTGCTCAAGCTCGTGGACTCCGGCACCAACATGACGGTGCAACAAGCGACCGGCGGCCTGCTGCTCGCCCCACTCGGCACGCGAGCGCGAGCGGTCTGGCAATCGCGCATCGATGGTCTCGCAAAGCGCGGTGGTCAGGCGCTGGCCGGGTTGTACCTGTCGTTCTTTCCGCTAGCGCCAGCTCGGCTGGCGCCAGTCACGCTCGTCCTGTGCGCGACCTGGCTGGTGTCGGTGCTGGTGACGCGGCTCCGGTACGTGGCGCTGCTCACGGAGCTGCTGGCGGCGCCGACATCGTCATCACCCGAGGTTCAGGTGGTCGACGGCAGCACGCTGCGCTTGCTCTTGCGCGAGCTCGAGACCGCGGTGCCGGCGCGGGCGGCGGTGATCCTGGATCTGCTCGAGCAAGCCGGTGAGCACGCTCCCGAGCACGTGTTGACCAGGCTCGCGACCAGTGACCCGACGGGCGCGACGGCGGTTCGCGTCGTCGAGCATCTCGCGGCGCTCGAAGACCACCGCGGCCTCACGAACTACGCCGAGAGTGACAATCCCGCGGTCGCGTCGGCGGCTCTGACTGCTTTAGCGGAGCTTGCGCCCGAGGCTGCGGCACGTGCCAGCGAGATGGTGCTGATTCGCGAAAGTGTTCCCGATCCACTGCGCGCCCTGGCCGCGGGCATTCTCATCAACCGCGAGAAACGCGCGTTGTCGCTTGCGCAGAGTCTCGCCGCATCGACCAACGTGCAGACCCGCCTGATGTCGGCTCGGGCACTGGGTTTGGCTGGGCCGCCACTCACCGAGGCGGTGACACCGACGCTCATCGGCCTCGCCCGTGACGACAACCCCGATGTCGCGCGCACGGCGCTGGCCTCACTTGCGCACCATCCCTCTCCCGACGCGGTCGAGATTTGCATCGTCAAGCTGCAGGCGCGTGAGCTGCGCGGCGCGGCGACGAGAGCGCTGACCGAAATTGGTGTCATCGTGGTGCCGCGCGTCGCCAGCGAGATCATCGAGGGTCTCGACGATCCCAAGATCGCGGTGGCCTTGGCCTCGGTGCTCGGGCGCATCGGTTCGTCTTCGGGAGTCAAAGCATTGGTCGCGGCTCTGAAGGCACCGCACGTCGAGACGCGTCTCGCCGCGGCGACCGCTCTCGGCAACATGAAGCGACGTTCCAACCTGACCTTTCCGGTCACCGACATTCGCAACACCTTCGCCGAAGAGATCGCCTACTTCGGTCACATGCGTGACGGCAGCTTGTGCGACATGCCGAAGACGCCGGCCGCCGAGCTCTTGCGCCGAGCTTTCAAGGAGCGCGCCCAGGCGAGCCTCGAGACGCTGTTCCGGAGCATGTCGCTCATCTATCCCGACGACGCCATTCAGGGCGCCTACAGGGCCATGACGTCGCGCGTGACGCGTGACCGGCAGATCGCGCTCGAGCTGCTCGACAACATCCTCGACGCCGGGACACGTGACGCGCTCGTCGATGCGGTAGGCGAGCGCGGCGTGAAGCGTGTGCGTGACGCGCGCAAAATCCTCACCGCCGTGGCCCGTTCGAGTGACAAGTTTTCCGGGGGCCTGGCGCGTGTCGTGCTCGTCGACATGGGCGCGGCACCGAAGTCCGCTTTAGGAGACAGCATGACGCAGTTGTTGGTGAACCAGGTGCTCGAGCTGCAAGGCGTCACGCTCTTCAGTCACAGCTCGGCGGAAGATCTCGCCGAGGTCGCGACCTTGCTCACGCCGCGCAACGTCCCCGCGAAGAGCGTGCTCTATTCGCAAGGCGAGCAGCCCGACCTGGTTTATCTGGTGCGCTCGGGAGCCGTGGAGCTGACACGCGACGGGCGCGTGCTCGATCGCCTGGGACCCGGCGATGCTTGCGGGCTCCTCGCGGTGCTCGACCAGTTGCCGCGCGAGACCACCGCCACCACGGTGTCGGATTGCTCGCTGCTCGTGGTCAGCGGCGACGCCTTCGTGCAGCTGCTCGCAGACCGCCCTACCCTCATGCACGGCATCTTCCGCGCGCTCACCGGCTCGATTCGCAATCAGCTGGAACGCACGCAGCTCGAGCGCAAGGCGCGTTGACAGTCAAAGGCGACGCGCGAGCAGCTCGAGATAGGGTCGCAAGTCGAGCGCAAGATCGAGTCGACGGAGCAGTTGGAACAACCCGCCCAGCTTGCGGTTCAGGAACACGAGCTCCTTGGGCGGAGGTGAATAACGGACGCTGCGCGCAAAGCGCTCGCCGAGATCCTGCATGCGCTTCGAATAGTCGGCGTCGCTGAACGCGAACGGCTGCTGGCTCGAGACCAGCGGGGCAACGGCCGCGATGAGGAGCTCGGCGAGGAGAGCGCGGGTCTCCGGACTCTCACGTCGATCCAACAGCCCGAACGCGAAGCTCTCGTCGATGACACGCTGAGGCGATGCGTCCGTCATCGCCGACACCAGCCGCGCGTACGAGTCGAGGAACTTGGCGTCGAACTCGAGCGTGGCGCCGAAATCCAGGAGCACGAGCCGAGGCTCTTCGCCGCGCACCAGGAAATTGCCGAAGTTCGGGTCGGTTTGGACCATGCCGAGGGTGAAGAGCTCGAGGCAAACCAGGTCGAGCACGGCGCGCCCCACGGCCTCGCGCTTGGGCAACGACTGCCCGCGTCGTATCCACGCTTGCAACGGCTCGCCCTCTTCCCAAGTCATGGTGAGCACGCGCTTGGTGGAGAGGTCGGGATACGCGCTGGGCACGATGAAGCGCTGGTCGCCGGCTAGCGCCTCGCTGAAGCGGGTGAGGTAGTAGCGCTCGCGCTCGTAGTCGGTCTCGAAGTGCAACACCTTGCTGAGCTCGGCAAGCAGATCATCGAGAGGCACCCGGCGGCCGGAGAGAGTGAGCACGCCTTGGCCTAGCTTCGCTAGCAGAGCGAGATCGGAGTCGATGCTCTCGGCGACGCCGGGATACTGGACTTTCACCGCCACCGACTTGCCGTCGACGCTCGCGCGATAGACCTGACCGATGCTGGCGGCCGCGGGCGGTGCTCGCCGAGACCGACCAGCCGCTCGAGCTTGTCACCGAGCTCCTGGCGGACCACCTCACGCATCGGCGCGAAGTCGATGGGCTCAGCGTCGCTCTGGAGCTTCGCGAGCACCTCCGACACCTCGGGGGGCAAGAGGTCGCCGGCGTCGATGGAGAGCAGCTGCCCCGCTTTCATCGCTGCGCCCTTCATGCGCGCGAGGCTCTTGGCCACGAGCTTGGCTTGCTCGATGCGGGTCTTGAGGGCGAAGTCGTCTGCCTTCCCTCGGGCACGGCGCGCGAGCTCCTTGCCCGCCACTTTCATGGCAAGGCCGGTCATCTCGCGCGCCCGAGCCCAGGCGCCTTTCGGCAAATCTTTCACACTTACAACGTGGCGACGTCGAAACGATCCGCCATCATCACCTTTGTCCAGGCCTGAACGAAGTCCTGAACGAACTTCTGCTTGCCGTCCGCCGCGGCGTACACCTCGGAAACCGCACGCAGCTCCGAGTGCGAGCCGAAGATCAAGTCGATCGGCGTCGCCGTCCACTTGGCCTTGCCCGAGGCACGGTCGACGCCCTCGTAGAGCCCTTCCGTTTTCGCGGACTTCTGCCAACTAGTCGACATGTCGAGCAGGTTGACGAAGAAGTCGTTGCTCAACGTGCCGACCTTGGCGGTGAAGACGCCGTGCTTCGCGTGGCCGGTGTTGGCGTCGAGGACGCGCAAGCCACCGACGAGCGCGGTCATCTCGGGCACCGTCAGAGTGAGCAGGTTCGCGCGCTCGACCAACATTTCGAGTGGCGCGAGGTAGTTGCCCTTGCCGTAGTAGTTGCGGAAGCCGTCCGCACGGGGCTCGAGCACCGCGTAGGCCACGACGTCGGTCTGCTCTTGCGTCGCGTCCATGCGGCCCGGGGCGAACGGCACCTGAACCTCGTGACCCGCCGCTTTGGCGGCCTGCTCGACACCGACGTTACCGCCGAGGACGATGACATCGGCGAGCGAGACCTTCACGCCGTCGCTGCGGCCCTTGTTGAAGTCCTTTTGGATGCTCTCGAGCTTCTTGAGCACCTTGGCGAGCTCGGCCGGGTCGTTGACCGCCCAGTCTTTTGCCGGCGCCAGGCGAACGCGCGCGCCGTTGGCGCCGCCACGCTTGTCGGTGCCGCGATACGAGGCGGCCGAGGCCCAGGCGGTACGCACCAGCTCGGTCGACTTGATGCCGGAGTCGACGATCTTCTTCTTGAGCGCGGCGACGTCCGCTGCGGCGACCAGCTTGTGGTCGACCGCCGGGATCGGGTCTTGCCACGGCAACGCTTCCTTCGGCACCTCGGCGCCGATGTAGCGGGCGCGCGGGCCCATGTCGCGGTGCGTGAGCTTGAACCAAGCCTTCGCGAACGCGGTCTCGAAGTCCTTCGGGTTATCGAGGAAGCGCTTGGAGATCTTGGCGTAGGCCGGGTCGACGCGCAGCGCGAGATCGGTCGTGAACATGACCGGCGCATGCTTCTTGTTGGGGTCGTGCGCGTCGGGAACCGTGTTGGCGGCGGCGCCGTCCTTCGGGATCCACTGGGTGGCGCCCGCGGGGCTCTTCGTTTTCACCCACTCGTGAGCGTAGAGGTTCTGCAGGTACATGATCGAGAAACGCGTTGGCAGCGCGGTCCAGGCGCCTTCGAGGCCGCTGGTGATCGCGTCTTTGCCCGAGCCCGTGCCGCACTTGTTCTTCCAACCGAGCGACTGCTCCTCGATGGTCGCGCCCGCTGGAGCGGACGACACGCACTTCTCGGGATTGGCGGCGCCGTGCGCCTTGCCGAAGCTGTGACCACCGGCGATCAGCGCGACGGTCTCCTCGTCGTTCATCGCCATGCGGCCGAAGGCTTCGCGGATGTCCTTCGCCGCGAGCGCCGGATCCGGGTTACCGTTCGGACCTTCCGGGTTCACGTAGATGAGACCCATCTGCACGGCGCCGAGCGGGTTCTTCAGAGCGCCGTCGGTGGCGCGGCGATCGCCCTGCAGCCACTTGCGCTCTCCCCCCCAGTACACGTCGTCGGCCTGCCACTGATCGCGGCGGCCACCGGCGAAACCGAAGGTCTTGAAGCCCATGTTCTCGAGGGCGACGTTACCCGCGAGCACCATGAGGTCGGCCCATGACAGCGCCTTGCCGTATTTGGCCTTCACCGGCCACAGCAGGCGGCGCGCCTTGTCGAGGTTCGCGTTGTCGGGCCAGCTGTTGAGCGGCTCGAAGCGCTGTTGTCCGCCACCAGCGCCACCGCGCCCATCAGCGATGCGATAGGTGCCGGCGCTGTGCCACGCCATGCGAATGAAGAACGGGCCGTAGTTGCCGTAGTCGGCGGGCCACCAGGCCTGCGAGGTGGTGAGGACTTGCTCGATGTCCTTCTTCACCGCGGTGAGGTCGAGCTTCTTGAACTCGGCGGCGTAGTCGAAGTCGCGGCCCATCGGGTCGGACTCGACGCCCTGCGCGCGCAGCGGCGACAGGTCGAGGCGCTCGGGCCACCAGAACTGGTTGTTGACCGGTTGGGTGGAGGCGCCGTCCGTTTTAGCGGCTTCACCAGCGTTGGCAGTGTGCGCGAGAAGCGCGACGACCGCGATGAGAGGAGTCATGAGCAAGCGTTGCACTAGGACTTTTCCTTTGGTTGGGGGGTCTGGGAGCACGCGGCACAAAAGCCGCGCACTTCGACTTGGGCTGTAACGACGCTGCCGAGCGCGCGCACGGCGTCGGGCACACGCAGCGTGTTGAGCTCGGTGCTCTCGAAATCGCGGACGAGGCCGCACTGAACACAGATGTAGTGATGATGCTGGTCGAGGTTTGCGTCGAAGCGGACCGCTTCGCGCTCCGGACCAACGGTGGTAATCAAGCCGAGGTCGTGCAGCATCCACAGGGTGCGGTAGACCGTGTCGAGCGAGACGGTCGGCATGCGTCGCTGGACGGCGCGGAAGATCTTGTCGGCGCTGGGGTGCTCATCGGTCGTAGCGAGCTCGCGAAAGATCTCGAGGCGTTGGGGAGTGAGCTTGATGCCTTTGGCGCGAGCTACCGATTTGAGGTGCTCCAAGCGCTCGTTCAGGCGATTTGACTGGCGTTGAGGCATCGTCGCTCGACTAAGAATTATACGCAGGTAGGATTTAGACGCATCTAAAGAGTGCGGTCAAGGCACTCGTGATGACGCACCAACAACCGATCCCCCGCCGATATGCGACGAGCGAGGCGAAAAGTGCTCGGTTTACGCGTCATTCAGGCGAATGCGTTCAACGCGACTGAGTCAGCCGCCACGCAGGCGACCTTCGAGCAGATGCGGCGAGCCGCGGCTCTCACCGGCACGCGCTATGTGAAAAGCGGCGAGCCCAAAGAAGTAGCGAGGAGCGAGCTCGACACCTGGGCAGCTGGTCTCGCGCGGGCGTCGAAGCTGTCCGTGCTCGAATACACCGCCCTGCTCTTCGCCGCGCGCAACGGAACGCTCAGCAATCAGACTTGCGCGATCGACACGCTCAGACGGGCATGGACGCAGCTCACATGCCTACCGGCGCCCAACAACATTCTAGAGTTGCGTTTGCCGATGTACGTGCTCGCTGCCGCGACGCGCGACGAGCGGTTGTTCCACGTGGCGGCTTTTCGTCAGGACGACGAGGGCCCGAGTCGCATCCGTGGGTTACGCGACCTCGTCCCGAGCTATCGACAACTCGCCATGGCGGCGGGCGTCGCCGCGGCGTGCTGGGTCGTGCCATTCGTCGGTATGGCGCTCGCCGGCGCCGCGAGCACCGTGGTCAAGTCGGCGGTCGCCGAGTCGGTGATGCACGACTACGTCGGCCACGCGACGCCGGAGACCATGAAGAAGCTGGAGCGCTTCCCGCGCATCCATGCCTATGTCGAGGGCGCGCGTTACGCTCACGCGGTCGTGCACCACGGCATGACCTTCAAGGACTACGTCAATCAGTTCCGCGACGAAGACCATCAGGCCCAGGTCGACGCCATCATCAAGAAGCAGCGTGGTGAGAAACACTGGGCGTACATCAAGAAGAACGGCTACGGCACCTCGATGGGTCTGCGGGCGGCGCTCCAATATGTCGCGCCAATCACGCCGTTCCTCGCGGGAGCCGCCGCTCTCACCGGCTTCAATCCAGCCTTCATTCTCGGCATGCTCCCCGCGTTGATCGCTTACCCGATGTACTCCGTCGCGGTGCACGACTTCCTCCACAAGCAGTTGGCAAAGCGTGAGGCCAAGGCTGGTCCGCTCATGCGGGCATATCTATCGACGGCGGTTGCGCGTCTCACCTCGCGCCAGCACTGGGATCATCATCGCGGGAGCCTGCGCAACTTGAACCTGAGCCCGTGTGCTATCGGTGACCTCATCGTGGGCGCGTACGTCCCGCTCAGCTTGCCGAAGCTCCTCGAAGTGCGGCGCTTGGAGATCGTCCGATGATGGTCGGTCGCATGGGCTTGCGCTCGGTGACAGCCGGGACGGCGTCGATGACCGCTGCGAGCATGACCGTTGGGGTCGCTTGGCCTCACGAGATCGCCGCGCCTACGGCCCAGTGGACATTGCCTCAGCATGGCAACCACGTGCGCGCGGCAGTGCAAACGTCGCCGTCGATGGCCGCGGGGGCGCTGCAAGCGCTCGGCGACGACGCGGCATTGGCCGTGTTGCGTGGGATCGTGCGGCCCAAAGGCGACGCCGATGGCATGAAGGCCGAGGTCGCCGCGTGGGCCGATGCGCTCACCGGCAAGGCCAAGCTCACCGTCCTCGAGCACACCGCCGCAGCGTACATCGTGCGCTCGGGCATGTTTGCCGACGAGCCGGAAATTCATGCGAAGCTCGACGCCACCGTACGCAAGAGCTGGCTGCAGCTCACCGGAAGCGACGCGGGAGATTGCTACGGACGCCTTCCTCGTTTGGTTCTGCGTCACGCGAGCCGCAAAGCCCGTGTCTATCACGCGGCGTCGTTTCAACCGGCGTGTGGCTTGCGCCGCCCCGAAGATCTCGCCGCTCGTCAGGCAGCCTCCAGCCTGCTCCGCGATTACGTGCCCGAGCACGCCGACATCGCCGTTGCTGCTACCGCCATGCTCGCGTTGGCGTTCACGACGACTGGAGCTCCGCTCATTGCTTCGGCGCTGACCACGTATGGCGTCTTTGCGTTGAGCGAAGCCATCTTGCATCGCTTCGCCGGCCATCAGTACGAAGATGGTCTCGCACACTGGATCAAAACGCCGATCGCGGCCGACGCCCCTTGGCTCAAGCGCAAGCTGCACGCGGTGCTCCACAAGGTCCTTGCTGGTCCGCTAGAGCTGACACGGATCTCGCATGGCATCGTCCACCACCACCTGACGTTCAAGACGTTCACCAAGATGTTCGACAGCGCCGAGCACAAGGCACGCGTCGACGCATGGATCGCGAAGCTCCCACCGGGAGTAGCCAAGAGCATCATCGAAGAGCTCTACGGCTCGACGCTCAGCCTGCTCGGATGCGTACGCGTGCTGCGCTCGGTAGCCCCGCAAACGGCCGCATTGGTGCTCGCCGGTGTCGCGTTCGGCGCTCCGCCGATATGTGCCTTACCGCTCGCGCTCATCGCGCTCAGCTTCCCGCTGTCGATGCGCACCGTGCATCCTCTGCAACACGTCGAGAAAGACAAGGCCGCCGCCGAGGCAGGTCCCGTGGTGGGGCGCATCCTTTCGACACGCTGGGCCGCCTGGTCGACTCGCAGCCACGAGCTACATCACGAAGGCAAGTGCAACTACAACCTGGCGTTCGCTGGAGCGGACTCGCTACTCGGCACCTACGTGCAGCCCAATCTCGAAGATTGCTTCCGCATGGAAGACGACGGCGTGCGCTACTACTGAGCGGCCTTGCGCCACATGCCGTACATGATAGCGGACATGACGCGGATACGCAGCCACCGCGGCAGGGGCAGCAGCGAGTACGTGAGCAGCTTGCCGACGAGACCCGGGACCAACGTGCCTGTACGCCCGAGTGACCGCACGATGGCGCGGGCCACTGTTTCGGGAGTGTCGGTCTTGCCCATCGCCATCCGCGCACGGCTCGCAAAGCCGCTCTGCACCGGGCCGGGCGCGCAAGCGAGCACTTTCACCGACGACGACGCGAGCTCACGGTCCAGCGCCTCGGCGAAGGACTGCACGAACGCTTTCGTCGCGGCATAGACGGCGCTGTAGGGCGCGCCTTGCCAGCCGACGAGCGACCCGAACAGCACGATGGCACCGCGATTGTTTTCGCAGAAGCGACGCGCGAACCCGTGGGTCATGTCGACGACCGCACGGCAGTTGACGTCGACCATCGCGAGCTCTTGAGCGAGGTCACTGGCCACGAATGGGCCGGCGCTGCCGTATCCTGCCGCGGCGATCAAAAGTCCGACGTCGTGCTCGACGGTCGCGTTCAGCAGGTGCGCAACCGAGCGAGGCTGCGTGAAGTCGATACAGAGTGTCGTGCAGCGTACGCCGTAGCGAGCACGTAGCTCCGCGGCCAACGCGTCGAGAGCGACGAGGCGGCGGGCGACGAGCACGAGATCGAAACCGGTCTTGGCAAGCTCGATGGCGGTAGCCCTGCCGATACCGTCCGACGCTCCGGTGACGACTGCGCATCGGCCAGGACCCGTACCGCGGGGAGATCGCATGAGCTGCATCCTTCGAACGTGACAGCCTAGGTTGACACTGTCAACTCGGTGATGGGAGCGAGGTAGGGCGGACCGGATGCCCGGCAGCCAACAATTCCCGCACGCGCTCGAACACCCGCGCGTCGAGTGCTTTGTCTTCCGCACGCCGCTTGGCGAGAGCGTGGACGGGCTGGGCGATACGGGGATTGGCCCCGAGCTTGTCGGCATGCCGCGCGAGGTATGCCCAGTACATCCGCGTGAGCGGGCAGCTCTTCTTCGGATCGAAGGCACACGTACCGCAGTAGTCACTCATGCGGTGGATGTAGGCGGCACCAGACACGTAAGGTTTGGTGGTCGCGAGGTCGCCGACACCGTAAGTGCTCATCGCGAGAACATTGGGCTCCACCACCCAATCGTAAGCGTCGACGTAAGCGATCCAGAACCAATCCGTAAGCTCGCGCGGCGAGACATCGAGGAGCTGCGCGATGTTCGACAACACCATCAGGCGGGTGATGTGATGGCTGTAGGCGTCACGCCAGACGTCGGCCACGACGGTGTCGAGACAAGCAAAGCCGGACGGCTTGCCCCAATACGCAGCTGGGAGTGGCTCACTCGCTCCGAGGTGGCTCGGGGCCGCGTCGCTCTCCGGCGCCGACCGTCCATGCGGTAAGACGCGAAACCCGTCGGTCGCGAGATGGACGTGACGCATGTACTCGCGCCAGCCAAGCACTTGGCGGACGAAGCCTTCCTTGCTGGCAAGCGGCAGCTCGGCGGCGAGTACGTCGTCGATGACGTCGCGTGGCAGCAGCCGGTGCAGGTTCAAGAGAGCGGAGATACACGTGTGGAAGAGCGTGCGCTCGTCGCGGGCCATGGCGTCTTCGTAGGGGCCAAAGCTCGGTAGACACTTGCGTAGAGCGTGCTCCCACAGACGACGCGCATCATGCGCGCTCGCGGGAATGGTTTCGGGGTGGAGCTCCCCCGGATGATCGGAGTACGTCCGTGCCACCAGCTCGCAGACCTCTTCGGTGATGGCGTCGACGTCGAATGTAGGCAGTCGGGGTGCGGGAGGCGAGCCGCGCCAACGCTGCCGATTGTCGGTGTCGAAGCTGAACCGCCCTCCCTCCGGCAGCTTGCGATCCATCAAGATGCCCGTCGCCTTCCGCACTCCGCGATAGAAGACATCCATGCGCCATGGGGGCTTGGGGCCGGCGAAGGAGCGAAACTGCTCGTGTGTGGTCAGCCAGCCTTCGTGCGGAACCACGGCCATGAGCTTTTCGTGGACCAGGGGGGCGACGTCGACCCGCAGCTCACGCTCCGCGGCCTCCATCATCGTCAACGGGCCAACCTCGTTCACCGCCTTGCGAAGACCGGCCGCATACGAACCTTCGCTCACGAAGAAGCGCACGGCAACGCCGCGCTCGGCTTGCTCGAGGGCGAAATGCCGTCCCGCCGTCAGGACAGTCGCGAGCTTTTGCTTGTGATACGGCCGGCGCGCCGCCTTCCACGGTGCTTCCACCATGACGATGCCGGCTTCGCTGGGATCGAGTCGCGATAGTGGACCGATCGTCGCGTTGAGCTGATCGTACGGAACGTAGATCCACGAGCGAGGCGTCACTGTGGAGCGCCGCTGCTCGAGAGCGTGCATGAATGCGCTCTTGGCCATGACGACCTGGGCGGACGGGGCCATGCGGAGACGAACGGCCCCGTCCGGATAGGGCGTGGATCAGCTCGGCGGCAGCAGAACCGTGTCGATCACGTGAATGATGCCGTTCTTGGCGATGATGTCCGTCGTCACGACGTTGACGTCGCCGTTGATCCGCAAGGCGCCTCCCACGATGCTGAGGTCGAGATCGGCGCTGCTGTTCAACGTGTCGACGCTCGAGCTTGCGGAAGCGGCGACACCGAGGGCGGTGTTGGCGTCCACTTGGCTCCCGAGAACGTGGTACAGCAACACGTCGGTGAGGCCGTCGTAGCTCGAAAGGCCCAGCGCCGCGAAGGCTGCGTTCGTCGGCGCGAAGACCGTGAAGCCGCTGCCGCCGTTGTTGCCTTGGAGCGTCGCAGCGAGGTCGTTGGCCGTCGCCGCTGCGAGCAGCGTCGAGAAACCAGCGGCACCCGCGACCTCGACGATGTTGCCGGGAACCGTCAGGACTTTGTCGATGACATGAATGACGCCGTTGCTCACGGCAATGTCGGTGTAGAGCACGTTGGCGTCGTTCACTTGGACGCCGCCAGCGGCGAGCGTCGCCTTGACGCGCGTGCCGATGAGGGTGGGAACGGTGGCACGGCCGAGGCCTCGCTGATTCGCGGCAGTGGTAATCTCCGCCGCGGTGAGCGCGTCACCGACGACGTGGTATTGCAGGAGCTCCGCCAGCTGCGGGCGATTCGCGGGCTGCAAGAGCGCCTGGAGATCGGCCGACGGGATGGCGGCGAAGGCGCCGTTGGTCGGCGCAAAGAGCGTGATGCTCGAAGCCGAAGACAGAGCGCCCGTAAGCTGGGCGGCCACCACCGCGTCACGCAGGGTCGACAAACGCGGGTAGGCGCTGACGGCCTCGACCGCATCGCCCGGGAAAGCGACCGGCAGAAGCACCGAGTCGATGGCATGGATGACGCCGTTGCTCGCGTCGATGTCCGCGATGGCGACCTGGGTCACGCCGTTGATGACGACCGTGCTGCCGTCGAGGTCGAGGCGCAAGGTTGCGCCTTGCGCCGTGGCCGGGGTCGCGCCGTCCGTAATGGCCGCGGCTTTGACCTCGCTACCGGCGATGACGTGGTACTGGAGAATCGAGCGCAGCGTTGCCGCATCGAGACTCTCGAGCGTGCCGGCAGGTAAGCGTTCGAAGGCCTCGTTGGTGGGAGCGAAGACCGTGAACTCGCCATCCGCCGCGAGGGTTGCGTCGAGGCCGGTCGACTGTAGCGCCGCGACCAGAGTCGAGAAGCGCGCATCTTTGGCTGCTATCGCGGTGATTGTCTGATCGTTCGCATCGGAATCGTCGTCGTCGTCACCGCAGGCGACCACACTGGCGGCGAGCGCGAGCGCGAACATGAGCTTCTGGACTGGATATCGCATTGGAAAGGTCCCCCAGGACGTCTGGTGAAAGTGGGCGAAAGTCGCCGCCGCCAGGGAGAGCAACCGCTGTGCCAGATGCAGAACGAGGCCATGGCGCCTTTGTGCGCACCACTGTCACATGCGTGCGACAGATGCGGAGGGGCACCTGTCAAATCGATGCGACACTGCTCAGGGCGGGCGAACCGTGATGTCCGGCTCGGGCTCGCCATCGCGGGTCGCGAGCAGTACGCCAGCCACCACACCCACGATGACTGCAGCTCCCGCTGCGATCACCACTGGCCGGCGATACCACGGCGTCGGTGGCGCGTAGAGACGGGCGAGACGCTGCGCGTTCTCACGAACGCTACGCGCGAGACGGGCATCGTCGCTGTCTTCGATGACGGACTGCACGGTGTGATCCATCGCGCCCTGGGACACATCGACGCTCTGCAGGCGAAGCAGCGTCGTCGAGCCCAACCGCGCCAGGCGAGCAATGACGAGCGTATCGACGCCGCGGTCGGCACCGAGCTTGGTGAGACAGGCAGCGTCTTCGGCGCACTCCGGCGGTGGTGTATCGACGAGCGCATCGGTCTCGCGGCCTTCCGCGGCGAACGCCTCGCGGATCTCGGTCTGCAATGGGACTTCGGTCGCGGGGGCCTCGGTGAGCCAGATCGGCGGCGCGACGGCGAAACGTCCGCGAGAGCGATCGGGTCCAGTCCCTTGAGCACAGGCGAGCGCTCCGGCCGTCCAAAGGGCGGTCACCACTTGCCAAGCTGTTCGGGTTGAACGATGCATCTCGCAAAGACCGACGCGCGGTCGCGACGAGCTATCATGGCCGCTGACGCTACGAAACCAAACCCCACAGCAACCCGCGTTTTGCAGCGCGAGCGCAGCGAGGTCTGGACGCATCGCAAAATGCGGGTCGTGCGGGAGGGCGCGCCACCCGAGAGTGCCGCCGAGTTGGGCGCCGCGCGTATCCGCGTCGGTAGCGCAGAGGGCAACGAGTTGCGCGTCGATGATCCGAGCGTCAGCGCGCATCACTGCGAAATCGTGCTCGAGACGCGCGGAGCGCTCCTGCGCGACCTCGGTAGCACCAACGGAACCTACCTCGACGGCGTGCGTGTCGAGCGCGCATTCCTGCAACCAGGCTCTCTCATCGAAGTCGGCAGCTCACGCCTCCTGTTGGTCACCGAAGACACCGAGGTCGCTGTGCCACTCTCGCTGCGCACCAACTTCGGTCCGCTGCTGGGCCACAGTCCCAAAATGCGCGCGGTGTTCGCCATGCTCGAGCAGGCCGCCAAGAGCGACGCAACCGTGCTCGTCAGCGGTGAGTCCGGCACGGGAAAAGAGCTCGCGGCCCGAGGGCTTCACGAGGCGAGCGCACGGCGCGAGCAGCCCTTCGTGGTTTTCGATTGTGGCGCAGTCTCCCCAGCGCTCATCGAGAGTGCCCTCTTCGGTCACGCCCGCGGAGCCTTCACTGGCGCGACCGAGGCGAGACCGGGCATCTTCGAGCAAGCCGCGGGTGGCACCTTGGTGCTCGACGAGATCGGCGAGCTGCCCCTCGATTTGCAACCCAAGTTGTTGCGCGTGCTCGAGAGCAAGACTGCGCGGCGGCTCGGCGACACCGTCGATCGCGAGCTCGACGTCCGCCTGATCGCCTGCACCAACCGCAACCTCGGCGCCGAAGTGAAGGCGCAGCGTTTTCGGACCGATCTCTTCTATCGCTTGTCTGTCATAGCGGTCACACTGCCGCCACTTCGCGAGCGTCTGGAAGAGATCCCCCGTTTGGTCGCGGCTTTCGCACGGCGACTCGGGGGTGAGAATGCACCGGAGATCCCGACGCCCGTGCTTCGGGTGTTGGCGAGCCACGACTGGCCGGGGAACGTGCGCGAGCTACGGAACGTCGTCGAGCGCTTGCTTACCTTGCCGGGCATCACCGCGAGTCAGGCAGTCGGTGTGCCGTTGATGGCCGAGACGTCGCTCGTGGGCGGTGATGCTCTCGAGCTCGAGTTTCACGCGGCGAAAGAAGCCCAGATCGAAGCCTTCGAGCGCGCCTATCTCGAACGCCGGCTCGCGGACGCGGGTGGCAACATCTCGGAAGCGGCCCGCGTGGCCGGCATGTCGCGCCAGAGCATGCATCGTCTCATCAACAAGCACGGGCTTGGCAGCGATGCCTGAGGCGAGCTTCGGGCCTTACCGGGAGCTGACGCGCATCGCGGTCGGGGGCAGCGCCGAGGTGTTCAAAGCACGCGACGGTCGTAACGGCGAGCTGGTCGCGCTCAAGGTGATGTTGCCGAGCAGTGGCGCCGTCGCAGATTTCGCCCAGGAAGCCTTGCTGCAGAAGCAACTCCGGCACCCGAATCTCGTCGCCGTCCACGAGCAAGGCGTGGTCGATGGTCTGCCATTTCTCGCGCTCGAGTACGTCGACGGCCCATCACTCGCGACGGTTCTGGCCGAGCGCAAGCTGTCGGTTGCGACGGCGCTGCACATCGCCTTGCGCGTGCTCGACGCACTCTCGGCAGTGCATGACGCCCGCGGCAGCGACGGCAAGCCGCTCGAGATCGTGCACCGCGACGTAACGCCCCAGAACATCATGTTCGCGAGCCATGGTGAGGTGAAGCTCGGTGACTTCGGAATAGCCAAGTCACGCGCTGCGACGCGGACGCGCACCGGCATGATCAAAGGGAAGCTCGGGTATCTCGCACCCGAACAAGTCACGCAGAGCGCGGTCGACGCGCGTACTGACCTGTATCAACTGGGGCTGGTGTTGTTCGAGATGCTCTGTGGTGTCCCCTACTTCGGCGACATGAACGAGCTCGAGCTGTTGCGTGCAGCAGAAGCACCGGAGCCCAAACGCCCGTCTGCCTACGGTGCACCCACGAGTGTCGACGCCGTGGTGCAGCGGGCACTGAAGCGCTTTCCCGAAGAGCGGTACGCTTCAGCGGACGCGTTTGCGAGCGAGATCGCAAGCGTCGCCACCACGTTGGAAGCGCCGGATCTCTCGTTCGTGCGAAGCGCGGAGCCATGCCCGCGGGTCAAGGCGCGCGCGCGCGTTGGGATCGTGGTCGCGGTGTCCGCTGTGCTGGCAGTTGCAGGCGGCCTCGCCACGGCCGTCCTGGGGTCCCGGGCTGCCATGGTGACGTCTGCGCCTGCGGAAGTAGCGCCAAGCGCCGCGCCAGTATCGAACGAGACGCTGGCTCCCCCTACGCTCGCGGAAGCGCCTGCAGCTCCCCCGAAGAAAGCTCGTCAGACCAAGCGAGACACCCCACAGTCGCTCGCTGCCGCCCCGATGACGGAGGCGGAGAGGCAGCCCTCGGTCGAGCCGTCTCGCGACATCCTCGAGCCCTGCATCGAGCGTCTGAGAACGCGTGGGATCGCGACCAGCGACCTCCCGGCGGCGCTTCAACGCGACCTCGAGAACCCTGCCGCCGACAAGGCAGCACTTTGCGCGCAGCTCGACGCCATGACCGTCGATCGCGCCGTGGTGGAGCGCAAGCTCACGCGCCTGCAGAGCGCAATCGACCGCCTGGCCCCGGACGACCCGCGACGCCCCGCTCTCAAGGGTATCGCACGTGACACTCTCCAGACGCTCCTCGACGGGAACGTGCCGCGCACCAACGAGAAGCTCCGCGAGCTCGAACGACTCCTTGCGCGCTGAAGGTCAGGGCACTGGGTCGCACAACCCGGTGTTCTGGTTGCAAAGACTTCCGGAAGGGCAATCTTCGGTGCCGCCATAGACGCGGCAGTCGACGACACACGCGGCGCTCGCGCTGTGACACACGAAGCCGTCTTGGCAAATGTCGCCGCCACAGTCGTGCAACACGCACAGACCTTCTTCGCAGCGCAGGCGGCCGCCGCGAAAATCCGGGCACTCGAGCACCGTGCCGCTCTCGTGGCACCAGCGATAGGGATAGTCGGTGCAAGCGCCACCGCTGACGACGCTGAAGTCTTGCACGAAGTGCTGATGACCAGGCACGCCTGGGTCCTGGTCGAGTGGCACACCGTCGGTGTCCGTCACCTCGTCGGTGACGCGAATGTGATAGCGGTCGACGTCGGGCTCGATGACCGCGAACGCGACACGAATGACCGGCCCTTCGGCTGATGCGCTGGCGGGCAGTGGTCCGCTATAGCTGTCGCGCTCGACGATGACCGAGACACCGCCGATGACCGTCGACGGGTCGATATTTTTCGAGAGAACGAGGAGCGCCGTCCCCGAACGGCAGGTTTCTTCGTCGCTGCGGGGATACGCTTCGATGACGCGAGCCGGCAGGTACTGCGGCTTGAGATTGAAGGGAATGGAGACACGTTTGCGCTCGCCTGTCGCAAAGGTCACGCTGCGCAAGCCACCGGAGGCGACGTGAAGGCCAGCGGCATCGAGGCCGATCACGCGGACGTCGACGGGGCCGTCCGGTAGGCCGCCCTGCTCTATCCTTATGGCGGGAAGCCTAAGGCCGGTCAGCGGAAGATCGATCAAGAGCTCGAGCGGGGCATCGGAATCGACATTCTCGACGCGATAGGTTCGCGTCGCGGTTGCAGCCCCTGGCTCGTACAGGCCTTCGTCGGAATCGAGCTCGACACGCAGATGGGTGAGAGCACCCGCGAGGTCCGCCTCACTGTTGAGGTTGAGATCGGCGATCAGCTCGACATCGAGCGCAGTGCTCGGATCACCGGAGCACGCGATCGTAAGACACATGACGAGAAAGAAGGACGCCCGCATGACATCGGAAGGGTAGCAAAGCGCGGGCCAGGCCGCACAGAGTGCAAAACAGGCGACGGCAAGCACCAGGTGTCAAACACGCTTGACACCTCACCTAGGCCCGCCCGAACCTTGTACAAACCTTCCACGGACCCTGTCTACGATACCCCGAGGGCTTGGCCGATCCGCTTTAGCGCCTCTGCGGGCGCCGCGCTGAGCGAGCGCCGCGGCAAACCGAGAGTGCGCACCGTGCTTCCTTCCATGAGGCTCGCGAGCCCGTGCAGCGTCGACCAGACGAACAAGGCGTCGTGGTCGATACGCTCGGGAGTCGGACGCCGGCCGGCGGCTTTGTGGACCCTGGCGATATCCGCCTGCAGCAAGGCGAAGGCGTGGCGTGCGCGCTCCATCATGTCGGGATGGTCGCTCGGGTTCGGCAGCGCGCTCCCGAACATCAGGCGATAGCTGAGGGGGTGTTTGGTCGCGTACGCGAGGTACGCTTTGCCCATCGCCGCCATGTCCTCCACGGGGACACCGCTTTGCGGACGGGCGTCGAGGAACTCGGCAAAGGCGACGAAGGCACGGCCAACGATCTCCGCGAGGATATGATCGCGACTGGCGAAGTGTTTGTACGGAGCCTGGTGCGAGACGCCGAGGCGCCGCGCAACCTCGCGCATGCTGAGCGACTCGACTCCGGATTCCTCGATGATAGCGAGGGCCTCCTGGAGACATTGCTCACGCAGATCGCGGCGCCGAGATTTCGCAGCAGGTCGCACGGGGCGGGGGAGCTACGGGAGCGAGGCCTGGCGGTTGTCGCGGCGCGGACGGTAGTCGCCGTCCATGACGATGTCGTCGAGCACTTTGATGAGCTGCTGCATCAGCTTCTCACCCTTCGAGGTCTCGGAGATGCCGACCGCGACGTAGCGACGGCCGTGATGCTGGATGAGCGCGCTATCGGAGTGCCAGTGGCGCCATGAACCGCTCTTGCGCGCCAGGAAGGTGACGCCCGGGGTGCCCTCGAGGCCGCCCACGAACTTGTGGTGATGCGCCGGCGGCGACATGAGGCCGAGCATGCGGAAGCTCCAGTGCTTGGACACGAGGAGGCCTTCGTCGAGCATGGTGTAGAAGCGCGCGGTCTGACGGGCGGTCGCAGCGTGAGAAAGGTTCTGCAGCGGGTCGCGGTTGGTGCCGCCGCGCGGGCCGTACTGGCGGCCGACCCAGAGACCACCGCTCTTGTTGTCGTAGAAGCAGTAGTCGGGATCGCGCATCGTCGATTCGATGCCCTCGAGGCCGGCCATCTCGGCGCCCCACGAGGCGTCGGTGTTGCTCGAGGCGCGGATCATGTTCGAAAGACGCTCTTCGTACTCGTGCGTCCACTCGAGCTTGCCTTCGTTGACCGCCTTGATGACCGAGACGAGGATGGCGATCTTCGGCAGCGACGCGGCGTACATCATGTCGTTGTCGTTGATGCCGGCGTAGAACGCGCGACCCTGGACCGACAGGTCGACGAGGGCGACGCCGAGCTGCTTCTTGTCGAGATAACGGCCGAGGCCGGAGGCGCGCAGACGGCGCTCGAGAACGCGCTGCATGCGCGTGTACTTCTTGGTGAACGGGAATGGGGCGCGGCACTCGCCGGTCCCCTCGGGCTGAACGACGGTGACGTTGCCGGCGGGGGTCGGAGCGACCGCGTCAGCCGACGGGATGGTGACCGGCTTGTCGCCGTCGACCGCCGGAGCCGTGCTCGGTGCCGGCGCTTCGACCGGTGTCGTGGTCTCGACGGGCTTGGTGACGGTAGGCTTGGTCTTGCGCGAGCTGTTCCGCGAGTTGCGTGCGCTATAGCCGACCGCGGGCACCATGATGGTGGCCATGACCGCTATAGCGATCATCCGGAGGTCCAAGCCCTTGGTCACGCTAACCCTCATGAAATGGCCGCCGCGCTCGTCATGACATGACTATCACGATGTAAATAGGTGTGCGAGTTAACGCACTGGTGGGCGCGACACTTCCCGAGGCGGTTGTAGGCGCTTGTGATCCAACGGCAGGGCCTGGTGCTCGCGCCAGCCAGCCGGCCGTCGTCTGCTTTAGCGGACAGAATCCGAAGAGCGCGCTGCCGACCTTCGACTGAACATCCGTTTAGCGTTTTCGATTCCCAGCGGCGCTGCATTGCTCGTCTCTACGCACTTACTTCCCGGCGCCCTTGGTGAAGAACAGAGGGGAGGTTCGAGGTTCCTTGTTTCGTTCTGCGACACGTATCGGTCAGTCGATGACCTCGGACCTTACCTTCTGCCAGGGGTTTTTTGCCCCATAGGCCAGCGGGGCCGTTGGGGAAGGGGTGCGATTAGTACGCTGGCACCGCGATGGCAACCCTTCAACGACTTTTGAACTTCCCCGCCTGGCACCCCCCTAGTTCAACAGTCGTCGAACCTCCCAAGAATGCACCAGGAACCTTCTAGAGCGCCGCCCTAGAACGTACCAGGAACCTTCTAGAGGCGGCTAACCTGTTGGAATTGCTACAGTTAGATCGAGGTTGCCGGTCGCGGGCTTGGCTTTGTCGTCCATGGCGGCGAGGAGCGGATGGCGGGCGGCAGCCTTCGAGATGCGCAGGGGGCGGATCTGGAGGAGGTAGGCCTTGTCGCCGATCATGCCGAACTCGACGTCCCAGGGGATGCCCTTGTTGTCCGGCATCTTGTCCTGGACCTCTTTGGCGAGCTGACGGATTTCGTCCGTCTTGGCCTTGTCGAGGAGGACGTCTCGGGTGCTGGTCGCCGTGAGGACGACGTCTTCTTTGGGCGGTGGGGGGATGATCTTGCAGGTCACCGTGCGGTTCGAGGCCAGGAAGCGCTGATCGCCGTTTTGCCGGATGACCACGGTCTCAGGCACCCCGCCGTCGACTACGGCCGCGGCACCCTCGCTGATGCTGATGGTGATGGCTTTCTCGTCGCCCGTCTCGATGTCGGTGGTGACGAGGACGCCCGAGAGCTCGCTCGGCACCGTCTTGTGCAGAACCACCGAAGGGAAGACGAACTCTGGGTTGGTCAACAGACGCTGGCGCCAGCGATACGAGCGGTCCTGGAAGGGTGATGCCCAAACCTCGCGGATAGCCGCCAGGATGGACGCGCGGCTGACGCGGTTGAAGACCGTCTTGTTGAGGCCGGCACCGGTGAAGTCCTTGAGGTCTTCGACGTTGGTGTCGCTGCGTACGAAGACGCCGAAAGTGCCGATGTCACCGAGCTTCGCGAGCGCGGCATCGACTTCGGCCTCGAAGCCTTCCGGAAACGGCAAGTCCGCGATAGCGGTGCGGAAGCGCGTCAGCTCGCCGAGCATGTACTGCTCCGCCTCTTCGTCGGGGAGACGCTGCGCGAGGGAATAGGCGTAGCGCAAACGCGTGAATGGAGACGGCGCGCCGTTCGCGCCGAGACGGTCGACGTGTTTCACGAAAGCGCCGAACGGAATGATGGCGGCATCGGAGACGCGCGTCGGGAAGAGACGCTTCAAGTGGCCGAGCTCGCCCGCCTTCGGACCGACGCGCACGCCGGAGTCCTTTTCACTGACTTCGGAGAGCGGGAGAATCTTGCTGGTTTTGAGATCGAGCTTGTCGGCGGCGATACTGAAGGTCGTGACCTCTTTGTCGCGCTTGTTGAGCAGAGCCTCACGCTCGTCGTTGCTGAAAGCGGACGCAGGCCCAATGAGCACGCGACGGCCAGCGCTGACACCGACGACGACGTCTTGACCATCGAGCTCGCGGAGCTTGGCAGACAGCTCCCCCGCGGTCGCGAGGGGGATACCGAGGTTTCGTGCGAGCATCGCCACGTGCGACAGGCTGCCGACGGCGCCGGTGGTGATGATACCGGCGACCGGTGGGAGGTCCGGCGGCAAGTCCTGCAAAAACGCGATGTCGTCGCGCTGCAGAGCCGCGAGCTTCGCCGAGCTATCGACGACCCGGAGCTTCCCGATGGCGATACCGGCGTTTTCGCCGCGGACGCCAGCGGTGTTCTGCAGGTCGCCGAGACCGAGCATCCGGTGTCCGCCGCCGCGGAGTGACTCGGCGTCGGCAGCGAGGCGGTCGAGCGTCACGGCGATCGGCAGCATGACGCCGCTGCGGAGAATGTCGTCGAGCACGTTCTCGGCGCGTGGCTCGATGGCCTGGTAGCGCTCGAGCGCCATCCCGACGTCAGCGTAGATGCGGGCGCGCGCCCACGACAGGACGCGCTCGGCTTGACCGACGCCGGCGACGTATTCGCTCGCGGTACCAGAATTCATGCGGGCGATGGAGGCCTGCGCATTCACGAGCTCGCGCTGCGACAGATAGCCCAGCGCCTTGGCGCTGCTGATGAGATTCGAGAAGACCGCGAGTGTCTGTGCGCGGGTGAGCGGCATGCGCGTGAGATCGGCGGTGACGCCGACCCAAAGCTCCTCGACGAGCTGCATGGTGTGCAGGAGCAGGAGATTGCGCTCACCTTGTCGCGGATGGTTGGTCTCCGCTAAAGCGGCCTCGGCTGTCTGAATGAGTCGGCCGCCGTTCTCGATGATTGCAAGCGTGTCTTGGCCGGTGAGCTTCGCGAAGGTGTCGATCTGCCGCTTGGTCTCGTCGTCACGAACCCATTTCTTCACGTTCTGCAGGCGCTCGAGGCGGGCGCTCGCGTCGAAGTGCTTCTTCAACGTGGCGGCGAGCTCGAGGGCTTGCTTTGCGAAGTCGCTGTTCTTGGTCTTCTTGGCGTAGGCCTCGACGGAGAGGATGTCGGAGGGCTCGGGCGCGGCGTGCACCTTGAAGCGGATGGGCGCGAACATCGGGTCGATGTCACCGAGCGCAGCGGCTTGATCGCGAACCAGCGACGCCGTCGAGCCTTGTTGCCCGTAAGGCATGGAGTCGATGAGCCGGATGGCGAGCGAGCGTCGATCGTCGAACATGGTCTTCTGGCCCATGAGCGCGATCATGATCAGGCGTGCGCCTTCGTCTTCGTCTTCGACCTGACGGAAGCCGCGATACGTCTTCGCCTTCTTCAACGTCCAGCCGTCGAGAGCGCGCTCGAGATAGCGCTCCACGATGAAGGCGCGAGCGCGGTAGTAGTCGTTCTCGATGAAGGTCTGCGGCTCGAGAGCAGCGAGGATAGTGCCCGCGTAAATACCGAGCTTGCCGAGATCGATCGCCTCACGCTTGAGGACGCCGTACTGCTTGCCGCTCCCATGCTCGAGGCAATTGCCTTCCTTGGGAACGACCTCGGTGCCGTCGTTGCAGTACCACATGATGCCGCCGTACGGGCCCTTGTAGTTGGCCTGCATCTCGGCAACCCAGGCCTTGGCCTTCGAGATCTGATCAGCAGTGAGAGCGCCGGGCATATCGGCGCCTAGAACGAGGGCAAGGGCGAGGGCGAACATGGTGCAAAAGTTGTAACCGGCCGGGTGGGCGCCGTCGACCCTGCGCGCTCAGGACCGGTTCGAGTCGTCGCTATTTTCTCTCGCCATCACCGAGAGCAACGCGATGGGCAACATGGCCGAGGCTGCGTTGCGAAACAGCGTGGGGCTGGCGGACCGACCGTCGGGTGTAAAGAGAGCGCCCATCAATCGGTCGAAATGCGGCCATCGAGCGGCCATGGTCCGATCCCCGCCGACGTAGCGTTCGATCATCGTGGCAAAGTACTCGCGAGGATCGAGGGTGCCGTACACGCGGGCGGCATGTGACGAGCCGTGGGCGCGATCGAGCACCCCCGTGAGCATCATGAGGCGCGCGAGCTCTGGTGAGCCTCGTTCGATGTGATGGCCGGTGATCTCGTGCCCGGCAAATACATCGTGCAGCGGCCCACGCCAGCCATTCTGGTTGGGGCCAAAGTACATCGTGCGTGTCTCGTCGACGTAGGCAGCGAGACCTCGGCCGACGTTGCCGAGCTCGACGCGCTCCAAGCCGCGAAAGCTCTGCATCGGCAGTTTCTGGAACCACTGTGTGATTTGCGCATCCGTCGGATAGAGCGCCGGGTCGGCGCCCGTGGGCCTCTCGCCCATCGGAATATCGAGTGTCTCGCTGTCTCGACGAATCAGCACGCGCTTTGCCATGCCCGCTCCTTCGATCGTGACGCTCGTAGGGCGCGGCAAGTCCTGCCACGCGACGCCGCCGCGATGGCTCACCAAGCGATCGACGACGGCCCGAACCTCTCCCAGCGACGCTGGACGCAGCGAGTTGCCACGGTCGACATAAACGGCGAAGCGCTCAGGCTCGAAGCTCAAGCCTCCGGGCCAGGCGCTGGGCGCGCTCCGAGGTCCTGGCAGTGGTTCAGACTCGACCGCCAAAACGAACGGCATGATATCGGGCGACCAGTGATTTCCCGGCTCGCCAACCACCGCCAGGGCGCGACCGTCGTGATAGATGCGCTGGCGGGCGCCCGCGTCATCGAGGACCGCGACGATACCCTTCGGTTTCGCCGGGACCGGCCGCGCCGAGTCGCCAGCGCCCTGGATGCGAAACACGCCATCACGGTTGCCCGATGCGGCGTACACGAGCTCAGGCCTGCCCTGAACCGAGCCTCTCGGAGTGTAGAGGTCGCCATCGATGACCATGTGGTCGACATGACGCGTGAGTCCGGTGCCGCTCGCGATCACCCCTGTCCGCATTGGAGTACCAGATGAGCGGCGGAGAATTGCGTGGGTTCCATCTTCGACGCGAACGATGGCGGCGCCGTCCAGAGACAGAACGCTTTCGAAGAAGCGTGCCCGGCCTGCATCCTCGCGCACGAGGAAGGTCGCGCCCGTCATGCCGACGATTTGGTCGGGCATCACGCCAGGCCCCGGCAAAATCTCCTGCGGCCGGCCGTCGACATCGAACGCGACGTCCCGATCACCCCGCCGGTCGACGCGTACGACGCGACCATCGCGGAGGCGCAAGTCCATGCGGCTCGTCGACGCACCTGCCCTATCGAGGTAGGCGGGAGAGGATGGCGGCGACGTAGGCAGCCCAATGTCGGCGCGAATGGCTCCGACATCGACGAGCGGTGGGTGGGTCACGGTGCTTACTGGACGAAAGTCCGTGCGGAATCCGTCCGCTGCAGTGGACGCGGTGACCGGCCGGTATACGCCGTTCGGCTCGACGAACAAGCCGGCGCCCCGATGATCGACGACGACCTGACGCCCGCTCCCGTCTTGGCCGAATGGGCGGTACACACCGCCTTCGGCGGAGATCATGTGCGTACGAGAGCGGTAGATCGTACGGCCGTCGGGTAGCACGACAGGCACGAGCGGCTCGACGCGCGGTCCCGCGAAGAGCGTCTTGATTCCGTCGCCGCCGACGCGTATCGCTGCCGCGTCGGGACTCGCGGCTCTCACCGCGACGGGATTGCTGTGCTCGTCGATGAGAACATTGCTGGCAGTGCGCGTGACCGGGACGCCGTCGAGCACGCCGACGTCGTTCGTGGAGTCGAAGGTCGTGCCGCTGGCGCGGCGGACACGAGCGTCACCGCTGGGTCGGGCCTCGAAGAGAACAAGGCCTCCCTGTGAATCCTCCGCGACGAAGGACATACCGGCTCCAATGCGCACCTTCAGGCTCTGGCCTGTATCGCTGACGACCGAGAGATCATCGCGGACGCTATAGCGAACGCCATCGGCACGCAGCTCTTGCACCAGCGTTAGCGGCGGTGTCGTGGGGGGTTGCGCGACGGCGGGAGCGCTCGGCCCGTCGACTCGAGGCACGCGCGGCGCGTTCGCGGCTGCAGCGAGCGCATCGGGGTTCAGCCGGGGGAACGCCTTGGTGAGCACACCACCGACGGTCATGGCCGCGCCCGTCATCAGGGCGTTTCGCTGGATGCTTTCGCGAAGCGATGCGTCGTTGACCGACTGCCCGCCGAGGATTCGCTCCCCCATGTCTACACCAACCATGGTGCCCGTCGCGGTGATGCCGGCGACTCCGTGAATGATCGCTGCACGCTGAAGTCCCGCTGCGGTCGTCGTGCCGCGTGACAGTCCGGCCGCCATACGCGCGAGATACTGACCACCTGCCATGGGCCCGAAGAGCGCGAGGTCACGCGCGAAATCCGCCGGCCGGAGCTCGCCCTGGCGGACCTGACTCGCGCCGGCGAAGGCAAGCGTCTGGGTCGCGACGTTGGTAACGGCGATGGTGAAGGCCGAGGCATCGAGCCCGGCGGCCAAGGCCCCCGCAAGGCCACCAGTGAGGAACGTGCCAGCCGTGAGACCCGCCACGACCACGACCTCACCACCGATCGCGCGCCAAGAGCGGCTGTTCTCTTCGCTCGCGATGCGCTGCGCCAGCTCTCGCCCGGGCGCATCGTCTGGACCAGCGATCTCGCGGATCGCGGCCCGCGTTTCGGCGGACAGTGGCGCAGCCGGATCCATGGCGCGGGCGTGCAAGTCGCGCGCGAAATCTTGCGGAGCACGTTGCGCAAACGGGACCTGCGCGGCTGCCGCCATGGTTACGAGCGCCTGCGACGCATCGCGAGGTGCCTCGGCGCCGCGCCATAGCGACAGGGCCACCTGCAAACGACCGTCTTCCGGGCCGGCTTTCGCAGAGGCTGTCGCTATGGCGGACTTCTCAGCGGTGCGCATGACACCGCCATCGCTGACGGCGGCGGCGTAGCGCGCCGGAAACAGCCAGTGGCCAACGCCACGTTCACCGCTGAAGCCGGGCTCTTCGGTGAGCGTCACGCGTGCGCCGGCGCGCGTCACCTGCAAGGGTGCACGGCGATAGCCGGGGCTCGCCAAATAGTCGCGTATGGCAGCATGAGCGCTGCTGCCCCCGGCCGCGAGGCGGCTGCGCGCGATGGCCATCATCCGCTCTGGCGTAACCTCATCCCAGCGCTGGACCCCGAAGTCCCGAGGCGACGCCGAACCGCGCTCGATGTCGCGTTGCACCGAAAACAGCGAAGCATTGGCTCGCAAAATCGCCGAGGCAGCGTCGTTCGGGCGCAGGCGCCCGGTGACACCCCAGCCGTCGACCATCTCGACCATGCCGCTCGCGTCGACGCTATCGAGCACGACCTGCGTGTTGGCTTTATACGCCTCGGAGAGGTGGCGAGCTCGCGCCAAGGCAGCGCCCCGCGCCGCGTCACGTGGCTTGGTGGCGCTGAGCTGCCCCGGCTCTTGCAGCGCACCGCGTTCAGCGGAACCGCGGTTGGCAGCAGCGAGATCGCTCTCGACTGACGCATCGGTGTCGTGGCCCGCGCCGGGACCTGCTTGCGTACGCCGAGCGTCGGGCACACCTTCAGGGGTTCCGTCACGACGAAGCGGCACGGACTGGATCCCTAGCGGCTGCACCACAGATTCGACGGGTGCATGTCGCATACCAGGCGTGGCGCGTGTTTTACCGGCCGTGAGGGCGGTTGAGGTGCGGGTTCTCGACCCCGACCCGTCTCATCGCTGCGACACCTTACGAGTCGGTTGCCCGTCGTCGTTACGAGGAGTACAGAGGCACCCCCATGAGCACCCCTTATGACGTCGTGGTTATTGGCTCTGGACCCGGTGGCTACGTGGCCGCCATTCGCGCCGCGCACAACGGCCTGAAAACCGCCATCGTAGAACGCGATTCGCGCCTGGGCGGCACTTGCGGCCTGCGCGGCTGCATTCCGACCAAGTCTCTGCTGCACTCGGCGGATGTCTGGGAAGAGCTCCAAAAGGCCAAGAAGGCCGGCATCATCGAAATGGGCGAGCCCAAGCTCAACTTCGACAACGTGCAGAAAGAACGCGCCAAGGTCGTCGAGAAGAACTCGGCAGGCGTCACGTACCTGATGAAGTCGAACAAGGTCGACGTGCACACCGGCTGGGGCACCATCACCGGTCCGAACAGTGTCTCGGTGAAAGGTGACAAGGGCACTACCGAGTTGTCCGCTAAGGCGATCATCTTGGCGACCGGCAGCGTGGTCCGCCACTTGCCATTCCTGAAGACCGACGGTCAAAAGGTGGTCACGTCGGACGAGATCCTCGAGCTCAAGAGCGTGCCCAAGTCACTGCTCGTCCTGGGCGCCGGCGCGGTCGGTACCGAGTTCGCCTCGGTCTACAAGCGCTTCGGCTCGGACGTGACCCTGGTCGAGATGATGGACCGCGTCCTGCCCATCGAAGACGAGGAAGTGAGCGCCGAGCTGGGCAAGGCGCTGCGCAAGCGCGGCATCAACATGATGACCGGCACCAAGCTCGAGAAGGCCGAAGTCACGAAGAACGGCGTCGCGTGCGTTCTGGCGGGCAAAGACGGCAAGTCGCAGAACCTCGAGGTCGAGATGCTGCTGGTCGCGGTTGGCCGAGCGCCGGTCACCCAGAACGTCGGTCTCGAGAAGGTCGGCGTGAAAACGGACAAAGGCGGCTACGTCGAGGTGAACGAGCACCTGCAAACAGCGGTGCCCTCCATCTACGCCATCGGCGACATTCTGCGCACCCCGTGGCTCGCACACGTGGCGTCAGCACAAGCCATCAAGGCCGCGGATCACATCGCCGGCAAACACGTGGTGCCGCTGAACGTAAACCGCGTTCCGTCGTGCACCTATTGCGATCCCGAGGTCGCGAGCGTCGGTCTGACGGAGAAGGCGGCGCGCGAGAAGGGCTTCGACATTCAAGTCGGCAAGTTCCCATTCTCGGCCATCGGCAAGGCCCGCATCATCAATCAGACCGAAGGCTTCGTGAAGGTGGTCTCCGAGAAGAAGTACGGCGAGGTCTTGGGCATCCACATCATCGGGCCGCATGCGACCGACCTCATCGGCGAAGCCATCGTGGCCCTGCAGCTCGAGAGCACGGCCGAGGAGCTCGCGTTCACGGTGCACCCGCACCCGACGTTGACGGAAGCGCTCATGGAAGCCGCGCACGCCGCCGCCGAGGGTCGCGCGATCCACATGTAGTCGTGGTATCTCGTTGATCGCGGGTCTGCGTTCGCGGACGCCTAGGGAGTGACATGCAGGTCTTCGGAGGCAGCAAGAGCGTCGCGGCGGGCAGTGGTCCGTACGCCGTCGGCCTCGGCATCTTCGACGGCGTGCACCGCGGTCATCGTTCACTCCTCGGCAAAGTGCTCGAGCTGGCCCAGCGCGACGGCTTGAAGGCGCTGGCGTACACGTTCCATCCGCACCCTGCGCATTTGTTGGCTCCGAAGCATGCGCCGCAGCTCATCGAGCCCATCGAGACACGCGTGGAGCGCTTGGGGGGTATGGGTTTTCACGGCGTGCTCGTCGAGCCGTTTACCCGCGAGC
>CAZAER010000038.1:0-44764 GCA_964484195.1 uncultured Bdellovibrionales bacterium | reverse complement strand
TTGGGCGTCGAGCCCGACATCGTCATGGGCCACAGCGTCGGTGAGATCGCGGCTGCCTGTGTCGCGGGCGTCATGTCACTCGAAGATGGTCTCGCCCTCATCGTCGAGCGCGGAAGAGCCATGCAGGCTTTGCCGCCGGGTGGTGGCATGCTCGCGGTGTCCGCGCCCGAGGCCACGGTCCGCGAGATCGTCGCTGCCGCGAATGTCCATGTCGACATCGCCGCCATCAACGGTCCGCTGAGCACGGTGATCTCCGGCACCGTCGAAGCACTCGACGCGGTGAGCGCCGCAGTTGCCGGCCGCGCCGAGGTCGAGCGCTTGCGTGTCTCGCACGCCTTCCACTCGCACCTCATGGAGCCGATGCTCGACGGCTTCGACGCCTTGGCGAAGCGCACCCCATTCGCGCCTGCCAAGATCCCGATCGTCTCGAACCTCACCGGGGATGTGGTCAACCGTGGGCAGCACATCGAGGCAAACTATTGGCGGCGCCATGCCCGAGAGCCTGTACAATTCTGGCGGGGGATTCAGAGCCTCGTCGCGTTCGGTGCGGAAATCATGCTCGAAGTTGGTCCTCATCCAACCTTGACGGGGCTCGCCAAGCGCTTCGTCGAGGGCGAGCAGACATGGGTCGCATCGCTGCGGCGCAACCGCGGTGATCTGGCCCAGCTCGCCGACGCCTGCGCCGGGCTTTGGGTGCGAGGCGCCACGCTCAACTGGGAAGCGATGGAGGACGCAGCCACCTCGGCGCGTGCCGACCTGCCGACGTATCCGTTCGAGCGTCGTCGCTATTGGCGACAAGACGAGGCGGTCATCGTGACCAGCCCGACCGTGACCGCGGAGCCTCAGGCCGCGCCGGATGTTGGAGCCGCGCCCGCCGCCCCCGACACCTTGGGCGCGAAGATTCGCAAGCTCGGTAGTGATGGCGGCGTGGCGCTCTTGCGCAGTGAGCTGCGCACCATGCTGGAGCGCGACTTCCTCGGGCAGCCGCTGAGCGATGTCGATGCCGTGCGCCCACTCGTGGATATCGGCCTCGATTCGATCGTGACCGTCGAGATTCGCAATCGCTTGCAGAAGCTGCTCGAGCTCAAGCTCTCGCCGCTCTTGGTCTTCCAGTATCCGACGATCCCCGAGATGGCCGACTATCTCGTCAAGCGGGTGCTGTCGGAAGGCGCGCCCGCGCCGGCGCAAGCGGCTCCGGCCCACGCTCCCGCGACGAACGGCGTCGCGGCGCCCCAAAGCGAAGACAAGGTCGCCAGCGTCGTCGCATTGATGCGCGCGCTTTCCGAAGAAGAAATCAGCCGAGTCGCCGACCTTCTCGAGCGCGAGCGTCGTACAGCAAGCGCTTGAAACGCCGGTCACAACCAGGAGCCCGTTCAACGTGAGCAATCGAGAAGCCGCACCGCAGGGGGCTGCAGCAGGACTTGGACGCGTCTCGAAGTTGTTGCGTGGCGCGAGCGACGCACCGGCCGAAGCCGTGCCGCTGACCCGCCAAGAGATGCGTCAGTGGACGCTCGAGCAGATGTCACCAGGAGGCCTCGGGCAGCGGGTCATCTTCCGCATCGAGCTCCGCGGCCCCCTCGAGCTCGGGGCCCTCGAGCAAGCCATCAACGACGAGATCCGCCGCCACGAGATCTTGCGCACCGGCTTCGTCGCGAACGAGCAAGGGCAAGCGATGCGCGTCGTCGCGCCGCAGGCATCGGTCAAGCTCGCGGTGACCGATCTCACCTCGATCCCCGAAGCCGAGCGCCGTACGGTGCTCGAGACCGAGTTCGCTAAAACGGTCGCGCCCGCCTTCGATATGGCGAAGCCGCCGCTCGTGCGTTTCCCGATTTGGAAGCTCGGTGATCGCGAGCATCTGTTCGTGATGGACTACCATCACATCATCGCCGACGGCGTGTCGGCGAACATCTTCATCTATGGGGTCGTCGCCAACTACGAGTCGCTCACCACCCGCGGCACCCTCGCCGAGTTTCCGCCGTCACCCGGCTACTCGACCTATGCGCGCCGACACCACGAGAAGTGGACGGAAGCGCGACTCCAAGAAGAACGCGCCGCCTGGAAGCGCGAGCTCGACGGGGCGCCGATGTTCATCGACTTGCCGACCGATCGGCCGCGGCCGACGAACGGCGCCGCCACCCGAGCGCTGGTGCGCGCCGACGTCCCGACGAACGTTCGTAACGCCGTCTACGAGTTCTGCAAACGCGAGCAGCTGAGCCCCGCGGCATTTTTCAAGGCAGCCATCGCCGCGACGATTTGGCGTTGGTCCGGTGTCGACGACATGATCGTCGCCACTCCGCTTTGGCGGCGCGAGCACAAAGAAGACTTCAAGATTCAAGGGTGCGTCGCCGACCCGGCGGTGTTGCGCATGCAGGTCGATGGCGAGCAGTCGTTCCGCTCGCTGCTCCAGAGCGTCGACGCCAGCCTCACCATGGCCATCAAGAACGACCTCGCGTTCGGCGAGATCATGAACGCGGTGAACCCGCCGCGCGACGCGCTCCGGCAGCCGCTCGCGCAAGTCATGATCTTCAACATGCCGGGCTATGCGCAGCTGCTCAACGGGCTCGACGCCGGGCCGTTGTCGTTTCGCTTTCTGACCGACTGGATCACCGGCTTCGACTTCTGGATCAACAGCATCGATCTCGGCGACGTCCACCGCCTCGAGTTCTTCTTCCCGGCGGAGATCTTCGACGAGTCCACCGTAGCGGCCATCGTGAAGGGCTTCCTCAACTGCGTCGAAGCGGGTGTCCACGATCCCGACACCACCGTCGCGAAGCTCATGCGCGCGGTCGAGCCAGGACGCTTCACCGTCGCTATCGCGGCCACCTTCACGGCCGACCTGATTCGGCCGCAGATCGAGTTCTTGGCGAACGAGATTCGCCTGCCGGTGCGCGTCGACCTGGCGCCGTTCAACCAAGTCTTCCAGCAGCTCTTGGCGCGCGACGGCTTGTTCCGCAGGAACGATGTCGGCGCCAACGTCGTCATGCTCCGCTTTAGCGACTTGCTCAAGACCGGCGATCCCGAGGCCGTGCTCGGTGATTTCGTCGGCGCCTTGAAGAACGCCGCGGCGCAAGCAGCAGCGCCGTTCGTCGTCGTCGTGTGCCCCGAGCCGCCGGCGACGACCGAAGGCGCTCCCGCCATCGACACCGCGTTGCTCACCGAGCGGCTGCGTGCCTCGCTGGAGAAGATCCCGCTGATCTCGCCGGCGGACATCGCGAGCGCCTATCCGGTCACGCACTACTACGATGCGGTCGGCGACACCGAAGGGTACGTCCCGTACACGCAAGAGTACTTCGCAGCGCTCGGCACCATGGTCGTGCGTAAGCTCGTGGCGTTGGTGTCGGCACCGTTCAAGGTCATCGTCGCCGACTGCGACAACACCTTGTGGAAGGGTGTCTGCGGCGAAGACGGGCCGCTGGGCATCGAAATCAGCCACCCCTATCGCGCGGTGCAAGAGCTCCTCGTCGCACAACAAGCAGCAGGCAAGCTGATCTGCCTGTGCAGCAAGAACTCGGAGCACGATGTCGACGCCGTCTTCCAGGCGCGCGGCGACATGCCGCTCAAGTCCGATCACGTCATCGCGCGGCGCGTGAATTGGCAGCCGAAGTCGATGAACATCAAGTCCTTGGCCGACGAGCTCAACCTCGGCCTCGATAGCTTCATCTTCATCGACGACAACCCGGTCGAATGCGCCGAAGTGAAGGCGCAGTACCCGCAAGTGCTGGTGCTGCACCTGCCGCCGCCGGACGAGATCCCCAGGTTTTTGAAACACGTCTGGGCGTTCGATGCGGTGACCATGACGGAGGCCGACGCGAAGCGCACCGAGATGTATCGCCAGGAACGCGCTCGCGACAAATTCAGAAAAACCGCGATGTCGTTCGGGGATTTCATCAAGAATCTGCAGCTCGAGGTGGTCATCAAAGACGTCGTCGAGAAAGACTTCGCGCGCGCGTCGCAGATGACCTTCCGCACCACGCAGTTCAACGCCACGTCCAAGAAATACCAAGAGCCGCAGCTCAAGGAGCGTATCGACGGCGGCGCGCGGGCCATCAGTTGTCATGTGAAGGACCGCTTCGGTGACTACGGTTTCGTCGGCCTCGCGCTCGTCGAGCCGCGTGCCGATGAGCTGATGGTCGACACCATTCTCTTGAGCTGCCGTGCTCTCGGCAAAGGTGTCGAGCACCGCATGCTCGCGCACCTGGGTCAGGTCGCGACGGAAGCCGGGCTCAAGACGGTGACCATCCCGTTCACCAAGAGCCCGCGAAACCAACCCATCAAAGACTTCCTGAACAAGATCGTCGGTCAGTACGAAAAGAAGAATGCTCCCGGAGGCGAGGAAGGGTCGACCTTCGTCATCCCGGCTCAGATGGCGAAGGACATCACCTTCGTTGCGACAGAAGACAACGAAGTGGTGATCAAAGACTAACGCGCACACCTCCAGGGAGCACACGTGAGAATCAGACAGCTCAGTCCCGACGAGTTCTCGAAGATCGCCAGCAACTTTACGAGCGCAAAGGCAGTCCTCGCGGCGTTCGAAGGGGCGCAAAAACGAGCGGCGGGTGCCGTGACCCAACGCGGCGCCTTCGTCGAGGCGCGCACGCCCATGGAGAAGCGCCTCGCCGCACACGTCGCCGCGCAGCTGCGCATCGAGCGTGTCGACGTCGGCGCGAGCTTCTTCGACATCGGTGGTAGCTCGCTCGCCGCGGTGCAGTTCGCGAGCCGTCTCGCCAAAGACGGGCTCAACGTGACGCTGGCGCAGCTCTTCGAGAGCACGTCGATTGCCGCGCTGGCGGCGCTGCTCGACGGCGAAGGCGGCACGAGCACGGTCGCGGCTCGAACCGAGAGCGAAACGGCTCCGAGCTCACGTGGTCCCGGCGCCCTCGATGCCGAAGGCGTCAAGAAGGCGATCCCCCAGCGCGATCCGATGCTCATGATCGATGGCGTCGATGAGATCGGAAACGGCACCATTCGCGGCTTCAAAATGCTCACGCCCAGTGAGCCGCACTTCGCGGGTCATTTTCCCGGGATGCCCATCTTCCCTGGCGTCCTCATCCTCGAGGCGGTGTTTCAGTGCGGGCTCATCTACGTCAACCAAACGACCACGCACACCCTGGTGTTCAACCGCGTGGTGAGCGCCGAGTTCCTGAGCCCCGTGCGTCCTGGTGATCGCCTCGACGTGAGCTTGCGCGTCGCCGAAGGGACGGGCGGCTGGAAGCTCGAAGGCGAATGCCGCGTACGTGGTAACGTCGTCGCGCGCGCCGAGCTCGGCGCCGTGAGTTGGCCTCGCGAACAGCTGATGGGCTGAGCGCGAGCCGCCTCGCAGGCTCATCGTCGAACGCGCAACCCCACGCGCGAAGGCGTTGATCCGACCAGCGCACCTACATCGACCTACTTTTTCCTCCCCCAAGTCGATCGCGCTTACATCGACTCACGTTTTCCTCAATGACTACGGGCATTTGATTGCACACCACCGACGCGCCGGTGGTGCACATTGCACAAAGTTGCCGGTGTGGGGCGCTCGAACTGAGCTGAAATATCGAGGGTGCACGGCGACTTTCGGGAGGCACGGCCTGTGCATTGTAAGAGGGCAGCGGCGCTACATTTCTCACTGCCGCAGGAGCAACTCAATCATGTCAGTCAGATCAGCGTTAAAATTGTCGTCGGTGTTGGCGGCCTGTTTGGTACTCAGCGTACCGACTGGCGCGGCGGCTCACTCGAGCCGCGGCAAGATACACCAGTTCTTGCGCAATCTGCAGGACCGGCAGGGCAAGGTCCTCGTCGGCAAGAACAATGCGCGACGCGATCTGGAAACTCTGCAAGACGCGGCCGACCGCGGCGGCGACTACCGCTTGAAGGGCACCTTCAACCTCGGTGAAACCGGCTCGATCAGCATCACCAAGGACGTCTCGTTCCGCAGCCAGAAGGATCGTGACTGTGACCGCGCGACCATCGTCGGTGGCGCTTGGCCGTTCTACTCACACACCCCCACCACGGTGACCGGCGAAGGCCCGGAAATCGCCGTCCGTGATATCGAGTTCGATGGCCCCGCCGGCGGCGCGCTCCTCGTCGGCTATGCTAGCGAAGTTCGCTTCTCGGGCAACAGCGTTCACAATGTACGCCCGTTGGCCATCGGCACCGCCTACACGCGCGCCTCTGGTGTCGTCATCAGCACCCGCGACGCGCTCGGCGGCGCCGCGACCTTCGTTCCCGGCGCTGTGACTGGCGAAGTGCGCATTCAGGACAACGACATCGACCTCACGGTCGACTCGCCCACCACCGTCAACGGTGTCGGTATCGTCATCCAGTTCGCGGACGCCGTCGAGGGTGTGGTTCGTGGCAACACCGTCTTGAACTACAGCCGCAACTGCGCTGACGCTCTCGACAACCGCGCTGGCGAAGTGGTCTTCAGCGACAACTACTGCGACTCGGCTCCGACCGGCGTCCCGTTCCCGACCGCGCGCACCCCCAACGGTATCGTCGTGGGTTGGTTCTTCGACGCTCCGGCGGTGAACATGGCTAACCCGGCGCTCAACACCCACTACGAGATTCTCCGTAACTACATCCGCGTCGACGGTGCGAGCTCGTTCGGCACCGGCGCAATCATCCCCGGCGCGGTCGTGGCAGATAACGACATCGTGGTTGGTGGTGGCGCGACTGCGGTCGGCATCTTGACCATCGGTCCGGGCTCGCTCTACCAGAACAACCGCATCACTGGCTCGGGTCAGGCGGCGGTGCTGGTGGCTAACTCGCTGCCTGGTGTCATCGCCAACGGCAACACCTACGACCACAATGACTCGACCGGGTTCACGCCGACGCAGGCTCACTACTTCCTGGCGCCGAACACCACGAACAACGTCGTGATTGCTCCGTCGGGCACCGTGATCAACCTGGGCACCAACAACACTGTCATCCCGTAAGGCTCTGCTGACTCCCCATTAGCGAAACAAGGTTAGATGGCAACGGCCGGGTTCCTCGAAGGAGGACCCGGCCGTTGTTCGTTTGAGGTGCGCGAGGCGAGCCGAGACGAAGCCAGGCGAGGCGTGCGGCGGTCGGTCTACGACGACGGAAGCTCGATGAGCCCGCGTGCGTCACCGCGATAGAAGACGTCCCAGTCAATCTCGACGCCGATGGTCCAGAGTCTCGCGAGCGTGAGCAGCAAGGCTTGATGCTGGGTCGTTCCGGCGCGGACCGACAACGACGGCAGCGCCTGGATGCCGGCGCCCTTGGGCAACTGGCCGGCGACGAGCGACGTCAGATAGACCCCGCCGATCTCGAGGATCACGTCGCAGGTGCTGACCAGCGTCTTCACGCCATGCGCGAACTGCACCGTGCGTCGCAACTGCTGGGCCCAGTAGGCCGGGTTTGCCGCCTCGGCCTCGCCGAGCCATTCACCGCTGACGTTCGAAACGACGGGGATGCGCAGTGGGTGACGCGGGGTTCCCGCGACGATGTTCGCGAACTCGTCCATGAAGGGATCGACGAGCGGCGAGTGACCACCCGTCTTCACCGCAAGACGCGTGTAGTTGATGCCGGCGGCGGCAAGACGCGCTTCGATGTCGACGATGGAGCTCGTTGGACCCGACACGACGCAGGCGCGGTCGCTGCGAATGCCGGCAATCTCGAGGTCTGGGGTGAGGTGCTTTCGCGCCTCTTCTTGCGGGAGGGCGACGGAGATCATGGCGCCGGCGGGGACTCTGTCGAAGAGTCGACCGCGCTCGATGGCGAGGCGAACGCCTTCGGCCGGCTCGAACACGCCCGCCAACGTGGCTGCCACGAGCTCGCCGAAGCTGTAACCCAAGAGCGCGCTCGGGCGAACACCCCAGCTCATCCACAGCTGCGCGAGGGCATACTCGGAAGAGAACAGAGCGGCGTTCGCGGCTTCCCAGCCGTCTGCCTTAGCGGATAGTCCGACACGCGCAACGAGCGCCTCGCAGGCGGCGTGTTGCTCCCCGAGGGCGGCTTCGGCGGCAGCGAGCTCGCCGATGGTTTGCACTTCTTCGCCCGGGCCGGGCAGGAGGAAGGCGACGCGACGTGCACCGTCTTTTGCAACGGCGTTGGCAGTGCGCTTGGGGTCGGCTTTGCGCAGCAACGCGATAGCGTCGTCTCTGCCGCTGGCGATGAGCACACGGCGAGCCGGCAAGGGGCGCTTCTTGGCAAGCGAGAAGCAGACGTCTTGCAGCGACGCCGCCGGCGTTTGCTCGAGGAAAGACGCTAGCTTGGCAGCGCGCGCGTCGACATCAGCTGGGGTCTCCGCGGAGACGAGAAGCAGCTCGAACGGTCTCACGTAGCCTCTATGACGATCGTCCCTGTCGTTGCCGGTGCGCCGGAAACTCGCTTGGCCTCGAGCATGTCGACGACGCGGAAGCCGCAGCGCTGGATGAGACCGAGCCACTCGTCGGCGCGCAGCAGCCGTTGATTGGTCAGATCGTGCAGCGCCACGAACTCGGGATAGCCGAACTGGAGATACGGCTGCATCTCTTCGTGGGTCAGGCGGAACTGCTCGGTGATGGCGAGGCGAATCCACGGCAGGCTCTTGCGGAAGCCGGTCAAGAAGGCCTCCACCTTGTCCAAGCCGTAGTAGGCAATCTCGTGCAGGATGAAGAAAATCGTCGCGATGTCGACCGAGCGAATGGTCGGATCGTTCATGAATTCTTCGGGCCGCATCAGGTCGCCTTGGAGCAGATGCGAGCGCGGCGTTAGCCCTTGAGCGCCGAAGTTACGTTGCGCCGAAGCGAGCGCGGTCTCGGATTGATCGAGGCCGACGATGCGAATGTCGCCGAACTCTTTCGCAGCGTGCGCGAGGAACGTGCCGTCGCCGCAGCCGAGATCCATGAGGCAGCGCATACGCTCGCGCTTCAAGTAGTTGACGACCGGCCCGAAGATGCCGCCGCGAGCCCCGATGGTGCCGCTCGCTTTGGTGTCCAAATACATCTCGCGATAGACCTGCTGGCCATAGCCGTACTTCTTCTCGCCGCGAACCAACGGAAACAGCTCGGTCAGCAACGGATAATACGAGTAATAGAGCATCGCCCCGGGCCAGCGCCCGAGGTAATTGGTACCCAGCGGTGTGGCCGCATAGCTGTCGCCGGTGCTGTCCAAATAGCCGTACCATCGCAGATATTCTGCGAGTGCGACGCCGAGTCGCGCATCGAGCTTGCGCTCGACGCAAAAGGCGCGGACGTCGATCCGCTCCCCGCGTACCCATCGATCCGCTATACCGTACTCACCGAAAAACGTGAGCGCAGGGACTGCGACGGCGCCATGGAACACGGTCGGGGCTGCGGCCCCTTCGCCCGATGTTTGGCCGCCTTGGTGGCTTGATTGCCCCAAGCCTTCGGCGATCTCGCCCAAGCTGCCGTAGCGCAGGAGGTCGCTACCTTTGACCTTGATGCCGAGCGTCTCGTCATCGCTGATGCGGCTGCCGAGCTCGAGCAGCTTGAGTGAATCGAAGCCGAGCTCGACGAGCGGAACGCTCGGGTCGATGTCGTCGCCGCTGCCGATGGTTTGCGCGTGCTCTTGGATGCGAAGGAGCAGGGCGTCGCCGCTGAGCTTTGCGCCACCCGATGCAGAGCCAGTCGGACCGGCAACGCTCGGTGCGGCGCTCGCGCGCTCGCGGTGATCTTCGTTGAAGGTGCTCCAGCTGACGTTGGTGCCGCGCGCCTGCAGCGCCGCGGCGGTGCCGACGAGCTGCGCCCATTCGTCGGTGTCGCGCCGCAAGGTGGGGATCAAATCGGCGCGATCACCCTGCCAATACGACTCGACCATGCCGAGCAGCACCGGATGTGGTCCAACCTCGACCAACACACGGCGGCCGCTGCGCTGAACCGCGGCAATGCCGTCGGCGTAGCGCACCGGCTCACGGACGTGCCGCGTCCAATAGTCGGCATCCAGCGTCGTGCCGGGGGGCACCACCTGGCCGGTGAGATTCGAGACGAGCTCGAGGCGCGTCGGTCGCATGGCGAGCGACCGCACCGTCGTCTTGAACGCGTCCAGCATCGGGTCCATGAGCGGCGAATGAAACGCGTGTGAGACGACGAGCGAGTGCGCTTTGATGCCGAGACGGCCGAGCTCGGCCTCGATGGCCGCGATGGCGTCCGCTGTACCGGAGAAAACACTCGCTTCCGGACCATTGATGGCCGCGAGCGAAGCCGACGCTGCGTGCGGCGCAAGCAGCTCGCGCGCCCGTCCCTCGCCGACGCGTGCCGCCAGCATTCGGCCGGGGCGTTGCTCTTGCATCAAGCGCCCGCGCTGCACGACCATGCGCGCAGCCGCGTCGAGCTCGAGGGCTCCCGCCGCGTATGCGGCGGTGATCTCGCCCAAGCTGTGCCCCATGACGGTCGAGGGCGTGACGCCCCAGCCCTTGAGCACCTCGAGAAGAGCGACCTCGATGGCGAACAACGCCGGCTGCGCGATGCTCGTTTGCTGCAAACGCGCGTCGTCGCCGTCGAGAATGAGCGGCAGCAGCGGCTCCCCTAGCTCCCGATCGATGACGGCCGCGGCCGCCTCGAGGGCGCTACGGAAGCGCGCGAAGCTGCGAAACAACTGACGGCCCATGTGCGCGTACTGCGCACCTTGGCCCGTGAAGAGAAAAACGAGACCGTGGCTCATTCGTTAACGAACGAGGTCGAAGGCGCTCATGAGTTGGCGACGCCAGACCGGTCCATAGACTTCGTATAGCCCACGTGGAACCGTCGGATCGCGCATCACCATGTAGGTGTCGACGTCACGATCGTAAGGGCGATAGTGAATGACGACGTACTCGTCGACTTTGGCGATGGGGTTCGGCATGCCCATGTACTTGCGCGACTTGAGCTCACCCGAAGCGCGTTCGAGCAGCTTGGGCTTGAGCTTGTCGTAGACGCTCTTGTCTTCGAAGACACCCGCGCCGAAGTACTGGCTGCCGAGATCGAAAGCGACGTTGAACTCACCCTCGGGCAGCTTCAAGCCCAACAACTCTTTGGTGCGCTTGATGCCTTCGGCCGAGTTGGCGACGTTCGTGCGCGTTGCGTCGTTGAACATCGCGTAGTCGGTGAGATAGCGCATGTTGAAAAAGGCCTGCAGCGCTGTCTTCACCACGACATAGAGACGGTCGTTGGTGACTTCGGCCTTCGCGATATACGCGGAAATGTTGTAGTCATCGATGACCATGCGCGGCGGCGCAGCGCCTGGCTGGCCGGTACGAACGATCAATTGCATCGACTCGTTGGAGAGCTCGGTGCGAATGTACTTACAAAGGTCGAGACCCGCGGTCTCGGTCTCCATGATGACGTCGATGATGCCGACTGCGATCGGCGATAGCGGACGTGTCGTTTGCAACGAAGCGATGACCTTTTTCGCCTCGGCCGCGCTCCTTGCGTGATGGAGCTTGAGGGGCAGGTTGAAAAACATCTCCCGCTTTAGCGCCAACTCGGTGATTTGATGAACGTCGTCGTCGTCGTCGACAATCAGAACGTCCCAATACTTACGAGTCATCATCGCTGGTTCTCGCCACCTTGAAGGGGATTTATACGGCGTCGCAAACGGTAGCCGATCGTCTAGGGGCGGGCAAGTTTATGCGTCGAAGTGTTACGACGCCGCCTCAGTGCTTCTTCGGTTTGCCGAGCTCACGAATGAGGACGCGCAGCTCGGTGACGAGCTCGGGGCGTTCACTCAGAGCGGGGAACGCCGGCATCAGCGAGCTCTTGCCCGAGCGCAAGCCGCCGTTCGGAATGATGGTCTCGATTTGTTGATCGGTGACCGCCTTCTGCCACTTCGGGAGGCGGAAATTCGGTGGGCGCACGGCGAGCATCTTCGCGGCGGGGCCTTTGCCGTCTCCCTTGGGGCCATGGCACGAGCCGCAGTTTGCGACGAAATATTGTCTTGCTTCATCTCGCAACTGCTTGTCCGCCGGAGCGGACTCGGCCGCCGCCGCTGCCGATGAGTAGCCCATGGCGACGACAGCGAACGTTTTGTACAACCAAGAGCTCACGTCTTGCCTCCATACAGCGGGCGGTCAGATGTCGTGTCGCTTCGCGGCACCGATCAGATATTCGGCGCTCCGATACGCGATGGCGGCAATCGTCATCGTCGGATTGCAACCGCCAGAGCTCGGAAAGACGCTGGCGTCGCAAACGAATAGATTTTTGATGTCGTGGGTCTGACAGTAGCTATTGACCACCGACTTCTGCGGGTCGTTGCCCATCCGGACAGTACCCATGTTGTGCGGCCCGTAAACTTTCGCTCCAGGGACGACTTTTGTTGCTCCAGCGGCCATCAAGATGTCGGTGCACTTCTTGATGCCGTCGGCGACGAGCGCCTGATCGTTGTCGTCGAAGCCATGGGTGATGCGCGCCTTCGGCATGCCGAAGGAATCTTTCTCGGCGCTCAAGGTGACCGCGTTCGCGGGGTTACCCAGCTGCTCACCAACGACCATCAGCTCGGCGATGTGGGCGTACGAGGAGCGCGCCTTGTCCTTCAATGACACTCCCCAGTCGGTGGGGTTGAACTGATTGATCCACTGGAGAGGCGCACCCGAGCTCGCGGCTTCGAGGGTGTAGCCGCGGATGAACTTGTTCTTCGAGCTCGTCTCGTAGAATTCCTGGCTGTAGATGTTATTGAGCATGTAGCCCCGGTAGCCGTCCACGCGGTTCTCGAAGATGCCGGCGATGGGCCGCGAAGGGTGCGTCATGTAGTGCTTACCGACCACACCGCTGCTGTTGGCGAGGCCGTTCGGAAACTCGTTCGTCGCTGAGTTGAGCAGCAGGCGCGGTGACTCACTCACGTGGGCAGAAACGATAACCACTCGGGCGGCCTGAAAATTCTCCCGACGTTTGGAATCGAAATAAATGACGCCCGTAGCCTTGCCGTTCTTGCTCTCGACCCGGGTCGCCATGCAGCTCGTCAGCACCTTGCAACGGCCAGTGCGCTCGGCGCGAGGAAACTGGATGCGCGCCGTCGAAGCCATCGCCTTCTGCATGCATCCCTGCATGCAGAAACCGCAGTGGTTGCATTCGGCGCGGCCGCGATAGGGCCGCGACAACGCCGCCGTCGGGCCGGGCATGAATCTCATGCCCACCTTGTTGGCGCCGCTCATCACCATCTCCGACATGCAGCTCAGCTTGTGCGGTGGGTTGGGGTAGGGGCCGCGGTCTCCCTCCCAGGGATTGTCGGGAGGGCCGGAGATCCCCCACTCGGCCTCCGCTTTAGCGTAGTAGGGCACCAAGTCTTTGAGGGTGATCGGCCAGTCCGCTCCCTTGCCGCCATGGTGGGTCGCGACCCTGAAGTCCGACTCGTGCAGGCGAAAGGCCGCTCCCATCCAGTGGAGCGTGCCACCGCCGAGCCCGCTGGCGTTGTGCGCGAATGGCAGATGCCCCAAGGCTTCACCCTCGAGGCTCGCCTCCGGAAAGCGAAACTTCCGCATGATGATGGGATCGTTTGCGTAGTCGGAGAACGGGTCGTCGAAACGCAAGCCCGCTTCGATGACGACGACCGACATGCCGGCTTCGCTGAGCTCTTGCGCGAGGATACCGCCAGCAGCGCCGGCTCCGATGATGCAAACGTCGACGGGCTTCTGCTTTTTCACTTCTGCAGCGTCCTGTTATTTGTCGGGGGTGCACATGCCGTGGCCGAACTCCACGTGGCCGACCGGCTGTGAGGGGCCGGAGTAGCCCACGACTTTCCAGCCGATGCCGAAGCCGTAGAATGCGTCGATGGCGTCTTGCCGCAGCGCCGAGAAGAACTCGCCACTTTGCGGCCAGCCGTTGTGCTGCGACCCTTGGGCGCCGCGCAGAATCGCGTCCTGCTGCTCGGGGCGCAGGTCGACGAACTTCGCGCTGTGGAGCTCGGTGGCGACGCGCGTGAGCTGAGCGACACCGGCCTTGTAGAGCGCCTTGCGTTTGCCGCTGAGCGCCAACTGATGATCGATGTAGTAGATGGCGCCTGCTTCAGTCGCGCCCGGATCGTGGTCGGTCGGGACGATACGCGCCGCCGCGGCCGCGACCACACCCGCTTCCTCGGGGGTCAGCTGGCGCACCTTGCCGACCTGTGAGGCTTGCACCGCCGCGAGGAAAGTCTCGACGGGCATGACGTGGGCGTGAGGGTCGTGCGCGGCGTGCGCATGGCCCCAGGCCTGACGCGATAGCAGGAGCCCAACCACGCCTGCACCTGCGAGTAACGAGAACTCGCGACGCGATGGCTCCGAAAAAATGGGTAACGACGTCACTTACAACACACTGCGTTAAATCTATGGTCCTGGGCAAGGACCTTGAAAAAGTTACCAGATCGACCTTAAGGCGTCCAATCGCCGGCAAAAACCGTCCCGAAATTGTGGCAACGCGCACGCGCAGCCACCCGATAAGCAATCTGAACCCCAATAATTGAGGCCCCTATGAGCTCCGTCTTGTTTCCCCAGGTCTTCGCGCAATGCACGCTGAACGGGACTACACGCGATGGCAACGAAGGTCGTGTGCCGGTCGTCATCTCATCGGGTGCCTACGCGGTCGTCTTCTCCGAAGACGGTCGACTCGGCGGCGTCGGCCACGACGGAACCTCGCGCCCGTTGACTGGCAAGCCGCTCACCACCGTGGGAGCGCAAGACCTGCGGCACTACGCAAATATGGCACGTGGCTGCGCCGGTGCGCTCGACTCGCCGGGTCGCCAGGTGCCGCTCAGGCAGCTTGCGCAAGAGCTCGACCGCATGGCCGAGCGCGCGCCGGGAGAGTAGGCGAGCGCTGGCTACGGCTTGAAGACCGATTTCGCCGTTCGCCCTGGTTTCACATGGGCTTCGAGGGCGGTCTTGTAGTCGTCCAGGGCGTACGTCTTGTCGACCGTGAGCTTGAGCGTACCCGCGGTAATCAAGCGGGAGATCTCCTTGGCGATCGAACGAAGGTCCGTTTTAGCGGACTTCGGCTTGTACGAAAGTACCATGAAGCCGGACACGGTCTTGTTCCTGAAGATGAGATCACGGCGGTCGAGCACGAGCGGTTTGTGCGACAAAGCGCCAAAGCTCACGAAGCGACCACCGTCCGAGAGCAGGCCGAGCAAGTCACCCGCCGCTTCACCGGCGATGGAGTCCACCCCGAACACGATCGGCGCGCGGCCTGCAATGGCGCGCGCCCGGTCCATCCAATCGGGTTGATCGCTCGCGACGGTGTGATCGATACCGAGCGCCGCTAGCTCGCCGACCGCTGCCGTCCGGCGAACGATGTTGAGCACTTTGATCCCGCGTGCCTTGGCGATCATCGCGACGGCCTTGCCGACCGCACCGTTCGCCGCGTTCTGCACCATCCACTGACCATCGGAGAGCGCTGCGGCGTCGAGGAGCAGCAAAGCGCTCATCGGCATCGCCAGCAGCTGACAAGCTGCGGCGTCATTGATGTGATCGGGGATGGGAACGACCCTGTCCGCTTTCGCGTTGCAAAGCTCGCCCCATGCGCCGGGGCTATTGAAGAACGTGACGCGCTGCCCGACCTTGAGGCCCGAGACACCGTGACCCAAAGCGTCGATGACGCCGACGGCTTCGCTCCCTGAGCCGCTGGGTGAGGTTGGTCGCGTGGCGTAGATGCCGCGGATGTACGTCATGTCGTGGTTGTGAATCGACGCCAGCGAGACGCGCACGCGCACCTCGCCGTCCCCGGGGGTAGGCTTCGCTACCTCGGACAACCTCAATACCTCGAGGGGCTCACCGCAATGATCGAACGTGAGTGTGCGCACGATGGACCTTTGGTTGAACTGTTGGGGGGACTGGTTCACGGTACCAGTAGTTGCCTTTGCGCGCTTGCGAATCGCGCAACCCCTGGCGCTGCTTGCCGATATTAGTAGCAACTTCGACCAGGATAACTTGCATGTCCTCCATTCAGTTTCCCCAGATGTTCGCTCAGTGCACTTTCGATGACGCCGCGGCGGGCGGTGACGCTCGGACGCCGGCCATCATTTCGTCGGGTGCTTTCGGGGTGGTTATCTCCGACGGTGGTCGTCTCGGGGGCGTTGGCGCCGACGGAACGTCCAGGCCCCTGACTGGCAAACCGCTCTACAATGTCGGGCCGCAGGAGCTGCGCCGTTATGCGCAGGTGGCGCGTGGATGTGCTGCTGCCATCGAGACGCCTGCGCGCCAGGTGTCCCTTCGCCAGCTCGCGCAGGAGCTCGACAAGATGGCTTCGCGCACTGCCGAAAAATAGGACGTCGTCGCGAAATCCGACACATGCGCGCCGGTGAGCCCGGTGCTAGTATGCTGCCAGTGACGTCTGCACCTGCGCCCTTTCCCCAGCCTGTCGCCTTGGTGGTGGACGACGAGCCCGAAAACCTAGCGATGCTCGCGCGCGCATTGCGCATCGACATGCAAATCCACGTCGCGAAATCGGCGGAGGAAGCGCGGACGATTCTCAGTAAGACACGTGTCGACATCATCGTGTCCGACGAGCGCTTGCCTGGGGAGGCCGGCAGCTCGTTGTTGCGCGACGTTGGCGAGCGTGAGCCGCGTATCGGGCGTATCCTCGTGACCGCTTACGGCGATACCCAGAGCGCTCTCGAGGCCATCCGCGATGGCGCCATCGAGCGCTTCCTGCTCAAGCCGTACGAGCCCGATCAGTTGCGCTCGGCGGTGTTCGGCCTCTTGCGGGCCCGTGGTCTCGGCGAAAAGCCGCGCGTGATCGTCGTCGATGCAGACAGTGGGGCGCGCGCCAGCATTCGCAAGTACCTCGAGGCACGCCGCATCGAGGTCGACGAAGCCGCGGATGGCGAAGGCGCCATCGAGGCCCTCCGCCAAAACATCTACGACGCTGCCGTCGTCGACGCGAACATGCCGCGCGCGAGCAGCTTCGACGTTCTCAAGAAAGCCGAGAGCTGTGCCCTCGCGGTTCCGGTCATCTTCGTGTCGGCCGATACGTCGAACGTCGGTATCAGCCTGCTCGCCGCCGGTGCCTTCGACTATCTGGCAAAGCCGGTGCGTGACCAAGAGCTCGTGTTGCGCGTCGAGCGCGCGCTTGCGAGCTCGCGCCTCAATCGCGAGCGCCGCAACCTCATGGAGAAGCTCGCCGCCTCGAACACCAGCGCCAACATCGTGGTGCGAAGCCCGGCGCTACGCAAAGCGCTCGAGGTTGCCCGCAACGTTTCGCGGCACGACATCAGCGTGCTGGTGACCGGTGAGACCGGCAGCGGCAAAGAAGTGATGGCGCGCTACATCCATGACTCGAGCCGGCGCGCCCAGGGGCCTTTCGTGACCGTGAATTGCGGTGCGATCCCCGACCAGCTCGTCGAGAGCACCTTGTTCGGGCACGAGCGCGGCGCCTTCACCGATGCCAAGGAGCGGCGCGCTGGTTTGTTCGAAGCCGCAAACAGCGGCACCATCTTCCTCGACGAGATCGGCGAGCTCTCGATGGCCGCGCAGGTGCGTCTGCTGCGCGTCCTCGAATCGCACGAGGTCATGCGGGTCGGCGCCACGACCACCGTCAAGGTCGATATCCGCGTCATCGCCGCGACTCACCGCGACCTCGAAGCGATGGTCGAGCAACGCACCTTCCGGCAAGACCTCTACTTCCGCCTCAGCGCCGTGACCGTGCGCGTGCCGCCGCTGCGCGAGCGTAAAGAAGACATCCCGGGCCTCATCGAAATGGCGCTCGTGAGCTTCGCGACGCGCACGCACACCCAAGTCCCGCGGCTCACCTCGGCGGCGCTCGACCACGCGCTGCAATACGATTGGCCGGGTAACGTGCGCGAGCTCCTGCACGTCATCGACCGCACCATCATCGCCTGCAGTGGCGACACCATCTCGGAGCTCGACATTCGTCTGCCAAAGCAGACAGCGCCGGCGCCAACTTTCGAAGATACCGGCGTCACCATCGATGATTCACGGCCGTTGCGTGAGGTCATCGAGCCGATCATGGAGGGCGTCGAGCGCCGTTACCTCGAGCAGGTGCTGACGCGACTCGACGGCAACATCGGCCGCGCCGCGGAGCACGCCGGCATCCACCGCAAGAGCCTGTACAACAAGATGCGCCGCTACGGCTTGTCGACGCGCGGCCGCTCGTAAAAACCGGGCAAAAAAAACCCGGGGCAGTCGGCGAACCGACGGCCCCGGGTCATACTAGCTCGGGCTTAGATTACGGGATCACGATCTGCGTGCGATCCTCGATGGTCACGCCAGCCGCCGAGACCAGGTAGACGCCGAACGGAATCTTCGTCGCATTACCCTGCTCGTTGATGTCGCTACCACCCGACGAGGTGCCCTCGTAGTCGATGTCTTCACCGGCCATGATGAGCTCACGCGCCTTCTTGAACTCGCCGGGGTAGATCACCGTACCCGGCGGGTTCACGACGTCCAGGAACGCCGCCGAGATGGCGGTCGGCTCGGTGCTGTTCGCCTTCGCGAGCGCGAGACCGAGGACCATCATCGCGTCGTAACCGCGCATCGTCGCCGTCGACGGGATGTCGGTGACTGCCTTGTACTCCTGATAGATCGGGAGGAAGGCCTGGAAGCCAGCGCTGTTCTCGTCATACGTACTGGCGAACGCCTCGAACTGATTGTGCGCCACCGCGAGAGCGGCCACGCTCAGCGTCGAGAAGTCTTCGCCGAGGATCGGGAAGTCGTTGATGAAGAAGATGTTGTCGAAGCCGGCCGGCTTGGTCCACGAGCCGTCGGTCTTCAGCGCAACATAGGCCTCGAACAGCGCCTTGACGGCGCCGGGACGGAGAGCCAGCTGAATGACTTCGGGATCGTTGGCGGCCGCGGTCTTCAGGTAGCCGCTGAAATCGGCCTGGGTCGCCTGAACCGAGGCCACGACGGTGCTACCGAAGGTACCACCGGTCGCGGTCCAGCGGGCCTTGAAGCCGGCGCCAATCGCCGCGAGCGGCGGAATGTTGATCTGCGACGCGCGCGTGAAGGTCGCGTGAGCTCCCTTGATGCGAACCGACGTGGCGCTGCCCCACTGGAAGCCGGTCTGCACGAAGCGAACGAACAGGCCCTTGCTGTCGAAGCACTTGGTAGGATCACCAAACACCGGCGTGTCTTGCTTGGTCACGGCCGGGTCGGCCAGCTGGGCTGCGGTGCAGCGGCTGATCGTGTCCGCGACGGTGGACGGCTGCGACACCGGCATGTTGTTCTGCACCAGCACCTGAGCGGCAGCGTGCGTCTGGTTGCCGATGCCGACCATGGCGACGACGCCAGCGGCGATCGCTTCCTGGGTCTTGGTGACGGCGACCGCGGGGTCGTCCTGCATGTCGAGGTCCAAGGTCTCGAGCGTCGAGCCCATATCGGCGGTGCCGATCAAGCCGCAGCCCGAGTTGATCTCGATCTTGGCGATGTTCGAGCCGTCCAACGTACCGGCGAGGGTGTTACCCAAGCCCGTGGTCGTCGTCAGCGCATGGATACCACCCACCAAGGTTACGGTGTTGGCGTCGATGCACTCGGCCGGATTTTCTTCACCTGGCGGCGGCTTTTTGTCGTCGCCGCAGGCGTTGAGCGCCAGGGCGATGAGGCCAAGACCTACTGCGTGAACTGACACATTCATGAAATTCGGAATCTTCATCTAACGATCGCCTCCATCAGCGAGCTCAAAAACAAGGATTACTTACGAAGGAACAACCCTGCATCTTTCGGACTAATCGTGCTGACATTGAAGAATCCCGGGGTGGGGCCCCCCGGAGCAACTTTCCACAAACGAACGCGATTGATGCGGTCGCCGGCTGGGCTGATCTCGGCTTCGCCGGTGACGCCGTAGAGCTTGAGCTCTTCGCCGCGCTTGATGGCGCGCACCGCGTCGCTCAGCTGGTTGGGGAAGTAGGCCGTGATAGCGGACGTATCGTCGCTGCAGCGGTCGGCGATGCCAGGCGTGAGGCAGCCCTTCGAGACCGGTTGCAGCGAGTCCTTGATGTTCGCGGCGCCGTTGGGCGTAAGATTCAGGGCGCTGGCGTTGCGGCGGAGCTTACCCGAGCGCTCGTTGGCGAGAGCCACCATGAGCGCCGAGTCGAATGCCGTGCCCGCGAACGAGTCGGGCTCTTTGCCCCAGCGCGCTTCGAAGAGGTCTTCGAAGAACTGCTCCGACTGGGCGTCGAGGCTGTAGGGGTCGAGCGCGTAGACGTTGCGCAAGCTCTCGAGCTGAACCTGATCGGTGAGCAGCGGGCTGCGCAGGGCGTCGGTGCCCAGCCAAATGACCGACTGCGCCTCGGTCGGCAAAGCGGCCCGCTGGATGTCGAGCTCTTGGAAGATGAGCGCGGCTTCGGCTGCTTGCGTGAACAGGAAGACGACGCTGTCGGCGAGCGAGTAGTTCGCTGGCAGAGTACCGGCGGTCTTCCTCGCGGCGAGCTCGGTTTGCGCGTTCGCGAACATTTGCTGCAGCGCATCGGCGAAGCTGTCGCGCTGCGTCGGATCGAAGCTCTGCGTCGAGAGCATGGTGCGCGCTTTGGCGGTCACCCAGAAGTCCTGCGCCTCGGTCTTGAGCTGCGAGCCGAAGGCATCGTTCTGGTAGAGGACCATGGCGGTCTGCGGCAGCACTTGTTTGGCGCAGAACTTACGTTCGCGATAGCGGGCACAGACCCTATCGGCGCCACCGGCGTCGTAGCACTCCGAGCCGAGGCCGTATTTGTCGCAGTAGGTCGCAGACTGGCCTTCGCACACGTCGTCGGTGATGCGGAAGTAGTCTTTCTCGAGCGCCGAGAACTTCGTGTACGTGAGGCAGGCATAGCCCGCGCCGTGACCGGCCGCGCAATACCCGGCGGCGGCCTCGGCGGTGCACTCGTCGTCGGTCCAGTCCTCGGAGCGAATGAGATCGGCACCCGAGTTGGTGGCGAGCTGCGCCAGCAGTTGGGCTTGGACGTAGTCGGGCACGATCATGCGATAGACGTAGCCCGGGAGGTTCGCGGTCACGTCCGCGGGCGTGCGGTCGTTGAGATCGGTAATGCCGTCGGCGGTGACCACGGGGGTAATGAGCACGGTGCTCGTCCCGGTGACCTCGCTGAACATGCTGGTCATCTCGTCGGCGGTGCAGGGGCCGATGACGACGGGCACGGAATAATCATCGACGAGCGCGGTGGTGGCGCTGACGGCGCTCGTGATCTTTCCCTCCGTGTCGGCGTTCTTGATGATCATCGGGCCACGAAGCTCCTGCCCACTTGCATCAGTGCCCATCCACAGGCCGCAAGTACCGTCCCTGCGACAGGGGATGTCTTCCGGTGCCACACCCGGGTAGGCCCGAGTGCTGCCGTTGATGTACTCGCCCGCAAGAACCAGCGAGCGCTCGAGCGAAGACGCCTTCGCCGAGAACGGACCAGAGACGCAGAGCGCGCTGCCGATATTCATTCCCGCTGCGGAGAACTCGGGCAAATCGGCGCCGGGCGTGGGGTTGTCCTCGCCGCAGGCCGCGGCTGCCATCAAGAAGAGGCCAACCGAAAGGGCTTTTTTATACGCAGTCACATGTACTCCGATCTGTCCTGCCGGAACACGCTTCACTACCCGATGACTTCAACGAATGAGTCCTTCTTGGGTACAGCCTGGGCCGGTGCAGACGCCGCCGAGATCGGGCAGCGCCGCTTTGATGGATTCGTCGTAGCTGCGATCGACTTGGGTCGCGCGCAGCATCAGTGCTCGCAAGCTCTTGAACGCCTGCAGCTCGGGCACGGCGCCGTTGTCGATCGGCGTGTAGCCGATGAACAGCCGCCGCAGTTGCGCACGTAGCGGACGCAGGTGGCTGACACCATCGTTACCGACGCGCGTCTCTTGCAAGCCGAGCGTGTGCAGCTTCGGCAGGCGCGCGATTTCGCGCATGCCCTCGTCGGAAACTTTCGTCGAGCGCAGCTCGAGCACCTTCAACGACGGGAGCGCAACCAAGTGCGCGAGCCCCTTGTCGTCGATGTCGGTCCACCCGACATGCAGCTCTTCGAGATTGGTGAGGCCACGCAGCGCCGACAAGCCAGCCGAAGTCACCGCGGTGCCCGCGATATTGAGCGAGCGAAGCTTCGTAAGTCGACCGACGACTTCCAAATCACGATCGGTAAGTGCAGTATTGAATAAATCCAATACTTCAATTTCCGATAATTCCTTGAGTAATGCTAAACCGTCGGATGAGATGCGCTTGCAGCTCGCGAGCGAAAGTCCGGTGATGCCTTGCTTCTTGATCTCGGCGATCAGCGTTCCCAAGAAGCTGTCGGAGATCTGCGCATCGGCGTGACGCACGTACCAATTGCCGATGCCATCGGGCACGTCCACGGGCTTGGGCGCAGGACCACCGCTCAGGGTGTAGCCGACGTGGCGATCGACACCCAGAAACACCTGCGCATACACATGAAGCGCAAACTCCGACTGGACGCGGGTTCCCATAGGTCGCGAAGAGTGTCCTTCGAAAGTCAAGTCGTGTCAAACAATCCGGGCGGGCATCTCCCGCCGTTTCGCCGCGGTGCCATCAGAAGTTTTGGCGCAGCGTGAGGTAGTAACGCCGGCCCAGCGGCTCGATGTTGATGCCGTTGAACCCCGGCTCCGCCGACTGCGAATTGAAGGCGTCGCGGACGCTCACCGAGACGATGGTCTCGTAATTCGAGTCCGGCACCGTGCCCTCGATAACGGACAGGCCCATCGTCGACAGGGTGATGTCGACTGGGTACGAGGCGGGTAGGGTGTACGCCGGCTGGCCGACGAACGGGCGGTTGTACGTCTGATTGATCTGCGATTGCAGACGCTCACCGTAGCTGATGATCTGCGCGTAGAGACGCACGTGCCAGGTCGGAACCTGGATGGTGCCGTACGCCTTGTAGAGCCACTTCGGATAGAGCTCGTTGATGGAGAGGCGCTCGACTTCGCGATCCGTCAGGACGTTCTCGTCGAGATCGATGGTGGTCCGCGCGTAAGACGCCGAGCCCGACAGCGACAGCGACATCAAGTCGGCGATTTGGTTCTGCGTCCAGGTGACCGAGAGCTCACCACCGAAAGTCTTCGACGTGGCGCTGTTCGCCGGACGGAACTGACCGCCTTCGCGGAGGAACTCGATGCGGTTCTTGATGCTCGTGTAGTAGCCGTTGAGCTGGCTGCGGAGCGTCGTCTTATCCGAGCGCAGGTCGTGGTTGATCGAGATTTCTTGGGTGAGCGCCGTCTGCGGCTTCAAGTCGGTCGGATCAGCCGCCGAGAGCGCGCCTTGGACGTCGCCGGGAGCCACGGGGCGGCCGTAGAGCTGCTCGGGCGTCGGACCGCGGTACGACGAGCCGGAGAGTAGCTTGATGCGCAGGTCGTCGCCGACCGCGATAACGGCACCACCGCGGTAATTGAAGTTCGAGCCGAACTGGTTGTTGTTGTCGTAGCGCAAGTTGGCAGCGAGCTGCAGCCAGTCGAGCTCGCGCCAGAGGGCCTGCGCGTAACCCGCGATGTTGCGGAAGGTGACGCTGTCGGGCTCGCCACCCGGGGCTTCGAGACCGGTGCTGTTCGAGATGAAGGTGTTGGTGCGGATGTCTTCGCTGTCGTTCGAGAACTCGACGCCGGCGAGGGCGACGCTCTGCGACAGGATCGGGATGCTGGCTTCGGTGCCGGCGTCGATGGCGCGGTAGCCGAAGTTGCGCGTGACCCGATAGCTCAAGGGCTGCCCATCGAGCATCGGCTGGATCACGTCGTTGCTCATCGGGCCACCGCCCGAATACGAGGCGTACGACGTCAGCTTGAAGATATCGAGGTCGATTTCGTGCCGCAGGCGCACGAACCAGTTGTTCAGGTTGATGCGCGTGGCGTGGCTGAGGGCGCCGTAGTCGACGAACTCGCCGCCGCTGTCGAGCTGTTGATAGTTGCCGGTCAGCGTGAAGGTACCGATGGAGCCGGCGTCGTAGCCGACCGAGCCGAAGGCCGAAGCCGGGCGCGCGATGTCGTCGCGGCTCTCGGCGTCGGCGGCGTAGACGTCGGCGTTCGGGCCGCCCGCGAGTTGAACGCCGGAGCGGTCGATGTGGCTGTAGTGCGCGGCCAGGGTCACGGCCAGGCCGCCAAAGCGGTCGATGAGGGCGACTTCGCCGCCGAAACCCCAATTGGACTTGATGTTGTAACCGCGGCCGAGCACCGCGTACTCGCCAGTGGTCGTGCCGTCGGCGTTGGGCGCCGCGGCCTGCTTGGTGACGATGTTCACGACGCCGAGGAAGGCGTTCAAACCGTAGAGGGCCGAAGCCGGACCGCGCAAAACTTCGATGCGGTCGATGACGGCGAGGGGGATGAGCTCTTGGCCGAGGAAGTTCTGCGCGTCGGGACGGAACGCGACCGGTTGGCCGTCGATGAGCACCTTGAGGTGACGGGCGCCGCTGCGCAGACCGCCGCTCGTGCCGCGAACACCGACGTTGGTGTAAACGAGGTCGCTGTTGAGGGCGAGGCCGGGGATGCGCTCTAAGGCTTCGGCGACCGACGTGTAACCCGCGGCCTGCATCTGCTGCGCCGTGATGACTTCGATGACGGCGGGAGCGTCGACCTGACGCTGCGCGATCTTCGTGGCGACGGCGGTTTTGATCTCGGCTTCTTCACCGAGCAGGCGGAAGACGTTCTTGAGCTGGGAGCTCGAGCCGTCGGATGCCGCTCCAGCCGCGGGTGCCGGTTGGTCGAGAGCGGCCGGTGAGAGCTGCGCCACGAGGATGTCTTCGTCGGCTGCGTGGGCAAGAGAGGTCAAGAGCAGCGATGACGCAAAAGCGGACAAAAATTGGAGGCGCATATGCTCCCGGGGGCACACTCCGGCGCGACGGAATGAGCGATGAAAGTCCAATGACTACTTTTCGCGAACGATAGTCGCAAAAGACTCGGTGACGCTCAAGAAACTGTTTCAAGAGATGATACCGTGTTGATATTCTCGACTGAGCATGCGGACCATGCGAAAGGGTGCCCGCCCCAAGGAATGACGCCATGATGGCATCGCGAGACCGGCGCCACCCGTCCGCTGGTGACGACTCCGACGACGAAGCCGACGAGCCTCGCCCGCAGGTCGTCCCTCTGCGCAGTCGCGCCGGCGACCGCGCTCCTCCTCCGCCCGTCCCCGTCGATGAGCCGAGCATCATGGAGAGTTGGCCGGAAGAGGCTTCTCCTTCTACCTCTGCCTCCGCATCGGCGGAGCGGCGGGCCACCGTGCAGCTGCCGCGGCTGAGAAGCGACCTCTTGGTCACGCCCACCGATGGCGGCACCGTCCGCGTCCGGGCGCCCGAGTCGGCGACGCAATTTTCGATCTACGACGTCGAGTGGAAGGTCGCGCAAGCCATGGACGGCACGCGAAGCCTCGCCGACATCGCGCGCATCGCCGGCCGCCAGGGGCTCGCCGCCGACGAAAAATTGGTGCGCTCCCTGGTCCAAGAGCTCAAGGGCTATCGCTTCCTCGACACCTCGAATGCGCCGCCGGCGTCGCGGCGCACCGGCATCCAAGAAGTCATCGCGGCGGCAATCAGCGACGAAGAGCGCTCGCTCGCCGAGGCCGCAACCACCGTTTTAGCGGACAGCGGCGAAGAACAGCTCACCGGCCATCTCTCGGCGATCTTGGCGATCAATCCCGGCAACACCGCCGCCAAGGCCATGCAAGACGAGCTCTCGACACGTGCCCCGGCGCCGGCGCAGCAACGCATTACCAAGGAGCCGACTGGCCCGGCCGCCCCTATCGTCATCCAGTACCGTCACCGGCGCTTGCTCTACGTCGTCGCCGGCGTCGCGTTGGTGGCCGTGGTCGTCGCCGCCTCGCTCGTCTATCAGGCGAATCGCGCTCTCAACGAAGCGCTCACCCGCGCGCAGCCCGTGGTGGTCGAGCCACCGCCGTTACTGCCGCCGTCGCGTGTCGCGCCGGTCGCCACCGACACGGTCGATTCCCCCTCAGCCGTCCACCTCGAAGTCGTAGCGCAGCTGCGCACGAGCGAAAGCGTCCGCTGCCGCTCGAGCGGAGTCGTGGCCGAGCTTCCCGTCAAGCCAGGGGACACGGTCAAACGCGGCACGGTCATAGCCGTGGTCGCCGACGAGAGCTCGTATGCCCGTTATGCCGCCGCCCGCCGCCAGCTCACCGAGGTCGAGCAGCGAGCCAGCAGAGACCCGGTGGTTCGTTACTTCTTGTCGGGAGCGCGGGCCAAATTCCGCAAGGCCATCGCCAAGCTCAAGATCGAAAAGGCGACGGCTCAGCGCGAAGGCACGGTCGCGAATGTCGGGGTCAGCATCGGCGACACCGTCGCCGCGGCAAGCGTGTTGGCCGAGACCAGCGATGGGCGTGAGCTCGTGGCCAGCGTACCGGCAAAGGCGATCCCGTTCGCTATCGAGGGCGCAGATTGCACGGTCGACGGCGGGGCAGGCCCGTGCATCCTGACGCAGCAGCCTGGCGGGGCTTTCGAGGTCGTCATCGACAACGCGCGCCGCACTCTGCACGCTGGCGACCCCGTCTCGATTTCGATCGCACCACCCCAAGCCCCAAGAAAGTGATCGAATGATCCTCGGTATGTTGCTGGTGCTCTCGGCCAGCGTAACTGCTCCGGCGATTGCGCCGATCGGCTCGCCACCGCAAGTCAGCGACGCTCCCCACCCGACATATCGGTTCAACGCGGAGAGCGGGCTGCAGCTCGAAGTCACGGGCCCGACCGCGGTGCTGCTCCAGGTCTGGTCCCAGATCGCTCCCGACGCGCGCGTCAACCTCACGGTCACCCGCGACAAGCGCTTCGTCTCCAAGAACACCGTCCGTTTTCGCAGAGTGAGCGCCGGCGGACCGCCCGGTTGGCTCTACGCGACGCTGCTGTCGGTGGTCGTTCCCGCGGGAAAGCACCACTATCGCATTACCTCGTCGGTCGATGACCTGGCGATTGCTCCTACGCTCAACAAGAAACCGATCCGCGCCTTTGCCGCGGCGCCGGAGTACGACGTCGAAGGCGCTCCCAGCATCGAAGACCCGCTCGCCAACACCACCGACACCAAGCCCGTCGTGCAGATCGAGGTCGTTCCTGGGTCGCCACCCGATTCGTCCGCTGGCGCAGCCGTCGTTTCGCCGGGCGGCGTCGGTGATGCGGGCCAAGCGTCTACGATAACGGACACTCTGCGGGATGGTGGGGCGGGTGAAGGCGATGGCCAGCCCGGGGGCGGGACGGCGCAGCCGGCGGCAGCCGAGCCGGCACCGGCGCCACAGCCGGACATCATCACGGTGGGCGGCACCATGTTCGTCCGCTCGCGCGTCGCTTGGGCGAAAGCGCCCGACAATTCGACCGTCACCACCTTGAACAGTCCCAACAGCTTTTTCGGCTACATGGACGCGACGCCCAACGAATCGGTGCGTGCATACGTCCGCGCCCGCGTACGTTACGATCCGACGCAAAGCATCGACGGTCAGACCGCGCAGGTGAGCCTCAACCAGTTCTGGATCAAGGTGAACATCGCGCAGATCGCGTATTTCACCTTCGGCCAGCAGCTGCTTTGGTGGGGCACCGGGCGCTTCCACAATCCAACCGACTTCATGAATCGTACGCAGCGCGACCCGTTCACGCTGCTCGACGAGCGTCCTGGTGTGCCGATGGGGATGCTCCATGTGCCCCTGCCGAAGCTCGGGTTGAATCTCTACGGCATCGCCTCGCTCGCGAGTGTCTCGACCTTCCATCGGGTCGCCGGAACCTTCCGCGCCGAGCTCGTGCTCGGCTTGCTCGAGACCGCGTTGATCGCTCAGGTCGGCGAGAAACAGCGCGGCCGCTACGGCGCGTCCTGGAAAGCCAAGCTTCCCTTCGTCGAGGTGTACGGCGAAGGCGATGCCCAGCAATCGGGCGCCCGACGGTTCCTGCGCGGTGACCTCGACATCGCGGCCGGCATCGTTCCGGAATTCTACGAGCGCGACCGCGACGAATGGTTGTTCCGCGTCGTCGCCGGCTTGCAGACGGTCATCAATTACGACGCGTCGCATAAGGTCCTCTTGGGCGGCGAGTTCTTCTACAACGAGCGCGGCTACTCGAACGCCGACCTGTACCCGTGGATGGTCTTGCGCGGGCTGTTCACGCCAGCGTTCAACGGCCGGCACTACATCGACGTTTACGCCATCTTCCCGTCGGTGGGTCCGTTCAAGAATACCGCGGTCCTCGCCGGTACCGACTTCAACCTCGACGACGGCTCACGACTTACCTGGATGGCGCTGCGCCACGTAGTGAAGTCGTCGTTGACGGTGCTCGTGAACCCCAACTTGCAATGGGGCCGCACCGGCGAGTTTCACTTCAGCACCAATCAGCCGGCGAACCCCGCGGTGGGTGTCGAGACGCCGCTCGTCATCAACAAGCCGTCGTTCAGTCTCGTCGTCGGCTTGCTTCTCAATATGTGACCTGCCGGGAAATTGCGTGCTAGACTTGCCGCCGACATGGCCCCCCGCATCGCATTCTTGTTCACCGGCCAAGGCGCGCAGTACGCGCACATGGGTCGGCAGCTCTACCGCACTCTTCCGCGCTTTCGCACGGCGCTCGATCACGTAGCGAGCCGCCTCGACCCGCACCTGCCGCGGCGCATTCTCGAAGTCGTTTTCGAGGGCGGCGAGCTGCAGCAAGCGCAATTCGCGCAGCCCGCTCTCTTCGCGCTGCAAGTGGCGCTGCTCGAGGTGCTCAAGGGCTGGGGCGTCGCACCGTCCGTCGTCATGGGCCACGACGTCGGTGAGATCGCCGCCGCATTCGCCGCTGGCGCGCTCGATCTCGAGTCCGCCGCGCTCCTGGTGACGACGCGCGCCCGCCTCACGCAGCAGCAGCCCGCGGGCAAGATGCTGGCGGCAAGCTTACCCGAGAACCGGGCGCTCGAGCTCCTCGCTCCCCACGCGAAGACGGCGGCCATCGCCGCGGTCGACGGTCCGCAATCGACGGTCTTTTCGGGCGCTCCGGAGACCATCGACGCCATCAAGCGCGAGCTCGATCGCCTCGATGTCCGCTCGCAGGAGCTGGCGGTCTCGCACGCCTCCAACTCGCCGCTCATGGATTCGATGCTGGGGCCTTTCAAGGCGGCCGTGCAGCACCTGAGCATCCGTCCCACGAGCATCGAGCTCATCGCGGGTCTCACCGGGCAGGTGACGGGAGTCGGCGCCACGCTCGACGTGGAGTATTGGACCCGCCAGGCGCGCGACACCGTCCGCTATCTCGACGGTGCCAAAGAGCTCAATCGCACCACGCCGACGTCGGTCGTCGAGGTCGGGCCGCACCCCACGCTCATCGGCGCGCTCGAAAACTATTGGGACGGCGACCGCGCCGCTCTGACGCCGACCTTGCGTCGCGAGACCGAAGAGTGGGCGCAGCTCGCCGCCGCGGCCACCGCCCTGCAAGCGCGAGGCATCGCCGTCGATTGGACGGCCTTCTACAGCGACTATCGCGAGTACTCGACGCGCCAGGCGAGCGATGCGGTCGGTCTCATCACGCGCTCCGTACCCGATCCACGCCACGCCCTGGGCATCGACAAGGCTGCGTACGACCTCGTCGAGTCGAGCAAAGACGCGCTGCGCGGCTCGACGTTCGAGCTCGTGAGCTTCGGCTTCGACAAAGACCGGCACTATCTCTGGGGCATTCGCGGCCCGACCGGCGTTCGCTACTTGTTTTTCGATTGGTACAACGGCGGCACCATGTGGCTTGCGCCGACGCCGTGGGCCGAGGCGACTCGTGTCATGCAGCGCGTCCTCGCCTACGACAACGAAGCGCGCGCATTCAAGAGCGTCGACGGCCAGACACCACAGGCCGAGGCCTTCGTGCGTGGCTTGCAAGACGCATTCGCCGCAGCGTCGCGCTGAGACGCGTCGCTAGGCGGGTGGCGTCGCGGGAAGCTTGCTGGCGACGAGCTCCTGGAGCCGCGCGGTGCTGCCTTCGAAGAAGAAGTGTCCGCCATCCCAGATAGCCGTTTCGCACGCCGCGCTCGTCTGCGCTTGCCAGATGCGGACCTCGTCGGCGGGCGTCGCCGCGTCGTCTTTGCCCGCGATGGCGGTGATCGGGCAGGCGAGCGGCGGCTCGTCGGCGTAGACGTAGGTTTCGAGCATGGTCATGTCGGCGCGCAGCGGCGGCGCGAACAGCTCCAAGAGCTCGGGGTTGTCGAGCACTTGAGGTGGAATTCCGCCATAACGTTCATGCATGGCGGCGATGAAAGCGGCGGTGCCGTCGATGCCGTGGAGCGAAGGGTGGGTGACCGCGGGTACGAGCTGCGGGGCGCGGCGGGCGATCGTGAACAGGTGCTCGGCGTGCAAGCCGCGGCGCCGCAACGCTCGGGCCGTTTCGAAGGCGATGAGCCCGCCGATGCTGTAGCCCAAGAGGGCAAAGCGGCGGCCCAACACGGGCGTGAGCGCGTCCGCCAACTGCTCGACGAGCGCCGACAAGCTCGCGACCGGCGGCTCACGCATGCGGCTCCACCGGCCGGGTAGCTCGATGGGGCAGACCTCGATGTGCGCGGGCAGGGCGGTGCGCCAGGTGCGAAATATCGCGCCGCCCGCTCCGGCGTAGGGAAAACACAAGAGCTTGAGGCTCGCCGTGGGGTTCGGCCAGCGCGGCGAGAGCCAGGCGTCGGCGGCCGTTTTCACGGTGCTCACTTCAGAGCGCTCCAAAACGTTCGCCCGCCTCGATGGCTTTCACGCGTTGTTGCACCACGGTGTCCTGCAACAAGAACATCGAGTAGGCGAGCGTCCAATTTTCGCCGGAGTAAGCGAGGTCGCGTGCCAGATCGATACGGGCACGCTCGGTGAGGGGCGCAGCCGCGGTGACGTAAAATCCGGCGCAGAGCTCGGCGACCTGATCGGCTGCCTCTTCGCGGCCCATCAACGCCCGCATCAGTCCGCGCGTCCGCTCGAGCAAACGTGGCGGTGGAGCTGCCTCATTGGCGGAGCGCTGTGACTCGCCGCTTCCCAACACGAAGGTGTAGGTGCTGGGGGACGCTTCCTGCAACCGCTGCGCCCCTTGCGTCCGTGCCGTCTCGAGCGCGGCGAATGCTCGCTGCACGTCGAGCCGCGGGGCCCGCGGAGTTTGGACCCCTTTACCTGCCTTCGCCTGGCCGACGTCGTGCGTGAAGAAGGCTTTCACTCCGTGTTTGTCTTCGAGGAAAGCCAAGTGCTCCGACATCACCGCGAACATGTCGTCGAGCGAGGTGCTCGATTGGCGCAGCGCCAGCGTGAAGGCGCGCAGCTGTGAGGCGAAGGCACCGATGGTCGAGACGTCTTGCGAGCTACGCAGCGACACACGCAAGGTCGCGAACAAGCGTTCCGGAGTGGCGTCCGTTTTAGCGAGGTATTGGTCGATGTCGTAGTCGTTGAGCACCGCTTCTTCCGGGGCGCTGCCGGGTTGCCCGGTGCGCAGGATGATGCGTGTGGCCAACGGCATCTTCTCGCGAATGAAGCGGCAGAGCTGGAGGCCGGCGTCCGGGGTTTCCATGACCACATCGACGATCGCGACGTGAAATGGCTCGGCCCCGGAAGCCTCGAGAATCTTCCGCGCCTCGATACCGCTGAAAGCGCTCACTAGTTTGATCGGGCGTCCACGCCAAATACGGCGTTTGATCGCCAGCTCCGTGACCATATGGATGTCTGGCTCGTCGTCGACGATCAGGATGTTCCAGGAATCGTTGTCCATGAGAGCTTTGGTAGGGGGGAGGCGAGCTGCCGGTAGAGCTTACAACCGGTGGGTTCGGCAGTCCAACGCGAGAGTTAGTGTAGCTTCGTTGGTAACCCTCGCGAGGTGGTGCTAGCCTCCTGACACCGCGTAACTGTCTCGACAGCGCGAGGGAGCTTTTTCAAAGTATGAGTATGAACGATCCCTGGAACATTTTGCTGGTTGACGACGAGCCCGACGTTCACGAAGTCACCAAGTTGGCGTTGAAGCACAAGCGTTGGCGACGTCGCCCCTTCGCCCTCACCAGCTTGACCAGCATGAAGGAAGCGGTGGCGCTACTCGGCGGCAAGAATCCTCCCGCCTTCCAGGTCGCGGTCGTCGACGTCGTCATGGAAACCAACGACGCTGGTCTGCGCCTCTGCGAGTACATGCGCGCGAACTGTCCCGCTTCGCTTCGCATCGTGTTGCGCACCGGTCAGCCAGGCGTGGCTCCGGAAGAGAAGGTGCTCAACGAGTACGACATCGACTACTACCTCGCGAAGGCGGAAGCGACGCCCGAGAAGCTGTTTTCGATCGTCCGCGCTTGCTTGCGCAGCTCGCAAGACATCTCGACCCTGCTCGCGTTCGGCCGTCAGCTGCAGAGCTTCACCCGAGCTCTCCAAGACGTGACCTCCGTAGCGGACTTGTTGGTCTTCATGGCCGAGGCGCTGCAGTTCCTCGAGCTCAAGCACTCCGCTCAAACGGTCTTCAGCTACGATTTGGGCTCTCCCCGTAGCCAACACGTCTCGCCGCGCCTCGCTCAGATGGACTTGAGCAAGGTGAACGCGGCCATGGCCAAGGCTTACGAGAGCAAGCAGCTGATGCGCGTGCATGCCGGCCGTGAGTTCGGGCTGCCAGACAACGCGTTCATCATCCCGTTCGACGGCCAAGACCAGGGCACGGCGAACGAGCGTACGTCACCCGAAAGCAACGAGACCTTCCCCGGCGCGCTCTACTTCGAGATCGCGCCCGAGGTTGCCGGCGACAAGGCGAAGCGCGACCTCGAGTCGGACGCCGTCTTGTTCATCGACAACTGGCGCATCGCCTACGCGACGCTGCGGTTGCAAGAGAAGTACGCTCGCGAGCGCATGCTGCGCGAGAAGATGTACTACGAGCGCATGCAGAGCGTCGCGACCATGGTCGCCGGCGTCGCGCACGAGCTCAACACGCCCCTCGGCGTCGCCAACACCGCGAACTCGATGGTGACGAGCCTCGCCGATCAGATCATCAAGCTGCCGCAGGGTGCGCCCGAGTCGGCGGAGATGATGCGCGATCTCAACGAGTCGTGTCACCTGCTCACCAAGAACCTCGCCCGAGCGCAGACGCTGATTCGCAGCTTCAAGCAGCTCTCGGCGTCGCAGCTCTCCGATCAAAAGGGCGAGCACGACTTGGTCGAGATCGTCAAAGACTGCGTCGAGTCGATGACCCCGGAGGCGAAGAAGCACAGCGTCGCCATCACGGTGAGCGGCCAGGCGCCGATGGCCTGGCAGGGCTACGCCGGCCACTTGAGCCAAGTGGTCATCAACATGATTCAGAACATCCTGCGCTACGCGTACCCGCAAGGGCAGGGCAAGGCGGACATTCGCGTCTTGTCCATGGCCAACGGGTACCGCATCGAGTTCGAGGACTACGGCAACGGCGTCGCCGACGAGATCATGAAAAATCTCTTCGAGCCGTTCGTGACCTCGGCGCGCGGCAAAGGTGGCACGGGCTTGGGCCTCGCCATCACCCACAACATCGTGACCAACCTTTTGGACGGCACGATCAATTGCACCACGGCCAAGGGCAGGGGCACCAAGTTCACCGTCGATATCCCGCGCGCCGTCCGGGACAAGACTGGTGAGAACATCCCGCTGCTCGTGACCAAGCCGGTCAACGCCGCCTGAGGAGCGCACGAAGCTTTCGTGCGCCGCGAATGGATGCTACGCTGCGGCCTTCTGACTGATCAGCGTAAGGACATCTGGCATGGGCTCGTGTATCTCGGTTGTTCGTCATAGCGGAATTTGGCTCGGCCTAGCCGTTGTCGCGGTGTTAGTCCAAAGCTGCGGGGGCCCCTTGGTCCCCGATCGCGTACGTGCCGCGAGCACGGCCGGACAGCCCGAAATCGTCGTTGTCCGCAGTAGCGACAACCCGATTTACGACACACCGATTCAGTGGTTCACCGACACCATGACCGGCCAGGTCTCGCTCTACACCGTCGTAGCGGGCAAGGAGCAGGCGCTCGTCCAGGCGGTCAAGCAGAACAATCCGGCGCTGGTGTTTACGTTGGGCTCGCAAGCCACCGCTCTCGTGCGGCAGACGCTGCCCGAGATCCCCACGGTGTTCGCGATGGTGCTCGACCACGATCGCCTGAAGATCACGGACCAGCCGCAGGTCGCGGGCGTCGCCCTCGATACGTCGGTCGGTAATACCTTCGCGCAGTTCCGCTTGGTCATGCCTACGCTCAAGCGCGTCTTGGCGTTCCACTCGCAGCTCACCGAAGAGACCGCCAACCGCGCCAAGACGCACCTGCAGTCGATCGGCATCGATCTCGTCCTCGTCAAGGTCGCGAATCCCGACGAGGTGAAGAAGAAGTTTCCGGCGACCACCGCTGGCATCGACGCCATCTGGCAAATCAACGACCCGCAGATCTTCACCGAAGACGAGTTCTATTTCCTCCGCGACAAGTCCAAGGAGACGCGCCTGCCGTTCTTCGCGTCGCTCTCCGAGGAGTTCGCGCGCGCCGGTGCTACCGCGGCGGTTTCGGTCGATCTCACCTCACTCGGCGCTCAGGTCGCGAAGATCGCAAACGACATCCTCGGCGGTACGAGCCCGAAGACCATCGGCGTGCAAGCACCCATCGGCGCTTATCTCGCCTTGAACCTCGATGTCGCCAAGGCCATCGGCGTCGAAGTCCCGGTCGCCTCGCTCAACAACATCAACAAGATCATCTCGTCCGAAGCCGACAAGGCGCGCGTCGAGGAAGAAAAAGAGCTCGCGGGCGCTCAGGGCGACGAAGGTAGCACCAGCGGCACGGCGGTCGCGGACGCGACGCAGCCGAAATCCCCCGACGCGAAGGTCGGCACGGGCACGACCGACAAGCCGAAACAGCAGGGCGGCACGACCACCGCGAAGACCGACAAGGGTGACAAGGGCGACAAGACCGGCAAAGATCCCAAGGACAAAGATCCGAAGGACAAGGCCAACACGCCGGCAGTCGCGAAGCCGCGCAAGCCGCGCGACACGCGCACCGTCGTCTTCTACGATCCGGACGCGAACCACGAAGCCATCCTCCAAATCACCAACTGGTTCAGCGAATTCTTGCGCACCGTCGATCCGCAGCTGCGCCTGCAGCCGGTACGTAGCGTTGGCACCTTCGAGCGCATGGCGCGAAATGCCGAAGCCGACTTCGCGATCTTGCCGGCCTCCTACGTGCAGCGCCGCGGCAACAGCGCCAACCTCGTGCCGCTACTGGTCCCGTCGTCGAAGGGTGATGTCCGCTATCGCAAGGTGCTCTTCGCGAGCGCCGGCGCCAGCAAGATGTCCACCGTCGCTGCGACCACCGCTGGCGGTAACGCTGCGGACGTCACCAAGACGCTCACCGCGAGCGGCGTGAAGATGGACGGTGTCACCATCATCCCGGTCTCGAAAGACGTCGATGCCTTGCTCGCCCTCGTCTTCGGCCAGGTCGATGCTGCTCTGGTCATGCCGGACAGCCTCGAGGTCATCAAGACCATCCAGCCTGGCGCCGAGAACACCCTGCGCAAGCTGCAGGAGACCAAGCCGATCGTTCGGCCGCCGCTGTGCGCGGTTTCCGACGTCGTAACCCCGGAGCTGCAAGCCAAGCTCGTCGCCGCGATGAAGCGTATGAGCTCGGACGCCGCCGGCGCCCGCGCCATGCGCTCGTTGGGTCTGGATGCCTGGGTGGCCTTCGAACCAGGGATGTTGAAGTAACCCCATCTACGATTTGAAACGAGAGTCGTCCTTCGCTAGGCTGAGGCGAGGGGTAGATTCCCCCATGACGCTTTGGGAGTTTCAGTGCAGAACTGGCACGTATTGGTAGTCGACGACGAGCCCGATGTTCACACCATCACGGAGCTCGCGCTGAAGCACAAAAGCTGGCGTGGTCGAAAGTTCACGATCACCAGTGCCAAGAGCGCCAAAGAAGCCGAAGAGGTGATCAAGGGCAAAGCCGACGTCTTCGACGTCGCGCTCGTCGACGTCGTCATGGAATCCGACGACGCGGGCCTGCAGCTCTGCCGCGTGTTGCGCAAGAACTGCGAGCGCTCGCTGCGCATCATCCTGCGTACCGGTCAGCCTGGCGTTGCGCCCGAAGAGAAGGTCCTCAACGAGTACGACATCGACACGTACCTCGCCAAGCCGGACGCCACGCCCGAGCGCCTCTACGCGGTCATCCGCGCCGCGCTCCGTGCGTCGCAAGACATCCGCACCCTGGTGGCGCTCAAGCACCAGCTCGAGGGTTTCGCCGCCTGCTTCCAGAAGCTGTCCTCGAAAGCGGACATCGAAAACGTCATGCGCGGCAGCCTGCAGCACCTCGAGTACAAGTTCGGGGCGCAGATGACGTTCTTCTCGAACGTCGACCTCGACTCCGACCTCTCGGAGCGCTTGCGCAGCGCCTTGACGCGCGCCCGCCAGCTCGACGGCGCCTACGAGAAGATGCACTCCGGAACCGAGATCGGTCTCAAGCCCGGCGAGTACGCCTATCCGATGCAGGTCCGTGTTTTGGGGCAGCCCCTCGAGACCGGAGCTCTTGCCGCGCTCAAGCGCGGCTGGCGCGGCATCTTCGGCGACGTGAAGCGCTCGCCGTCGCTGCAGACCGTCGAGGCCGGCGTGGTCGTGACCTTCAACACCGAGCAGAGCCTGTCCGACCGGGCGGAATTCCAGCACGACATGAATCTCTTCCTCTATAACTGGCGCCTCGCCTACGGCGCCCTGTGCAGCCAAGAAGACGTGGCGTACCAGCGCGCTCTGCAAGAGTATCAGCGCCGCGGACGTATCGAGGCACCCCGCGGCACGAGCGCCTAATGAAAGAAATCGCCAAGTCGGGGTTGCGTCGCCTCGGCAGTGGTCCCACCCCAGGTGGTGGCGCTCGCACCGATCTCGCGCCGACGGTGGAGCGCAGCAAGCTGCTCTACATCGAAGACGTCCGGGATAACTGGGAAGTCACCGATCTGATGTTGCGCCGGCGCTTCGATCTGCGCTGGGCGAAGAACGACGAAGAGGCGTGCGCGGTGCTCGCCTCCGACGCCATGGGTCAGATCAGCGCCGTGCTCATGGACATCGAGCTGCAAGGCTCGAAGCTCTCGGGCATCGACCTCACCAAGTTGATCCGCGGAACGCTGAAGACCGACGGGCTCCCCGAATACGCCAAGCGCGTTCCGGTGATGCGCGACCTGCCCATCATTTTCGTGACCGGATACAGCGCGCGCTATCGCGAAGACGAGCTGATTGCCTACGGCGGCAATCGCATGCTCACCAAGCCGGTCAATTTCGGCGACTTGTCCATGGCGCTCTCGACTTTGGCCGTCGAGCCCCGGGACGCGGCCGCTGGCCCACGGGCGCCCGCTGCCGAAGGCACCACCCGCATCGCCCATCTCCTCGCCGACAACCCGCGCTTCCACGTGCACCTCAAGGCGCTCGCGGAAGCCGGTCTGTTCGCGCCACGCGGCTACGCCGGTGACCTCGGCGCCCTCACCACCATGCTCGGCCGCACCGGCATCGAGGCCGCGGCCATCGCGGTGTCCGTTCTCGACATGTTGCGCACGCGCACGGATGCGACCGGCTACCTCGCCGCTCTGGTGTTCCGCCGAGCGCTCGCCTGCCAGCTCATCGCCCAACGCGTCGCCGTCAGCGATGTCGAGCGCGCGACCGCCAGCGGTTTCTTGCTCGATGCGGGTCTCTTGGCGCGCGCCATCCATGATCCGGCGGGTGCGCTCGAGATCGGCATGGCCCCAGCTTCGTCGCGCATCACGCGCGAGCGCGCCGGCAACGAGATCGAGCATCCGCAGCGTATTCTCGACGTCGCGCGTAACTGGAACCTTCCCGAGGACATGATCGAAGCGGTGCGCGGTCATCACGAGCGCGAGCCCCCGGCCGGCAATCTGGGCCGTATCGCGTGGGCCGCAGAGCGCATCGCGGCGGTCTTCGAGACGGGCGATATCGTCGGCAACAACACGGCCGCGCTCGCTGCCGGCAAGATGCTCAACATCATGGCGAAGGACGTCGAGGGCATCCTCGACGAGATCCCCGAGCGCGTGCGCTTGCTCGGCGAGACCACCGGCGCCCACCTGCCGCCCCAAGCCACTTATCGTTCGTTGCTCGAGCAGGCGACGCCCTCGTTGTCGCTCTTGGCTCGCGCCTATCGCGAGCTCGAGCAGTCCTCCGAGGCAGTCATTGCCGAGAAGGCAGGCTTGGCCGAGCGCTTGTCGGCCGCCAGCGACAGCGTCGCCAAGGCCTACAAGAAAGACATGGCGCTCCTCGCCGCCGTCCAATCGATGTTCCTACCGCGCGAGTCGCGGTTCCGGGGCGAGCAAGTCGAGCTGGCGGCGTTCTACCGCGCCGCCGACGACTGCGGTGGTGACTGGTGGTGGCACGACGAGACGCCCGAGCGCTTGCGCGTGTTCGTGGGCGACGTCTCCGGCCACGGCGCCGGCTCCGCGATGGTCTGCGGCTCGGTGGCGAGCGCCGCGCGCGTTGCGCGTCAGCTCTCACCGACCATGGACGCCGTCACCTTGCTCCACCAGCTTCACCGCGAGCTCTACACGATGGCCCGCGGCGAATACCACATGACCATGCTGATCGTGGAAATCCCGCGGCAGGGTGGCACCGTCCACCTATTCAGCGCCGCAGCGCCGCACGTGCTCTGCGTCCACCCCGACGGCAAAGTCGTCGCGGCGGTCACCCGCGGGACCCCGTTGGGTCTACCGACCGACAAGTTCACGGTCGGTCGCGCCGAGCTCCCAGCTGCGCCGGGCACGCGCGTCATGTGCTTCACGGACGGTCTCTACGAGTTCAAGACGACGCAGGGCCAAGAGCTCGGCGTCAAAACCTTGCGTAAGTTCCTCGGCGACACGCGCACAGCGCCCATCGACGAGGCGAGCAAGCGCATCATCGACAGCGTCGACGGCCTGCACCCGAACGACGTGCCCCAGGAGGACGACATGACGCTCGTCCTCATCGACATCCACGCCTAGGCGAAAGCCTCGGCAGCCACAGGGGTCCAGCAGCCTGGCCGCGAGGCCTTAGGTCTGGGCGGGAGCGCCGCGGCCTGCTCCAGGGCCGCGCGGACCTGGCTTTGCGACCGACTTGGCGAGGGGCTGGGGCTGAACCCGCGGCAAGATGAGGCGCGTGGTGACGCCGCGGCCTACATCGCTCTCGATGGAGAGCTCACCGCTGTGCAGATCGGCGACGCGGCGCAGGGCCATCATCGACAGAGTGGCACGAGCGTCCGGGCCGGCGCCGCTGCGGAGCGCGTCGAGGAACTCCTTGGCGAAGCCGCTTCCGGCATCGCGGACGACGAACTGCACCCCGGGCTCGCCGTGATAGGTGACCTCGTCGACCTCGAGTCGGACGTCGGACGGCTGCGGCGAGATTTGGCACACCAGCTCGACCAGCAGCGTGACCGACTGCTCGATGCGTAGGCGGTCGCCTTCGAGCTGCACCGCGGGGCGGCGGGTCGGCCAGATGAGCTTCTTGCCCTCCGCCATAACGGACATACCGACCTTGGCGGCTTCGATGATTTGCGGCACATCGAGCTGCTCGAGATTGAGCTTCTTCTGATCGACCTCGAGCGCCGAGAATTCGAGGATGTCGCTCACCAAGCGCCGGAGGTCGCTCCCTCTCGCCTCGACGTCGCGCAGCGATTTGTGCACGCCTTCGGCGTCGCCGGTGAGTTGGACCACTTTGTCTTTGGCGAGCTTGCCCTTGCAGCGCGGGCAAGGCTTGGCCAACGCGGCCTCGTCGCCAGCTTCGAAGACCGACTTGCACGAGGTGCAGATGATGCCGTCAGTCTGGCTGAAGCTCTTCAAGATCTGCTGCTGATCTTGCTCGATGCGCTGCAGAGGAGTGAGCAAGTCTTGCCACACGCGCGACAAGAAGACGGCCTTGGTCTTCGAAATCTGCTGCGCTTCTTCGAGCGCGATTTCGACGCGGCGGCGGTCGCGGCGCAGGAGCTTCGTGCGGTTGTTGATGCTCTCGAGCATGTTGTTGAGCTCGGTGGCGACGCGGGCGATGTCGGCGGGGGAGGTCACCTCGACACGCGTGTTCTGCTGGCCGGCCAGCACCTTTTGCACCGCGTCTTCGAGCATGCCGACCGGGCGCACCACCGGGCGGGCCGCGAGAGCCGTGGCGATCACCGAGATCATCAGCATGATGACGACCGCGACCAAGGCGAAGGTGATGGCGCCACGCGCGACGGAAGCCTGCTCGCGCTCGCTCGCGCGGATGGCTTCCTGCACGGGCTCGAGGGACATACCGTAGCGAACCGTGCCCCAGGTATCCCCGCCGACTTTGATGGGCGACGAGGCCTCGAGGACATTCGAGCCGTCGGGACCCTTGAGCTCGCGCATCTCGACGTCTTTGGCGGCGACGACGTCGACCTTGCTGCCAATCTTACGCAAGTCGCTGTGCGCGACGATTTTGCCCTGCGCATCCGCGATGAGACCGTAGACGATGTAGGGATCGCCGCTCACCGTCGCGCTGATGACCTTCTGCAGCAGCGAGAAGTCCATCATCACCGCGGCGCGAGCCGAGCTGACGGCGGCGGTGCGCGACAGAGTCGCGGCTTTGTCGCCGAGGTTGCCGCGCATCATCGCGACTTTTCGCTGGGTGGTGTCCGCGAGCGCGGCGCGATGCATGCGCACGAAGAACACCGTGAGCGCTCCGGCGGCGACCGCCACCAAGAGCACGACCACGAGGAAGAACTGAGTGCGGAGACGGAGTTGAGGCGCTCTCGCCATCTTCTTTTATGCCCTTGCAGCCTTCGCCGCTACGCCGGGGAACTCAAACACGAAAGTGCTACCACGATTCTGGCCTTCGCTCTCGGCCCAGATGCGACCCTGATGCAGCTCGACCAGCTCGCGGGCAATCGACAAGCCGAGGCCGGTGCCGCCGAACGCACGCGTGTGGCCACCGTCGACTTGGTAGAACGCCTGGAAAATCTGCTCGAGTTGATCACGGGCGATGCCGATGCCGCTGTCTCTCACGCGGAAACGGATCATGCCGTTCTTGCCTTCGACCTCGACCGCCGCTTTGCCGCCGGCAGGCGTGAACTTCACCGCGTTGGCGGCGAGGTTCACGAGGATCTGGGCAAGCATGGTGCGGTCGGCGTCGATGACGACGGAGGTATCCACGGTGGGGAGCGTCAGGGCAACTTTCTTCTCGACGGCGAGCGGCCCGATGATCTCGCGAACATCGGTCAGGAGATCACTGACGCGCACCGCTTCGCGCTTGGCCGCCAACTTGGCGCCGGCGAGCTGCGAGTAGTCGAGAAACGCTTGAATGACGCGGCGCATGTGCCCGACCGCGTATTTCACACGTCCCATGAAGTGGAAGTGCTCGTTGCCGTCGCCCGTGAAGACGCGTCGGTCTTCGAGCTTCAGGGGGATGCGGCAGTCGGGGCACGATTGGGCGCTGGCTGCATTGCCCTCGACCTCGAACACCGAGCCGCAGTTGCCGCAATGCCAGACCTTCATGATGCGATAGTCGTCGAGCAACGACCGCGGCACCGTCAGGATGGCGTTCAACGGCGTCGACAGCTCGTGGGAGACGTTCGCGAGGAACTGGTCGCGCGACTTCGAGGCTTGTTGGGCTTCCTCGAGCGCGGTGCTGAGCGAGCCGATGCTCTTCTTGAGCGACTCCTCGGACTGCAGGTTTTGGTTCGTGAGCTCGTTGATGCCCATGCCGAAGAGCGCGAACTCGCGGCATCCGCCGGCGCGGACGAGGTGTTGGCGGTCACCCGCGCCGATGCGGTCGAGGTCTTCGGAGAGGCGCTTGAGTGGAGCCGAAATACCCGTCGCCGCGACCGCGCCCAAGAGAGCGCCGATGATCAGCAAGACAGCGCCGCCGACGGCGGTTGCGGTGATGCCCTCGCGCATGCGGGAGGAGAGAACCGCGTGGCTCTGCTGCTGCGCGAGATCGAGCTTCGCGAGCGAGAAGCCGAAGTGCATCGTGCCCCACACGAAGTTGCCGACGCTGATTGGGGCAACGACCTCGATCATCGGCTTGCCGTTGACGACGGTGTCGCGCGGCTGCGCGTAGCCGCTGGCGACCGCGTTCTTGTAGTCGTCGACCTTGAGGATGGTGCCGGTCTCTTTGGGATTGCTGTGCACCAAGACGCGGCCGTTCTTGTCGGCGAGGAAGCCGTACTCGATATCGGGGTCTTGCGTGGTGGCGGTCTTCACCAGCTCGGCGAGGAAGAGGAAGTCGCGGGCGTCGATGGCCTCGGAAGCGGACATCGCCGCGTTGGTCGCGACGGATTTACCGCGGTCGATGAGGTCGCTGCGGATGACCTTCGACCAGCTCTCCATCTCGCGATGCAAATCGGAGCGGAAGCGCACGATGAGAACGCCGCTGACCGCGGCGACGCTCAACGCGACGAGGACTGCAATCATGACCATGATTTGGAGGCGGAGGCTCACGACCCCAGTATACATGGTTAGGGGGACTGCAATAGAACCCTGATTGCAGAACGCGAGCAATTTGGCATAGTCGCCCGGTTCGCGAATCGAGCAATCATGTTGGCCGATGTTTCCCCTCAGCGCGCCGGCGGCAAGCTCCCGCCTCAAGATGTCGATGCCGAGCGCAGCGTGCTGGGGGCCATGTTGCTCGAGCGTGCAGCGGTCAGCGAATGCATCGAGCTGCTCAAGCCCGAGGACTTCTATCGCCCAGCCCACGCCGCCATCTTCGAGGGCATTCTACGCCTTTTCGAGCGTAACGAGCCCATCGACGAGGTAACGGTCGGCGCCGACCTGCGCGCGCAAGCGAAGCTCGACGGTATCGGCGGCAGCGAATACATCGCGCAGCTCACGGAGCTGACCCCTACCGCCGCCAACGCGGTGCACTACGCGCGCATCGTACGCGATGCCGCGCTCTCGCGCCGCCTTATTGCTGCAGCGACGACGATCGCGACCTCGGGGTACCAGGGGAACGAGACGGTCGACATTCTCCTCGACCAGGCCGAAGCCAAGATCTTCGAGATCACCAGCGCCCGCGAGCACCGCAGCTACACGCCGCTCAAAGACGTCGTCAAAGACGCATTCAAGACCATCGAGAAGCTCTACGAGCGCAAAGAGCTAGTCACCGGGGTGCCGACCGGCTTCCAGGACCTCGACAAGATGACGGCGGGCTTCCAGCCATCCGACCTCATCATCATCGCCGGCCGTCCCTCGATGGGAAAAACCGCGGTGGCCCTCAACATCGCGCAGTACGCCGCCGTCCACCAAAAGGTTCCCGCCCTCGTCTTCTCGCTCGAAATGAGCAAGGAGGCGTTGGTCATGCGTATGCTTTGCTCCGAGGCACGCATCGACAGCCAACGCATGCGCGGCGGCTTCTTGAACTCGACCGATTGGCCCAAGCTCGCGCGAGCAGCAGGAGCCCTCGCCGAAGCACCGATGTACCTCGACGACACCGGCGCGATCAGCGTTCTCGAGATGCGCGCCAAGGCCCGACGGCTCCAAGCGGAGAGGGGATTGGGCCTCATCATGGTCGACTATCTCCAGCTCATGCGCGGCCGAACCTCGAACGAAGGCCGCGAGCGCGAAATCAGCGAAATCTCCCGCGGCCTCAAAGCCCTCGGCAAAGAGCTCAAGGTCCCCGTCATCGCCCTATCGCAGCTCAACCGCTCGCTCGAACAGCGCCAGGACAAGAGGCCGATGCTCTCCGACCTCCGCGAATCGGGAGCCATCGAGCAGGACGCAGACGTCATCTGCTTCGTGTACCGCGACGAGTACTACAACCCGGCGTCGCCCGATAAGGGAGTCGCAGAGTTCATCATCGGCAAGCAGCGTAATGGGCCGACGGGGACGGTACGGCTGCGGTTTTTCAATGAGTATACGAAGTTTGAGAATTTGGCGAAGGAAGACTAGAGGGGCGGGCTTCGGGGTTCGGCTATCGGTCTTCGGTAATCGGCCTTCGGCAATCGGCCTTCGGCCTTCGGCAATCGGTCATCGGCCATCGGCCTTCGCGGCTTCGCCTCGGCCCGCTATCGCGGGCAAAGCACATCGCGGCGCACTCACCTCCGTTGTGGCCTCGCCATGAGGCCCCGGGCTTTCGCCCTCGCTGGTGCGGGCCTCATGACGAGGCCACGACGGAGGTCAAGGCTCATGCGCGTTGTGGAGACTGCTATTTATCGGAAGGCTATCGAGCTCGTCGAAGTCGGGAGCGCTGTCATTCGACAGCTGCCTCCCGGCACTGCGTTTCTCGCTGACCAGCTTCGCAGGTCGACGTCGTCGGTCGTCCTCAACTTCGCCGAGGGCTACGCAAAAGCGTCCGCAGCCGAACAACGACGCTTCTTCAACATCGCTCTGGGCTCCGCCCAGGAGTCCCTCGCAATCTTCGATGTCGCCAAAGCCCTCCACGCCATCACGCCCCCCGCGCACGCGCGGGGAACGGACATCGCCGACCATCTCTGCCGCATGCTCTGGAAATTCCGCCGCCCATGAGCCGCGCATCGCCCGGCGCCGCTCGCGATTGCGGCGCCGGGCGAGAGCTCGGCTGCTACCGAAACCGCCCGAGCATCGCGCAGATGTGATCGCATCGGTCGCGCAGCGCCGCCGCTGTTGCGGCGTCGACCAACCCGAGCGTGACCGCGACGTCGGCCACTGCGGTGACCTCGTAGGCGGACCCCCGCGCATGCTGAAAGAACCGCCGCCTATCCCGCGCGCTGCGCTTCCCGCACCCCTCGGCAAAATTGAGCGTGATGCTCGCCGCCGCGCGGCGTAGCTGGTCGGCAAGATACCCCGGCAACGCCTGCCCGAGGGCGTGACTGCTTCGCGTGACTTCGAGCGAGACGGAATAAATTCGCGTGTCCAAAAACCTCATGCTTCGCCTACCTCCGCAGCGGCCTCGGTGTGAGGCCCACACCCCCCGGTGGCGGCGAAGCCGCGAATGGGCCTCACGCCGAGGCTGCTGCGGAGGTCGCCGCACGAGGTCACCCGGACCGCACCGCGGTCCGTCCCGCAGGGACGCGCCCAGAGTCGCCATCGGCCATCGGCTGTCGGCCATCGGCTGTCGGCCATCGGCTGTCGGCCATCGGCTGTCGGCCATCGGC
>CAZAER010000037.1:0-45203 GCA_964484195.1 uncultured Bdellovibrionales bacterium | reverse complement strand
ACTGGCTGCGGGCTCGCGCGGCGTAGCTCAAGACATCGGTGGCCGGACGGTTACGCATGTGTAGCGTGCAATGTGAAAGGTGACCGTCGCCGACGCAGCACGCGTGTTGCCGCATCTTAGTTGGCAGCCTTCTACTCGCCCTCGAGCGGTTCTACATCGTAGACGAGCTCGAGCGGTGTCGCAGCGTCGACGGCAACGCGCTGGGTTATCGCTTTGCTACCAGTGCATCGAACTCCTACCTCGTGCTCCCCCACGGAAATATCGAGGACCTGAAGTGGAGTTCCGCCAGGCAGTCTTCGACCATCAAGCGTCACGGCGCAGTCATGACTATTTCGGACATCGACGAGAAGCCATGACCCTGTCGCGACGGAGGGCAACTCATCCTGAGGAGGTCGAACGGGCTCGAGCCGCACTGCAGGTGCCGGAACGCTGAGGTTTCGCTCGACGCGCTTGGAAGGCGGGTCAGCAAGCGTTTGTTCGCTACGCGGCGAGCAGCCGACGAGGACGACTAGCCATGCGAGCTGCAGCCGAATCATTCGTTGGACGGCCAATGTGAAAGATGGCCGTCGCCGGCCACCTTGGATTCGACGACTAGTGGTTCGACGCTGCAGCGAGCGTGGTGTGCATCCAATACTCCTCGGGAAGAAACTCCGGAAAGCCCGCTGAAGCGAACAGCTCCGCTAAGCGGATGGTTTCGGTGTAGTCGGGGATGAAGACGACACGTTTGAACGCTGTGCCCTCGAGGTAGCTGACGCGACAGGTGAAACAGACCGACAGTGACGCGACCACCGTGCCATCAGCTGTCAGGAAATCGATGAAGTCGCGCGGGCGCGGTGGGCCACACAAGGGCACAGAGGCATCGGGGCTCTGTGAGAATACACGCGTGAGAGTTCGGTAGAGCTTTGTGACATCGGCTGGCGCCAACTCACGTGGCGTCAGGAGGCGGTCGTGATTTGCTAGCTCGGCGCGGTAGTCGACGTCCCAGCGCACAAACGTCACATCGTCGACGTCATCGCCGCGAGCGCCGATTGCCACCACGCGCGTGACCTTCGTCGCATCAAACGGTAGCTCGAGTGCCTCAAACCGCTTCTGCTCACACGCGAAGCATGTGACGCACACGATGAGCATCGTGGAATACCGCATGCTCGAAGCGTAGCACGGTCGCTGAATGCGGACGATGCAGTGCATGTCTGCGCTTCCAGTACGCGTAAGAGCTCCGCGAGTGATGCCGGCGACCGCGGCGCATCGACGCGAGGCTTTGAGGTCATCTTGGATTGGGCGCGATGCCCGCTAGCATCAAGGAGCACTTGCCGGCTGCGGCCCAACTTCCGAATGTGATGCGCACTCGTTCACCGAGTAATAGCCGTAGGCAGCAGACGCAGCGGAAGCGACGGCGGCAGCGCCGAATATCGCAGAGGTCACGTAGTAGTCGTCGGCGTCGTTGCTTGACGACCCGCGGCTGTCGTTTGACAGCAGGCCTCCGAAGCCCAGCGTTACAAGACTGATGATTCCTGATGCGACAGCCAATCCTGTGTCGACCGCCGGAACCGTAGCTGAGCGCGTACAAGGACGGTCCCCCACGCGTGGGGGCTCGCGGTAGGGCTCGACGTTTACAAACGAACATGCGGCGAGGGGTAGCGCCAGAGCGAGTAACGTTCTTCGGCAACCGACCATGCTAACGACTACAGACGATCGGGTCGCCATGGCGATTCAAGAAGCAGGCGAAACGACCCTAGCTCCGCGTGGCTTCGTCGAACAGCTCACGAAGCATTCGCTCCGGGCTCGCCAAGAACGCCTTCGTAATTCGGTAGTGTTCGGTTTCTTCGTACGCGATCCGCCGAATGCCCGCAGTCGTCAGCTCGTAGATCCATGCACCGGGATAGGCCATCAGAATCGGCGAATGAGTTGCCACGATAAACTGCGAACAACGATCGACCAGCTTCTTCATGATCGTTAGGAAGCTAAGCTGGCGAGACGGCGACAGAGCCGCCTCAGGCTCGTCGAGAATGTACAAGCCATCCCCGCGCAGGCGGTTGAGCGCTAGCGCCAAGAACGACTCACCGTGAGACTGCTCGTGGAGGCTGCGTCCCCCGTAGGAATCGATCACTGGCGGACCGGAGCCAGGCTCTGAGTCCAGCCGCTCGATCTCGGTAGCGACGTTGAAGTAGCTCTCGGCACGGAGGAAGTAGCCGTCGCTCGGCCGTCGAACTCCACGGGCGACGCGAAGGGCGCTGTGCAGCGACGATTCGGACCGTCGCGTCGCAAATGCGTAGTTGCGACCGCCACCTTCAGCGTTGAAGCCTGCGGCGATCGCTATCGCTTCGACGAGCGTCGACTTGCCACTCCCGTTTTCGCCAACCAGGATTGTGACCTGCGGATGAAACTCCAAGCGCTCGAAGGCACGAAGCGCAGGGATCGAATAGGGATACGCGTCGAAAGAGGTGACGCGCTCTCGAACTAGCTCGGCGGACCGAACGAACTGTTCGAGCTTCTTGCCTTTGGTCATTCTGGAGAAGTCGCCCAATGTGAAAGATGGCCGTCGACTGCCACGGCGCAGACCTGATGCATAGGTGTGCGCTATAAAACTATGCCTAGCTCATCTCCCAGAGCAGCACTTCGTTTCCCTCTTCGTCCTCTTCCAATACGGCCTGCCAGCTCAGTTCTTTGGCCAAAGCGATCAGTCGCGGCTCGTAAGCCGATGCCGGCTCGCTCTTCGAGCCTACCGCCACGACGCAGTTGACGAAATTCGCTGTAGAATCTGCCGCGTAGTTGCCGTGCTCGTCCGCGCGCACAAGAAGAAGCGAAAACCAGGGCGCTCCTGATGTCTCGCGAAATGACAGCGAGCCTTCCACGCGAAGATGAGGCAGACGCCTCACCGCTTCGAAGACGACGTCCGACGGGAGTACCTTCGAGTAGGCCCGGTCGGACCTCACTTGGTAGTAGTAGTAGAGGTTGCTGTACATGCCTTCGTGCGTGCAGGCGGCCGCGCCGGCCGTCGGCAAAGTTGTGCGCTATGCCGGTGTGGTGCGCAACGGGTTAGACCTCCGCGAGTGAAGCCGGCGACCTCGCGGCGCATCGCCGCGAGGCTTTGCGGCCATCTTGGATTGGGCGCGCCTACTGGCACACGCCTTCGTTGCAACCAGGAACAGTGCATGTCGTCTCGCCGGGGCGCGTGTAACACGGGCAGGTTGTTAGCGGCGGCCGGCAGCGCGCATCGACAACTGCTTTGCAGGCCGAGGTCACGTCGGCGTCCGTATCAAGGAAGTCTCGGAACTCGGCGCGGTATTCGGCGGCCAAAAGTATGGGGCAGCCGCCAGTACAATAGTCTCCGTCTCGACTGACTAGGAGCGGCTCGAAGACGCAGTCCGTCGCAGTCGAGCATGTATTCGAGGTGCTCGGGTTGAACGCCTCGATGGCGGCGTTGAGGTTCATTCTCAGGGTGTCGCAGTCGTCGGCGGCGTCGTCACAGCCTGTGAGCAAAAAGACGGCCGCAAGAATCATAGACCCGGCTTGTCGCATTCGGCACCGTGGATGTTGCTGAGCTCCGCTCCCGCTCGGGGCGGGCGGGAGCGCCCAATGTGAAAGATGGCCGTTGTCGGCCTGGTGCAGATGGTGTGCGCTATGCCGGTGTATTTGGCAACGACCAAGACCTGCGCGAGTGATGCGGGCGACATCCCGCTCACAGGAATGACTTGGGGAGGCGAGTGATACGTTCTGCGGCGCATGTTCGAAGATCGATTCTCGTTATCCAGTACTGCATCTTCGTAGCGTTGCCGACAGGCAGATCAGCAAACGCGCAGACGCATTCCAGTTCGTCACCAGAGGCGTTGAGAACGCGGCTCACCCACGCTCGACGACCGTCGTTCGCGTTCGCACGCAAGCGCGAGTCATCGACGACCAAGGTGCATTCAGCCGTAGACGGCGAGAATGCGTAGACACCCTTCCAATCGAATCCGACGGACTCGTTTCGTTCGTGAGACACATTGAAGAACAGTCGTCCCGTCGTTGCACACGCGACCGGGTCCTCGAGCGAATCCTGCGCATCGAATCCAGATATGCTCTCGTATTCGTCCTGGTCGACGTTGCGAAAGTACATTCGCAAGCGCTGCGATGTTCCGATGCGCTCCTTGATTTGCGCGAAGACAGTTCGCGAGACCGATGAAAAGACCAGGCCGACGAATTGGCGATCAGGGCTTAGCTCCAGCTTGCTCATGAATGTGCGTCGCCCAATGTGAAAGATGACCGTCGCCGGCCTGATGCAGGGTTGTGCGCCATGCCGGTGTGGTGCGCAACGGGGTAGAACTCCGCGAGTGAAGCCGGCGACCTCGCGGCGCATCGATGCGAGGCGTTGCGGCCTTCTTGAATTGGGCGCGGCGCCACTACTCCAGAACCACCTCAAGTTGCGCAGACAGGCATCCAGTCTTGCAATCCGTTGTGGCGTTGACGTCGCGGTAGGTAGGATCCACAGCGACGTCCGCGACAAGGTGTCCGTCCCCGGACTCCAGATGCAGCGACACGTGCTGAGGATTGTCGGGAAAGTGCAGGCCGTCGCATGGTGCGAGCGGTGAGCTTGGACACGCGACTTCTACCGTCGTGCCGTCGAGCTCAGCAGTACCGCGAAATGAGTCGGGCGGTTCTCCGGCCACGTCTCGAACATGAACGAACAGTCCTTGAGTACACGGTAGTGGCGGACAACGAGTGTCGTCGCATGCGCCAGCAAAGTTGGCCGCAAGGAACAACAGCGTCGCACTAGAGAATCGGTCGTTTTTCATGCGCCCAATGAAAGATGAGTGTCGCCAGCCTGAAGCGAGTTGTGCGCTATGCCGGTGTGATTGGCAATGAGCAAGAACTCCGCACCAATCGTGGCCGACTACAGATATAGACCGAGAATCAAGCACGCGCCTTCGTCCTTGCCCGAGTCACACATGCACTCGAAGTATTCGACTGACTCGTTGTAGCAATCAGGCTGGCCAGAATAGCAGGCGGCGGCGTTGCCGCAGCGTGAGGAGCGCACCGCCTCGTCGAGGCAATCGGCGGCGAGCACGCGGTCCAAGGTCGTTTGACAGGGTTCCGAGCACCCGGTGGCGCCTCCGCACAGCACCGGATCGGTCGCGCAGCAGCGTGCGTATGCCTCGCAGTCTTGCTGGCACTCCTCTAAGAAGTCCTGGCTGGTGGCGCCGCAGCTCACCGTCGCGGCGACTAGAACAAGGATGACCAGCCGTATGTTTGCCACGATGGTGCCTCAGTGGTGCGTCGACGTGTTCGTGACGTGGCTCACAAGCCGTCGCCAGCCTGATGCAAAGTTGTACGCTATGCCGGTGTGGACGGCTACGCGTTAGAACTCCGCGAGTGAAGCCGGCGAGTCGCAGCGCTTCGACGCGACCCTTGCTGCCATCTTGGGATTAGGCGCTCACGACGCCTCTCTTTGGCACTGAAAAGCTTCTGCAGACATTCCCGCGGGAGCGGCCGTGATGAGCAGCACGTTCACATTTGCCTCGAGCGCCTGTCGTCGAAAGGACGAGTCCCGCGTCTCGCATCTCGGAGTGAGGCGGCGCGCGACAACTCCGTCAGCCGGCCCAGTCTTCCGGATCGTAAAAGGTCATGCCTTCAATGTTTCGCCGCTCGATCTCGAGCTTCACCGTCTCGTCGACGACGATCGCGTCGACGCTCTCTGCCAGCCGGAACAGCCTGAACGGCGTCGCGAGTTTCGCATCGATCACGAGACTGTCGAAATCCGCATCGAGCATCATGGAGTCCGAAGTAGAAGAGCGGACGGACTTGGACATATCCGCGGCGGCCACGGCCCCTAGGATGTTGAAGGCTTTAAAGTTGCGATGCTCCTCGCCGGTCGAGGGGTCCACGACGACGGCATCGAAGAGCTCGAGATTGTCTACGCCGACGGACTTCAGTGCTGCGATCACGTCATCGCGCATGAGCGGATACTCTGTGGAGTCGAACATCGCGGGGATGCTGCCCGGGCATGCCGGATCCAACGTGTAGACCAAGGGCTCGGTGGGCGGTTTGCGAATGGGCCGGCCGGTCATCCACGGCGGATCAGTTCGATCTGGTCCACTGTCGATCACCGCGCACGGGTCGACGCTATTGCACGTCATGATGAAGTACCGCATCTCGTCCGTCGATTACTGCGGCAGCGAGGCCCTCACAACCTGGGTCGGTTGTCGCTCGCTTGATTGGCGGGAGAAACCTGTTGACTGCCGAGCCTAGCGCCCAATGTGAAAGATGGGTGGCCTGCCTGATGCAGATCCTGTGCGCTATACCGGTGTGTTTGGCAACGACCAAGAACTGCGCGAGTGATGCCGGCGACCTCGCGGCGCTTCGACGCGAGGCCTTCCGGCCATCTTGGATTGGGCGCGTCTACGCGGCGGCGTCATGCACCTTGCGTCGCGACAACATCAACGCCGCAGCGGGATAGAAGATCATCCAGGACATGATCGTGCGGAGCGCGTCGATGCTCGCAGAGCCTCGGTGCAATAGAAGCGATACGACGGCGTAGAGAAACGAGGCAATGCAGGCGAGAACGACGGGGCGTGGATAGCGCGACCATAGCTCAGCGATCGGAATACGTGTTTCGCCTCGCTCCAGAATGGTGACAACGCCAGCAACGGAAAAGACAGCCAACATTCCGATGTTTATCGCGTCGACTGCCAAGCTAGTGAGGTTAACGCCGCGAGTGAACGCGAGAATCTGCACGACGACAGCGACAGCCCATCCCGTGTAGGCGACGGCTCTCGATACTGGCACGACCGAACGAAGCCGATTCATGGATTGCAGGCGTCTCGCTACAGCGCGTCTTCGCGATTCGAAATCTGTCCTGATTCGACCAACGATTTGAATGCTCGGGCCGAACTCCGCAAGAGCGCGGGCGGGATGCACGCAATCTCGGAATCGACGCGAGGCCGTCGAGACCGCGAAGGCTTACCGCTACGCAATGCAGTCATCGCCGCGATCAGCGGCGTTCAGGAGACGGCGCCAAGATGCTTGAATGAGCGTAGCGCCGACAGCATCGACTCGCTATAGCGGACTACAGCTAGCGTGTTTCGGGCAGGAACGCTGCGACGAGACCAGCGATCGCAGGGGGGACGATGCCATCGTCACGCACGCCGACTGCCATGACTTCGAAGAGCTTGCCGACGGTCCGCCGCGCCATCTCGACGCGACTGCCGGGGCTACCGTGCGGCGCGCAGTAATCCTTGGCGATCGCCTCGAACGCCGCCGCGGCTGGCTCACGCGCAACCTTCGGCAGCGGCTGGCGGCCGGCAGCCAAGAGGGTGACAAGATCGGCACGACCTACGACGTTGATGGGGCTCATGAGACGCTCTCCTTAGGGTCGGGGCGTCTTTTCGGCGTTCATAGGCTCGAGTTGCTGCGAACCAGAGACCCGCTTGGCACAGGCCGCGGACCGGCTCGGAATGGACGCCGATTCCCCGCATCGATGTCATCAATGCAGCGTGTCTCGCAACGACCTGAGCCCAGTAGGTTCTGCGACAATTTGGGGTGCAGCCAATGTGAAAGATGGCCGTCGCCGGCCTGGTGCAGATGGTGTGCGCTATACCGGTGTGTTTGGCAACGACCTAGAACTGCGCGCGTGCTGCCGGCGACCTCGCGCGCTTCGACACGAGGCTTTGCGGCCATCTTGGATTGGGCGCCGTCTTCTCCGCGTCCGTATCGATCGCGTTAGGTGCGCCGCTTCAGGATCGATTGGATCTGCTGCCGCGCCTTCTCGTCGCCGCCGTACGAAGATCCTGGTCCTGACGGAAGGCCGAGGGGCGCAAGAACGGGGAAGAACGGCAGCACGATTGTTGTGTCGGCAAGCCGCTGCCGAGCGGCCGCAGTGGGACCTAATTCGAGTGTATCCGTAGCGTTCTCAGCGAGGCCATCCGTCGTGAAGGATGGTTCATTCGATGCCGTAGCGACGATAAGCCTCTGTGACCCCGAGTCGATTCTAGTTGTGGCACTCATAGGCGGTCTCCCTGACGTTAGACGACCCCCAATGTCGTCTGGTTCGTCTTCAGTATCGGCCGCCGCCCGCGGATGTTGCGCCAAAGGTCGCAGCCGCCTGTTGTGACACTGCCTTGCTCCGGCTGGGGGGAGAGAGGGGCAGCATGCCGATCAACCGCTCGGCCATATCGACATGAAGGTGACCGCGGTGCGGTCGGGACTTGAACCCGCGGCTTCCAGGAGAGGGCGACGTGGACCGCCGCCCAATGTGAAAGATGGCCGTCGCCGGCCTGGTGCAAACTTGTGCGCTATGCCGGTGTGTTGAATTCGAGGTCGGCGCTACAGTCCAAGCACACGACGGAGACCACGGTCCACGGCGGCAAGTTTCGAAGCCGCGAGTGGAGCGACGAATTCGGTGAGGCGAGAACGATTGATAGTCAGGAGTGCCGAGACGTTGACGACGGAATCGCGGCTCAGTTTCGTGTCCCGAGACTTCACGAGTACGTTGCCAGGCGCGTCGGCCAGCTTTGCGTTCGACGTGAGCACTGCAACAACCACGGTCGGGATAGCGCTGGCGTTGTATGCGTCAGCCTGCACGACGAGCACGGGGCGACGGTAGCCAGGTTCCGATCCGGCAGGAGGATCCAGGTCGGCCCACCAAATTTCGCCCCGCTGCATCACCACTTCTCGCGCGGCAGGTCTACAAGCTGCGACCGGTCTTCAGGCTCGGCCACATCGCCACCCGAGTAGACACTGTTGAGGGCTGCTGTGACTTCGCTATCGCTGTGCTCCCCGACGAAGCGCTCGACGGCGCGAGCGTAGAGCTCGCTACGGGTGAGTCCCAGTCGCTTTGCAAGACGGTCGGCCTGGCTGAAGACATGGTTGGGAATGGAGATAGCTGTCTTCATACAGGCAGTATAACCGTGGTTATACCGATCTGGCAAGGGTGCGTTGGGCGACGTCGAATGTGAAAGATGGCCGTCGCCGGCTCGGTGCAGATGGTGTGCGCTAAACCGGTGTGCTTCGCAACGGGCAAGAACTGCGTGAGTGACGCCGGCGACTCGACGCGCTTCGCGTCGAGCGTTGCGGCCATCTTGGATTGGACGCGATCTCGGCGCCTATTTGAGCGCAGCGCCGCATTTTCTACAGACATCCGAGTTGAGGTCGACCTGGCTTTTCCATCCAAACCAATGTCCGCCAACACGCATGGCGTCTGTCATCGGCATCGTGTTGCACTTTGGGCAGGTGTAGAGCGCGCCAGCGCCGATGGTCCAGAACAGCAACGCGAACAGGCCGACAGCAGTGACGAGGCCGGCAACGGTGTAAGCGACCGCGCTTGGCTCCTGTAGACGCCCGGCCAGCTGGGTCAGTCCAAAACCAGCGGCGGCGATGCCTATTCGCCAGAGCAAGCCGCGAATGAAGATCCAGCGACGACGTTGGAACTCTACCGCAGACTCGCGGCCGTCAGGCATCGAATGGATGGGAGCGTCCAATGTGAAAGATGGCCGTCGCAGGCCTCGGCAGAGTTGTGCGCTATGCCGGTGTGTTTGGCAACGCGTTAGAACTTTGCGAGTGAAGCCGGCGACTCGCGGCGCTTCGACGCGAGCCCTGCGGCCATCTTGGATCTGGCGCGTTTCGAAGCGTCAGACGCCGAACCATTCGAGGCCGCCAGGAAGCGTCTGCGCACTGAAGTCGACATGAAGCACACGACGTTGCGCGGGCTGCCGCGATCTCTCCGACATGTGAAGTATCGACGTTGCGTAAAGCCAAGCGTCGCCCGCGGACGCAACGCAGGCAGCGGTACCAAGTCGGTCTGCCAAGGTCTTCGCGTCAGCAGCGGCAACAACGCCAAGCCCATGCGAGCCGGGCGCGACGATCAATGGCGCGTTCTCCAACGGCGTGTCGTCGACATGCAGGCGAATGGTGAGCATCGACGCGATGAACTCGAACGGTGGCTCGACATGATGGACGCCGTCCTTGATTGACCAAGCTCCAAACCCAGGAGACTCGATCCGTCTCTTCACCGCAACCGTCCGGTCCTGATGCCAACCGACGTGCCAGTTCAACGATGCGTTCTTGTTGAATGCGAGCGCTCGAACCGGCGCGACGTTCGGCCCGAGAAAACGTCGTGCGATCTGCAACAACGAGGAATCGGGACCGAGCAGTGCAGCACCGAGAGACGAACCGAAGAGGCGACGTCCGGGGACATCGCTATCGGCTTCGAACTCGCTGAGCTCGCGAATCTCAGGCTTTGCAACCGCGGCGCGGATCCACTGCGCGCCGTCACGAACTAGCTGCAGCCGTTCTGGTTCGTGTTTTGGCAAGATGCGAAGCGCCCAATGTGAAAGATGGCCGTCGCCGGCCCTCGACAGAGTTGTGCGCTATGCCGGTGTAGTTAGCAACGAGCTAGAACTCCGCGAGCGAAGCCGGCGACTCGACGCGCTTCGCGTCGAGCGTTGCGGCCATCTTGGATTGGGCGCGGGTTTCGTCAGCCTTTCCGCTCGGAGTTCAGGCGCTGCAACGCGGACTCGGCCTGCTGACGAAGCTCATCAGGTGGATTCGTGCGGAGAAAGCTATCGAGCACTTCCCTCGCCCCGTCCCAATCGCCCGCATCACGAGCAGCGTACGCTGCAAGGAGCGCGTCGCCGAACTCGCGACTGCTTCCGGGATAGGGGTTCGGCGCGCGGAGCATGTCGGGCATCAGTTCAGGCGCGTGCTTCCAAACAACCTGCTGCAACTCGAAGATGCCAGTGATGAGGCGCCCGATATGGAGAATGTGATCGCGAGTTGGCTCGAGCGGGGCGTCACGGATCTCGCCGGCCGCGTCGTCCAGCAACTTGCTTGCGTCCTTAAGGAGCGAGTCGAGTCGAGTCAGCGGCATGGTGTCAGTCGGCAGAGCGCCCAATGTCTTTATAAACGTCTCACGCGAGGTCTATTTCGGCATAACCCGTTTAATGCGTCGCGACTGCCGAGCGTAGCGGCGCGCGCGGAGCTGTGCAACGACGCTCAACCGGCGTGCCGCATCGATGCGGTGAACGTAGATTCAGAAACCAGCGAATCGTGGACTTGGCCTCGAGCTCATCGCGGGTCCACTATTTGTCCTCGAGCTTGTCGACGCATCCGCGGAGTACTGCCGCACCTGGCCGTCGGGGCCTTCACCGTAGGAGCGGTCGTCTTTGGGCCGTGGGTCCTGGTCGTCCGCTATTGAAGACAGAGCGTCATCGCCCCTTTCCCTTACCTAGTCTCCTCAACGCAATTTCCGCCTCGTCAATGGGACCCTCATAGCTCGGATAACTAGCCTCCATCTCCGCCACCACCTGATACTCCTTCTTCGCTTCGCTCGTTCGCCCCGCCTTTACCAACGCCTCCGCCAACATGAGACGCGCGTCCGCCTCCGAGTAGGCCGGCTCGAGCGAAATCCCCCGCCGATAAGCGTCGACCGCCGCGTCCCAGTGGCGGAGCTTCGCCAAACAAGCCCCCTTCGCTAACCAAAGACGCGCGTCGTCAGGAGCAAGCTTGAGCCCCTTGTCGAAGCACACCAGAGCACCCGAAGCATCGCCTCGCTCTTGCAAGTCATGACCGCTCCACAGAAGCCGGTCTGCGTCCTCGTCCGTGCTCACGAGGTTCACCTTCGCGTGGCCGGCAGCGGCGCGCAACGGAACGCCACCCTGTCACCGGCTCGCCCCGCAACCGGTACGGACAGGCGAACGATACGCATCCCGATGATTACTCTCGAACGTCCATATCCGACCACCCCGCAAGCAGCGCAGTCCGCCCAACCCGATCCCGTGCGGCGCGCCCAGATGGACACCTTGAAGGCGGCGACCGCGAACACATTGTCCGAGTCGTTCGACCGCAGCGAAGCGTGGCTGCTGCTCGGCGGGTGTTTTGACCAGGCCGCGGACCGCGGCTACGGACTCGACCCGTGGCCCAATCACCTCGACGCGCTGATCCGCCTCCTTCGAATGCTCGAGCGGAACGTGGGACCCGCGCTCTGCGGCTCGGCGGAGCGCCTCCTCGTGCTCAAGGCCAAGGAACAGAATCTCGTCGCTTCAGACTACGCAGCTCCGCCGCGCTAGCTCACTCGACGACGCACAGCACCGCGCCACCGTCGACGGCGGCGCCTTCTTTGGCGTTCAGCTTTTTGACCACGCCGGCGCGCGGTGCGCGGAGCTCGTTCTCCATCTTCATCGCTTCGACGACGACGAGCCCCTGTCCCTGAGCGACCTCTTGGCCTTCTTTCACCAAGACGGCGACCACTTTTCCCGGCATCGGTGACGTGATCTCGGCTGGTCCGCCATCGCCGCCAGCGCTCTCTTGAACCTTGCGCAAGCGCACCTTGCGCAAATCCAACACGTCGACGTTCACGACCTCGCCGCGCACGAGCAGATTCTGCGCGCCATCCGGCGTCCGCTCCGACTCGATGTTGTACGCGTGGTCATCGAGCAGCAACGACAGCGTCGTGTCGTTCAACGCGCGCGCGTCCACTTCCATCGCGCGTCCGTCCATGACGAGCTTGTAGCGCTCGGGCGCGACTTCGACGATTTCGATCTGGCGTTCTTCGCCGTTGACGATTGCGACGTAGTGCATCAGCCACCACCGCCGCGCCATGCAGCTTGGCGCCAGCCCAATGCGCGAGCTGCGTTCTGACCGCCGGGGGTCATCGAACGCGAGTCACGACGGAAATTGTTCACCACGGCTGCCACCACCGCGACATCGACCAGCTCACCAGCGACGGTCGGCGGCGGGCCCGCGAGCATCTCGGCGATGGTACCGGTGTGGTAGTCGCCCTTGATGAAATCGGGATGGTCGAGCAACCGGCGCAAGAACGCCGTGTTGGTGATGATGCCCTTCACCGCCGTCTCGTCCAGCGCGCGCTGCAAACGACGACGCGCGCGCTCGCGGTCTTCCGCCCAAACCGTGACCTTCGCGATCATCGGATCGTAGAAGCGCGTCACTTCGCTATTCGAAGAGACACCGCAATCGACGCGAACACCCGGTCCGTGCGGCAGCACGAGCTCCGAAATGTGACCAGGCGCCGGCATGAAGTTGCGGTCGGCATCTTCGGCATAGATGCGCGCTTCGATCGCATGTCCGCTACGGCGGATCGAATCCTGCGTGAACGCCAAAGGCATGCCCTGCGCGGTCTTCACCTGCGCTTCGACCAAGTCCAAACCGCAGCACAGTTCGGTGACCGGATGCTCGACCTGCAGACGCGTGTTCATCTCGAGGAAGTAGAAATTCCCCGAGTCGTCGACCAAGAACTCGCAGGTCCCCGCGCCGACGTACGACACCGCATCACCAGCACGGCACGCGACCTCGCCCATCTTGCGGCGAATCGTCTCGTCGATCGCCATCGACGGCGTCTCTTCGATGACCTTCTGGTGGCGACGCTGCATCGAGCACTCGCGCTCGCCCAGCCACACGCACTTGCCATCGGGGCCACCGAAGATCTGAATCTCGACGTGACGCGGACGAACGATGACCTTCTCGATATAAACGCTGTCGTCGCCGAAGGCGCTCTTCGCTTCCGAACGCGCTGCACGATACGCCGACGCCAGGTCTTCGGCCTTGTGCACCGCGCGCATGCCCTTACCGCCACCACCGGCGGAGGCCTTGAGCATCACGGGGTAACCGATCTTGTCGGCGAACTTGCGCGCTTCTTCTTCCGTCGGGATGGCGCCGTCGCTGCCAGGCACGACCGGCACGCCGGCCTTCTTCATCGCCTCGCGCGCGCCCGTCTTCGAGCCCATGGTGCGCATCGCCGCCGGTGGCGGACCGATGAACGTGAGCCCCGCATCGGCGACCGCTTGAGCGAACGCCGCGTTCTCCGACAAGAAGCCGTAGCCCGGGTGGATGGCGTCCGCTTTAGCCTTCTTGGCTGCGGCAAGCACCTTCTCGACGTCGAGGTACGACTCGCGCGCCGGCGCCGGGCCCAGGTGCATAGCGAGCTCGCACGCACGCACGTGCAGCGCACTGCGGTCGGCGTCCGAGTAGACGGCGATCGGCATGACGCCCATGTCGCGCAGCGTGCGGGCGACGCGGACGGCGATCTCGCCGCGGTTTGCGATCAGCACGCGCTGGAAGGTCTTGGTGCCCTTCATCACCTTGGTCGTGCCGTTCACCTTCGGGGCGACGACCTTCGCGGCGGAGCGAGCTGGAGCCTTTGCCGAGGCGGCCGGCTTCTTTGCCTTTGGCTTCGCGACCGCTGTGGCCTTTTGTTTGCTCACGTTGGGGGTTCCTCTCACAGCGGGATGTTGCCGTGCTTGCGCGCGGGGGACGTGACGCGCTTGTCGCGTAACATCTCGAAGGCGCGGGCGATGCGCGGGCGCGCCATCTCGGGGGTGATCACCTCGTCGACGAAGCCGCGCTCGGCCGCTTTGAACGGCGTCGCGAACTCGTCGCGGTAGGTGGCCGCGAGCTTCTTCTTCAGGGCCGCGTCGGTCGGGGCCTTCGCGAGCTCCGACTTGTAGACGACGCTGGTCGCGGTCTCGGGCTGCATCACCGCGATCTCGGCGGTGGGCAGCGCATAGATGATGTCGCCCTTGATGTGCTTCGAGGCCATCATCACGTAGGCGGCGCCGTAGGCCTTACGCAGAATCAGCGTGACCTTGGGAACGATCGCTTCCGCAAAAGCGTACATGAGCTTCGCGGCGTGATGCACGAGCCCAGCGTGCTCCTGCTCGGCGCCCGGCAAGAAGCCCGGAGCGTCCACCAGCGTCAGCAACGGGATGTTGAAGCAGTCGCAGAAGCGGATGAAACGCGCGGCCTTCTGCGCCGCGTGCACATCGATGCAGCCGGCGAGCTGGTTCGGTTGGTTTGCGACCACGCCGATGACCTTGCCGCCGATGCGGGCGAGCGAGGTCACCATGTTCTTCGCGTAGTGCTCTTGCAGCTCGAACACCGAGTCCGCGTCGACGAGAGCGCGGATGACGTCTTTCACGTCGTAGGTGCGCGCGGTCGCCTCGGGAATGATCAGCGACAGGCCGGTCGAGTTGGTGATGGCTTCACCCTCGTAGCGCGGCGAGTCTTCGGCGTAGTTCGACGGCAGATAGGTGAGCAGGTCGCGAACGCGCTCGATGCACGCGGCGTCGTCCGGAGCGATGACGTGCGCCATGCCGCTGGTCTCGGCGTGGATGCGCGCTCCGCCCAAGCGGTCTTTGGTGACGGTCTGATTGGTGACGGCCTGAACGACCTCGGGGCCGGCCATGAACAGCGAGCCTTGGCCTTCGACCATGAAGACGACGTCCGCGACACCGACGCTCGCCGCCGCGCCGCCGACGCAGTTGCCCATGACGCAGGCAATCTGCGGCACGACGCCGGAGGCCTGCATGTTGCGGAAGAGCACGTCGCCGTAACCAGCCAACGCGCCGATGCCCTCTTGGATACGCGCGCCGGCGCTATCCAAGAGCGCGACGATGGGGGCGCCGACTTGTTTCGCGAGGTCCATGACCTTCACGATCTTCTCGCCGTGCGCCTTCGAGATGGTGCCGCCGACGACGGTGAAGTCTTGCGCGTAGACGAAGATCTGACGGCCTTCGACCGTGCCGTAGCCAGTGACCACGCCGTCGCCCGGATGGCGCTTCTCGGCCATGCCGAAGGCGGCGCTGTCGTGGATCATCAGCTTGTCGAGCTCGATGAAGCTGCCGGGATCGAGGAGCGCTTGGATGCGCTCGCGTGCGACCATGCGGCCGGCTTCGCGGTGGCGTTGGATGCGTTCGTCGCCGCCGCCGCGTTCGGCAAGCGCGTTCAGCTCAGCGAGGGTGCTCGTACGATTGCTCATGGAAGGCCCCCAAGAAGTGCTGCGCTCCTTATCGAGGCGCTCCCTAGGGGGTCAAGCCGACAATCGAGGGGCCCCGTCAGACGGGGGTAAGCCGGTCCAAGCTGTCGTAGACCGCCGCCCGCAAGGCCCGCCGTTCCGTGAACAAGGCCGAAACGTGCCCAGCGTTGACCCAACGGAGCTCGCTGCCCCGCCACAGGCGATGCAGCGCCGAAACCTGCTCCGGCGGGATGTACCAATCGCGCCGGCACCCCAGCACGATGGCGGCATCGATAGCCCTCGGTTTGGGAAAATGGACGAGATCCCCGCGCTCGACGAAGCGGCGGATGCGGGCCCGGCCTTCGATGCCAAGGACGTCGTAGTCGACCGACCAGCTCAGCATCCAATGGGTCATCACCGGCGCCGATGACAGTCCGGCCGCGAGCACCGCCACGGCGATGCGCGCATCGACTGTCGCCCCCACCAGCGCGGCAATGGTGCCGCCCATGCTGTACCCGGCGACGCCAACCCGCTTGTAAGGTTGCGCCAGCAGCCAGGTGACGAGCGCCCTGCTCTCCTCGACGAGCGCCAGGTTCATCAGGGTCTGATGGCTCACGGTCGGGAGCGACGGGCTGTTCAAATTGGGCAAGCGGCGGGCGCCGTAGAACGGGCTCTCGAGCAGCAATACGTCGATGCCAGAGTCGACGAGCGGCGCATAGATCGACTGGCGCAGCCCATAACCCTCTTCACGCGAGCCCGCGATGATGACCACGGCGCGTTCGTTCCCCGGCTTCTTCAAGAGGCGCACGTGTGCCAGCGAAACGAACTCGGGGAGGTCGGTGTACGGTGAAGCGAAGGTACCGTCGCTCGCGCTCACATGTTTGTTTTTGCGGACACGCGCGGGGCGCCAAGTGATCTCAGGCAGGCGCGGCGGCTGGTCGAAGAGCGGTTGCTCCACGAGGCGGCGCAAGACCTCTTCATCCCCCCAGCCCTTGGAGAACATCCGCTGACCGCGAAGCAGTGTCGCGACGGCGAAATCCACCGCTTGATGAATCATCGAGCGTTCCTAGGGGTTGGGCATCGGTGCTACGAGGGGTACGCCATGGCGAAACTCTGGAAACATGCGCCGTTTGTGATTCTCGCGATAGTTGCCGCGATTGGCCTTTCTATCGTCGCCAGCAATCGTGGTGAAGAGGTCAGCGCCCTCTGGATCGTGTTTGCGGCCGCTTCCATCTACGTCATCGCCTACCGCTACTACAGCAAGCTCATCGCCGAGCGGGTCATGAAGCTCGATGCCGGGCGCGTCACGCCGGCAGTACGCCTAACCGATGGGCTCGATTACGTGCCCACCAATAAGTACGTCTTGTTCGGGCACCATTTCGCGGCCATTGCCGGCGCGGGACCTCTGGTCGGGCCGGTCCTCGCGGCTCAGATGGGTTACCTCCCGGGCCTCCTGTGGCTGGTGAGCGGCGTCGTCCTCGGCGGCGCCGTGCAGGACTTCACCATTCTCTTCATCTCGATGCGGCGCGACGGGCGGTCGTTGGGGGAGCTCATTCGCAGCGAGCTCGGCGTCATTCCAGGGCTCGTCGCCTTGTTCGGCGCCTTCATCATCATGGTGATCTTGCTCGCGGTGCTCGCGCTGATCGTCGTGAAAGCTTTAGCGGACAGCCCGTGGGGCACGTTCACGGTGGCCGCGACCATTCCCATCGCCTTGTTCATGGGCGTCTACACCCGCTTCATGCGTCCGGGAAAAATCGGCGAGGTCTCGATCATCGGCTTGGTGCTGCTCATGCTCGCCATCGTCTTGGGCCAAAACGTCGCCGCGAGCCCGACGCTGGGCGCGCTGTTCACGCTGACGCCGACGCAGCTCTGCTGGGCGTTGATCGCCTACGGCTTCATCGCCGCGGTCTTGCCGGTGTGGCTACTCCTCGCACCGCGCGACTACCTGTCGACCTTCTTGAAGATCGGCGCCATCGTCAGTCTCGCGATCGGCATCATCGTGCTGGCGCCTTCGTTGAAGATGCCGGCCGTGTCCGTTTTCGTGGACGGTACCGGCCCGGTTTGGAAGGGCTCACTCTTTCCCTTCCTCTTCATCACCATCGCCTGCGGAGCCGTGTCGGGCTTCCATGCGCTCATCTCCAGCGGCACCACCCCCAAGCTCCTAGCGAATGAAGAGGACGCCCGGTTCGTCGGATATGGCGCGATGCTCATGGAGTCGTTCGTCGCGGTGATGGCTCTGGTGGCGGCTTCCATCCTGGAGCCCGGCATTTATTTCACCATGAACAGCCCACCCGCCGTCGTCGGGACGACCGCGGAGAGCGCATCGCTTGCCGTCGAGAAGATGGGCTTCCCCATCAGCGCCGAGACCATCACGGCCACCGCACGCGAGGTCGGCGAGTCCACCATCATCTCGCGCACCGGCGGGGCACCCACCTTGGCGGTCGGTATGGCCCACGTGTTCGCCGGCGCCCTCGGCGGCGAAGGCATGAAAGCCTTCTGGTACCACTTCGCGATCCTCTTCGAGGCGCTCTTCATCCTCACCGCCGTGGACGCCGGCACCCGGGCGGGGCGCTTCATGTTGCAGGACCTCATAGGCACGGCCGTTCCCTCGTTCAGGGCGACTTCGTCCTGGGTTCCGGCGATCACGGCGACCGGCATCGTCGTCGGCCTGTGGGGCTTTTTCCTCTACCAAGGCGTGACCGACCCCTTGGGCGGCATCAACACCCTGTGGCCGCTCTTCGGCATGGCCAACCAAATGCTCGCGGCCATCGCGCTCACCCTGGCGACGGTCGTCTTCTTCAAGATGAAACGCGAGCGTTACGCCTGGATCACCGCGGGCCCCACACTCTGGCTGGTCATCTGCACCATGTCCGCTGGCTTTGCGAAGCTCTTCTCGGACGACCCGGCGATTGGCTTCAACGCGCATGCCCGCAAGTTCAGCGCGGCGCTCGAGCGCGGTGAGGTCTTGGCCCCGGCCAAGAGCCTCGAGCAGATGGGTCAGGTGGTGGGGAACGACCACATCAACGCCGCCATGTGCCTCGTATTCATGGCTGTCGTGATTGCCATTGCCGCGTTCGGAATACGCGCGTCTTGGCGGGCGTTGCGGGCCGAGCGGTGGACGGCGATCGAGCTGCCGCTGGTGGCTAGCGAATGAACCTCTTGAGGCTCATCGGCGACAGCCTTCGCCTGATGGTGGGGGTCCCCAACTACGAGGCCTATGTCACTCATATGCGCCAAAAGCACCCGGATCGCGCGACGATGAGCTATCCTGAGTTCGTCAAAGACCGCCAACTAGCCCGGTTCGGCGGCAAGGGTCCCCCCCGGTGTTGCTAGCGCTTGCCATACTGGCCGTCGGTGCCCCCGACGCGTGCGACGTTCGCACCAGCGACGGCCGCAGTGCTTCGTTGAACGACGACGCCTTAGTGCGCCTGCTGAACAACGCCAAAGAGTGCCCGCGCGACGTCTTCGCCTTCCGAGCCGCCCTTGTCCGCGATGGCGGAAAGCTCGAAACCACCTTGGTCGCGAACCGTGGTTTCCACAATCCTTCGCAGGGTAGCTTCAGCATGTTCGAGCTGGTGCTCGGCAAAGTCGCCGGCGTGACCCTGAATCCCGGCGACGCCTTCATCGGTCACTTCACCGCGCCCGACGGTGATCACCTGGTGCCCGAGCAGGCACCCGCGAACAACGCGCTGATGATCGAGGCTTTCGCCTGGGACGACTCGAAGGGCTACTACAACTTCTACGAGCTACGCGGCGACGGCACGACGGGCCGCTGGTTCTATCGCGGCGACTCGTTCGACATCCTCGTCGACAATCGCTCGCTGCATCGCCAGGCGAACCCCGCGGTCCCGGCGTTCGGCAATCGCTTGCGCTGCTCGGCTTGCCACTCGAACGGCGGCCCGATCATGAAAGAGCTCGCCGACCCCCACAACGATTGGTGGGACACGCGACGCGGCCTCGATTTCGGCAAGCGCACACCCGACCAGCGCATCGCGCCCATCTTCTCGCAGCTCGTTTCAGCGGACCGAATCGCCGATGCCGTACGCGTGGGTATCGCGAAGCTCGAAGCGAGCGCTCGTTTCGATGCGGCTCGTCGCGCCACCAGTCTGCAGGAGCAATTGCGGCCCCTGTTCTGTCCGGTCGAGCTCAACTTCGCCTCGAGCCCCGAGCCCAGCGGGCAAGTCATCGTGCCGGCGGATTTCTTCGTCGACCCGCGCTTGCAGCCGTTGGTGACCATGCGCGTCGTCGTCGACCGCGGTGATTACGACGCGATGTTGAAGCGCACGGGCACGAACTTCCCGGAGACCGCTCGCGCGGACGCTGACCATCCCTGGCTGACGCCGGTCAAAGCCTTCTCCGACATCGCCGCCGTCAACACGCTCATCGAGAACGGTGTCATCGACAAAGAGATGGTCGCCGATGTGCTCGCCGTCGACATGACCGAGCCGGTCTTTTCGGGTGTCCGCTGCGGCCTACTCCGACTCGTGCCCGACAGCGGTGGCGCCAACTGGCAAACGACGTTCGCTGGCACCCTAGCCCGCAGCCCCGTGCCGGGCGCGGCCGAGCTCTTCCGCAACATGACCGATCCCGCGCGCACGAGCGCCTACCACAAGGAGCAGGCCGGCAACTTCATCAAGAAGTGCGCAGCCAAGCCGAATCTCGACGCCATGTTCGGAGCTCTCGTTGGGCGCCGCGAAGCCATCGTGACCTCCGAGATCTCGAAAAACCCGCGCGGTCAGATCCTCGAGCCCGGCTTCCGCGTGATCTTCCCCGAGACACCGGCGCCGATCCCGAGGACGCAGCTCAACCAGAACTGCGTCGGTGAGCTCTCGCGCGCGGCGATGAGTCACTAGCTGGCAGAAAATGGTGACTGTCACCATTTTCGGCAGCGCGCCGCGAGTTAAATCACTAGCAACGCCGGGCCCTTGGCTGACGATAAAGGACGTCAGAAACGATATTGGGATACGTGTCTGCCGATGCGAGCCTCGAACGACAAAAGGCCAATCAATTCCGACCATTCGGTTGGTCGGACGCCGCCGTCGTTGGAGCCGGGCAAGCCGCCCATCGCGTCGCCTGCGGCTACCGTCGCCCGAGCACCGGAGCTCCAGCCAAGCGAAAGCGCTCGCGCAGCACCAGGAACCTTCGCGTCTCTCGCTTACGCCGCCGCTGCGGGGGCTCGCGTGGCCATCAGCGCTGCCCTCAGCGCTCTGCGGCCGGGGCGCGACCTCCGCAATCATCAACAGCTGAACCTCGCGCTCTACGAGTCCGCCGCTGCCTGCATCGCGGGGCGCTCGAGCGACGCGACCGTCATCGACACGGCCATGAAGCCGCTGCAGGTCGCCACCGAGCGCGGCATGAAGCTGTCCGCGAACGTGGACGGCATGGCGCGCTTCGTAGGCGTTCCGTCGTTCGTGCTCGAGCAAGGTGATCGCCTCGACGCTCTGATGAGCTCGTTTCGTGCGCGCGGGTTCGAGGTGCGAGAGGCCGCCGACGGGCTGTTCGAAATTGGTGGTGGCGCATCGGCCATTGCGGTGGCGAGCTCGTCCGAGAAGCTCGACCTGCTGGGCCTTCGGCGTGGCATCGCGAGTCAGCCAGAAGCCGCGCTCCAGGCCTTCGCCGCACAACAACCGGCGCTCTTCGCCAAATACCCTTGGCTACGCGAGCCTGCCCTGCGTGATCACCTCGCCGACCTCGCGCCAAAGCTCGAGCAAGCCACACATCGTCAGCCTTGCGAGCGCGCCGAGCTGGCCGACGTCGATTTCGCGAAGGCCTTGGCCATCAGCATCGACGGTCCCGTACGGGTCGACATGCTCGGCACCGGATATATCCGCTTTAGCGGACAAAGTCCGGATATCGAAGCCATTTATGACCCCTACGACAACCGTTTCGAGATCTGCCGGCGTCCCGAGATCGTGATCGATACCAACGGCGTCGACTTGGACTCGCATCCGGCGATGCGCGGCGTCGCCGACCGGATCGCCCGCATGGTCCGGGATCTTGCGACCGACGCAGACGGCAAGCGCATTCGCATCGTGCTGCGCGACAGCATGATCCCGAACGCGAGCTACCAGCACGGCGACGACGGCGAAAGCATCGTCTCGGTGAACCTGGGCCTGTTCACGCTGATCGCGAGTGACGACGAGCTCGCCTACGTGTTGGGGCACGAGCTCGAGCATGGACATTCGCGCCTCGACAAGCTCGATGGCAACGCGACAGTGCTCGACGGGCGCGCCGCCGAGAACGAGGTCGACGTCCGCTCGGTCGTGTATCGCATGGCGCGCGCCGGCTACAATCCGCATGCGGCTGTGAGCGCCCTCGAGAAGATCCGCGGCGAGCCCGGCGCCGTCGATCTCAGCAAAACGCACAGCGTCACCCAATCGCGTATCGATACGGTCGGTGTCGCTATAGCGGCATTGAGCCGAGGCGCCGGCTTGAATCGCCGCTTCCGTCTCGACACCACGCTCATGGTTCGCGACAGCTTCGACTGGGTGCAGAAGTCGCTGATCGAAGACCCTGCCTTCCGAGCGAAGCGACTCGAGCTCGCAAAACAAAGCATGAAGGCTGGCATCGACGCCTACACGCGCGACCTTCGCGACTGCCTGACACGCGACGAGACGAACGAGGAAGCGCTCTACGGGACGTCGAAGACCGGCTACGATGGCGCGCAAGTCACCAAAGCGCGCAGCGCCGTGTGCATGGGGATTGTCGACGCGGTCGGCGTCACCGAAGCAGCGAAGCTCGCCTCACACGAAGACGTCTACGCGGCGCTCGACACGGCGGCGCAGCAAGTGCTGGCCTCGGTGCATCCAACCTTCGCGCATCCCAACACGCTCGCTGATGTCTTCGCGTCGATCCCGAAGACCACCAACAGCAAGGGTGTGCTCACGAGCCCAGAAGAGAATCGCGCCGCCATCCAGGCGCGGCAGAAGCTCTTGCCGCATGCCGCGCGCGTGCTCTGCTCGACGCGTCAGTCCGTGAGCATGTTCGCCGAGGGAGTCCAAGCTTGGATGCACATGAATGGATCGATCTCGCGCGAGCAAGCGCGGACCTTTCTCGCCGCACTGCCTTCGATCGCCGCCGCACAAATGGCGGTTGGTGAAGGCGGACACCTAGGCGATGGCATCACCGCGCTGCTCTCGAAGGACACGCACGTTCTCCAGAAGCTCGTCTTCGCAGCCGGCTTCACGCCCGAGGAGAGCGCCGCGTTCCACCGTGGTTTTTGGAACGGCATCGCGGCCGCCGCACCGAGCGCCAAGGTGCTCGCCAAGCTCGCGTTCTCGTTCTGGCACCTCCGCAAAGAGTTCGTCGGCGTCGAGCGCCAGATTGCCACGGACGCAGTCGTCAGATACTTGCCGGACCTGCTCGCGCCCGAGGCCATGGAAGCGCGCACCGGCAGCCAGGTTGGAAGGTTCACCCTGTCGCTCGTCGAGCTGAGCATGGTCGGTGTCTCGCCGACGTACACGCTCCCGGCGGCGAAGCGGAAAGCGATGCTGTCGAGTCTCGGCAGCGGACTCACGCACACGAGCGACGACGAGCGCATTGCGTTGCAGCTCTCGCCCGCGGAAGCCGAAGCCTATGTCTCCATCTGCGCTGGCCCACTCTTCTGGCAGGCGGACGTCGTCGACAAGACGCGGACCTTGGCGCTCTTGCACGCCATGGGTCCGCGGTTCGCCGCGCAACGTGAAGAAGCCGTTAAAGCGGGCAAGACGCTCGCGAAGCCCTGGCTCGAGGTCGCCGACATCCTGAGACTTCCCGGTGTCTACGCCCCTGGCCGTGAGCGTGAAGCAATCGACTTCATTTTGAGCCTGCGCCCGTACATCGAGTCGCACCCGAACAATCAGAGCATTCGTATTCCCGAAGAGCAGCGCGCGGGGCTCCTCGAGGCGCTGCGTGACGCCCAACCGCGAAGCCTCAGCTTGTGGCCCGAGCTCACGAAGCTGTGCGGCAGCGAGCCGACGCCGGCGATGGAAGTCGCGGCAGACCACGCCGTGCACGTGTTCGGCGCGCACTTGAAGGATCATCGCGGGAACGTCGAAGCCGCGGCGACGGCGTTCTTCGAAGAGGCCTGGGCGTGCAACTGGTTCAACGGCGGCGAACACTACAAGGGCCCGACTACGTTTTGGTCGATCTTCTTCGCCAAGCTGGTGGCGAAGCTCGGCTCGACGTGCGGAGTCGACGCTCTGGCTGGCGCATACATGAACGCCGTCAAGGCGCTGCCGGTTCGCTCACCGGTCGCTACGGCAGCGAACCTCAAGGCAGCGATGCCTACGACCTGGGCAGCAACCGTGCTCGACGACGTCGATGCGTACGGCAAGCATGACGCGCACGTGCTCTTCGCCGCGCGTGCACTGGGTAGTCAGCGTCCACTTCATGACGCGGTCTATGCCCACCTGCGCTCGGCCGCCGCGCACGACCCGAAGCTCGCCGAGCGCCTCATGGACCCAGAGATCGCCCGTTCGCCGGTGGTCGAAGCGGAGCGCTTCGCGATGGCGCTCTGGCAGATCGAGCGTGCTTTCGACCTGACGACGCGTCCCAGCGATGGCAGCACCGAGCGCGCGACGGTTGCCGCTATCGCGGAGCGAATCATCGCGCAGTTCCCCGAGCCCTCGGGCGTCCGCGACGAGCTCATCGATCACGTCTGCAACGCCTTGCAAACCAATCGAGCCGAGACGCGCCGACTTGCCGCTCTCAAGATCAACGCCTCGAACTACGGGGAAATCTCGAGCCTCCGTTTCATCGACGCGGGCCACGCGGTCCAAGGCAAGCTCGGCGGCAATCAGGACCGCATCGAGGTCTTACGCTATCTGACCGGCCTGCAAGACGAAGCGCCCGCCAATCTCGAAGACGATGTGCGCGTGAAGCTCCACGAGCTCAAGCACCTCTACGACCGCGCCGACGTCGCGCAGCGCAGCGGCATCAACCTCTCGTTCTGTAGCTATGTTTGGGAGCTCGGAGAGCGCGACAAGCTCGTCGACCTGGTGCTCGGCGACTCTCCCCCGCTGGTGCGTCGCTTGTTCGAGGCGTATCTCGACGAGATCCCGAGCGGTGAGCAGAAGTCCGTTCTTGCGTACATGGTCGCAAAGCTGCGCGAGAGCGGTGGCAAGCCCTCCCTCAAAGCCGTGCTCGAGGCGATGGGGCCGCTAGGCATCAAGGCCGGTCAGTTCCTGCGCACGAGCGGCGCTCTCCCCGAAGACCAGCGTGCGCAGCTCGACTCGTTCTTCGACCGCGCCTTGAAACCGGGTCGCGACGTCATCTTCGACGCGCTCGACGCCGCCTTCGGAGACAACGTCGTCGCCGTCGAAGCCGTCGGCGCGCTCCTCGGAGCCGGCTCCATCAACTACGTGGTCGACGCCTGGGTAAGAAACCCCGATACCGGAGAGATCGAGCGCGCCGTCATTCGCATCCAGCGCGATACCGCGCCTGGCAGCGTCGACAACGAGAACCAGGTGCTGCACCGCGTGATCACCAAGCTTGCTGCCGACGAAGACGTCGAGGTGCGCAACGCCGCCTGGCTCGCGGGTGACGCGCTCTCGTACGCTTACACCACCATCGTGCGTCGCGAGCTCGACCAGAAAGCCGAGCGCAGCGCCTATCCTGCCGCCGACAAAGCCTACGGGCGTACCCAGGCCGATCGCCGCACGGGTTTGCGCACCCATGTCGCCGCTCCCCGCGAGGACCTGCAGCGTCTGGTGAAACCGGCCTACCAAGGCAAGGTCTCCGTCTTCGAGCACGTCCAAGCCATCTCGTGGGACTCGCTCGGCGCAGAGGAGCGTGCCCGCATCGCCCGCCAGGTCGTCGAAGCCGAGGTGGATGCTCTGCTCGTGCATGGCGTGTTCGACGCCGATGGTCACCCCGGCAACTGGCTCATCGAGCCCAGCACCGGCCGGCTCGTACGCATCGACTACGCCCAGCTCACCCGCATCCCCGACCACGACGTCGCGGCCTTGAAGGCAGTCATCATCGGCTTGTCGAGCTTGAAGGGGCGAACCGTCGCGGACGCTATAGCAGACAATTTCCGCGCCCTATTCCAAACCAACGCAGAGCTCCCGCAGCTTGCGACCGTCTTGCGCAACATCACGAGCGACGCCGACTTCCCGAGCCACGAGCGCTTCGTCGAGCGCTTGATGTTCATCCAGGACCGCTTGGTGCAGCACTACCGCAACAACGGCATGCCGGACCTGCAGCTGAACCTGCGCGCCCCCGGTATGCAGGCGGCGTTCGCATCGCTCGCCCGCACCCAAAAGTACGTCGAAGACATCGGGCCCGGCGCTTACCAAGCCATCGTCGCACGTCGCGTGCACTGGCTTGCGCGCCTGCTGCCCGAATCGCTCCTCACGATGAAGCGAGCACCAAGCCTCCACCGAGACTAGGCGCGCCCCTGATCTTTCGATATCGGTGGCCACTCCATGGCACGGCTGTCGACCTGCATCCTCGGCGAGACCTTCAGCTTCGGGTCCATCAAAGAGGTCATGAACAAGGCGAACGACCTTCGGTCGGGCGATGTTCAAGCAGGCCTCACGGCCGCCTCGGAGCGTGAGCGTGTCGCAGCCAAGCGGGTACTTTCCGAAATCACCCTCGACGAGCTCTACAACGCGCCGTCGATACCCTACGAGCGCGATGAGCTGACCCGGTTGTTTGTCGACTCCTGTCGCACGGAAGCGCGCCGGCCGGTGGCGTCGATGACCGTCGGAGAGCTGCGCGAGTGGATCCTCGATGCGCGCACCTCTGGCGAGACTTTGCTCGCGGTGTCGCCTGGCCTCACCCCCGAGATGGTCGCTGCCGTGACCAAGCTCATGAGCAACATGGACTTGGTGGTCGCGGCACGGAAGATTCGCGTCGTCGTCCGCTGCAACAACACGCTAGGGCAGGCGGGACGCATCAGCTCGCGCTTGCAGCCGAATCACCCGCGCGATGAAGTGTCGGGGGTTCTCGCGGTCATTCTCGAAGGCCTGTCGTACGGCAACGGCGATGCGGTCATCGGCGTGAACCCATCGACCGAGACCGTCGACTCGACTGTCGAGATCCTGACGCGCACCAAGCAGCTCATGACGAAGCTGCAAGTGCCCACGCAGAACTGCGTGCTCTCGCACATAACCGTGCAGATGCAGGCCATGCAGCGGGGCGCGCCACTCGACCTCTGCTTCCAATCGATTGCCGGAAGCGAAGGCGCCAATCGCAACTTCGGTATCTCTGTCGCGTTGGTCGACGAAGCCTACGCGATGACGCGCGAGCTGGGCACGGCACGTGGTCCGAACGTCATGTACTTCGAGACCGGCCAGGGCACGGCGTTGTCCGCTAATGCACACGCTGGAACCGATCAGCTCACCATGGAAGCGCGGGCTTACGGGTTTGCGCGACGCTACGCACCGTTCATCGTCAACTCGGTCGTCGGCTTCATCGGGCCCGAGTACCTCCGCGACGGCAAGCAGATCACGCGCGCTGGGCTCGAAGACCACTTCATGGGGAAGCTCTCGGGCATCTCCATGGGGTGCGACGCGTGCTACACGAATCACGCCGAGGCCGATCAGAACGACCAAGAGAACCTCGAGATGCTCTTGGCGTCCGCCGGAGTGAACTACCTCATGGGCATCCCCGTCGGTGACGACGTGATGCTCAACTACGAAACGACCTCGTTCCACAACAACGCGGCGTTGCGATCGATCTACGGCTTGAAGCCGGCTCCCGAGTTCGAGGAGTGGCTCACGCGCTGGGGGCTCTGGTCGGGAAACGGTATGACCGACAAGGCGGGCGATCCGACGGTCTTCTTGAAGCGTCGTGATCTGCACGACGTCGTGTTCGGTGAGAAGCCGCGTTCGTGGCGGAGCGCCTCGTGACCGTCGACCGCGAGCACATCGCACGCATCGTCCGCGAGTTGCTCGGGGAAGCTCCAGAGCTGGCCAAGCGGGCAAGTGCATACCCATCGGTCGTCGGTGCATCGGCGCTGCACGCGGCGCGTTGTGAGCGCCCGGCGCCGCCGCTCCACGAAGTCGACGATCCGGCGCTCGAATCGATCATCCCTCAGCTCGTCGCCACGACCTCGTCGCAGATTGCTGTCGGCCATCGCGGACTGCGCTTCAAGACCGATTTGTACCTGCGCATGCGTGAAGGCAGTGCCGACGCCAAAGACGCCGTGCACTCCGAGGTCCCCGACGCATGGGCTTCGGAGCACGGTCTCTTGAGCTTGAAGTCGCGCTGCGTCGATCGCGGCGAGTATCTGCTCTTCCCGAATCACGGCCGACGTCTCGACGAAAAATCGCTGGCCGCGCTCGGCTCGGCCAAGGGCTCGCGTCCCGATGTCCAATTGATCATCGGCGACGGCTTGTCCTCGAACGCGGTCGTCAAGAACGGCACCGAGGCGCTCCAAGAGCTTTCGCGGGCTCTCGGCGCCGCTGGCCTTCGCACCGGCACCGGCATGTTCGTGAAGTACGCGCGCATCGGTGTCGCCGACGAGATCGGCGTGCTCACCGGCGCTCGCGCCACCGTCATCGTCGTCGGCGAGCGCCCGGGCCTCGGCACCGGCGACTCGTTGTCGTTCTATATCGCGGTCAATCCCAAGCTCGACCAGGACAACGCCGAGAAGAACTGCATCTCGAACGTGCGCGGCATCGGTATCAAGCCGCGCGAAGCCGCCGATCTCACCGTGAGCATCATCCGCCGCGCTTTCGAGCTCGGCGGGGGTGGCGTCGCCATCGGCTTCGGGTTCGGCCGAACATGAGCGTCACGCGGGTCAAGCCGGTGATCACGGCGCTGCGCACGTTGCCGCACGCCGCACCCGAGCTGTGTGCCTCGCTCGGCGCTCCGCCATCGACGACGTCGCTCGCCTTCATCACCTGCGATCAAGACGACTCGCTCTACGCCGCCTTGGATCACGCGACCAAGATGGCCGCCGTCGAGGTGGTGTTCGCGAAGTCGTTCTACGCCGGCTCGAAACACGCCTCGGGGCCGCTCTCTGGCGAAATCATGGGCGTGCTCGCTTCAGCGGACCCCGACATCTTGATGTATGGCGTGCGCGCGTTGCGCTTGGCGCTCGACGAGCTCTACGCCTTCTATTCCGTGGACGGAACCGGCGTGTCGGTGTTCCCCACGGTCATCTCGCAGACCGGTCGCTACCTTTCCAAAGAGGTCGGCATCCCAGCGGGTGAGCCGCTGGGCTATCTGATCGCACCGCCATTGGAGGCGATGATTGGCCTCGACGCCGCCATCAAAGCCGCGCCGGTCACGGTAAAGCGCATCGATCCACCGCCGTCTCCCACGAACTTCGCGGGTGGTTTCGTCACCGGATCACTCGATGCGGTCGAGGCAGCTGCGGCCGCATTTCGTGAGGCTGTGATCGATGTCGCGCGCAATGCTATCGTCGGGGCGTGAAGCCAACCCCTCTTCGCCTCACCGTCTTCCTTCCCCTTTTGTATCTCGGTTGCTCGGGAGGGTCTGAAACCAACGACACGCACGATGATGACCCGGTCGATGACGACACGGCGGTCATGACCTCACTCGCTATCTCACCGGCGTCCCTCACGCTGGCTTTGGGTCAGGGGCAAGCGGTCACTGTCACTGGCATGTTTTCCAATGGCTCGTCGCAAGACGTGACCAGCGCTGTCGTGTGGGCGGCGACGGACTCCGCTATCGCGGGGTTGGATAGCAGTGGCGTCATCCGCTCCTACGCGATCGGGACGACCGAGCTGGTCGCGACGCACACGGAAAATGGCCTCGAAGCACGGCTCAACGTCACCGTCGTCCCCGCGGTGCTCACTGCGATCCTCGTCTCACCGACGACGGCGACCATCGAGCTGCACGAGTCGCAGCGTTTCACGGCGTTGGGCACCTATAGCGACGGTAACGTCCTCAACGTCACCTCGAGCCTGCAGTGGTCGACCTCGAGCGTCAGCACCGCGTCAGCGAGCCTCGCCCTCGGCGAAGAAGGTTTGATCGTGCCGCACGCGGTCGGAACCGTCACCGTGAGCGCGGAGGATCCAGTCACCGGGATTGCCAGCGACGACTCCGGCACGTTGGTCCAATTGACCATCATTCCTTCGCATCTCGAGACCATTCGCGTGACGCCACTGACGGCTTCGGTCGCGGCTGGGCACGCGCAGGCGTTTCAGGCCTTCGGCATGTACGCCGACGACGTGGAGCGCGAGCTCACCAACACGGTCACCTGGCATTCCTCGGACGAGACCGTGGCGACCATCGGTGCGGGCGGGAATGCGACCAGCTTGATCGCTGGCACGACCGAGATCACCGCCGAAGATCCGACGACGAACATCACCAGCACGGATGCTGCGGCGCTCAACGTCGGTCCACCGCTGCTCTTGTCCGTCTACGTCTCGCCGGCAAGCGTGTCGCTGCCGCGCCTTCTCACCCAACAGCTCACGGCCTACGGGCGCTACACCGACAATGTCGATCGCGACATCACCGACGCGGTCACCTGGAATGTCGAGAACGGCACGGTCGTGAGCGTATCGGGCACCGGTCTAGCGACTGCAACCGACGTCGGCTCTTCGAGCGTCAGCGCGACGCACACGGTTTCCGGCATCAGCAGCGACACGACGAGCGAGTCGGCACAGATCACGGTAACGACGCCGGTCATCGTCTCGGTGTCGATCACCGCGCCTGCGACCTTGGTGCCCGCTGGAGCGGACATGCAGCTCTCGGCGCTCGCGCATTACGACAACCTGACGACCACGCCGGTCCCGGATGCGACCTGGCAAAGCAGCGTCCCGGCTGTCGCTTCGGTGGGAAATGCGGCGCCTTTCGTCGGCTTGGTGCGCACGCTCACCGTAGGCCAGACCACTATCGACGCAGTCGACCCGACCTCGGGGATCTCGAGCGCGGCCAACGGATCGTCGCTGGTGCTCACCGTGCCCGGCGGCGTCACACTGACCAGCGTCGCCATCGAGCCGTCCGCTCCGACCATCCGGGCGGGGTCGACCTTCGAGCTCACCGCTATGGGTATGTTCTCCGATTTCACCACATTCCCGGTGACGCACTCGTCGAATTGGTCGAGCACACTGCCTACCTTCGTCGAGGTCGGCACCACGGACGGCACACGCGGTCTCGTCATCGGAATCTCCCCAGGAACGTCGGTCATCGACGCCACCCACATCGTCAGCGGCGTGAGCACCAGCGCCAGCGGGCAATCGGCGACGGTGACCGTAGCCGACTTCGACATCGCGGACCTGATCCACTATGGGCTCGACACCGGCAGTGGCACTGTCGCGACGAATGATGCTCCCGGCCAGCCGAACGGAACGATCAACGGCGGCATCTGGCGGAGTCCTGGCTATCTCGTCGGAGACGCTTACAAGCTCGCAATGCCCTCGGGAGTCACGGCGAACGTCAATGCCAACCTCACGACGACGATGTTCACCAACCTGACCATCGCCTTCTGGTGGCGGTACATCAGCGGTAGCGGCCTCGCGTACGCCTGGAACACGTCGACTTCGTTCCGTGCCTTCACCAACGGCGTTGCCTTCAGCGGCTTTTGGGTGCGCAACACACCGGGCGGGACCGACGTCGTCTACAGCCCGAATGTTCAGGACGGTCAGTGGCGCCACATCGCCTATGTCCTCGATGCCGCCGCCTTCAGCGCGCGGCTATACATCAACGGCACGCTCGTTGGATCGACGGCCTACAGCGGAAGCATATCGCTGAATGGTCTGCATGTCCTCGGTCAGAACGGCTCGAGCGGGGCAGAGGTCGAATACGACTTCTATCGCGTTTGGACGCGCGCGCTCTCGGCGGCCGAGATCGGGGAAGCGGTCGCCGGGGCGTTCTGATGCGCATCACCAGCCGAGACAATGATCGATGGAAAACCCTGCGCGGACTCGCAGAGTCGGAACGCGATCGACGCGCGGCTGGGAAGACGGTGCTCGACGGCATTCATCTGCTGCAAACGTTCACGGCCGCGGGCGGAGTACCCGAGGTCGTCGTCGTCAGCGATAGCGGTCAAAAGCGTGATGAGATCGCCGCGTTTTTGCGTGGAGCGCGTGAGATCATCGAGGTGCCGGACGCGATGTTCGAGCAGCTGAGCACCGTGGCGACACCGACTGGCGTCATGGGTGTCATCGCGATTCCGAAGGTGACTGCTCCGCTATCGGGATCATGTGCGGTGCTCGATGGGGTTCAAGACGCGGGGAACGTCGGCTCGATCCTCCGGTCCGCTGCGGCGGCCGGCATCCAACACGCCGTGCTCGGCACTGGCTCCGCGAATGCGTGGTCACCCCGGGTGCTGCGTGGCGCGATGGGCGCTCACTTCGGCATGACCATTCACGATGGCGTCTCCGTCGCAGAGGCCTTGCGTGGCTTCGCGGGCGCCATCCTGACGACCGAGGCGCAGGCCCCACAGACCATCTACACCACCGACCTCACGGGCGACGTGGCTTGGCTCATCGGCAACGAGGGCGCGGGCGTCAGCACTGCGGCGCGCGCAATCGCGACCGGAAGCGTGTCGATTCCCATCGCTGACGGCACCGAGTCGCTGAATGCTGCGGCCGCCGCCGCCATTTGTTTCTTCGAGCAGCGCCGCCAACGTCGCGTTTGATGAGCTACGGCATGGCGTCGGGGAAGAGACCGGGCATCCATCGCGACGCGAGAGTTGCAGGAAACGCTAGATGCAACGGAGCCCTGTCGTCGTTCGACACCAGCACGCCGGCTGACAATAGAGCCGAGGTGATACGCCGCGCATGACGATCGGTGACCGCGAGCAGGGCAGGGACTTCCCCACGCCCGAGTAGGCCGCGATAGAGTACAGCTTCGAGGACGACATCGGATTTGACCGGCAGGGCGCCGCTCTCGATCTGCTCGCGTGTCCAGCGTGTGATGCGGCCACGCAAGTCGTCGGGTTGCACGAGGGTTCGCATGAACCTCACCTGGTCGATCGACGTCTCGATCACGAAGACCGTGAGCTCGACGAGCGCCTCTTCACTCAGCGTACCGCGACCGTCCAAGTCGTTTCTCTTGGGAAGATCGCAATTCGAGAGCAGGCTCTTGTACTTCACCTGCTGCCGCGCAAAGCCGCGTGCAACCGACCACAGACCCTCGGTGTTCAGCGCGGTGCGTAACATGTGGTGCGACATGAGGCGCGCCACGCGGCCGTTCCCGTCCAAGAATGGATGAATCCAAAGAAAACGATGGTGCGCCGCCGCTGTATCGAGGACGGCGTCGAGTCTGCCGGAATTCGTGTATGCTATAGCGAATCGACGGAGAAACCGCGGAACCGCGCCCGGGCTGACCGCAGTGTGCTCGCCGACGCGCACGTCGCGTTCTCGAAGTGCTCCAGGAACGACGCGAAGCCGCTCGTGGGTTTCGGGATCTTCGACCCACTTCAAGGAATCGGGGAGCGCGTCATAGAAGCGCCGATGAATTTCGCGAACCGCCTCTTCGGTCGTTACATCGACCGCAAGACCGCCCGCGTCGAGCCATGCTTGGACGGTGACGTGTGCCTTCGCTTCCAATTGCAGATCGCGCTTGTGCGGCTCGCGTGAGTAGTCGTTCTTCATCGCGCGCTCGATCTGGATGGGATGCGTGTCGTGCCCTTCGATGAGGTTGCTGTAGTAGCAATTCATCGCTCGAACGAGGTGCGCGAGCGCCGTGCTAATGCCGTCAGGCAGGCGACTGCGGAGGGCAGCTGCTTGCTCGGTGAGCTCGAGTGCGAGGTCTGCGAGCTTGGCGTGAGCAACCTTCGCCTCGGAGATGCGCATCGGCTCCATGAGACTGGGTTGTTCGTGGCGATCGATGACCGCAATCATGTCCGCCCCAATGTCCGGTCATGGAACACCATAAGACATTAACATATATGTCATTTTTAGACACTACGGCATTTTCTGTCCTCAGAGATGTCCTCTTTGCGACGAGCGACAGCCCACTTTCGCTCGTCGTCATCCTCGCGATGTCGCTCGCGCGTGCGTTGCGTTACGGCATGTCGAAGAAATCGACGCGGCCGGTCTCGAGGGAGTACTCTGCGCCGACGACGCGCAAGACACCCTGAGCGATGCGGTCTTCGAGCAAGCGGCTGGCGTGACGCAGGTGATTGGCGGATGCGCGGACGTTGGCGCGCACGGACTCACGGACCACCTCGTCCTTCGGCCGATCGCTCTTGGCGATCTCGGTGATGCCGGGTGCGACGCGCTCGACGATGTCGCGAATGTTCTCCGACAAGGCGGTCTTGCCCGAGCGCAAAGCATCGACGGTGGCGACCACGGCGCCGCAGCGCGTGTGGCCCATGACCACGACGAGCTCGGTCCCGAAGGTCGCCGCGGCGAACTCGACGCTACCGACAATCGAGGGCGCGACGACGTTGCCGGCCACGCGGACGACGAACAGCTCGCCGAGACCGCAATCGAAGAGCAGCTCAGAAGGCGCGCGTGAGTCGGAGCACGACAATACGATCGCGAAGGGCTTCTGCCCGTCGACGAGCGCTTCACGCTGCTGCTGTCCGCCGAGTGAGGCGATGCTGCGAACGTTGGATACGAAGCGTTCGTTGCCCTGTCTGAGACGCGCGAGCGCCGCGTCGTGATGCACTGAATGACGATCCACCTGATGATCCTTCTTGTTGGAAGACCGCCAATATGCGCGGTCGCCATCATGTAGACCATGACGAAAGTTCGACGTAACATGTCGAGATGACCGACATGACGCCGGCGCGCTTCGAGTGGATCAACTACCACCACCTCCTCTACTTCTGGGTGGTGGCGCGCGAAGGCGGCCTGGTTCAGGCGGGCAACGTCCTGCGGCTGTCGCACCCGACCCTGAGCGCCCAGATTCACGCGCTCGAGGAGCATCTGGGCGAGAAGCTCTTCGCGAAAGTCGGCCGCAAGCTCGCGCTGACCGACGTCGGGCGCATCGCCTTTCGCTATGCCGACGAGATCTTCACCCTCGGCCGCGAGATGATCGACACGGTCAAAGGGCGGTCGACGGGTCAGCCTCTACGCCTCGACGTCGGCGTCGTCGATGTCGTGCCGAAGCTCGTCGTCAAACGTCTGCTCCAACCCGCCCTCGCCCTGTCACACGCGGTGCGGCTCGTTTGTCAGGAAGACTCGTACGACAAGCTGCTCGCCGACCTGGCCTTACACACCCTCGATATCGTCATCGCGGACTCACCCGTGCCGCCCGGAAGCAGTGTGCGGGCGTTCAATCACCTCCTCGGCGAAACGGGCGTGACCATCTTCGGCACCAAGGAGCTCTCGCAGCGCTACAAACGCGGCTTCCCGAAGTCGCTCGACGGCGCTCCGATGCTGCTCCCCCTCGACAGCTCGCTATTGCGGCGCTCGCTCAACCAATGGTTCGACAAACACGGCGTCAGACCGCGCGTCGTCGCCGAGTTCGAAGACAGCGCCTTGCTCAAGGTCTTCGGCGCGGATGGCGTGGGTTTGTTTCCCGCACCAGCCGCGGTCGCCAAGGAGGTCTGTCTGCAACACGGGGTGCAGGTCGTGGGACAAGCGCCGGAGGTCAAGGAGCGCTTCTACGCGATCTCTGCCGAGCGCCGCCTGAAGCACCCCGCCGTCGTCGCCATCACCGATGTCGCGCGGCATGAGACATTCGCGGCGAAGACGCCGCGTTGATCCGCTTCCAGACTGGTGTATGTCTTTCGCCCATGCACATCACAGCCCGTCGTATTCCTTTGCTCGCGGCCGTCGCGATGTTGGCCGCGGCTTGCAACGAAACCAAGAAGCCGACGGAGGCCACGCCGCCGCCAGCTGACAGCGCTCCGGCAGCAGCACCCGCCGCTGCGAACGCTGGTGAAGGCGAAGTCAGCATCGTCGCTTGGCCCGGCTATATCGAGCGCGGCGCCACCGATAAGGGGTACGACTGGGTCACCAAGTTCGAGGCCGAGAGCGGCTGCAAGGTGAACGTGAAGACCGCCGGCACCTCGGACGAGATGGTCGCGCTCATGAACCAGGGTGGCTACGACCTCGTGACCGCGTCGGGGGACGCGTCGCTGCGTCTCATCGCCGGCAAGACGGTGCAGCCGATCGATGTCAGCAAGGTGCCCAGCTTCTCGACCGTCGACGAGCGCCTTCAGAACGCCGCGTGGCACACGGTGGACGGCAAACACTACGGCGTGCCCTATCAGTGGGGCCCGAACGTGCTCGCGTACAACACGAACGTCTTCAAGACCGCGCCGACGTCGTGGTCGGTGGTGTTCGAAGAACAGAAACTGTCCGACGGCAAGAGCAACAAGGGTCGCGTGCAAGCCTATGACGGCCCCATCTACATCGCGGACGCGGCGATCTACCTGATGACGAAAAATCCCAAGCTCGGGATCAAAGATCCCTACGAGCTCAATGAGGCGCAGTACGACGCGGCGCTCGATCTCTTGCGCAAGCAACGCACGCTCGTTCACCGCTATTGGCACGACGCGAACGTGCAGGTGCAAGACTTCACCAACGAAGGCATCGCGGCCTCGAGCACCTGGCCGTTCCAGGTCAACACGCTGCAGGGCAACAAGCAGCCCATCGCTAGCACCTTCCCCGCGGAAGGCGCGTCCGGTTGGGCGGACACCACGATGATGCACACCAACGCTGCTCATCCGATCTGCGCCATGAAGTGGATGGAACACTCCATCAGCCCCACGGTGCAGGGTGACGTGGCCTCGTGGTTCGGCTCGGTGCCGGCGGTGCCGAAGGCTTGTGACGGCACGCACGAGAAGCTCGGCAAAGACGGGTGCAATACGAACGGCTTCGACAAGTTCGACCGCATCAAGTTCTGGAAGACGCCGACCGCCGCGTGCGCTTCGCAGGGAACCTGCGTGCCGTACGCGCGCTGGGCGACGGACTACGTCGCCATCATGGGCAAGCGCTGAGCGCAGTCGAGCTCCAGCACGTACGCAAGACGTACGGCGCGACGGTCGCCCTCGAGGGTGTCTCGTTCGCGGTGAACGAAGGTGAGTTCTTCTCGATGCTCGGGCCTTCGGGCTCGGGCAAGACGACCTCACTTCGGCTCATCGCGGGCTTCGAGACGCCCGACAGCGGCGCCGTTGCGCTGTTCGGCAAAGACGTCGCCAAGCTTCCGCCCTACGAGCGCGACGTCAACACCGTCTTCCAAGACTACGCGCTCTTCCCGCACCTCACGGTGCTCGAGAACATCGAGTACGGGCTGCGGGTGAAGGGCGTCGCCAAAGCCGAGCGTCGTAAACGCGCCTCCGCGATGCTCGACGTCGTCCGCTTGAGCGGTGTCGAGGAGCGCAAGCCGGCAGCCTTGTCCGGCGGTCAGCGGCAACGCGTCGCGCTGGCCCGTGCGCTGGTGAACGAGCCCAAGGTGTTACTCCTGGACGAGCCGTTGGGCGCCCTCGATTTGAAGCTGCGCGAGGAGATGCAAAGCGAGCTCAAGGCGCTGCAGAAGCGCTTGGGCCTCACCTTCGTCTACGTCACGCACGATCAAGGTGAAGCCTTGAGCATGTCGGACCGCGTCGCGGTTTTCTCGAGAGGAAAGCTCGAGCAAGTCGCGGCGCCACGCGAGCTCTACAGAGCACCGAAGACACGCTTCGTGGCCGATTTCGTGGGCGTCGCCAATATTCTCGACGGCGCGGTGTTGCGTCCCGAGAGCATCGCTATCGCGGAGAGCGGCGACGGCATCGCGGGTCGCGTGCTCGACATCCAGTTCCAGGGCCCGCTCACGCGTTACGAGGTATCGACCGAGCGCTTCGGAAAGCTCGTCGTCATCGTCCCGAGTCGTGACCGCCTGCCGCAAGCTGGCGCGACCGTACAGCTCACCTGGGATGCCGAGGCCGTCGTCCCACTCGCGGACGGCGCGTGAAGGCTCTCGGCCGTGCGCTCTACACGCATCCCCGCGTGTGGCTCGCCGTGCTCTTGGTGCCACCGTTGGTCTGGTTGGGTGTCGTCTATCTCGGCTCCCTCGCGTCACTGCTCGTGCAGAGCCTGTTTCACATCGACGACTTCAGCGGCGTCGTGGTGCGCGAGCCGTCGCTCGCGACCTACAAGCAGCTCGTCACCACACCCGCGAACGTCGACATCATCGTGCGCACGCTGGTGATGGCGCTCGCAGTAACGCTTGCCTGCGCGCTGGTCGCCTACCCCATCGCATACCGCGCGGCCATCTTTGCACTCGGCCGCTCCAAGGCGTTCTTCTATCTCGCGGTCATGCTGCCCATGTGGGCGAGCTACCTCGTGAAGGTCTATGCCTGGCGCCAGGTGCTGGCACGCGAAGGCATCATCACTTGGTTCAGCGAGATCGTGCATCTGCGTTGGCTGCTCGAGGGGATCTTGGGGTTGCCCGCAATCGGAGGCCCGTCGCTTTCGGCGTCGCAGCTCGGCACCTTCATCGTCTTCACGTACATGTGGCTGCCTTACATGATTCTGCCGATCCAGGCGGCGCTCGAGCGGGTCCCAGCGCACTTGTTGTCCGCTAGTGCGGACCTCGGCGCACGGCCACGGCAGACCTTCTTCCGCATCGTGTTGCCGCTGAGCCTTCCGGGCGTGATCGCCGGCTCGATTTTCACGTTCTCGTTGACGCTCGGCGACTACATCATTCCGGGCCTCGTCGGCGCGCCCGGCTACTTCATCGGCATGATGGTCTACTTGCAGCAAGGCACGGCTGGAAACATCCCGCTCGCCGCGGCGTTCTCGGTGGTGCCGATGGTGATCATCGCCGCCTACCTCGCGTTCGCGCGACGCGCTGGAGCGTTCGATGCGCTCTGACACGACCCCATCACTCTGGCTGCGCGCGATGTCGGGCTCGGGACTTCTGTTTCTACATTTTCCGATCGCCATCATCGCGCTCTACGCGTTCACGACCGATGATCGGACCTATCAGTTTCCACCCCCGGGCCTGACCTTGCGCTGGTTCGCGGCCGCGTTCGATCGCTCGGACATGTGGCAAGCGCTCTGGTTGTCGTTGCGCGTCGGTGCGCTCGCGACGCTGGTTGCGCTCGTGTTGGGGACGATGGTCGCTGCCGCCATGTTCCGCCGCGGCTTCTTCGGGAAGGACGCGCTGACGCTGCTCTTGACCCTCCCCATTGCGCTTCCCGGCATCATCACCGGCATCGCACTGCTCTCGAGCATCAAGCTCGCCGGCCTTACGCCGAGCGTGCTCACCATCGTGTTGGGCCACGCGACCTTCTGCATCGTCATCGTCTACAACAACGTGGTCGCGCGCTTGCGGCGCCTGCCCTACAGCATGGTCGAAGCATCGCTCGATCTCGGAGCCGACCCTGTCCAGACTTTCCGCCTCGTGGTTTTCCCCCACATGGCGACATCGCTGCTGGCCGGCGGCCTGCTCGCGTTCGCCCTCTCGTTCGACGAAATCATCGTTACGCTGTTTACCGCTGGAACGGACCAGACGCTGCCCATCTGGTTCTACGCCGAGCTATTTCGTCCGCGGGAGCGGCCGATCACCAACGTCGTGGCGCTGCTCGTCATCGCGGTGACGATGATTCCCATTCTGCTCGCCTATCGTTTGACGCGTGGTAGCGACGATGTGGCCGGAATCGGCAAGTAGTACGCTATAGCGTACGACAATTTCTGTCACCTCGGTGACCAAATGGCACGATCCGACTAGCACCGATCGAAGTCATCGATCGATACAGGCCATTCAAAAAAAACAAACCAGGGGGACCTGATGGCAACGATTCGTTTTCCGAACGTGACGACCACGTGCAACGTGCCGGGCTCGATGATCGGCGTTCAAGGAAATGTCACAGCACTTGTGCACTCTACGGCCAACGTGGTCGTAGTTACGCAAGTAGGTGGGAGCGGCGCGTCCGCTAGCATCGACAGCAGCGGCATGGGCCGACGTGGCGGTTTCGGCATGTCACTGACCTCCGAGCAGCTGCGACGGGCCGCGGGAGCCGCGCGAACATGCGCGGTGACTTTGCGCGAGCCAAAAAAATCGAGCGTTCGTGGCATCGCGCGCAAGCTCGATCAGCTTGCGGCATCGCGTGCATGAGTCCACTCTGAGTCGTTGGAGGCTCGATGCGGACGACCTTGTGCGTCATGGTGTTGTCGGTGTGTGGACTCGCGGTCACCGCGTGTGACGACAACTGCAGTAGCGACAGCGAGCGCGCCGCGCTCGAGATCGTCGTGATCGACGCCAGCACTGGCGGCGAGATCTGCAACGCCGTCGTCACTGTCCGCGATGGCGCATTCGAAGAAGTGTTCGACCGCGACGCCGAATGCGAGCAGGTGCCGAGCGGCGTCTTCTCCGCGGCAGCGGGACGGTCTGGCACCTATGCGATCACGGTCACGCATCCCGGCTACGCGACGCCGACGGTGCCCCCGGTCGTGGTCCCTAGCGGAGAGTGCGGACCGGTGACACAATCGGTGCTGATCGAAATGCAACCGCTCTAACAGGACGTTCCAATGCGACGCGCTTGGCACTTGCTCGCTTTCTTCGTCGTCGCCGCCACGGTGACTGGCTGTGATCAAGTCACAAAGCTGCGCGCCGTCGATGAGCTTGCACGTGGCGCGTCCGTCGAGCTCGTCGAAGGTCTCGCGCGCTTTCGCTACGTGGAAAATCCGGGAGCATCGTGGAGCATCCTGCGGGATGCGCCGGAGTGGTGGCGCGGGCCAGTCCTCATCGCCTCGAGCGTGATCGGGCTCATCGCGATCTTGGTGTTCTTACAGCGGTCGAAGCATTGGATCGCGGTGCTGGCACTCGCGCTCGTCTTCGGCGGCGCGCTCGGCAACCTCGTCGACCGCGTCCGCTGGGGCTACGTCGTCGATTTCATCTCGCTGCACTGGCGGGACCGCGCGCACTTCCCGGTGTTCAACGTCGCGGACATCGCCATCACCTGCGGCGCTTTGCTGCTGATCGTGCTTTCGCGTCCGCGGCGCGAACCTTCGCGATCCGCGTGATCAGCTTGACCGGCACTTTCTCTTCGTAGTCGAAGTGGATCGACGCCTTGCTGCGTATGCGATCGCGGAGCACATCACCCATGGCTTCGAGTAGCGCGCCGGTCGCGGGGTAGATGGCGTAGTGATTCTTGAAACCGGCGAAGTAGAGCGCCATCCGGCCGTCGACCTTGTAAACGGGAATGCCGTACGAGATGCCCTCCTCGGCGCGGGGCAACGCTTTGCGGATCACTGCGCGGACCTGCTTGAGAACCGTACGGTGCTCTGCGGGCTGCGCTGCCAGATACTCGGTGATGGAGGCGAAAGCGGGTCTCGCCATCCTAGCGGACGCGGGGCGGTGACAAGCGAGTGAACGCGAGCTGCAGGTTGTTCCCTACGGCGTTGCGGTCCGCAACGCTCAACTGGCGATCAACGCCGACGGAGCGGAGAGCCGACGGCAGCTCCTTCGAGGTCACGCAGAGGTCGGCGTCCATGTCGCCGACATAGAGCGCCGCGGCACCGCGCTGGCGGCCGAATGAGTTGAGCTCGTCGAGGTTCTCCACCATCTTCTGGTGCGGGACACCGTTCACGCACTGCGCCGGCGAGCCCAGACGGGTAAAAGCCTCTTGGATCGCGTTGATCACGGCATTGCGGTCCGAAACGGAGAGCTGGCGATCGACCGCGACGGTGCGCAGGACGGCGCCAAGCTCGGCGTGCGAGACGCGCAGATTGCGGTCGCTATCGCCGGTGAAAAGGGCAGCGGCGGCGCGCTGCTTGCCGAAGGTGTTGAGGCCCTGAATGCTGTCGAGGATATCCCTGTGGGCGATGCGGATGTCGGCCATGGCGGTCTCCAGAAAGTGCTGTGGAGCGCCGTTATCGGAGCAGCCGCGCGGTCCGGTGCGACCTCGCCGAGTGCCAAGCAAACACCGTGGGCGGTGATCGATCAGCTGACGTCGACGATCGTCCACTCACGCAGCTCGCCATTGATGGTGACGTCGATGACGTCGCCGGCGCGCTTACCCAGTAGGCTCTTTCCGAGCGGTGACCATGGCGTAATGACCGAGATGAAGCCGTCACCGCCAGGTCCGGTCAGCTCGGTTCCAGCGCCGACCGGGAGCAGCATCAAGGTGCGCTCCTCGCCATCGCCGTCATCGTTCTCGATGGAGACGTCGACCATGGCACCGATGGCGATGGCGCTTCGCGAGTTGAATTGCGGGAGCTCGCGCATCGCGAACTTTCCGAGGACCTCGAGCTCTTCGGAGGCACGGCGCATGCGGATGGCGTGACCCTTCGCGAGGCTGCCGAACTCGACGGCAGCGCGGGCGTCTTCCTTCTTCTCCGCTTCGGTCGCCATATGCGCGGCGGCGTCACCGGCATCCATCGCGGTGCGCTTGGCGTTGCCTAAGATCTCCGCATAGCGGGCTTGCAGTTGCTCGATGAAAAAACGCTTCTGCGCCATGATACCGCCAAGGTAACGCGAGCCGCGCGCAAACGAAAAAAACCCGCGCTCAGGCGAGAACGACACCGCGCTGCACGAGATCGTCGGCGTCGAGGCCGAGCTCGGCGAGGATGGCGCGCGTGTCCTGACCGACTGCCGGCGGCGCCGCATTGAGGGTCGCGGGCGTCTTCGTGAGCTTGGGAGCGGGAGCGGGCTGAGGGATGCCGTCGACCTCGATGAACGTCTTGCGCGCGACGTTATGGGGATACGCCGGGGCCTCGGTCATCGATAGCACTGGGAAGACGCAGGCGTCGGTGTCCGTGAAAATGGACTCCCACTCGGCGCGGGTCTTTGTGGCGAAGATGCGATCGAGCTGGCCACGCTGAGTCGGCCACTGGTCGGGATCGAGCATGTTGGTTTCGGGCGAGAGACCGAGACGCTCGAGGAAGATGGCGCGAAACTGGGGCTCGATGGGCCCCACGCCGACGTGTTTGCCGTCTCTGGTGGCATAGACGTTGTAGAACGGGGCACCGCCGTCGAGCAGGTTGGTGCCACGTGTCTCCGTCCAGAGGCCCGCGGCGCGCATGGCCATGACCGCCGTCATCAGGACCGCCGACCCATCGATCATCGCGGCGTCGACCACCTGACCCACGCCGGTGCGCTGCGCATGAAACGCCGCCGCCAGGACGCCGAACGCGAGCATCATGCCCCCGCCACCGAAGTCTCCGATCAGGTTCGCGGGAATGGCTGGACGCTCGGGTGTACCGAGGATGCCGAGCACACCGGAGAGCGCGATGTAGTTGATGTCGTGGCCCGCGCGCTGGGCGAGAGGGCCGTCTTGGCCGAAGCCGGTGATGCGGCCGTAGACTAAGCGTGGATTCGCCGCCAGACAGACTTCGGGGCCGAGACCGAGCCGCTCCATGACTCCAGGACGATGCCCCTCGATGAGAATGTCCGCTCGAGCGACCATCTCGAGCGCGATGGCTACGCCTTCGGGATTCTTCAAGTCGACGGCGATGGAGCGTTTGCCTCGGTTCAAGACATCGCGACCGAGCTCGGTGGTGAGACCACGCTTGGCCACCGGACGCTCGATGCGCACGACGTCGGCGCCGAAGTCCGCGAGCATCATGCCGCAGAACGGTGCGGGACCGATGGCCGCGAGCTCGAGCACCTTGAGGCCGCGCAGCGCGGTCATGACGCGAGCCGCAGCCCGGCTGGAAGCGAATCGCCGAGGATACGCGCAGCATCTTTGGCTTCGACGCTCGCGGGCCGCGTCAGGAGATCGAGCCAGGAGGCCGACGCTTTGATGGCGCGCAGACGATCTGCGACGCGCTCACGAAGGGCCGCGTCGACGTCGCTGCTCGCTTCGGGAGAACGGCGCGCAAGGAGCACCGCTGCGAAGCTCGCACCCTCGGCCTTGGCCCAGTCGAGCGCGAGAAGCTTCTCGAGCCATTCCGTCGCGACCGCGACGCGCACGACCAGCGTCGGATCGTAGCCGCTCGACGGAACGCGATTGCCGAGACGACCCAGCGTGAGCCACGAGGTCGGCTTGGCAAGAAACCAGGTGCCGGCCTGCTCTTTCGAGGCACCCTGAATGCGCTCGAGGGCGGCGGCGAGCTGCATTATCTCGACGGCTCCGTGGAGACGCTTGCCGCTGGTCGGTGGTGTCGGACCGAGCCATGGAGCGATCTCGGCAAAGAGCGCGCGCTGATCGGGGCCACCCAGGCCCTGCGCGATGCGCCGGAAGACGATCCACCACTCGGAGAAGTTCCCCTTCGACGGATGCTTCAAGCCATCGCCGCGTAGCTTCCACATTGCTGCGACACGCGCGGGGTCGCCATCGGCGCCGATACCGGGGCGCAGACACCAGCCGACGAGACGGAGCCAGGCAAGCTCATGGGCCTCGCTGCGCCCGCGATTCCCGGCGCGCTCGAGCGCAACGTCGGCAAGCGCACGACAGGTCGCCGCGGTCCATTCGCCGCGTGGGCCCAGAAGGTCGTCGAGATCATTGCGCAGGTTCTTCGCCGGCTCGACGTTGGCTTCGGGCTCGGGCTTCGCGAAGATGCGCTCGACGAGCCTGCGGGCGTCGCCGAAACGCTCGGGAAGCTTCTCGGCCTTGACGGGCGTTGGCGTCGTTGGTGCGAGCAAAGGAACGACTGGAGGCGCTTCGAGCGCGAATTCGAGCTGCCAGCGTTGTGGTGGGAGCTGCACGGTCGCGAGAAACATTGCGAGAGCGCCGGTGTCGCTGAGGCTCGAGGTGAGCCGCACCGCGACGCTGCCCGACGACGAGAGCTTGAGGTCGCTGCCGCGCGCGCGGAGGACGGCTTCGAGCTGCGGAAGCGTTTCGAGATTGGCGACCTCGCTCACGAGATCACCGGGCGCGTCGTTGCGGTCCGTTGCAGCGTACAGAGGAAAACCAACACGGCGATCGAGAGCGAGCTCGAACACCCTGCCGCTGACATCGATGCTCGTGCCTTCGTCCATGCCGCGCGGAGTAATGCACAGCGCTTGGCGCATCCCCTGCGCGTCGTCGACCCCGATGTAGTAAGCGCGAGCCGCACCACCGGTGATGACCGTGCCAACGCCGCGACGTGCGAGCGCGAAGCGCGCGGCTCCACGTGCGACCGCGGTATCGAGCGACGTATGCGCGAGGAAGCGCACCGGTGCGGCGTACCAAGCGTTCAGCACCTCGGCGAAGCGCGCGACCAAGGCGCGGCCGTTGAAGACACCGCCGTTGAGGAGGACCGCGTCCGGACGAGGCACGCCGTGCTTCTTCAAGAAGGCGGCGACGTGGCGGGGAATCGCAGGGTCGGTGACGTAGGGGAGCCCGAGGGTCGTGAGCCCTGCCCTGCCGGCACCACCCGCCGTGTCATCGAGCTTGGTGTGCGGCACGAAACCGTCGATCAACACGCGCAAGGCGTCGTCGCGGCGAATCGTGATGCTGCGGCTGCCCCCGATGAGGCGCGAGCCGCGGGCTTGCACCGTGACGACGACTTCTTCGGGCGGGTCGTCGCCGAGCAAACGCTCCTTGGCGTCACGGCACGCCTGGACCAGCGCTGACCAGTCGCTCGGATCGAGGTTCTTGGTGCCGCCGTCTTTTTCGAGCGCATGGTGCGCGAGCGCGGCGTCCATGTTGTCGCCGCCGAGCATGAGATGGCCGCCGACGGCGATGCGCTCGAGGCGTGGCTTCCCGTGCGACGTCGCATCGGGAGGCAAGACGCGCACGAGCGTGAGGTCGGTCGTGCCACCGCCGACGTCGACC
>CAZAER010000036.1:0-52172 GCA_964484195.1 uncultured Bdellovibrionales bacterium | reverse complement strand
GCATGAAGATCGGCGTCATGTTCGGCAACCCCGAGACCACCACCGGCGGCAACGCGCTCAAGTTCTACTCGAGCGTGCGTGTCGACATCCGCCGTATCGGCGCCATCAAAGACGGCGAGAAGGTCATCGGCAACCGCACCCGCGTGAAGGTGGTGAAGAACAAGCTGGCACCGCCGTTCCGCGAGCACGAGTTCGACGTGCTCTACGGCGAGGGCATCAGCAAGGCGGGCGACTTGCTCGACCTCGCGACCGACATCGGCATCATCGACAAGTCGGGCGCGTGGTACAGCTACCGTGGCGAGCGTTTGGGTCAGGGCCGCGATCAGTCGCGCGACTTCCTGAAGGCCAACGAGCCCATCGCCAATGACATCGAAGAGCGCGTGCGCTTGCACTTCGGCATGGTTCCAACCGGCGCACCGACCGCTAAAACGCCCGGTGAGCCCATCGCCAAGGGCGGCGAGAAGTCGGAAGCCAAGTCCGACAAGGGCGATGACATGAAGCGCAACAAGACCAAGGCCAACGGCACCGCCACGGCCTAGCAGTCGCTACGTGAAGGTGTCGCTTAGGGAAACACGCACCTAGAGGGCCGACGATCGACGCGCATCGATCGCCGGCCCTCGCTGCGTTATGGTCCTCGCGCTTGCGGACCATCATCCTCATCGTGGTGCTCGCCATCGCCGCGGCGCTCGCTACCGCCGCCGTCGTGCTGAGCCGCATGCGCCATGACGTGACCGCGCGTATCGACCAGGGCTACCAGCCGCCACTCGCCGCTCGTAGCTCCGCTTTCACGGACGCTCTCTGGGCTCAATTGGAGCGCCAGACTCCCGTCGAGCTCGATCGCGACGTCAGCGTCTCATCGCTCATGCTCGCCGCGGCCACCGGTCGCGCGCAGAGCAGCAAAGGATTCCTGCTCGCGTCTGTCGCCGCCCGCTCGCTCGCCCTCGCGGAGCATCACCCCGACGACACCAACGGACCCAGGGCACTCATCGTCTTTCGCGAGCTCCTGCGCACCGAAGCGCTATTGCAGCGCTACGACGTCGATACTCTGGCCGCGATCTACGCAGAGTCAGCGCCGTTCGGTGGCGGCATGATCGGGCTCGAGGTTGCGGCCCAGCAGCTCTTCGGCAAGCCCGCTGCGCTCCTCGACGCCAGTGAGGCCGCAAGCCTCCTGACGCTCTCATGGAGCCCCAATCGCTGCGATGTCGACCGGCTCACGGAGCGTCGCAACGGCCTGCTCGCCAAGATGCAAACCATGCACCTCGCGCCGGTTTCGAGCCCGTCAACCACGTTCATTCCGGCCGTCCTGCCACTTGTGGCCGCCTGTCATCCCTAACCTATCGTTTCCATGAGCTTTCCGGCCGACTGGTGGTACAGTCCGCAAAGACCCATTGAAGTCGAAGCGCGCCCTGTTTCGCTCCCGTGGGTTTCGAGAAGCGTTGATGATTGCAAGCACGGTCCTCTTGCTCGCCCTGCAAGTGGTGGCAGCTGACGACGCGCCCGCTCGAGACGGCTTTCCCACGGCGCTCGTGGTTCAGGCTGGCTATGGCTTCTCGGCATACGAGCACAAACCCGATGCGACGTCGGGTGGTGTCTACCTGCAGCTCGAGCACCTCTGGCAAGTGACCGAATGGTTGTCGCCACGTGCCTACGGCGGCGCGCTCCTTACTTGGCCTGAGAGAGAGTCCTGTGGCGCTAACCAGTCGCCGTGCGACGTCTCGAACAAGATCGGTTTCGTCGGTGTGAAGGGCCGAGCCATGGCGCCGTTCCCGTACATCGGCCCCTATATCGAAGCGGGTGGCGGCCTTTCGTTCGGCACCATCAAGACCCTGGTCATCGATCGCGAAGACATCGACTCGAGCGGCGTCTTCGGCCACGTCGCCATCGGCGCCGGCTTGGCTCTCGGCAAGCACCGCGAGGTCGACCTCGGCTTCAACTACCTGTGGCACCCCGCGCAGAAACAATTCGGCGGCGGTCTGGTGCTGGGGATGAACATTCCGCTGTAGCGGCTGCCATCGCGTCAGTAAGGCTTCGCGGTGGCGGGGCGATGGTCAGTTTGTCGACGTTGAGCCCGATGGCGAACGCTTCGATGAAGCCGTCGGGGCGCGGCAGGAATCGCAGCTTGTTGACCGCTGGGCCCATGCCGTCAGCCTTGGTGAACGTCTTGCCGCCGTCCGTGGTGGCAAAACCGCCCGTCGTGGTTCCAACCCAACCGCGGTTTGCGTCCACGAAGCCGATGCCGAGGACCTTGGCGTTGGCATCGTCGACGAGCGGCAGCTCTACCCAGGTCTTGCCGCCGTCCGTGGTCTTGGCGATGCGTTGCAGGCTGCTCGTGCTGGGCGCCGCGTTCAAGAGCGTCGCGTAGCCCACATCGGGAGTAGGAAACGACAGCTTCCACACCGTATTGCCGGTCTGTGAGTCCTGGTACGACGGTGTCCACGTCTTGCCGCCGTCTTCGGTGACGATGATGCGCGCACGCAGCTCGCTGCCGTGGCTCTTGCCGCCGACGACGAACCCGCGCTTCTCGGTCATGAACTTCACGTCGGTGATCATGTCGAGGTGCTCGCTCAAATCGTGCGAGCGCCATGACTTGCCTTCGTCGGTCGAACGCAAGAGGTGCGCCGGTCCGCCAACGCGGCCAGCGGCGTGCAGCACGGTGCGGTACTCGGTGCGGCCCGAGTGAATGTACGGAACCTTGGCGACATCGATGGCGCACATGCCGATGGGCAGAGGGCCGTCGATGGTCGTGACCTTCTCCCAGGCCTTGCCGCCATCGCGTGTCTCGTAGAGCGGGTGCTTGTCGCTCACGTTGGGGAAATAGTCGGTGCCGATGTTGCCCGCGAAGCCGTGCAGCTCATCGACGAAGCCGATGCAGCGGAAGAAAGTTCCCGGCGCGACGTGCAGCTCCTTCCAGGAGACACCGCCGTCTTCCGTCTTGTAGATGCGGCCGGCCTTGTCTGCGCTCTGGGTACCGTTCACGTACCAACCGGTCTTCGGGTTCGCGAAGAAGATGTCGTCTTGCTTTCCGGGATAGCGGACGGTGTCGAGCTTCTTCCAAGCTGCGGCTGGTGGCTGGACAGGCTCGCGCGTCAGATCGAGGAACGCGGCAACGTCGCGGCGTGAGATGGCGCCGTCCTGGTTGCTCGAACCGTCCATGCGGTCGAAGAGCTGGTCGTTCGCGAGCAAGGCTTCGCTGGCCTCGCGCGCCTCAGAGCCGGGCGTGCTGTTTTGGGCCGCCGCTTGCAGCTCCTGGCGGGTGACCTTGCCGTCTTTGTCGGCCGGCGTGACGGCGCCGTCGATGGTGTCGAACGAACGCTCCAGGGCGCGTGCGATCAATCGGTCAACGAGGCGCGGGTCGACGGACATGGGTACCCCGCCCGGTTATCGCTCCCGTTTCCCCGCAGTTGCGGCTACCAGGGGATCTCGTGCCCCTTGGCATGGAAGAACTTGCCGGTGGCGTCCATGGTCAGGCGCTCGATCAGCCGGACGATGTTCTCTGCCGATTCGTCGGAACGGGTCGGGGCGCTCCGACCGCCCATATCGGTCGCAACCCAGCCAGGATGGACGACCACCGAGATGATGCCACGGCCCGAGAGGTCGACCGCCAGGCTCTTCGACGCCATGTTCAGCGCCGCTTTCGACATCCGGTAGGCGTAAGCGCCGCCGCTCGAGTTGTCGTCGATCGAGCCCATCTGCGAGGTCATGTGCACGAGCTTGCCGGTGCGCTTGGGCACCCGCGGGAGCAGGGCGCGCGTCACCCGCATGCTGCCGACCGCATTCACGTTGAAGACGTTCAAGATGTTCTCGATCGAGACGTCGGCGAGAGTGTCCCAGCCGCCCGAGATACCGGCGTTGTTGATGAGCACGTCGACACTGGTCTCACCGACCGCTTCGGCGAACGTCTTCACCGAGTCGTCGCTCGCGACGTCGAGTGGCAGCACGCGGAGCTTTCCATTCGCGAGCATCGCGTTGAGGTCGGTTGCGAGCTTCACGTCGCGCGCGGTCGCGATCACCTCGGCGCCTCGCGCGAGCCACATCCCAACCAACGCCAAGCCAATGCCGCGATTCGCACCCGTGATGACGACCTGCATGCCGATCTCCTCAGCCCAATAAGATCTGCAACAGCAGACTAGTCAACGGTACCGTTGCGAGCGACATGATCATCCCGACGCCGAGGAGCGCAGTCGCGAGCCGTCCCTCGAGCCCTTCTTGCTCGGCGAGCAGCACCGACGAAATCATCGGAGCCATCGCGCTCTGCAACACGGCGACGTCGAGCACGGGAGCCGCGATGCCGAACGAGAGCCCGAGGCCGAGCACGAGTAGCGGCGCCGCGACGAGCTTCCATCCCAGAGCTACGAGCAACGCCACCCACTCACCACGGATCGCCGTCACCTGGAGCTGCACTCCCACGGCAAACACCGCGAGAGGCGTGAGCGTGAGACCAATGCGCTCGAGGGCGAGATCGAGCGGTCCCCAGAGGCCGACCGTCATACCCGCGAGCAGGCCCACTGCGAAGCCGATGAAGCCGGGGAAGGTGAGCGCGCGCTTCGCTACTGCCCAGGCATCGACACGCCGCCCGGTGTAGAGCGCCGTGACCACGAGCCCCAAGGTCGCAAAGACCACGAAGCTTCCCGCCTGATCGACCACGACCGCATACGGAAGGGCCTCTTTGCCGCGCAGCGCTTCGATGAGCGGGTAGCCCATGAAGGCGGTGTTACCGAGCCCGGCGACGATGATGAGCGCCCCTGTCCGCAATGGCGACCACTTCGAGGCGCGCCCCACGGCGGCCACCAACAGCCACGCGCCCACGAAGATGATCCACTGTGACGCGACCAGAAACACGAGGCTCGACTCGATACGGAGTCCGGCCCCGAGGTGCATCGCCAGCGCCGGCAGGGCGATGTTGATCGCGAACCAACTGATGCCGCTCGCCAGCGCGGGGGGCGCTTTGCCGGTCCGACCCATCAGGATGCCCGCGCTCATGCACAGCGCGAGCAATAAGAAGGCGCTCACCAACCGGTCGCTTCGCTGATGGCGTCGATCAAGATGTTCGCCATCGTCGCATTCGCGCTGTTGTTGGGGTGGTAGTCGCAGCCAAATCCATCGTTCGTCAGAGCCGGGAATTGCACGTAGTGGACACGCATGTCGCCGCTCACGTGCCGTGCGTTCACCACGTTCTGGACCCGTTGCAAGAACACGCCGTTGCTCATGCCGCCGGCGACGCAGAAGATCTCGACGCCGGGATAGAGGTTTTCGAGGCGCTCGATGAAGTCGATGTACGTGCCCTCGTATGCCGCACCGTCGTCGTTGTCGTTGGCGAAGTCATTCGTGCCCAGGTTGATGACGACGACGTCGGGCGTGTAGGTCGCGAAGATCCACTCGGGCTCGAGCTCGCTGAAGAGCGTACGCCCGTAGAGCTGGGGCATCGTGTTGTCGGTCGAGAAGCTCAGGTTGCGGTACATGCCGTTTCCGGAGCGCGCGACAACCGACAGCGCCGCCTTGAAGTTGCGTGCGATGCGCGCAGCGTAGGTGTTGGCGCCGTTCTCTTCTTCGGGCTTGAACGAGCAGGTCGCATTGTTGCCCTCGATGCCATAGCCGCAGGTAATCGAGTCACCGACGAATTCGATGCGCCGCTGAAACGGATACGTCGTCTCGACGAGGTTGCCGCCCGTTACCGTGAAGCCGAGAAACTCGGTCGGCTCGAAGACACCCTCGGTGCGTCGCATGAGCTGCACGGTGTGACGTCCGCTAGCGAGGCTGCTCGCGAGGGTCAGATCACGCGCGGTCGTTCCGTTGCTGCCCGGCGTGAAGTGCAACGTCGATGAGCGCGCTCCATCGATGAAGACCTCGAAGTAGTTGTCGGCGCCGTCGATGCGGGCGCTGATGCCGGTGCCGTCGAAGGTTGCGTACACACTCGTCGCCGACCAATCGGCGCGCACGCGTGCTAGGTCGCTCGTGTCGTGACGGCCAATGAAGTGCACCAGCTCTTTCGGCAGATGATCGAAATCGCCGTCACCGCCGACATCTTGATCGGTCGGAGGTGGATTCGCGCTCTTCGATCCACACGCTGGAGCGCACGCGACGCAGAACACCGACGCGAGCACAAGAGCTTTCCACTTCATGCCGCGTACGTGGCTGTTCACATTATCGAAGGTCAAGACTTCTCTCGCGATCCCGAGTTTCGTAATGACGAAAGTCCTGTGAACACGCAGACGTCTACGCGGGCTCACGTACAGTCTTCCACTGTCGTCGAAGTAGCTCCCACCCTGAGATTGAGCGCCGAGCGCGTCATGGCAAGTGACGGCGAGGAGCGCGTCGTCGCCATGGCGACTCTCAAGGGAGTGCTCGACGCCGAGGGCGAAGACCGCGCGCGCCGACTCCTCGAGGGTTTTGGGCTGGTGCCCATCGATACCCTCGAAGATTACGCTCGCCTCTCCGGGAACGCCGACTACATCGTCGACCTCGAAGGTGACATCGACGCCCTGTGCAGCTTCAGCGCTCTCATCGTCCCGCGCCTGCGCAAGCTAGGTTGGACCGTCGACATCGACGAGCGCTATCTCTGTCACACGGTCGGGGAAGACGCGCCCTGGTACGCTACGGCGGACGCTGACGGACCGAGCTGGTTTCAGCTCGAGCTCGGCATCGAGCTCAACGGTCAGCGCGTCAACATCTTGCCGGTGCTCGTCGATCTCATCGAGCGTGACGGCGAACGCCTGAGCTTGAAGGCACTCGAGCGTCATCGTCACCGCTTCCTCGCGCTCCCACTCGGCGGCACGCGTTATCTCGCCGTTCCTCCGGAGCGTGTCGCCCAAGTGGTGAAGGTGCTGTTCGAGCTCTACAACCGCGAGCCCCTGCTCGACGGAAAGCTGCGACTCCCCAAGGGTCGCATGCCGGTCATCGACCAGCTCGCCGGCATCGACGAGGAGCTCTATCTCGAGGGTGCGAGCATCGCCGCGCCGCTGCCGCCGTTTGCTCCCCCGAAGGGTCTACGCGCGACCTTGAGACCTTATCAGTGCGACGGCGTCGCCTGGCTCGAAGAGGCGTGCGAGCGTGGCAACGGCGTCATCCTCGCCGACGACATGGGTCTCGGTAAGACGTTGCAGACCATCACGCACCTGCTCTTGCAGAAGGAGCGCGGCCGACTCGACTTGCCGGTGCTGGTCGTTTGCCCCACGAGCCTCGTGGGCAACTGGCAACGCGAGATCGCTCAGTTCGCGCCGACCTTGCGAACCGCTCTCTGGCATGGAGCCAAGCGCGCAAAACAACGGCCCGAGCTTGCGATGGCCGACGTCATCATCACGAGCTATCCGCTGCTCGTGCGCGACACCGAGACGTTCGGCTCCATCGCGTTCGCCGAGCTGATTCTCGATGAAGCGCAAGCCATCAAGAGCTCGCGCAGCCTTGCGCACAAGGCCGTGAAGCAAGTGATCACGCGCCATCGCGTCGCGCTCACCGGCACGCCGGTCGAGAACGGCCTCGATGAGCTGTGGGCGCTCTTCGACGTCTTGCAACCCGGCTGGTTGGGGAGCGCCGAGACCTTCCGCAACACCTTCCAGTATCCCATCGAGAAGCTGCGCAGCGACGCCGCGATGTCGGCGCTGCGCGAGCGCATCCGCCCGTTCATCCTCCGGCGCATGAAGAGCGACGTCGCCAAGGACTTGCCGCCGAAGACCGAGCTGGTGCGAACCGTCGAGCTCGAAGGTGCTCAGCGCGATCTCTACGAAAGCATCCGCATCGCCGCTCACGAACAGGTGCGCAAGGCAGTCCGCGACCGCGGTGTCTCGGGTGCCGCAATCGACATTCTCGACGCGCTCTTGAAGCTCCGCCAAGTCTGCTGTGATCCACGCCTCGTCAGTGTGCCGGCGGCGCGCGCAGTGCGTGAATCGGCAAAGCTCGAGCTGCTGCACGAGATGTTGGACGACGCCCGCGCCAAGAAGCAGCGCGTTCTCGTCTTCTCGCAGTTCGCCACCATGCTCGAGCTCATCAGCAAGGACTTGAAGCGACGCGAGACTCCGCACGCCATGCTCACCGGCGCGACGGTCGATCGACAATCGTTGGTCGAACAGTTCCAGCGCGGCGAGCACGACGTCTTTCTCATCAGCCTGAAGGCCGGTGGTACGGGGCTCACGCTCACCGCCGCCGAGACGGTCATTCATTACGACCCGTGGTGGAACCCCGCGGTTCAGTCTCAGGCCACCGATCGCGCATATCGCATTGGCCAGACCAAGCCGGTCTTTGCCTTCAATCTCGTGGTCGCCGGCAGCGTCGAGGAGCGCATCCTTGGCCTACAGCGCAAGAAGCGCGAGCTCGCCGACGGGGTGCTCTCGGGAAGCGCCTTGCGCTCCTTGTCCGCGGGCGAGGTCGAATCTTTGTTCGACCCACTCGACGCCTGACTTGTTCCCGACCGTGTTGCTCGCATAAAAACCCGTCCCACGACGTCCAACGTATAGGGAAAACAAGCATGTCGATCGTACGCGCTCTCGTTGCCGCCACCGCTCTCGTTTTGTTGCCGCTTGCCGTGCAGGCCGGTGAGCCCGCCAAGGCAGCCGCGACCGCAAAGACCACCGACGTCATCTTCGAGACCTCGTCGGGTAATTTCACCATCCGCGTGAACGCCGAGAAGGCGCCGGTCTCGGCCGAGAACTTCCTCAAGTACGTCGACGAAGGCTTCTACAACGGGCTCGTCTTTCACCGCGTCATCAATGGCTTCATGGTGCAAGGCGGCGGCTTCACGCCCGACATGCGCCAGAAGCAGCCCAGCCGCGGGGCCATCAAGAACGAGGCCGACAACGGCCTGAAGAACCTGCGCGGTACCGTGGCCATGGCACGCACCAGCGAAGTGAACAGCGCGACATCGCAGTTCTTCGTCAACGTCGTCGACAACGCCCGTCTCGACTTCACGAGCGCTGACCCGCGTGGTTACGGTTACGCCGTCTTCGGCGAGGTGATCGCCGGCATGGACACCGTCGACAAGATCAAGGCGGTTCAGACGTGCCCGGGCAACGCGCCGCAATGCGCGACCATGCAGCTGGCGCCCGGTATGCGCGACGTTCCGGCGCAGCCCGTCGTGATCACCAAAGCCTTCCGCAAGAAGTAGCGCGCCATGGCGACCATCTCTCCGTTGCGAGCCTTTCGCCCGCGGCCCGATGTCGCGGCCGCGGTTGCCTCCGTGCCCTATGACGTGGTCGATCGTGACGAGGCGCTCGCTCTCGCGGGCGACGAGCGGTCGTTCCTGCATGTAACCAAGCCGGAGATCGATCTTCCCGCCGAGACCGATCACTACGCCGACGCTGTGTACGAAAAAGGCCTTTCGAACCTCGAGAAGCTGATCGCCGAAGGCGTGCTCGTCCGCGATAGCAAGCCGTCGTTCTACGTGTACGCGCTGACCATGGGCGGTCACACGCAGACCGGCCTGGTCTTCGGCGCTTCGGTCGCCGAGTACGAGCGCAACTTCGTGCGCAAACACGAGTTCACCCGACCCGACAAAGAGAATGACCGCGTCCGTCACATCGAGACGACGCGGGCGCAGACCGGCAAGGTCTTCTTGGTTCACCCCAAGAACGACGTCGTCGCCGCCCAGATCGCCAAGGCCAGGGCCCAGAAGCCGCACACCGCCTTCAAGGCGCCGGACGGGGTCACCCACGAGCTTTGGACCATCGATGATCCCAAAGCGATCGCGATCCTCCAGAATGCCTTCGACGCCATCGGCCCGATCTACATCGCAGACGGTCACCACCGCAGCGCCGCCGCGTCGCGTGTCGCTCAGGCAAATCGCGCCAAGGGCACCGCTTCAGCGGACACCGAGATGTTTCTCTCGGTCTCGTTCCCGGCCGACGAAGTGCGCATCATGCCTTACAACCGCGTGGTGAAAGACCTGAACGGCTTGTCGCCCGACGCCTTCCTGAAGAAGGTCGGCGAGCAGCTCACGGTACGCGAAGGTAAGCCGAAGAGCGCCTCGCACGTCTTCGGCATGTACCTCGGGGGCAAGTGGTACACCCTCGAAGCTGCCAATGTGCCGAGCGATCCGGTGGGTCGTCTCGACGTCAGCATCCTGCAAGACCGCTTGCTCGCCCCGATCCTCGGCATCAAAGACCCGCGCCGCGACACGCGCATCGCCTTCGTGGGTGGCATTCGCGGCGATCAGGAGCTGGTCAAGCGCGTCGACGCCGGCGAAGCGGTCGCTTTCAGCCTGCATCCGACCTCGATCGAAGATCTCTTCGCCATCGCGGACAGCGAAAATGTGATGCCGCCGAAGAGCACCTGGTTCGAGCCGAAGTTGCGCGACGGGCTGGTGTTGCACCGCTTTTAGGGTCGCCGCCAGGATTGGCCTTCAAAATCCATTTCGCCATGCGAATTGACTACTAGCGGCACGAAAACGTGCCATCCCCGCTCGGGGGGCGGTGGGCTATAGTGCGGCGCCCATGTCCCCCAGCCGCGCCGCTGACATTCGTGCCGAGAGCGCCGTCGACGTCGTCGAGATGGCCTATCGTCTCGACGGCACCGAGGCGGAGTGGCTCGCGGATGTGCTTCAGCGGACGCGCTCGGACATCGACAACGGCTGCGGCGTCTACGCTTTCACGGGCTATGACGCCGTGCCCAACCTGCCCGCGAGCCCGGTCTTCGTTCAACACGACCTCGATCCGCAGTACGCCGCCCGCCTGATGGAAGCCAATCGCGACGCGCCGAGCGCCATCTACGACCTGTTGCGAAAGCGCCTCGTCACATGCGGTGGGCTTGCGCAAGAGCTGGGACCGGACTCGCCGGTCGTGAAGCACTTTCGCTCGTTGATGGAGCCCATCGGCGTCTCCGATGGCTTCTCGATGTTCGCGAAAGACGCCGAAGGCGGGAGCGTCAGCATCTCAGCGCCGGCGCGCAAGACACTGCATCCAGCGCCACGCGTCCGAGGCATCTGGCGGCGTGTCGGGCTGCACGTCGCCTCGGCGTTGCGCTTGCGTCGCAAGCTCGTCGCGCAATCGGCGGTGCGTGACGCGCTCATCGATCCGTCAGGCCGTGTTCACGATGCTGGGCTGTCCGTCAAAGACGACAACACGGCGCGCGGCGCTCTCATCGCGTCCGTTCGCGACATGGAACGCGCGCGCAGCAAGGAGCTGCGCAAGTCTTCCGGCGAGGCGCTCGAGCTGTGGCGCGGCTTGGTCGCGGGTCAGTGGTCTCTCGTCGAGCACTGGGAGAGCGGTGACCGACGTTACCTCGCGGCGTACCGCAACAGCCCCGAGGCTCGTGATCCGCGCGCGCTGACTCCGACGGAGCGTTCGATTCTCAAGTACCTGACGCACGGTGCCACGAACAAAGACATCGTCTACGCGCTGGGTCTGCCGGAAGGCACCGTCTCGACGTCAGTGACGCGCATCCTCAAGAAGCTCCGTCTGAAACGTCGGGTCGATGTCGCGCTCCTTGGCGATCCGTCACGCATGGAGCGTCTCGATATCGCCGTCGATAACGAGGAGATCGGCGTGCTCGCGGTCGACGCTCGTCCGCGGGGTGAAGCGGCCGCGCTGCTCTCGGATGCCGAGCTCGAGGTTGCGACCTACGTGGTGCGTGGCCTCAGCAACGAGCAGATCGCGAGTGCCCGCCAAGTCGCGGTGCGCACCGTCGCCAATCAGGTTCGCTCCATCTTCGAGAAGCTCGGCATCGAGAATCGCAGTCAGCTCGCGCAGGCGCTGACGCGTCGTTGAATACAGAGGTCCCCATGTCAGGTCGTCGTATCGTCGCGTTGTTAGCGATTCTGTTCACTTTGCAAGCATGCGGTGGCGGCGGTGGTCGCAATCAAGACGACGACGATGACACCGACGTCGACGTCGACAGCGACACGGACATCATCGGTGACGGCGACAACCTGCCGTCGGCGACCATTACCCAGCAACCAGCGAACCGCACGGTCATCGTCGGTGCCCAGGCGACGTTCAGCGTCGTCGCCACCGAGGCAACCGGCTACCAGTGGCAGCGGAGCAGCGACGGCGGTGCGACGTTCTCGGCGGTGAGCGGCGCGACGCTTGCCGACTACACGACGCCCGCGACGTCGCTCTCCGACAACGGCGCCCGCTATCGCGTTGTCGTGAGCGGCGCCGCGAACAGTGTCACGAGCATCTCTGCGACGCTCACGGTGCTCGACCCCGGTGAGTTTCCGCCCGATCCCTCGACCATGGCGCCGGCCAGCGATCCGACCGTTCCGAGCGATGTCTTCGGCTCGACAGAGTTTCTGTACACCGGAGCCAACCCTATTCAGACCGGCGTCGCCCCCGGCACCATCGAAGCGCGTCGCGTGGCGGTGCTGCGCGGCAAAGTCATGAGCCCCGATGGCAGTCCCCTCCCCGGAGTCTCCATCAGCGTTCTCGATCACCAAGAGCTCGGACAGACGCGCAGCCGCGCCGATGGTCTCTTCGATCTCGCGGTCAACGGTGGCGGTCCGCTGACTCTGCGCTACGAGAAAGATGGTCTCTTGCCGGCCCAGCGCGCGGTCGTCGCGCCATGGCGTGACTTCGCCTGGCTCCCCGACGTCGTCATGGTGGGGCTCGACCCCGCCGTCACGGTGGTGACGCTCGACTCGCCGAACCTCCAGGTCGCGCGCGGCAGCGTCGTGATGGACGACGCGGGCGAGCGCCAGGCAACCGTGCTCATTCCCGCCGGCACGACGGCGACCATGGTGCTCGCTGACGGCTCGACGCAGCCGCTCAATTCGATGGATCTGCGCGCGACCGAGTTTACTGTCGGCGATCGCGGACCGCTGGCGATGCCGGCGACGCTCCCTGCCACCAGTGGCTATACCTACGCTGCCGAGCTGAGCGTCGATCAGGCCATCGCCGCCGGTGCCACGGACGTGCAGTTCGACACGCCGCTCCCCGTGTACGTCGAGAATTTCCTGGGCTTCGAGGTCGGCAGCGTCGTCCCCTCGGGGTATTACGACCGCGAGCGTGGCGAGTGGATTGCCTCGGAGAATGGTCTCGTCATCGAGGTCCTCGATGTCATGAGCGGCACCGCCGTGATCGACATCGACGGTGACGGCATCGGCGACATGGGAGCGGAGCTGACCGAGCTCGGCGTGACGAGTGAAGAGCTCTTCCGCCTAGCGACCCTCTACGCCGCCGGGACGCAGCTCTGGCGCGTGCCGGTCACACACTTCACGCCCTGGGACTTCAACTGGCCGTGGGGACCGCCGCTCGGCGCGCGACCGCCGTCCATGGGGAAGCCGCGCAACCCGCGGCTCCGGAAGCTGACGAAAAAGTGCGGCTCGATCATCGGCTGCGAGAATCAGTCGCTGGGTGAGTCCGTGCCCGTCGCGGGGACGCCGTTCACGCTCAACTATCAGAGCGACCGCAGCCCCGCGAACCAAGAGGGCCTGCGCATTCCGCTCACGGACAGCTCTGTACCCCCGAACTTGCGGGGCGTGTCGCTCGAGGTGACCGTCGCGGGGAAGCGCATCACCGCTGGGTATCCGGCCGCGCCCAACCTCACGCACACACTCGCGTGGGACGGCACCGACGCCTACGGCCGCACGCTGCACAGCACGCAGACCGCGAGCGTGCGCATCGGGTACACCTACGAAGCCGTCTACCTGTCCGCTGGCCGCCGTGAGCAAATCGCGGCGACCGCCCAGAGCTTCGGTCACTACACCTACGACGGGGCGCCTGCCACCGCGGCGTCGGTCGGCGAGCGTCTCGAGATCACGCTCTGGCAAGAGTACGTCGCGCAGGTGGAGCGCTGGGATAGCCGCGCCCAGGGCCTCGGCGGTTGGCACCTCGACGTCCACCACGCTTACAGTCCGTTGTCGCGGACACTGTTGATGGGTGATGGATCGCAGCGTCATGCCGAGTCGCTCTCGTCGGTGATCTCGACGATCGCAGGCACCGGTACCGCTGGCTTCACTGGCGACAACGGACCGGCGACGGCAGCACGGCTTCGGGAGCCCGCCGACGTGGCGCTGGCTCCCGACGGGACCGTGTACATCGCCGATCGCGGCAATCGCGTGGTTCGCCGGGTTGCCCCGAACGGTGTCATCACGACGGTCGCCGGCACCGGCGATGACAGCATCAGCGGCGATGGTGGACAGGCGACGCAAGCGAGCATCGGCGTGCTCGACACCGTGGCGGTCGCGCTCGACGGTAGCCTCCTCATCGGCTCGGAAAACCGCATTCGTCGTGTCGGCGCGGACGGCGTCATCACCACCATCGCGGGGAACGGTGGCACCAGCTTCAGCGGTCCCGGCGCTCAGGCGACCTCGACGTCGTTTTCACGCATCTTCGACATCGCGGTGGGGCCGGATGGCAGTCTCTACATCGCCTGCGGTTTCGAGGATCAGGTCTATCGCGTCGGCACGGACGGACGGGTGACCGTCGTCGCCGGCATCTGGAACTTCTCGAGCCACACCGGTGATGGGGGGCTCGGGTCCGCGGCGGGCGTGCAGCAGCCCGAGGGTGTTGGTGTCGGTCCCGACGGCTCGGTCTACATGGTCGACGTCGCGAACGCGCGCGTTCGCGGTGTCACGCCCAACGGCATCATCACGACTGTCGTCGGCAACGGCGTCTACGGGGCCGCTGGCGACGGCGGCCAGGCGAAGCTCGCGAATCTCTCGCGGCCAGCAGCCATCAACATCGCGCCGGATGGTGGCATGTACATCGCGGACGATGATCTCTACACCATCCGCTATGTCGGCAGCGACGGCGTCATCACCACCATCGCGGGAACGCCAGGCACGAGCGGGTTGGCGAACCATGGAAACGGTGGCCCAGCGACCGCCGCGAGGCTCAGCATCACCTCGGGCATGGCCGTTGGAGCGGACGGCGTCCTTTACCTTGCCGACTCGGACAACGACGTCATTCGCCGCATCGCGCCGCTGTTTCCGTCTTTTGCTCTCTCCGACACGTTGATTGCTTCCGAGGACGGCACCGAGCTCTACGTGTTCGACAGCAGCTTCCGCCACAAGCGCACGGTCGACGCTCTCACCGGAGCGCTGCGCTACCTATTCACCTACGACAGCGCCGGTTACCTGACGTCGATCACCGACGGCAGCGGCAACGTCACGACCATCGAGCGCAGCGGCGCCGACGCCACCGCAATCGTCGGAGCCGGTGGTCATCGCACCGACCTCGTCGTCGCGAACGGCTGGCTCGAGGGCATCACCGACCCCGCGGGTGGCAGCTACGCGATGAGCTACTCGCCACAGGGCATCATGGTCTCGTTCACCGACCCGCGCGACAACGTGCATGACTTCACTTACGACAGCGTCGGCCGCCTCGTCCTCGACGAAGATCCCGAAGGCGGGAGCACGACCCTCTCGCGCACCGGCATCACCGACGACTACACGGTCACCCTCACGACGGAGCTTGGCCGGGTCACCACCTATCGCGTGGAGCTCCTCGCGGCGGGCGGGATGCGGCGCACGACGACCTCGCCTTCGGGCGCCGTCACCGTGATGGTGCTCGCGACGAACGGAAGCGAGCAGACGACGTACCCCGATGGCAGCACCCTGACGCTGACCATGGGACCCGACCCGCGCTGGGGGATGATGGCGCCTATCCCGTCGCGCGTCGTGATGCGTAGCCCCGCGGGCATCCAACGGACGGTCATCATGACGCGGACCGCGACCCTTTCGGATCCCGGCGACCTCTTGAGCCTCACGAACCTCACGGGCACGTATTCGGATAACGGGCGCGTCAGCACGCTGGTTTACGACGCGACGAGCGCACCCCGCACGCTCACGTTGACGACGCCCCTCGGGCGCAGCGCCGCCATTACCATCGATGGCCTCGGACGCGTCGACGGCTGGCAGACCCCGGGTATCGATCCCAAGAGCTACACCTACGACGGCGATGGCCTTTTGACCGCGGTCACGCAGGGTGGCCGCGGCACGACGCTCGCGTACGACACGGCACTCGAACGCATCGGCGTCACCGATGCGCTCGGGCGGACAGTCGGCTTTTCGCACGACGCCGCCGCTCGCGTGATCGGGCAGACCCTGCCGGGCGGACGTACTGCCTCCTACGGCTACGACGCCTCGGGGAATCCCACCTCGTTCACTCCGCCGGAGCGGACGGCGCATGGCTTCGGCTACGACGCGAACGATCTGATCGCGAGCTACACGCCGCCGACCATCGGCGCGCCAGCCACCGTCTACACGTACGACGACGATCGCAAGCTGACCAACATGAGCATGCCCGATGGTCGCAACGTCGTGGTCACCTACGATCCCGAAGGACGCGTCGACGGTGTGAGTCTCGCGCGTGGTCTCATGACCTTCGCTTATGACGATCTCAAGAACCAGCTGACCGGCGCCACCGCACCAGGGAGCCTCGGGCTCACGTACACCCGTGATGGTCCGCTCCTCACCGGCGTTTCATGGAGCGGCGCGGTCGCGGCGAGCGTCAGCTACACCTACAACAGCGACATGCGTATCAACGCGGAGCGCGTGAACGGTGGCAGCCTCGTGTCATTCGGCTACGACGACGACGGCTTCCTCACGACCGCCGGCAACATGACCCTGGCCTTCGATCCACAGAACGGCCTGCTCACCGGTACGACGCTCGGCAGTGTGGTCGACACCTCGACCTACAACGCCTACGGCGAGCTCGCCTCGTATGTTGCGGCGTACGACGGCACACCCATCTACGGTGCGACGTACACGCGCGACGACTTCGGGCGCATCACGCAGATCGTCGAGACCATCGAGGGCGTGTCCGCGACTTGGGTCTACGGCTACAACCCCGCGGGTCGTTTGATCTCGGTCACCAAGGACGCCGCGGCATTCAGCACGCACGCCTACGACGGCAACGGCAACCGCATCACCTCGAACGGCGTCAGCTCGACCGTGGACGCACAGGATCGACTGTCTTCGATGGGCACGACGACCTACGCGTACAACGCGAGCGGCCAGCGCTCGAGCAAGACCATTGGCGTGTCGACCACGACCTACACGTACGACGAGCTCGGGAATCTCGTGCAAGTCGTGCTGCCGAACGGCGACGACATCGACTACCTCATCGACGCCGAGGGACGCCGCATCGGCCGCTCGGTCAACGGCACGTTGCAGCAAGGCTTCGTGTATCAAGGGGCGCTGCGCCCGTCCGCCGAGCTCGACGGCTCCGGCAGCATCGTCAGTCGCTTCGTCTATGCGACACACGCCAACGTGCCCGATTACGTGACGCAGCTCGGGGTCGCCTACCGCATCATCACCGATCACCTGGGCAGCCCGCGTTTGGTGGTCCATGCGAACACCGGCGCCGTCGTTCAGCGTCTCGACTACGACGACCTCGGGCGCGTGACCAACGACACGAGCCCGGGCTTCCAGCCCTTCGGTTTTGCCGGTGGCCTCCACGACACCGCGACTGGCCTCACGCGCTTCGGCGCTCGCGACTACGACGCCGCGGCCGGGCGCTGGACCGCGAAGGATCCGAGCAACTTCGCCGGTGGCGACAGCAATCTGTACGGTTACGCCTATGGTGACCCGGTGAACTTCAATGACCCCGAAGGCCTCGCTTGCAAGCCTCTCTACGTGAAGGCGCACGACACGAAGGCGTTCGACAAGCCTGACCTCATGGCCTGGGACTTCCAGCGACTGCGTCTCGGTGATCAGGTCAACTTCAAGGGGTTCGACCCATCGGGCAAGTTCGCTATCGTGGACGTGCTGCTCCCCAACGGCACCACCGCCGAAGGGTACGTGCTGCCGGAGACTCTCAGCACGCAGCCGCCCAGCTTCAACTTCCCCGACCTGAACGTTGGCCCGGGTATGTCGAACCAGGCGTTCCCGTCGCATGGCGTTGGAATCAAGGGCTAGGCGCTAGGTCGTCTTGCCTCTCGCGGCAATGAGCTCGATGAGCGAGCACCCAGCGCTCGAGGCGCTCGTCTGCGCCGCACCGTTCGTCGGTCGCGGTCCCGTTACCCATTGTTTGCAACGCGTCTGATACGCGCTCGCGCCCTGGGCACGAGACTGTCTGTCCGCAATAGAGGTCAGCGCTTCGATGCTCATGCCGAACATGGGCTACGCTCGACCGGCGGTGAGGTTCGCGATGAGATGCACGGAGATCACCAAGCCCTGCACGTCGCAACGAAGCTCGAACCCATGTTCGCGCTGCTGCCGCTGGGTTGCCGCCAACGTCCTCAGGACATCTTTGTAGGCCTTACGGTGGTCGTCACCGAGCGCCTCTAGCTGTACGGCGCTCACCAATCCGGTGAAGGTTCCGGAGACTCGAATCTCATCGGCCCCGCGTTCGTAGCGCAACTTGGCGTACTGCGCGCCATTCTTGCTCAGGCCGGGGACATCGCCGACCGCCAAGCCCGAGGTTTCCGGTGCCTGCATCGCGGCGTGGACCATCGACTTCTGCATGGCAGCGTCGAGCTGGGTTTTGAGGTCTGCGAACACCTCGAGCTGAGCCGGCGTGAGCGCGCCCGTTCTGGGCTTATTCGCTGACGATGCGATGCGAGACTGATCGGCCAACGCGGCGAGGCCTTTGATGTCGAAGCTCATGCGGATCCCCTGCAGACAAAAACACACCTTATCGTTTACAGAGATGTTTATCGGCGGTAGGCGCGCCACGGTGCTGAACGCCGCCTGACACCATGACGGTCAATCTTTTCCAGCGACTCGAGCGCTCCATCGTCGCTCTCGACCGGCCGGCCATCACCACCCCTGATGGTGGGCGTGTGAGCTATGCAGATCTCATTGCTGGCGCGGGCCGCCTTGCGAATGTCCTGGTCGCGCGAGGGGTGAAGCCTGGCGACCGCGTGGCGGTGCAAGTCGAGAAGTCCGTGCCGGCCCTCGTCCTCTATCTAGCGACCCTGAGAGCGGGCGCGGTCTACCTGCCGCTCAACACGGCTTACACTCTGGCGGAGGTCGAATATTTTCTCACCGATGCCGAGCCGACGTTGGTGGTCTGCGATCCGGCGAAGCGCGAGGGAGTAGCTGCCCTCGCCAAGAAGGTCGGTGCATCCGTCGAAACGCTCGACTCCACCGGTCACGGAACCCTGACCGAGCTCGCGGCGAGCGCCTCCTCTACGTTCACGACGGTATCGCGGACCGGCGACGACCTCGCCGCGATTCTCTACACCTCGGGCACCACTGGGCGCTCGAAGGGCGCGATGCTGACCCACGACAACCTGGTGTCGAACGCGCTGACGCTGAAAGAGCTCTGGCGCTTCACCGCCGACGACGTGCTCATCCACGCGCTGCCGATCTATCACGTGCACGGCCTATTCGTGGCGAGCAACGTGGTGCTCTTCGCAGGCGCCTCGATGACCTTCCTGCCCAAGCTCGATCCCGACGCCATCCTCGCGCTGATGCCGCGCTCGACGGTGCTGATGGGAGTGCCCACGTTCTACGTGCGTCTGCTCCAGCATACAGGACTGAGCACGGAGACTGCTTCGCGGATGCGCCTCTTCGTCTCGGGCTCCGCGCCTCTGCTCGCCGAGACGCATCGCGAATGGAGCGCGCGCACCGGTCACGCCATCCTCGAACGTTACGGCATGACCGAGACCAACATCATCACCTCGAATCCCTACGATGGCGATCGGGTGCCCGGCGCCGTCGGTCTACCACTTCCGGGAGTGTCCGTCCGCGTCCGCGACGGCGTGATCGAGGTGAAGGGTCCGAACGTCTTCAAGGGTTACTGGCGCATGCCGGACAAGACCGCGGCCGAGATCCGCGCCGACGGCTTCTTCATCACCGGCGACCTCGGCAAGATCGACGAGCGCGGCTACGTGCACATCCTCGGACGCGGCAAGGACCTCGTCATCACTGGCGGGTTCAACGTCTATCCCAAAGAAGTCGAGGAAGAGATCGACGCCATCCACGGCGTCGCCGAATCGGCGGTGATTGGCGTTCCCCACCATGACTTTGGCGAAGGCGTGACGGCGGTGGTTGTCCGCTCGAGCGGTAGCGCCATCGATGAACGCTCGATTCTCGCGGTCCTCGAAGGCCGGCTCGCGAAGTTCAAGCTCCCGAAGCGTGTGCTCTTCGTCGACGAGCTGCCGCGCAACACCATGGGCAAGGTGCAGAAGAACGTCTTGCGCGAGCGATTCGCGGCGCTCTACGCGGCCGGCGACTAGCGACGCCGGCCGGCCTCGACGGAGACGAGCGTGCCATTCTCGAAGGTGAGGATGCGCTCGAACCTGCCGGGGCCGAGATCGTAGAACCAGCGCTCGTAGTTGACCGTCTCGCTATGGGCGCGGCCGTTCACGAGAATGGTGCGCTCTTCGAGCCACTGGCTGGCGTCGAGCGGGGTGCCGCATGCGAGGCGAACCTTGCCGATCGCGTCCCGCGCTTCGAGAACCTTCTGACAGCGAACGGGATCGTCGACCGTGGCGATGTTGACGGTGCGGATGGCGGTGATGATGCCGCGCCTTACCTCGACGAAGCGCGCCATCTGCCCGGGGTCACCGCGGTAGATTCTGGCTTCGACGGTCTCGAAGGTCCGCGTGACGCTCGCGGCCGCAGCCGATCCCACCACGGTCCCGATGACCGCGACTTGCTGGGCGCTGACGAAGTCCGCCGGACCGCACTTCTGCTCGAGCGTGGTCACGGAGTCTCCGACCGAGACCAGCCGTGACTGACAACGCATCGCGACCGCTTCAGCGGACACGAGCATGCTCGCACAGACGACGACGGCGCGAAACATTACTCGACCTTGAGCTTGCCCTTGGCGAGCGACAGCTTCTTGGTCTCGACCTCTTTCACACCTTCGCAGGTGCGATTGATGGCGATGATCTTGCCGGTCTGCTTGAGCTCCGACTTGCAGGCTTCGCCGCCGAGGACGGTGCCGGCGCGCTGCGACCACTGCTCCATGATGGTGCCGTCTTTGTCGCGGACGTGCGCGATGGCGACCTGTGTGGTCTCGCCCTTGTCCCACGTGCCCTCGAAGAGCGCGACGGTGAGCGTGGCGTTCGCCTGCTTGTCGCTGTGCTTCATCACCACCTTGGTGGGACTCGAGGTGAGCTTCGGGCAGCCGCTCGGCGCGTTCTCGACGCTCTTGCCGGTGGCGGTCGGGTAGAGCGCTTGGACCACCGCGAGCACCGGACCCGCTTCACCGTCATCACAGACGCCGAGCACGAGTGAGGTCTGGCCAGCGGCGAGGCCCTTCATGGCGTCGGCGCTCATCACTTCTGGTGTGCCGGTCTGCAAGACCTTGTCGCCGACTTGCTTCTCGTTTTTCCAGTCGGCGTGCATCGACTCGGCGACGTCCGACGACTTGTTCGCGACCAGAACGATGGCGGTCGACGCGTTCGCGCTAGCGGACAGAGCCGAGAGCGCGAGCAAAGCGATGAAGAGCTTCATGAATTTCCCCCTGAGTTAGCTGCCCTTACTGTAAGCACGCTAGTAAAGCAAAGCGGCCTTGCGTCCCTGATTGTAGGCATCGGCGCCTCGCAGAGCGGCGTGCATGACCTCGTCGAATGGGGCGGTGGCGTCGATGAGCTCGCGCACCTTGGCAAACCCCGTGAGCAAGTCGAACGCCGGTACGTCATCGCGGAATTCGTAGGCGTTGTCCCGCCAAGCGAAGTCTTTCGGGTACATCTTGCGCAGGGCATGCGTGATCGCGAGCCCAGTACGGTAGCTCTGGAAGCTCTGGCGATCGGTGATGTGCATCTGTGCGCCACTACAAACCTTGCTGGTGTGCTTGTCGAAGGTCGGGCGAAACGCGCAGGTTCGGAAGATGACGCCCGGGAGCTCGTAGGCTTCGAGCTCCTTGACCAGCTTCACGCTATCGACGAAGGGCGCTCCGAAATATTCGAACGGGCGCGTGGTGCCGCGGCCTTCGGAGATGTTGGTCCCTTCGAAGAGACACATGCCGGAATAAACCAGCGCCGTGTCGATCGCCGGCATGTTCGGTGACGGCATCACCCAGGGGAGCCCGGTCGCTTCGAAGTAACTGTCACGTTTCCAGCCGTCGCACTTCACGACCTCGAGCTCGCAGTCGATGCCGAAGCGCGCCTTGTAGAGGGTTGCGAGCTCGCCGACGGTCATGCCGTGGCGCTGCGGCACCGCGAACAAGCCGACGAAGCTCTTCAAGTGCTCGTCGAGCCCACCGCCCTCGACGATGGCGCCACCGATCGGGTTTGGCCGATCGAGCACGATCACCTTCTTGCCGGCCTTGCCCGCTGCCTGCATGCACAGCGCCATGGTCGCGGCATACGTGTAATAGCGGACACCGATGTCCTGAACGTCGAACACCAGGACGTCGATGCGGTCGAGCTCGCGCTTGCGTGGCGTCAGCGACTCGAAGGTCTTGCCGTAGAGCGAGGCGACCGGAATGTCGGTGCGGTCGTCCTTCTCGTCGTCGACGTCGACCATGTACTGCACGTCGCCGCGGATGCCGTGCTCGGGGCCGAAGAGCTGGGCGAGCTTCACGTCGGCATTGGCGGCAAGCGCGTCGGCGGCGTGTCGTAGCTTGCCGTCGACGGTGGTCGGATTGCACACCAGCCCGACGCGGGCATTCCCCAGGAAACGCTTCGGATCGTCCATGAGACGCATCAGGCCGGTCTTCATGGAGGCGACCATAGTTTTTTCTCGTGGAGGTGTCCAAACCCCGGAGGGTCACTCGTCATGGGGCAAAGCACGCGATAAACCGTGCCTGAACCAAGGAAGAGGCCATGAAAGAATACGTCTTGCTTTACCGTGGTGGTGACCCCAACTGGCGCGCCAAGTCGTCTCCCCAGGAGATCGGCGCCATCATGGAGAAGTGGGGCGCCTGGATGGCGACCCTGCAGAAGACCGACCAGCTGGTCTCGGGTGGCTCGCCGCTCGAGAGCACCGGCAAGCGGCTCACCAAGAGCGGCGACGTGGTGACCGACATCGCCTCGAGCGAGCTCAAGGAGCTGGTGACCGGCTACTCGATCGTCCGCGCCCGGAACATCGATGACGCCGTGGTCATCGCCAAGGCTTGTCCGATCCACCGCTTCCACGATGCTACGGTGGAAGTTCGCGAAGTCATGAAGATGTAGCCGACGCGAGGAGGCGCTCCAGCTGCTCGTCCATGAGGCGATGCTCGCGTGGAGTCCCTCCTCGTGCCTTCGAGGCGTCCGCGAACGCGCGGGCGCGCTCGGCGTCACCGGTCTTGGCGACCAGGTGCGCGAGCGACGCGAGTGGCAAGTGCGAGGCGCGCAAGGCGTGATGGTCGGCGAGCTCTTCGATGGCCGCGATAGCCTCACGAACCTGTCCGGCGTAGCCGGCGGCGACCCAGCGCGTGAGCTCGGCAAGCGGTGAGCCGGTGATGCTCACCAGCTCGTCATAGAGCGCGACGATGACCGGCCAGCGGGTGTCGGCGAAGCTCGGGGCGACGCAGTGCTCACGGGCGACGCGCGCCTCGACGGGAAATCTGCCTCTGCCGCCGCTCATGTCCGCCATCCGCTCGAGCAGACGCTCGCCTTCTGCGATCCACTCGCGATTCCACAGCGCGCGGTTCTGCAAATCGATGGGTACCGGGTGTCCTTCGCCATCGAGTCGCGCTCTCACGCGCGCGAAGTGGAATTGCATCAACGCGAGCAGACCGAGGGTGTCGCGATTGGCGATCTCCCGGGCGTCGGCGAGGAGCTTCGCCAGCTGCATCGCCTCCTGGCAGAGCGCGATGTCGAGCGTGGCCTCGGCGTCGGAGCTGTGAAAGCCCTCGTTGAACATCAGATAGAGCACCGTGTGCACCGCATCGAGCGTGGCATCGCGCTGTTCGGTTGGCGGCATCTCGAAGGGATGCTCGGCGAGTCGTTCCTGGGTTCGGGCGATGCGCTTGCGCACGGCGGCCTCGGGAAGCACCAGCGCGCGCGCCACTGCCGGAATGGTGAAGCCGCACAACGAGCGCAACACGAAAGGAATGAGGTTTTGGGTGCCGACGTCGGTGCTGCAGCAGACCACGATCATGCGCAGCTGATCGTCGCGCACCCGCTCTTCGACGAACTCTCGGTCGATGGTCGAGCCCAGTGACCATTCGCTCTCCAGGTGCTGCGTGAGGTCGGGGGCGAAGCGGGTCTTGGTCTTGTTGGCGCGGACCGCGTCGATCGCCTGGTTCTTGGCGGTCTGCATGATCCAGGCAGCTGGATTCTCCGGAACCCCGTGCGCATTCCAGTGCTCGAGCGCCTTGCGAAAGGCCTCGTGCAACACGTCTTCGGCGAGCTGCAGATTGCGCAGCCCGAAGATGCGCGTCAGGACCGCGAGGATGCGAGCCGAGTGCTCTTTGTAGACGCGATCGAGCTCGCTGCTCACATCAGTGCGGCTTGAGTGAGGAGGTCAGGAACTGCACGCGCTCACGGCGGGCGTCAGCGTCGGCCTTGCCGTCTTGCACGAGGACCTGGCCCCCGCTCGGTGTTGCCGTCTCGGCCGAGCCGCCATGGAGAACGTACGACTTGACGCGATTGTCCGCTGTAGCGAGCGGCGCCGCGAGAGCGCGACCTTCGCCGCAACCGACGTACGCGAGGCGGCTCTGAGCCGCACCATGCTCGATGGCGAGGTCGAGCGCGCGCTGGACCACCGAGATGCGCTGAGCCTCGTCAGCCGCCTTGGGCAGAGCGATGATGACCGACACGGTGCCGCGGCTCGCGAGGATGAGGGCTTCGTTCGCGAACATCTGCCCGGCGTCGGCGGCGTCGTTTGCGTAGACGACCCCGGCGAGCTTGCCGCTCTTGTTGCGCGGTTCGATGACCGTCGCTTGGACGCGATGGCCAGCCGAATCGAACGCAACTTCGGTCACCTGCGCGCCGTTCTGCTCCCGCTGGCTGACGACCTGAGCGTTCACCGAGGCTCCGGTCATGGTGGCTAGCAGCAGGAACACGAGGAAGTTCATGATCTTCATGAACGCTCTACGCGCGGGCTTGCGGCGTATTTCAGCGTCCGGCGTTTTCTTGCGCTCCTTTACCATTGTCGTCAACCCGTGGCAGGTTGCGCGCCCTAACCCGGCGAGATCTCGTTGTTGAACGCCCCCCAGCAAGACCAGGCTAGCAGCCTGTCATCGAAGGAACGGACGGTCCTCGCCGAGGAGCTGCGGCTCCTCATGAACGTCCACGACGCCATCGCCAAAGCCCGCGGTGATGCCCTGGCTGCTAGGGACACCGAACAGCGCTCGCTGACCGGTCTTGCGGAGCTTCGCGAGCAGGCCGGTGAAACCTCGGCGGACGACTTGCCGACGGTCCTTCTCGACATGAGCGTCCGCCATCGCCTGCTCGAGCGCGGGGGCCGCTTCGATCTCCCCGACCCGGCGAGCCCCTATCTCGCGCACCTGCGCCTCCGCGAGGGCGATGTCGAGCGCGACTATCTGCTCGGCAGCCTCACCTTCATCGAAACGCGCGCCAACGTCCGCGTCGTCGACTGGCGCGTCGCTCCCATTGCTCAGGTCTTTTATCGCTACCGCGAAGGCGACGCCTTCGAGCACGAGCTTCCCGAGCGAGTCATCGAAGGCCAGGTGGTCGCTCGACGGATCGTCGTCATCGAGAAGGGCGAGCTGCGCCGGGTCGTCGGCAGTGACGTTGCTATCGAATGCGACGCAAACGGCATCTGGCGTTCGTTGTCACGCAGCGCTCTCGAGCTGTCGGGTGGTGGCGCCCAGACCTCGGCGCGTCCGGGCATTCTGGGCGTTGGTGCCGGCTTGAAAGATCGCGTCGGCCCCGCGGACATCACGGCGCTGCTCGACGCCGAGCAATACGCGGCGGTGAGCGCGCCTCCCGAAGACGCCTTGCTCGTTTTGGGCAGCGCCGGCAGCGGCAAGACGACGGTTGCCCTGCATCGCCTTGCCCGTATCTGTGCCGCGCAGCCACACAAGTATCCGCTACAGCATACGAAGGTCGTAGTGCCCGAAGAGGGCCTCGCCCGTTTGTCGCGACGGTTACTGTCACCTCTCGGTGCGGGGTCGGCTCAGGTGCAAACCTTGGATGCCTGGGCCGCCGATCTCACGCAGCGCATCTTCGAGCGCGAGCTCAAGCTCTACTACGACGCTCCCGGCCTCGTGGTGTCGCTCAAGCGTCATCCCTCGACGTACCGCGCTTTTCGCGAACGTTTCGCGAAGCTCGACGCCGAGCGTACCAGCTGGCAACGCCTGCGCCGGATGCTCGCCGAGCAGCTCAGCAATCGCGACTTCCTCACCAAGGTCGTCAGTGACGCGCAAGGTGATCTTTCTGGCCGCTGCATCGACGCGGTGATTCAGCACACCATGCGCCAGCTCGCCGACGATCCGCGCCGTGAGCTCTCCTTCATCACCGATGCCGATCGCCGCGAGGCGCTCGACGGCAAACCGATTTACGAAGGCTCGCCCGAGGAGATCGCCGGCACTCTCGACATCGAAGATCTGCCGATCATGCTGTTCTTGAAAATCTGGAAGGGCGGCACCGGCGGTCGTCAATACTCGCAGTTGGTTCTCGACGAGGCCGAAGACTTCTCTCTCTTCGAGCTCGCGGTTTTCGGCGACCTCGTCGGCAAGAAGGGCAGCGTCACGCTAGCCGGTGACGAAGCCCAACAGACCGCCTCGAGCTTCGCCGGTTGGCAGACCTCTCTTGCGACCCTCTCGAGTCGCAAGGTCGCGACCTGCAAGCTGACCACGTCGTATCGCTGCCCGAAGCCCATCGCCGAGCTCGCCCGCCACGTCTTGGGACCGATGGCGCCGGATACACCGTTGCTCACCGCCCGCGATGGCGTACCAGTCAACGACTCGCACTATCCGACGTCGGAGCAGGCGCTACTCAGCTGTGTCGACGCGGTCGCTGATCTCGTCGAGCGTGAGCCAAAGGCGAGCATCGCGGTCATCACCGCCGACGCCGAAGCGGCCAAACGCTGTTTCGATCTCATGCAGCACATTCCGGCCGCGCGCCTCGTGGTGAACGGCGATTTCAGCTTCGAGCCCGGCATCGACGTCACCGATGTCGACAACGTGAAGGGCCTCGAGTTCGACTACGTGGTCGTCCCCGACGCCACGGGGTCCGCGTATCCTCTCACCAATGACGCGCGCCGGCGCTTGCACGTCGCTGTGACTCGCGCCTCGCATCAGCTCTGGGTCGTATCGGGCGGCGTACGCTCGCCGATCTTACGGCGCAGCTAGCCGCCGACGCGCGACCAGTCCTTCACGCCACCGAGTGGACGCCCCTGCGTGCGCAAGAGATATCCGCAAGCGACGTCGGCGGTCGTTGCCGGGATCTCGCCCATGGTCGTCGGCGCATCGCCCAGCGTCGTGGCGCGGCACATGCGCACGCCTTCAGACAAACATTCGTAGGCAATCACGGGCTCGCCGCGCGCGTCGTAACCCAAGTACCCAGCGCGCACGCGACCGCAGGCTTTCACGACCTCGGGGACGCCCAACTTGGCGATCACCCTGCCATTCGCCGTGTAGCGCGTGAAGGCGAAGTCATCACTGGTATGGCCAGCCCAGCAGTCGATGCCAGGAAAGCGCTCTGGGGCCACCGACGCGCCATCGGGGCACGGAAGGTCGACTCGATGGCCATCGTGATCGACGACGATGACACGCCGTTGTCCGTCATCGCGGAGAGCGATACTCTGCCCCAGCTCCAAGTAGTACACTTCTTGGGCATCGACGATGGTCTCGCCGCGCGACTTGATGGTCACCGCTTGCGAGATGGAAACGATCCCCGACATCGGGCTTTTGACGCGGGCCTCGAGCCAGTCGCTGATCAGAAAGGTGCGCTCGTCGCGGCAGCCCGCGAGGACGACCAAAACCATGGGCCAGAGCTTAAGCAATGATCAGAGCTACGACACCCGCGGCGATGACTGCAATCGCGGCCAACAAGAATCGTAGGCCGAGCGCGCGCCCACCGAGCCAGGTTGCGATGCCCACCTTCGACAGCGAGTTCACCATGGCGGCGATGGCCAGCGCGGTTGCTGCGACCTCGGCGTCCATCCCCTCGCGGTGCATGGTCACGGCGCTCAGCATGATGCCGTCGACATCGGCGACGCCCGTCAGCGCGGCCGTACCGTAGAAGCCGCGCGCCCCGAAGATCTCGTTTGCCCAGCGGGTCAGCAAGAGCACCGCGGTGACCACGAAGCCGACCGTAACCGCCGAACGTAGCTCGAAAGGATTGTGCAGCTTGAGATCGCCGCTGTCGCCGGCATCGGTTCGGCAGCGCCGATAGATGACGATTGCGATCACCGCGCTCACGACGGCCATGGCCGCAAAGGGTGGCACGAGCTTGGGCAGGAGGCCCGCATCCATGACGCCGACCACCACCATGACGCGCACGAACATGCTGCCGCCGGCGGCGACCACCGCGGCGAGAGCCGGCAGGAGAGCCTTCTTGTGCTCTTTGGCCCGCGGCGAAAGGCTCACGGTGACGGCCGTCGATGATGCGAGCCCTCCGAACACTCCGGTGGCGAGGAGGGCCCGATGGGCGCCAATGAAGCGTGTCGCGAAATAGCCGATGAAGCTGATGCCGGCGATGAGCGCCACCATCAGGCCAATCTTGAACGGATTGATGGCGTGGTACGGGCCAAACCCTTCGTTGGGCAGAAGCGGCAGCACGACGAGGGCAAGGAGCACGAACTTGGCGGTGGCGTAGATGTCGTCGAGCGACAGCTTGCGCACGGCGTCGTGGAGTGGCGCCTTGATCGACAGCAGCGCCATCATGCCGCCCGCTATAGCGGGGACGATGAGCAAGCGATGGTGCACCTCGAGACCCTGGGCTGGGATGGTCGTCAGCACGCCGAGCAACAGGGTGACGATGGCGGCGACTTCGCTCGTGAGCCCGAACCCCGCTTGTTTCTCGATCGCATGGTAGTGACTGATGGCGAGCAGCCCACCGACGACGAGCACAGCGGCGACGACGATCCACGGCCCGAGCGTCTGAGCGAGCAGACCCGCGAGAGCACCCGCGAGGCAGATCACCGGAAAGGTGCGAACGCCGCCGAAGCTCGATCCTTTGCCGTTGTTGGCCTGCTCGCGCTCCATGCCGATGACCGCGCCGGCGGCCACGGCGATGAGCATCCCGAGCATCGCTTGAGAGAAGGGCGTATCGAACATCGGTTATTCTATGGATGGCCCGACGGCGCACGCGCAACAGAGCCCGTGCGCCGTGAGGCAATGTTTACGGTAAGAACCGAGACAACACGGCCCATTTCGCCGAGCGTCCGGCGCGAATGTTGAGCACCGCTGTGAGCGCGATGATGGCTGCGCCAGCGACGATGTTGACGCGACCAAGGTGGCCACTGGCCTTCAAGGCCGTGTCATTGGGCTCGCGATTGCCGACCGCCTTCTCGGCCGTATGGACGCGCGGCTCGTTGTGGCCGCCCAAAAACCCCAGACCGATCGCTCCGAGGCCGGTCGCGACGTACGAGGCGACCGCCACGTCTTTCGCGATGACCAACGTGCGGGTGGTGGAGTCGAGCTCACTGCCCGACAGCATGTTACGTCCGGTCAGCCAGGTGAGGCCGACGAGCGCGATCCCTGCCGCGTGCGCGGGGCTGAAATTCCGCCACGCCCGGTGGAGAAGCTCGCCACGCTCCTTGGTGTTGCCGACGGCTTCCATGGCTGGATGGAAAGCCATCTGGCCGAAAAGCGCACCGCCGAAACCAGCCGCAACGCCGAGATTGTGGAGCGTTAGGGCAGTTCCCGTAAGCGCCGTGTTCATGTCATCCCCCTTTAGTGCGCCGCAGTCGCGCGACGCGTACATCCGAGGGCTGCAACACGCGTGCCGGAAGACACACCAACGCCCAGCGGGCCAAAGCCCGTCCTGGGCGCCGAGGAGTTTTACTTCGTCCCGCCAGAGGCGAGAACGTCCGCTAGAGCGGACGAGTGACTAGCTCAGGTGCTTGCTGATGAGCTTGGTCATCTCGAACATCGACACTTGAGCCTTCTTGAAGATCGGCTTCAGCTTGGCGTCGGCGTTGATCATGGTCTTCTTCGCCGCGTCCTGGAGCTTGTTCTTCTTGATGTAAGCCCAGAGCTTCTTGGTGACCTCGGTGCGCGGCACCGGGGACGATCCAATCACTGCGGAGAGGAGCTCGCTCGGAGTCATCGGCTTCATGAAAGCGCTGTTCGCCTTCTTACCGCCAGCCTTCTTCTTCGGAGCAGCCTTCGCCTTCTTCGCAGCTTTTTTCTTGGTTGCCATGGCGCGCTTTTACAACAAGGTCCGAGGCGCATGCTAGCGTTTCCACATGCATGCGCTCGCGCTCCTGAGTCTCCCCCCCTTGGCCCCGGGACCGCACCGCTGCGGCACCCAGTGGGACAGCTACAGCGACATCTGCACGGTCACCGTCAGCGGCGACACCGTCACCATCGCGAGCGAAGGCCCTTCGGCAAAGTTCGCCGGTAAGCTCGTCGCCATCGACGCCAAGAGCTTCGACCTCGCCGGTGAGCTCGAGATTCTCGACATTCCCGTGGGCTACTCGCCCATGACCATGTGCGACGAGAAAGGGCCGCTCCGCTTTCGCAACACGGGGAAGCGCAAGTTCTTCCGGCATACCCGCACCTGCGCGGACATGACGACGACCTACTTCGACATCTTCATCGAGACGGTCGACCCGGCGAAGATCGAGCCGGCGAAGCACATGTCCGCTTTGGCGAACAAGTACGCATACGATCGCCCGGGCAAGTGCGTGCTCGTATCCGAGCTCATCGTCGACGACGGCGACGATCCGCTTTGCGTCCGCTGGAACGACTCCGGCCTAGGAACGCCGTACTACGAATGCAAAAGGGCGGCCGGCCGGCTATACGTCTTCGACAAACCGAAGGCTTGCAAAGAGATAGCCGACCGGCAGAACACCCCGTAATTTGTGAGGGACCCGCCGCGTTGCACGGCGCGCCCTATAGACTCAAACGACTAACCGATCTTCTTCGCCGACTTGGCTACGCTGGCGCGCAACGCGGTCGCCGAGAGGCTCCCCGCCGCCTTCCAGACCGCCTTCGCCGGACCCCAGTTGCCCTGGTCGTCCTGAGCGCGGACGTACACGAGCTCTTTGGCGGCGCGCGGCGAGGTCTTGATGTCCTCGGCCACGAACGTGCCATCGCGGCCCGTCAGCTTCTTGCCGCTGCCCGGCTTGGCGTAGGGGCTCGAAACCAGCTCGACCGCCACAGCGGACTTACCGGTGAGCGCGTCCACGGCGACCGCGGTGAGCTTGCCATTGGCGCTCATGCGGACGCTCGCGACCTCGGGACCCGCCGACAGCTTGCGCCAGTCGGGCGAGATGGCTGCCGCGTATTGGAGGACCGGGAAGTTCTTCTTGTAGGTCTCTTCGAACTGCGCGTCCGTCTGGTGGAACGCGCGGCCGGTCTCGATCACGAAGCTCGGGATCTTCCAGCGCTCGTACGGGAGCTGGCTGGTGCCGCTCGTCGGGTAGAGCTCGATCGAAGCTTGCGGCGTGTAGCCGTTGAAGCTCGCCATTTTCTTGCCGACGCGGATGAAGTGCTCCTGATCCGGCGTCGTGTTACGGCGATCGTCCTCCGGCGGGTAGAGCACGAGCTCGGAGTACGAGTGCCAGTCCATGAAGAACGCGGGCTTGGTCGTCTCGGTGTGCGCGACGATGGCCTTGTTCTCGAGCTCGCTGCCGGCCGACGGACCACGGTAGGTGTCGTTCGAGGGCGAGCTGCTGGCACCGGCGGTGCCCCAGTTCTTCTCGGGCCAGTTACGGTTGAGGTCGGTGCCCTGGCCGTTGTTGCCCGAGGTGTTCTTGCGCTTCATCTTGTCGCCGCCGCGCTCGCCGGTGTAGCCGCGCTCGACCACCGCGTGACCGTCGGGGTTCATCATCGGCACGAGGTCGATGATGTGGTTGTCGAGGAGAGCGGTCGCCTCGGCGTCTTTGCCGTAGTTCTCGAGGGCCCACAGCGCGTAGCGCATGAGCACTTCGGGATTGGCGATCTCGCGGGCGTGCTGGCCGGCGATGTGCAGAACGCGGGTCTTCTGACCCTGGCTCGGCTGCTTCGGGCTGGTCAGCACCATCGACCAGATGTCGCGGTCCGCCTTGCCGGTCGACTTCTCGAAGGTGTCGCCGATGTCGGTGACCTTCACGAAGTCGGGGTACTTCTTGGCCAGCTCCTGCATGGCGACCTTCACCTGCTCGTAGGTGCGGAAGTAGGTTGGGGCGGCGACAGCGGCGCCTTCGCCTTCGACGCCCTCTTTGGCTTGGCGACCGAGCTTGAGACGGCGCTCGATGACGTCGGGGCGCAGGCCTGGAAGCTGCGGCGCGCGTTGCATCTGCGGGCCTTCGGCTGCTTTGGCGGTCTGGGTGGGGGCCTGGGCCGGGGACTGGACGCCGAGCGAACGTACGCCCGCCTTCGAGGCCTGATCGATAGCCATCGCACTAACTCCTGGATGTTTTTGGGCAACCGAGCCTGCGAGGAACCGCAGGCGGTTTGAGGGACGTCCACTCATCGGCAGCGGTACGTCCGGTGTTGCGCCTCGATCGCGGTGACCCCGGTGTCAGTCAGGGCTGCAGTGGTGACACGGCGGCGGTTACGCAACCCCCGGGAAAGCGGGCGCGATAACCCGACTCTCGGGCCAAACCTCCAGAGGAATCACGTGTCCAACAACGACGTCGCAATCTCCCGCTTGGCCCAGGCCGGCACCCCGCAATTCACTGCCCTTGCCGCTCTCGACGAAGCCGGTGACCGCAACGGCGCCATTGGCGTGGAAGAGATCCAGAGCCTTTCGTGCTCGGCTCCTCCCGCGGGCCTCACCTCGGCCCAGGTCCGTGCCCTGCAGACCACCTTCGTCAACGTCGTCTCACCGTCGGTTGGCGCTGGCGTCCGCTTGAACGGATGCACGCCCAGCCGCGTGTTGCCGACCAGCGGCGAAGTTCGCGAGAGCACCGGCACCGCCGTGCGCAAATACTTCGGTGTCGGCGCCGCCTTCCCGAATCTTTATGTGACCGACACCAGCGGCAACGACATGAACACCATGTCGCGGCGCTGGGCGAGCAACGGTGCCAAAGACTTCTTCCAGAACGTCTTCGGCGTCACCCTCACCCTGCGTGAAGGCTCGGACACCAGCAACCCAAATGCGGTCATTGCCGAAGCGCACCCGCGCATCATCGACACCAAGAACCTTGGTAACAACTTCCGCACGCTCATCGACATCAACGACGGCAGCGGCCAGCGCATCGGCACCATTCGCCAGACCTGGGAGAGTCTCGGCGGCTCGATCCTCCAGAACATGGTGCTTGGTGGCAGCATCTGGACGACCTACGAGATCCTCGACGCCAACGAGCAGGTCATCGCTCGGTCCGCGAAGACGGAATTCTTCGGCGCCAACATGAACGTGACCGGCAACGACGGTCAGCCGGCCGCCGGCCTACAGCGCCAATTCGTGCAGTCCTTGCTGCGTGACCGCTGGCACTTCGTCGCCAACGACGGTCAGCAAATCGACCGCCGCGTGCTTGCTTTCATGGCCGCCTACAAAACCATGGCGGACATCCAGCGCACCGACGCCGCCGCCCGCAGCTTCTGGGGCGAGGTCATCCGGCAGCTCGCCGACTGACGAAAGTTGGCGCGTCACGGAGGAGCGTCCTACCATCGGGGCATGAAATTTCTTGCCCCGATGCTCATGGCGTTGACCTTCGTTGCTTGCGGCGGAGACGGTGACTCCGACAATACGCCGCTCATCTCCGGCACCGTCACCGGCACGTACGACGGCGACACATTCACGATCCGCAACGGCGTGCTGGGCAAGACGAGCGGCGGCTCCAACGTCGTCATCTTGGGCACCGACAACATGAGCTGTGCGAGCCCGAAGGCGCCGTCGCCGCCCGAAGGCAACTTCGCGTCGATCGCAGTGGCAACTCTCGAGGTGGGTACCTACGGCAGCGTCCTGGTGCAGGTGTACGAGAACCACGGCGACTTCAGCGGCGCCGGTACGTCGAGCGGTAGCCTGACCATCAGCGATCTCACCGAGACCACGATGGCGGGCAGCATCAGCTTCTCGGCGACCGTCGACGGCACGGCGCTCGCGCTGAACGGCGACTTCGAAGTCGAGCGCTGCGCGAACTAGCTTTCCGCGAGCTCCTCACCAGCGCACGCAACACCGGTACCTCGAGTGCCGATATGGGACGCGTCTCGGGAACCCACCATTCCCTCGAGGCTGAACTCCAACAGTGGCCGTCTCATGAGCGAACTTGCTGTTCGTACCGGCATCGGTACGCCCATTCCGCAGTCTTCGGCGCAAGCCCCCGCCGTCGATCCTCCTTTTGCGGCCCATCCCGTCGATGCCATCGACGACAAGCCACGTGATTACATCGTGTTCGGCGACGTCGCGAAGCTCAAGCTCGCAGCGCCCATGGTGCATGGCATGCACATGCGCAGCGGCTCGTCCGACCAGTGGACGACTGCCCGGATGACTCCCCAAGAGGCGGCCGAGCTCGTCGCCCAGGGCTATCAGCTGCACGAAGACCGTCCGACGGCGGTGGCGAAAACGACGCCCGCGACCGCGCCGGCGAACGACGTGCTCGCGAACATTCACCAAGCCGAGAGCCTCAATGCCCTCGGCGCCGAGTGGCAGGGCGAGGGCGGTTTGTTCATCAGTCTCGACAGCGGCGTGGCCCCGCATCGCGACCTCCCGCCCATCGAGCGCTTCGACAACGTCTTCACCGAAGCGCCGGAAGACCCGCCGGCCGACCCCACGATGCACGGTACCCACACGACCGGCTCGGCGGTAGCGCGTGGCAATCCCGCCGAGGGTGGCGTGCGTGGCGCGGCACCCCGCGCTCATCTCATGGCGGTCCAGGTGCTCGACGAGAACGGCCGCGGTACCGAGGCGTCGACGCTGCGTGGCCTCGAGCGCGCGGTCGAATGGGCGCGCCAACACGACGGCTTCGTGGTCATCAACGTCTCGCTCAGCGGCTCGTCGAACGTGCATCGCGACCGCGATCCGCTGGTGCAGTTCATGGAGCGGGCGACACGCGAGCACGGGGTCTTGTTCTCGGTCGCCGCCGGCAACGAAGGCCCGTTCCCGGGCTATCTCGGCCGTCTCGGTCTCGCGCCCAGCGCCATCACGGTCGCGGCGATCGATCACAAGGGCACGATCGATACGGCGGACGACCGCATCGCCGTCTTCTCGTCGCGTGGCAACGGCTGGGAGAACAAGCCGAACATCGCGGCGCGCGGCATGGCGGTTCGCTCGACCATTCCTGGTGACGGCTATAGCGCACTGAACGGCACATCGATGGCGGCAGGCATCACCGGTGGCGGCGTGCTCGCCCTCGGTCAGGGCCTGTTCGCGATGTATCGCCGTGGTGAGCTCCGTGAAGATCCGCGCGATCTCGTGCGACGCGGTGAGTTCCAGCGCATCGTTGCCGAGGCTTCGTTCGACAACCCGCGTATTGCCGTCGACCGTGAAGGCGCGGGCGACCTTCGCTTGATGAACGCGCGCGAGATGTTCCTGCAGCGCTTCGCGACCGCGAACACGCAAGGACCGGCGCCGTATTTTCCACGTCACCGGCTTCCCGCGCCGGTTGGCTACAAAACACCTTTCTGATCCCATTCGGAGCTCTTCCATGTGCAAAGCCATCCTTCGCTTCTTTTCGGGTCCGACCATCACGTGGGAGCAGCGCCGCGACATGGCGCGCGCGCTGGCCAAGCCCGACGCTCCGTCGCAGTGGCCGAAGTCGATCGGCGAGTGGCAGCAGCGCGCCGAGAAGCTCCTTGCGCGTGGCCTCGACACCACGCCGCGGGACCTGCTCGAAGACTTCCGCGAGCTCAGCATCGTCGAAGCAGGTGCTCAGGCGGCTTGGAATTTCACCGAGGAGCGCTACCGCGACATGTTGGTGGCCGGTGGCGACAACCCCGCCTTGGTGTCCGCTAGAGCGGCACTCGGGGAGGCCGGCGTGTTGAAGGTCGCGTCGAATGCCGCGCTGCGCGTGCTGATGGATCGCGCGATGAAGGAAAACTGCAAAGACGACGCACCATGATGCGGCGCGCTCTCGCCGTCATGGTCTGCTCCGCGGTCGTGTTTGCCGCGTGCTCCGACGACGACAGGCAAGACGATGACGACACCTGCGTGAATTGCGTTTGCGTCAATTGCACCGACGGCAACGGCGACGACGATGGTGGTGACGACGACGGTGACAGCGCTGGCGGCGACGGCCCCGGCGATAGCGGCCCCGTGGATAGCGGCCCCGTGTTACTCGGCGAGCCGCCGATCTACCGCATCGAGTCCACGCAAGACCTCGTTGCCTCGGGCAATCCGGCGGATCTCGCGGTCGGTGATCTCAACAACGACACCCACCTCGATCTCGTGGTCGGCGGCACCAACGCACAGTACGCGATGGGCTCTGCTTCGGGTGTCTTCGGCGCTCTCATCACGCCCGCGACCTCGTCCGCGGCAGCGACCAGCGTCGCGCTCGCTCCACTGAACAACGACGCGTACCTGGATCTCGCCGTTGGTCTCGCGGGTAGCCCTGAGGTCGAGATCTACCTGAACACCGGCACCTCTCCGCCGTTCAATACGCATACCTACGCTTCCCCGAATGGGCAGCCCCGCGATGTGGTCTTGCTCGATGTCGACAATGACGGAGACCGCGACGTCGTCGCGGCGACGAGCGCGAACCTCATCTCCGTGGTCGCAAACAACGGGGCGGGCGTTTTCGCCGGCGCGACCAACTTCCCAGCCGGCGTCGACCCGCGCGCCCTCGTCGCGGCCGACCTCAACGGCGATGGCCGCGCCGATCTCGTCACCGTGAATGGTGGCAGCGAATCGATTTCGATCATCCTCGCTACGGGTGGCCCTCTCGCTAGCGCCTTCGGCGCGCCGCAGTTCATCGAAACCGAAGAGGAGCCGACGTCCGTCGTAGCGGCCGACTTCGATGGCGATGGCCATCTCGATCTAGCGGTCGCGGCGTTCGCCAGTATCCGGCTCGCGGTCCACCTGGGCCGCGGCGATGGAACCTTCGCCGAGCCGCTGATCACATTCACGACAGGCGGTCACAACTTCGTCTCGACCGGCGACCTCAACGGCGACGGCCGCCCGGATTTGCTGCTGACCGGTGCCGCCGCTTTGAATCCACTCTATCTCGGCGGCCGTGGCGACGGCACGTTCTTCCAAGCCGTGAAGGGCGAGCTGAGCTTTACCCTCGGTGATTCGGTGCCTCAGCGCACCTCCGTGCTCGTCGACATCAATCACAACGGCCGCACGGACTTCCTCTGGATCGCGGGGGACGCGTCCAACGGCAAGCTGCGCAGCATCATCCAGGGCCCTCCGACGCCGCCGTGATGCGACCGCAGAGGGTTAGCGGCCACGCCGAGGTGGACCGCCTTGATAGCGGCGTCGCTGGACTTCGTCCGCTTTAGCGTCCTTGATGACCCCCATGACGCCGCCCACATGGGCTGGTCTGCCCGAGCGTGTGTAGTTTCCGGTGAGCCGCGTATCCGGTCGCAGCTCGCCGCGCTCGTAGAGACTCCAGAGCTCTTCAGCGAAGGGCGGGTTTCTCCATCCACGTACGAAGCGTGAGACGAAGCGGTGCAGATTGTCGACGTCACGTCGCAGGATCTTGCGCGCGTTCTGATTGCCCGCGGCGTCGATCGCCTGGGGGAAGTCGATGATCACCGGTCCGTCCGCCGCCATCAGGACGTTGAACTCGGAGAGGTCGCCGTGCACGACGCCGGCGTGGAGCATGCGGACCACGTCCGCGAGCAAGACTTCGAAGATGAGCATGGCGTCTTCACTGTTGAACTGCAGCTCGCCCAAGCGGCGCGCGGGTGTGCCGTCGGCGTCGCGGACCAGCTCCATGAGCAGCACGCCTTCGACGAACCAATAGGGCTCGGGCACCCGCACGCCCGCGGCGCTCAACCGGTAGATCATGTCGACTTCGGTCGACTTCCACGCGGCTTCATCGCGTGCGCGCCCGTACGCCGTGCGCTTGCTCATGGCGCGTTGATCGCGCGTGTTTCGCACACGCCGGCCTTCGGTGTACTCGGCCTTGTTCTTGAAGCTGCGTTCCTTGGCGTCTTTGTAGACTTTGGCGACGCACTCGCGACCCTCGGAGATCACGAGGTAGACCATGGCCTCTTTGCCGCTCATGAGCGGACGGACGACTTCGTCCAAAATGCCGTGATCGACGAGTGGCTCGAAGGCCACTGGCAAACGCATGCGGCCCTGTAGCGCGTCGCCAAGACTTCGCGCAACCCGCGGTAAAGTGACAGGAAAAGTCGACTGGTTGTGCGTCTTGCGCGGCCTAGCATCAACCGCCCGTAAACTGACGATATCTCTGTAAATGCGGGTGCTTGAGGGTTTTTCGCCGGTGGCCTCAGCGGCCGGGCCGTCGCCCCATGTGCCGGTGGGGAGCGCCATCGCGCCATCACCGGACCGGTCGCGACGTGAGGGTTCCGAGCGAGGCTTCATGCCGCAGCTCGCCCCCCAGCTCCCCGCGGAAGCCGCGTGGTTGGAAGCGCTCCGCCCGCACGCCGATGCCTTCCTCGCGCGTTGGCGACGCTCGCCCGAGGCGGAGCGATGCCTCGCCATCGTGACCGGGTACCGGCCGTACCTGAGTGAGGCCCAGGCCGCCTGGCTGCTCGCCGAGATCGTCCTCGATGGACCGCCATCGCGGAGCGATACGCCCCCACCGGCCACGCAGATGCGACTCGCTACCTGTCTCGCAATGCTCGATCGCTGTGACCCGCGTCCGGTCCGCGCGCCGTTTCATCGTCTCTTGATCGCGAACCTGGGAGTTTCACCCCTCTGCGAGGAAGCGCTAGCGGCGTTACCGATGTTGCCGCTCGACGTCTTGCTGCGACTGTCGTTGCATCTCGAAGCGCATCACCCACTGCGTCGCGAGGTTTCCGAAGAAGCCGCGCGCCGTTGCCAGGCAGTCGCGCGCTCGGCGGGCGGCGCTCGCCCAGAGTGGTTCACCGAGCATCTCTTGCCGACCGTCGAAAGGGCCGAGGAGCCGCAGGGCATGCGCGTCAAGCCGGCGCCCTCGTTCGATGTCGATGCCCTTGCACGAGACTACATCGAGCGTGGTCGGCACCTCGTGGGGAACGACATTGTCGCTAAAGCAGACGAGCTGCGGAGCTTGTCACGCGGCGTCGTATCGGTGAGCGGAAATCTTGCGCGCTTGGCGTTGCGGCATGAGCTCGTAAAACGCCTCGAGGCGGTGGTGGCCGCGAAAATTGCGTCGTCCGCCGTGTCGCGTGACGAGGCACGCGTTGCCGCCTCGTTCGTTCCGGTGCAAACCGCCGATGCCTACGGACGCGGTCGACTGCACGAGCGCCTCGCGACCATCCTCCAGCTCACGCATGGTGATGTCGCGCGCGTGCTGACCGAGCTCCGCGACCGCGACGCCGACGCCCGTCCCGAGCTGCGCAAGCGTCTCGAACGCCTAGCTGGTCTTCCCGCGCAGCCGATCTTCCCGCTGCAGCCCGGTGATCGCTTCAGTGCCACGACCCACTCGAACCCGATCTCCGACTCGGAGACCTCGCACGAGCTCGGGCACGCGTACGAAGCTGCTCGCCCCGACGTCCTGTCCGCTGCAGTGGCCATGCGCAATATGCTCGCGGTTGGGCCGGCACGGTCGCTCAACGACCTCGCCGTCATCCACGCGGTCGCGGTCGCGAGTGGTCTCGTCGGCATCCACGAGAAGATTTTGCGACGACTAGCGACCGTCGAGACTTGGCCGGCGCTCGAGTCTGCCAAAGCGGTCCGATCGCTGCTTACGGGCTTCGGGCTCGACGATGTCATCGACCGCGTGCTCGCGAGCCAAGATTGGGTGAGACTGCGCCCCTACGACCCGAGCGAGACGGCGTTGCCGGTGGCCGCACATCCCTATCTCGGAAAGATTTGTAGCGACGGTTCCACCGAGATCGTGTCGGTCGGTTTCGAAAAGCTTTGCAGGGGCGAAGACCTCCTCGAAGCCTATCTCGATTGCCCCGAGCACGTGCTGTTCACGCTCGGATGTTTGCCGTCCGGTGAATAGGTGGGCTCCTCTCTCGACAGCTCGAACGCGCCTTGTTACGTGCGCCCCATGAAGTCTGCTTCCTCTGTCGTTCTTTCGCTCTCCGTTCTCGTGCTCCTCGCCGCCGCCTGTAGCGGTGGGGTCGACGATCCGAATGGCAACCAGGGCGACAACGACCTCGGCGACAGTCATCTCACCGACGACGACACGCACGACGAGGACGGCACCGACGTCGATGGTGACGGTGACGGTGACGGTGACGGCGACGGTGGCGACAGCACGCCTGGCGATGACGACGGCACCGGATGCGAATACGCAGGCGCAGGCGACAATGCCTGCCCGGCGCCAGCGGTCTGCGCCAATCAGCACGTGGTGTTCGACGAAAGCGACAAGAACGGCTGGGCGCATTTCAGCTTCGGCTCGAACGCGAGCGTCCAGAGCGGCACGGTTTGTAGCGGCACCAAGGCGTACAAGACCGACGTGCATCAATTCGAGGGTCTGGCTTTCAACCACGGACCGACTGTCTTCGACCTGAGCAATGTCCCCGCGACGCACGTCTCCATCCGCGTCTGGGTGAGCGAAGCGTCCGCTTGGACGGTCGCGGCGACCCCGCTGTCCGCCGCTGATCCGGACCGTCCCGCCGGAAGCAAAGACGGTCACTGCTATCGTCTGCCGCTCGCAAATTGCGGCGAAGGCTTCGAGAGCATCTGTGGCCCGAACCAAGACGCCGAGCCGTGCATCCTCCACTGGGTGACCGGCTGGAACATCGTCGAGCTCGACATCCCCACGGCGACCGGGGGCGCGGTCGCGCAGATCATGTTCGAGCGCCAGATCGAAAGTGGCGCGGACTCCGACGTCATCACGGTCGTCGTCGACGACCTGCGGCTCACGCAGCCCTGACCGGCGCGCGCGGCACAGAGCAGAGCAGCAACTCTCCCGGGTGGGGGCCGAGAATGAGCCTTCCGGGTGGGGTTTGCCATGGCGTCGGTTCTGCTTCTCAACAATACCCAGTCTTTGACCAACGCCGTGGGCTACGCGCCGCGCTCGGTGACGCAGCTCGACGGTCACCCCAATCAGTCGATGAATTGCGCCCCCGCCACGATGGCGCTCATCGAGCGCTATCTTGGGCCGGAGCTTCTCGTTTCGGATCGTGAGCTGGTCGCGGCGCTCGTGCGACTCGCTGGTACCGACCGCACCGGCACCAGTCCCGACGGCATCATCAACATGGTGCGCAGTCTCGGCCTCAATGGTGCGATCCTCGCCGACTGGCGCTTGCTCGTGGAGCGTCTACCCACGGTGCAGCATGTCGTCCGCGATCGCGGCTGGATGGCGCTCGCGGCGGGCAACACGTTCGCGTTGCCATGGAATCAAAGGCCCGGGATGATCGGCGGTCACGCCATTGCACTGGTGGGCGTCGACGCTGCTGGAAATTTCCTCGTGCAAGATCCGGGTGACACGGCTCCGCTTCTGCGGACGTTGGCTCCGTTCGAGCTCACGCGCTTCATCGGCGGCATTCCCGGTCTCAATCAAGCAGGCGGGGGCGGTCTTTATTTCGTCTGGCGCTGACGCCGATGCGGCTCAGCGTTCTCGGTACTGAACCTTCTCGAGCTCGTTGAAAGCGTCGAGGAGGTTACCGGGTCCGACCTTGGCGACCAGATCGACGAGGTCGATCTTGAGACCCTTACCCGGAACGTACTGGCTCGCGAACGTGCCCATGGCGTCGGTGTCGACCGCGCCATCGGTCAGCGTCTCGAGCACGTAGTTGCCGAAGAGGAACGCTTCGTATTCCTGATTGAGCGTTAGGAAATCGCAGAACGACGGTTTGAGCGCGGCCTCGAAGATCTGCTTCTGCGCGATATAGCCACTGCGCCACGCGTCTCTCAGGACGGGGTCGCTGGCGCCAGCCGGGCCGAACGCCATCTGAAACTGAAACGAGTGCCGGGTCTCGTGCACCAAGAAGAGGAGCGCATCGTACGGGTTCTTGCCCGCGAAGAGCTTCGCTGGGTTCAAGATCACCTTGCCCGGACCGCCCACGCGCGGATCGAAATCGAAGAAGGTCGAGCGCTGGGCCGCGTTGTCGAGCACGAGGTCCGGCGCCGGCAGCCCCGAGGCTCTCACGACCAAGGTGAAGAGCTTGCGCATGACGCTGACGCGCTCGGTCTCGGGGAGCGACGGAAAGTCCTTCACGGCTTTCTTCAAGCCTGGGTCGGAGCCGACCAGCGCGATCAGCCGATCCCCGTCGGCCAAGGTCTTGGCCGTCGCCCGCTTCACGAACGGGATCGACTGCTCCTGGAGCGCGAATGCCCCGGGAAAGCGCGCTTGAAACGCGGCATTGGCGAAAAACTTCGGGTCGAGAGGCTCGGTCCCGCGGGGCGCGGCACCGGTCACGGCGGTCAGCTTGGTCACGTGCATGGCGGGTACCTTCTCGGCACCCATTGCGCCCTCGTTGCTACGGGGTCGCAGTCTCCAGCGTGTCGGCAATGGCACGGCGCGGTGTGATCTGATTACGTCTGTGCGTTGACTGCCCTGCAAGCATGGTTCGCCTGCGCGCTCGTTATCTCCATTGTTGGGATGAAGTGGTCGTCGTTGCGCGTCAGCCCTCTCGCGGGCGTCGAGCGCAGGTCGTTCATCTACTCGCCGACGCTCTCGGTTTCGACCTGGCGCAAGCGGCGTCCTCGTACCGGCGCATGGGTCCGCAAGACGCTCCTGCAGCTCGCGATCCTGGGCGCGCTGCTCGTCGTGTGCTGGTGGCTGTATCTCGAGCTGGTCCCGCCACTTCGGCCATCGACCTGGATGCAGGGTTATCTCTGCGCCGTGCCCATCTACCTGCTGACACACGTTGCGAGCTTACTTCTAGAGCTCGCCTCCTCACCGGCCGGTTGGACCTACCCGTCGCACATGCGCTGGCCCATCCTCTCGCGCAGCATCGACACGTTTTGGGGCAAGCGCTGGGGGACGTGGGTGTCGAGCTGGTTGCGTCAGGTGATCTTTAGCCGCTATCGCAGACGGCCTTGGCTGGCTTTGCTGCTGGTCTTCGTCGTTTCCGGTCTTTGGCACGAAGCCCTTCTCGACGTGCCACTCGCAGCGTTCTTCGGCATCAACGTGTTGGGTGGCTGGTTACTCTATTTTCTCATCCAGGCTGCAGGCGCGGCCATCGAGCGCAGCTTCTTCAAGCCCGACACGTGGTACGCTATCGCGTATGCATGGGCGGTGATTCTGCTGCCGGCGCCACTCGCGCTGAACGAGGCAGCGTTGCGCATGGTCGGGCTATTCGTCGCGAGCTGATCACTGCGCGCGTCGGTAGTGCATGGCGACTGCGCCACAGCGGAGCGGCTTCGCCGAGACCAACTCGAGCCGTCGCGTGCTGGATAGCCCGCTCTGGTACAGCGTCGGGCCGTGACCAGCGATCCGGGGATGGACGAGAAACTTGTACGCGTCGATCAGATCCAGCCGGTCCAGCTCGGTCGCGAGCTTGCCGCTGCCGAGGAGCACGCCCGCCGGCGTCGCATCTTTGAGCTTCTGCACGCCCGTGCGCAGGTCGCCATCCATGTGGTGACTGTTGGTCCAGGTGAAGTCGCGACGCGTCGACGACACCACGTATTTCGGTTTGGCCTCGAGCTTGACCGTCCAGGGTGACGTTGAAGCTGAAGGTCAAAAGTCCCATATGGCGAGTCTAACCCAGCTGAGGTAATCGCTGCGATAGAGGTAACCGCCGCGCCGCATGTTGGTCCCATGAGCACCACTCCCACGCGCATCGTGCACTACGGCGACGCGCTCAAGTGGCTTGCCGAGGCGGGCCCTTTTCCCGGCTGTTCGTTCGTCACCTCGCTGCCGGATGTTTCGGAGCTTGGAGGCATGACGCTCGAGGCATGGAAGCCGTGGTTTCGCGACGCTGCCGGAGCCATCCTGTCGCGCCTGCCAGACGATGGCGTCGCGCTGTTCTACCAGTCCGATGTCAAAGTGAACGGCGAGTGGATCGACAAAGGTTACCTATGTAGCCGCGCCGCCGAAGACCATGGTTGCATCACGTTGCTGCACAAGATCGTGTGTCGCAAACCACCGGGCACCCTCGCGTTTGGACGACCAGCCTACTCGCACCTCGTGGGCTTCTCCCGCGCGGTGCGCCTCAACATGTCGCGCTCTCAGCCCGACGTGCTCGCCGATCCTGGTGAGAGTCTGTGGACGCGCGGCATGGGCCGAGAAGCGTGTCGCCTCGCATGCCGCTTCGTCGTCGACAACACGACCTCGCACACGATTATCGATCCGTTCTGCGGACGCGGCAGCGTTCTCGCCGCCGCCAATGAGCGCGGCCTCAACGCCATCGGGGTCGAGCTCAACCGCAAGCGCGTCGGTCAGGCGCGGACCTGTTCGTTCGACGTCTGATGCGCCTGCAGCCTAGGGCTCGAGGATTGGCATGGCGCTGCGCTGAAGCTCCCGGAGGGCACTGGCCGCTTTGAAGCGCTCCGCTGCAGCGGTCATAGGCGCGTGGAACGACGCGGCCGGGGTCGGCACATAGACCAGGGTCTGATTGGCCCCGACCTTGAGCGTGCCGCCACCTTCGAGCTTGAGATCGAAACCGGGCTTCCCGACGATCCGCGCAGACTTGGCAAAGGAGATGTCGCCGCCAAGCTCGAGAGGAACAGCGGCGCGCCCGTCGACGGCGATTTGGGCGTCCTTCGGCAGTCGCTGCAGATGCACGTCGCCGATGCTCACACCGAGATAGCTTTGGTTCTGCTGATGGATGCTGGCGACGTCGTTGGCGTCGCGCTGATAGAACGCGAACTTTCCGGCCCAGAGATCGTTCGGGAACATGATGACGTCGGTCGCCGAAAAACCGCGCATTTTCGGTAGAACGATGCGCGGCAGGGTGCCGTCGAAGAGCTCGCGCGCTCTGTTCATGGCGGTGCGCTGCGTGGCGATGCAGCGCTCGGCTTTTTCTTTGGCGACCTTCGCTGCGGGTCCAGTCCGCAGCTCCGCGGCGCGGCGCTCGAGGGCCTCCGGTGGGAAGTCGGAAATTTCGGCAAGCAACCCCATCGGCGTTTTGCTGAGGTAGTCGTCGCTGACCGCGCCGAGCTTCTCGCGCAGGATCCGCGAGACCACACATCCGAAAGGGTAGGCCCGGTTGCGAATCATCGTGCTGAATTCCGGGTCCCGCGTCAGCAAGTCGCGCAGCTCTCCGAGAAACGCGTCCGCTTCAGCGGTCGCACCGAGCGCGAGCAGCGCGCCGTGCTCGACGAACGTCGGTGTGCCCTCGATGGCTTCCATGTACGCGTCGTTGCGAGCGGAGTCGCCGAAGCTGCGTTCACGCTCTCGACGCAAGGCCACGAGGTCGAAGGCCGCCTGCTGAGCTCCGATGCTGCCTGCGGCATAGGCCGCCGCGACGTGCATTTCGAGGACGGCGAGAGTCATGTTGTCGTGGTCGAGGTACTCCGAGAACGGTGTCTGACTCGGCTCCGGCGGCTGCGAGATGCGCCCTTGATGGTCGTGAAACATCTCGTGCAGGCAGAAGGTCGCCATCGCGAGATGCGCGTCGCGGCGGGCGTTGGGATTCCCCAAGTGGCCGTCGAGATTGTTCGCGAAGTTGGTGAAGAACGCCGGCTTGCCGCGAAAGTCGATGAAGCGAAAGGACGAGGCGTCGGCGAGCTGCTCACCTTTGAAACGCACATCCGCGTTAGCGTACGGGAGCTTGGTGTAGCTCGCGTCGAGGCCGGGATGCCCAATGACGTAGTGATAGGCACTGTCGAGCTTGGGCGAGGCCTGGCGGTTCATGACTACGCAGCGTCCCTCCCAGGTGAAACCGGGCCACACCTCGGCGCTGCGCGTACGCAAGAGCTCGAGGGCATCGACGAGGTGGCCCAACACCTTTTGGTCGCGCGGTAGCGGTGCGTGACGCGTGGCGGCGGCCATTGCGGGCACCCGACGCACGAATGCGGCAAGGCCCGTGACCGGCCCCAACACCGGCACTGGCAAAGCCGCACGCGGCGGCGCACCGGAGCGCGTCTCGGTGATTCCAGGGGTGACATGCCAGGGAGCGCGGATGTCGAAGGAGGTCGGGCGCATGCGCACGGCTTATCGGCGTCGCGGTGGGCAGGTTGCGGCAGCGCGTAGTCTGCGCCCCCCGGAAGATCGGTGCCTAAATCCCACATCTCACTGCAGCATTCACCACCAATGCCCTCCCTGGGCCTTTCCTGGCTTGGTTCAGCTCTTGCTTACGTCACTGGGATGGCGCGGACCCGCGGAGCCACAACGATTCGGCAGTTCTTCGAGCGCCTGCTCAGCACGGCAACGGAGCTGCTGGGTAACTTCGAGCAGGGAGTCCGCGTCGCCAAGGAACGACGGCGTCGTTTCATCAGTGACCAAACAGGCGTCACGCCATGGTTCGAGCGGACCGTGATTGACGGGGTTCCGTGGACCGAATGCACCGTGATCGATGCGGAGCCGTACATCGTGGGCCCGCTCCTCGGAAAGCAGCCCAGGGCTTCCGAGATCAGCCGAGGCGAAGCGCGCGAGGAGCTTTACGCCTACGTCGAGAAGATCGTCGCGGAGGCGATGGAGCTGGGAAAACGAAGGCGCATCGCAAGCACCGCAGCCGTCCGTCCGACTCGGAGCGCGTCCCCGAGATATCGCACGACCGTCGTCGACCGACCCATCAGAACACGCGCAGGACACGTGGCCGAGCTCCTTGGGACAGGCGCTGCCATCGCCGCTGAGCTCGTGAGAACACACGCTCCATGGGTGGCCGCGCAGGCTCGCGCGATCTATGAGCGGCTACGTCGTGAGATACGCGCGAGGCCAAGAGAGACACGACTCACAGCGCTCTTCGTTTTCTGCGTGATGATTCCGCTGAGCATCTGGATCATCGGCTCGCACGACGAATCAGCCGCCTCTACCCCGACGATGTCCGCCGAAGCGGTCGTCCCCGACCTCGCCCTCGTCCCGGTCAAGGTCGCGCCGTTACCAACGCGCGCGGTGTCGCCGAGCGAAAAGCCCTCGCGGGGACGCAGGTCGTGGCGGTCGCAGAACTAACCAGCGCAATCAGCCGCGTAGCGCGGAAGGACACAAGTCAGCGGCAGGTTACCGCAGGGTCCGCACGTGGCGGGCTCGCCCGTTTCCTCGTCCGGCAAACAAATGCCGCCGTTGCAGCAGATCGTATTGAGCGGCGCACAGATAGGGACTGTGCAGAAATAGCACGCGTTACCGACGCCGCAGTCGACGCCGGGACCGCATGTATTCGAGACCTGAGTACCGTATAGCGGACCGTAGTACGAGAAGTGCGTCACTTGGACCGAGACGTGCGTCGCGTCGACCACTGTCGTGGGCAGCGCGACGAAGTCCGCGGCACTGCCGCCAGAGGGTGCCGTGTAAATGGACACCGTACCGGCGGTGACCAGCTCGGGAGAGTAGGCGAGCGTCAACGTCGCTGGCAGCGCGAGCGTGAGGCCGCTCGGCAAGATCTCGACGACATCGCCAGCGACGCCGAGGGTGTCAGGGACCGGCGGATTGCCGACCGTGCTGATCTGGAATTCGGTGGTCTCGGTTAGCGCACCGGGAGGGATGACCAAACGCGCGTCGCCGTGGGAAAGCGTGCCGCCTTCCGCGCCGAACGAGAAGGTCGCAGCGTCATCGTTGCTGTTGGAGCACGCGGCAAGCAGGAGAAGAACGAACGCAGATGGGCGATGCATGTCGAGACTACTTGGTGGTGTCGATGGTTGGTGAACGCACGACAGTCGTTCCCGCCAGCTCATACACCAGGCCGACGGAGACGATTGCTTCGGGCGTAAGCTCGCGATTGCGCAAGTACGCGCGCCAGAATCCGATATTGCGGTCGTCGGGCACGGCGAGAGTGAACTTGGCACGCTCGAGCGCCTCGCCCAGACTGTCGATGATTGCGGTACGCTGTGGGCTCTGCGGCAGACGGCGCGCGACATCGATCACATCGCAGACGACGAGCGCTGCGTCGCGCGTGGCGCGCAAGCGGTAGTCGATCAGCGCAGAGTCTGAGTCGCCATAGACCACGTTGCGGAGATCTCGGTCATAGCCTGACGTGCGTGCGAGGAGCGCATCCCCTTGCAGAGCGTCGAGCGACGGCGCGACGACGTCCCACGCGAGATTAGCGGGAACTTCGATCTGTGGCGGTTCCAGAGTCTGCAGCGCGTGCGTTTGCGAGAGACAAGCGTCGAGCTCACCAGCGGGAATCAACTCGTGGAGCTCGTGCATGGCCTTCGTGGATGCCTCGACCAAAGCCGCGTTGTTCGCAATAGCGTCCGCACGCGCGTTGGCGATGGTCTGCGCAAGTTGCCGCGAGGTTTCGACGTAGTTGTCTTGCGCCTTGGCTCGGAGCTCGGGATCCGACAGCCACGTCTTGCGATTCATGACCTCGTTGGTGCGGGTCGCGACGAGAGCGCCCAGCTCTTGCGCGCGCGGCAAGCGGCCGTGCTGCACGAAAAACGTGTTGGCGTCGCTGGTCACGCCTTCGATCAGGCGCTCGACGAATGGGCCGCGATAGGTTTGGAATTGCGGCTCTTCGAACGACTGGCGGACTGCTGGCGCGACGTCTTTGAGCATCCACGCGGCAACGCGGGAATCGATGGAACCAACAGCTGGTGGCTCAGCGGGGGTGATCCCCGCCCTATTTGCAAGTCTTCCGAGGATGTTCAAGGGCATGCGAGCGCAACCTGGCCTTAACGTTCTCCGCGTTTATCGGTCGACGAACGGAATAGTTGCGCCTGTCGGTGCGTCGCGCCGCCGAGCCCCAGCAACAGATCGCCCCGTGCACCCGATGATGACCAGGCATGACACTGGCGACTTCGGGGTCCCCTGTTGCGAATCGTGCCGCGGCTCGGCCGCTGGTGCGTGAGCCTCCGGACGTCGGCGGTCAGGCCAAAGCACGCGCGATGTTGGCGCTCATCGGCGCTGATATGCGCCCGGCGAACGATGTCGACCTCACTCTTCGTGAGCTGGTCAGCTGGCGTCGCGGCACCATCGACGCGATGCGACAAGCGGTCGAACGCGACATGGTCACGTCGGTGCCGCGTCGGTCCGGCTTGTTCGGCACCGGCCGACTGCTCGCTAAGCACGAGGCGGGGATGTCCGACTGGGTGGCGCTCGGGACCTCGGTAACGACTGCGGCCGCGTTCCTTGGCGCCGCGGTGTGGCAAGCGGTCGCGAACAAAGGCGTGTCCGCTTTAGCGACTATCCCGGTTGGCTTGTATTTGGGCTTTTGCGCGACCGCGTTCATCGGTGCTGTGGGCCACATCACCACCGACCAGTTCATTTCGCGGCCGCACGTCCCGGGCGAGCCCGAAGTTCTCGCGACCAATGTCTGGTCGCATCACACGTACCCCAAGAACGTGGTCGGCATTCATCCCGTGCGCATGTTTGGCGGAGCCGCCTTGGGGTCGACCGCCCTGACCACGGGCATTCTGGCGGCTACCGCAGGGATCCAATGGGCCGTTGGCGCTCCCCTTGGCGTCGGGCCGCTCGCCGCATCAGTGCTCGCCGTCATGACGGTCGGTGGCGGGCTCTGGGTTTGGAACCACTCGCAGACTCATCATGGCGACAACGTAAGCCAAGTCACGAAGGCCTGCCGAGGCTGGCTCCTCGACGACCCGGTGCACCACGGAGTTCACCACTGGGGCGACCGCCAGGGCCTATTGCCCGCGGAGCCGGCGTTGCGCCACGCGGAGGCCTTTGCAGGCTTCGGAACGGTCGACCCGTGCCGGTGGCTCGATGACATGGGCTTCTTCACCGCCATGGTTCGCGGGGTTGGTCGGCTCATCGGCCGCAAACCCGAGTCGCACATCGCGCACCCGGCGTGGGTGCAGTACTGGGAAGCGTCGAGCGCCGACAAACCCATGGCCATGCTCAACGCGCGTATCGAGACCTTCCAGATCGAGCGCAGCGCCTTTGCCTACGATCTCGAGGTGGCGCAGCGCACCGCCGCATCGACGAGCGGTGACGAGAAGTCCGAAGCCGAGACCTACGCCACGAAGCTCGTCGATCGCATCGCCGTGATCGACGACGGGATCGCGGAGCTCGAGCGCCGCAAGGCCGCCCTCGGGGCAGGCTGACCAGCAGGGCGCGCGACATGACTTGGGTCAATAACAAGTTGGGTTGGCTCGAGAACAAGTCGGAGGCGTTCGTACGATACGCCGAGCGAGAGATCGGCAAACGCACGGAGCGCGAGAAGCTCGTCAACGCGGTCGTCGGCGCCGGCAAGCTAGTCGCCGAGAGGCGCTCATACGGTGATGTCCGCGATCGCAAACTGGTATCGTCGCCTGGAGCGGACGGTCAGTCGGCCACGACGATCGAGGTCGAGGTTCGTCGTCGGCGTGCGTCCAAGTACATGGGCTACGCCGCCGCAGCTCTGTCGTTCGGTACGGTCGCTCCGTTCTACACATGTTTTGCGTTCACCGCGGTCGCGACGGTGATCTTCGCAGGAGTTGCAGCCACAGCCGACGCTCGCGGCGACCAGGGCGTGGCCGAGGCGGCATGGCGATTGACCACGATCTCCGCCTTGATGACCGTCCCGTGGATCGAGAAGGGCTTCACGCCTTTGTATCTCGCGACGGAATTCGTGGCACTGCGCGCGAAGCGAAGGGCGAGAAGGTTTCACCTCGTCGGGCTTCGCAACACCGCGGCGCAATAGCCTCTCTGAACACGAGCCGGCGCCCACGCGATCGGTCTCCTCTTGCATTCCCAAGCTCTGTGCATTAAATACTAAACCACATGGTTCAGTATTCGCAGACCCGCCTCAACGCTTCATTTGCCGCACTGTCGGACGCAACCCGCCGCGGCATTCTGGAGCAGCTCGGACGGGCAGACGCTTCGATCACCGATCTTGCCGAGAAGTTCGACATGACCCTCACCGGCATGAAGAAGCACGTCGGCGTCTTGGAGCACGCCGGGCTCGTCGCCACGAAGAAGGTCGGCCGCGTGCGCACCTGCAAGCTCGGCCCGCGCCAACTCGAAGAAGAGACGGCGTGGATCGAGAGGTACCGCGTCCTCTGGGCCTCACGCTTCGATGAGTTGGACAAGGTCGTTGAAGAGCTCAAACAGAAGGAGAAGCGCCATGAGCGCAAGAAGCGATAGCAAAGCCACCCCGGTGAAGAACCCCACGACGGTGGAGCGAACGTCCGACCGCGAGGTCGTCGTCAAACGAACCGTCAACGGCCCAGCGCGCCTCGTGTTCGAGGCGTGGACCAAAGCCGAGTTGTTCCAACGATGGTGGGTGCCGAAATCGGCTGGCTTCACCTTGATCAGCTGCGAGATCGACGCTCGTGTCGGCGGCGGGTACCGCCTGGTGTTCCGCCATCCTGCTTCAGACGAGCCCATGGCGTTCTTCGGCAAGTACATCGAAGTCACGCCCCACTCTCGCCTCGTCTGGACCAATGAGGAGTCCGGTGAGGCCGGCGCGGTGACCACGGTGACCTTCGAGGAGAAGGCGGGCAAGACGCTGGTCGTCGTACGCGACCTCTATCCCTCGAAGGATGCACTCGACGCTGGGATCGGGAGCACGGACGGTATGGCCGAGACGTTCGAGCAGCTCGACGAGCTCCTCATCTCTTTGGGCGCGGGACGGTCGTGAGCGTCGGGCGGCGGTTGATGTGAAGAACCGCCGCCTGGCCTTCTTGCTGTTCGCAAGCATCGACATCTGAGACCGCACCACCACCACCACACTGATCTTGTTCGCACGCGTCTTTGCAATTCTCGAGAAGCCCACCGTCACTGCATGCCGCTAGAACGGTCATGGCAAGCGCTGCGAACGAAACATGAGGGAGCTGCGAGATTTGCACGGGGTTCCGTTCCATGGGGCCGTCGCCAGGGGACTCCCAATGTGAAAGTTGGCCGTCGCCGGCTCTTCGCAGAGTTGTGCGCTATGTCGGAGTATTGCGCAACGGGTTAGAGATCCTCGAGTGATGCCGGCGTCTCGCGGACATGTTGGATGGGCGCCGCTCTCACGTGAGACTGAGTCGATCTGGTCTACTGGTGCCGTGCGCCATGGTACAAAGTGACGCGCGTATGCCGCGGCTCGGCGCTTCTTTCATCGAGACGACACCAAGCCAATTTCTCCACCGGTCCTTCGACAAAGTCCTGCGCCTTCCGCCAAAGGTGCGGGCCGTTGCCGCAGTCGTCACCCTCGGTGCCGACGTCAAGGATGTATTTGCATGGACCGCGCATGACCCGCTCCACCAACCGGCCAGGTGGTGCCCAGCTGACGATCACCAGGTCTGGACGATAGCGCTGCACCGCGCGTTGTGCCGTGAGACGCTGCACATTGTTCCCGAGCGCGAGACCGCGCACATCACGGCCCGCATACTCACGACGCTCACGGGCATTCATACGCGCGCTCGCCTTCTCCCATGAGCCATCGTCGGTGGCG
>CAZAER010000035.1:0-53312 GCA_964484195.1 uncultured Bdellovibrionales bacterium | reverse complement strand
AGCCTGGCACCTGCAGAAGTTCCAGCGCATCGTCGACTGTTTGCCTCCCGGCCCCGGCCTATCGATTCTCGACGTCGGCTGTTTCGCCGGCACCTTCTTGTCGCTCCTCGACGAAGAACGCTTCACACGTCAGCTCGGCGTCGACATCCTTCCGGAGCAGGTCACCTACGCCAACGAGCACTACGGCACCGAGCACCGTGAGTTCCGTGCCATCGGCGACGTCAGCGACATCCACGAGGTCGGCGAGACGTTCGATTGCGTTACCTGCATCGAGGTCATCGAGCATCTGACGCCAGAGATCATCAAGCGCCTCATCGACAACGTCGCGCAGGTCCTACGTCCAGGCGGCGCCTTCGTATTGTCGACGCCCAACTATGCGAGCACCTGGCCGCTCGTCGAGCTCCTGCTCAATCGCTTCTCCGACGTCTCCTACGAAGAGCAGCACATCACCAAGCTCAACGCCTTCAACCTCGAGAAGAAGCTCGCAGAGATCGCCCCGAGCTTACGCGCGTGCTTCGACCTCGAGATGAAGACGACGACCCATCTGTTGACTCCATTTCTCGCACCTCTCGGCTTCAAGGCGATCATGCGCTTGTCGGGCGCGGTGCCGCACAAGAGCTGGCGGGTGCCGTTCGGCAACTTGTGCCTCGCCGTGTTCGTCCGCAATCGCGAGCCGGCACCTTAGGCGCGATGCGTCTTCGCGAAAATCGCGCGAATGGTTTCGATGGTGTCCGCTTCAGCGGCTGATTTGTCTTCGCGGTAGCGTTTGACGCGGGCAAAACGCAACGCGAAGCCGCTCGCGTACACTGTCGACGCCTGGACGGTATCGAACGCAATCTCGGCGACGAGCTCGGGCGCGACATGCACGATATGTCCTTCGCGGCCGATGGCGTGCTCGAGAAACCATTTGGTCTGCCAGGCGAGCATGGCGTCCGTCATTCCTTTGAAGGTCTTGCCGAGCATTGCGAAGCCGCCGTTCGCTGGGTCGCGCGCGCCGAGGTGGATGTTGCTCAAGAAGCCTTCGCGCCGACCGCTCCCCCACTCCGCCGCGAGCACCACCAGGTCGAGGGTGTGGGCCGGCTTCACCTTGAGCCAGCCGGCCCCCCGTCGACCCGCTTCGTAGGGCGCGTCGAGAGTCTTCACCATGACGCCCTCGAAGCCGCGGGCGACGGCATCGTCGTAGAACCGTTCGCCTTCTTCCGCTGAAGCGGTCACGATGTGCGGCACGCGATGCGCCGGAGTCAGCAAGTCGCCGAGGGCGCGCTGGCGTTCGCTGTAGGCTGCGTCGAGCAGATCTTCGCCGTCGACGTGCACCACATCGAAGAAGTAAGGCGTGAGCGGCATCGCCTGACGTTGCGCTGCGACGTCGAGCTTGCGGCCAAAGCGGCGCATGGTCACCTGGAACGGCTGGGGCGAACCGTCTTCGCGCATCGCCAGCACCTCTCCATCGAGCACCACCGCTCGGGCAGGCAGTTGGAGGACTTGCTCGACGACCTCCGGCAAGCGCGCGGTGACGTCGTTTCCGTCGCGCGAGAAGATGCGCACCGCATCGCCATCGCGATGTGCTTGAACGCGCGCGCCGTCGAGCTTGAGCTCGACAGACGCCATCCCGTGGGCGGTGATTGCCTCTTCGACATCGGCCGCGGTTTGCGCGAGCATCGGTTGCACCGGAGCGAGCAGGCGCAAACGGTAGCGCGAGAGTCCTTCGGCGCCGTCGCGGACGGCTGTGACCGCGACCTCACCGAGCGCCGAGGCGAGCATGACGGCGCGCCGCACTAGGGCTTCGTCGACACCGGCGGCTTTGGCGACCGCCGCGATCATCACGCCCTCTTGAGCGCCCTGCCGCAGCTCGCCGACCAGCAGGCGCTGCAAGAAGCTCTGCTCCAACACGGTGGCTTGCCCCATGAGCTTGGCGAGCGCTTGGCTGCGGTCCCTCGCGGAGCCCGCACCTGAAAGCCCGGCGATGTGCGCGAACGCCGCGTCGACGTCCCGAAGGGAGAGGCTCGGCGCGCTTGCGGCACCGACCTCGCTCGCCGCCGAGACCGCGGCGTAGCCCACACCGATGCGTCCCTGCGGCACGATGCCCGCGAGATAGTCGACCACCAGCCCAACCTCGTCGGGCTCAGTCCGCTGGAGAAGACCGCTGATGGCTTCGACTTTTTGCAGGCGTGAGCGCGTCTCGCCCACGCGCTCCGATGTCTCGACCACCGCCGCGAGCTTCATGGCCCCTTCTACTTCGAGACGCTCTTCCCGGCACGCGCCTTCATCGCCTTCTTCTCGGCCTCGACCGCGTCTTTGCTCGCCTTCTTCTTGTCTTTTTCTTTCTGCTCGTCGGCCTTGGCTTGCTCCGCGTCCTTCTTCATCTCGGCTTCCATTTTCGCGGAGGGCTTGTTGGCGATCTCCGGCCGGACGCTCCCGCCGATGGTGGCGAGCGAGACGCGATTCTCGACACCCGGCAGGATGGCCTTCAAGAAGGCGTTACCGAGCAGCGAGAAGACCGCGCCCCAGACGCTGACGTTGGGCTGATCGAGCCGACCGTCGAAGGTGACGCGGGTCGCGACGTCGTCGGTGCTGCCGTTCTCGAGAATCGACGTCACGCCGGCGACGAAGGCTTCCCATGCGACTTCGAGCACGTTGTCGCCTTCGTCATTGCCCTTCAGGTCGAGCACCTTCTTGCCCGAGATGATCGGCTTTACGTAGCCGGTGATGCGATCACGAGCCACCGCGAACTCCGAGTACATGCTCATGGTGCCGGCCTCGAAATCGAAGCCAGCGTAGGCGCGCGTGAAGTCGGTGAGCTCGGTAAGCGGCAAGCGGCGCAACGCCATCTCACCGTCGACGTCTGGATGGTCTTTGGCGAACATGTTGGCGCGAAACCCTGCCTTGAGGCGTCCGGTCTCTTGAACCGACGCGGTGACCTCGCCGGTGGTCGGCCGCTTCTCGGCGTTCTCACCGGGCCGCGTACGGATGTCGCGCACGGTGATGTCGAGGTTCGCGAGATGGAGATCGACTTTCGGCGTCTCGCGCTCGTCGAGATACGACAGGCGACCGTTGACGACCTCGAACTTGTTAATCTCGAGCGCCACGAGATCGTGCAACGTCTCGGCGATGCTAGTCGGCGGCTCGGTGGTGTCGGCCTTCTTCGACTTCGCGGCCACGAAGTTGACCTTGGGCGACATGAGCCGCACGCGCGACGAGATCTTGCCGTGCAACAACCCCTTCCAGTCGACCATGATGTCGGTCACGGGAATTGCGAGCAGCGGCTCACCCTCGCGGCCGGCGTCTCGCTTGACGATACGCAGGCCCTCGAACTGGTAGGCGCCGCGCCACATTGAGAGGTCGACGTCTTCGATGTGCCCGTAATATTCGGGCATGGCAGCCAGCTTGTCGTTGACGACGCGCTCGATGACGTAAGGTGCAACGGCGCGCGCGACCACCAGCAGCACGATGAAGATACCAAGCCCAATCAGGGCTTTACGCTTCCTGGTCATACCCCTTCCCCCACTCGTTAGCGTAAGGCGTGACAGGCTGGTGGCAACGTCGACCTGCGCAATTTCCGCGATTCTGCTATGGTCTTGCGCCCTATGACCTCGCGCCACGACACCCAACGCCTCACCATCGCCGACCGCACCAAAGCCATGGTGGCCGGTCCCAACATCGTCCCCGCGGTGATTGCTGGCTTCCTGCTCTGTTTGCTGATCGGCGGGCTCATCGTCTTGCGGTCACACCGCCTGGGCGCGACCCCAGCCGCCACCGAAGAAGTGGGGACCAGCGTCGCGGTCGCGAAAGCCACGTCGGCGGTTTACGCCAACACCCGCCGCTATGTCGGACGCCTCGAGCCGTGGGCACACGCGATCATCAGCCCCAAAACGCTCTCAGCGTACGTCGCCGCGGTGATGGTGCGTCCCGGCGACGACGTCGTGAAGGGTGACGTGCTCGCGACACTCGATTGCCGCAACGCTTTAGCGGCGGCGCCACAGCATCATCAACAGCCCGACACGGGGACGACCTCGTCGCGCGGCAGCGCCGACTGCACCTTCCGCGCACCGTTCGACGGTGAGATCGCGACGCGTACCGCCGACCCAGGCACCTTCGTCGCGCCGGGCCAGGCCATCCTCACTGTGGTCGATCGTTCGACCGTGCGCCTCGTGGTCGATGTGCCGGAGTCCGACTTTACCCAGGTGACGCCCGGCACCGCCGTAACCATTCGCTCGCTCGCCACCGGCGGCACCGTCACCAGCCGCATCTCGCGCCGCGCCCCTGCAGCCGACATGAACAGTCACTCGGTGAGCGTCGAGATCGACCTGACCGACGACGAGCGCCTTTTGCCTCTGGGCACCATCGCGGAGGTCACCACGCAGCTCGGCGAGCCCGCGAACGCCAGCGAGATCCCGGCGAGCGCCGCGAAGATCCGCGGCGACATCGCTACCGTGATGGTCATCGACGACGGCGCCGTCTCCCGCGTCCGCGTGAAGCTCCTCGGTGAGCGCGACGGCAAGGTCTACGTCGAGCCGAGCCTCGGCGCCGGCACTCAGGTCGTCGTCGACAGCAACAAGCAGCTACGCGACGGCGATCACGTCGTGGTGCGGCCGGTCGAGCCGTAGCTTCGCAACGCTAAAGCGGACACAGGCTTTTTGGGTGGTGTCCACGGCACAGAAACGCGGGGCGCCGCGAAATCCGACGGCTCGTTGAGCACCTTGTCGCCGAAGGTCTCGCGATACTCGTGCAGCAAGATCTCCTGGTACTTGTCGTAGGTGCCGTCGTCTTTCATGCGGTCACGCACCTCGTCGGAGATGCCGCCCATGATGCCGAGCCAGTTGAGGAACGAGCCGTCGATGGTCTTCATCGGCGACGCCTTCGAGCCGTCGTTGTTCACCGACTCGCCGGCACCCATCGAGGTCACCGCGTCGCGGGCGCGCAGCGTGTTGAGCAACCAGGCCAGTCCTTCGCGCCGCTCTGGCGTGTTGGCCTGCTCGAGCAGCAGCGTGAAGACGCCATAGATCGCGTAGAACGGATAGTCGGTGGTCGACGACAGCGCGATGCTGGGGATCCCGTGGTCGCCAGCGTAGGGAACGGTCGCCCCTTCTTGAGGACCGCTATCGGGCGAGTTGATCGAAGCGCCGAAGCCCGGCTTGCCGCGCTCGACCGCGTCTTGCGTGCGCAGCTTCTGGCGGATGCGGAAGAGCTTCGCCCAATCTTCTTGATCGCGCTTGGGCATGATCAAGAACTCCCACTCTTCGTGCGGCGAGCCCCAGTAGCCCTGCCAGGTGGTGCCGTGCTTGTGCTCGACGGCTTCCATACGCGTCTCGCTCCACACGTGCTCGACCTGCTCGGGCGAGAGGCCGGGCTTTGCGTAGAGCGACATGTAGTGGAGGATCATGGCGCCTTCGTGCACGCCGTGCGGGCCGCGCATGAAGGCGTCGCCGTCGTGCGAGGCGTACGTGGCGTTGGGATCGCGGTTGTCCGAGATCTTCGCCTGCACGCGAACCGCCTGCTTGTCCTCGTCCCAGAAGACGCGCTTGACGTTGCGCGCGAGCTTTTCGTTCCAAGCCTTGTAGCGATCCGCCAAAGCAGTCTCGCCCTGCTGGCGCAACACGTGCTCGACCGCGAGCAAGGTGAACATCCACTCGCAATTGTCGAGCGACGGGACGTTCTTCTCCCAGTGCTTGTCCGCCGGCCCCAAGCTGCCGTCGGCGCCGATCTTGATCCAGGGCATGAAGCCGCCGTAGCCCGGGTACTCGCGATCGAAGCGCTCGTAGCTGTCCATCTTGCGCGTCAGGATGGCGAGAGCCTCCTCACGCGCGTCGACGTCTTTGCCCATGAGGCGAACCGCCAGCGGGTCGCCGGTGAGGATCTTGGCGATGACTGCGACGTCGGTGCACTCCTTCGAGGTCGCGGTGAGGCGACGGCGGCCGGAGAGCTGACCGGTCTTGGGATCGAGGTCGACACCGTCAAAGGCGAGCCCCGTCGCGAAGTCGCGGGCCGCATGGAAGAACGGCGACTCGTGGTCGAAGTAGTCTTCGACGAAGGCGAGCGCGGCGTCCGGCGAGCGCAGGACCTCGTCGATGGTGTGATTGAACGGGAAGCGCGGCGCGGCGCTAGTGGCGGAGGCGCGGGCGCGGCTGGCGCTCACTAGGGCGGCGTTGCTCCAGGTGAGGTCGGCGGCCGAGCGCGGGGAGCCGTCGACTTTGTCGAATTGCTCGGGGAGCGGTAGCGCGTAACCGCCCTTACCGTCCGGCGTCACCTTGGCGTGGCGCGCGACGCGATTGATGAAAGCATCGCCCTTGGCGACGAGCGCGGCAGCAGTGCGAGACGCCTCGAGCGATCCGGGGGCGAAGCTCGCGCCCGGCTGCAGAAATTCACTGTGCGCCAAAGCGGACGAGAGGAAATCGCGATTGTCGGCGTCGACGTCGAGGCCGTTCACGGTGATGCTCTCTGCAACCTTGTAGCAGAGCTCGGCGAAACCGAGTGTCAGCATGTAGAACGGATTGCCGCCGAAGTAGTTATCGCCATCGTAGCGGCCGATCGCCGTGCCCAGACGTTTGCTGACGTCACCGTTCAGGGGAAAGAGCTTCTGGTCGCGGAGCTCGACGAGACGAGCGGTGGCGAGCACGCGGCTGTCGATGCGGCCGCTGTGGATTGCGGCGAGGACGACGTTGCTGTCGAGGTCGGTCGCCTTCCTGGAGTGACCGTCGCGCGCCATCACGTCGAGACTCGCGGCGAGGTACTTGCCGTTCCAGAACTGATCACGCTCGGCGTCGATCGCGGTGGCCGCTTTGGCGTACTCGCTGGCGCGCTCGTCGAGCTCGGGCACGCGCGATCCGGCATGCAGGGCCGCGGCTTGCACCTCGCGGGTGTAGTAGTGCTTGCCGGCGAGGGTCTCCTCCCAGAGATCGAAACATGGAGCCCGCCACTCACTGGCGATGAAGTCGAGATCGACCGCGAGCGCCGCGATGACCTGCGCGCGCAAAGCCGGGGCGAGCTCGGTCTCCAGCATGTCGAGCATGGTGAGGGCGCGCAGGGCCGGGCCGTCGTTCTGCGGGCGGCTCCAGTGGAAGGGATCGAAGGCGCCGTTGGGAAGCTCGCGAGGCTCACCCAGCCCCTGGCTTGCATCTTTGCGGATGTACTTCTCGGCCCACTCGAATCCCGGCGCGGCCTTGAGTCCGCGCGGGTCGATGGCAACTCCGGCTCGGGCCTGGCGGGCGCGGCTGAAGGTCACGTAGTCGGCTAGCGCATCGGGCCTCGCTCCAACGAGTGAGCGCATGACCAAAGCCGCGTCCCGGTCCCAGACGAAGCGGTAGTCCGGGGTGTCGCCGGTGGCGGCGATGACGCCCCCTTTGAGGGTCGGGGTCTCGAGACCGGTGAGCGGTGACCTTTGGCCGGTGGAGCGCCCAATATTTTCGAGGACTTGGCGCAAGGCGATAGGCGCTGCCACGTCGAGATAGACCTCGGCTGCGGCGCGATAGCTTACGACAGGCTTGCCGCTACCGCTGACCCGACCCGCGGTGTCGAGGGAGCGGACGGGTGCAGACGACGACGCGCCGGCGGACGACGGCCGAAGAAACGCACTCGCGAGCCGATTTGAGCCTGGCGTCACGCGCATAGGGTGTCCTTATTGCAGGCCAACGTTTTCGGCGTGGTCGTTTGCTTGTTGCCTTGCTTCGACCATGTCACCGCGTGTTAAAGCAGCCAACGCAGTCGGGGGGATTGCTTGGGACTTTGCTGGTTTCGTAGGGCCATCGTAACGAGCGCGTTCGTTCTCGCGACGGCGACCGCCCATGGCCAAGACGCCCCGCCGACCGACACCCCGCCGGCTCCCGGCACCACCGAGCCCGCACCGGTCGATCCCGCTGGTGTCAAACCCGGCATCTCGGCCGGGGAAAAGCAGTCGCCACTCGCCGACACCGCAGCTAACGACCCCGATGTCGAGACCAAGACCGAGCCGCTCCCCATCGAGGCGCCCCAGCTCACCTGGAAGCCGGAATGGGCCCGCGTCGGCACCGGCAACTACGTGCTCGTCGGCTCAGCCGCGGCGCTGTCCATCGGCGCTTCCATCTTTCGGCCGCTCAGCAATCACAACCTCGAGCGCCCCATCCTCTTCGACGCGGACGTGCGCCGTGCCCTGCGCTTCGACTCTCTGAACGCTCGTTACGCGGCGCTCGACCTCAGCGACGTGTTTCTGTCCATGGAGATCACCTGGCCGTTCGCCATCGACGCGTTGGTCGTCGCCGCCGGTGTGCGCCGCAGCCCGGACGTCGCATGGGAGATGGCAATCATCGACGCCGAGGCAGTCGCACTAACCACCGCGGTGCACCAAATCACATCGCTCATCGTCAGTCGTCCCAGACCCTATCTCGAGACCTGCGGTACCGAGCTCTCGCCTGACTTGAACCTGTGCGTGCGCAATGGCCGCTATCGCAGCTTCTTCAGTGGCCACGCCGCTATGGCGTTTACCGGCGCGAGCCTCATCTGCGCGCACCGCGCACGTCACGAGCTCTTCGGGCCGAAAGCCGATATTGTCACCTGCGCCACCGCCTTCGTCGCTGCCGCCGCGACCTCGGGGCTCCGTGTCATCGGCGACGTGCACAACGCGAGTGACGTGATCACCGGCGCCATCGTCGGCACCGCCATTGGCCTCGCGGTGCCGGCCCTGCACTACCGCAGCTGGGACAAAAAGAAGCGCGGCGCCGTCGTCGGCCCAGACTACGAGATCTCCGTCTACCCGACCCAGAACGGCGTCGGCATCGCGGTGGTGCACTGATGTGGATCATCGCCGTTGCATCGTTGATGACCGCTCAAGCGGAGCCCCAGGAGCAACCGACTGATGCCAGACCGGAGCTCATCGAGGTGACCGGCGGTGGCGTCGCTCCTGCCGAAACCAGCGTCAACGTCGAGGAGACGGTGAAACCCACCGTCGACCGCTTCGCCTGGAAGTCGGGCAAGCGCCGCTACTTCGCGGCCACCACCGTCGACATGGGCTACATCTATCTGCGCCCGCGTCTCTCGCTTGGTTACGGCGCGCCGCACTTCCAGTGGATGGGCCTCGAGATCAATCCGATCTTCAGCCGCAACGGCGTCGGCGGCTGGGGTGGCGTGCGCTTCGCTCTGCCGTACATCGACATTCGCGCCGGGGCTCGCGGTTTCTACAGCTTCGAGCGCTCGTTCTTGCCGGGCGATCAAGACAGCTTCGACCGCGCCTCTCTCGAGACCTCGGGCGGCGAACACGCCCACTACATCACCATGGAAACCGAGCTGAACACGGCGATCGCCACCAAGTATGGCGAGCTCAGCCTGCTCGGTAGCGCCTCGCGCGTCACCGGCTTCGACAACCCCAACGACTACGTTTACGAAGACACGCTGCGCATCATCGTCGGCTCGAGCCTCGTGTGGCGCACGCGCGCGACTTTCGCGTTCTATCCCATCGACAACTTCCACCAGTTCGCCATCGGTCCGGCGGTCGACGTCCTCGGCGTGCCGACACGCGACGAGATTCTGGTCCGCGCCGGCATCGTGACCCGCATCGTCTTCAACAAGGCGCTCGAGGTACGCGGCAGCTTCGTGCCGACCCTCGTCAGCCGCGACCGCCTCGGCCTCATCACCAGCGACTTTACGGAGCTGGGGATACGCTGGCGCTGGGCGACCGAGTAGTCAGGGCCAAGGCGGCTTCCGGCAAGCTCGCCGCCATGGCGTCGGCTAGACGCGCGCTGATCTCGGAGAGCGCCGCCGACGTTCCCTCGCCGGTGCCATCTGCTTTGGCGGTGAAGCTTGCCTGCCGGCGCTCCATCACTTGCGGGACGTCGTTCGCCATGAGGCTCCACGTGAGCTCGCACACGACCTCACCGCCGACCTCGCGCAGGGTCAACACGTCGACCACCCAAGAAAGCGAGCCACGCGGCCGCGGCGCGTCGGGGAACACCAAGGCGCCGTTCGGCAAGCGCGTGAGCAGGTTCTGCGCCAGGGTCTGGCGCATCAGATAGTCGAGATCGTCGGTCCAGCGCTCGAGCGCGCTCACCGCGACCTCGTGATCGCTGGTGCCGTGCAGGATGCGGTGGCCGGCGACGCTCGGCGGCAAGTGCACTGCTTCGAGGCGCACCGGAGGACCGGCGTAGCTCGTCGATGCCGTGCCCGCCGCTGGCGCGAGCGTATAGAAACGGGTGGGAGCGCTGTGACCACAGGCCGCAGCCGTCACCACGATGAGCATCGAAGCGCGTTTCATTTCTTGTCCTCGCTCTTGCCGAACAGCAGCGACTCGGGATTGGTCTCGATCGAGTCCGCCAAAGCGCGCAACGATCGCGCTGCCTTGGTGAGTTGACGCATCGCCTCGGGGAAGCTCGTGCCTTGAGCCGCGCCCTCTCCGGTCATGACCGCGCGCGCCTCGGCAGCAGTGCCCTGGACGGCGGTGGCACTCGCGCGCAGCTCACGCAAGGTGGGCTCGAGCTGCGGCTCGATGGTTGCGAGAGCGCGGTTCAAGCGAGCCGCGGTGCCTTTGAGCTCGTTGCCGATGTCGGTGATGGGAACGCTGTCGATCTTCGCGAGGATGGACTGCGCCGTCGCCGTCAGCGAAGCGATGTCGCCGGTCGTGGTGACCGGGAGCTTGGGATGGAGAGCGCCCTGCACGAACGACGACTTGGTGTCAGTGCGCACGAGCTCGAGAGTGAGAGCGCCGACCAGCGGCGGCGACTGGGCGATACGCAAGCGGTAGCCACGCTCGAGCAGCTTCTCCATGAACGTGTCGGTGGCGGCGCGGCCGCTCTCGTCGAATCCCAAGCGACGAGGATGCAAAGCGACGACCATGGGCGCGGTGACGGCACCAGTGGCGCCATCCGCGTGCAGTGTGCTCGAGCGGACACGACCGATGCGATAGCCGAGCAACGTCACGGGCGCGCCCACCGGGACCGCCCCCGAGCCACTCTCGAAGGTCGTTTCGTAGAGCACGTCAGGCCCGTCGTTGCCGTCACGGGCTCCGGCCTCGTCACCGAAGAGACGGAAGATCGCGCCGTCGGCAGCCGGTGTCAGCTCGAGCGAGCGGGTCGGCGTGTCGAAGGCAATGCCGCCGGCGAGGAGGTCGCTCGCCGCAGGAAGGTTGGTGGTGACGCCTTCAGCGGTCAACGAAACCTGCACGCCACCGCTGATCCAGAAGTAGCTGTCCTCGCGCAGCGCCTCGGAGAACGGCTCGGTCACGAAGGCGTCGATCTCGAACGCGTTCGGCGGGACGAAGCGCACGTCGGTGACTTTGCCGGCATCGTCCCCGTGATAGGCGATGCGCGCCCCCGGCTTGAGCGATCCCCGCTGCTCGGTGCGCAACACGACACGCTTTCCCGGAGTGCCCGGGTAGATGACCGGCGCTCGGTCGAGTCCGCTGAAGCGGCTGGCGCGCTCGCCCGGCCCGGGGGCCATCTCGATCGAAAGGCCAGTCACCGCCGCGGTCAACGAGGAGAGGTCGGAGAGCGAAGGGTTCGCGCCCACGAGCCAGAACTGGGTGCCTGTGGTGAGCAATGACGAAACCTTGCGCGACATGAGCAGCGTCATATCGACATGTTGCTGATCGTCAGCGAGCTCGATCTTGGTGACCCGACCCACGGTGAGCCCCTTGTAGTGCACCTCGGTGTCGCGGACCTTGGCGCCGGCGGCATCCTCGAAGGTCACCACCACCTCGACGCCGCGTTCGAGCACGGCGTTGATCGCGAGGTAGCCGACGACGATGAGCGCCGCGGCCGGGACCGCCCAGACTACTCCGGGCAAGCGACGCTTGATGCGCCGCGCTTCGGGGATCAGCTCAGCCATCGGTACGCTCCCGCGCGACATCCCACATCAGGCGTGGGTCGAAGGCGCGCGCCGCGATAACGGTCAAAAGGACTACCGCCGTGAACGCTGGTGCCGCCGCCTCCGCCCGGCTCGACATCGCCGCGTTGTACTGCGTGACCGGCACGAAACACGCGAGCACCAACGGGTCGACCATCGACCAGCGGCCAATGGCGTCGACGACGTGATAGAGCTTGGTCTTCAAGCGCAGGCGCCGGCGCGAGCGCCGCACCACCGACGCGATGCACCAGCCGAGCCCCGCGAGCTTCAAGAACGGAATGGCGAAGCTCGCGACGAATACCAGGAGCGCGAGGCCAATCATGCGCACCTCGATGAGGTCGATGACGCCGCCCATCACCGTGTACGAGACGAGGTCGAACTTGATGGGCAAGGTGGCCATCGGCAGGATGTTGGCGGGGATGTAGAGAATGACGCTCGCGAGCACCAAGGCGGTGGCGCGACTCACCGCTTGAGGCCGCCGCAGGCGCAGGCGCGCGCGGCAACGCTGACAGTCGCTCCCGAGGAGCCGAGTCTGCTCGACGCGGCTGCACACCATGCAGGCGACGACCGGCGGCTCGATATGCGCGTCGTCGGGCATGATGGCGCGCCAGACAGTCCCTTTGTCGAGCGAGGCGCTGAGGATGAGGCTGATGAAGCCCACCGCGACGAAGCACATGCCGCCTGGGCCGAGCGTCGTCGAGACCGTGGCATCGAGGCGAGCGTAGGCGATCCACAAGGCGAGGAGCAGCACGTCGGTCATCGCCCAGACTTCGAACCAGTTGGCGTAGCGAAACGCGCGACCGAGCCAGGGCCGCCGTCGCCTGTAGAGCACCGACCCGAGCACGGCAGCGAGCAAGGTGAAGCGCGCAAAGGGCGCCACGATGACGACGAAGCCGATGACCGCTGCCAGGGTAGGCCAGCCATCAGCCGTCATCGCGGACACACACGAGGCGATGACGCTGGTGCGCTTGGCCTGCAGCACCGAGGTCGAAAGGAACGGCAGGAAGTTTGCGGGAAAGAAAAGCAGCAAGCCGGCGACGCTACAGCCGAAAGAAAGCGTCATGCTGCGTCCTGAGCTGCGCCAGAGCTCGGACCCGCACGCGACGCACTCGACGACGTTGGCGTCGTCATCACGCTCCACCTTCTGGAGCGTGCCGCAGCTAGAGCATTCCATCATATTGGCGCTAGCCCCCCGCTTTCGCCGTGAAATAAGGTAGGTAGCGACGACCCCAATGCGCAACACCACCCCCTTCGTTCTCCTGCTGCTGGCCGCTTGCGCCCATAAACCCCTGAAAGTGGGCACGACCGGCGATTATCGCCCGTTCAGCCTCTGGCAAGGCTCACAGCCGGAGGGGGCGGACATCGCCATGGCGAGGGCCTACGCCAAAGCCCAGGGCCGCGAAGTGGTCTTCGTGCGCACGAAGTGGACGACCCTGCTCGACGACCTAAAGGCCGGTTGGTTCGACCTTGCCATGTCGGGGATCACCATCACCGAGCAGCGCGAGCGCGAAGCGGCGTTCAGCAAGCCCTACTTCCACGGATACAAGGTCGCGGTCATCCGCTGTAGCGACAGCCAGCGCTTCGCGACCCTGGCCGATGTCGATCAGAAGGGTATTCGCGTCATCTACAACAACGGCGGCACCAACGAGGCCTTCGCGCGGCGAGCCATCAAGAACGCCGTGCTCGAGAGTGAGGCAGACAATCTGCGGGTCTTCGAGCGGCTAGCCGACGGCGATGTCGATGTCTTCTTCACCGACAACATCGAAGCCACGGTGACCACCGGCGACAAGTACACGGGTGTGCTCTGCACCGCGCTCGCCGGCGAGAGGCTCGCGCCGTTCGTCATCGCGGTGTTAGGGCCGCGAGGGAGCGGCGAGCTCGAACGCTTCGACGCCTGGTTGGCCGATCCCGCGAATCAGAGTGCGATCGAGACCGTTTTGGTGGTCACGAACTCGAGCAAGCCGTAACGCGACACCTCGCGTCCGTAGCCGCTCTCCTTGACGCCGCTGAACGGCAATCGCGGATCCGATTTGACGTTGTGGTTGACGAACGCGAGACCAGACTCGAGCTCGCGTGCGGCGATGGCTTCGCCACGCGCGAGGTCTTTGGTGAGCACCGCGGCGCCGAGGCCAAACCGTGAATCGTTGGCGATGCGCACGGCGTCGTCGTCATCGCGTGCCGTGATGATCGCGGCGACCGGCCCGAAGATCTCTTCGTCGTAGGCGGGTTGACCCGGTTCGACGTCCGCCAGAACGGTCGCTGGGTACCAGGCGCCGCGCTTGCGCGGAACCTCTCCACCCAAGAGGAGCTTCGCGCCCTTCTCGATGCTCTCTGTGACCTGTTTGTGAACTCCGTCACGGGCGCGGATGTTCACCATCGGGCCGAGCTTGGTTTCGGGATCACTCGGATCCCCACCGACCCACTCACCCATGGCTTCGACCATCGCCTTGGTGAAGCTCTCGCGAATCGGCTCGCTCACCACGAAGCGTTTGCCGGCGATGCAGCTCTGGCCGCCGTTCACCATGCGCGCAGTGGCGCACACCTTGGCGGCGTGCACTGGATCGGCGTCGGAGAGCACGACATAGGCATCGCTGCCGCCGAGCTCGAGGACGCACTTCTTCAAGACGGTGGCGGCCGCGCCCGCGACTGCTTTGCCCGCGTTGACGCTGCCGGTGAGCGATACCGCCGCGATGTCCGGGTTGGTGATGAGCGCCGCCACCTGCGGCACATCGACGAGCAGCGTCTTGAAGACGTTGGCCGGGAAGCCGGCGTCTTTGAAGATCGACTCGATGGCGAGGGCGCAGCCCGGCACGTTGTCGGCGTGTTTCATCACCACGCAATTGCCGGCCATCATCGCGGGCGCAGCGCAGCGGAAGAGCTGCCAGAAGGGAAAGTTCCAGGGCATGAGGGCGAGGATGACACCGAGCGGTTGGAACGTGACGTAGGCGCGCACCTTCGGATCGCCCAAGTCCACCGGCTCGTCAGCCAGCATGGCGGCGGCGTTCTCCGAGAAGTAGCTGCAAACGAAGGCGCACTTCAGCACCTCGGCGCGGCCGTCACTGAACGGCTTGCCCATTTCGCGCGTCATCAAGCGCGCCAGCTGGTCGGCCCGCTCGGTGAGGATCTTGCCGGCACGGCGCATGAGGCGCGCACGCTGAGCGAGCTCCAGGCGGCGCCAGGCTGGGAATGCGTGGCGCACTTCGGAGATGGCCTCGATGGCTTCGTCGTCGGTGAGCGCGTCGTACTTGGCGAGTGGCAGATCGGTCGTCGGATCGATGACGGTGAAGGCACCCGGACGTGGCATCCTGCGAGCCTAACTCAATCGAGCGCGATAGCAACCCCTACGCTGAAACGGTACTGGCGATAGCCGAACGGAACCCCGCTGATTTGGGGCAACGGAATGGCGATACGCATGGACTCGACGAGTAGGGTCACGCGGTCGCTCAAGCGGACCTCGGCGCAGAGCGGGGTGATTCCGAAGTAGGGGCCGACCGAGCCCTTGGGAACGCCGTACAGATCGAAGAGCAACCACGAGGCACCCAAGTAGCCGATGGTCGTCAGCGAAACCCGGCCAGACTTGAGCCAGCGATAGTCGATAGTCGCGAAGAAGTTGGCGCTGCCGCTACGCAGCTTGAGGCGCGTCACCGAGCCGTACGGGTTGTACTCACCGCCGAGGCCAACGTGCCAGTCCTTGGCGAAGCGCAGACGCATCCCCAGGCCACCAGCAAGGGCCGCCTTGTCGACCGAGCCACCGAGTGTTCCGATGAGCTCGACGTCTTTGTCATCCATCTGCGCCTGCGCGACGGTCGGCACCCCGAGGAACAGCCCTAGGGCAACGACGAGCGCTTTACCGAACGATCCCATTTCATCCCCCGCCTTATTCGCGACAACCCGAGCATCGACAGCAGCAGCCACGGACTCGCACCCACCGCCGAGCAAGTGGCCGACGCGGCGTAACGACTGTCCGCTGTAGCGCACCAACCATTATCGAAGGTGCAGCTCTCGTTGGTCTGCGTGGCGCGCTCGAACACGGCGGTAGCGTCGTCGACGCGACCAGCGGGGTCACCGTCGAGCATGGCGAGCAAAAGCTCGACCGACGCGTTGGTCGCAAGCTCGAGCCGGAGCTGGCGTCGCTCGTCGATGTTCACGCACTCGTCGAGCTCGCCGCGATGCTCGGGTCCGTCACGCTCTTCGGTGGCGATTTCTTCGACGTAGTCGACCCAGTTGAGCACCGTGGTGATGCGCTCGGCACCTTCGTCGCGAAACGTGTGACTGTAGCCGTCCTGCAGCGCGTGCAGTGCCTGGCCCATGTTCATGTAGAAGCGATTGAGGTCGATGTCGGCTTTGCTGCGGACCGGCAACGTCAGCTCGATGGTTGCGTATTCGTCGGGATTGACCGAGCCATCGTCGAACAAACCCGCCGCCGCGCCCTCGAGCGACGCCCGCGCGCTCGCCTGACAGGCAATCACCGAGATGCTCGAGCCATCGGGCTCGTCGTCACCAGGGGCGCGCAAGCAGTGGTCGTCTTGGCGGTTCGGGTCGCCGTGGATGAGCGCTAGCGCGCTGATGTCGACGTTGGCGTTCTCGCGGATGTCGGGCCGGCGGACGCCGAGGAGAATTGCCGCCGAAGCCATGTCTTGCATGTCGCCCGACAAGTGAAACGGCATGTCTTCGAGCAAGGCGCGCTCGTCGTCGTTGCGTGCTGGAATCGGCTCGGCGAGCCCGAGGCTCCGCACGTAACGCAGCGCCTCTTCGGTGATGCGCTCGTGGCAACCGTTACTGACCGGACTTTCAATCGTGTAGGCGTGGGCAACACCCGAAGAAAGCAGCACGAGCCCGCAAAGCCAAAGCCGCATGTTGAGACAACTTAGGAAGCTTTTGCGCTCTGTCCACATGGCAGGCCGAAAAATTCCGCCATTGTGGTAATTTCATCCCTGGGTGAGGCGTGGGGACCTGTGTGGCGCGCTGGCGATTTTCGGTGCTCTCTCTCGTGCTCTTCGGAGTCGCGTGCGGCGGCGCGGTCGAAGGCCCGAACCTCGACGACGACCAGGCCGACAGCGATCAAGCCGACCACGACACAGTCGACACGACTGACCAGGACCAGCAGGTCACCGATACCGACAACGGCGGCGGTGATGCCCTGCTGCCAGCTGACGGAGATGGAACCGCCGGTCACGGCGACGCCGGCGGGGGTGATACCGCAGGCGGCGACACCGGTGGGGGCGATACCGGAGGCGACAGCATGGGTGGAGGCGACGACGTGCCGCCCACGGACGACGACGATCCGCCGCCGCCAACACCAGTCGCGACGACGTTCCTCGTGGTCAGCGCCACGACTCAGTCTGCTCTGGCGGGCACGGCTGTCGACGCTGATCCAGAGGTCGAAGTCCGCGACCAATTCAATGCGCCGCTACCGGGTGTGGCCGTCCACTTCGAGGTCACGGGGGGTAGCGGGACCATTGCGCCGACCACCAACTTGACGACGAACGCTCAGGGACGCGCGAAGCTCGACACATGGACTCTCGGTAAGAGCGCCGTAGCAAACGCAGTACGCGCATCGCTCCCCGATCACGCGGCGCTGGGGAACAAGCAGTTCAACGCCACCGTCGAAGGCGACTTCCAAATCGAGCTCATTTACCTGAACACGGTTACCGAAGCGCAGCGTGCGGCGTTCGAGAACGCAGCGGCGCGCTGGCAGGCGGTGATCGTCAACGAGCTGCAAGACGTGATCTTCAATCGAGCCGAGCTCCATCCCGATTGCGGCGGCAACAGCGACACCAACGATATCGTGATGGACGACCTGCTCATCTTCGCCGGCGTCGGTCCTATCGATGGCGAGCTGGGCACCCTGGCCCAAGCAGGTCCGTGTTATCAGCGTGGCGACGGTTCGACGATGATCGGCATCATGAGCTTCGACAGTGAAGACATCGACGTGCTCGAAGCTCAGGGTCTCTTCGAGGAGACGGTCCTCCACGAGATGGGACACGTCATCGGCATCGGCACCTACTGGGTCGATGACAACAGCCCGTCGACGGACTTGATCGACAATCCGTCGCTTCCATCGAGCCCCGGCGCGCCGACGCTGTTCAATGGCGCGGAAGCCCTTGCGGCCTACGACAGCCTGGTGGCGGGAACCCCCACCGGTGTTCCAGTCGACAACACCGCGACGCAAGGCTCGGCAGACGCGCACTGGCGCGAAAGTGTCTTCGGCAACGAGCTCATGAGCCCGAGCATCAGCGGCACCGAGGCCTCCCTGCCCATGAGCATCGTGACGATCGCCTCGCTTGCCGACCTGCAGAGCTACGAAGTCAACATGGCTGCCGCCGACCCGTTCAGCTTCGACCCCGGCTTGCGCATTCAATCCGCCGGCCCGGTGATCACGGATTGGTGCGTGCCGCTGCGGCCCTTGCCACCAGCCCCGCTCTTGGTGTTGCCGTAGTGCATGGATGAGCTGAGCGAGCTTCTGCATCGCGTGTTGTTCCGTATCTCGGATACCGACGTCACGCCGCTGTCTCTTATCGTCTTCATCGTCACTCTGCTGATCGCCATTTTCGTCGGCAACATCGGCCGCCGCTCGGTGACGCGGTTGATGATTCGCTATAGCGGTCAGACGAACGAAGGTGTCGCTTACGCCCTCGGCCGTATCGCGCAGTACATCATCGTGGGCTTGGGCCTGGTGATGGCGCTCGACAACGTCGGCTTCTCGCTGAAGTCCCTCGCCGCGCTCGGCGCCATCCTCGCGGTCGGTATCGGTTTTGGCTTGCAGAACATCGCTCAGAACTTCGCGAGCGGAATCATCCTGCTCATCGAGCGCCCGGTGCAGAAGGGCGATTTCATCGACGTCGGCGCGGCATCCGGCACCGTCGAGGACATCGCCATGCGCGCGACCCGCATCCTCACCCGCGACGGCATCCAGATCATCGTCCCCAACAGCGAGCTCGTCTCGAGCCGCGTCGTCAATCGCAGCGCCCCGACCCCGCGCGCCCGCGCCCGCATCACCATCGGCGTCGCCTACGGCTGCGACACCGAGCTGGTGCGCACCACCCTGCAAGCGGTGGCGGCAGCCGACCCGCGCGTGCTCGAGGACCCAGCCACCAAAGTCTACTTCCGCGACTTCGGCGACAACGCGCTGATGTTCGAGCTGGCGATCTGGATGGATACGCCCGAGCAAGAGTCGACGATCACCAGCGACTTACGCTTCGCCATCGACAAGGCGTTCCGCGCCGCGCACATCGAGATCGCTTACCCACAACGCGACCTCAACATCAAGTCCGGCCTCGATGGCCTCGTGAAAGCGCTCGAGAAGCGCGCCTAGAGCCTCTGCTTCATGAAGGTCCAGGCGAGGGCGCGCATCACCGCAGCCTGCTTGTTGTCCGCGGCGCCGCCGTGGCCGCCTTCGATGTTCTCGTAATAGAGGACGTCGTGGCCCTGCTCTTCCATGCGCGCCATCATCTTGCGTGCGTGGCCCGGATGAACGCGGTCGTCGCGGGTCGAGGTCATGAACAGAATGGCCGGGTATTTCGTGCCTGGCTTCACGTGATGGTACGGCGAGAAGCTCTCGATGAACTTCCAGTCGTCGGTATCGGGGTTGCCGTACTCGGCCATCCACGAGGCACCGGCGAGTAGTTTGTTATAGCGCTTCATGTCGAGGAGCGGCACTTCACACACCACCGCACCGAACAGATGCGGGAAGTGCATGGCCATGTTGCCCATCAGGAGGCCGCCGTTGCTGCCGCCCCAAATACCGAGATGCGCGGGGCTCGTGACCTTGCGGGCGATGAGATCCTCCGCCACCGCCGCGAAATCTTCGTAGGCGCGGAAACGCTTGTCCGTCAAAGCGGCCTGGTGCCAACGCGGACCATACTCGCCGCCGCCCCGAATGTTGGCCACCACGTAGACACCGCCGTGCTCGAGCCAGTCGCCGAGCGCCCCGTTGTAGCCGGGAGTGAGCGAGATCTCGAAGCCGCCGTAGCCATAGAGCACGGTGGGATTCGCGCCATTCATGGCGATGCCGTCTTTGGCCACCATGAAATACGGCACGCGTGTCCCGTCTTTCGAGCTCACGAAGTGCTGCGTCACCTTCATGCCCTTGGCGTCGAAGAAAGCGGGAAGCTGCTTGAGCGGTGTCAGCTTCTTACCGACCGTACCGAAGGCCAGAGTGGTCGGCGTCAGGTAGTCGGTCACGGTCATGAAGATGTCGTCCGACTCTTCGTCGTCCACGGGATCGACACCGACGCTGCCGATGGTTGGCGCGTGCGCGAGCGGTGTTCGTGACCAGCTGCCCGGGGTCAGCACCTCGATTCGGTTCTTCACGTCCTCGAGGATGTTCAGGAGCATGAAGCTCTTGGTCCACGTGTATCCAGCAAGCGACGTCGTCGCCGTCGGCGTGAACAGAGCGCGCAGCTCACGCTTGCCCGCCATGTACGCGTCGAAGTCGGCGACCAGGAGCGAGCCCGGCGGGTGCGTGGTGCCGTCGACCGTCCACGGGTCGCGCAGCTCGATGGTCAGCCACTTCTCGTGGACGCCCTTCTCGGCGGAGTCGGGCACGTCGATCTTGGTGATGCTCCCATCCTTGCCGCGTAAGAACAGCTCCCTCGAGTAGAAGGCGATCGAACGATAGACATAGTCGCGCTCGAAGCCGGGACGGTCGTCGTGGACGGCACCGATCGCGAGGTCGTCGTGTTTGCCTTCGTAAACGACCTTGGCTTCGGCGAGCGGCTCCGAGCGCCGCCACTCCTTGGCGATGCGCGGATAACCCGATGACGTCATCGAGTCCGGACCGAAGTCCGTCGCCACGTAGGTCGTATTCTCGTCGACCCAGCTGACGCCCCCTTTCGCCTCGGGGCGAATGAAGCCGTCCGGCAGGAAGGCACGCTTCTGCAAGTCGTACTCGCGCGTCACGTCAGCATCGGCGCCACCGCGCGACAGCGATAGCAGACAGCGCACCCAGGTCTTCCCGTCCTTCGGACGCAAGCACTCGGCGCCGTGCCACACCCAGTTCTCCTTCTCGGCGGCATTCAGCGCATCGACGTCGACGATGACGTCCCACTTCGGATGTTCTTTCTTGTACTCGGCGAAGGTCGTGCGCCGCCAAAGGCCGCGCTGGTGCTCGGCGTCGGTCCAAAAGTTGTAATAGAAGTCTCCGCGTTTGCGGACATAGGGGATCTTGGCGTTGCTATCGAAGATGGCGAGGAGCTTCACGCGCAACGGCTCGAAGCCGGGGTCGCTCTCGAGCTTCGCGAGCGTGGTGCGGTTGCGCTCGCGAACCCAATCGAGCTGCTTGTCGCCTGCGACCTCCTCGAGCCAGAGGTGAGGATCTTCTTCTTGGACGGGCTTCGACACTCGTGCCTCCGGAGCCTTGGCGGTGCACGCCACGACCATCACCACCAGCAGCGAACAACCGCGGCGCATATCAATCCTTGGCCAGGTCGCGCAGCGTCAAGACGGGACACTCGGCGGTACGCACGACCTTCTCGGCGATCGAGCCCATGAGCGCATGCGTGATGCCGGTGCGGCCATGGGTGCCCATGACGATGAGGTCACAGCGCTTCTCCTTGGCGTAGCGGACGATCTCCGTCGCCGGCACGCCCTCGACCAAATCGGCTTCGACCCGCTTGATGCCGGATCGCTCCGCATCCGCTTTCTCGGACCGCACGAGCTTCCCGAGCTCGTCGATGATGTCGGTGAGCTGCACGGCGTTCTGGGCGACGAAACCTTCGGGAAGAATGTACGCCACGGACTGGAACACGTGGATGAAGCAGAGGCTCGCGTCGTATCGCTTGGCGACGTCGATCGCCATGCGCGCAGCCTCTTTTGCGTTCGGCGAGAAATCCGTAGGCACCAAAATCTTGGTGAAGGCCATGCCCATGCAAACCACAGCTCGCGGTGTGCGGCTAGAGCCGAGGTCTACTTCTTGGCGGATGGACGGACGATCAGCACAGGGCAGTACGCCCCTCGTACGACCTTCTCGGCGATGGAGCCGAGAAGCGCGTGCTTGACGCCCGTCCTGCCGTGCGTCCCCATAACGATGAGATCGCATCCTTTGTCGCTGGCGAACCGAACGATCTCGGTGGCAGGTACGCCTTCGACGAGCTCTGCTTCGGCATGTCGCACGCCTGCTCTCAGCGCATCGCTCTTCTCCGCCGCGATCATCTTGTCGAGGTCATCGAGGATCTCGGCGAGCTGCGGAGCGCTGTAGAGCATGTAGCCTTCGGGCAGCACGTAAGCCACCGATTGGAAGACGTGTAAGAAGTACAGCTGAGCTTCGAAGCGCTTGGCGAGCTCGATGCCCATCCGGGCCGCTTCCTTGGCATGGACCGAGAAGTCGGTGGGAACCATAATCTTGTTGAACGTGCTCATGATGCTGCTCCTCGATGACTGTTGCGCTCGGAATCGAGATACCCGCGGACGAACACCACCAGCTCTTCGACGAGCTCGGCCACGGTCTTCGACTCGGTCGAGAGCACGAGATCCGCGGTGATCGGCTCCTCGTACGGCGCGTCGATTCCGGGAACGCCGCTGAGGTTGCCGCTGCGGACTCTTCGGTAGAGACCCTTTGGATCACGCGCTTCCATGAGGGCGAGAGGGGCGATGACTGCGACCTCACGAAAGCGAGGCAGCAGCGAGCGCATGAAGACACGCTCGGCACTCGACGGCGCGGCAGCGCTCACGACGACGAGGTCGTGCCGTTGCGAAGTGTCACGAACGAGCTCCATCAAGCGCATCTCGAAGGCACGCTGGTCAGCCGCTGAGAAGTCGAGATCCGGGGCGATGAGCGACCGGACACGTTCGCCATCGAGCCACAGGGTATTCAGTCCGGCCTGACGTAGCCGCGAGCTCAAACCGGCGGCGAGAGTCGACTTGCCTGCCGCCGGCTTGCCACCCAACCAGATCACCAAACCAGTAGTGTTCGCACTCATGCATCATCTGCTTTCGCGGACTGCGAGGCAGTCGTTCGCAGACGGTGGAGCAACCTGTATGCCACCACACGGTGGCAACCACGCTGGAAGTCGCGCATGCAGGCTGCCGCAGACTTTGCGCGAGCACGCCTCCGCCACGCAGGAATTGCGGGCATCCGCATGTGTTAGCGGCGGAAAGACGCAGCAGGCCGCTGGAACGGTCCTTGCGAGAGTCTGCCGTGAGAGACGCAAGGCAGGAGAGCCCCTATGTCCCACACCTATGACATTCCCATCGAGCTGGTGAGCAAACGGCGCATCAACGCGACGGTGCACGGCCACCTCATCCGCACCGATCAGCCAATCACACGGGGTGGTAACGACGACGCTCCATCGCCGTTCGACCTGTTCCTCGCGAGCATCGGCACCTGCGCTGGCCTAAGCGTGCAAGCGTTCTGCGTGAAGCGCGACCTCGCGTTCGAGAACATCGGCATCGTCGAGCGCGTCGCCCTCGATGACCACGGGATCTTGACCGGAGTCGATCTCGAGATCTCCGTGCCAGCCACGTTTCCGAAGCGCTACCTCCCTGCGCTGGAGAAGGTCGTCGCTCAATGCGCCGTCGCTCGCTCGGTGCTCGCGCGCCCGACCTTCAGCGTCCGAGCCCGTGACCTCGATGCAATCGCGGACGAAAGGTCGGCGTCCTCCCATGGCTGAAAATACCGGAAGCAGCTCTCTCGATGCCGTGCTCGCACCGCGCTCCGTAGCCGTGGTCGGCGTATCGCGAGAACGCGGCGGCATCGGCGCGGAGATTTTCCACAACCTCATCGCCGCGGGCTTCAACGGGCCGGTCTACCCCATCAATCCACGCGCCGAGTGGGTCCAGTCCGTCAAAGCGTATGCGAGCGTGACCGATGTGCCGGGCGACATCGACCTCGCGGTTATTACGACGCCAGCGGCCACGGTACGCGGCATCATCGACGCATGTGCCGCCAAGGGAGTGAAAGGGGTCGTCGTGATCAGCGCCGGCTTCGCCGAGGGTGGTGCCGACGCGCGCACCCAGCAGCTCGATCTTGCCGATCGGTGCCGTCGCGCCGGCATGCGCCTCGTTGGCCCGAACTGCCTTGGAGTGCTCAGCACTTCACCCGACGTACGGCTCAACGCGACCTTCGGGCCTCGGAACCCACCGAGCGGAACCGTCGCCTTCGCGACGCAATCAGGCGGCCCTGGCCTCGCCGCGTTCGACTACGCCGATGGCTTGGGTCTCGGCATCAGTGAGTTCGTGAGCATGGGCAACAAGGCCGATGTCTCGGGCAACGACTTGCTGGAACGCTGGCGGGACCACCCAGCCACGCGCGTCATCTTGCTGTATCTCGAGAGCTTCGGAAACCCGCGACGCTTCCTCGAAATCGCCCGTCAAGTGAGCCGTGAGAAGCCCATCATCGCGGTCAAGGCCGGCAGGACCGCCACCGGAGCACGCGCCGCGAGCTCACACACCGCCGCCTTGGCCGGCTCCGATAGCGCCGCCGCCGCCCTCTTCGCGCAGACCGGTGTCGTGCGCGTCGACAACATGCGCGAGCTGCTCGAGACCGCCAGCGTCCTTGCCCTGCAACCGGTACCACGCGGTCGGCGCACCGCCATCATCACCAATGCTGGTGGCCTCGGCATCATGGCCGCCGACGCCTGCGAGGCACGGAACCTCATCCTCCCGAAGCCCGATGCCGAGACCACCGATGCCTTGCGACGGTTCCTTCCGACGGCGGCGTCCATCGGCAATCCTATCGACATGGTTGCAAGCGCGTCGGCGGATACCTACGAGAAGACGCTAGCGACCGTGCTGGCGAGCGAAGCTTTTGACTCCGCTATAGCGTTGCTCGTACCGACGGCGGTCACTGACACCATGTCGATTGCGCACGCCATCGCCCGTGCTGCGACCGGCTTTCCCAAGCCGGTGGTGACATCTTTAGTCGGCGTCCACGGTGTCACCGAGGGGCGCAAATACCTTTGCGACCTGGGCTTCCCCGCTTTCGCGTTCCCCGAAGACGCGGTCACGGCGCTGGGCCACGCGGCCGACTACGGCGTCTGGCGGGCTGCCCACGCGACGAACGATGCCCCACCCCCAAGCGTCGCGCAGGACACCGTGCGACGGATCCTCGACGCAGCACGCGTCAGAATGCGCACCAGCGCCTCCGGCAACAACGATGGATGGCTCGACCCGCAGGAGACTCACGCTCTCCTCGAGGCGTGCGACATCGCGACGCCGGTGAGCGCGTTCGTGTCCACCGCCGAAGCCGCAGTCGCCGCCGCGGAGCGCATCGGCTTCCCTGCCGTCGTGAAGGTCGTGTCGCCGAGCGTGATTCACAAGACGGAGGTCGGTGGCGTGCGCGTCGGCTTGCGCGATGGAGCCGCGGTACGCGCCGCTTGCCGCGGGATGTCGGACCGCCTCAACGGCAAGGTCGACGGTTTCGTAATTCAGGAAATGGTCGACGGCGGCACCGAGCTTCTTGCCGGCGTCTCGCGCGACGGAGACTTCGGAGCGCTGGTCGGGTTCGGAGTCGGTGGCGTCCAGACTGAGCTGCTCGCGGATGCCGTTTTTCGCATCGCGCCGCTCGCACGCTCGGACGCTCGCGATCTCGTAGCCGGGCTCCGTTCCCAGATCGTTCTGGAAGGGTTTCGTGGGAAACCCGCGGTCGATCGTGATGCGGTCGCGAAGGTGTTGCTTGCCCTGTCCGCGCTCGCGGATCGCAACGCTGACGTGCTCGAGGTGGACATCAACCCGCTGGTCGCGACCAGCAACCGCGGCCTCATCGCTCTCGATGCGCGCGTGAAGATTCGCTGTCCATGAGACGCCGAGAGTCGCGCGAGCTCGCCGTCCCCGAGCGGCACGAGATGTGCTGCAGGACCATGCAACATCGCAACCCGGAGTGATTCCATGTCCGTCCTCGTAGCAACCGACTTTACCCCCGAAGGCAACGAAGCAACGCGCGTCGGCGCCGAGCTCGCGCGCGCGTTGCGCGAGCCTTTGCTCATCACCCACGTGCTCGAGCCGCGCACGACGTTCCCGGCGACCAACCCGACTCGCATCGGTGATCTGCCGGCCGTTCGGGAGGCGATGGCGCAGAAGATGTTGAAGTCTCTGGCGCTCGAGCTCGAAAGGAGCGACCTGCAGGTGACGACCGAGATTGGCCACGGCGCGGTGGAAGACGCCCTGCTCGATGCGGTGTCGCGCCACAAGCCGAAGATCGGTGTCGTCGGTGGCTTCGGGGACGGGAAAGGCAGCTATCACGGCGTCGCGGATAGTCTCGCGTCGCTGCTCCCCTGCCCGATGCTCGTCGTGCGTCCCTCGAGCCAAGGCTTGCGCACCGCACTTGCGAACAAGCGACGGCTACGCATCTTCGCGCCCATCGATCGTAGCCTCGCGAGCGATGCGCCGATCGCGTTCATCAAGTGGTTCCGCGAGCGCGTTCCCTGTGACGTTGTCGTCGACTATCTCTACTGGCCGCCGGTGGAGCACGAGCGTCTCGGAATTCTCTCGGGAGACGATCCGATGGCGCCACAGCCAGACGTCGTGCGAGCGCTCGAGAACGAGCTTCGTGATCGGGTCGGCAAGCTGCCAGGGACCGGCGAGCTGACCGTGCGCGCCCATCCGAACATCGGCTCGGTCGAAATCCTGGCGAAGCGCGCCGCCCTTGCCTTCGACAGCGACATGATTGTCGTCGGGTCGCACCGCCGCTGCGGTTGGAGTCGCTTCGTTCACGGGTCGGTGTCTCTCAACATCATGCGCTATAGCGACATCCCGGTCTTGTCGGTCGGCCGTGACGTGCTCGATCGGCGCGATCCAACCACGAAGGTTCATCGCGTCTTGGTCGCGACCGACCTGTCCGAGGTAAGTCGCCGTGTCATCGCCCACGCCATCGATCTGATCGGCGACCGCCAAGGTACTCTACGCGTCGTGTTCGTGGATGACCGCGTCATGGACGGCCCGATGAGCCGGGTTGCTGGCGGACAGCGTCGCCTGAGCTCCCTCGAGACCAGCGAGCTCCACGAGAAGATGCGCGGCCTGCTGCCGGAAGCCCTCGATGAGGAACGTATCCAGATCAGCACGAAGGTCCTCGAAGGAGGCCCCGTCGCGGATGCGGTGGTGCAAGAAGCGGCGCGCTGGAACGCGGATGCGATCTGCATGAGCTCGCGCGGCGTAGGTACCGTCGAAAGGATGCTGACCGGTTCGGTGGCGACCGAGGTAGTGCAACGGGCGGACTGCCCGGTTCTCGTGGTGCGTACACGCAAGGAGTGAAACGGCGAATGCACGGCATGAAGATGAAACGCATCCTACTCGTCGGCGCGTTCTCCATTGGCTGCGCGAGCAAGCCCGAGCCGGCGCGGCCGCCGGTCGTGCTCGAGGCCCCGTCGCCGGCGAGCCTCGATCAGACGCGCACCCTGATGTGGCGGCTCGCGCAGCAGGTCCGTCTCCTCGGGTTGCTCACGGACCAGCCCGACCAAGCCGCGACAGACGCACGGGAGCAGCTCCAGGCTATGGAGGAGATCGCGCTCGCGATCGCCGCGCTGCCGGAGCCGCACGGCCATCCTCTGCTGGACCGCAACATCGGCGAGCTCATCGGCGACATCCGGCGCGCTCGCGCCGAGGTCGCCGGTGACAGCCCCGAGTGGGGCACCACACACTCCATCACCACGGCGTGTGTGCGCTGCCACGAGCTGCGAACCTGCCCGTTCGACTCGTATCAAAAATGCGTCGACCTACCGCTCTATTGATTCCGTGGCGCTGTGAGGTCGAGCACGATCGCCACCGCGCCCGCGACAGCGACGCACAGCACGACATCGACGCTGGTTAGGGGCTGCAGCGCGAAGAGCTGGCGTGACCTCGCGAACAGGTAGAGAGCTCCCTGGCCGAGCAGCGACGCGAGGACAATCGCGCCGAGCGGCAGCGCCTCTCGCAAGGAACGTGTCCCGTGTCCCAGACCAATACGCGCCAGGGCACGGAAGAGCTCGCAGGCGACCACCAGACCGAAGGTCAGGCTACGCGCTTCCGCGAGTCCGCGCGCGGCGAGCGCCCAGTAAAAAAAGACCGCGCAAGCGACGACCTGCAAGAACGCGCTGGCGCCGATACTCGACCACTGCGCACGCGCGAGCAGGGGCTCGGCCGTCGGACGCGGTGCTTTGCGCATGACGTCGTCGGCCGGTGGCAAGGTGATGAGGCCGAGTGCGGGCAGACCGTCGGTCACGAGGTTGATCCACAACAGTTGCATGGGAACGAGAGGCATCGGCCACCCCGCGAGCGACGCCACCAGCATGAAAGCGAGCTCCGCGACGTTACCGGACAGCAAGTACACCAACGATCGACGAATGGCGTCGAAGATGTTCCGCCCCTCGCGTACCGCGTGGACGATGCTAGCGAAGTCGTCGTTCACGAGGACGATGTCGGCGGCTTCGCGAGCCACAGCGGTGCCGCCACGCCCCATCGCGATCCCGATGTGCGCTTCGCGCAATGCCGGTGCGTCGTTGACGCCGTCACCGGTCATCGCAACCACACCCCCGGCCGCCTTGCGAGCACGGACGAGCTCGAGCTTCTGCCGTGGTGTGATCCGCGCATGAACGCGGTCCGCTGGCTCGCCGTCCGCATCGATGATGCCGAGCTCGGTGGCGATGGCTCGGGCGGTCGACGCGTGGTCGCCGGTGATCATCACGGTGACGATGCCGGCGCGATGCGCGTCCGCCACCGCGGACATGGCATCCGCTCGCGGCGGATCGGCGATACCGATGAGCCCCAGGAACGTCAAGCCGCTCTCCTCGTCGATGGCGCCGATCGCGACGGCGAGCACGCGCAGGCCGCGCGCGCCGAGCATGACGTTGGCATCCCCTGCTCCCTCGGCACCCCGGGCGCACAGGGGCAGAACGCTCTCGACTGCGCCCTTCACGTAGAGCTTCCCGTCAGCTCGGTAAACGGACATCCGCCGGCGAACATCGTCGAAGGCGTGGGTCGCGAGCCGAGGGTTCGCGCGCTCGATCTCGGCGCGCAGGATTCCACGTTGCGCCGCCGCGGCGACGATGGCGACCTCGGTGGGATCTCCGAAACCAGTGGCGCCATCGGGCGATAGCTCGGCATCGCAGCAGGCGGTCGCGGCGGCGATGACCGCGCGGTGATCGGGTCCCCAGACGTCACGAAGCGTCATGATGCCGGTCGTCAGGGTGCCGGTCTTGTCCGTGCAAATGACCGTGGTCGACCCCAGGGTCTCGATGGCGTCGAGCTTGCGCACGAGCACGTCACGCTTTGCCATGCGGCGCACACCGAGCGCGAGCGCGACGGTGACTACGGCGGGCAGGCCTTCGGGAACCGCGGCGACGGCGAGCGACACGGCCGCGAGGAAAGTCTCGGTAGCCGGCAGCCCGCGCACCACCGACACGGCCGCGATGACGGACACAATGGCTCCGGAGGCCACGATCAGCGTCCGTGTGAGCTGGGTCACGCGGCGCCGCAGCGGCGTTTCCTCGTCTTCGGCTTCGGTGACCATGCGCGCAACGCCGCCGAGCTCCGTCTTCATGCCCGTGCGCGTCACCTCGACGATGGCGCTGCCATTGGCGACGGCCGAGCCCATGAACACGAGCCGGTCGCGCTCTTCCTCGGCGGCGACGCGCTTGGTGACTGGAGCGCTTTCGCCAGTGAGGACTGCCTCGTTCACACGCAGGTCCTGCGTCTCGATGACCCGACCATCGGCCGCGATGACGTCGCCGGCTTCGACCAGGAGCAGGTCACCGGCCACCACATCTCTCGCGCTGATTGCCGCCGTCAGTCCGTCTCTGCGGACACGCGCTTTCGGCGCCGTCATGGCACGCAGCGCCTCGATCGCTCGCTCCGCCCTGAACTCCTGGATGAAGCCGATGACCGCGTTCAGTACGACGATGGACACGATGGCGAACGCGTCGACCGCCTCGCCGATTACCGCCGACGTGATGGCGGCGGCAATCAGGAACCAAACGACGAGTGAGGCGAACTGCGCACCGAGAACCCGCGCGGCAGATACCGGCGGCTTGCCGGTAACCATGTTGGGACCATCCGCGGCGAGGCGTCGTGCCGCATCGGCGGCGGAGAGCCCATTCATGACGGGGTCAACGCGCCTGGAGCAAGTCGGCCAGCGCCTTGCTCAGATCCGTCGTCGTGATGATGCCGATGACGCGCTCGTGCGACGTGACCACCGCCGAGCCTAAACGATGGTTGGCCATATGGAGCGCTACCTCGGAGAGATACTTGGCGCCGTCGACCGCATAGACGTCGTTGCTCATCACCTCGTCGACCTTCACCGCGGCCTGCTCGCGGTTGGCAACCAGCCGCAGGTCGCGCTCCGAAACCATGCCGACGAGATGTCCGTCGTCGAGGACCGGCAGGTGGCGGGTCTCGAGCTCGACCATCATCTGACGGGCCCTCGCTACTGACTGATCGATGCCGATCGTATGGGGCGACGGCGTCATATAGTCGCAAACCAACGGCTGCGTTCGTGGGGTGACCTTCTTCATGTGCTTTCTCCTGTGACCATCGATGAACTGCACGCGATCTCCTCTCAGAGCGCGGTGAGCCGGGGCGTAGGACGCGGCCGCGGATTCGGGGGCTCGGCGATGCCGCGCAGCAGGACGTCGGCGTCGGTGCCGAGCATGCCGGCGACGGCGCGCACCGCGTGCTTCCATGTGCAACCGTTGGCTTGGAGCAAACCGGGCGTGTCGAGCGTGCCGCCGCGATTCGCGTAACCGAGGAAGGCAGTCCGCTTCGGGCCGAGGTCGACCGCGCGGAGCACACCCGCGAAGGCTTCGGGGTGGCCGTGCACCAAGAAGACGCGGGCGCCGGTATCCTCGGGAAACATCGCGTTGCGCTGTCCTTGGTCGGCAACGAAGCGCGCCTCGGTCGCGTCACGGGGAACGCGGAAGCGCCCCGGCTCCTGCAGGTAGGTAACCATGCAATCGATGCCAGCGTTCTCGAGCACCGTCGCGGCGCGCCGCGCTTCCTCGAGCTGGTAGGCACCGACGGCCACTAGCTGAACCCGCGCCTCGCGCTCGCCGCAGACGTGAACGGCGCCGTCACCGGCGAGGCGACAAGCTTCCTCTCCGTGGAAAACGTGCGCCAAGGGGCGCTTGGCGACCACGAGGTTCCAGATGCGTCCACGTTGACGGTACGCATGACGCAAGGCCTCGACGGCCGTGTTCCAATCCGCGGGGAACACGACGCGCGCGCTGTCGGACATCTCCTGCATCAGCGCTTCACAGAGCGTCGGATCTTGATGCGACTGCTCGTTCTTGCCGTTCTCCCACAAGTGCGAGGTCGAGATGACCGGCACGGAAAGCCAGCGCGGCTCGCATCCTGCCTCACGCTGGTGGCGCGCGAAGATGATCTCTTGCCGCAGCGCCCCGAGCATCTTCACCGCGAACGCCTCGTACGAGACGACGAGGTTGATGCCCGCCTTGTTACCGAGCGCCGCGCAAACGACGGCCTCCTCGTTGAGCGCGGTGATCACGCCGCCGTCGATCGCTTCGGGAGCCCCGACTTCGGCCTCGCAGACGCGGTGCCGCAGCCGAACGAGGGTCTCGCGCATGCAGTTGCTCTCCATTTCGTCTGGATTGCCGACGCGCGGCCGCAAGCCCGGGTTGCGCACGACGAACGAGCTAAAGGTCGCGTCGATGCCGGCCATCGCCGACGCCGGCGGGTCGCCGTGACACCGCCATAGTGGAGCATCCATCGAAACGTCGACGGGGTCGCGCGAAGCCATCGGGTGCGCGAGCTCCCGACGGCGGTGCTGCTCCGCATGGTTGTTGAGCACGGTGGCGGCCGCTGCGATGTCCGCGCGGGGCACCCACAAAGCGCGAGCGCCAGCGTTGAACTCGCCGAGAGCTTCCGGGTCGTCGTGAGGATTGCCATGTAGCGGAAGATTGTGGGCGCGGTTGGTACCCGCGCCCGGAAACCCATACCCCTTTTCGGTCTCCGCAATGACGTACGGGAGGCGAACCGGATACGAGCTGTCACCGGCACTGACGGCATGCCCCGCAGCCGCCAAGCGCTCCTCTGCGTCGATGATTGCCCAAGCGAACGCCGCGGGGTCACGTCCGTCGATGATGACCGGGTCGAAGCCGTTGATCGCGAGGTGCTCACTGAGCCAAGTCGGGCCGCCCTCCTGATTCATCGTCGTGCGTTGGTCGATGCGGCGGCCGTTGGCGATCATGATCGGCGTCACCAGCCCGGAATCCTCGGCTCTCCAGTAGCGGGGAGCCCAGTCGCTACCACGCTGCTCCTCGAAAGCGCCGTCGCTCAAGAACGCTACGAGGCTCTCGCCGGGTAGCGGCATATGGACGTAAGTGAGCTCGGCGAACCCGAGATAGCCGCCTTCCATCACGCCTCCCGCGGTGTTCGCGTTGACGTGGCTGCCGAGCGGCGAAGCGGGCACGCCGTTGGCGTCCAGCGCATAACTGTAGAAGTCGCCGGCCATACGTGACAGGCCTTCATCGGTGACCGCATAGCGCTTGCCATGCTCGTGACTGGTGTTGCCGATGAGCACGTTGGTCGCGTCGACGGCAGCCACGCAGTGCCCTTGGCCCATCACCCAACCGCGGGTCGTGCCGGTGAGTGCGTTCGCGAGCAGGTAGCCGACATAAGCCGGCACGATGTTGAGTGCGCCGCCCGTGTGGCCCTCGGGCCGAGGTTTCATGTCGCCGTGGGTAAGCGGCGCGCCATCGAGACGGACACGCGCTGCGTAGGTCATATGCGCGACCATCCACATGCCCGCGCTAGCGAGACGGTCGGCCGCGGTCAGAAGCTCGAAGATCTTGGCCGGCGCGAGATGGTTGCGAGTCGCGAGGAGATCGACCAGTTGATGGACACGCGTTTGCGTGTCCTCGCCATGGCGGATGACGCCGAAGCCGGCCGCCCACGCCGCGAACTCGCGAGAGTTACTGCGGTAGAGCGCGGCATGCTCGTGCGTGAGCGCGCGGTCGGTGCTGCCAGTAGAAATGGACGCGGGGGTGCGTTGTGATTGCATGGTTGGCGCCCGATGCACGAGACGGGCCAAGCGAACGCGTGCCCGCTGATGCCGCCCCGCACGAGGCTATTGCGCAATGTCCGCCAAAGCGGATGAAGCACCGCGCGCAAATTCTGCGTGTTGTTTCGTTTTGGCGCGCAAGCTTTGCGGCGAAGACGCGTCCGAACCGCGCAGATGACCGCGAACAGGTGAAAATCCATGTTGGCCCGACGGTTGCTCTGCAGGCGCTCAGTCGTCTTCGACTGGAGTCCGAATGGAGTCGCGCCTGGATCGCTTCACGTATGATGATGCAATCGTTCGCAAGTTCCTGAGCGCGACGATTGTCTGGGGCGTCGTCGCGATGCTCGCGGGCCTACTCCTCGCCACGCAGCTTGCGGCGCCGGCGATGAACCTGGGGCTTCCGTTCACGAGCTTCGGCCGCCTACGGCCGCTGCACACCAACGCCGCGATCTTCGCGTTTGCCGGCAACGCAATTTTTGCGGCGGTCTACTACTCGAGCCAGCGACTGCTCAAGGCGCGCATGTTCAGTGACCGCTTGAGCGCGTTTCACTTCTGGGGGTGGCAGGCAATCATCGTTGCGGCGGCGATCACTCTGCCGCTCGGCTTCACGCAGGCCAAAGAATACGCCGAGCTCGAGTGGCCGATCGACATCGCAATCGCGGCGGTGTGGATCGGGTTCGCGATCAACTTCTTCGGCACCATCGCCAAGCGACGCGAGCGCCACCTGTACGTCGCGCTGTGGTTCTACATCGCGAGCATCGTCACCGTCGCGGTTCTACACGTATTCAATAGCCTGGCGCTCCCGGCGGGATGGCTCAAGAGCTACTCGATTTACGCCGGCGTCCAGGACGCGTTCATGCAGTGGTGGTACGGCCACAACGCCGTCGCTTTCTTCCTGACCACGCCCTTCCTCGGCCTCATGTACTACTTCTTGCCGAAGGCGGCGGAGCGGCCGGTCTACTCCTACAAGCTCTCGATTCTGCATTTCTGGTCGCTGGTCTTCATCTACATCTGGGCCGGCCCCCATCACCTCCACTACACCGCTTTACCGGAGTGGGCTTCGACGCTCGGCATGATCTTCTCGATCATGCTGTGGATGCCGTCGTGGGGCGGCATGATCAACGGCCTGCTCACTCTGCGCGGCGCTTGGGGCAAGGTCGCGACCGACCCGGTCCTCAAGTTCTTCGTCGTCGGCATCACCTTCTACGGCATGGCGACCTTCGAAGGTCCGCTGCTCTCGGTGAAGAGCGTCAACGCGCTGGCGCACTACACCGACTGGATCATCGCGCACGTCCACAGCGGAGCCCTCGGCTGGAACGGCTTCATGACGTTCGGCATGCTCTACTGGCTCGCGCCGCGCCTCTTCCAGACGGACAAGCTGTGGAGCCAGCGTCTCGCCGCTGCGCACTTCTGGATCGGCACCATCGGGCTGCTTCTCTACATCGTCGCGATGTACTCGAGCGGCGTCACCCAGGGCCTGATGTGGCTCGCGTTCGACAAGACCGGTCGCCTCAGCTACCCCGACTTCGTCGAGACCGTCGTTCGCATCGTGCCGATGTACTGGGTGCGCGCGGTAGGCGGCGCGCTCTATCTCACCGGCGTCTTGATGGGCGCGTTCAACATCTTCATGACCTGGCGCGCCCGCCCGGCGACGTACGAAGAGCTGGTGGTGGAGGCTGCCCCGCTCGGCGTCGACGATCTGCCGAAGCGCGCCGAGCCCACGGCGCTCGAGCAAGCCGGCGTGCGCGTGTTCGGTCCCGCCATCGACTACTTCACCGAAGCGAACTGGCACCGCCTCTGGGAGCGTAGGCCATTCAAGTTCACCGTATGGGTCACGATCGCTGTGCTGGTCGCCTCGGGATTCGAGGTGCTCCCGACATTCCTCATCCGCTCGAACGTACCATCGATTGCGTCCGTCAAACCGTACACACCGCTCGAGCTCATCGGCCGCGACATCTACATCGCCGAGGGTTGCTACAACTGCCATTCGCAGATGGTCCGACCGTTGCGTGCCGAAACCGAGCGCTACGGTGAGTACAGCAAACCGGGTGAGTTCGTTTACGATCACCCGTTCCAGTGGGGTTCGCGCCGTATCGGTCCCGACCTCGCGCGTGTCGGCGGCAAGTACCCGCACCTATGGCACGTGCGTCACATGGAAGACCCACGCGCCATCGTCCCACAGTCGATCATGCCGGCATACGCCTGGCTGCTCTCCGACGATATCGATTTCAGCGTCGTCCAACAGCGGGTCGACGCCATGGCGATGCTCGGCGTGCCTTACGGCGACACGCTTCTGAATGCGGAGCGCGCGGCACGGGAGCAGTCGGAGCGCATCGCAAGCGAGATCGAAGAACAGAAAGGGCCGCAGGGTCTCGCAGGCAAACAGATCATCGCCCTCATCGCCTATTTGCAGCGCCTCGGCGTCGACATTCGCACGCCGCGAGCCCTCCCTTCGTCCCCGACCGCCGCAACCACGAGCCAAGGAGCAAGCAAATGAAGCTTTCCGATGTCGTCAGCCACGCAGGCCTAGCAGTCTACGCCGAGGTGGCTCTGGTCATCTTCGGCGCGGCTTTCGTCGCGGTGGCGGCTTACCTGTTCATTCGCGGCAGTGAGCTCGACCCGCACGCGGCACTTCCGCTCGCCGACGACGTGGCACGGGAGTCGAGGATGAAGCGGTCATGAGCTCGGCCAAGGGGAACGACGAGCACGTCTACGACGGCATCCGCGAGCTCGATAACCCGATGCCGACGTGGTGGGTCGCCTCGTGGTTCGTCACCATCGTCTTCTCCTACTTCTACGTCGTCCGCATGAACGTCGACGGAACGGGCGTCGTCGACGCGTACAGGCAGGCGGTGAACGAGCAAGCCGCTCGCGACGCCGCTGCCGCGCTCGCGTTGGGCGACGTCACCGAGGCCTCACTCGCGGTCCTGGCGAAAGACCCAGCAACGATGAACGACGCTCGCGCGAGATTCGTCAGCACGTGTTCCGTCTGCCATGGCGAACGCGGTGAGGGAGTCATCGGCCCGAACCTCACCGACGCGTTCTGGAAGAACTGCAACGGTGACCTCGTCGGCATCCACACCATCATCGACGCGGGGGTACCAACCCGCGGCATGCCCGCTTGGGGCAAGCAGCTCGACCCGGTCGAAACGCGCAAGCTCGCGGCCTTCGTCGGCACGCTGGCTGGAACCAACGTCGCGGGCGGCAAACCCCCGGAGGGTCACGAGGTCGTCGTCCACCAATGAATGCGCCAACCCGAGCAACGGACGTGCTGGCCACCCTGGGAGCCGACGGCTCGCGGCGTTGGCTGCGGCCCAAGCTCGCGCCTGGGCGTTACCTGCGGGCTCGTAGAGTCGTCGGCTATCTCTTGATCACCTTCTTCGTGACCATGCCTTTCGTCCGCATCGGCGGACATCCTGGCATCCGCATCGATCTTCCGGCGCGCAAGCTCTTCGTCTTGGGCGCGACCTTCCACGCCACCGACACGTTCGCGCTAATGGCGTTTCTGATCAGCGCGTTTACCACAGTCTTCCTAGCGACAGCGCTCGTAGGACGAGCCTGGTGCGGCTGGGCGTGTCCGCAAACCGTCTATCTCGAGCTCGTTTACCGCCCGCTGCAGCGGCTCTTCGAAGGCAAGCGCTACAGCAAAGGTGCGCCAGCGGTGACCGCGCGCGTCGTAACCCTCGCTGTCTACGCGCTGATCTCGTTCGGCCTCGGCAACGTTTTCGTCGCCTACTTCATGGGCGGTGAAGGCCTCTCCCGCGCGCTCTTCCAGTCGCCGAGGCTCGCGCCAACCGAGTTCACTGCGATGCTGGTGACCAGCCTCTTGGTCTTTGCAGACTTCGCCTGGTTCCGCGAGCAGATGTGCCAGGTAGCCTGTCCATATGCTCGCCTCCAATCCGCCTTGGTCGACAAGGACAGCTTGGTGGTCGCCTACGACGTCGGGCGTGGTGAGCCGCGCGGCAAGCCCGGTCCTTCGATGGGAGATTGCATCGACTGTGCAGCTTGCGTGCGCGCCTGCCCCGCCGGCATCGACATCCGCAATGGCGCACAGCTCGAATGTATTCAGTGCGCGCAGTGCGCCGACGCCTGCGATGCGGTCATGGTCAAGCTCGGCAGGCCTTTGGCCCTGGTGGGTTACAAGCGACCGCCGGCTCGCCGCTTGTTGCGACCGCGCGTACTTCTCTACACCGCGGTGATCACGTCTGCGGTTACGTCACTCACGTTGTTCGCGCGGAACCGGCAAGCTCTCGACGTCACCCTGCTGCGCGTCAACGGATTGCCCTACACGGTGATGCCGGACGGCGCCGTGGCAAATCCGTACCGCTTGAAGCTCGAGAACCGCAGCGACCATACGCTGCGCGTGCACGTCGCCACGGCGGACGAAGCGGCTGGGCTGATCAGCGAGCAGGAAGAGACACGGCTCGACGGCGACGAATCGCGCACGCTCAACATCGTGGTCACGCTACCACGCGAACGTTTTACTCGCGGCGTCGCCACGACCCAGCTCCGAGTCACCTCGGATGACGGCGCACACGGCGTCGAAGTCAGGTTGATCGGACCGATGGGAGACAATCCATGAACCTCCTGCGGTTCGCGGTGCCGGCGCTACTCTGCACCATCGGCGCGATGTGCGTCATCGCAAACACGTGGCTGGTGCGCGCCGCGACCAATGGCACGGGCACGAAGAGCGAGGCGGGTTACTACGAACGGGCGCTGGCCTGGGACGACCACATGGAAACCACCGCGACGGCGAATCGTCTAGGCGTTTCTTTCAGCGGCGAGCTCACACGAGTAGGCGAGCACGATGCGTTGTTGTGCGTCGAGGTGCGTGGCGCGGACGCGCTTCCTGATGCAGTGAGCGTCGGCGGGTCCGCGAATCTCTGTCCGCAGAAGCGAATCGCAATGCAGCTGGAGCGATTCGGCTCGCGGTACTGCGGACCGATCCTCGATGCTTGCGCCGGGCTGTGGGTTTTCGAAGCCGGAGCACGCCTCGAGAAATCCGTTACGGGCATCGTGCGTGTCGAGCTCGGAGTAGCACGGTGATCGCGTTCTTCGTAACGACCCTGCTTGCGAGCTTTGCCGGTAGCCTCCACTGCGCCGGCATGTGCGGCCCATTGCTGGTGCTAGTGCAAGGCGGCCGCGCCTCACCCGGTCTACAAGCTGGGTATCACGTCGGGCGACTCGTTATTTACCTGTTGCTCGGAGTCACCGCCGCAGCGGTCGGCCATAGTGTGGAGACCGCCGCGGCCGCGCGAGGACTGGAGCAGGCGTCCTTGCTTCTTGGTGGACTCGCGCTTTTGCTTGCTCTCGTCGCACCGCTATTACGGGCAGAACATATTGGCCGCGGTGCTAGCCTGTGGGCGATGCGTGCCGCACTGCGGAATGCCACACCGCTCACCCGCGCCGCGCTGTTCGGTGCAGCGACCGGGCTGATGCCTTGTGGTTGGCTCTATGCATGGTTGGCAGTTGCCGCGACGACGGGCTCGTCAGTGGCGGGAGGTGCGGTCATGCTTGGCTTCGGTCTCGGATCGCTGCCAGCCATGACCGTGGGCAGCGTACTATTCACGCGTGCCACTGCGACGGCTCGCCTGCGTTCACGGCGGCTGGTTCCTTTGCTCCTTGTGGTTTCCGCTCTCGCGGTCGTCGCGCGTGGGACGGTCGTTGCAAGGTTGCACCGCGCGCTGGCCAATAGCTGGTCCACGAATCAAGCGCTCGTCTGCCACGGCGATGTTTGGAGCCAGCCATGACCGCTTTCGAAGAAACCGATGCGGCCCACGACCTCGCGCGCTGCGTCTATTGCGGTACGTCGACGCGCCGGGCCCCCGAAGCCGATGGGTCGGTATTCTGCTGTGGCGGCTGCCATACTGCGTCGGTTCTCATCAGCGACGCGGGTTTGAACGAAGGTTTTGCTGCCGCTCTCGGCGGAAGTCTGCCATCGCGGCCGCGGGAGGGCTCGACGAGCTTCGAAGCATTCGACGACCCAGCATACTTCGCGCGGCATGCGAGAGAGCAAGCAAGCGGTCTCTATGCAATCGATCTCGTGCTCGAAGGCGTTCATTGCGCCGCTTGCCTGTGGCTACTCGAGAAGCTCCCCCGCCTCTGCCACGGCGTTTCTTCGGCACGACTCGATATCGCACAGGCTCGTCTCACCGTCGTGTTCGAGCCAGCGGACGCGGCGCTGTCCAAGATCACCGAGACCCTGTCGCGGCTCGGCTACGCGGCACATCCTGCTCGTGACGCATCGCGGCTCGCAGTGAGACAGCGTCAGGACCGCATCTTGTTGATGCGCATGGGCGTCGCATTCGCGGTCACCGCGAATGTCATGTTGCTCGCCGCGGCGCTCTACTGCGGCGACGAGTTCGGGATCTCGACCGAGGTTAGGAGATTCCTGCGCTGGGCCAGCCTCGTGGTCACGCTACCATCGTTGGCGTTCTCGGCGGCTCCGTTTTTCCGTGGAGCCTGGGTGGCGCTCCGCACACGCACCGCACACATCGATCTCGCCCTCGCTCTCAGTCTCGGTGCGGGCTACCTGCAGGGCACCGTCAACACCATCCGCAATAGCGGTGAGATCTATTTCGACTCGGTCACCGCCTTAGTGTTCGCCTTGCTCGCCAGTCGCTATGTGCATCAACGCAAGCAACGGCAGGCGGCCGACGCAACGGAGCTGCTCGCCGCGCTCGCGCCATCCATCACGCATCGGCGCGACGAGGCTGGCCATGTGGTCGACATCGCGACGGCTAGCGTCTCCATCGGCGACATTCTCGACGTCCGCGGTGGCGAGGCGTTCCCGGTGGATGGAGAGATCTTTTCCGGCAGAGGCTGCGTCGATACCGCGCTCCTCAGCGGCGAGTCTGCGCCAGTCGATGTTGGTCCGGGCGACATCGTGCATGCCGGGACCATCTGCTCCGGCGCGATGCTCACCATCCGGGCCACGGCAACCGGCAGCGAGACGCGTCTCGCGCGACTCACGCAGACCATGCACGACGCGGCGACCAACCGCGCCGAGATCATCGAGCTCGCCGACGTCTTCGGTGGCTATTTCGTCATCGGCGCGACCTTGCTGGCTCTCGCGACAGTCCTCGTCACATGGCCGCTTGGGCCAGAGATCGCGGTCGACCGCGCCATCGCACTGCTCATCGTCGCCTGTCCCTGTGCGCTCGGCCTGGCCACGCCACTAGCAATGAGCAGCGCCATGGCGGCGGCGGCTCGCCGGCGCATCCTGATCAAGACCTCGGCAGCGCTCGAGCGGCTCACGCGCGTGGGCACAGTGATCTTCGACAAGACCGGGACGCTCACCGAAGGAAAGCTGACACTCGCCCACTGGTTCGGCGACCGCCGAGTGCGCGACGCGGTGCGCGTACTCGAAGGCCAGGTGAGTCATCCGATAGCTCGCGCTTTTTGCGACGGCGAGCCCGATGCAGCCCTGCCTGTCTGGAACGTCAGACAGGTGGCAGGTCTGGGCGTCAGTGGCGTAGTCGATGGAGAACATCTCATTGTCGGCGCACCACACTGGGTCGCCGCGAACTCCGCGAATGGCAAGGTGTGGGAAGAGATGGCCGAAGAGCTCGCGCTTCAAGGCATGACGCCCGTGCTGGTCGCGAGCAATCACGAGGTCGTCGCACTAGCCGGGCTCGCCGATCGCCTGCGCGCCGACGCGCGAACGACGGTCGCCAACCTTCAAGCTCGCGGGCTCGTTCTCCACCTCGTCTCGGGCGACAATGCGCGAGTCGTAGCACGCGTCGCTCACCAGCTGGGTATCCAGTGGTTCGAAGCCGAGGCCAGTCCCGAGCGCAAGCTGGCCATCGTGCACGAGCTCGATAGCCAAACTGGAGTCGCGATGATCGGAGACGGGGTCAACGACGCGGCCGCTCTCGCCTCGGCGACGGTCGGCATCGCCGTTCACGGAGGCGCCGAGGCCAGCATGGCCGCGGCCGACGTCTACGTCGATCGCCCGGATCTGTCCGCCATTACGGAGACCTTCGAAGGCGCGACGCGCGCGGACAACGTCGTGCGCGCGGGCATCGCCTTCGGCTTGGTCTATAACGTCATTGGAGTCTGTCTGGCGGTGGGTGGGGTCGTCACGCCCCTGATCGCCGCTCTGCTCATGCCGGCGGCGTCGCTGACCGTGGTGACCTTGGCGCACGGCATACGCACATTCGGGGGGCGCCGATGAGCGTGCTCTACGTGCTGCTGCCACTCGCACTCTTCGGGGCCACTATCTGGACAGCGACGTTTCTCTGGTGCGTTCGCAACGGTCAGATGGATGACCTCGAAGGCTCGGCGTGGCGGATCTTGGGCGATGACGAAAGTCGCGCACAAATTGCGCCCGTCGGTTCGGTCGACGCAAAAATTGCGCGAAGGTCAATCCACGGATTCACTAAGTAGCTGAAATCACTAAGTTCACCCCGTTGGCGCCTCCTTTGCTATACTAAGAGGGGGCCGCAATATTTGCGGCATGGAGAAGGATGTTCATGAGTCGAGGTCGCATTCTCATCGTCGATGACGAAGCCAATGCGCGAACTGCGCTGGCTAACCTGCTCGCCGACGACGGCTACAACACCGAGACCGCGGCCGATGGTTTCAAGGCTTTGCCCAAGCTCGACGAGCAACACCCCGATGTTCTGCTGACCGATCTGCGCATGCCGGGCATGGATGGCCTCGAGCTCATCAAGCGCGCCAAGGAGCGCGATCCTGAGATCGAGGTGCTCGTCATGACAGCGCACGGCGCGGTCGAAACTGCGGTCGCCGCGATGCAGCTCGGCGCGGCGAGCTATCTCACCAAGCCGATCAACGTTCCGGAGCTCGGCATCGTCATCGAGCGAGCGATGGAGCGCCGCCGCCTGCGTCGTGAGACCAGCCAGTTGCGCGAGCGTCTCGCCGATCGTGACAGCCTCGACAACATCGTCGGCTCGTCACCGAGCATGAGATCGCTCGCCGAGCTCATCAGGCAAGTCGCGCCATCGCGCGCCTCTGTATTGGTCACTGGCGAAAGCGGCACCGGCAAAGAGCTGGTCGCGGCGGCCCTACACCGCCATAGCGGACGGGCCAATGGCCCTTTCGTGAAGCTCAATTGCGCGGCGCTGGCGGAAAGCGTTCTCGAGAGCGAGCTGTTCGGCCACGAGCGTGGCTCCTTCACCGGGGCCATGGCGCGGCGCGACGGCCGTTTTCAGCAAGCAGACGGCGGCACACTCTTCCTCGACGAGATCGGCGAGATCTCGCAGGCGCTGCAAGTGAAGTTGTTGCGCTTCTTGCAGGAGCGGGAGTTCGAGCGCGTCGGCGGCAATGAAACGGTGAGCGTCGACGTTCGCGTCATTACCGCAACCAACCGCAACCTGCAGGAAGCGATCCGCGAAGGAAAGTTCCGCGAAGACCTCTACTATCGACTCAACGTGGTCACCGTCGAAATGCCGCCATTGCGGACGCGCGGGGGTGACATCACGCTGCTAGCTATGCATTTCCTCAAGCGCTACTCCGAGCTCAACGGCAAGGCCATCGCTAGCTTCAGCGACGATGCGCTAGCCGCGCTCAACGAGTACCGCTGGCCGGGCAACGTCCGCGAGCTCGAGAACGTCATCGAGCGCGCCGTGGTATTGGCCCGGCGCGAGATCATCGAGACCAATGACCTACCGACGAGCGTACGCAGCGAGCGCTCTTCATCAGCTGGCATACGCATCCCAGGCTCGAAGCTCGAAGACATCGAACGTCACGCCATCCTCCGGACGCTGGAGCAAACGGGCGGCTCGACGTCGAAAGCAGCGGAGATTCTGGGAATTTCCCCCCGCAAGATTCAGTACAAACTCCAAGAATATCAGACCAGTGGAAAGGCCGAATCGGAATCGGTTCGCACCCGCGGCGGCGACTGACGGTCCTCCTCTTGTGTGACGGCGTCATTTCCTGATGAGTGGCGCATATGGTGGAAACGCTGTTCGCCGAGCTCAAGCGCTACGTGGGTTTCGGACCCGACGATGAGCAAGCTCTGCGGCGTTTGCACGAGCTCGTAGCTCCTGACTTCGTGCAGATCGCGGAGATCTTCTACGATCGGATCCTCACGCACGAAGGCGCGCGCACCGCGCTCGAGGGTGGCGAGAGCGTCGTCGGCCGCTTGAAGGTCACTCTCGTCGCCTGGATGGATAAGTTGCTCAGCGGACCGTGGGACGAAGAGTACTTCGACCTGCGCTGTCGCATCGGCCGCGTTCACGTGCGTATCAAGCTGCCGCAACACTACATGTTCGGTGCCATGAACGTCCTGCGCCAGCAGATGAACCTCCGCGTCGACGAGCACTACGCGGCGCGTCCAGAAGATCTGCGAGCGGCGCGCCTCGCGCTCGGGAAGATCATCGACCTCGAGCTGGCCATCATGCTGCATACGTATCGCGAAGATCTGCTGGCGCAGCAGTCTAGACAGGAGCGCCTTGCGACCTTCGGCCAGCTCGTCGGCTCGCTCGGGCACGAGCTGCGCAACCCGCTCGGGGTCATCGAGTCGTCGCTCTTCATTCTGAAGGGCCGCATGGGATCTGACGAGCGATACGACAAGCACGTCACGCGCATCGGCGAACAGCTCGACATCGCCAACAAGATCATCACCGACTTGCTCGACATGATCCGCGAGAAGCAGGTGACTCGCGAACGCCTGGCACTGGCGAGCGTCGTCGAAGCCGCGGTCACCCGTATCAACAAGCCCGAAGGCATCGACCTGCGCATCGAGGGTATGACCGCCCTGAAAGAGATCCAAGGCGATTCGGGCCAATTGCAGCAGGTCTTCGTCAATCTCCTCGAGAACGCTATCCAAGCGATCGCGCCGAGCGGTGTCGTCGAGATTTCGGGAGCGCAGCGCGACAACGGCGTCGAGATCACAATAGCGGACAGTGGCCCCGGCGTCGATCCCGATACACGCCAGCGTTTGTTCGAACCGCTGGTAACGACCAAAGCCAAGGGCGTTGGCCTCGGTCTGGCGCTGGTGAAGCGCATCGTCGAGCGCCATGGCGGCCAAGTGCGATACGAACCCAACCAACCCCGGGGGGCGCGCTTCATCGTGCGTTTGGGGACGGATGGATAGCCATGCGTCACTATCTGATTGTCGACGACAACCGAGCGTTCGCGGAGAACCTCGCGGACATTCTGCTGGATCACGGCGCCAGAGCGACTTTGGCGGGCAGTGGCACGGAGGCGCTCCAGGTCGCAGGTAGCACGCGCTTCGATGCGCTTCTGTCGGACATGCGCATGCCGGGAATGGGCGGCGCCGAGCTCGTTCAACGCGTGCGCCGCATCGACCCGGGCTTACCCGCGATCGTCGCGACCGCATACACGTCGGACCGGGACCTCACGCAAGCGCGTGCAGAAGGCCTGCTGGCAGTGCTGCCGAAGCCGCTACCGATTCGCGTGCTGCTGGCGCTGCTGGCCTCAGCTCGTCGTGATGCGCTGGTCGCGCTCGTCGAAGACGATCTCGCGCTTGCGGACAACATCAGCGAGGTTCTCCGCGACCAAGGATTCTCCACGGTCACCGCTGCGTCCGTTCTCGAGACCGAGCAGCTCAAGTCCGTCAAACCGTTCACTGCGCTCGTTGACATGCGCGTGCCTGGCGGACCCGACGGCGTTGCCATGCTGCGTCTCGCCAGCCGCTATCCAGGCCTACCCATCATCGTCATGACCGCGTTTCCCGATGCACGGCCACCAGTCGAAACACAGGGCTCGCTCCCCAAGCCGTTCAGCACCGCTCTTTTGCTCGAGGCCGTCGAGAAGCAGTACCGCGCGGCCCAGGCATGAAAGGCAAACGCGTCCTCATCGTCGATGACAACGCGAGCCTCGTCGACAACCTCGTCGACGTGCTCGGCGACGAGTCCTACGATGTGGTGGCCGTCGCGAGCTGCGCCAAAGCGCTCGAAGCCGCGCGCAAAGGCTTCCAGGTGGCGGTGGTCGATGTGCGGCTGCCAGACGGCAATGGCACCGAGCTGGCGGCTCGACTCAAGGAGACGAGTCCCGACAGCGAGGTCATCCTGCTAACTGGCTTCGCCACCGTGGAGTCGGCCGCGGCAGCGGTGAGCGCCGGTGCTTGGGCCTATCTCGTCAAACCCTATGCGACGCCGGATCTCTTGCTCGTCATCGGCCAGGCCATGCGGCACGTCGAGCTGCAGCAAGAACGACGCGAGCTAACTCGACGCACACAGATCGCGGAGCGTCTCGCCACAGTCGGCACCATGACCGCTGGCCTTTCGCACGAGATCCGCAATCCCCTGAACGCCGCCTTGCTGCAGCTCACACTGGTCGAGCGTCGGGTCGGTCAGCTCGATGCCGAGAAGCGCGGTCCAATTCTCGAACCGCTGGGGATCGTCAGAAGCGAGATCCAGCGCCTGAATCGCATCGTCGACGACTTCCTCGCGTTCGCAAGACCCCGCGACGTTGAGCGCCGTCCATTCGCCTTCGCCACTCTCGTCGACAAATGTTTTGGTCTGCTCAGCGCCGAGGCGGAACAACACGGCATCGCGCTCAGCCAGGAGATCGACGACGACATCAGCGTCGTCGGAGACGAGGCCCGCTTGCATCAGGTCATGATGAACCTGGTGCTCAACGCTCTGCAGGCGACACCACGCGGCGGTCGGGTAACGGTTCGCGCAAGCGGTGCCGAGGGGGAATGGGTGTCGGTTCACATCGACGATAGCGGACCGGGCGTACCAGGCGACAAGCGAGAGCGCATTTTCGAGCCGTTCTTCACCACCAAGGATGCAGGCTCCGGCCTCGGGTTACCGCTGGTGCACGCAACGCTTGCGCAGCACGGCGGCAACGTTCGGGTCGGTGTCTCCCCCGAAGGTGGCGCCCGCTTCACCCTCACGCTACCGCGCGCAACTTTCTAGCTCGCGGCCGCTGGCGAGGATCCGAGCACGGGTCCGCAAAGCCTGCGTCGCCGGGCGCCGCTCACGCAAAAGATGCGGCACGCGGTGCGCAACGTATTGATTCGACATCGCGCGCTTTCGGCACGGTCGCTGCAACCGAAGTGGGCATGATCATCACCGCCCTTGCCTTCTCCGATAGGGACGAGAATCCCATCGCGGCAACTCGCAGCATCGCGAAGCGGCTCGGCGAGCCGGTCGTGCTCGTCCATGTGCTGCCGGCAGTCGCGCGGGCAGCAGACCAGTCGGTCGACCGTCGCGCCCATGCGGTGGACAGGCTGGTCGCCATCGCGGACGACCTCGCCCGCGACGGCATCGACGTGCAGCCCGAGCTCCTCGACGGCAAGATCGTCGATGCGATCCACGACGTCGCGAGCCGACTCCGCCCGACTATGGTCATCATCGGGGGCCGCGACGGCGAGCCCTACCAGGGTACCAATCACGTCGCCGACCGACTCTCTCGACGCTTGCCGTGCACGTTTCTCGTCACCGGACCCGTCGGCGCGATTATCGAGGGCCCGAGCAGCAAGCGGCTGCGCGCTCTCGTCGCTCTCGACCGAACCTCGGCGAGCGACGCAGCGATTGCCGAGCTTCGCGAGCTGCGCTCGGTCATGCCGTTCGATTGCGACGTCGTTACGTTCTACTGGCCGCCAGACGAGCAGCAGCGACTTGGCTTGCCGAGGTCGTTGGTGCTCGAGGCCGACCCGGTCGCCGAAGGCTTGCTCGCCGGCGAGCTGCGCCGAAGGCTGGGCGACTTGCCGGGCGAAGGCCAAGTGACCGTCAGAGCGGTGCCAATGCTCGGCACGCTCGGCCTCCATATCCCACTCGAGGCTACGCGGCACGGCGCCGACTTCGTGCTCGTCGGCTCGCATCAGCGCGGCATGATCGGCGGCATCTTACACGGCTCGGTCACCCAGCAGCTGCTGCGCGATTGCGAAGTGCCGGTCCTCTTCGCACCGCTCGCCGCACGTGCGCCCCGCTCACGGGTCTCGGAACCGCGCCGCATTCTGGTCGCGACCGACCTGTCAGATTTTGGTAACCGCGCGATCCCGTATGCCTACGAATACTTTCGCAACGTCGGCGGAAACGTCGAGCTGATGCACGTGCTCACTGCGGCGTCGGCGACTCGGTTGCGGGGGTCGATGGACAGGTCGCTACGCCTCCTCAGCGACCCTTCGGACCTCGCGAGCAGCATGCTGCAGGGGCTGACACCGGAGTGCGCCGATGGCTACGACATCAGCACGCGGGTGCACATCGAGGCGGGTGAAGAAGTGGCCCGGCACGTCGTCGAGCACGCCAAAGCGGCGGAAGCTGATGCTATCTGCATCGCGAGCCACGGGGCCGGGCGGCTGACTACGGCACTCGGCGGCTCGGTCGTCCACGAAGTCCTTCGTCTGGCCGACCGTCCGGTCCTGTTGGTGCGATGATGAACACCTTTGCAACCCGTAGCTTCATTGGTCTCGCCGCGGTCACGGTGCTCGCGGCGCTCCAGCTCACGCCGCGCGCAAGCCGCGAGACACATCCTACGGTGATAAAGAGTTACACACCGTTTTCTCAGCAGAGCGTCCACCGGCGCGGCTGTCTCGACGCCCAATCGCGGGAGAGGAACCGCGACGTCGATGTCGTCAGACTGTCGGTAGAAGAAGAAGCGACGTTGCTCGTCACGGTGCGCGGACGCGAAGGACTCGAAGCGGGAATGGTCATCACCGCGGACGAGGGAGCGGCGGCGACACAGAGCTGGATGCGCGAGCTCTCTTCGCGTTCAGGTGACAGCTTCAGCGCGACAGTTGTTCTGCCTGCACGCGGATCGTACTCGTTCGTCATCGCCGATCGCCGCGAGCTGACCGGCGACGAGATGGCGTCGGGGAAAGGCTGCTTCGTCGCCGATTTCCAACCCGCGGCGTCTCCGGTTCCGCAGGTCCTGCCGATGGTCTGGAGAGGGTCGGTTGGCGCGCCCATCGCATTCTCGATTCCGCGGCGAGGCCGTGACTTGACGCTCGTCGAGGTCACGCATACCGGCGGCGATGGGGTCATCCTCGTGTCCGTCTTCGAAGACAACGAGTTCGTGCGCAGCGTCACCATCGCCGCAAAGAGCAATGCGCGTGTCGTGGTCACGAGTCGCCGCGAAAATGCACGTATCCTCGTCGAGGAGGCCGCGAACTGGGGCAAAGAACCGTTACGCGCCATGGTGCGCGGCGTGCCCTACTCCTTCACGCCGGAGGTCGAGCCCGCAGGCACAGCGGACCGGTTCGCGGCTGCCGCTGACTCGGCGCCGAAATGAGGTTCCTCGCTAGGAACAGACGATGTCAGAAACAAGTCGAGCTCAAGGCTCACGCGAGCCATGGCAGTACAGACATGCTCCGGTCACCGAGCGGGCCAAGCCAACGTCCGGAACCTCGGCTTCCACGCTCGATAGCGCGAGACGGATGTCGCGGCGGAACTTGTCGGCCCGGTCGCTCAGCATGGGATGATTCGTAGACGTCGCGATCGGCAAACGCATCGCCGCGTCGTCGAGCGCATGCAGCGCGCGGGCGGCCGTCGCGAGATCGATGGAGACGCCGTCGACGGGGTTGAGAGCGCGGTTGAGCAACGCTACCTCATTTGCGAATCGCCACATCATCGTGTTGATCTCGCGACGCTCCACGTAGATGAAATCCGGAGGATAGAGGAGCCGGCGCATCTCCGGAGGGGCGCACGACGTGACTGCCAAAGCGGACACGACGAATAGATGGCGTGCAAGCATGCGGCGCCTCACGCCGCCACATCGCGCACGACGAGCACCGGGCACTGCGCCGCCTGCGTCACTTCCGTCGCGACCGAGCCGGCGAAGGCCCGTTCGATGGGGCTGCGCCCGTGTGAGGCGAGGCAGATTGCATCGACATTGGATCGAGCAGCGGCTTGCACGATGGCGTCCGCTGGTGGCCCGCCATCGATGACATAGCAGCGTGTCGAGACCTCTGCCGGGTCGACGGTCGCAGGGATGAGCCGCTCGAGCTTCATGAGGATCTGCTGCTTCTCGGCCGGGGTGAGGCGTCCGGCGTCGCCAGGGGGCGTGGTGCTGACCGCGTCGCCCCTCTTCGATGCCACGTAGACGATGTCGACGGCGCCTGTGCCCTCCGACAGCAGATCGTAAGCGTAGGCGACGGCGCGATTGCCGGCCTCGCTCAGGTCGGTGGCCGCCAACACGCTATGAAACTTGCGACGCTGTGCGGGCGTCTGGGTGTCGGGACCCACGCAAACGACCGGAACATCGCTATGGCGGATGATGTCGCGCGACACGGACCCGTGAAGGAATCGCGCGACGCCGCGTCGCCTGTGCGTTCCAACGACTATGAGGTCGGCTCCGTCGACCCTAGCCGAACAGAGCGCTTCTACGGACACCGACCCGAAGTGCGGCTCGCAACGCACCATGAGGTCGCCCTCTCCTTCCAGGCCCGCAAAGCGCTGTCGAAGCTCGCGCTCGAGAGCAGCGGTGATACGCGAGTCGGCGACGAACGGCTCGGCACCGAGAGGTACTCCGAGGCGTCGGTGCTCGACGTCGGGCACGTAGAAGTGATGGAGGAAAACATCGCAGGGAATACGAAGACGCAGCGCCTTGACCCAGCTGACTGGTGCGTCGCTCGCATGGGTGCGGTCCATCGCCACGACGATGCGGAGGCGGCGACCGCCGTTGAGCGCGTGGTGTAGCCGGTCGGTGATGGGCCGTGTGACGAGCACGGGACACGGCATGCTCTCGGCGAGCTTCTCCGCGAGATCCCGGCCACCGGCATCGGCGTCGGGAGCGCCGACAATGAGGAGCTGAGTATGGTGCGTGCGGATGAAGGCGCCGAGCGCGTCTTCGACGAAGCCGTTCAACACCTCGATGGACACCGTTGAGTCCTCGAGCTTGCCGCGAATCGTGGAGAGGAGTCGCTTTGCGGCGTGGAGACGCTCGATCTCCGGGTTCTTGACTGGCGTGTCGAGCTCGAGCGGGAACGTCGTCGAAGGCTCGAGGACGTGAGCAACGGTCAGCGGCATCTGGAGCGCGCGCGCCAGAGCGTGGGCGATCCGGCAAGCTTCCAACGCCTCCGGTGAGAAATCCGTTGCAACGAGAATGGCCATGGCGTGCTCCTCCCTACGAGCCAGGAGCATCAACCGGGCCAACTCACCTCTGGGACGACTGCGCCGCGAATCGCGAAACAAAGGGAGAAGCCCACCGCAAAAGATGCGGCGGCGCCGGTTCATCACGAAAAATCTGCGTCGGAGCTAACTGAGGTCGAGCAGAGCGCGGCTCAGCTCGATGGCTTCTCTCGAGGCGATCTTGGCGATCGGCCGGGGGTCGAAGATGCTCACCGGGGCGTCGTCGACGATGGCGAGGCCGAGGGTCCGCTCTTGCGTACCGTTGCTGACTTGCGCGAGGACCACGCAGTCCGGTTCCACCCCGGCAAGCTGAACGAGGTCGACGACCACCGAGACGACCGGCGGAAGCTCGTCGATACCGGTGCACTGCCAACGGCCTTTGGAGAATCGCGCCAACTGCTCACGGGTTGCCTCCTCGCCGAATAGTTTGCCGCCACGCTCGATGAACGCCTCGATGACGGCTTCGTCGCCCTCGGCGAAACACTCGAGCATCAATCGCGCTGCTTTGAGGGCCGGCTCGCGACGGAGCCGCTGCGCTCTCAGATCGACCGTATTCATCGCCCACCCCCGCCGCCTTTCTGGAAGGCGTCTCGAGGATCGTCCATGCGAATGCGCAGCGATGCATAGACGAGCGCCAAGAGCTCGGAGGCGACCGCGACACGATCATCCGCGGTAGCGGAGTGCGCGAGCGACATTGGCTTCAAGCCATGCAGATCGAATTCGTCGGTCGGGCGCGGAATGCCGCCGAACGCCGCCACGTGGTGGGTCAGCGTCTGCGCCCCCTTGATGAGGGCATCGATGTAGCGCGAGAGATTTGCGACCGTGGGTAGGGCCCGGTCATTCCCGGGGAAGACCAGCGACAGCTCGCGCTGCGCGAGGCTCGTCCCGGACTCGGGGACGCTCGTGCGGTCGACCTTCTGCTCGCCAACATCCGCGAGCTTGTCCTTCAGCTCTTTGTAAGCGGCGTCGAAGGCAGGCGAACGTTGTTGAATAGTCGAAGACATACACAGCTCACAGCATCAGACATCCTGATGTGGCTGTATCGGCAGGCCGTGGCCGAAGTTGCGAAAACCTGAAAATCGTAAGGCCCACGAGCCCTTGCGCAGGGCGTTACCGGCGCCTACCACGGCGCCGCTGAGCTTGATCGCTGGCGGCCCGGGCCTCGTTCTTCTTGATCTCGTCTTTCAGGCGGCGCTCCAAGTCCGCTTGAGCGCGCGCGCTTTCCTCGAGCTCCACCGACTTCTGCGCCAGCGACGAGGTAAGACGCGTGCGCGCCGCCTCGAGGTTGACGATCTCGCCAGCCAAGTCTTCTTCGTGCGTGCGCGCGTTCTTGAGCTCTTCGTTGATCCTGTGTTTGTCAGCACGCAAGGCGTCGAGCTCGTCCTGCATCGGCAAGCCCACGAGCAGGACGGTGGCGGTGCAGCCGGTGACCAGCAGGCCAAAGAGAATCCAGCCAGCGGCCCCGCTGCTCGACCCTCCATTGTCCGCGGTTGCAGTCAAAGAGACGACATCCGCATCGTCCTCGACGACCTCGAAGTCCTCGTCGACGAGGATAGGCTCGTCGCCGGGATCGGTCATCTCGGTAAAACGCTGAGGACTCGCCATTTCAGGAAGCGTAGCGCAGGCGTCGTTTGGCTTCCCGTGTGTGTCGGAGAAAACCTGCTGCGAGCCTGGTTACTTCGGACCACAAGGCCATACAGGCTTCGCAATGCGCCAAAAGCACGACGGCCGCCGAGCGAGCTATGTTCGCCGGGCGGCCGCCAAAAAACCAAACGCAGAGAGGAGCTACTTGCGCGCTTCCGCTGCGAGCTTCTCTTTGTGCTTCTTGATCATTTCTTCCTGCTCGAGGCGCGGCAGAGCCTGGTACTTCGCGAACTCCATCGTGAAGTTACCCTTGCCCTGGGTGCCCGAACGCAGGTCGGTCGAGTAGCCGAACATCGAGTTCAGCGGGATCTCGGCGATGACCGTGAAGTCGCTGTCCTGCGTGAACGTCTCGAGGATGACGCCGCGCTTCTGGTTCACCTGGCCGACGACCGCGCCCTGGAACTCCGCCGGAGCCACGACTTCGACCTTCATGATCGGCTCGAGGATGACCGGCTTGGCGCGCTCGTAACCTTCGCGGAAGCCCATGAGGGCCGCCGTCTTGAACGCGTTTTCCGACGAGTCGACCGCGTGGCTCAAACCGTCGTTGATGGTGCAGCGCACGCCGACGACCGGGAAGCCGATGAGCGAGCCCTTCTTGACCGCTTCCTTGAAGCCCTTGTCGCACGAGCCGATGAACTCGCGCGGAATCGAGCCACCGACGATGTCGTCGACGAACTCGTAGGCCTCGACCGCTTCAGCGGGCAACGGCTCGATGTGACCGCAGACGCGGGCGAACTGACCCGAGCCACCGGTCTGCTTCTTGTGCGTGTAGGCGAACTCACCGCGCTGGGTGACCGCTTCACGGTAGGCGACTTGCGGCTTACCGGCGATGACCTCGCAGTTGTACTCGCGCTTCATGCGCTCCATGTAGATGTCCAAGTGGAGCTCGCCCATGCCGCTGATGATGGTCTCTTGCGACTCTTCATCCTGGTGGACGCGGAAGGTCGGATCTTCCTTGGTGAAGCGGTTGAGCGCCTTCGAGAAGTTCGCTTCGCCGTTACGATCCTTCGGCTTCACCGCGAGCGAGATGACCGCCGCGGGGACGTGCATCGACACCAGCGTGACATTGACCTTGCCGTCGGTGAACGTTTCACCCGACGAAGCCTCGACACCGTAGAAGGCAACGATGTCGCCCGGCGTCGCCTGCTGGATCTCTTCACGCTCGTCCGAGTGCATGCGGAACATACGCGGCAAGCGCACCTTACGCATCTGGTTCGAGGTGTTGATGATGGTGTCGCCGCTCTTCACCGTGCCTTGGTAGATACGGAAGTAGGTGAGCTGGCCGTACTTGTCCTGCGTCAGCTTGAACGCGAGGCCGACCATCGGCTTCGACGGATCCGACTCGAGGGTGATCTGCTCTTCGCCCTTGTTCTGGTCGAAGGCGATGTTGGTGACCTCTTTCGGATTCGGCAGGTACATGCAGACGCCGTCGAGCAGCATCTGCACACCCTTATTGCGGACAGCCGAGCCGCACATGACGGGCGTCATCTTGAGCGCGAGCGTGGCGCGACGGATGGCAGCGCGGAGCTCCTCGTCGGCAACCTCTTCGCCGTTCAGGAACTTCTCGGCGAGCTGGTCGTCGACTTCGGCGACGCCTTCGATGATCTCGGTACGACGAGCCGCGGCGGCTTCCTTGTACTCGGCCGGGATCTCCTCGATGCGGATGTTCTCGCCGTTGTCGCCGTCGAAGTAGTAGGCCTTCTGGATGACGGCGTCGATGATGCCGGCGAACTTGTCTTCCTGGCCGATCGGCACCTGGAGCTTGACCGGGTGATGGCCGAGCTTCTCCTTGAGCATCTCGGCGACGCGATCGTAGTTCGCGCCCGGGTTGTCCATCTTGTTGACGTAGGCGATGCGCGGGACCTTGTAGCGCTTCATCTGGCGGTCGACGGTGATCGACTGCGACTGAACGCCCTTGCCCGAGTCGAGCACCAGGA
>CAZAER010000034.1:0-53963 GCA_964484195.1 uncultured Bdellovibrionales bacterium | reverse complement strand
TCGGCCATCGGCTGTCGGCCATCGGCTGTCGGCCATCGGCTGTCGGCCATCGGCTGTCGGCCATCGGCCATCGGCTGTCGGCCATCGGCCATCGGCGATCGGCCATCGGCGATCGGCCATCGGCAATCGGCAATCGGCAATCGGCAATCGGCAATCGGCAATCGGCAATCTGCAATCTGCGATTGGCCCTTCCGCTATCGCCTACAACCCCGCCAACCCCCCATTACAAAACTCCTCCTCCCCAAACCTCGCCACCCCCATCCCCATCCCCCTCATCAACGACGTCAACACATCCTGCGTGTAGTCGCTCCCATACGGCGCGTACTGCAAATTCCTCCCCGTCTGGAACGCTCCCCCACAGCTCCCCGCCAGCAGCCACGACATGTCATGGTAGCTATGGTCATTGCCGTGATTCACCTCCGTGCACCAAAGCACCGCCGTATTGTCGAGCAGCGACCTCCCGTTCCCCTCGTCGATCTTACGCATCTCCCCCAACAAGTACGCGACCTGCTCGGCATACCAAACCTGCGTCGCCCGGTACTTCGGCCGCGCCACGACCGGGTCTCCGTGTTGATCATGCGACAACGTGTGGTGCTCGTCGGAAATACCGAGCCAGGTGAAGCGCGTGCCGCTCGAGCATGCCGACAGCTGCAGTGATGCAACGCGTGTTAGATCGCAGGCCAGCGCTCTCACCGCGAGATCCATGTGCAGACGCACCATCTCGGGATACGCCGCATCGCTGCCGTAATACTCCGCGGGGTGCTCGTCGGGCCGAGTCGGCACGGTGCAGGTTGCCGTCTCGACCTGTGGCGTCGCGGCGCTTGCCACGCGCTGCTCGAGCTCGCGAATCGCCGTGAAGTGCTGATCGACGACGTTGCGATCTTGTCCCGAGATGCGTGACTTCAGACGTGTGTATTCGCCGCCCACGAAGTCGAGCACTGACCGCTTTTGCAGACGACTGGCTTCGGCCGCGGGGTTCGGGCCCGAGCCGACCGCCGGCGTGAAGCCCGAGAACAACAGGTCGAAGACCTCGTCGGGCTTGTGACGCGGGGCTACCGGCTGCTTGTAGCCCGCGTAGATCATGCGGTTCCACAGATCATTGCCCTCGCGCCCGGCCGACAGCTCGAGTGAGCGGAAACGTGTCGCGCCGCCGATGTTCGGGTCTTGCGCCAAGACCTGATCGAACGAGGCGCGGTCGGCAAAATCCCAGGCACCGTTGTTCGAGGTGAGGCGGCCGCCGGTGAGCATGGCGCCGAAATTTTTGGTGTGGCCGTCGCCGACCGGCGTCGACGGGATCGTGCCCATCACCAGACCCTGCATGACCACGATCTTGTCCTTGTGCGCTTCGAGCGGCGCGAGCAGGGGGCCGAAGGTGAAGTCGGTGACGCCGCCGCTAGCGATCCATTCGTTGCGTAAGGTGCCACTCGGCGAGAACACCACGAGGACGCGGCGCGGTGGCGTCGCGGTTTGTGCGACCGCCGAGCCGGCGTGCATCGACTCGAGGAAGGGTAGTGCGATTGCCGCGCCACCAAGGCCGCGCAGGAGAGTTCGGCGGTCGATTCCGGTCTTCATTGCTCACTCCTCGACAGGTACGCGATAGCGGAATGCGGGTGTCGTGGTCAGTGCGGTTGCGAGCTCGCGCATGCTGCCGCCGCTCGCGGCGAAGTGGTCGGCGAGCGACCTCACCGTGCATGTGTCTGCTCGGGTGACGCGGCGGCCGTAGCCGAACTGGAACATCTGCGTGACCGCGCACTCCTGGGTTTGCGTGCTCGCGGCCAAGCGTTCGGCGAGCTCGGCGGGATCCGCGAACGTGCCGTCGATGTCCGCGGTGCCGATGAGCTCGCCGTGCGTCTCCACGGGATTGCCCCAGCGGTCCTCGGTGCGGCGGGCGCCAGTCGGGCCGAAACCCTCGAAGCCGAAGCCGATCGGATCCATGAGTCTGTGGCACGAAGCGCAGCTGCCGTCGGTCGCGTGGCGCTCGAGCTTCTCGCGGACGGGGAGCTCGGCGGGCACCGAGCCGAGGTCCGCCTCGACGCCGGGCGGCGGCGGCGCCATCGGCATGCACAGGAGCTGCTCGCGCACGAGCTTGCCGCGGTTCGTGGGAAACGTATCGCCGGCATGTGCCGTCAGCGACAGGATGGAAGCTTGCGTGAGCACCCCTCCTCGCGACGTGCCTCCCAATGAGACACGTTGCCAGAGCGCGCTTCCGGGATTGCGCGGGGAAATTCCGTAGTGCTCACGCAAGCGATCGTCGACGAAGGTGAAGTCGGCGGTGAGCAGCTCGTCGAGGGTGCCTCCGTTTTTCCAGACCGCGCGGGTGAAGCGTAGGGTCTCCTCACGCATCGACGCGCGTAGGTCGCTGGTGAATTCGGGATGCAACGTCGCGTCCTTCTCGGCGCGAGCGAGCTGCTCGAGGTGCAACCACTGGGCGTAGAAGTGGTCGATCGACGCGGCGGCGCGAGGGTCCTCGAGCATGCGAGCCACCTGCGTCGCCAGCGTGTCCGGTTGCACCAGGAGATTGGCGTCAGCCGCCGCAAAGAGCTCGGCGTCCGGCATGGAGCGCCACAACAGATACGAAAGACGGGAGGCGAGCTCGTGTGAGGTGAGGGGAATGGCGCTGCCCACCTTGCCCGCGACGTCGCCAATCTCCTCGCGATAGAGGAACTGCGGCGATTGCAACACCACCTCGAGGAACATGCGCGCCGCCGTGGTGAAGTCATGAGCCGCGAGGGCGTCGGCGAAGAAGCCGCGATAGCGGTCGCGCTCGTCGGGCGTCGGAGGGCGGCGAAAGGCTCGGCGCAAGAGTTGGTCGACGAGCTGTCGGCCGCACTCTGCTTCGGCGCCGGCGGGGTTGCAGGGCAAGAGGCGGGCAGGGTCGACAACCGCGGCAGCGGCTATCTCGCTGGCGGCATCGGCGTATTGCTCGACGAGCAACTGCGGCGTGCTCAGGATCGTGGCGTTGTTATCGAAGTCGAAGCCGGGAGCCCGGGGCTCACCGGTGAGCTCCGCCCCCAGGCGCAGGTCGACGCCGAGCAGGTCGCGGACCGTATTGTCGTATTCGAAGTTCGTGAGTCGGGCCAAAGGCGTCGGCCCGAGATCGATTGGCGCTCCGCGGCATGCGAGGCCTGCCTCGTCGGTGGATGTGGTCGCTTGTGTCGGGGCTTCGCCGATGATGCCGAGGCAACCCGCCGTAGCGGCACACACCGATAGCGTGGCGAGCCTCCAGAGCCGCATGTGGGGACACCTCCATCAGCACGCGTTAGCTGCCGATGTAGGTCCCATGCGCATGTCACCACGATCTTTCCTCCGTGGCATTGGACCGCCATCGCGGCCAGGGATAAACTGGAGTCTCCAGCTCGAAGCGCTCAGTCGGAGGCAGTGTGGCAGTAGCCTTGGTAGCCGACGATGACGACGCCACGCGGTCGGTCCTCGTCGAGCTCTGTGAGGGCTTGGGGATGGCCGTCATGGCGGCGGTCGATGGTGAAGACGCCCTCGATCAAATGAGTCGCGAGCGGCCCGACGTCGTGCTCCTCGATCTCAACATGCCGAAGCTCGATGGCTTCGGCGTGCTCGAGCGATTGCGTGCCGGCGCCACCAAACCGATGCCCCCGGTCATCGTGGTGACGGCCTCGGCAGACGCCGCCGGTAAGATGCGCGGCACCGAGCTCGGCGCCATCGACTTCGTCGAGAAGCCCTTCCGCGTCACCGACCTGCGCCGGCAAATCCAGCGCGCCGTTTCCATCAGTACCCTCGAGAACGGTCTGCGCGACGCCGAGACCACCTTGCTCGAGATGCGCGCCAAAGATCCGGTCACCGGGGTCGGCTCGTTCGGAACGCTGTCGGCGGCTCTCGATGCACATTTCACCTGCGCGCGCGTAACCGGCAAAGAGCTCTCGTGTGTGGTGGTCTCCGACGAGACCTTCTCGCAGCTCTTAGCGGGCAATGGCCGTGAGTCGGCGGACGAGCGCCTGCGCGTCATCGCGGCCACCATCGAGAAGGTGTTGCGCGGCGCCGACATGGTGTTCCGCGTCGACGCCTCCGAGTTCGTGATGTTGCTCCCGGGGACGCCGCCGGCCGGCGCGCGTCGCGTCATCGAGCGGGTGGACGAGGCCCTTTCCAGCGAAGGCCTCGAGCGCGGCAAGTCCCTCGCTATCGCGGCCGCTACGTATCCGCACCCCGAGATCGCTCAAGCCAGCACGCTCTATCGCGCCGTCAACGTCAGCCTCGCGCAAGCACGCAGCCGTAGCGAGAAGCGTGTCGCGATTTTCGAGGGCTTCTAGGGAAAGCACGTTGGTGGAGATGTTGGCGCATGTTGTCGGGGCGGTGTAGGGTTCCCCACGCCATGGGTCTACCTGTCATCTCATTCACGGCGAGCGCCGGCGGCGACAGCCGCTTGGACTGGAACGAGGAAGACTACAACGGCCTGTTCGTGACCAAGGCCCTGAAGCGCAAGCCGTTCAGCGGACGGTGCAGTGTCCGTATCAGCGGTCAACCCGTCGGTGTCCGCTCCGGCGAGCGCGAAGTCGCGTTGCGCTGGTTCGCGAACGTCGCACATCGCTACCTATTCGACTCGAAGATCCAGACCCCAGTGGCCTTGATTCCCGTGCCCAACGGCAGTGCCGTCGACATTGGCTCGACCTGCGACACCTCGGCGCAGGCCACCGAGCTTGCCAACAGTCTGGCCAAAGACGCTTATGTCCTCGACATCCTGCGCTGGAAGTCGCCCATCCCGCAGGGCGAACATGCCGCCAAACACTACTTCGAGCAGGCGGCCGTGCACGCGTCCTCACTCAGCGCCTCCCCGCGCAAGACGACGGTGCTGGTCGACGAGGTCTTCACCGACGGTGCCGTCATTCGCGGCGTCGTGGCGCGTCTCGCCGAGTCGGGCATCAAAGTCGATCTGGTGTTGTGCGCGTCGCATAGCACGTCGAAACGCGTCCCCACCGTGTTCACGGCGCACAAGCACGCGGTCGACGGCGGTCTCTGACCGCTACTGCGTGCAGGTGATGACGGGACCGTTCGCCGTGTCGACGCAGCTCTTCGTGTAGCTGCCGCAATCGCCGACCTCGCTGTTTTCGGGATCGTTGATGCAAGCGCAGTCGATCGGGCCGCCGCCCTGACAACCGTTGAACTGGCCGCAGATGGCGTCGACGTGGCTGAAGCCATCGCTGTCCACGACCTTGCGGCAGAAGTCGTCGGTGCCGGTGTCGCAGATCAAGTGACCGCACTCGAGCGCGGTCACCGGAGACGTACAGTTGCTCCCGGCATCGTAGTCGAGACCACCGCGGCCGCGGCAGGCGCGATTGTCGAGCTCACCGCTGCCGTCGAAGACGGTCCCTCCGCAATAGCAGATGGGTGGCGTGTCCTCGAACGGGCACGAGGTGCCCTCCGGCTTGCACTTTCCGGGCGCGCCGGTGCCGCACAGGCCGTCGGGAAACTCGCAGTAGTAGAACTGCGGGCAGTCGCTCGTCGTATCGCAGGTGACGTCGCCGCAATTCTCGAGGCAGCCGTCGGCGGGCGCGCAGTAGATGGTCACGTTGCAAACCGTGACCTCTTCGCAGGCGCCTCGACCCACACAGCTCGCGACCTCGACCTCGGTGGCCGCGCAGGCCGGCTCGGCGGTGCAGTTGTTCTCGACGCCGCCGCTACAGGCAGCGGAGGCAAGAACCATCAAACAGACCGCGAAGTGCTTTGCCCAGTGCGACATGCGTCGACCAATCCCCGGTAAATGGCAGCGTGCTCGGGCGCGCTTAGCACTTCGGGGTGCCATTGGACACCCAAAGCGTACCGATACTGCGGACCCTCGATGGCTTCGATGACACCGTCGTCCGCGATGCCGCTGGCGTTCAGATTCTTTCCAACCGCGTTGACGACCTGGTGGTGGGTGCTATTCACGGCAATCGACGCCGCGCCGGTGAGGCGGCCGAGCAGCGAGCCGGTGCTGACCTTCACGTCGTGCGCCGGCTGGCGCTTGTCATGTGGCTGCACGTGGACCGCGGTGCCGGGACGCTCGCTGAGGTCCTGGTGCAGGGTGCCGCCGAGCACGACGTTCATGAGCTGCATGCCGCCGCAGACGCCCAGCACCGGCAGATCGCGCTGCAGGGCGAGCGTCAGGATGGCGCGCTCGAAGGAGCTGCGTTCCTCGAGCAGCTTGCCGAGGCCGGGACGCGCTTCTTGGCCGTAGTAGCCCGGGGGGACGTCGAAGTCGCCGCCCGCGACCACCAGACCGTCGAGAATCGACAGGTAGGCTTCGGCGCGATCGGGCGCGACGTGCGGCAGTAAGATCGGGTCGCCACCGGCCCTCGCTACGGCGCTGACATAGGCCGCGGGCACGATAAAGCGCGGTGATGGAGCGCCTCGGCGGTCCGTGACCGTTTCGAAATCACAAGTAATTCCAATGCGTGGCGGCATCTGGCCCGAGATGCTGCCTTGACACGCGCCTTTTCCGCAAGCCATACAACCCGCGCCAATGGCCGGTAAGCGCTACAACCGCGTTCTGCTCAAGCTCTCGGGCGAGGCGCTGCAAGGTGACCGTGGCTACGGGATTGCACCGCCGGTCATCGAGTCCATCGCCTCGGAGCTCAAGGAAGTTCACGCCCTGGGCGTGCAGGTCGGCATCGTCATCGGTGGCGGCAATATCTTCCGCGGCGTTGCCGCGAGCGCTCAAGGCATGGACCGCGCTTCGGCGGATTACATGGGCATGCTCGCGACCGTCATCAACGCCCTGGCGTTGCAGGAGGCGCTCGAGTCAATCGAGGTGCCGACGCGCGTGCAGACCGCCATCGAGATGCAGGCCCTCGCCGAGCCGTACATCCGCCGCCGCGCGGTGCGCCACCTCGAGAAGAATCGCTTCGTCATCTTCGGCGCCGGTACCGGCAACCCGTATTTCACGACCGACACCGCCGCGGCCCTGCGCGCCAACGAGATCAACGCGCAGATCATCATGAAGGCCACCAAGGTCGACGGCATCTACGACAGCGATCCGATGAAGAACCCGGACGCAAAACGCTTCGACAAGCTCACCTACCTCGAGTGTCTGCAGAGGAACTTGAAGGTGATGGACTCGACCGCCATTTCGCTGTGCAAAGACAACAACCTTCCCATCATGGTCTTCAACATGCATGAGAAGGGGAACATCCGCCGCGCCGTCTCCGGTGAGCAGATTGGCACCATCGTCGGCGAGGTTGACCGCTAAAGCGGACGTATAGGGGCGTTTGCCATGGGCATGATCGAAGACGTCGTAGGCGATCTGAAGAAGAGCATCGACACCGCCGTCGCGGCGTTCAAGTCCGAGCTCGGTAAGCTCCGCACCGGGCGCGCCAGCGTCAGCGTTCTCGACGGCATCAAGGTCGACTACTACGGCGTGCCGACGCCGCTGAACCAAGTGGCGAACCTCCAGGTCGCCGACGCCCGTCTCATCACCATCAAGCCGTGGGAGCGCAATCTCATCGGCGAGATCGAGAAGGCCATTCGCAACTCCGATATCGGCATCAACCCGCAGAACGACGGCGACCTCATTCGCCTCCCCGTGCCGCCGCTCAACGAAGAGCGCCGCAAAGATCTGGTCAAGCGCGCCAAGAACCAGGGCGAAGAGACCAAGATCGGCATGCGCAATCACCGTCGCGACGCCAACGACATGCTCAAAGAGCTCGAGAAGGGCAAAGAGATCTCCGAGGACGAGCTCAAGAAGGGCCTCGAGAAGGTCCAGGCCGAGATCGATACCGGCACCAAGAAGGTCGACGAGATTTTGGCGGCCAAAGAGAAAGAAATCCTCGAGATCTGACGTTTAAAGATCTGACGTTCTTTCTCTAGAGTCGAACCACATGAAGCAACCGTTTCCCGAGAAGAGCCGTCGGCCGAAGCACGTGGCCGTCATCATGGACGGGAACGGACGCTGGGCGGCCGACCGTGGTCTGCCGCGCCTCGAGGGGCACAAGCGCGGCGCCGACGTCGTCCGTGAGATCACCACATACGCCCGCGAGCTCGAGATCGAGTACCTGACGTTGTATTCGTTCTCCGCTCAGAACTGGCGTCGTCCACCTCTCGAGGTGGCCGGTCTGATGTCGCTCTTGCACGACTACTGCAACGCCGAGCTGCCGACGCTGATGAAGAACGACATCCGCTTGTCGGTCATCGGCGATCTCGGGCGCTTCCCGCCGCGGACGCGCACCGCGGTGCAGGCGACCATGGACGCCACGCACCGCAACCGTCACATGACCCTCACCTTGGCGCTCGACTACGGCGGACGCGAGGAGATCGTCAAAGCCGCGCGCCTGATCGCCGCTGACGTGAAAGCTGGTCGCCTCGACCCCTCGGCAATCGACGAAGATCTGGTGAGCGACCGTCTCGATACCTGCGACATGCCCGACCCCGATCTCGTCATCCGCACCTCGGGCGAAAAACGCGTCTCGAACTTCTTGCTGTGGCAGCTGGCGTACGCCGAGCTCTGCTTCACCGACGTCCGCTGGCCGGACTTCAGCCGAGCGGACTTCGACAAGGCGTTGGTCGAATACGCGGCGCGCGACCGGCGGTTTGGTGCGGTTTCATCGGCGGACGGCCAACCGGTCATCGGCAATCAGGAATCGGCCATCGGCGATCGGCCATCGGAAAGCGGCGATCGGCAATCGGCAATCGGCGATCGGCCTTCGGCCATCGGTAATCGGCAATCGGACATCGCAAATCGACCATCGGACATCGGCACCTCCCTTCTCCGAATCCTCCCCGGCTCCAAGAGCTAATGCTCAAGACGCGCGTCATCGTCGCGGTCATCTTCGCTCCGCTCCTCGCCGTCCTGGTCTGGCTGGGCGGCTACTGGCTCGGCGCCCTCTGCCTCGCCATCGCCCTGACGGGCCTGTGGGAATACCTCCGACTCACCTTGGGTTCCCAGGAAGCGTACGCCAAAGCGTTCGCTTTCGCGGCCGGCGCGCTCGTCTGCATCAGCACCTTGGGTTGGCGCTATAGCGTACCACTCGGGACGCTGTGGCCGGTGGTCACGGTGGTGCTCTTGCTGTCGGCGCTCGTCCGTCCGGAGCCCATCGATGCTTCGATTCGCCGTACGGCGCTCATGTTCCTCGGGGTCGCCTACTGCTGCGGCCTCGTTCCCTATCTGTCGCTATTGCGGAACCTGGACGGTGGCCTCGGTTTCGCCGTCGGCGCTCTGTTTTGCACCTGGGCCTCGGACACCGGTGCGTATTTCGCGGGTCGCGCGCTCGGCCGTCACAAGCTCTATCCCAAGATCTCGCCATCGAAGACCGTCGAAGGCTTGCTCGGCGGCCTCGTCGCCGCAGTGCTCGTCGCCATCGGCGTTCGCCACTTCTTCGCGCTGCCCATCTCCATCGTCGATGCCGTCGCCATCGGCACCATCGCAGCGCTCCTCGGAACCGCGGGGGACCTATGCGAATCGATGCTGAAGCGCAGCGTCGGCGCCAAGGACAGCTCGGCGCTGATCCCGGGGCATGGCGGCGTGCTCGATCGTTTCGATGCGGTCATGTTCGTGGCGCCGGCCATCTACTTCTACGTGGCGTTTTTCGCCTTCTAGCCCCCGCGCTGATGCTCTCGCTGCCGCTCGCGGCCCGTGCCGCGGGCGACGCGACGCTCGCGGGCATCACCGTCTTTCCCGGTAAGCTCTATCCGGCGTTTTCGCCCGAGCTCGACAGCTACGAGGTCGACCTACCTCTCGGGGCAGCGAGTTTTTCGCTGTCGATTGCTCCGCGCTCACCCGAGGCCGACGTGCACATCGACGGCGTCGCCATGCGTCTCGTCACCGTGCCGCGCGGGACTACGACGCGCGTCGAGATCACCGGCAAGAACGGCGATACGACTCTGGTGACGCTGCGCTCGCATCCGCCAAAACAGACATCGTACATCAAGGCGTCGAACCCCGACGTCGGTGACGGCTTCGGTGTCGCCCTGGCCATCGCCGGCGACGGCTCGACGCTAGCCATTGGCGCCCCGGGCGAGGACAGCCGCTCGCTCGGCACCGGCGGCCGACAAACCGACAATCGTCGCGTCGATAGCGGCGCCGTCTACGTCTACCAGCGTGCTGGTGATTCCTGGCGTTTCGACAGCTACGTCAAGTCGCGGCTGCCTGCACATGGCTTCGGCGCGGCGGTGGCATTGTCGCAGGACGGTAAGACCCTCGCGGTCGGCGAGCCCGACGAAGACAGTGGGGCGCTTGGCAGTGGTGCCGTCGAGATCTTCGAGCGCCAAGGGAAGACCTTTCGCCACAGCGCCCTGATCAAACCCGAAGAACCGACGCGCGGCGCCGGCTTTGGTACCGCGGTTGCGCTCGCCTGGGACACGCTCGCGGTCGGAGCTCCCGGCGAGGACGCGGCCTACGTCATGTCGCGCAAGAAGCACTTCCACGCGGCCGAGCGCATCGCGGTCGCGCCGGTCGGTGAGCGTTTCGGCGAGACCGTGAGCTTGGGCGCCGACGGTACCGTGCTCGCGGTGAGCGGTGAGCTCACGACGCGCGTGTACACGTCGACCAAGGCGGGCATGCGCGAGGTGCTGACGCTGCCGGGACAACACGGCGCGCTCTCCGGCAACGGACACGTGGTCGCCGCCATCGAGCCCGCGCGTGACTGTGTTCACGTCTATCGCAACGGGGAGCATGGTTGGTTTTCAACCGCGCAGTTTTCGGGAGCAGGGGAGCGTGTCGCCCTCGATTTCGCGGGCAACGCGCTGGTGATCGGCAACGTCGTCGATCGCTTCAGCTACCGTGGTGGCGCACGCCTCTTCCGCTGGGACGGAAAGAGCTGGCTGCCCGGCGAGCCGCTCGTCGCCGATAACGCCGCCGCCAATGATCTCGCCGGCACCGCGCTCGTCATCGACGCGCGTGGGGAGACCGTGGTGCTCGGGGCCCCCGGCGAGGACGGTGGTGGCACCGAGCTTGCCGCCGACCCTGCAAGCGACGCCCTGGAGAGCTCGGGCGCCGCCTACGTCTTTCGTTAGTAGTGAAACGCCCGATATTGCGCCTGTTTTCGGGCTGAAAGGGCGGGCGCCGAGAGCGATTGACCTGCTACACTTTCATGTCGAAACTACCCTCGAGGTAAACCCCCGTTGGCCTACGTCCTCCAAAACTTCCATTGGTTCCTGCTGTTCATCACCGTGCTCGTCTTCGTGCACGAGCTCGGTCACTTCTTGGTGGCCAAGTGGTGCGGCGTCCGCGTCCTCAAGTTTTCGATCGGCATGGGGCCGCGCGTCGTGTCGCTGCGCCGTGGCGACACCGAGTACGCCATCAGCCTTTTGCCCATCGGCGGCTTCGTCAAGATGCTCGGGGACCTACCCGGCGCCGAGATCGCACCTGAAGAAGCGCCATACGCGTTCAACAACAAGAAGGTCTGGCAGCGCGCAGCCATCGTCGCTGCGGGCCCGGTCTTCAACTTCGTGCTCGCGCTCTTCGTTTACTTTGGCATGTTCACGGGCCAGCAAACCTTCGAGGCCACGCGCATCGGCTCGGCGACCGTCGGCGGTCCGGCCTGGAGTGGCGGCCTGCGTCCCGGCGACACCATCCTCGCGATCGACGGGCAGAAGCCCCGTGACTACTACGAGCTACGCGAGCTCATCGGCGCGCGGCCGAACGCCACCATCACCATCGCCTACGAGCGTGACGGCGAACAACGCGTCGCCAATGTCACGACGCGCGCCCACGACGAAGCCAACGTCTTCCAGGAGCGCGAAGCCCGCGGACGCATCGAAGTCAACAATCGCTACGTGCAGCCGGTCGTCGCTATCGTAGACAAAGATGGACCTGCCGCCGTCGCCGGCATCCAGACCGGCGACCGCATCATGACCGTCGACGGCAAAGAGGTCGCGGCTTGGCACGAGGTGCGTGGCTTGCTCGCATCCGCTGACGGGCCGGTGTGTCTCGGCATCCGCCGCGACGAACAAGTCTTCGATCTCACCGTGAATCCGGTCGCTCCAGAAACGACGCTCGGCAACGACCTGCTTTCGGCCGCTGACCGCAAAAGCGGATACACCGGGCTCGTCAGCAAAGAGAGCACGCTGGCGCGCGTCGAAGAAGGCACGCCGGCCGCTGCCGCGGATCTCCGTGTCGGCGACCGCGTCATCGCCGTCACCACGCACGACAAAGACGGCAACGCCACGACCAAGCCGGTCAACACGCTCACGCTCGATCTGATGATGGCGAGTGATGCGCACGATGCCATCACGCTCACCATCCAGCGCGGTCGCGAGGTCGCGACACGCGAGGTGAAGTTCGCCGAGCGCGAAGAGAAAGACGACTTCAAGAACGTACGCCGTTCCCAGGTCTTCGGTGCGGCCGGCGATCCCGCGGCGACCGGCGTTTACACCATGGCGCGCAAGGTCGGCCCGATCGAAGGCTTCAAGCGTGCCGTCGCTCACGTCGGCGACGACATGACCTTGATTGTGAAGGGTATCGCCAAGATCGCGAGCGGGCAGCTGCCGATGGACAGCATGGGCGGACCGATCATGCTCTTCGTCATTGCCGAGAAGAGCGCCAACAGCGGCCTCACCGAATTCCTCACCATGCTGGCGGTGATCAGCGTAAACCTGGGCCTCATCAATCTGGTGCCGGTACCCGTCCTCGATGGCGGACACTTGATGTTCCTCGCCATGGAAGCGATCCGCCGCCGGCCGCCCAGCGTGCGCGTGCGCGAGGTCGCGAACGTCGTGGGGCTCGTCATGCTGCTCATGCTCATGGTCCTGGTGTTCAAAAACGACATCGTACGCTTCGTTCTGGGTTGACCTGACAGCCTGACAGGCGGTGCCGCGTAGCCGATGCGTGGCGGGCCGCGTTACGCTGCCCACATGGCATTACAACCGGTGTCGGGCGTCGCTGGCGTGCGTGAGGGTTCCGCTCCCGTGCTTTCTCCGGAGGTCGCGCAGCTCGTGCGCTCGATCGGCTTCCCCGAGGAGCTGGGTCCACCCGAACGCTTGTTCGTCCAGCGCGATATCGCCTACCGCGACACCGGGGTCACCGCGCATGTCCGCGCCGGCGGATTCGAGCCCGATAGCTCCATCGGCAAGGCAGTGGCCGACGCGGCGCGCGCCATGAACGGCGCACGCGGCCCGGTGACGCTCTTCAATCTCGACCTCCTCCAGGGTCAATCCACGCAGGTTCGTGCGCGCGCATGGTCGGCGCTCCGTCGCATGACCGAGGCGCTCGGGGCCCAGCCTCCATCGCCGGGCCGCGAGCCCGAAGGCGTGGCTGCGTCGGTGCCGGCGTCGCCTCGCCCTGTTTTGGCGCAGCCGAAGGTCGCGGCACGCGGCGCCGCCCCGTTGCCCGATCACAGTCAGCTTCGCGGTGTCTCTGTGGACTTTCGCGAATGGTTTGCGCGACCCGAAAATCAACGCCAGGTCTTCTCGATGCTCCTCGAGCGCCAGCCCAAGAGCTTGCGCCAGGGCCTCGACGCCATCGAAGCGCGCTATCCATCGGCGTCATCGAACCTGCAGCATGTGATTGCCCAGCTGCAAACCGGGCTCGTGCCGTTCGGCTACGAGGGTGACCAGCAAGGCATTCCCAACCAGCGCATGACGACGGCGCTCGACTTCGCACGCGAGCAGGTGCGGCCGCATTTCGCCCAGGTCTCGACGCGAACCGCGGCGGAGGCCAAGGCGCGCGAGCTCAACTTGAGCAACCGCGATTTACTCGCCGCCATCGAGGGCGCGACGCTGGGCTGGCGCATCCCCGTGTGATAGCCGCACGGTCGCATGGCGGCGCCCCTCGACAACCGACTGCTCGCGCTTGCTGACGCGCTTGGCGGGTCTCTGCTCGCCATCGATACGTCGGGTGCCGCGACGCTCTGCCGGGTCGCCTGGGCCCCTGGCGAGGTCGTCGAGGAGAGCTTCGCCGCCGAAGCGCAACAGTCGGAGGCCATCGGAGCGGCGCTCGCCAAGGCAGCGTCCGCGCACCCCGGGGCGGTGAAACGTTTGCAGGCCATCGTCGTCGGCTTGGGCCCGGGGTCGTTCACCGGCCTGCGCGTCGGCTTGGCGCTCGCCAAGGGGATGGCCTACGCCGGTGGTGTGCCGCTCTACGGTGTCTCGAGTCTCGCGACTCTCGCCGCGTCCCAAGACCCTGGAGTCGTGGCGTTCATGCTGGAGGCGCGGCGGGGCGAGATCTTCACCGGTATCTACGAGGTCGATGACGGCGGCGCGCGTGAGCTGGTCGCTGACGCGTTATCGACAGCAGAAGGGTTTGCGGCCGCGCGCGCGGGTTTTCCCACTGCGCGCGTTCTTTCCGACGCGCAGCTGCGTCCTATGCGGGTGGCCTGGAGCCTCCTGCTCGCCGAAGAGCGCATGCGTAAGCGTTCGGCGGACGATGTAGCGACGCTGGTGCCGCGTTACCTCAAGGTATCGGAAGCCGAGCGCGTGCATTGAGCCAGCGAAACGTGGACTCAGGGATGCGGGCGCATGTGCAGGAGCTCACGGGTCGTCGCCGGTCTGTAGAGCTTGGTCTGCGCGAGCTCGCTCCAATGCACTGACGGCAAGCGGCGCGCCACGACGCGCCGGGCGCGATAGTAGTCGAGATCCAGCGAGTCGATGGCGATGCGTTTTTGCCCGGTCGAGGCGTGGATCATCTTGCCGTGACCCATGGCGATGCCGACGTGGCTCACGCGCTTGCTGCCGGAGTTGGTGTGGAAGAACAACAGGTCGCCCGGCTCGAGCTTGTCCCAGGCCACTTTCTGCCCGACGTTGCTCATCTCGCCGGAGGTGCGCGGCAAGAGAATGCCGTGCTCGGCATAGACCTTCTGCACGAAGCCCGAGCAATCGAGCCCGAGCCCGGCGCGGCTCCCGTAGACGTAAGGCACTCCGAGATAGCGTTGCGCGGTATCGAGCACTGCCTTGGCGGGGACTTCGGCCGGCTTGCGGGCTTCATCGGACGCGAGAGCGGTGCCCGCTAAAATGGTCAACCACAAACACGTGCCGATGGCGGCGTGGGCGACCTTGAGGTCGGTGATGGCGATGAGGCGCAGGAGAGCGCGTTCGCCTTTTGCCCACAGTCCCAACATCATCTCATCCCGCTGTCGTCCTCTTCGAAAATCGGCTTGAGCGTCTGTTTGGCCGGCGTCGGCTCGGTCCCCGCGACGAAGACTTCCTCGATGCTGCCGATGTCTTCGCTGGGCTCGCCGCTGTCGGCGTCCACTTTGACGAACACCACGTCCGGCGGAGCCGCGAAATCACGCCGCGGGACGCCGTCCAGGGCACGGCCCATGAAACGTATCCAAATTGGCAACGCGGCGCTGCCGCCGGTAGCCCTACCGAGCGGAGCGTTGTCATCGAAGCCGACCCAGACCATGGCGGCGAGCTCGGGAGAAAATCCGCCGAACCATACATTGCGGGATTCATTGGAGGTTCCGGTCTTGCCGGCGACCGGGCGGTCGAGCACCAAGGCTCTGGTGGCGGTGCCGCCTTCGACGACCGAGCGCATCATCTGGGTAATGACGTACGCCACCGACGGACGCATCACTTCGGTCAGCTCGGCGCGAGTCTCCTCGAGAGTGGCGTTGTTCGCGTCGACGACTTTGCGAATGAAAATGGGCGGTGCGTAGAACCCGCCCGAGGCGATGGTCGCATAGGCGTTCGACATCTCGAGTGGCGTGACGTCGCCGGAGCCGAGCGCCAGCGTGAGGTTCTTCGGCAGGTCGCTCATGACGCCGATGGCGTGCGCCATCGCGATCACCTTGTCGGGTCCGACTTTCTCGATGAGCTTCACCGAGCAGGTGTTCTTCGAGCGCATGAGCGCGGTGCGATAGGTGATGTTGCCGTCGAACTTTCCGTCTTCGTAGTTCTCGGGCTTCCACACTTTGCCGGTGAAATCATCGCGGATGACGACTGGGCTATCGGGGCAAACGGTCGCGGGCGTGATGATGCCGGCGTCGAGCCCCGCGGCGTAGACGATGGGCTTGAACGACGAGCCGGGCTGGCGTCGCGACTGCACCGCACGGATCAAATTGCCGCGCTCCTGATCGTAGCCGCCGACCATGGCGCGCACGAAGCGGGTCTGCGGATCGACCGCGACGATGGCGCCCTCGACCGCGGGCTCGGGCACCAGCTCGACGTCGAGCACCGGGAGCTTCGCGGTGTCGGACGCGAGGCGCACCGGCACCTTGACGATCTGCACCTGCACGAGGTCGCCTTTGCGCAGGACGTCGCTCGGATCTTTGGGCGGGGGCGTGTGGCTGGTCGGCGAGAAACGGCGCGCCCAGGTCATGGTCTTGAAGGGGATGCGGCCGCGCTGCGTGCCCAGATCGATCCACACCATGTCTTCGTTCGAATCGACGCTCGAGACGACCGCAGTGACACGCGCCCCGTCCGCCAAAGTGGACAAGCGCAAGGCCCGGCTCGCCTGGCTCTTGTCGCCGATGTTGTCGGGGCCGAGCTTGCGTAGATCCCAGATGACGCGCTTGGTGTCGGTGCGGCGCGCGAGCTCGGTGTCGAGCTCGGCGTGCAGAGAGCCGACCAGATCGTCATAGCGGTCGACCTCGACGCGCACCGTCGGTTCCTTGAAGCCTTGCGAGCGCGCCAGGTCCTCGAGGCCACTGCGCAGAGCGTCTTGGGCTGCGACCTGAGCGGCGGCGTTCATGCCGGTGTAGACGGTGAGCCCGCCGTGCTGGATGCGCTCTTCGCCATAGCGGTCGACCAGCAGGCGGCGGACTTGTTCCACGTAGTGCGGCGTGCGGCCGAGATAAGGCGGCGGCGGGAGCGGCGGCGGAATCGGTCGCGCCAGTGCGTTCTTGACGTCGGCCTCGGGCGCCCAGCCGTGCTCGAGCATCTGATTGAGCACGTAGCGCTGGCGCTCCTTGGCGGCCTCGCGGTCGGCCTTGGGCGTGTAGCGACTGGGATTCTTGGGGATGGCTGCGAGCAAGGCGGCTTCGGCGAGGTCCACTTCACGCACCGACTTCCCGAAGTAGGTGCGCGCAGCTTCCTCGATGCCGTACGCCGAGGAGCCGAAGTAGATCTGATTGAGATAGAGGGTGAGAATGTCTTCTTTGCTGAGTAGCTGCTCGAGCTCGCGAGCCAAGATGATCTCGCGGAACTTGCGGGTGAGCGAGCGCTCTGGGCCGAGGACGAACGTCTTCACCGTCTGCTGCGTGATCGTCGAGGCGCCCTGCATGTGCGCGCCTGGACGCAGGTTCTTGATGAACGCGCGCATCATGCCGACGTAGTCGAGGCCGCCGTGCTCGAAAAAGCTCGCGTCCTCGGCAGCCATGAAGGCGTGCACGACGTGTTTGGGAATGGCGTCGTAGGGCACGACCGTGCGCTTCTCGGTGAAGAGCTCGCCGACCAGCTCCCCGTCGTCGGCGTAGATGCGCGACACCTGGGTAGGGTCGTAGTCCGAGAGGTTGCGGATGGCTGGGACGCCGGCCTTCAAGACCAGGAAGCCGACGACGGCGACGACCAAGCCGATTGCGCACAGGACAGCGCCCGCGAGCAGTACGACCTTCAGTTTCTTCAAGCGTTAGCCCCGCGAGGTGAGGGTACGGCTACGCGTCTGTTCCATGGCTGAGAACGAACGGCAAGCCGCGAGAAATCCCGCGTAGAAGTTCTTCGAGGAGAAGCCCCAGTTCTCTTTGGAGTAGCTGGTGACCAGGAAGACCAGGTCGTTGGTCCCGGCCTCTTGCACCGCGCGCTTGAGGCCGTTGTGCCCATGGTTGTAGGCGGTGATGGCGAGCGGCCAGGAGCCCAACATGTCGTAGTTCTTGCGCAGGAGCTTGGCGGCGGCGCGGGTCGATTTGACCACGTCGAGACGGTCGTCTTGCCGCTTGTTGACCGTGAGCCCCAGCCACTTGGCGGTGGACGGCATGAGCTGCCAGAGGCCCAGTGCCCCAACCGACGAGCGCGCCTGCGGATTGAACATCGACTCGATGAACGGAAGCATGGCGAGCTCTTTCGGGACTTTTTCCTCGACGAGCGTCCTCTCGATGGCGGCCTTGAGCTTGCGGGCACGAGCGTGCGCCAACGCGAACTTGTCGGCGACGCCGCGCTGCGTGCGCAGGCGCTCGTGGGCGCCGTCGAGGTGCTTGATGGTGCCGTCGCCGGCGAGCATGAGGAGGGTGCGGTCTTCGTCGTCTCGGGGCGTGAGCGTGATCGCGAGCCGCGCTAGGCGCTCCTTCAAGTCGTCGACTTCCGCGGCGAGCTGAACCTTCGCTGCCTTCTCGTCGACGTCGCCGTTCTTGAGCTTCGGTAGCTCCACCACCCGCCAGACCACGCTCTGCGCGTCGCGGTCATGGATCACGACCCGGTCACTGCCGTGCCGCAGGTAGATGGTCTCCCAGAACTGAATCTTGTCCTCGAGGGCATCGGGCTCGGGGAGGAGGGAAGGGTGCTCCTCGGCGGCCAAGAGGCGGGGCGGGGTCGATGGCTCGCGCGCGAGCGACCACGGGCCGACGTTGAAGCCCGCCTGGTGGAAGCTCGAGGAGATGGCGATGTCGGCGCCGCCGGTCGGTTCGTCCGCTTCAGCGGAGTCGCAGACGTGCGCTCCAGCGCACACGTCGCCCGCGGTCAGAGGCCGCGGCTCGGGAACCCGTTCGAGCGGCACCGCGAAGGCGGACCGCGCGAGAGTGACGATGGCAAGTAGCGCCGTGCGAGCTAGAAATCTCATGGTTCCTGTCGTGTTGCGTGCGTACGCAACACCTCCCCAGTGTAGCCCCCACAATCGCACCCGGCAAACCTTGAGCACTTCCGGGCCTGGATTTCAGCGGCTTCCACACAGCCCCTGGCACTGTGTCAGATTGTGGGTGTCGAACGCGTGGGCCAAGAATCGTGTATGCGGCACCTCTACCCCCACGCTTTAGCCCTTGCTTTCGCTCTTGCCGCGCTGGCGTGCGGCGATGACTTGAGCTCCGGTCTCGATGCCTGCGACCTCGATTATCTGAAGGTTTGCGACGGTTCGGTCGATTGCGCCGATCTCTCCGACGAGAGCAGCTGCGGCTGGGAGGTCTTCACCTGTGTCGATGGGGTCGGGGGAATTCGCGATGATTGGCGTTGTGACGGTTACGCCAACTGCGCCGATAGGAGCGATGAGGCCGGTTGCGGCTGGGAGTTGACCGCTTGCGCGGACGGCGTCGACGCTATTCGCGCCGATTGGTGGTGTGACGGCACCGCGAGCTGCCGCGATCAGAGCGACGAAGCCAACTGCGGCTGGCCGAGCCTCTACGCGTGTGCGAACGGCGCCGGAGCCATCCGCGGTGACTGGGCCTGCGATGGCACCGCCAACTGCGCCGACGACAGCGACGAGACCGATTGCGACAACGAGGCTTTCGCCTGCTCCGACGGCCTGCACTACATTCGCGCCGACTGGCACTGCGACGGGTCGACGAACTGCGCCGACCTCTCCGACGAGCAAAGCTGCGGCTGGGGCTTGTTCGCTTGCGCGGACGGGATTCGGTCGATCCGCTCCGATTGGGCTTGTGACACCTTCCCGAACTGCACCGACAGGAGCGACGAGACCACCTGCGGCTACGACGTCTTCGTGTGCGCGGATGGCTCCTATGTCATCAGGGAGGAATGGCGCTGCGACGCTACCGCGAATTGCAACGACGGCTCGGACGAGCAGGGCTGCTGATCGCGGTCACGGGTCTCTGTGCCTGCGGTGGCGACGAGCTCGGCAGGCGCTGGACGACCGACAACCCGGACGTGTCCAACGAGCCGCAGGTCCACCTGGTGTATGCCCTCGCGGCCGACTCCGAGGACCGCGAGCTCGACCGGCGCGGCATTCTCGGTGGCTCGGTCGCGAGCTGGTCACGTTGGCTCTTCGAGCAGACCGGGGTGCGGCTGCGCCTCGATGACTTCGACGGCGAGCTCGACATCACTTTCGTGCGCATGCGGCCCGACGAAGAGCGCTTCGTGTCCCGCGGCAACCGTATCCGTGACGCCCTCGAAGTGGAGCTGCGCGAGCTCGGGGTCGTGCAGCCCGGAAAGCTCTACGCCGTTTTCTACGAAGGCGCGGCGAGCCACGCCTGCGCCGACGCTCCGGTGCCGCCGGAGCTCATGGGCCAGGTCACGGTCGTCTACATGAACGGCGTCATCCCCAACGTGCGGCCGTGTGGCGACAACCCGATCGCCAAAGCGGACGAGCCGCCGGGCTACATCGAGCTCGCGACGCTGCACGAGCTGATGCATGCGCAGGGCGCGGTCCCGCGCTGCGCTCCCCACTGGGCGGGCTCGCACGTGGGCGACGACCCGACCGATCTCATGTACGCGGGGAGCGCGCCCTGGCGGCCCGCAGTGGTCGACGTCGGCAACGACGACTACTGGGGTCACGGGCGCTCTGACTGTGTCGATTTGTTACGCAGCGCCTTTCTCACGCCTTTGCCCGCCGATGCGGTGCTGCCGCCGGGCTGGTAGCACCCCCGCCGCATTCCCAAGTCGCGCGGGTGGGTTTATGATGAATGTGGTGGGCGGATGCTGCGTCGGAAGCAAGTCGCAGGCCGCGGCCCGAGACCCCTTGAAGGAGGGCGTCATGAAGAAGGCTCACATCGTCCGTTTTAGCGTTGCAGTTGCTGCGCTCGTCGCGCTGGCTGCTCCCGCCGTCTCGCGCGCGGATGTCTACGTCTCCGCGACCATCGGTCCCCGCCCCGTGAGCTTCGACATCTTCTACCAAGAGCTCTCGCCCTACGGTGCCTGGGTGCAGTGCGAGCCTTACGGCTGGATTTGGATGCCGGCGGGCGTCGGCGTCGGCTGGCAGCCGTACACCACTGGCTACTGGGGCTACACCGCGTCTTACGGTTACGCCTGGTACGCCGACGAGGTCTGGGGCTGGGCGCCGTTCCACTACGGCAACTGGGTGTTCACGCCTGCCTACGGTTGGGCCTGGGTGCCCGGCTACTCGTGGGGGCCAGCTTGGGTGAGCTGGCGCTACGGCGCCGGCTTCGTCGCCTGGGCGCCGCTTGCTCCGCGTTATTACGGCGGCGGTTATCGCCACGGTCACGGCTACGGGCACGGTGGGCGCTATCAGGCTCCGGTGCAGCCCGACGTCCGCAATGACGTAGCGGGCACCGTCGATCCGAAGCACTACGTCGTCGTGCCGGAAGCGCGCTTTGCCGACAATCACGTGGCCACCACCATGCGTCGCGAAGTCGGGGGCGCCGACATCAATCGCATGCAGCAGGTCGAGCGCTTGCCGCAGATGCGCGTTGCCAAGAACGACGCCAACGTCGTGAGCAACCGGCTCGGTGAAGACGGCCCTGGCGCCCGTGACATCGCGCGTGTGGAACAGGGTGATCTCGGCAGCCATGCCCAGGCGCTCGACGATGGTCGTGGCCGTGGACGCGTGAACGACCTCGACACTGGTCGCGTGCGCGAGATGGGGCGCGACGACGCCACGCGTACTGCCTTGCCGCGTCTCGCGCCGACTCCGAGGCTGCCGGCCGCCGGTAGCAGCAATGACCGAGTCTACGAGTCGAACGGCGCCCGCGCCTCGGGCGGGCAGAATCCCAACTTCCAAGGAGTGCCGCGCACGCCGAGCAATCAAGCGCAGCCGCGCGTGATGCCCAACTCGCCGCGTGTCATGCCGAGCCAGCCCACCGCCGCGCCACGCATCAACACGATGCCGCGCAGCGCTCCGGTGATGCGCGCCACGCCGGCGCCACGCTCGAACTTCCGCGCGGCCCCGTCGTCCGGTCCACGCGCCATGCCGCGGTCGATGCCGCGCGGCCGTCCCTAGGTGAGCTGACGGGCGCGGCTCAAGTCGACGAGCTGCAGCGGCGACGGGTCGAGCACGAGGTCGAGCTTGTCACGCTCGCCGCTCGCGTCACCCGAATGCTGGAACGGTAGCGGGCGCGAGAGCTCGACACGGATGTGCGTGCCCAAGAAGTCGAAGATGCGCTTGCTGTCGCGGTGGGTGCCGCCCCACAGCCCCTTGAGGTTTGCGAGCGTGCGGAATGGTCCCATGTTGGAGACCCGCAGCTGCATCATGTTCGGCATCATGCGAGCGAAGGGGAAGATGCGAAAGCCGTAGCCGTAGTAGGGCGTGCTACCGGCGCCGATGTAGCTCGCAGGCCCCTCGAACAAGGTGCTGCCCGGCTCGATGCGCTCCGAGAAATCGCCGCGCGCGGGATCGACGTAGTAGGCTTCGCCCACGGTGGTGACCCGGCACTCGACGGTCTTGCTGTCCGCCATGATGGACGGAATGGTGCGTCCGAAGAGCGCCACGAAGTAGCCCGCGACGCTGTGCATGATCGGCTTGAGCAGCTTGTTGTGGGTGTGTGCCTTCAGCCAGTTGTAATCGTTCAGGAGCTGCGAGTCGTAGCCGATGCCCGCGAAGAAAAAGCGGTCGTCGCCTTCGCGAATGAGCGGGATCGGCTGGGTGCGGCGGGGCAAGTAGTCGACGATGCGGCGCAGGTCTTTCGCGGGTTGGGTCGCGCCGACCAGGCGGCCGATGGCGTTGCCGGTGCCGAGGCGTAGAAACGCAAAGCGTGGCTCACCGATGAGCGTTTGCTTTTCGTTGAAGCGTAGGTAGCGCTGGACGCGCCACTGGTTGGCCTCGTCGATGTAGCGCTGCACCATGTTGATGGCCTGAACGAAGGTGCCGTCGCCGCCGCCACAGACCACGGTGCCGTAGCCGCGCTGGACGATCTCACGCGCGAAGGCCTCGGCCTCCTCGAGTGATCGCGAATAGTAGAGGTTGTCGCTGCCGACCAGGCGGCCGAGCTTCTTGGCGAGAGCGTCGGTGACGCGGCGGGCGTTGCGATTGAGGAGGACCGCGACCTTGTCTGGGTCGGTCGGGGCTACGGGGAGGCCAGCGGTTTCGGCGGCGAGAGATTCTTGCGTCCGCTCGTGCGGAGCAACCACAGGGGTAAGCATTGCGACCACGGCTCCTGCGTTACGACCCCACTCATTACGACCGGTTCTCCCAAACCGTGCAGTCCCGAAGGAGCTGCGTGTCCTAACGAGCGGGTTTGTCGGGGTTCGCCCGACGTGTTGCTTGAACGTGACAATAGCGTAACGTTCTTAACGCAATTCGCCAAGGGAAAGGTTTTGCGCACCCAGGTGACGCGCTAACCCCGCGTCAAATCTTGAAATTCGCCTTGTTTTTCTCGAAGTCGGCCATGAAGCCCTTGAGGCCGACATCGGTCAGCGGGTGCTTGGCTAGCTGGTCGATGACCTTGAACGGGATGGTCGCGACGTGAGCGCCAGCGAGGGCGCACTTCAGGACGTGAACCGGATGGCGAATGCTCGCGGCCAGGACTTCGGTCTTGAAGCCGTAGTTCTTGTAGATGGTGACGATGTCCTGGATGAGCTGCATACCGTCCTCGGACACGTCGTCCAACCGACCGATGAAGGGCGAAATGAAGCTCGCGCCCGCTTTGGCGGCCAGGAGGGCTTGGTTGGCGCTGAAGCAGAGGGTCACGTTGAACTTGATGCCGTCCGGGACGAGCGCCTTGACGGTCTTCAGGCCGGGGACCGTGAGCGGCACCTTCACGACGACGTTCTTGGCGATCTTGGCCAGGGTGCGGGCCTGGTCGATCATTTCCTTCTCGTCGATGGTCACGACCTCGGCGCTCACCGGTCCGGGGACGATGTCGCAGATCTCCTTGATGACCTCGGTGAAATTGCGGCCGCTCTTGGCGATGAGGGACGGATTGGTGGTGACGCCGTCGAGGAGACCCATGGCGTGGGCTTCGCGGATTTCTTTCACTTCAGCGCTGTCGATGAAGAATTTCATGGCCGTCTCCGTAGCAGGGTAGGCCCTTCAATCGACCCCCTGGGACTGTTTGTCAACGTGCGCTCGGAACCTGTATAGGCGGCAGCGAAATGAAGGTCGTCCGCAATAGACCCGAAATCATCAGCTCCCCGAGCGACGCCCGCGCCCCCGGCTTCGATGCGGCGCGTGTCATCGCGGACGCTCGTGCGGTGATCGAAGCCGAAGGTCGCGCGGTGAGCGCGCTCGGCGAACGGGTCGGCGACGAGCTCGCGCAGGTGGTGCGCCGCATCCTCGACTGCAGCGGCAGTGTGATCGTCACCGGCTTGGGTAAGAGCGGGCTCGTCGGCCAGAAGGTCTCGGCGACCCTCGCGTCGACGGGAACGCCCTCACATTTCGTGCATGCCGCCGAAGCGGCGCACGGTGACCTCGGCCGCCTCACCAAGAGTGACGTCGTGCTCGCTCTGTCGAACAGCGGCGAGTCCGAAGAGCTGCTGCGCATCGTGCGGCCGGTGAAGGCGTTGGGCGCGCTGCTCGTCGCCATGACCGGCGATGCGCGTTCGTCGCTCGCGCGGCACGCCGACATCGTCCTCGACATCGGCGACATCGCCGAGGCCTGCCCGATGGGGCTCGTGCCGACCGCGAGCACCACGGCCATGATGGTGCTCGGCGACGCACTGGCGATGAGCGTCTTCAATTGCCGTGGCTTCGGGCGCGAGGAGTACGCGCGCTTCCATCCCGGTGGTCAGCTCGGGCGCAAGCTCATGAAGGTGCGCGAGGTGATGCGCACCGGCGCCGACAATCCGCTCGCCCCCGAGACCGCCTCGTTGCGCCAGGTCATCAAGGTGATGACGCGCACCGCCGGTCGTCCCGGTGCCGCGTCGATCGTCGACGGTGCTGGCAAGCTCGTCGGCTTCTTCACCGATGGTGACTTGCGCCGCACGCTCGAGACCAGTGACTTCGAAGGTGACGCGCCGATCACCAGGTTCATGGCGCGCTCCCCCAAGTCCGTTACGGCGGACCAATTGGTCGCCGAGGCGGCCCGGGTCATGCGTGAGCACAAGATCGACCAGTTGCCCGTGGTCGACGAGGCCCAAACGCCGGTCGGCTTCTTGGACATCCAAGACGTCTTGAGCACGCGACCAGTTTGAGCCAGGCTAGAGGAGCGTATGCAGCCACGTGCACCTCGCTATCGGTTCGGTTCGCTGAACTTCATCTATGACACCGGTGAGTCCTTCTGGGCGGCGCCGGTCCTCGATGTCTCCGAGTCCGGGGTCTTCCTCGAGACCGCGCATCAGCTCCCGGTCGGCACCCAAGTGATGCTGGTGCCGGACGTCGCCGACGACGAGAAGCTGCCGTTCGAGCTCTCGGCGGAGGTGGTGCGGGTGAACGAGTTCGACACCGAGCAGAACTTCAAGCGGCCGCCCGGGATTGCGTTTCGCTTGCTCAACTTGACCGCGGAGCAATCGGCCGAGCTGAGGGCGTTCCTGCATCAGCGGGGTGTGCTGGTTCGCTGACGCGGACGCCGTTCAGCGCGCAGCCGCCGGGTCCGGAACACGTCGGGCGAGGATCACCATCATGGCCATGGTGACCACGACGGCGCCAACCACGACGTAGCCGAGCAAGTCGAAGCGCTGCAGCGGACCTTCGTCAGGCGCGATGACGATCCAGCCCGCGACCGAGGCGGCGAGCCCTCCGGAGACCTGCTGCACGCACGAGCTCACCGCCATGAACGAGCCGCGGCTCGCGGGTGCCGGAATTCCCGACATCAGAGCCTGTGACGCGATCATGCGGCATTGAATGCCCGAGTACATGATCGCGAAGACCGCGACTGCGGTGAAGATCGGGGTCGGGCCGAGGTGCGTGTAGTACACGACCATGACGGCGCTCAGGGTCGATCCGGCGATGAACATGGGAAGCTTGCCGACCTTGTCGGCGAGGCGTCCGACCAGCGGGCCCGTGGCCATGCTCGCAAAGCCGGTGAGTAAGTAGACGAGTGGCAGGTGCTCCAAGCTGATCTGCAGATTGCGGACGCTGAAGGCGCTGCCGAACGGCATGAGCATGAAGCCGCCCGTGGCCATGAGGGCCGTGGTCGCAAATGCCTGCAGGTAGAGCGGGTTCGATACCGTGCCGATCAGGTGACCGAAGATCTGGCGCGGCGTGTGTGCCGTCCCGCTGCTCAAGTGGCCGGCGACGGGCTTCAAGGTCATCGTGATGACCACACCGGCGACACAGCCGACGCCGACGATGAGGAAAAACGGTGTGTGCCAGTCGCCGTGCGCCGCGAGGAACAACGCCGTCGGAATACCCAGGATCTGACTGGCCGCGAAAGCGGTCTGGATGATGCCCATGACGCGCCCGCGCATTTGCATGGGGAATTCGTCGGTGATGATGGCGAACGAAGCCGAGCCGACGACTCCGCCAAAGCAGCCGGTGACGATGCGGGCGGCGAGCAACAGCTCGTAGGTGGGAGCGAGGCCGCAGAAGGCGGTGCCGAGAATGAACCCGGCGTAGAAGAACATGAGGAACTTCTTGCGGTCGAAGCTGTCCGCGAAACCTGCGGCGACGAAACCTGCGGCCCCGGCGCTGAAGGCGTAAGCCGACACCACGAGCCCGAACTGCTTGGGCGTGATGCCGAGCGCCGGCATCAGCAGTGCGCCGAGCGGCGACAAGATCATGAAGTCGAGGATGACGGTGAACTGCAAGAAGGCCAGCACCGCGACCACGAGCTTCTGATAGCGGGTGAAGCCTTGCGGTTCCGACATGGCTCAAACGACCGTGACGGTCGTCGACTTCTCCGGCTTCAAGTGACCGACGCTCACCAGGGGTGCGGGGTCGGCGGGAAGGGGGTTCCAGGGCTTGGGCTCGCGCCGCAGGAAGCGCGCGAACGCGTCGGGGCCGCCTTCGCCGGTCTCGAGCACGTGGATGAGGTAGTGGAAATCGGCGAGGAAGATGCGGGCGTACTGGGCGTCGAGCTCGGGGTCGACCTTGCCCATGTCCGCCATGACGGTGCGTCCAATAGCCGCCGCCTCGAGCTCGTGGTCGTAGATCATCTGGACTTCGTCGACCGTGAACGCGCGCTTGTTCTTGTAGACGGCCGGGTCGAGGACGATGCTCAAGATGGCGTTGGCGCGCTTGGTGCGCTCCGAGTCGCGGACGATCTGCACCATGTGGCCGTAGAGGTGCGCCACCGTGAAGTACAACGCGAAATTGCTGTCGTACTTGGGGAACAGCGTCAGGCGGTTGCCCGTGAAGGTGCCGACGAAGCGCGCCCCTTCGGGCTCGACGAGGTTCTCCTCGACGACGACACCGAGCGCGCTCACCCGGGCGATGAGCGCCTTCAGCATCGACGCATCGATCTCGTAATCCGCAACGCTCATAGCTTGAGGTCGTGGGCAACCTTGGCGACTGCCTCGACGTTCTTCACGTGGGTGAGCTGTTGCAGCAGGTACTCCTTCACGTTGTTCTCGATGTGCAGGAGCTGATCGCGCGAGTAACCGAGCGCGTCGGAGAACTTCTCGATGAGCGCCCGTTCCGCCTTGGCGCAGTCGTTGTCCGCATAAGCGACCAAAAATGCGCTCTTCAAGAACACGGTGGCGACGTCGCCCTTACCCATGCCCTGCGCCAACATCGCCGGCTCGATGGGTGTCTCGCGCTCGAGCTTTGCGATGCTCGAGATGCCGTCCTCGGAGGCGTCGGCGTAGAACATGCGGATCATCATGGCCTCGCGCTCGAGGAGCTTACCGTCCGCGCGGGCGACGGCCATCAGGCCGCGTGCGATCAGCTCGGCATCGATCGGGGTCATGTGAATCTCGGGGTTCAAATCCATGGTCATCTCCGTGAGCCGACCGTCAGGCGCAGCTCGTTCAAGCGCGCTTGCAGCGCGTCGTTGGTCATTTCGGCGTATTTCTTCGGCAGCATCTTGCGGTTCGAGGCTTCGAAGACCGCGATCAGCTCCATGTATTCGAGCATCGCCTCGTCTCGGCTCGGTAGGTAATCGCGGACGGCTTGCGTGAGGTGGCTCTCCTCGACCGGCTTGTCTCCCGCGTATTCGTTGGCGAGGAGCACGACCGCCTCGATCTCGGCGTTCGAATAACCGACGAGTGGTGTCGATACCGCGGGGTTGGGCAACGCAAAATTGTTCGCGATGCGATGCTTGCGCAGGAGGGCGCCGAGCACGGCCTCCACTTCGACGGGCTCTTGCGGGTAGACGAACGGGATCTTCTTGTCGAGGCGCCCAGCGCGCTTGATGTCGATGTCGAGCTTGTCGGGCCGGTTGGTCATCAAGATGAACATGACGCGACCACGGTTCGACGTATCGCTCATGAACTCTTTGATGCGGGCTATGACGCGCGAGCTGGTGCCGCCGTCGCTCTCACCGTCGCCGCTGCCGAAGGAGCGGTCACCTTCGTCGATGATGACGATGATCTGACCGATGGCGCGAATGACCGAGAGCACGCGGTCTAGATTGCCTTCGGTCGCGCCCACCCACTTGCTGCGGAAGTTACCGAGCTTGACGGCGGTAAGTCCGGTTTCGCGGACGAAAGCCTCGGCGACGAAAGTTTTGCCGGTGCCCATCGGGCCGGTGAACAAGAGACCCATCGGGCAACGCGCCCGTTTCCCCTCGCGCATGTTCTTGGCGATGGTGAGCAGCTCGCGCTTCACTTCTTCGATGCCGCCGACCACCGAGAAGTCGTGGTTCGACTGCACGAACTCGATGAGCCCGAAACATTCGCGCTCGATGATCTCGCGCTTGCGCTTGTAGATGAGCCGCAGGAGCTGTTCCTGCTCGTCGTTGTCCACCTTCGCGGTCGCGCCCGGGGCCACCAGATCGCGGATCTCGTCGTGGCTCATGCCGGCGGTCAGTTGCGCCATCTTCTTGGCGCGCGCCGCGGCGTTCGGTGCGTTCGCGAGCAAGGTCACGATGTATTGCTCGCGAGCTGCGAGCGCTTTCGGATCGTCGGGGATCTCGCCTTGCGGCTCGAGCAGCGCCTTGAGCTGGACGGCCTTGAGCCCGGCGGTGACCTCCGCGAGTCGCTGCCGCCACTTGGCGTCGGCCGCGGGCGCAACGTGGGCGATGACCTCGGCGCGGGCGGCCTCGTCGGGCATGCCGATCTGGAGGGTCACGGTCCGCGGGTTGCCGACCAGCTTTGCGTGCAGCTCGGAGAGGTTCTCCGTGAGCAGCACGACGACGTTGTCGCTCTTTTCGAGAATGGGTGAGAGCGACCAACGATGCAGGGTGATGACGCTCTGCCTGTCCGCTTCCGTGGAGAACGACACGTCGGCGGCGGGAGCGATCATCTCCGCGTAGCTCACGATCACCGCGACGCGGTTGGTGGTGAGCAAGAGCTTCTCGAGCGCGGGCAGCACCTTGTCGGGCGAGCGCGGCAAGAACAGCTCTTCGAGCCCATCGATCTGCGCTTCTTTCTTGATGAAGCGCACGCCCGAGGAAAGGTTGTACTCGAGCACCACGTCTTTGGACGGGGCGAGGAGCTCGCGGCCGAGATAGTCGACGATATCGTGGAGCTTGTCGCCGTGCAGCACGAGGTCATGGACGTTGCCGTGCAACACGAACTGGCTGGACTCGCCACGCAGGTAACGACGCTTGAGCTCATCGGCCCAGACTGGGTTCATCGTGCCACCGCCTCGAGCAAATGTTCGGTTTCGCGCGCCGTCGACTTCACTGCCTCGACGCCGTCCATGAGCTCGTCGAGCTGCGTGTCGAGGTCCTGCGGCGAGCGCATGGTGACGATCTGGTCGGCGAGCAGGTCGAAGGTGTTCTCGATCAGCTGCAGTTGCGAGCGCGCTCTGGCGACGAAGGTCATGATCTCGCCGAGCTTCTCGCGCCGTTTCATCAAGATCCCGAGGTTCTTCTGCGCCATCTCGCGCGCGGTGCCGTCCGCCTTCTCGATCTGGCGTTCGTTATCGCGGATCTGCTTCTCGAGCTTGTCGACGTTCGTACCCTGGAGATGGGTTTCGTAACGCTCGACCGAGATGAGCAAGTCGAGGAACGAGCCCATCAAGGTGTCGAGCTTCGCGATCTCGGCCTTCAAGAGCTTGCTGGTGAGCGCCTGATTCTCCCCGGCTAGCGCGACGATTTTGTGGCGCTTCGCCTGTAACGTTGCGACGCGCATGTGATGGTCGCGTGACAAGCGGCGGAGCTTGTCCTGCCACTTGGCGTTGTCCTTGGCGAGCAGCTCTTCCTGATGGCGCTTGTCGAACCACTTGGCGCGCAAGAGTCGCGAGTCCGGCGCGAACAACATCCACAGCACCTCGGCTCCGGCACCTGCGACCCCGAGCCACCAGTTCTGGGTCAGCACCGCCGCGGATGCGAACCCACCGAGCATGGTGAGGTTGTAGATGTTCGAGAACGCGTACTTGAAGTACGGCGGCTTCTCGTCGTCGTCGGCGCTGCTCATGACACGCGCACGTTCCCTTGGCCGTGCAGGAGCGTGAGGAGCTGGGCCTCGAGGTCACGGAACTCCTTGGTCGACTTGAGCGCCATGTCGCGGGTCGCGAACTGTGGCATGTCCATGCGTTTCAAGATCTTGGCGGGGCGCGACGAAAGCACGAAGACCGTGTCCGCGAGATAGACCGCTTCGGCGACATCGTGGGTGACGAAGACGATGGTGTTGTCGAGCGTCTTCGAGATGTCGAGGAGCAGCGATTGCATGCCCCAGCGCGTCTGCGGGTCGAGCGCCCCGAAGGGCTCGTCCATGAGCACCAGCGACGGCCGGTTCACGAGCGTTCGCGCGATGGCGACGCGTTGTTTCATGCCGCCCGAAAGCTCCTTGGGGTAGCGCCCCGCGAAGTCCTTCAAGCCGACCTTCTCGAGCGTCTCGAGAGCGCGCTTTTGGCGCTCGGCTGCCGGCACGCCAGCGAGCCGCATGCCATACTCGACGTTTTCGCGGACGGTGAGCCACGCGAACGACGTGTACTGCTGGAAGACCATGCCGCGGTCGCGGCTCGTGCCTTGGACGGGCTTGGCGTCGATTTGGACGCTGCCTTTGCTCGGCGCCACCAGCCCGGCGAGCGCTTTCAAGATGGTCGACTTGCCGCAGCCCGACGGCCCCAGGAAGACGATGATCTCACCCGTGCCGGGCTTGTTGGCGATCTCGAACGAGATGTCGTCGACCGCGTGCACCGGGTCACCGGCGCGAGACATGTACGACATCGACAGGTTCTTCACGTCGATCTTGAGAGGATCAGCCACGGGTATCCTCCCGCCAACGGAACGCTACAGCGGACAAGGCGCGCAACACCACGTCGGTGAGCAGGCCGACGCCGCCGATGACCACGAGGCCGGCGAAGCTCCACTCGGGCTTCGAGTGGGTGTACGCCAGCTGAATCAGGTAGCCCAACGACGTGCCCGGATTCACTGCTTCCGCGAGGATCACGTAGGTCCAGGCGATGGCGTTCATCACCCGGAACGAGTCGACGATCTCCGGGAACGCCGACGGCAAGAGCACGGTGCGGATGACCTGCCAGCGCGTCGCGCCCAGCGTGTAAGCCGTGTCGACATACTCCTGTGGTACCGCCCGAATGGCGGTGACCACGACAGGCAGCAGGTAGACGAACACCCCGAGGAACAAGAAGGCGATCTTCTGCGCCTCGTCGATGCCGAACCAAACGATGAGCAGGGGGATGAACGCCGAGATCGGCATGAAGCGGAGCGGCGCGAGCACCGGATCGAAGAAGCGGTTCACCGGCTCGAAAGCGCCCATGGCGACACCCAAGGGGAGGGCGACGGCGGCCGCGAGCAGGAAGGCGATGACGATGCGCTTCGTCGACGTGGCGATGGCGAGGCCGAGCTGCTTCTCGAAGAAGAGCTGCAGCAGCCCGCGCACCACCTCGGTCGGCGACGGCAAAAACGCCGACGAGACCATGTCGGTGTAGCTGAGCAGACACCAAACGCCGAGCAACAGCAGCGGCGCTGCGAGGGCGAGCGGCGTGCGCCATGCACGAGGCAATGGCGCACGCAATGCGAACGCGTCGTAGGCCACTAGCTCTACTCCGTTATTGCGTTGCCAAGATCACCTTGATGTCGGTGCGGCGATTGAGCTGCCGGCCGGCCTCGGTGGTATTCGACGCCACTGGGTTGTCCGGGCCGTGGCCCTGGGTCTGGAAGCGCTCCTTCGGGATGTTGAAGGTCTTCTCCAGGTAGCCCTGCACCGCCGTGGCGCGCTTCTGCGAGAGAGCGATGTTGGCGTTGCGGTTACCGGTCGAGTCGGTGTTGCCCTCGACGCGCAGGTAGGTGCTGCCGAACGACACCATGGTCTCGCCGAGCGAATCCAGGGTGAACAGTGAGCCTGGCATGATCTCGTCCGAGCCCGGCGTGAAGTTGATCGACAGGGTCTTGTTGATGATGGGGGTGTCTTTGGCGTTGACCTTACGCGCCGGCAGCGCCTTCTCGGCCACTTGGGTTTGCGACTTGTACTTGTCCGCCAAAGCGGCCACGAAGCGCGAGTCGAACCACTCCGAGGCGCTGATGGCGCGGGTAACGACGCCCTTCTTGCGCCAGATGCGGAAGGCCGTGTCGAACAGCGTCTCGGCGTGTGCCTTGGTGCCGCCGAGGCCGAAGAACAGAGCGTTGTCGGCGTAGGGGGTGAGCTTCAAGCCCGAGAGCATGCCGGAGACGGTGTCGTTGTCGAGCTTCAAGGCGTCGCCGACGACCGCGTTCGAGCCCGAAGGGTCCTGCTTCATGTAGTCGATGCCGTCGAGCCAACCGGCGACGAAGGCAGCGATGCTCCCCGGCGACTGATCGATGACTTCCTGGCGGGCGACCAAGCAGTCCGCGATGACGTTGGTTGCCGCGGTCGTCGACACCAAGATGTGCGCCTCGGCGCCACGCGCTTCGACCGCACCCGAGAGATCGGGCTCCCAGGTAACGGCAGCGTCGACCTTGCCGCTCTTGAACATGGCGGCGGCGGCGGGAGCGTCCTGGGTGATCACCAGGTTCTTCTCGATGGCGCTCTTCTGCTCGGGGGTGAGACCCGACTGCGAGAGCAGGTACAGGAGCAGCCAGTGCGAAGGCGTGAACTCGGTGGTGGCGATCTTCTTGCCGGCGAGGTCTTCGACGCTCTTGATCGACGCCAACGAGACGACGCCGTCACCACCGCGCGACCAGTCCTGCATGATGATCGCTTTGGCGGCTACGCTCTTCTCGGCGAGGATCGAGGCTTCGCGGGCCCACGAGTCGACCGTGTCCCACATCACGTCGATCTGACCGGCCTGGAACGCGGCGAACTTGGCCGCCGGGTCGTCGATGATTTTGAACTCGACGTCGAGGTTGTAGTTCTTCTTGTAGATCGACTTCACGTTGCCCGCGGCTAGGCCGAGGTTTGCGACCACGCCGGGCGCGTGACCGGCCCAGGTGTTGATGCCCACGACCAAGGGACGCTGCCAGCGGTTGCCGGTAACGTTGGCGCCGGCCGCGACGGGAGCGCTGCGCGACGGGTCGGCGGGGGCGTTGGCGAGGCCGTTGAAGTCGTCCTTGCCGACGTGGCTCGTGTCCGCGTTAGCGGTCGGGCCGCCGTTCGCTGTCGGGGTGGTGGCCTTGCAGGTGTCGGGTGACGACCAGCAGCGGATCTCGGCGCCGAAGTAGTGGTAGCCGGTGTATCCGACCACCGCGAGGACGATGAGGGTGACGAAGAGCTTCGCAAACGGAGTGAGCTTCATGACGGTTCAGGGCCCTTTGAGTGTGGTTCAAGTCGACCTACATCGTCCGCGTGCCGGCCTTCTTGGCGGCGGCCGCGGCTTTCATTTGTTCGAGCTGCTGGCGCGAGGTGACGTCGCCGCTCTGCTGGCGTAGCTGCGAGAGACGCTGATCGAGCGACGACCCGCCGAGCTCGGCGCCGAGCTTTGCTTCGGAGGCGAGGTTCTTGATGTGCTCGCGCACGTTCTCGAGCGCCTTCACCTCGGCGTCGACCGACAGACCCTCGAGCTGCTCCTGGATGCGCAAGCGCGCCTGTGCCGAGTGCATCTTCGCGAGCATGTTGTCCTTCTCGGCCTTGAGCTTCTTGATCTCGGCCTGGACCTGCATGAGCGACGCCTTGGCGCCGTCAGCGTCTTTCACGGCGACGCCCAGCTCGGCCTGCAGCTCGGCGATCGACGCCTCGAGCGCGTTCTTCTTCTGGATGAGCACGAGCGCGAGGTCGTCCTGGGCGGTCTCGACTGCGGTGTTCAAGTCGAGGCTCACCTGCGCGAGCTCTTTGGTCTCGGTCTTGTGCCGCTCTTCGATGTCCTCACGACGGCGGATGATGGCGGCGGTGGCACGCTTCAGGGCGGCATATTTCTCCACCATACCGTTGATGGCGTTCTCGTAAGCGATCTCGGGATGGTTCTTCTCGACGTCCGAGATCCAAAGGCTGACGAATCCGCGCCACAAGTTGGCGAGACGCGCGAAGGCGCTGGCGCTGGGCATGACGGTGCTCCTTTAGCTGGGCTGATGAAGCTTGGGTGAATCGTTGACGACTTTGGCGACCGCGTCGACGCCGAAGAACTCGAGGACCTGTTGCACCGCGAGCTTCTCGTGGTTCGCTTTGGCGGTCCGCACTTCCTGGTCGGTGACCGACTGCTGCATCACCTTCTTGACCTCGGCGATTTCGCGCTCGAGCTCGGCGACGCGGGTGCTGCCGTCGGTCAGGATCTTCTGGGTGTCGGCTTGGCCGGCGCGGATGAACGCCTCGAGCGCTTCGATCTGCGAGACCGCCGACTCGATGATCTTGTCGGTCGGGACGTTGAAGGCCTTGAGCGACGCTTCGACGATCTGCTTCTTCACCGGCGCGGGTGTCTCGGCCGGCAACGAGCGCAAGAGCTCTTGCGCCTTACCGACGCGGCCACGCTCGTCTTCGGCGATGCCGGCTGCGGCGTAGACCTTCTGAAAGTCGACGTTGCCGTCGATGACCTGCGGGAGCGGGCCTTTGAGCTCGACCGGGGGCGCCTGCACCTCTTGTGCGGCGTATTTGGCGATCAGAGCGTCGGCGTCCGTCGCCTTATCGCCGTTCTCGTCGACTACGAACCACCCTAGAACCGTCTTGCCGAAGCCTTTCTGGCTCATGGGCGGCACTCGTATCACGTGGCTGTGGCCAGTCAAACGCTGGTAGGCTTACGCGCTCACATGCAGGATTTGGTGATTACCGGGGCCACCGGCGGCATCGGCAAGGCTCTCGCGCTCGCGGCCCCGAAGACGTATCGGCTGGTGGTCGTCGGCCGCGACCTCACGGCTCTCGGCGAGGTGGTTCGCGAGCTCGCAAAACAAGGCAAGGCCGCCGAAGCCGTGCCCGGTGATTTGTCGTCGCTCGCCTCGTCACGTGCCTTGGGAGAGCGCTTGGCCAAGACCGTGCGGCCCGGGGCGACGCTGGTGCACAACGCCGGCATTTGGCCCTCGCGCCGCGTCCTCAACGTCGACGGCTACGAGATGAGCTACATGGTGAACATGGTGGCACCGCTGGTCGTGCAAGATCCGCTTTTGCGGGCAGGTGTCGTCAAGCGCATCATGGTGAACGCCGCCGGCCTCATGGTGAAGGGTCGGTTCGACGCCGACCGGACGGCGCGCGGCGACGATTTTTCGGGGATCCGCACCTACTGCGACACCAAGCTCGGGCAGGCGGTGGCGATGCGCACGGTCGCCAAGGCTCATCCGGAGATCGATGTTCTCGTGGTGCATCCCGGGGTCGCGCGTACCCAGCTCGGGGCTCGCCGCGGTTTCATGGGCTGGTTGCTGCGTCAGGTGAAGAAGCGTTGGGACGACCCAGCGGTTTGCGCCGAGCGTTTGACGCGGCTCCTGGCGCGCGAGCGCTGGGAGGAGAAGCCCGGCGAAGCGCGCTGGATGGTCGAAGAAAAAGAGGAGGCGTGGCCCGCCATCGCGGACTGGGTCAATGATGCCGTGAACACCGCGATAGCAAACGTGCGCTCACGCCCGGCCTGAGCTAGAACGGGGGCATGAAATTAGTCCCCCTCTGCCTCTTGTGTGTTCTCGTCTCAGCATGTGGTAGCGACGACGGCACCGCGAAGCTTGCGTTTTCGCGGACCAACGCCAACGCGCTGACCTACCAACCGGCGAACTTCAAGATGAAGCTCATCGCCGCGTACCTCTCCGAAGACATCGAAGCCGGCGGTGGCAGTAACACCGGCGTGACTTCGCGCTTCTACGAGCATCCCGCTTGCGAGGGTGACCTCAAGCACTGCGACATCAGTGCCGGCACTGGCGAGGACGGCGCCCCGATCGACAAGATCGTCAACACCTATTTCGATTTCGGTCCGTCGGCCGACGTCAACGCGGCGCTCAACGCCCAGAACAACCCCGTCGAAGCCGCGAGCTACAAATACGTGCGCCTCGAGTTCTGCAAGTACAACTCCGGCAATGCGCCCAACGTGCAGTGGGGCGGCAGCTTCGGTGGCAACACGATCACCGATGCCGAGTACAAGTCGACGGCATGTGGCGTGACCAGCGCCGAGCTCGATCCGCCGATCGCCATCGCCGCGGGCGATGTCGCGACCATCACGCTGTCGTACTCGCTCGTCGGCTTGGTGTCCGACACCGGCGGCACCGGCGACAACTGCGAGTCGGCGGGCGGCGGGACCTATTGCTTCAACCTGCCGACGTTCCTCCCGAACGCTACGAAACAATAAGCTAGCGGTCTTCTGACCCTCCCCAAATTGCGCTCGCAGGCTCATCCTAGTTAGCCTGCGAGCCGGGGAGGGTTTCGAATGGGCCGACTGTTGCTGGTGTCGAACCGGCTACCCGTGTCGATCAAACGACAAGAGGGTGGTGCGCCGACGCTCGTGCGCAGCAGCGGAGGGCTGATCGCCGGGCTCGGGCCGGTGCACGACGCCGGCGAAGGCGAATGGATCGGGAGCCTCGGCGGCGGCCCGGTCCCGGACGACGTCAAGGCCGAGCTCGTGAAGCAGCGCTTGGTTGCGGTCGAGGTCGACGCCGACGAAGCCAAGCGCCACTACGAAGGCTACTCGAACAACGTCCTCTGGCCGCTCTTCCACTATCTGCTCAATCACGTCGCCTTCGACGCCCAGGACTTCGAAGCCTACCGTCGGGTCAACGAGCGCTTCGCCGAGGTCATCGCGGCGCGCGTGCAACCCGGCGATCGCATTTGGGTGCACGACTACCACCTGATGCTCCTGCCGGCGCTGCTCCGTGAGCGCTTGCCCGATGTGCCCATCGGCTTCTTCCTGCACATCCCGTTTCCCTCCTCCGAGGTCATTCGCATGTTGCCGCGGCGCGAGGAGATCTTGCGCGGGCTTGCGGGCGCGAACCTCATCGGCGTGCACACCTACAATTTCGCGCGGCACCTGGTGTCGAGCTTTCGACGCATCATCGGGCTCGAGTTCAACGACGATGGTACCCGCGAAAGCGGACAACCGTCCCGCATCGGCGTCTTTCCCCTCGGCGTCGACGTCTCCATGCATCAAGATCTCGCCAAGACCCCGGAGCGCGCGCAGCGGGTCGCGGAGCTCAAGAAAGAGTTTCGCGACCGCAAGATCGTCCTCGGCGTCGATCGTCTCGACTACACCAAGGGCATTCCTCTCAAGATCCGCGCCTTCCGCCGCCTCCTCGAGACCCGCCCCGAGCTGCGCGACAAAGTCGTGCTCGTCCAGCTCGCGGTGCCGTCGCGTGACGGCATCGAGGCCTACAAGGCGTTACGCGAGGAAGTCGAAGGCCTGGTCGGCGCTGCCAACGGCGCCCTCGAGCAGAACGGCAAAGTGCCGGTTCACTACCTCCACCGCTCGGTGACCCCGGAAGAGCTGTCGGCGATGTACGTCGCGGCGGACGTCATGCTGGTGACGCCGGTACGTGACGGCATGAACCTCGTCATCAAGGAGTACGTCGCTTCGCGGCTGGACGACACCGGTGTCGCGATGCTCTCCGAGTTCGCGGGAGCCGCGTCGAGCTTCGGTGAAGCGCTCTTGCACAATCCCTGGGACGTCGAAGGGACGGCGGCGGCGCTCGAGCGTGCGCTCACCATGCCTGCCGACGAAGCGGCCCTCCGCATGAAGGCGTTGCGTCACCGGGTGGCGACGTCGGATGTCCACTGGTGGGTGAAGCGCTTTCTCGGTGCCTTCGACACTGCAACCAACGAGCTCAATGATTTTCTCGCGGGCGCGAGCGAAGCCAAGACCGAGGTCTCACGCGAGTGGGTGCGCGGTTGCGTCGATCGTTGTGGCAAGGCGCGGCACGCGCTCCTAGCGCTCGACTATGACGGCACACTCGTCGAGCTGGCGCGGACGCCCGAGGAAGCACGACCGACAGCGCGGCTCGTCGAGGTGCTTTCGAGCCTCGCAGCGAGCCGCGGCGTCGAGGTCATCGTCGTGAGTGGCCGCGAACATCAATCGCTCGGTGAGTTTTTCGCCAATGTGCCCGTCCATCTCATCGCCGAGCATGGCCTGTCGTTCCGCCCGGCGGGGTCCACGAGCTGGGAGCATCTCTTCCCGGATCTCGATCTTGGTTGGCGCGACGCCGTGCGCGCGATCCTCGACGATTTCGTGCTGCGCTCGAAAGGCTCGTTCGTCGAGAAGAAGTCGGCGAGCCTTGCTTGGCACTACCGCAACGTCGAGCCGGGGTTCGGCAGCTGGCAAGCGCGGGAGCTCGTGAATCACTTGAACGAGGCCTTCGCGAAGTCGCCGCTCGAGGTGGTCCGCGGTCACAAAGTCATCGAAGTGCGGCCGCTGGGAGTCAACAAAGGGCGGGCTCTGAAGACCGTCATGCAGCGGTTCGGTGAGCTCGACTTCTTGTTTGCCGCGGGGGACGATCGCACCGATGAGGACTTGTTCGCGACACTCCCGGCCTCGGCCTATGCCGTGAAGATCGGCCGCGCCGTGAGCCTCGCGCCCTACCGGCTCGCGACTCCGGCGCAACTGATCAATGTCCTCAAGCTGATCGCGAGAGCCAGAGCCTAGAGGCTCAGCAAATAGCTGGCGACACCTTGGGTGATCGCCGTGCCGGTCGCGGCTTCGATCGCGAGCCAGCCCGGCTGCGCGTTGCATTCGAGCAGGTGCAGCTTCCCGGCTGCGTCGCGTTTGAAGTCGATTGCTCCGAAGTGCATGCCGCAGGCATCGAGGATGCGCGTGCAAAGGCGTGTCAGCTTGGCGTCCGTTTTCACGGGCTGATAACGCGTGGTGCCCTGGTGGTAGGAACGCTGGGCGCGGAAGTCGACGATCGACGGGTCGGCACTCTCGTTGATGACCTGGACGGCGGAGAGCATCTGGCCGCGCACCGTGGTGATGCGAATGTCATCGCCTCGCACCCTCTTCTGGAAGATGTGCGGAGCTCTCCGCAGCGGCAGGTCATCGACCTGCGCCGCGGTGACCGGTAGGCAATAACCCCCGCCCATCGCCGGCTTCATCACCGCGTCGTCGTGCTTCTTTAAAAAGGTCCGAGCCACGCCCGCGTCGTTGGTGATGACGAACGGTGGGATCGGCAGGTCGGCACGCGCGAGGTGCGTGAGCTGTGCCGGCTTGTTGTACGCTGTGGCGGACAGCGGCGAGCTCACGAGAGTGACCCCTCGGCTCTCGAGGTCGGAGAAGATGGCATCGAGAACGCCGCGTCGCGCCCGCGCTTCCTGCCAATCGCGTTGCCAATCGTCGTAGAGAAAGTAGCTGCCGTCGCCGCGAAATGCCCGCGGTAGCGCGTACGGTAAGAGATCGACGTAGGCGACGTCGAAGGCGAGCTTGCTCGGTTCGCTGCCGATGTCGAGCAACGCCGGCTCCTGCGAGTGACCGACGTTCCAGATGACCGGGCCGGCGCCAAGCGCCCGCAGCGCATCCGCCATGGCGGTAGCGTGCGGGGCCCCTGGCGCGGCGATGACCGCGACCTTGCGGCGCTGCTTCTTGGTGGCGCCGGATCGCACGGTGGACTACTGGCTGTAGCTGATGCCGGTGACCGGGTCGGTGACGATGGCCAGAGTGACCGATGGGACGCCGCCTTCGAAGCGACGGACGATGGCGATGCCGTTCTTCTCGAGCGCCGCGGTGAGCTTCAGCTTGGCGGCGTAAGCGGCCTTGGCGACGCCCGGCTGCAGGCCGACGAGGAGCTCGTCCTGGAGCTCGACGAGGTCGCGCAGGCTCTTGATGCCGCGGCCCCCCAGCTCGGCGGCGCCGCCCGGGCCAACGCCCTTCAAGCAAGCGGTCGACTGCTCGAGGAAGTTGTACGCCGAGAGCGTCGCGTTCTTGTCGAAGAGGCCGGCCTTCTTGCATTCCGCGAACGCAAGGAAGATCGGGGCGACGATGACGGGACGGGGCATTTTGATGACACTGCGGCTCTGGATTTCCATGACGAAACCTACTTGAAGTGAAACTGATGGTGGGTTTTTGGGTAAGAACTGCTGAGGAACTGCTGCTGAAGAAACTACTGAGGACGACCGTTATCGCGGGGTCGCCTAACGCGTTTCGTCAATCGCTGTGCCAGCGCAGCCTCTAGGCTGTGTCAGTACTCACGCCCGCAGCCCATGATCGACCAGGTGATGTCGCTCTTTTCGAGCGTCGCGATGGTCGTGCGCTGCAAGGTTTCACCGTTCCACACATAGCTGCGGATCTCGTCTTGGTCGTCCGCCGCGACGTACAGCTCGGCGAGGCCATCACCATCGGTGTCGTAGGCCTGGGCCGCGTGCTCGAAGCCGGTGGACTCCGCGTCGATCTGCGAGGCGGTCCACAGCGCTCCGCCAGCGGCGGGGGTGAGTCGCCAGATCCCGTCTTTCATGGTGGTCACGACGAGGTCGGGGTGGCCGTGTTTCATCAGGTCGGCGGCGAGCAGCACGCGCGCTTGAATGGCGCGCTCGAGCTTGGCGATGGGCTTCATGATCCAGCGGCCAGCGGCGCCTTTGACGTACTGGCGGATCTCGACGGGCTGTGACGGACCCGCGCCCGGCGTTGCCGCAAGCTCGGCCTCGACGGCGGCATAGAGCTCGACACCCGGCGCTTCACTGTCGAGATCAGCCACCAAGATCTCCTTGGCATGGCTGCCTTGGAAGGCGGCGACCTGGCTCATGGTCCAGTCGGGTGGCGTGAAGGTGACGACGCTGCCGCCCTGAGAGGTCTTCACCTTGTTGGGGTCGGACGGGGTCGCGTAGATCTCGGCCTTGCCGTCGCGGTCGACGTCGCCGACCTCGATCTCGTGCACGAACGTATCGGCCTTGCGCGAGAGCTCCTTGGCGACCCAACCGTCTTTTGTCCGCGTTAGCAGAGCGACGACGCCCTGGTCGTGGGTGGCGATGGCGAGGTTGTCCGCATCCACGAACTCGAAGTCGCGGAGGCGGTCCCACTTGCCGCCGAAGCTCACGGTCCACAGCGTCTGACTGGTGGCGAGGTCGGGGGCCCAAAGCTTGAGCTTCGCCTGGGTGGCACCGATGGTGAGCACGCCGCCGTCGACGCAGGCTGCTTTGTGGAACACGCGGCTCTCGGGATCTTCGATCACCCGCTTCTTGAAGCCACCTTCACCGCGGGTCAGGACCACGAGCTTCGCGGCGCCCGGCTTGGCGCGGCGCTCGCCGTTCTCCTCGACCCACTCGAACTGTGCCTGGGCGAAGAGTAGGCTCTTCTTGCCGACCTTGAAGGGCGGGGCGGTGATCGGTTGCGGAGTCGGATCGGCGACTGGTTGCTCGATGGGCTTGGGCTTCTCCGAGCAGGCGACCGCGAGCGTTGCGAGCAGAACGAGACGCTTCATTGCAGGCCCAAGACCTCGGCGTCACGCTGCGAGAGCATGCCACCATCCGAGCGCTGCTTGACCGTGCCGTCGCGTTTCCACGAGCGCTGGCAGCGTGGCTCGTTGCGCAGGTCGTCGATGCCGATGGCTTCCTCGCCGTCGTGCTGTACGAGCGTGAAACGGCTGACACCGCAGAGATCCGCGAGCTCGGCTCCGAAGGGCGCGAGCACGGCGTGTGCTTTGGCGGACAGCTTGACGGTGATTCCCGCGTCGAGAGGGTTTGCGATGCCGGTGCTCGCTTTGGCCTCTTCGAGCGCCTTCATGGCGCGGTGCCGCAGGGCCATGACGTCGTCCCAGGCCTGGTTTTTCTGCCAGCCGAGGGGCTCCGGCAACACCAGGGTATGGACGCAGGCCGTGGCGTGCTCGGTCGGCATGCGGATGAGCTCGAGGTACGCCTCGTCGGCGGTGTGCACGAGGATGGGCGCGAGGATCCGCACCAGCGCGTCGACGATGTCGTAGATCACCGTTTGGGTGCGGCGGCGCTTCGGCGAATCTTTGGCCTCGCAGTAGAGCCGGTCCTTGATGGCGGCGAGATAGACCGCCGACAGCGTGTCGTTGCAGAAGTTGAAGACCGCTTCGCGCACCTTCTTGAATTGATAGGTGTCGTAGCCGTCTTGGACCGCGGTGATCAGCGCGTCGAGCTCCTGCATCGCCCAGGCGTCGATGCTGTGCTTGTCGGCCTCGGCGACCGGGAGGCGCTGCGCCGGATCGAACCCGTCGAGGTTCGCGAGCAGGAAGCGCAGGGTGTTGCGCACCTTGCGGTACTCTTCGCTCGCCGTCTTGAAGTACTCGAGGTCGACCTTGATGTCGTGCGCGTAGTTCAAGCTCGACACCCACCAACGGCAAATGTCGGCGCCGAACTGCGCGAGGAGCTTGTCGACCTCGAGGGCGTTGCCTGCCGACTTGCTCATCTTGTGGCCCGAGCCATCGACCATGAAGCCGTGGGTCAACAGACCCTGGAACGGCGGACGGCCGGTCGCGCCGAGCGCTGGTAGCAGCGAGGTCTGGAACCAGCCGCGGTGCTGATCGGAGCCCTCGAGATAGAGCGCTGCTGGGTAACCGATCTGCCGCTGGCGCAGCACCGCGTTCCACGACGAGCCCGACTCGAACCAGACGTCGAAGATGTCGTTGCCCTTCACGAGGGCGGGCGGGTTGCTCTTCATCCAATCGGGCGCGTGCGGATCACTCTTCGCGTCATAGCCGGCGAGGAGCTCTTCGGGTGATTGCGAGAACCACGCGTCCGATCCGTTTTCGCGGATCTTCGCGGCCACGGTGCGAACCGTCATCGGCGTGAGCAGCACCTGGCCGTCCGCGGTCATGAAGGCGGGGATGGGCAGGCCCCAGGCGCGCTGCCGGCTGATGCACCAGTCGGGCCGGGCCTCGAGCATGCCGCGCAAACGGTTCTTGCCCCAATCCGGCACGAACTCGATCGTGTTCTCGGTCGCGGCGATGGCGCGCTCGCGCAACGAAGCGCTCTTGCCGTCGGCGTCGAAGGGCTTGTCGACACCGATGAACCACTGCTCGGTCGCGCGGAAGATGACCGGCGTCTTGCTGCGCCAATCGTGCGGGTAGCTGTGCGTGAACTCGAGGTGGTGGAAGAGGTGGCCCGACCCTTTGAGGCGCTCGATGATCTGCGGGTTGGCCTTCCAGATGTCGACGCCACGCAGCCACTCGGGCACGGTCGCGTCGTATTTTCCGTCCGGACCCACCGGGCAATAGATGTCGAGCCCGTTCTTCAGGCCGGTTTGGTAGTCCTCGACGCCGTGGCCTGGCGCGGTGTGGACGAGACCAGTGCCGTCTTCGAAGGTGACGTAGTCGGCGGGGAGCACCTTGCCACGCCGATCGACGAACGGATGCTGATACTCGGTGCCGACCAGTTGCTCGCCGGTAAGGGTGTCGAGCTTCGTGTGTTTTACCGAGCGCAAGGCGAACACCTTGTCCGCCAGCTCTTCGACGACGACGACTTTGCGACGCTGACCTTCGAGCTCGACGTCGTAGATTCCGTACTTGCCCCGCGGATGCACTGCGACGGCGAGGTTCGCGGGCAACGTCCAAGGAGTGGTCGTCCAGATCATGAGGTCGACGGAGCCGTGTTTCGGTAGGCTCGCGTGGAAGAGGACGTAGATGCTCGGATCCTTGCGATCCATGTACTCGAGCTCGGCGTCCGCCAAAGCGGTGCGGTTGGCCATCGACCAATGCACGGGCTTCAAGTCGCGGTACACGAGGCCGCGCTCGATGAGGGTGGAGAAGACTTCGAGGACGCCGGCTTCGTAGGCCGGCGCCATGGTCAGGTACGGGTGAGCGTAGTTCGCCAAGGTCCCGAGGCGCTGCATTTGCTGGCCCTGGGTCTGCACGTAGCTTGCCGCGTATTCTTGGCAGCGCTTGCGCACGTCGATGGTCGAGAGGTTGCGTGCCTCGGCGCCGAGCTCCTTCAAGACTTTGTGCTCGATGGGGAGGCCGTGGCAGTCCCACCCGGGCACGTAGTCCACGCAGTGACCGCGCATGACGCGGCTGCGCACCACGATGTCCTTCAAGATCTTGTTGAGCAAATGGCCGATGTGGATGGGGCCGTTGGCGTAGGGTGGGCCATCGTGGAAGACGAACGGGCCGCGCGGGCTTTCGCGCTGCACGAGGGTCTCGTAGAGCCCGAGCTGCTGCCAACGCCCCTGAATTTGCGGCTCTTTGGTCGCGAGGTTCGCCTTCATCGCGAACGTCGTGGTCGGGAGGTTCAGGGTTGCGCGGTACGGATCCGACTTGGTCGACTGTGCGTCCGACATAGGGCCGTCCCTATGCGCACTTGCGACGCGTGAGGTCAACGAGCACGTGGTCACGGATACCCGTGGCGTTTTTCCTGCCACGTGTTACCCAATGGCTCCCTCCCATGTCCGAGCTCGGTGTCGAGACGCGATTCTGGATCCAGCGCGAGCTGGGCCGGGGCAGCAAGTCCCGCGTCCTCGATGTTTGGGACGCGCTTCACGACGTGCGCCGCGCCCTGAAGCTTGCCGAGACCAAGAACGCGCGGCGAACGCTCGAAGCCGAATACCGCCTGCTGACCGAGGTCCGCCATCCGCATGTCGCCCGCGCCTACGACTTCGGGGTGAGCAGCACCGGTTTACCTTATTATACGCTCGAGCTCGTCGACGGCGTTGGCTTCGACACCTTTGCCCGGCGCGAGCCGCCAGAGGTCATCGCCGTCATCGCCATGCAGGTGCTCGAGGCGCTTTCGACCTTGCACCTGCGGGGCATCGTTCACCGCGACTTGAAGCCACGCAATGTGCTCGTCGCCGGTGATGGCGCCGCGGGTGTCGCGCGACTCATCGATTTCGGGCTCGCGACACGTGGAGCGACGGCCGGCATCACCGGTGGCACCTTGCCTTATATGGCTCCGGAGGTGGCGCGCGGCGACATCGTCGATGGCCGCGCCGATCTCTATGGCTTGGGCGTCATGCTCTACGAAGCTTTGGTGCCGGACGCGACCGAGGACGATCTGGCGCGTATCGCCCGGCGGCACGTGGCGCTCCCGGTTTCGCCGACGCACGTGAATCCGTTGGTGCCGCGGGACTTCGCCGATTTCGTCATGTGCCTCATGCAGCCCGATCCGGCGCGACGCTACAGCAGCGCTTTCGAGGCAGCCGCGGCGCTCTCGCGATGCGAGGGGTTGGGGCTCACGGCGCGCGACGAGCAGACGACGATCGAGCGCATGCTTCGCGGGGGCGCCATTGCGCATCGTCCACGCGACCTCGGCCGCCTGGTCTCTCTCGCCCGTGAGGTGAAGCGCAAGCGGACGCCACACGCGGTGGCGCTCCTCGGTCGCGAAGGCGCGGGCAAGACGCCGTTGTTGCGCGAGCTCGGAGCGGCTCTCTGTTGCGAGGGCTTTCGCGTGGCGCACTTTCGCACCTCGCGCGCACCCGACGCTCCCCTCGACCGCATCTTGCGCGCCGCGCATGCGCTTCGGCCCGACGTGGTCGCCGAGGTCACGCCCGAATGGACCCGTGGACGCGACACGCTGACGAGCCTTGCCCATCGTGACCCGCAGGCCTTCGTCACGCGACTGTCGACCCTGCTCGTCGATGCCTTCTCGGACGAGCCGACGGCGCTCCTCATGGACGACATCCAGCGGGCCGAGCCGATCGCGTTGCAAGTGGTCGAGGCCATGGCTCGCGACCGCGTCGGCACCTCGCTGTTCATCGTTTGCGCGTCCGAAGACTCGGTATCGCCGCTCGGCGACGAGGCGACGGTGATGCGCCTCGAGCGGCTCGACGAAGAGGCGGTTGCGTCGCTCGTTGCTCACCGTGTCCAAGGGTTACGGCTGCCGCAACCGGCGTTGCTGCGCTTGCTCGCGGACGGCCGTGGCGAGCCGACGCTCATCGAGCGCACACTTGCCGGCTTCTTCATGGACGGCCTGCTCACGCGGCGCCATGGCAAGATGGTATTCACCGGTGGACGTTATCGCGGACGGCCAGACGCTCGTGCCACGTGGCGCCCGCGCGCCGAGGGCCTGCGCGGGTCACTCGCGAACGCCGCATATGCCGCGGCCGTGCTCGGCGACCGCATCAGCGCCCAGGCCGTCGCGGCGTTGACCGGCGACGATGTCATCGAGGCGCAGAAGGCGCTCGCCGATCTGGCGCAGCAAGGTTTCCTCGCGGCGGCCCACGCCACCCAGAGTCCGAGCTACATCTTTTCGCGCCGCTTCTTGCGCGACATGCTCTACGATGTCGCGCCGGCCGATGTGTTGCGCGGCCTGCACGATCGCGCCGCCGCCATGCTCGGTGGGACGGCTGCGGAGCCGACACCCGAGCTCATCGAGCACTTGTTGCGCGGCAGTGACAACGCCAAGGCGATCACCATCGCCCTCGAGGCCGGCGACCGTGCCGCGCGCGTTTTCTCGGACAAGCGCGCCGTCGACTACTACAGCCATGCCTATCAGCGGCTCGAAGGCGCGCATGATCCTCGCGGGGCCGCGATAGCGGCGCGCATCGGTCGTTCGCTGACGCGGACGGGAGACATTCAACGCGCGATGACTTGGTACCGCGCCGCACTCATCGAGACCCGCGGTCTCGACATCGTCACCTCCATCGAAGCGAGCCTCGGCCTCGCCCAAGCCCTCCTGTCCTCGGGAGAGCCGGAGGAGGCCGCACGCCACGCTTCCCTCGCCCTCAGCCTGGTCGATGACGACACACCGACGCTTACGGCGGCGGCGTTGCTCATCCAGGCAGCAGTGGCGATTGGCGGCGGCGCGCACGACGTCGCCGGCGAACGGCTGACGCGGGCGCAGGCCATCCTCGACAAGAGCCTCACCCTGAGCGACGCCATCCATGGCGAGACCGCCGAGGTGCATGCCGCGCTCACGCTATCGGTCGAAGTCATGCTCGAGCAGGCCCGTTTGTCGCGGCGCATGGGTCAGCTCGCGAGCTCGGTGCGCCATGCCAAGCGCGCCTTGCAGCGTGCACGCGCCATCGGTGATCCGTCATCGGTGGCCAAGGCGAGCTCGGTGCTCGCTCGCGGCTTCGCGCGAGCCGGGCGCATGAACGCCGCGCGCCGCGCCCTGTTCGCCGGACTGAAGGGCGTCCGTTTGAGCGGTGATCGATTGCGTGAAGCCGGTGTGCTGCGCGAGCTCGGACACCTGCGCTTGCGGCAGGGTCACTTCGACGCGGCCATCGAGCGTTACACCTCGAGCCTCGAGATCGTCCGCAGCTTGCGCGCCCGTGCGCACGAGTCGGCTTGCCTCGCCGACATCGGCTTCGTGCGCATCATGCTGGGCGATTTCCGCGCGGCGCAGATGTCGCTCTCGCTTGCCATCGATACCGCCGAGGCGAGCGGCGACGTGCGTGCCGCGATGGTGGCGCTCGCGTCGTTGGGCCTAGCGCTCGCTTGGATGGGCGACCTCACCGGCGCGTCGAGCGCGCTCGAGAACGTCGTCGGCTCGCCTGTCGCCAAAACGGACGCGGTGCTCACGGCGCTCGCTGGAGGAGTGAAAGCAGGTCTCGACGCGCGTTTGGGTGCGACGGATGCCGCGGGAGCTTTTCTCGAGGGCGTCGGCCCACTGTTGAAATCCCTCGAGGATCCAGCCGACGAGGCAGTGCTCCTTTTGTTTTCGGGCCAGTGCGCCATGAGCCTCGGCCGTCACGGGGACGCGATGGCGGCGTACACGGCGCTGCGAAACGCCGTGACCACTGGCGCGCTCGCCTTCCTCGAAGCACCCATGGACCTCTTGGGCGCGGACGTCCTGCGCGCCCATGGTGATGAGCCTCGGGCCGGCGAGCTCCTCGAACGGGCTCTACGCCGGGCGCAAGAGCAGAACGCGCGCCTGCTGGTGATTCAGGCACGGCTGCAGCTTGGCCGCTCGCAACGCGGTACCGACGCCGGCGCCGAGCAGCTCACCAGCGCCATGGAGCTCTTGCAGTCCCTTACCGCCGACTTGCCGGACGACATGACGGAAATGCTGCTTGCGTCGCCTCTGGCGCGTCGCCTGCGCGGTAACTTCAGCGCCGAGCGCCTGCGGCTCCTCGACGCTTAGGGCTGAATCGACGTTCAGTGTGCAATGGGCGGGCGATCATTGTTGACAACTCAGATGCGATTCCTTAGAAGCGCCGCTCCGATTTGGCCCCCTCGGGCCCGAAGAGAAGGTTCGTGTCATGTACGCAGTCGTACGCGCCGATGGCAAACAGCATCGAGTCAGCCAGGGTGAGCGTTTCACCATCAACATGCTCCTCGGCGAGGTCGGTGGGACCGTCAAGCTCGACGACGTCCTCATGATCGGCGGCGAAGGCGAAGCCAAGATCGGCGCCCCCAAGGTCGCTGGCGCTTCCGTGACCGCCAAAGTGGTCGCTCAGGGCCGTGGCGATAAGGTGCTCGTCTACAAGAAGCGCCGCCGCAAGGGCTTCGACAAGCTCATCGGCCACCGTCAAGACTTCACCGAGCTCGAAATCACCGCCATCAGCGCCTAACGCTGATCAGAACGAGGTAATACGCCATGGCACACAAAAAAGGCCAAGGATCGACACGCAACGGCCGCGACTCACAACCGAAGTACCGTGGCGTCAAATCGCACGACGGTAGCATCGTGGTCGCCGGCAACATTCTGGTTCGCCAGAAGGGCACCAAGATCCACCCGGGCCGCAACGTCGGCATGGGCCGCGATTTCACCCTGTACGCTTTGACGGACGGCGTGGTTCACTACAAGCCGTGGGGTGCCAAGACCCGCGCGTCGATTACGCCCGGCGTGGTCGTCGAAGGCTAAGCCGCTCGGGGCGCGCGCCCTTGCAAGGTGACTCGTGCGCTCCAATTTCATCGACGAAGTCGTCATCAACGTGCGCTCCGGCCACGGTGGCGCCGGTGCGGTGTCGTTTCGCCGCGAAAAATACGTGCCGTTCGGTGGTCCCGACGGCGGTAACGGCGGCAAGGGCGGCGACGTCATCGTGCGCGCCGATGCCCAGCTGTCGACGCTCCTCGACTACAAGTTCCAGCGGAAACACCACGCCAAAGACGGCGAGCGCGGGCAAGGTCGACAATGCTCCGGCGCCGATGGCGTCGACGCCATCATGAAGGTGCCGGTCGGCACGATGGTGTTCAACGCCGACACCCAGGAGCTGATCGCCGACATGTCCGAGCCGGGCGCCGAGGTGGTGCTCGCCAAGGGTGGCCGCGGCGGCAAGGGCAACGAGCACTTCAGGCGCTCGACTCAGCAGGCGCCGAAGTTCGCGCAGCCTGGCGAAGAGGGTAGCGAGCTCAACGTCCGCCTCGAGCTCAAGATGCTCGCCGACGTCGGCCTCGTTGGTTTTCCCAACGTCGGCAAGTCCTCGTTCATCTCCAAGGTGTCGGCGGCGCGACCCAAGATCGCCGACTACCCGTTCACGACCCTCGAGCCACATCTCGGCGTGGTGTCGTTTGGCGCCGAGCAATCGTTCGTTCTAGCGGACGTGCCCGGCATCATCGTCGGGGCCCATGCCGGCCAAGGTCTGGGCACGCGCTTCCTCCGCCACATCGAGCGGGTGCGCCGCATCGCGCACCTGGTCACGGTCGAGCCGGACACCGACGACCGCGATCCGATCCGCGACTTCGAGGCCATCGAGCAGGAGATGACCCTGCACAACGAGCGTCTGGCCCTGGTGCCGCGCGTTCTCGTGCTCAACCGCATCGACCTGCCATTCGTCGTCGAAAAGCGCGCCGAGCTCGAGAAGTACGCCAAGAAGAAGAAGCTGCCGTTCTTCGCCATCTCCGCCGCGACCGGCGAGGGCGTCGACGAGCTGGTGAAGTTCTTGGGACACGCGGTCTTGAGCGAGCGCCAGGCGGGGATTGCGCCGGTAGGGTTGCGGACGGAGAGCTCAGAGGCGCCGATGTCGGATGAGCCGACATCCGACGAGCCGATGTCCGACTAGCCGATGTCCGATGTCCGATGTCCGATGTCCGATGTCCGATGTCCGATGTCCGATTTCCGATAACCGATCGCCGATTTCCGATATGCGATAGCCGATGCGGTTGCTCTACGGTGTCGTCGGCGAAGGAATGGGTCACGCAATTCGCTCGCGTGTGATCCTCTCTTATCTCATCAAGCAAGGCCACGAGGTCGAGATCATGGCTTCGGGCCGCGCTTGCGACTTCCTCGCCAAGCACTTCAGCGGGGTCAACCGCATCCACGGCTTCCACATCATCTACGAGGAGAACCGCGTGCGGATGGGGAAGACCATCGCCACCAACGTGGTGAAGAGTCTCGCCGCCATCCCGACGCAGATCGCCGCCTACTTCGGCCTCATCGACGACTTCGAGCCCGAAGCCGTGATCAGCGACTTCGAGTCATGGACTTACTGGTACGCCAAAACGCACAACCTGCCGATCCTCTCGATCGACAACATGCAGGTCATCAACCGCTGCCGCCATCCCAAGGAGATCATTCGCGGCCACGAGAAAGACTTCGAGCTGGCGCGCGCCTTCGTGAAGTCGAAGCTGCCGTTCTGCGATCACTACATCGTCAGCTCGTTTTTCCAGCCGCCGCTGGCGCGCAAGAAGACGACATTGGTGCCGCCGATTCTCCGTGACGAGATCTTGGCGGCGAAGCCCAAGCGCGGCGAGCACTTGCTGGTCTATCAGACGGCCGAAGGCAACGACGCGCTCGTCGAGACGCTCAAACAGACCAAGCTCCCGTGCAAGGTCTACGGCATGCGTCGCAGCATCACCGCCGACGAGCACGATGCGAACCTCACTTACCGTCCGTTCAGCGAGCAGGCCTTCGTCGACGACGTTGCCGGCGCGCGCGGCGTCATCGCGGGCGGCGGCTTTACCCTCATGGGCGAGTGCGTCTACCTGCGCAAACCGATGCTGTCGGTGCCGGTCGGCGGCCAGTTCGAGCAAGTCCTCAATGCCCAATGGCTCACACGTCTCGGGTACGGCCGCTACGCGCCGAGCCTCGACGACCCGCGTGCTATCCACGACTTCGTCGAAGGGCTCGACGCCCACGAGAAGGCGCTCTCTGCATACCAACAGAACGGCAATCAGTCCGTCTTCGCGGCCGTCGACGAGCAGTTGGATCGTATGGCGGCCTTCGGCTAGGCAGCCGATCCCGTGATCTCCTGGAACGTCTTGTTGTGTGCGACTGCGTCCGCGAAAGCGGTGGCATAGATTTCGCGCATTTCCGGGTCCGGCTTTCCAGTGAAGCAGACGAGGTCGCAACCGATCTCGACGCTCTCCTCACGCGCCCAAACCGTCGGCACCAAGACGACTTTGTCCCGTTTCTGCATGTCCTTGAGGTTCGGCACCTGGGTAACGGCGAGGAGTCGCATCAAGGTCGAGACGAGGTCGCCAGCCGTGAGCACCCGCGCGGCGATGGTCGTCGCGCTGAACCATGCGGGCTCTCGAGAGTCGGAGAAGCCCGCGCCCATGGCGTTGCGGATGAGCTCCTCGAGCTTTGCGCCTTCGGCGCCAGCGAACCGTTGGATCTTCGGGTCATCCTTCAATGCCAACACCGCGTCGGTGACCTTCAACGTCGTCCGAAAGAACTTGTGGGTCGTGCCAAGCTCGACTGTCTCGCTGGGCACGTCCACCTTCCGGCACCAGTGCTCGGAGAGACCGCTGCGTTTGCGAACCGACTCTTCGACCGCGCGCTGCACGCCTTCGTGCGCCGCTAGGGTCGCTGGGTCGTCCAGGTGAATGCCGAGGAAGACGCTTCCGGTCTCGAACCAGTCGAGAATCCTACGTTCGACCTTGCCGTCGACGACGCGCGGCGTGACCAGCTTGATGAGCTCGAGCGTGTCGGTCGTAGGATGTCCGTTGCCGGGGATGGCTTTGACGGCCGCTTCGGCGGCGGGCTCGATGTCAGCGCCCGTCCAGGGGTGAGTGGCCATGTCGAGGCCGCGAAGGACGGCGTAACCTCGCCTAGCGTTGATGTCGTTCATGGTCCCATTATCGCCACTTGGCCCACTGCGGTGTGCGGGCCCTGGTGCCATGCCTGCACTCGCTTGCGTAAACCCCCGCGCCTGCTTAGATCGTTAGGGCTCGCCCCTTGAGGTTCCCCCGATGCCTCGCGTCCTCAGCTTCCTGCTGTTTTACCTCGTCGTCATCGCCGTCATGTCCAGCATGCACTGGTACCTGTGGCTGCGCTTCGTGCGTGACCCGCAGCTCATCGCCCCATGGCGGCAAATCATCACGGGCGTGATGGTCGTGATGCTCTTGGCGCTGCTGTCGATCCCGCTGTTGTGGCGCCTCGCGCACATGGAGATGCCGTCTTTCGCCATCATGGCGGTCTACTTGTGGATGGGCTTCGTGGTGATCGGCCTGGTCGTCACCGGCGGCCTCGACCTTGGACGCGTCGTCGTGCGGCAGGCGAATCGTTTCATGGCGCCGGCGCCGGTCGACGAGGCACGGCGTCTAGCGCTGGCGCGTTTCTTCGGCGGCACGGCTTTGCTCGGCGCCATCGGCGCGTCCGCAATGGCGGCGCGCAGCGCTCTCGGGTCGCCCAAAACGCGCAAGGTGAGCATCGAGCTCAAGAAGCTCCCCAAGGAGCTCGACAAGATCACCATGGTGCAGATCAGCGACCTGCACGTCGGCCCGACCATCCGCCGTGACTACGTGCAAGACGTCGTCGACCGCACCAATGCGATGAATCCCGACGTCATCGTCATCACCGGTGACCTCGTCGATGGCACCGTCGAGGAGCTGAAAGCGGACGTCGAGCCGCTCGCCCAGCTCAAAGCACGGCTCGGCGTCTTCTTCATCACCGGCAATCACGAGTACTATTCCGGCGTCGGCGGCTGGATGAAACACCTGCCGACCCTGGGCGTACGCGTTCTCCGCAACGAGCACGTTCGGCTCGAGAGCGGTGGTGGCGCCTTTTATCTCGCCGGTGTCGACGACTGGACCGCCTCGCAGTTCGGCAACGGTCACGGCGCGGACCTGTCGGCCGCTTTGGCGGACATTCCTGAAGCAGCCTGCACCGTGCTGCTCGCCCATCAGCCCAAACAGATCGTCGAAGCGGCCGAACGCAAAGTTTGCCTCCAGCTCTCCGGCCACACCCACGGCGGACAGATCTGGCCGTTCGGGATCTTCGTGCGTCTCGCGCAGCCTTACGTCGCCGGGCTCGCCGATCATCACGGGACACAGATCTACGTGAGCCGAGGCACCGGCTTCTGGGGGCCACCGATGCGTTTCGGGGCGCCATCCGAGCTCACTCACATCGAGCTACGTGCCGCTGTCTAGGCGCTGATGATGCCGCGCATGCGCTGGTCGGTTTCCATCACTTGGAAGAGCCGATTGGCGCAATAGCGTAGCGGATTGTCTTGCTTGTAGCCCTTGTAGCGGCGCGGGTCGTGCTCTTCGTATTTGGTGTTGAGCTTCTCGCGGCCGTAGCGCTCCTGGTCGAAGAGGTGCTGTCCGGCGCTGCCTTCTTGCAGATAGCCCTCGCGGTGCAAGCTCTTCCACAGACGTTCGAAGCGTTTGTTGCACGACTTCCGCTCGAGGAGAGCTTCGTCGACCAAATAGCCTGCGGCCGCGGCGTCGCGGGCCTTGCCGTGCACGAAAGCCAACAGCTCGTCGCGCGAGACCGTGCTCTTGTTGCTGAGATAGACACCCGCGAGCTGCGAAGCCGTGACCGTCGACAGCTCGAGCATCCGGCGATGCACTTTGCTCGCGAACCCTTCGCCTTCACGCTTTTCGTATGCTTCGGAGGACTCGCCCTCTCGCTGCGGCGATGGCTCGTAGACCATCGGCTCGCCGGGATTGACGAAGTTCAGATACCGGCCGCGGGGACCGGCGAGTAAGTCGAGGGTGTAGCCCACGGGCGTGGTCGGTATGACCTTCGAGGTTCCGTCGCCTTGCGCCACGCGAATCAACGAGAAGAAGCCGCGCCACTTCACCTTCATGATCCGGCCGCTGGTCATCGTCGTGCCTTCGGGGAAGATGGCAACGTGACCGCCCCAACCGAAACGCGCGCGCATTCTCGCGAGGATGGAGTCGTTCGCGGCCTGCAGAGCCGCGTCGTGTTTACCGCCGCCGTCGCCCATGCTCGTTCGGTTCAAGTGAAAGACGAACGGCTTCACCACGAACGAGAGGATCTTCGAGGCGAGGACGCGGCTCGCGATCATGAAGCTCGGCTTACCGGGAATCTTTCGCTGCAGCGGGAACAGGTTCACGAAG
>CAZAER010000033.1:0-55936 GCA_964484195.1 uncultured Bdellovibrionales bacterium | reverse complement strand
TGCGTCAGCGCCGGTCGCTATAGCGGAAACGTGTCAAACCTTTTTTCAGGAATCGGACATGACGCGCGTACGTTTTTGCCGGTCATGCGGAGGCGAAACCCTCAAAGGTTTCGTCGTCTCCGCCCCCGCCTACTCGCGGCGCGCGAGTCTTGGTCGCACGAGAAATGCACTTGCCCCAGACGACGAAAACTTCGGGAGTTTTCGTCTGGGGACATTGGATCAGAATTTAGTTTCCGAGGCAGTCCGAAAGCTCGGAGGCTGCCGCGCTGCAGACGTTGCCAGTGTCGCAGGGGTGCTCGAGGATGCAGCGGTAGTAGTCGTCGCCTTCGGCGACACAGTCGTACTGCTCGTACGCGGTTAACTCCTCGTTGCAGTCGTCTTCGCAGCTCGCGTCGCTCGCGCTGTCACAGGCCGCGTCACTCTTGCAGGCGGCGACACAGTGGTCGGAGAAGTCGCCGTCGTTGTCCTCGTCACAGGCGACACTGAAAAGCAGGACGGCTGCAAAGCAGATTAATCGCGTCATTGAGACCTCCCTGGTCGTTACTCGGCGCACTCGTGTCCCCGGCAATAGCAGCTCTCGTACTCCTGCTCGAACCCACGGCACGTCTCCCGATCGCATTCGACGTCCGCCGCCACCCGGTCGCTGGAAGGCCGCAGGTGCGGCGGTTCGCGCAGCCGCGCTCGCAGTCGTCGGTCACGGCGGAGCTGTCAGGGGCGCCACAAGCCGCGAAGGCAAGCAGGAGCGCGACAATCAGTCGCATACACAGCATCGCTCCCGGGAGCTGCTATCGCCCTCGGGCCAGGCGGTGCAGGTCGCCTCTTTTGGTGGGGTGCACTCGCAGTCGGCACAACTGTTCAGAATCTCGCCGGGGCAGCCTTCGTCGTCGTCACCACAGGCCACAGCCGCCAACCCACCGACGAGCGCTACCACCAATACCCAAGCTAGCTTGGAACGCATGAGACCCCTCCCCTTTTCGGGGTTCCCCATACACCAGCCGGGATGCTTGACACACTGCATTGTCCTTCATAGTTTCCGCCAGCCGTACCGCGGGCTCGCGGATCGGCATGTCTGCTATCGCGGAAAGTGGGTCCCCGTGAAGGTTCTAGTCACCGTCAAGCGCGTCGAAGATTACGAAGTCAAAATCAAGGTCAAGCCTGACGGCTCGGGGATCGTCACCGACCAGATGAAATACGTGGTGAACCCATTCGACGAAATCGCCGTCGAAGAAGCGCTTCGCGTGCGTGACGCCTCCGGGAGCGGTGAGGTCGTCGTCGCCACCATCGGCGTTGCCGATGCGCAACAGCAACTGCGGACCGCCCTCGCCATGGGCGCCGACCGCGGCGTGCACGTGCTCGCCGATAGCGCAGTCGATCCGATGATGGCCGCCAAGGCCTTCAAGAAGGTCATCGAAACCGAGAAGCCCGACCTCGTCATCCTCGGCAAACAAGCCGTAGACGACGACCAAGGCCAAGTCGGCGCCATGCTCGCCGAGATGCTTGGTTGGGGCCAAGGCACCTTCGCTTCGAAGGAAGAGAGCCTCGAGTCCGATGCCGAAAAGAGCAAGCAGCCCGCGCTCAAGATCGCGAACGGCCGCTGCGACGTCGTGCGCGAGGTGGACGGTGGTCTCGAGACCCTGTCGCTCGCCATGCCCTGCATCATCACGACCGAGCTGCGCTTGAACTTGCCGCGCTACGCGTCGCTCCCCGGCATCATGAAGGCCAAGAAGAAGCCGGTGCAGGAGATGAAGCTCGCCGAGCTGGTCGGGGATGCTTCCGTCCGTGTCAAAGTCGTCAAGCTCGAGCCCCCGAAGGAGCGTAAGGCCGGCATCAAAGTGCCGGACGTCGCGACCCTCTTCGACAAGCTCCACAACGAAGCGAAGGTGATCTGATCATGTCGAACGTTCTCGTCATCGTCGAGCAGGCCGGCGGCAAGCCCAAGAAGGCGACCCTCGCCGGTATCACCTTCGGTCAGCAGGTCGCTCAGAAGAGCGGCGGCCAGCTTCATTTCTTGGTCATCGGACCGGGCGCGTCCGCTGCGGCGAACGAAGTCGCGGGCTTCGGCGCGGCCAAAACCTACGTGGTCGAAGGCGGCGCCTTCGAGAACTACCTGGTCGAGGCGTATACGCCGGCAGTTCAAGCGGCCGCTAAAGCGTGCAATGCGACCATGGTCGCCGGTGCCGCGACATCCACCACGAAAGACCTCCTGCCCCGCGTTGCGGCTCGTCTCGACGCCGCGATGGCAAGCGACGTCACCGCGGTGATCGACGCCAAGACGTTCAAGCGCCCGATGTGGGCCGGCAACGTTACCGCGACGGTCGAGCTCACCAGCAACGTGAAGGTCTGCAGCGTGCGCGTGGCCGAGTTCGATGCCCCAGCCAAAGGCGCGGGCGCGACCGCCGCCGAGAAGCTCGACGTCGCCGTCGATGCCGCCAGCATGAAGGCGAAGTTCGTCGGCAAGAAGGAAGTGAAGAGCACGCGTCCCGACGCGACCACCGCGGACATCGTCGTCTCGGGCGGCCGTGGCGTGAAGAGCGCCGAGGGCTTCAAGATCGTCGAGCAACTGGCGGACACGCTGGGCGCTGGCATCGGTGCAAGCCGCGCTATCTGCGACGCCGGCTGGGTGCCGAACGATCTCCAGATCGGTCAGACCGGCAAGATCGTCGCCCCGAACCTGTACATCGCGCTCGGCATCAGCGGCGCGATCCAGCACCTCGCGGGCATGAAGAGCTCGAAGACCATCGTCGCCATCAACAAGGATCCGGAAGCGCCGATTTTCACGGTCGCCGACTACGGCCTGGTTGCAGACATCGCGACGGCGGTTCCCGAGCTCATCGAGAAGATCAAGCAGTCGCGCTGAGGTCTTGGCGTCGATGAGCAACGAGCTTGCGATGGCGATTCGCGTCGCCGTCGCGGCGGTGTGGCTCGTCTTCGGCATCGGCTTCAAGCTCCTGCGCTTGGTACCGCGTCACGAACGCATCGTGGCGCGCCTTCTCGGAGAGCGGACGGCGCCATTGCTCACGCGACTCATCGGCCTAGGCGAGCTCCTCGTCGGGGTGTGGGTCTTGTCCGCGATAGCACCCGTGGTGTGCGCCGCGACGCAAACGCTGCTCGTGGTGACCATGAACGCCATCGAGCTCACGAAAGCCCGCGACCTCCTGTGGTCGCCGCCGCTCATGGTCGTGGGTAATGCGGTGCTGCTCGCCGCGGCGTGGTGGATTGCCGTCGGATAGTTGGGACCGCTAGCATCGACGCATGCCCACGCCTCGGTTGCTGTTCGCTTGCTCGCAGAGCTCGATCCGCGCCGAGATAGCGGCCGAGGTCGTGCACACGCAGCTTCCCGAGCGTTTCGTGGTCTCCACCACGCGCGCCGAGGAAGCCAGGCTCGAGGATGCCGACCTCGTCGTCGTCCTCGGCCTCGACGGGGCAAACCTCGCCCCTCCATGTCCGCTCCTGCGATGGGACATTGACGAGCCCAAGCTCGCTGTCGATCCCGGACCATTCGACATGGTCCGCCACGCCAAGCGCGTCGTTCGCCTCGGCGTCGAGGCGCGTCTCGGATTGCTCGAAGCAGCGCTTGGCTTGCCGGCGGGTCTCGCGGTTGGCCCGCGTGACGCGGCGCTGACGGTCGTCGTCACCCGGAACGGTGCTACCGCTGGTGAAGCGAGCCTCGAGCAAGTCGGAGCCTTCGGCGTCATTCGCATCAGCCACGGTGACGACCTCGACCCGCGTGTCGCCGACTTACTGGTCGCGGACCGAGTCGCGTTGGCGCGTTACCTCGGCGTGGTCGCCTTGTACGCCGTCGCGGACGCTTCCTATGCGCTCGGCCGCTCCGGCTTCGCGGTGACAACCGACGTGCCGAAGGCCGTCGCCGATGGCATTGCTGGGGAGCTCGTCACCCTTCAGCTCCGCGACGACCGCGCCACGGACGCGCTCCTCGACCAAGGCATCGAGCGCGAGCTGGCGCGTCAGAACCAAACGCTCATCCCGCCCTGGGCACGACACCCGACCATCCCGCGGCGCTCCATCGGTTGGAGGATGGGCGGGGGCGAGTGGTACCTCACGATGTGGCACCGCTGGTGGGCGCGCCTGCCCGACGATGCCAAGGCTCGGTACTCGGCCGAGTGGTTACCGCGCACGCCACCCGAGTTCGCCGGTTGGCTGCCGCTCGCCTAACTATTCGTCGTCGGGCGCTGGAGGATGTTGCCCGGTCGCGCGCCGCGCCCGGCCGGCGGTCTCTTCGAAGTCCATGATCTGCGAGGCGCCGACGTAGCTCTGCGTCTTGTACGAGGTGATCTGTCCGATTTTGCGGACGATGCCCGCCATGCGCTCGGTCTCGCGGCAGATGACCTCGATGCCCTTGCGATTCTTGTCGGCGACCGGCGTGCGCGACTTGATCATCTCGGCGTAGCCGAGGATCGACGTGAGCGGCTGATTGAGCTCGTGCGCCGCGGCACCTGCGAGCTCGATGGCGACTGATTGGCGCTCGGTCATTTGCAGCTTCTTCTGCACCTGGCTGAGCTTCTCTTCCATGCGCACGCGCTCGCGTAGATCGGTGAAGATGCCGACTGTCGCGATCTCGCGCTCTTCCTCGTAGATGATGGCGGCGGTGAGATTCACGGGCACGAGGTCGCCGCTCTTCTCGAGGAGCTCCTTGCGCATGAGCTCGAGCCGCCCGCGTCCGCCATAACCTTCCGAGCGTAGCCGGCGCATGACGTCGGTGGCCTCGCCCTCGGGATACAGGTCACGAACGTTCATCCGGCCGACCGCTTCGCGCGCGCTGTAGCCGAGGAGTTGCTCGGCGGCGCGGTTGAACAAGATGATGCGGCCGTCGATGTCGGCGGCGATGATGGCGTCGACCGAGCTCTGGATGAGGTTCTCGAGGAAGTCCTTGGTCTGCCGCAGCTCGTTCTCGATCTCGCGCAGCTCGGTGACGTCGCGGAAGGTGATGAGCACGCCGTCGGGGCGCTTGACGGTGCGGATCGCCGCCGAGATCACCGCCTCGTTCATGTCTTGCCGCGTGACCAGCAAGTCGACGTAGCCGTGAACGTCTCCCACTGCGTCGCCGCGCAGGGCGCGTTCGGCGAGGGTCACCGACCGGGCCGCGAGGAGTGTCACGAAGCGTGTCCCGATGAGCTCTTTCTTGCGGCGCTGCACCACACGCGCGGCAGCCTCGTTCACGTAGCGGATGACGCCACTGCCATCGGTAATCACGATGCCGTCGTACGATTGCTCGAAGAGCTCCGAAAACTGCTTGAGGCCTTCGATCTCGCGGTCACTGCGCTCTTGCTCCCGCTGCAATACGTCGTGTGCGATGGCGTTACCCAAGGCGAGTGCGGCGATGGACGCGATGAGTCGGCCGCTGGTCAGCATCCCGGGGTCGAGCGTCGGACCGATCTCGCGGCTGCGAAGAAACAACGCGCCAACGACCTCGTCTTTGCGAACCAGAGGAAAGAGCACCGAGGAACGGTGCGGATTCTCCGCCTGGGCGAGCTTGTCGCGCACACCACGCATGAGCTCGTCACCGAAGACGTCGGCGATGACCAGGGGCTCGCGCGTCTGGATGACGTGACGCAGCTCGGGATAGTCGGCAAGCCGCAGCGCGAGGCTATCAATCGGCCGCTCGTGCAACGCTACGTAGCCGACTCCGAGGTCGGTATCGAGCAGCACGATCGAGACTCGGAAGGCGGGGAAACGCTTCTCCATCAGCTGCGCCGCCGAATACAGAACGTCGCCGAGGTCAGGTTTGGCGGCGAGCTCCGTGACGACGCCTAACAACGCTTCTTGAAAGCTCGGGTCTCTCATCGCCAGCCGTGGATGCGCACCACGTTGGCTCGGCCGGGAAAACGCTTGGTGCCGGCACCGACACCGACACGGGCCGCGGTGCCAGAGCCTTTCGGCTCACGTGTGAACGTCTCACACACCGCAGCGATGACCGCGGCTCCCGTCGGCGTCACGGTCTCTCCGGCGACGTCAGCTGGTTCGAGGGGTACGCCATAACGGTCACAAATGACTTTGACCGCCGGCGTCGGACATGCGAGCTCGCCGTGGCTCGTCATCACGGTGCCGTGGCCACTGGGCAAGGGGGCGCAGGTCACTTCGCGAACGCCAAGATGCGCCAACGCGACCGAGATGCCGACGACGTCCATGATCGAATCGAGCTCGCCCACTTCATGGAGGCCAACGGTCGCCGCGTCGCCGCCATGAACGACCGCTTCGGCTTCGGCGAGGACGTTGAAGATATGCGTCACACGTTCGGTGACCGCCGAATCGAGTCCAGCGCGTTGGACCCGGCCGAGGACGTCGCCCAGCAGGTGATGGGCGTGCAGAGGCGCGGCACCGACCAAAGGCGTCTTTTGGACCTCGTGAAAACGTGTCTGCGGATTGCCGACCAAAGAGCGCACGTACAGCGCGCGCTCTCCACTCACGCTGACTTCGTCGACCGAGAGACTCAGGCCGGGCTCGTGAAACCCCGCCAAAGCGGAGCGCACGACCGCGGCGTCGGCGCCCAAGTCGATGAGCGCCGCGAGCAGCATGTCGCCGGCGACCCCGCCGACGGGCTCGATATGAAGCCGCGAGAACATACCGAAGTTGTAAACCGCGCCGGGCAGGTGCGGCAACGTATCCGCGCTCAACCCACCCCGGACGGGGCCATTCGCGTCTGGACCAGCTTTGCGAGGTCGATGATGAGAATGGGATGACCGTCCGAGAGGACCGTCGCCCCCGAGATCCAGCCGAGCTTTTCGAGCGGCCAGCCGACGGGCTTCACCACGACCTCATGGGTCGCCACGGTCTTGTCGACGGCGAGCGCCACGAGGTTTCTGCCGTCCTCGACGACCACCGCTTCCCGGCCTGGGCTCTTGGTGGTGAGGCCCAAGAGGCTCGAGAGCTCATGGAGCGGCGCCAGTGCCTGGCGTACGGAGAGGAAACGCTGCCCGCCAGCACCATTGATGACGTCGGTGTCGGTATCGCGGACCGCAGCCACACGGGCGAGCGGGACGGCAAAGCGGCGCCCGGCGACGTCGATCCGCAGCACGTCGATGATCGACAGGGTGAGCGGCAAGCGCATGATGATGCGCGTCCCGACTCCCACCTCACTGTCGATGTCGAGCACGCCACCCAAGGCGTCCACGTGAGCGCGCACCGCATCCATGCCGACGCCACGGCCTGACATGTCGGTGACCTCGCTCTTCGTCGAAAAGCCGGGCAAGCACACCAACTGCAAGGCCTCTCGTTTCGAGAGCAGCGACGCTTGCGCTTCGGTGATCAAGCCCTTGGTGACGGCGGTGCGCAGCAAGAGGTCGGTATCGAGCCCCGCGCCATCGTCGGCGATGGTGATGACCGCGATGTCGTGCTCACGAACCGCGGTGATGGTCACCGTCCCCTGCGCGGCCTTCCCCACCTTCGCGCGCTCTTCGGCCGGCTCGATGCCGTGGTCGATGGCGTTGCGGATGGTGTGCACGAACGGCGTGTCGAGGTTCTCCAGGATCGCGCGGTCCATCTCGACGCCTTCACCCTCGACGACGAAGCGCACGTCTTTTCCGAGCGAGCGGGCAGTGTCGCGGACGACGCGCGGATAGCGGTCCGTCAATGTCCGCAATGGCGTCATGCGTACGGCCAAGGCGCGTGCCTGCACGTCGCGGACCCTGCCATCGAGCTCGTCGAGGGCGGCACGAACGTCCGGGGTCATGACGTTCCGTAATGCGGTGCGCAGCTGGCCACGCTTGATGATCAGCTCACCCACCGCGTCGATCAGGTTGTCGAGCACGTCGGTGCGCACACGCACCGTCGGGATGTGATCGTTCTTTGCCGCGGCATCCTTTTCCGCCGACGCCGCCGCGGCTCTCGGCGCCGGCGCGACCTCCTCTGGGCGGGTCGCGGCGAGCATGCGCTCGATGAGGCCCTCCGGTAGCACGGGCGCCTTATCGGCTGCGACGGCCGCGACTTGCGCGGCAAGGACGTCCACCGCCTCGAGCAGCGCGTCGATCAGTCGGCTATCGAGGACGCCACCGCGATTGCGCCGCTCTCCGACCACGTCTTCGAAGCGATGCGCCAGCGTGGCGATTGGGTCGTAGCCCATCGACGCCGCCATGCCCTTGATGGAGTGCACGTGGCGGAAAACTTCGTCGATGGCGCCGGGCTGGAGAGTGTCAGCCGCGAGGGTTCGTGAGAGCTCCTCGAGGTGCTCGCGGCTCTGTTCGATGAACAGAGCGCGATACTTGCTCATATCCAGCGGGCTCAAACCTTGGCGGACCCCAGCACCTTGCCGACGACGCGCTGCACGTCTTCAGGCTTGAAGGGCTTCACCACGAAGTCGGCGGCGCCGGCCTCGATGGCTTCCATGACGAGCGATTCCTGTCCGAGCGCGCTGCACATGATGACCACGGCGTCGTTCTGCACCGCCAAGATCTCCTTGGTGGCCTCGATGCCGCTCTTGAACGGCATGACGATGTCCATGGTGGTGAGGTCCGGGCGGAGCTCTTTGTACTTCTCCACCGCTTCGACACCGTTCGCGGCCTCTCCGACAATCTCGAAGGTCTCGGTGTCGAAGATGTCCTTCAGCATGTTGCGCATGAAGATCGCATCATCAACGATCAGCACCCGCGTCCTGGTCATCGAAGCACTCCTTGACTCGCTATCGCATCCACCACACGAACCTCGAGCTCTGCACGCATTGCTTCCGAGTCCACCACCACGACGCCCTCTCCCAGCGATTCTGCTGACTCGATAGTCCGAATCCTTCCGACCTCGAGGCCAACGTTGCCCGTATCACGTGAACCATCACGCAATACAAGCACCTGCAATCCGTTTGGAGTTACCTGTACATCGTTTCCGGCTCGGGCGCCTGCCTTCAAGAGCACACCCGCGTCGACGACCGTCACGATCCGGCCGCGATGGCTCACGATTCCGCGGACCAAGCCCGGCAACAGGGGCACAGGCGTCATGACGTTGGGCTCGATGACGTTCAGCACCCGCTCGACATCGATCGCATAGGGTTTCTCGGCGCCCCGCACCTCGAAGACCAACATCGACGCGCTCATGGCAGGCCTCGGGGAACCGAGCGGTCTTCGCCGCCGAGCTGGAAGCGCGTTACTACCGCTTCGAGCTCGTGGGAGAGATTGGTGAGCTCGACCGCGCTCGACGTCATGGCCTGGGTGGATTGCGACTGCTTGGTAATGACGCCCGACACTTGCACGGTGTTCGCGGCGTTACCGTCGGCGACGTTGCGAATGTCATCGATCGCCGCGAGCATCGCCTTCGCGCCTTCGAGCTGCTCGTGAGCGATGGTCGTGATCTGTTCGACGACCTCGACGCCCTTCTTGGCGGACACGGTGATGTTCTCGAGCGAGCGGATGATGGAGTTCATGTCCTCGCGACCCTCGGAGAGCTCGCGCGTCGACTCCTGCATGGCCGCCACGGCGGACTGCGACTCGGCGAGGCTCTCGTGGATGAGCTTCGCGATTTGATCGGCGGACAGCGAGCTGTTCTCGGCGAGCTTGCGGATCTCGTCGGCGACGACCGCGAAACCACGTCCGTAGTCGCCGGCACGGGCGGCTTCGATGGCGGCGTTCAACGCGAGCAAGTTGGTTTGCTGCGCGAGCTTGGTGATGACTTCGATGATGCTGCCGATCTGCTTGGACTTCTCACCGAAGCGCTCGACGCGCAGGCCGCTGTCTTCGATCTTCTCGAAGACCTTGCGCAGCTTGTCGACGGCGAGGGTTCCAACCTGGCTGCCGGCGCGGGCGACGTCGGCCGTGACGTTCGAGGCGACAGCGGCGTCCTCGGCGGACCGGGTGGTGCGTTCGATGCCGCTCGCGATGTTGTGAATGATGGTACTGGCGCGCTGCACCAGCTCGGTCTGCAGCTCGGCACCCTTGGCGATCTGCTGGATCGACTTGGTAACCTCTTCCGTGGACGCGTTGACGCCGCCGGCGGTGTCGGAGAGGTCGTTGGCGCTCTCGGCGACCGCTCGAGCGGTGCGCTGGATATGCGAGACCAGCTCGCGCAGGTTCTCGAGCATGTAGTTGATCGAGCTGCCGAGCGTGTCGACTTCGTCGGGCATCAGGCTCGGGTTCTGGAAGCGAGCGTACTGGGAAAGGTCGCCGCGCGAAACTCGACCAGCGAAGGTCGAGAGCGCGCGGATGTTGCGCGCGAGAGCTCCCGCGAGCACCGCGCTGCCGATAGGTGCGATGGCCAGAACGCAGACGACGGTCAGGCTCCAGACGACGGCGCGCTCGTCCACCATCTCCTGGGCGAAGAGCGGCACCAACGCGCTTGCGAACGACACGGCGAAGAACGCCAGCGCGAGCTTGAGTCTGAGAATGCTGCGCACGGCCGAATTGTCCGGCACGCCTCGGACGACGTCAAACAAACCGCCTCAGCTGCGAAAATGGTCGAAGGCGGTGAGGTCCGTCGCTGGGCCTAGGGATACCCCTGGTTTCTTCACGATCTTGCCCACGGCGGTCAGCCGCCGGCGCTGACGTCGCGCGATAGCCTGAACCCGGGGCACATCTTTGGCGGCGACCGCGAGGACGAGCTCGAAGTCTTCGCCACCGGCCGCGGCCAGACGTAACGGATCATCACCCAGGCGTGCGGCGAGCTCCGCGACCCCTTTGTCGATTGGCAGCGCGTCGGCCTCGATAGCGACTCCGGCTCCGCGCGGTGCGACATGCATCGCGTCACGCGCAAGTCCGTCGGAGATGTCGGCCGCGCTGCGCACGAGACCACTGCGCGCGAGCGCGACGCCCAGGTCGACATTCGGCGTCGGCCTGAGCTGGCGCTTGCGCAACGGAGTGGAGATTCCAGCCTGCAAGGCCGCGAGCCCCGCAGCGGCGCCCCCCAACGCGCCACTCACAAGCACGACATCACCCACGCGGCCCGCATGACGCCGCAAGGCACGTTTGGGATCGACCTCGCCGATAGCGGTCACGGAGGCGACGACCGGGCCAGCGATCTTCGAGAGATCCCCCCCCACGAGGGGAGCCCCGTAACGGGCGCCGACCTGCGACAGGGTGCGCACCAGCGCCATGACATCTTCGACATGGATGTCGGGGCGCAGGGCGAGCGACAGCAGGAGCCCTCTCGGGCTCGCACCCATGGCAGCCAGATCCGAGAGATTCACGGCGGCTGCCTTGTGGCCCACATCCGACCACTCCGCCCAGGCAAACCGGAAGTCGACGTCTTCGACGAGCATGTCGGTCGTTAGGACGGCCGCCGGGGCGACGGCTCGCACCAGCGCAGCGTCGTCTCCAATGCCGACGACGACGCCCGGGCCCCGTGGCTTGACGTACTTCTGGATGCGCGCGATGAGCCCGGCCTCACCCACATCCGCCACCGTCTGCCTACCAGCCCCCATGAAGCCGCCGTCCCTGTCGTTGTCGTGCGTGAATGCACAACGCCCGGAAAACGTCCTTCCATAGCGGTGTGGAGCGACTGAATGCCAGGTCGCGACCCTCGCCCCTAGCAAAGCATGACGTTCGTGTCGTCCCCGTGATGCGTGTCACCGGAGGTGGGTGCACCAGAATGGCGCAATCATTGAGGTTTTCTGACCGGCCAGTTGGCACCGAGGTTGCTTTTCTATGTGCCCGTCATGCTCAACATGCGTTGGTTTGCATATGTCCTGTTGTTGGCTGTCGCGTTCGCGATCGGTCTCATCGGCACCATGTCGGCCAGCCGCGCGCTCACTCCCGAGGCGAAGAGCACTCCGGTGCTCACGACGCCCACGGTCACCACGCCGGTGCCGGCGAATCATCTGACGGAGTGCTGAGCAACTGACGGGGTAGGCAGCACCGGGTTGGCTCCTCCAAGGTCTACGCGACGTGCCGTGACCTTCGAGGAGCCTGTCCGTTTTTGTGGACGCCCGCGCTCTAGTTGGGCGTGCAGACCTTGCTGCCGATCTGGCAGGTGAACGCCGGCGACGCCGCCGAGTTGGTGTCGCAGGTGTAACCGGCCGCGCACGTCGTCGTGTCCGAGGTTCCGGTGCAGGCCACGCGAGCGGTGCCGTTCAGCTGGAAGTCGACGAACAACGCCTCGGCGAATGTCGGACGAGCGCAGGTGTAGCCGGTGCCGCACTGCAGCTCGGTGCCGTTCTCTTCGCCGCAGAAGCCGACGCAGAAGCCGACTTGGCCGCTGCCGCCGGGGATGCGGATGCACTCGACCTCAGCCGCGAAGTTGCCGGTGACGCCGGTCAAGCCGCACGCGGTGTTCGCGAAGAAGATCTCGCCGAGATAGTTGTTGGTTTCGCCATCGGGCTCGGCGGGCACGGTGCAGAGGTCAGCGTCTGCGATATTGTTCTGCAGATCGGTCGCCTCGGCCCACATCGGCAGAACTGCGCCGACGCACACGCCAGGCTCACGCGCGCACTTGCCGCCGCTGCCGAGACGGATGCAGCGATAGCCCTGACCGGCGGTGCAAGGATTCGCGACGGTGAGGTCGCAGGTGACGGCTGCAGCGCCGCAGGCGGGGTCGCCCTGGCACTCGATGTCGATGTTGTTACCGACGCACTTCTCGCCGGTGGCGCAGGAGCCTTGGCTACCGACCTGGGTGCTCGCGCACGAACGCGTGCACGCGCCGTAGAGGTAGTCGCCTTCGTCGAGCGAGGTCGGAATGCAGCTGTCGTTGGCGTTGGCGCAGGTGTTGTCGGAGAAGCACTCGTTGCCGGTCGACGCGACGGGCAAGCAATACATCTCGGTCTCGGGAACGGTTGGGTTCCAGTCGACGCACTCGGTGTCGGCGCTGCACGCCTTGCCGCCGCTGCAGTCGGTCAAACAGTAGCTCTGGAACGTGCCGGTCTCGACACAGCTGAGACCTGGTCGACACTCGTCGCTCGATTCGCAGAAGGTGAACTCGGGACTGCGCGTCGAGGTGCATTGCGAGGTGTCCCACGACTTGCCGTCCGAGGCGCAGGTCGCGTTTGCCAGACCGTCGACGAATTCTTCACCGCCGACATCTCCCGCCGGGACCGCGCCGCAATCGACCACTTTGCCGGCGTCGCAGACCTCGTCATCGCTCCCACCACCGCCGCCACCGCACGCGACGCTCAATCCAACCAACGCTAAAGCGGACCAATAACCGAAACGCATGCGGACAACCCCGTAGGCAGTAGAAAGTGTTGCAACGGAATAACCGCACCGGGTCCGGCGAACAAGTCGCAGGCTTTTCTAGGGCCTTTGGCTGTCGGCGAGCGGCGGCTCGGTCATGGAGGTCGCGTAAGACCCCACGTGAACATTCGGACGACGGTGGGGTTCGGGCTATTTCAAGGGGCGTTTGTGGTCGATTGTGGGTTCTTTTTGAGTGAAAAGGTCGCATTCCCTGACCGGCTGAGGCGGGTAGCGGTTGGGAAGGCGCGGGCAAAGGATGAACGTCGACCGAGCTGCCCGGATGTAGCGCGGGGGTGCGCTACAGTGATGGCAAAGGCTCGTCGGAAACGGCAGGTCGTCGTCGGGCGCGCTCACGCGGCCAGACTAAGCCGTGGTCTCGACCGGCTCGAGCTCGAAGTGACCCGCCTCGGCGACCCGCGCGACATCGAGCTGAGTGACGCTCGACGGCTCGACGATCTCGTAGGCTGAAGGTTGGGCGAGCACCTTGCGCACCAGCTGGGTGTTCAAGGTGTGACCTGGGCACTTCGTGTGGACGCGGCCGAGGACCGGCATGCCGAAGAGCGACAGGTCACCGATGCAGTCGAGGATCTTGTGACGCACGAACTCGTCCGGATAGCGCAAGCCCTCCGGATTCATCACGCGGTACTCGTCGATGACGACGGCGTTCTCGAGCGAGCCACCGCGCGCCAAACCACGGGCGCGGAGCGCTTCGACGTCTTTCAAGAAGCCGAAGGTGCGGGCGCGCGAGATATCGCGCTCGAATGCGCGCTCGCTCGCCTCGAAGGTGAACGGCATCGGCGGGATGAGCGGGTGGTCGTAGTCGACGCTGCAGGTGATCTTGAAGCGGCTCGCGGGAGTGATGCGCGCCTCTTTGCCACCTTCCGAGATGCGCACTTCCTTCTTGATGGCGATGAAGCGCTTCGGCTTGCGCTGCGACTCGATGCCCGCGGCCTTGAAGATGGCGACGAACGGAGCGGCGCTGCCGTCGAGGATCGGAACCTCGGGGCCGTCGATGTAGACGCGAGCGTTGTCGATGCCGAGACCGGTAAACGCCGCAAGCAAGTGCTCGACGGTGCTGACGCTGACGCGCGAGCCGTTGGTGCCGGTCGCCAACGTGGTCGCGAGCGTGGTGTCGACGACGTTGTCGACGTGCGCGCGCAGCTCGGCGCCCTTGGGGACGTCGGTTCGGATGAAGGTGATGCCGGTATCTTCGGGGGCCGGCAAAACCTCGATGGTGATGAGGTTTCCGGTATGCACGCCGATGCCGGAGACGCTGACTTTTTCGCGGAGGGTGCGCTGGCGTAACATCATCGCTGGGGACGTCCTCTATCCTCGAGAGCCAGACGTGTACGCGTTCACGCCGCGTGCCAAGGCTTCGAGCCCTTCTGCAAACATGAGCGATTTCAGCGCGTTGGGCATGCGCTGAGGGCTTTGGGGGTGTTCGCGAAGGGTCATTGTCATTGGTAAATCGTGACAGGGCCGTCGTGCATCGGCAGTCGCTTAACGCATCCGGACAAAGCCGCTACGGCGCCAGGCGAGTAACACACCGCGAACCGAGTGCTCAAGAAAGTTCCACCTGCCCGCAGGCCATGCGGATCCTCGCCATCTAACGGCACAGGTTGCGGAAAGTTGATTGGCGGCGCGGGTGTGCGGACCCCACCCCGGCGCCGGATCTGACACGGTTGTCATAGGTGAGTTAAAACAGAGCGCCCTGGCCGCCGCTCCCCTGCGGTGGCGGGGTGACGCCGAGCAGCTCGTAGGCTCTGAGAGTCGCGATGCGACCGCGCGGAGTTCGCGCGAGAAACCCTTCCTGGATGAGGTAGGGCTCGTAGACCTGCTCGAGCGTATCGGGCTCCTCGCCCATCGCTGCGCCCAAGGTCTCGACGCCGACCGGGCCACCATTGAACTTGTTGACGAGCGTAGACAAGAAACGCCGGTCCATCTCGTCGAAGCCGTTGGCGTCGATGCCGAGACGGGTGAGCGCGTGCTTGGCGATCTCGAGGTCGATGACGCCTTTGCCTTCGACCTCGGCGAAGTCGCGAACCCGCCGCAAGAGGCGGTTGGCGATACGCGGGGTGCCACGGGAGCGGCAGGCCACCTCTTTGGCGCCTTCCTGGGTGCACTTGATGCCGAGGATGCCCGCCGAGCGCGTCACCACCAATTCGAGGTCGCCGTCGCTGTAGTACTGCAGACGCCCAATGAAGCCGAAGCGGTCACGCATGGGGCCGGTGAGCAGGCCGGTGCGGGTGGTGGCACCGATGAGCGTGAAGCGCGGCAGCTTCATTTCGAGGGTGCGGGCGTGCGGGCCACCGCCGAGCACGAGGTCGAACTTGAAGTCTTCCATCGCGGGATAGAGGATTTCTTCGACGACCGGCGAGAGGCGATGGATCTCGTCGATGAAGAGGACGTCGCCCTCGTTCAAGTGCGAGAGAATGCCGGCGAGGTCTTTGCGCTCGATGGCTGGGCCGCTGGTGACGTGCAACTCGACAGCCAGCTCACGCGCGATGAGGTGAGCGAGCGTCGTCTTGCCGAGACCGGGTGGGCCGCAGAGCAAGAGGTGGTCGAGCGACTCTTTGCGGTCTTTCGCGGCGCGGACGAAGACCTTGAGGTTCGCGACGAGCTCGTGCTGACCGATCAGCTCGTCGAAGAGCTTGGGGCGCAGTGACAGCTCTTGATTGCCCTCACCGGCGAGTGATTGCGCGCTGACGACGCGCGCCGGCGCCGGCTCTGAACCTGGATCGGACATCATCGAACCCTACCCTACACCGGGGGGCCGACAGGAACGCTTCGTCCTGGCGTGCTAAGATGTGTGCAAGCCATGACCCCGATCCGCGCCCTATCGCTGGGGCTGCTCTTGGCCGCGGGTTGCACGGCCGGAAGCGTCGCCGGCCACCCAGACGATGCCGAGCACCAAGGCGATGGTGACGTCACGCAGACCGACGTCGACCAGACGACTGACGATGCGCTCCCCGGAGACGGCGATGGTGACGGCGACCCGATCGTCTCTTGCCCGCTGCCCGAGGTCCACGAGGCAACCGGTACGACGCGTGAGCTCCATCCCGGAACCGCGCTCGCGACGCTGTTATCGCAATCAGCCGCTGGCGACCGCGTGCGGGTGTTCGCGGGCAACTACCCGGCCGAGCAGATCACCGCCACGTTCGCGAGTGACGTTTTCATCGAGGCTGCTGCCGGAGCCGCGCCATCGTTTGCGGGGTTGCGGTTCGTGGCCAGCGCCCACGTCGTCATGCGCGGCATAGCCTTCACCGACACGCTCATCCTCGAAGGCTCACACGACTTCTTGCTCGAGCACGTCAGCATCGACCTCGGCACCGAAGACGCAAGCGCGCTGCAGATCGACGGCCAACAGTCCTCGGGTGCTTCGCATCACATCACGGTGACGGATTCGAGCATCCGCGGCGGCGCACGCACCGTTTTCTTCCTCGGCTCGTTCGCTCCTTCCGACACCTGGAATCATCACGTCGTCTTCGCCCGCAACGATTTCGTCTGCGGCAGCCACAACTGTTTCCAGCTCTCCGGCGCGCGCGATACGGAGATCGTCGACAACCTCTTCCACGATCCGCTGAACACCGCCGTGCTCACCGCCGGCGCGACGCGCATCACCATCGCGCGCAACCGCATGATCGGTGATCCCGACATCGGAGCAACCGCCATTCAGCTCGCGACCCCCGGCGAGTGGGATCCGTACACCGGTAATCAGCACATGATCTCGAGCGACATCGTCGTTGCCGACAACCTCATCGTCGGCTGGGGCGGTCCAGGCATCTCGCTGCATGCCGCGACCGGCATCGACATCGTCAACAACACCGTAACGACCGCCGTCGGCCTCTCCACTTGGCATCGCATCCCGCACGACACCGGCGGCAACGTCATCCTGACTGGCAACACCGAGGTCCGCCTCTGGAACAACATCCTCACGACCATCCAGCTCGATACCGGCGACTCGCGACCGGTTTTCGAGAGCCACAATCTCGTCCGCTCAGGCGGAGCGGGCGATCATCTCATCACCACCGAGCCCCGCTTCGTCGACACCGTGAGCTACGGTCTCGCCGCCGACAGCCCGGCGATCGACGCGGGCATCGCCGCGGACGGTTCTCCAGCGCAGGATCTCGTCGGTAACACGCGCGATGCCACGCCCGACTTGGGCGCGGTCGAGCGCAACGGACAGCCGCCGGCCTGCCCCTAGTTGCGGGCGCCGGAGCGCAGCGCCTCGCGTACCAGAACCGCGAGATCGCGCTCCTCCGGCTGCGCTTGCACCACCGTCTTGCCGGCGCGGTCGGCGTCTTTGGGCTGGAACCCGAGGTTCACCAGGGCGCTGACCAAATCGTCGAGCAGGCTCGCCTTCGGCGCGCTCTTCGGACGCATCGGCCCGATGGCGATGTCGTCGAGGCGACCCTTCAAGTCGACGAGCAGACGTTCTGCCTTCTTGGCGCCAACGCCTGGGACGCGCGTCAGAATCGACTTGTCCGCTGTAGCGACAGCGCCGGCGAGCTCGTCGGGTGACAAGATGGAGAGCACCGCCAAGGCGAGCTTCGGCCCGACACCGCTCGTCGAAATCAGAATCTCGAACACGTGTTTCTCGCTCTCGTCCGAAAAGCCGAACAAGCGCAATGCGTCTTGCGTGAGATGCGTGTGCACCAGGATGTGCACCTCGGCGCCGACCTGGCCGAGCTTCGCCAGTGCACCCACGGCCATGAAGACGCCGTAGCCGACACCAGCGCACTCGATGACCGCCGATTCGGCGTTCTTTGCGACCAGCTTGCCGCGCAGCGATGCGATCACTTGGCGGCTCGCTTGGCTTCCGCGATAGCGGCTTGCCACTTGCCGGCGGCGGACGACCCTTGGGTGTTGGCGTGACAGATGGCAGCCGCGAGCGCGTCGCTCTGATCGAGAATGAGCTCGACGTTCGGCGCTAGCCCCAAAATGATGCGCACCATCTGCTGCACTTGTTCCTTCTCTGCGCGGCCACGGCCCGTGGTCGCCTGCTTGATCTGACCAGCGGTGTACTCGAAAACGGACAGGCCGGCGCGCATCGCGCAAAGCATGGCGACGCCGCGAGCATGTCCCAGCTGCAACGCGCTCTGACTGTTCTTCGCGTGGAAGATGTTTTCGATGGAGAGCACGGTCGGCCGATATTTCGCGAGCATGGCATCGAGGCCGTCGGCGATGTTCGCCAACCGGCGCGGCAGCTCTTCACTCCTGCCTTCGACCACGCCCGATGCAACGTGCACCAGGCGGTTGCCGTTCACCTGCACGACGCCCCAACCGGTGCGGTGCGAGCCCGGGTCGACGCCTAGGACAATCATCCCGCCGAAGCGATCCGCTCGAGCTCGGCGTCATCGATGTCGAAGTTGGCGTAGACCTTCGCGACGTCGTCGAGCTCCTCGAGCCGCTCGATGAGCTTCATGCACGCCGCGGCGGCGTCGCCGGTCACCTTCACGGTGTTGCCGGGAATCATGGTGAGCGATGCTTCGCGAAACTCGAGCTTCTGCTTCTCGAGGCCCGTCATCACGGTCGCGAAGTCTTTCGGGTCGCAATAGATGACGATGTTCTCGCCTTCGCTCTTCACGTCTTCGGCGCCGGCTTCGAGCGCGCCTTCGGTGAGCTGGTCTTCGTTGTATTTCTTGCCGTCGAAAACGAACTGGCCGCGCTTGTTGAACATCCAGGCGACGCTACCAGCCGCGCCCATGTTGCCTTGTCCCTTGGTGAAGGCGGCACGGACTTCGCTCACGGTGCGGTTCTTGTTGTCGGTTTGCGCTTCGACGAAAAAAGCGACGCCGCCAGGACCATAGCCCTCGTACGATTGCTCTTCGACGGGTGGGCCTTCGATCTCGCCGGTACCGCGCTTGATGGCGCGGGTGATGTTGTCGTTCGGCATGCTCTCGGCTTTGGCGGCGGTGATTGCTGCCCGCAATCGCGGATTGCCACCCGGGTCGCCACCGCCCATACGCGCGGCGGTCGTGAGCTCGCGCACCAGCTTGGTGAAGATCCTACCTTTGACCGCATCGATCGCGCCCTTCTTGCGCTTGATCGTCGACCATTTACTGTGTCCGGACATCCCTCGCGCCTAGCATACGCCTCTCGCACCGAGCAACACGCTCACGACCTCGGCAAAGCCGCGGCCACCAGGTTGAGTCGTCACGTACGACGGCAAGTGCTGCATACCGGAGACGAACTGGGCAATGTTCGCGACCCCGGCGCTGTGCGGAAAAGCCGCGAACATCGGTGCGTCGTTCGGAGAATCGCCGACGAAGAAAGCTTGGCGGGCGAGCGCCGCTTCATCGATGCCGAAGAGCTCGTGGGCGGCTTCGCGTGTCATCGACAGCTTGTCGTAGTTGCCGAGCCAAATGTTGACGTGAATCGAGCTGACCTTGGCGACGCAGCCGAGCCGAGCGGCAATCGCACGAATGCGCTCCGCCGCCGCCAGGTCGAGCTTCGGATCTTCCTCCGCGAAGTCGATAGCCAGATCGAACAAGCGATAGTGCTGGTCTTTGGCGAGGCGACTGCCGGGCACCTCCCTCAAGATCGTTTCGCGCACGTCAGCGAGCTTGTCGCGATTGCTCGCGGCTTCGGCATGGAAGCGCGACCTGAGAACACCCCCGACTTCGTGAAAGACGAAGGCGCCATTCTCGCCGACGACCGCGTCCACGGGCCACTGGCGGACGATGGCATCGCACCACCCCGCGGGCCTGCCGGTCACCGGCACCACCTTGATGCCCGCCTGGCGCAAGCTCCAGAGAGCGTCGAAGGCCTCGCGATCGAGCTTCCCGTGGGTCGTGAGGGTGTCGTCGATGTCGCAAAACATCAAGCGAACTCCACGACTTATATCTTCGGGCAGCTCTGCGATGGGCCGCATCTACGCTTCCTTTACAACCCGTGACTACATTGCTAGAGGCGCGCACCCAAGCGGTTTCCGGAGCAGCCCCATGCGCAATTTGTTGTTCGCCATCATCGCCGGCGCGGCGATCTTCGGCATCTTGTTCGCCACCAAGCTCCTCGGCTTGGGCGAATCGGTGGTGCCCGGCGTCATCGTGGCCGCTATTGCGTACTTCGTGCTCGCCCGCCGAACCTTCAAGCGCGTCGAAGGCGTCTTCGCGGAAGCCTCGAACCACCTGCAGACCATGCCGCCGCGCATCGATGCTGCGATTGCGACCATGCAGCAGGCCTACGCGTTCGCTCCTTACCAGTTCGGGGTGCGCAGCCAGATCGACACGCAGATCGGCGTGATGTTCTACCTGCAGCAAGAGTTCAACAAGGCGCTCCCGTACCTCGAGAAGTCGCTCAAGTTCGGTCACTGGCTGGGCGGCGCGATGCTCGGTGTTCTCTATTACAAGAAGAAGAACAACGAGCAGATGAAGCAGACCTTCGACCTGGTCACGCGCAAGGCGAAGAAGCAGGGTCTGGTCTGGAATCTCTACGCCTACCTCCTGTCGCAGATCGGCGAGAACGACCGCGCGCAAGCGGTGCTCGCGCAGGGTGTGAAAGAGACAAAAGGTGACGCCAAGGTCGCCGAGTCGCTGCTCGCGATGCAGAACGGCAAGAAGATCAAAATGAAGGGCTACAAAGAGCAGTGGTACCAATTCCACCTCGAGCGCCCGCCGACGCAGTACGCTCAAGCCCCCGGCGGGGCCCGTATGGATCGGTCCTCGTTCCGGGGCCGCTGGTAGCTCGAAATAATCTTCCTAGATCGGCGCAAAGCCGCGGCAATTCAGCCTCTATGGGTTTTCGCCACCCGGATGCTGCTTGCTGCCACAATTCGCTTAGTGTAGATCGTTGATCAGCCGTTTATTAGGTTGGCTCGGTCTTCGGTTGAGTGCGTTGGTTATCCCTCCCCCCCCAACGTGCCCGATCGGAGACCGAGCCTTTTTTTCGCTCTTCGGCGGACAATTTGGCTCTCTTTGGATCGAGCCCGCCGAATCACTAGAGGTCAGGTTCCACAAAGGCAATGTGGAACCTGACGGCTGCTTGTCCGCCACTTCGTATGGATGGCGTTGCGCCGTGTCGGGCGGCTACAGGCGGGTGATTGCGTAACGCCGTCGAAGGGTTGGACGCAGGGCCTTCGTTCGTACCGCAGCCGTCATAACGGCTGCACAGGCCCGCCTCTCCGCTTGCTATGGGGTACGTACGTCGGGAGGTTCTAAACCTGTGGACGCCTCTTCGGCTCGCAGCTACTCTGGGCCTTCGACTACGGGGGTTGTTGCAGGCGTATGACTCGCTGCGCGTTGAGGATTTTGATCGCGCTGGTTGCCGTCGTCGCGACTGGTGGAGACGTGTCGGCCGCGCCGGGACGCGCGCGGGATGCCGAAGTGCGCAAGCAGCTCGAGGCGCAGATCACCGAGATTCTCGCGGAGCCCAAGCTCGCGAGCGCCAAGGTCGCCGTCTACGCCGAGCGCCTCGACGACCGCGTGCCGCTGTTCAATCGCGATGCCGACGTGAAGCTCATCCCCGCGTCCAACGTGAAGCTCGTGACCACGGCGGCGGCGCTACGTCACTTGATGCCCGACTACCGCTTCAAGACCGACGTCTTTTGCCAGGTCGACGACCAGGGCAGCGTCGCGGGAGACTTGGTGCTCAAGGGCTACGGCGATCCGTACCTCATCCCCGAGCGCCTCTGGTACCTCGCGACACGCATCTACTACTCCGGCGTGCGCGAGATCCGCGGCAGCATCGTCGTCGATGACAGCTACTTCGAAGGTCCGCGCATGGCCAACGGCTGGGAGCAGGACCGCTCGTCGTTCGCGTACATGGCACCGACCGGCGCGGTGTCGCTCGGCTTCAACGCCCTGCTCGTCCACGTCTTGCCGGGTCAGGCTCCGGGTCAGCCGGCGCGCGTCTGGATCGACCCGATGTCCGAGTACGCGACCCTCGAGGCCAAGGTCGAAACCATCGAGAAGGGTCGCACCGACATCGACGTCGACGTGAAGCCCGAGAAGAACAAGAGCATCGTCACGGTCAGCGGCCGCATCGCCAAGAAAGACAGCGGCCGCGGTTACTGGCGCAAGATCGACAACCCACCGATCTTCACCGGCGAGGTCTTGAAGACCATGCTCGGTCAGCTCGGTGTCCGCGTTCGCGGATCGGTCAAGTCGGGCCTCGCCCCGGCGGAACAAACGCCGTTCGTGTCGCTGCCTTCGCCGCGCCTTGCCGAGATCATCGACAAGGTGAACAAGAACTCGAACAACTTCATGGCCGAGATGATCGCTTTGGGACTCGGCGCCGAGCTCTATGGCGCCCCCGGCAACTGGGACAAAGCGCAGAAGGCCATCACCGAGTTCCTCGTCAACGACGTCGGCTTGGCGCGTGGCAGCTTCGACATCAAGAACGCCAGCGGCCTCCACGACGTGAACCGCTTCACCCCGCGCGAGCTCGTGCAGGTCTACGCGTACATGTTCAATCAGCGGAAGATTCGGCCCGAGTACATGGCGTCGTTCGCGATAGCGGGCGCGGCGGGCACACTCACCTCACGCATGCGCCAGACCGACGCGCAGTATCTGGTGCGCGGTAAGACCGGCACGCTCTCGAATGCGTCGGCGCTCTCGGCCTACGTGACCACCAAGAGCGGTGAGACGGTCGCATTCTCGATCCTGGTCAACGATTTCAAGGCATCGATCGACGAGATCTGGTCGGTGCAAGACAAGCTCGCCATTCTGTTTTCGCAGACGAGCTTCGACGACTCGCCGCCGCAGCCTTCCCTTCCAGTGAGCGCCATGTCGCAGGAGGACGTGGTGCGGCGTAGCGAGGGCCAACGTTGACCGAGCTCGACGACGCGCAGGCCCTGACCGACTCCGTGCAGAAGCTGCGCATCGCATATGAGCAGTACTTCGCCGGGGTCGAACGCCACGAGCCGCTCAAGGAACGCGACCGCGTGAAGAAAGAGCTGCGCCGCTTGATCACCGCGCGCAGCAACAACACCGCGTACAAGTTCAAGCTGCAGTCGACGCAGGCGACGCTCGTGACCTACGAGGCGCACTGGGATCGCATCGTGCGCCAGATCGAAGACGGCACCTTCAAGCGCGACAAGCTGAAGGCACAACGCCACCTCCAGGCGATGAAAGACGTGACGGACGACGTCGAGCTCATCGAAGACGCCGAGCCGGTGAACGACCTGAGCAAGGAGTTTGCGGACCTGGATGCGGGGGACGCGCTCCGTAGTCTCGAGGCGGATGATGGGGATGTGATGGAGGAGCTGGCGGCGAAGGGGTTGTTGAAGAGGCCGATGCCCGATGGCCGATCGCCGATTGCCGATAGCCGATTGCCGATGGCCGATAGCCGATCACCGATTACCGATGGCCGATTGCCGATAGCCGATAGCCGATCGCCGAAAGCCGATGTCCGACCACCGACTCCCGCCGCTCCTCGGCCGGCACCGCCTTCACCGCCGAAGCCCCCCGCACCCGCGCCCGCCCCTCCCGTCGATCCCATCCGCCAGCTCCACGCCGCGTTCACCGCAGCGCGTGCGCAAACCGGCGAGACCAAACCGGTCTCCGTCGAAGCGCTCGCCGAGACGATTCGCAAGCAGACCGCCGCGGTCAAAGCTCAGCTCGGTGTCGAGCGCGTCGAGTTCAAAGTCGCGATCAAAGACGGCAAGGCCGTCCTCAAAGCGATCCCAAAGTAACGCGGGCCGCGGTCACGACCTCGGTGATGGTGTCGACGACGCGGCCGAGCTCGTCGGGGGCCAACGCGCGAGGCAGTGAGATACGAATCGTGCTTTTTGCCTCGCGGGGCCCCAAGCCCATCCCGAGCAATACCGGTGATGGCTCGATCGAGCCCGAGCTACACGCGCTACCCGTGCTCACCGCGATGCCGCGCACGTCGAGGGCCATCATGACGGCGTCGCCATCGCAGCCGGTGAAGCCGATGCAGCTGGTGTTGGAGAGGCGCGGCACGCTCCCCGCCACCACCCAGACATCGCGCAGCCGGGCCCGTAGCTCGCGTTCGATGGTGTCGCGGCATGCGGCAATCGCCGACCGCTCCGTCGGGGTCGGCAACGCTTCCAGCGCGGTAGCGAACGCGGCGAGACTAGCGACGTGGTCCGAGGTCGAGGACGACGGCCGCGAGACCGCGAGCCCATTGCGAACCACCACGACGCCGAGCCCACCCGGCGCGCCGACCTTGTGCGACGAGAAGGTGACGACGTCGGCTCCGAGCTTCGCCACGTCGTGCTCGGCACGCCCGGGGAGCTGAGCCGCGTCGGCGTGCACCAAGACGGCCCGACGGCGCACTTCGTCCGCTATTTCGGACGCAGGCTGGAGCGCACCCATTTCGTTGCTGGCGGCGACCAACGACAGGCCGCAACCCGCCGGCAGCGCCCTGATGGCGGCGCGGTCGACGACGCCGCTGCGCTCGACCGGCACCCGTATCAGGTCGCGGCCGGCGCGCTTGCTCCAGGCCTCGGCGGTCTTCGCCACTGCGGCGTGCTCGATGGCGCTCACTGCCAGGGCACGTGTGCCGTCACCTTGGAGGATGCGTAGCGCCACCGCGTCGGCCTCGGTTCCGCCGCTGGTGAACACGAGCTCGTTGGGCGCGCAACCCAGGAGCTCCGCGATGGTGCGTCGCGCTGCGTCGGCACGCGACGCTGCCTCGCGTGGATGACAGACGAGCGCGGCGGCTTCGAGATACGCCTCGAGTGCCTGGGGGCGAACCGGCATGTCGGCGTTGGCGTCGAGCAGTAGGTGCGACCGGGACCGCTCGCGCAAGCGCGCGATGCCCTTCGCCTTCACGTCTGCTGCAGCGGTCACGGCAGCGGGATGATGTGCCCCGAGCGACGCGCCTTGGTCAGCAGGTAGCGCTCGTTCTCCGGTGTGGGCTCGGTCACCAGCGGCAGACGCGCTTCGACGGCGACTCCGAGCCGCTTCAGGCCGAAGATTTTGCGTGGGTTGTTGGTGAACATCTCGACCGAGGTCGGCGCCAACGCCCGCACCATGAGCCCGGCGATGGTGTAATCGCGAAGGTCGTCATCGAACCCCAAGTGTCGGTTCGCATCTACGGTGTCGAAGCCCTGCTCTTGCAGCGCATAGGCGCGAATCTTGTTGCCGAGCCCGATGCCGCGACCTTCTTGCCGCATGTACAGCAAGATGCCGCGCTCACTGCGGCCGAGCGTCTCGAGCGCGAGGTCGAGCTGCGCACGACAGTCGCAGCGCAACGAGCCGAGGACATCGCCCGTCAGGCACTCGGAGTGAACACGCATCGGCACGCGCTCATGGCCGCGCACCTCACCGCGCACCAGCGCGACATGCTCTTGTTCGTCTTGGTTGCTGCGAAACACGAGAATGGAGAACTCGCCGTGCTGAGTCGGGAGGAACGCGCGTGCGTAGACCTCGGCGAACATCCGGGAGGCCCCCTGCTCACCCGCCGGCTCATAAAAACGGGCGCCGACGTCCGGGAGGGTGGCCGGCACCAGCGAACGGGTATCGGGGTCGATGTCGAAGGGTAACGTGGTCACCGCTAAAACCCTTGAATTGGGCGCACTTGATAACTTAACGCCTTCTTATCGGCAATGCATGGCTCCGCGTGCGCGCTCTGCGGTGACATACACCTGCAAAAGCCTTCCACCACACACACCATGCCTTTCTGGTGAAGGCTCAACAATGGACCCTGCAAACGAGCAATCTCGGGGCTCCTTGGCAGGGCTACAGCTTCATCGTTCCAGAGGGGAAAACGGCGCAAAACGTAACATTCCGCGCGTTTTTTCCATTCCGCGCCCTTTCGCTAGACACGCGACTTTGCTTGCCAATCCGCGTTCGAAAAGGCTTTGGCGGCGCAATCGATCGCTCACCGCGAAACAACGCTTTGACAAGTTAGTTTTGCGTACGTAGAATCTAAGTGGCTGTTTTTTAAGTACTTTTTGAGACTCAACAAAGCGTAGCGAGGCACGAGCGATGGTTGATTGGGCGTTGTTCGACCCCGAAGGGGCGATGCGGCAGCGTTACAGTGAGATCGACGAGCGCATCGAGGACGTCAAAGAGTCAGTTGAGCGCACCGGCCTCAACTGGGACACGTTTCAAGAAATGTACGATATTTCGTGGATTTACCACGAAAACGGGCTCGAGGGCGTGGTTCTCACGTACCCCGAGATCAAGAGCGCCGTCGACAACAAGATCATCAGCGACGTCAGCCTCCTGCCGACCTACCAGGACATCAAGAACCAGAAATCGTGCATCGACCAGATGCGCGAGAAGGCCCGCACCAAGCGCTTCGCGGTGACCATCGAGTTCCTGAAGAGCCTGCACAGCCTCTTGGTCTCCGATCCGGAAGACGCCGGCGTGTACCGCAAGGACATTCCGATCCACCGCACCTACTTCCACGAGATCGCGCAACCCGCGAAGATCCAGGTCGCGCTCACCAAGTGCCTCGACTACCTCAAGGCGCAGCGTGATCAGGACCTGCATCCGATCGAGTTCGCGGCGAACGTGCACCACCGTTTCATGCACGTGTTCCCGTTCTCGGAGTACAGCGGCATGATCGGCCGTCTGCTCTGTAACTTCGTGCTCATCCGCGAAGGCTATCTGCCCGTGATCATCCACGCGTCGGATCGCCAGCGTTACTACGAGGCGCTCCGCGGCGCCGAGCGCGACTTCCGTCAGTTCATCGCCGAGTCGATGGAGAACTCCCTCGACAACGCCCTGCGTTTCCTGCGACCCAGCGACAACCGTCGCGTCGCACAGTAGCGCATCGTTTTCTCGATGAGCCGGCGTGCAACGTGGCGCCGGCTCATGAGACCTCCCCCGATGCGCGCGCGACTCTTACCCCTCGTGGCCGTAGTGTCTCTCGGCCTCGGTGCGTGCGAGCAATTCCAGGCGCTCAAGCAGGCACTCCGGGGTGATGAGAAGCCGGTCGAACGCCCGAAGGCGCCGCCGCCCAGCGATCCCTGCTTCACGCTGCTCGCCACCAACGACCTGCACGGCACCTTGGAGCCGAGAAGCCACGGCCCCGACGCCAATCCCGTCCGCGAAGGCGGACTACCGGTGCTCGCCGCCTACGTCAATGCGGCACGCTCGACCTCTAAGCACGCGGTGCTCTTGGTCGATGCCGGCGACATGTACCGCGGCACATTCGCGTCGGATCACTTCGAAGGCAAACCGACGATCTTGGCCATGAACGCCATCGCGTACGATGCCGGGGTCTTGGGTAACCACGAGTTCGACTTCGGGTCCGGCAAGAGCGGTGCCCAGGACATCCTCGCGGTCGTGAAGCAACGCGTCGGCGAGGCTGCCTTTCCGATTCTCGCGGTGAACGTCTTCGACCGAGCGACCAACCACCGTATCGAGTGGCCCAACGTGAAGGCCGGTCTGCTCAAGCGTATCGGCGACGTCGATGTCGGCATCATCGGCATGTCCACGGTCAGCACTCCGACCACGACCTTCCCCCGCAACGTCGAGCCGCTCGACTTTCTCGATCAACGCGCCCTGGTGGAAGCCGAGTCGGCGATCCTTCGCACCAAAGGCGCGAAGCTCATCGTGCTGATCGGGCACGTCGGCACCGAGTGCAAGTCGATCGACGACGCGCGCGACGCCTCGAGCTGCGACAACATGAGCGAGATGCAGCAGCTCCTCGCCGCCCTGCCCAAGGGCACGGTGGACATCGCCGTCGCCGGGCACACGCACAAAGACGTCGCCAACTGGATCAACGGCGTCCCGGTGATCGAGAGCAGCTCGTATGCGCGCAAGCTCGGGCGCATCGACGTCTGCGTCGGCCCACAGGGTGGAATCGACGCCGCCAATACGACCATTCGCAAACCGGTGCCGCTCTGTCTCACCACCTGGCCCGACGGCACCTGCGGCGATCCACCGGCCCCTGACGCCAAGGTGCAACCGGCGTCGTACGAGGGCGTCACCATCAAGCCCGACGAACAAGTCGAGCAAATTCTAGCGCCCTACTTCGCCGAGGTGCGCAACCTGAAGTCGAGCACCGTCGGCATTCGTCTGCCTGCTCCGCTGACGCGGTCAGGGTCACCGATGCCTCAGCCGCCGCTCAAGAAGCGGCGCAAGCTCGTACCGCAGCCCGCGAAGGTCGAGACCGTCGGCCAGTACGTGGTGAAGGGATACGCCGAGCTCGCGGGTACCAAGCTCGCGTTTGCCAACGCCGGCAGCATCCGCAACGACCTGCCACCCGGCGATCTGAGCTTCGGCGCCATCTACGACGTCTGCCCGTTCGGCAATCACGTCGCCATCCTGAAGCTCAAGAAGAGCGAGCTCACTGAAGCCATGCGGCTGCTCGCGGTGGCGCGCAAAGATCCTCCGGCGACCTACGGCTTCGAGATCAAAACGCGAGGCGATACGGTCGTGCTGACGAACAAGGGTCGACCGCTCCCCGAAGGCACGTACGAGGTCGCGACCAGCGACTTCATGGCGCTCGGGGGCGATGGCATCGGCCCGGCACTCGCCAACCTCGCACCCAACGACCGCCGCATGCTCGAAGCAGTCGACCGCGACGCGCTGATGACCGCCCTTCGCGCCCGCTATCCCGGTCCACTGCCCGACAGGCAGGTGACACCGGCGAAGAACGCCCACTGACGTTGCAAGAGGGCGCCTCGCCGTCTATTTGGGGCGCATGAACAATCGTCTCGAACGCGACACCATGGGCGACATCGAGGTCCCGGCGGACCGCTACTGGGGAGCGCAAACCCAGCGCTCGACCCAGAACTTCAAGATCGGCGGCGACCGCTTCACGCGCCCGATGATTCGCGCGCTCGGCATCGTCAAGAAGGCCTCCGCGGAGACCAACGCCGAGCTCGGCAAGCTCGACAAGAAGCTCGCCGAGACCATCTGCAAAGCGGCCGACGAAGTCATCGGCGGCAAGCTCGACGACCATTTCCCTCTCGTCGTTTGGCAGACCGGCAGTGGCACCCAGACCAACATGAACGCCAACGAGGTCATCTCGAACCGTGCCATCGAGATGCTGGGCGGTGAGATGGGCTCGAAGAAGCCAGTCCACCCCAACGACCATGTGAACATGTCGCAGTCGTCGAACGACGTGTTTCCAACGGTCATGCATGTCGCGGTCGCCGAGCAGGTCGTTGGTCACCTCTTGCCGATGGTCGCGCAGCTTCGCGGTACGCTGTCCTCGAAAGCGGTGAAGTTCGACAAGTTCGTGAAGATCGGCCGCACCCACTTGCAGGACGCGACGCCCCTCACGCTCGGCCAGGAGTTCTCGGGTTACGTCGCGCAGCTCGATATCGCCGTGAAAGCGATCGAGCTCACCCTGCCCGGCGTCTACGAGCTAGCCCTCGGCGGCACCGCCGTCGGCACCGGCCTGAATGCGCACAAAGAGTGGGCGCCCCGCGTCGCCAAGAACATCGCGAAGATCAGCGGCAAGCCCTTCGTCACCGCGCCCAACAAGTTTGCGGCTCTCGCGGGCCACGAGCCGCTGGTCTTCATGCACGGCGCGCTCAAGGCGCTCGCCACCGCGCTCATGAAGGTCGCGAACGACGTGCGTTGGCTCGCCAGCGGCCCACGTTGCGGCATCGGCGAGATCACCATCCCCGAGAACGAGCCCGGTAGCTCGATCATGCCGGGCAAGGTGAACCCGACGCAGTCGGAGGCGCTCACCATGGTCTGCGCGCAAGTCATGGGCAACGACGCGGCCGTCGGCTTCGCCGCCTCGCAAGGCAACTTCGAGCTCAACGTGTTCAAGCCGGTCATCGTCCACAACGTGCTCTGGTCGATCCGTCTCCTGGCGGATGCCTGCGCGTCGTTCGACGAGCACTGTGCCGTCGGCATCGAGCCCGCCGAAGCGCGCATCACCGAGCTGGTCGGTAAGAGCCTCATGCTGGTCACCGCCCTCAACCCGGTCATCGGCTATGACAACGCGGCGAAAGCGGCGAAGAACGCGCACAAGAAGGGCATCACCCTGCGCGAATCGGTGCTCGAGCTCGGCCTGTTGGACGGCGCCAAGTTCGACGAGGTCGTGCGGCCCGAGAAGATGATTCGCGAGCCCTAGTCGCGCGCGCCAGGTTTTTGGAAAGTTGGCCGCGCTGCAGTTAGATGCGCGGCCTCATGTTACGTCTCGCCGCTAGAAAAATTCTCAGTGCCCTGCTGCTCGTCGCCGCCGTCGCCTGCAAAGACGGCGAGGGTAGCGCGTCGAACCAGCTCGGGGTCAGCCTCGCGACCGCCGACATCAATCTCGTGGTTGGCCAATCGACGAGCGTAGGCGTCGTGCTCCGACGTCCCGTGCGTCTCGGCGATGGCGCGGTCAATCTGAGCGTCGCTGGGCTTCCCGACGGTGTGACCGCGACGTTCGATCAGTCGACCGTGGTCCATGACACGGCCACTCTCACCATCACCGCAACCGCCGCCGCACGCGACGGGAGCGCCAGCGTCAGCGTCGTCGGCACCCCGGCCGACCGAGCTTTACGCGCTGCCTCGGCGACCGCGAGCCTCATGCTCACACTGCCGTCGCCGATCACCGTACATGGCACCGTGCATCTGACGAATGGGACGCCGGCGGTCGACGCCATCGTCCACGTCTCGGGGTATCGCGCCACGAGCTCGGTCGATGCCATCACCGACGCCACCGGTGCCTTCACCGTGAACGACATCGCCCCGCCCTACGACGTCAACGTCGTCTTTCAACCGGCGGGCGCGACCGCTTACGTCAACAACGTCTACCTCGACCTCATGAGCGCGACGCCTTTCCTCGGCATGTTGCGCTTGAACGAGGCATCGCAGCCCAGCTCGATGACGCTCACTGGCCAGGTCACCGGTGGCGACGACACCGATCACGTCGATGCCGTCGTTGACTGCGATAGCGGACAAGACACGCGACACGGCACGGTCTACTCCGAGGTCTACAACTTCGCGACCAGCTTGCCCGCGCCGGGCGGCACTCAAGTGGCCGGGATGTTCCGCGCCATCACCACTGCGCGCTTGGGTAGCGTCGTCAGCGCCTACAAGAAGTTCGGCGAGCAGGCGGTGACGCTGGAGGGTGGCGGCGGCAATCACATCCAGGTCGACGTCGACACCACCCTGGTCAACCGCACGATCAACGTCCAGGGACGCGACGGCGACGGTGAGCTCGTCGATGACCTCGCGGTGCTTTGGCTCGCGGGCGAGCACTCCACGGTCGAGCTCAACCACCTGGGCGACCTCACGGCGGCCGAAAACTCCATCGTCGTGCCCATCGATGACGAGGTGCCGGTGATGCTGCGGCTGCGGCGCGGCGACCGCCTCGAGATGTACGAGCGCGTAACGCCCACGACGACGGCGATCGACATCACCGCCCCAACCGGCCCCGCGCTCACCTCCCCAGTCGGCGCTGCGCAGAACGCGGTGGTCGATACGACCGAGCTCGCGACCCAACCGGTGGCCGGCGCGACCTACCTTTTCGGCATCTACGATGACGACGGCGAGGCACCGATCACCTTCGTGACCAGCGCCTCACCGTCATTTGCCACTGGCCGCCTGCGGCGCCTCTCGGCGGGCTTGCCGGCAGCCACTGGTTATCAGCTGCAGATCACCGCCATGGTCACGAGCGGCGACGAAGACGCCTTCAGCCCGACGCGCACGACCCTCGTCGGCCTATCGCGGACCGACGGAGGCGTGCAGATGTCGACGGAGATGATTGGCTTCTCGACGAAAGTCCCCTGAGTCGCCTCAGCGGATGCCGTCTTTGTCGGCCATCATGCGCAGCATGTCGACGCAACGAGCAGCATAGCCGGCCTCGTTGTCGTACCAGCTGACGACCTTGAAGAAGCGGTTGTTGAGCTCGATGCCGGCGCCGGCGTCGAAGATGGAGCTGCGGCGATCGCCGATGAAGTCGCTCGAAACGACCTCTTCCTCGGTGTAACCGAGCACACCCGACATCGAACCTTCGGCGGCCTTTTTCATGGCGGCGTTGATGTCCTTGAGCGACGTCTCCTTCGAGGTGCGGAAGGTGAGATCGACGCAGGAAACGTCCGCCGTCGGCACCCGGAACGACATGCCGGTGAGCTTGCCTTTGAGGCTCGGGATGCAGAGCGTGACCGCTTTAGCGGCGCCCGTCGAGGCAGGGATGATGTTCTGATAGGCGTTGCGGCCACCGCGCCAATCTTTCTTGGACGGTCCGTCTTGCGTCGGCTGCGTCGCGGTCGCGGCGTGCACCGTGGTCATCAAGCCCTCTTCCATGCCGAAGGCGTCGTTGATGACCTTGGCGATGGGCGCGAGACAGTTCGTCGTGCACGAAGCGTTCGAGATGATGGTGTGCTTCGCCGGGTCGTACGCTTCGTGGTTCACCTTGAAGCACATGGTGGGAATCTGTGCCGGCTCGGCCTTGGTCGGCGCCGAGATGACGACGCGCTTGGCGCCGGCCTGCATGTGGAGTCCGGCCTTCTCGAAGTCGGTGAACAAGCCGGTCGACTCGAGCACGTAGTGGACGCCCAGGTCCTTCCACGGGAGCTTAGCGGGATCTTTCTCGGCCACGGTCTTGGTGGTCTTGCCGTTCACCGTGAACGACGTCTCGGTGGCGCTGACTTCGGCAGGCTTGCCGCCGAGCATGAAGCGGCGGTGCATGGTGTCGTATTTGAGGAGGTACGCGAGGTTGTCGGCGGGAACCAAGTCGTTGACCGCGACAATCTCGATCTCCGGGTGCTCGGAGGCGATGCGGTAAACCAAGCGACCGATGCGTCCGAAGCCGTTGATGCCGATGCGAAGTGCCATTGTGCGCCCTTTGGAAGTTGTTGGCGCCCGGCAATATCGCTCGCGTGTGGCAAAGAGCAAGACCCCGAGGCGAGGCCCGCCAATGCAGGCCTGGCCACGGGTTTGCTAGAGCATTAGCGCGGAATGCTGTTGTTGTACTCGCGTCGCTCGCGCTCGCGCTTGGTATCTTCCAAGGCATCTTTTACGCGCTGCTTCGCGGTGTCGACGGCGCCCTTGACGTTACCCTTCAGGGTATCGATGCGACCCTCGTTCTCGAGGCTCTTGTCGCCGGTCGCGCGGCCGAGCTTTTCCTTCACTTTACCTTTTGCTTTGTCGATGAGCTCACCCATGGTGAATCCCCCCTTTTTCAAGGGTTACGCTGCGAAGCTTATCGAGCGCTGGCAAGCGGCAATTTGCCCCGGCGGCGAACTGCCACACCGAAGGCCAGACCGAAGACGACTCCGAGTCCGGCCCCTCCCGCCACGTCGGTGAAGTGGTGGTAATTGCGATGCAATCGCGACCATGCCACTCCGCCCGCGAAGACGAGTCCCGGAATTCCGATCAGCGGAATTGTCGGCAATAGCGCACAGGCAGTGCCGAAGACGCTCGCCGAGTGACCGCTCGGAAAGCTGTGCAGCGTGTGATCGAGGGTCGGCCCGTAGAGACCGTCCGGCAGTGGCGAGCGCGGACGCGGACGGCCCACGAGGGACCGCAGGCTGATGGCACAGGTTCCTGCGATCGACGCAGCGAGGAAACAGGCAATCGCGGTCCTCCGCAGTTGCGGACGCTCGAGGAGCACGCCCGCTACGAAGAGCAATGCGACCACGATGAGCGGACCTCGCGGATAGTCACCCCACACGCTGAAGACGTCGGCGAGCTCCACCCAGAACGGCGCATCGGCAGCGCGCACACTCTCGACCCACGTGGCGTCGCGCGGCACGGTGAAACACGCGAGCAGCGCGAACCCCACGAGCCCGCCGAGCAGACGCCAACGCCAGGCGGCGAGGTTTGCCATCGCGCCCGCGAGGATGGCGCGGACCTCGGCGAAGAAGTCACGCATCATGCGGCGCGCAGCCTTCGATACGACCAGAACGACACCGGCATGGCCGCGAGGATGGTGAGCGACAGACCCCACGCCCCCAGCGGCGCGGCGATTTGATGGCCCAGGGCGAGCATGCGGAACGTGTACATGAGGGTCAGCAGCACCGCGATGGCGATGACCCCAACGCCGAGGTTCACCGCCAACGACCGCCGGCGGTCGACATGCAGCGCCCAGGGCGCGCACACCAGCGCCAACCAAATGGCGTTCAGCGGGTGCGACAGCCGGCCGTGCAGCTCGACAGCGTGCGGCGTCGCGTCGAACCCTGCGGTGGCGCGGCGCCGTGCGAGCTCGGCGACTTGGAAGACACGCATCTGACGCGGGTCGCCGGTGACGTCCGCCAAAGCGGTCGGAGTAGCATCGAGCGTGAGCGGCAGTGTCGGACTGTGCGTGAACGTCGAGGTGCCGACATCGAGAACACGAGCCCCTTGCAAATGAAAGGCATCCTGCTCGTAGAGCAACGCCTCGGCCTCCATGACCTCTCGCAGCTCGCCTTGGGCTAGACGGTAGATGACGGGCCGATTGAAGCGCTGATTCTTCAAGTCGACCTCGGGGAGGTAGAGGATGAGATCACCTTTGCGAAACCATTGCACGGGGCGGTTGTAGAAATTGCTCTGTGTGTCGCTGCGCCCGAGCGCGGCCATCTGTTCGCGCTCGAGACGGACGAGCGACCAGGGCACGACGTACTCACCCGCGATGGCAGTCAATGCGGTGAAGATCAGGGCGCCGCCCACGAAGGCGAGCCAAATGCGTGAAGGTCCGATGCCCGAAGCCTGCGCGCCGAGGAGCTCACCTCGGCGCGCCAAGGTCGTCCCGGCGATCATCGCCCCCAAGAGCACTGCCGCGGGCATGATTTGATAGGCAAAGCCGGCGGCGCGGTAGCCAGCGATCTCGAGCACGGTGCCGGCGCCAGCGTTGGCGCGCATCATCGTGCCGCTGCCCTCGACGAGCGACGCGCCGACGACGATAACCACGAGCCCGATGATCGTGAGCATGGTCGCGCCCGCATAGATCATAGCGATGTAGCGGACGAGCCTCATGCTGCCTTTCCGCGGAAGCGGACGAGGAGAATGGTCATGCCGATGATGCCCAAGAGATTGGGCAGCCAAGCGGCGAACACCGCGTTCAAGTTGCCGCTACGGGCAGCTAGCTCGGCCCAACGACCGATGTAGTAGTACCCGGCGACGAGCGCCGAGCTGTAGAGAAAGCCGCGGGCGCGAGCGGCTGGCGACCGGGAGCAAGCGAGCGGCACGGCAAGCAGCGCGAACACGACGGTGGCGACGGGAAGCGCGAGCTTTCTATTCAACACCACCATCTCGAGCGCACGATCGCCGGTGAAGGTCAGGTCGTGGAGATCGTCCCAGAGCGCCCAAACGTCTTTGGCCTGCACCGCGGGTAGGGTCTTCGCTTTGCGGCCAACGATGCTCTGGACGTCGATGCGATAGTCGCTGGTCTCGAAGCGAATGACTCGCGCCGCGTCCGCTTTGGCGTCGTGAACCACGATGCTGCCATCACGTAGCGCGAACACGATGTCGCGACTGGCTGCGCCGCTGACGACCTGGCCACTCTTCGCCGTGATGACGACGGCGCGGTCGGGATCACGTCTATCCGAGAGCATGACGCCGCGCAGCTCACCGCCGACACGCTCGCGGGCGAGAAAAGTGACCCCCGGAATCCATTCCTGGAACTCATCGGCACGCACGCCGCCAGCGAGAGCACGTTGGGCACCGCGCGCCATCAGATCGCGCAAGCCGCGTACACCCCAAGGCTCGCCGACCACGAGCGCGTAACACGAAATCGCGCCCAGGATGACGCCGAGCACCGCCGGCACCCGCAGCAAGCGGTACGGGCTCACACCCATGGCGGTGAGCCCCATGACCTCGCGGTCCGATGACATGCGGCCGATGGCGAGGAGCGTCGCGAAGAGCGCGCTCGCCGGCAACAAGAGGCCGGTGAGTGGCGGTAACGAGTACAGCAGCGCTTGCGCCATGTCGGGACCAGTGATGCCGAGCCCGGTCGTCGCGTCGGAGATGGTGAACAGCTGCACGAACGTCACGACGACGAAGAACAGACCGAGCCCCACGAGAATGGGAATGCCGATCTCACGCAGCACGTAGCGATCGAGGGTGGTCAAGCCACCTCTAGCTACCCTACTGAATGACGGTATCGCTAGGCGCCTCGGCCATGCGGTCTTCGACCCTGTGGCCGAAGTTGTAGAAGCCCGGGATGGTGACCGGCAGACGGCCGGTCATGGCTTGTCCGCCCACGAGAGCATCAGCGGCGGCACGCTGCGCGTCGTCGAGATAGCTGTACGTGCAAACGTACGCGTCGATGTCGGGAACACTCTCGAGGTAATACGGCGAAGCGAAGCTCACCATCGCCGCCGAGGTCGACGGCAGCGCCCGCATCACCCGTTTCGCCATCTCGAGGTGGTAGCGATTGATGGTGGCGAAGATCATGAGGTCGGCGCCGCGCGCGGCGGCGATCATGCGCTCGACGTCGGCGTTACGCTGCTCGCGCGACGGAATGTACGCCGTGTTGATGACCTCGACGTATTTCTCCTTGCCGATGCGGTTGGCGAACGGTCCGGAGGGCGCCAAAACCACCACTTTGCGATAGCGGACGGCACGGATCGGCAAGGTGTTGGCGTGGTTGCGCACCAGGGTGACCGCTTCGCGGGCGATCTGCTGGCTGACCTGTTGATGCGTGGCGAGACGCTCGTCGCGGCGCAACGCCCGCTCCAGCGGCTCGATCTGACGGTCGAACATGCCACGGCGGGTTTTGACCGTGAGAATGCGGCGTACCGATTGGTCGAGCCGGGCCTGACTGATCTCGCCGCTCTTCACCGCCGCCATCAAGGTGTCGAAGACTTCGTCTTTCTTCTTCATCTGCCAGAGCACCAGCGGCATGTCCGCCCCAGCATTCACGGCGATGACGGCCGCGCGGCCGCTGCCATAACGTTCGACGATGCCGTCCATCTCCAGGCCGTCGGTGATGACGATCCCGTCGAAGCCCATCTGCTCACGCAGCACTTTGGTGAGAATGTTCCGCGATAGCGTTGCGGGGAGGTTCGCTTCTTCGGCGACACGGGGCAAGGCGATGTGCGCGGTCATGACCGCGTCGAGGCCGACGTCGAAGGCGCGCTTGAAGGGAGCGAGCTCGAGCTCGTTCAAGCGCTTCATGTCGGCGGAGATCGCCGGCATGTCGAAGTGCGAGTCGGTGTGCGTATCCCCGTGACCGGGGAAGTGTTTGGCGACGGCCACGACGCCCATCTCTTGCTGGCCCCGCACGTACCAAGCGCCCAGCTCGGCCACGAGATCGGGCTTCTCGCCGTAGGAGCGCACGCCGATGACCGGGTTCTTGGGATTCGAGTTCACGTCGAGGACCGGAGCCAGGTTCATGTTGAACCCGAGCAACTTGAGATCGACCGCGAGGCCCTGACCTGCGATGTAGGCGAGCGTCGTCGAGCGCGTGGCGCCCAGCGCCATGTTGCCCGGCAGCGTCATGGCGCCGTCTTTCACGCGCACCACGTTGCCGCCCTCCTGATCGAGGGCGACGAAGAGCGGCACCTTGCCGTCGGTCAACGCATGGATGCCGCGGGTGAACGATGCCGTCTGTTTGAGGTCGACGATGTTGCGCGAGAACAGGGCGACACCACCGACGTGGCGCTGCTTCACCCAGAACTCGATGTGCGGATTGACCTCGGTGCCGCCGAAGCCGACGAACAAGAGTTGCCCGACCTTCTCCTCGACGGACATGGATTTGATGATGCGCTCGATGTCGACGGGCTCACCGGGACGCGGCAAGTCGATGGCGAGCGCGGGCGTCGCGACCAGACACGCAGCTATGGCAGCGACGAAACGCACGCGAAGCCTTCGCGTCTAGAGAGACGCTACGGTAATGCGATCGAGCTCAGCCGAGAGGCGCTCGATCTCGAGTTTGAATGCTTGCAGCTCGGCGCCCTTCAGGGGCTCCGCGCGCTCGAACTTTTGTGCGGCCGGATTGACGTAGCGAGTGTGTTGTTTGAGGCCATAGTGCAGGTGCGGCCCACTCGATAGACCGGTATTGCCGCTCCGCGCGATCGTCATCTTCTGAGTGACGTGCTGGCCAACCCGCACGCCGATGGACGACAGGTGCGCGTACTGCGAAATCCAGCCGTTGGAGTGGGCTATCTCCACGAGGTTGCCGAAGCCGTTGCCCCAACCCGCCTTGACGACGCGGCCATCGCCGACCGACCAGACCGGCGTGCCGACGGGTACGCCATAGTCGACACCGTTGTGAGCGCGCGTGTAGCCCAGCACGGGATGGTGGCGCGAGCCGAAGCCGCTGGTCATGCGGCCGTACTGAAGCGGCATCTTCAAGAGGAGCTTCTTGGCGCTCTCGCCGGTGGCGCCATAGTAGCCGCCGGTGCCGGAGGTGCTGGAGTGATAGAAGACGCGATGCGAGCTGCCGTCGTTGACGTATTCGGCCGCGAGGATGCGCCCGTAGCTCACGAGCTTGCCGCGCGCGTAACGCTTCTCGACGAGCATGCGGTAACTGTCACCGACGCGGACATCGCGGAAGAAGTCGACTTCCCAGGCGAAGACATCGGCGAAGTCGGCGATCAGCTCCGGCTCTTCGCCGCGTCCGGCAATCGCCTCCCACAAGGTGGAATTCACCGTGCCCGAGACGTTCGCGACGACCGTCTCGATCGGCACGTCGATCTTCTGAGCCTTGAACACGTCACCGGTGCGCGTCGCCTCGACGCTCTCGGCGATGCTCTGATGGATGCTGAGGGCCAGCAATCGGCCACCGTCGTCGAGACGGGCCTTGAGGGTTTGACCGGCGCGCAGGCGACGGAAGTCGACGAGGGATTGCAACGCGGTGATGGCGGTCGCGAGCTCTTGAGGCGCGGCGCCGATATTGGCGAGCGCCGCGGCGACCGTCTGGCCCGAGCGGAGCTGGACGATCTCGACGCGCTGTTCGGGGCCGGGCGTGCGTACGCCGAGCAAGGGGTCGATCCCGGGGAGGGCCCACGGCTCGACTTCGGGATCGGCGGCCACGAGGACGGGAGTGCTGTAGAAGTCCGCGAAAGCGGCCGCATCGGCCCAGACGACCGCAGGCAAGCGCTGGTCTTTGGCTTCGGCGCGACGCTGAGTGGCGCGCTCACGCCGCGGCGACTCAGCCGATGCCGGCTGCGGAACGATGGCCTTGGCGCGCTCGCGCGGGTCGCCGTGGTAGAGGAAGACCGCGACGTTGACGGCCCCCAAAAGAAGGAGGAGGCCGAAACCGACCTTTTTCTTGCTGCTGCCGCGGGTGCTGCCGCGACGTGGATTCTTCATGTCCCGCGTCACTCGCGCGAGTCTAGCACGCGGTCAAAACACGTCAAAAATCGATCGGCCCGCGATCGGTAGCCCTGCCAATAGGGCTTGCATGCCGGGCGCAGACCGATCACTTTGCGGCCAGCGTCCAAAACACCACAACGCCTTAAAGCCCGATTAACAAGGGAGTTCCCGATGTTGTCTCGCAAGCTCGCCATCGCAGCGGCTATCTTAGCGGTAAGCGCCGTCAGCGCCGCAGCGCACGCCGACGATGAACGCGACGCCGCCTACTACACCAGCGCCTTCGAGAAGCTCGGCACGAGCCTCGCGGAGACCCAAACCGCCGACACCGGTAACGTAGCTGCCACCGACGTCGAGCGCGTACGCACGCTCATCGGCCAGGGTCAGGCGTTCGTCGCCAGCGAGAAGCTGGAAGAGGCCGCCCAGGTTCTGCAGCGCGCCCAAGTGATCGCCCGTTTTGCTCGCGCCAAGGTCGAGCGCGTCGGCGCCGAAGCCCGGGCCACCGAAGCGACCGCCGGCGCCACCGCCGCGGAAAAGGCCGCTGCAGACGTCAAGGCCCAGGCCGACGCTATGCAGACGAAGGCCAAAGACCTCGAAGCTCGCGGCTTCTAACTCGTTGGTTTGTCCGCCTTCCGGCGGAACCGAACACATTTCGACATAGGAACTTGAAAAAAATGATTCGTGCTTCCCGTATCGTGATTCTTGCTGGTGTCGCCGCGGCTGCGTGCGGCTCGTCTCCTCGTCCGGCAGCGCTCGTCGCGCTCGACGGCTCCATGAAGGACCCAAACCATGTGGCGCGCGTCCAGGCAGCGTCGCCCGAGCTCTACAAAGAGGCCGAGACCTACTACGCTAAAGCGAACCAGGCCTACGACGACGGCGACTCCAAGGCGATCGAGTTCTACACCGACCTAGCCACCGTCACGATGGCCACCGCCGACGAGCACGTGCGCATCGCCGATGCCGACGCCGCCGTCGAGGCCTCGAAGGGCCGCGTGACCACCGCCGGCACTACGAAGACCGAGCAGGACGCGCGTCTCGCCGACCTGTCGGGCCGCGTCGCTCGCATGGAGCGCATCGCCCAGCTCCAGCAGCAACAGCAGCTGTCCGCCGCTGACCGCGCGCAGCTCGCGTCGGAGCTCGCGAAGCAGAAGGCCGCGACCGCGCAGCTCACGCCGCTTGCCGAGCAGAAAGCGCTCCTCGATGACGCTTCGGCGATCCCGCTGGCCTCGGCCCGCCAGGACAGCCGCGGCATCGTCATCGCCCTGTCCGATCTGTTCAAGGCCAAGAAGACCCAGGTCTTGCCGACGGCGCACGGCACGCTGAAAGCGGTCGCCGAGCTCGCCCGCAAGTACCCGGCCTACCCCATCACCGTTGACGGCTACACCGACTCGCGCGGCAACGAGGCGGCGAACCTGACCTTGTCGGCGGCGCGCGCTCAGTCGGTCGCGCAATACCTCGTCGACACCGAGAAGCTCGAGTTCACCCGCATCAAGTCGGCCGGCCATGGAGCCGAGAATCCGATCGCGGACAACTCCAAGGCTGACGGCCGCGCCAAGAACAACCGCGTCGAAGTGGTGTTCTTGCTCCCGTAGCCTCAAGCACTGCGAAGCTCTTCGGCCCCGCACGAGCGCGAGCTTTTGCGGGGCCTTCGCTTTTCTAGTCGGTCGCTGGCCCGTTCATGGCCCCACGCCAGATGCGTCGCAGGATGTCCTCTTCGAGGCGCACGCCCTTGTAGAAGCCCTGCTCGACCTCGACCTTTTCACGACTCACCTGAAGCGTTGCGACCTCGCGCGGGGTCAGTCGGCGCGGCGCCCCCCAAGCTCCCTTGCGGTCGTTGCGGAAGGCGATGGTCATGTCGTCTTTGGTGATGATGAAGCACGCCTGCTTGTCGTCTTGGAGGTCGATGACGAATTGGTCTCCGCCCGGGATTTTTTGGCCTTGGGACCAATGGCGATAGTTGCTGAAGTCCTGCTCGTTGGCTGCTCGCGGCGTCGTCTTTGCCGTGGCGCTACGCACGTGGATATCATCCGGAAACTCGGGGACGAGTCGATGCGCCTTGCGCAAGATCGCACGCGAGAGCTGCAACGCGACCGCTTCGGCCTCGCTGGCGTTGAGCGCGAGCCGCGACGCAGTGCTCGCGGGTTCCTTGGCGCGAGCAAACGCCGCGCTCAGGAATCGCGGCGCATCTTCGGCGTGCCGCAGGTCCATCGTGTTGCCGTGTTTGTCGGCGAACACGATGACATCTTCGCTGATGCGGGCGATGGCAAGCGATTCGACGTCGAGGTACGTGGGGAAGCGTGTCGGCGATTGCGGACCAGCTTGAATGTCCAGGCGCTCTCGGCGTCCCGCCAGCATGTCTCGCAAGCCTTGCGTGGTTTCGCTCGATGCCAGCGACCAGCGCGATGCGCCAATGACCGCCTCGGCCTCGACGTGATCGACCTTGCCGTCACGCGGGCGGCCGGCAAGACCATCGGCCGCGGTCCGCGCCTGCTCGGCAGTGACTTCTGTAGCGTTGGCGCCGGCAATGGCTCGCAAAATGGCTCGGTCCGAAGGATTGATTCTGTCCGTCATCGCTAGAAGTCCCTGTTCATGGAGTAGAGCTCGAAGTACGCGAGCACGGCCCTCTCGGGCGTGGTGTCGCGCTGCAGAGCACCGAAGACATTGGCGCTCTCCTGGCTCATCGCGAGCGTCGCGACCTCATTCACGGTCAATGGGCGAGCAGGGGACCAAGCGCCGTCGCCAACGCGATAACGGACAGTCAACGGCTCTGGCGCCATCGTAAACCGGGCGACGGTGCGACCGTCGAGATACACATAGCGGAACTTGCCGTCGGTGACGGGGTGCTGCACCGACGCCGGTTTGAATGAGCTCAGGTCGCGTTCGTTCGCCGCCGACGCGATCGTCGCGGCGCTTGCCGCGCGCGCGTGGAGCTCGTCGGTCTGGGGCTCCGGCTGCGGAGTCGACGCTGCTTTGCGTAAGATCGAGCGGGTGAGCGCCAACGCAACGACGTCGGCTTCGCCCTTGGTCAACGCCATTCGCGGAGCGGTTCGCGTGTCATCACTGGCGCGGGCGAACGAAATCTCGTAGCCCCAATCCTGGGTGCGGTCGCGCCACAACGTCATCGCGTTGCCCTTCGCATCGGTCATGGTCATCGAGAAGATGCGCTCGGCTGGCGACGTGATCGTCAGCGAGTCCATGTCCAGGTAGCTCGGAAAGCGCGTCAGCGATTGCGGACCGCGTTGAATGGCAATCGTTCCAGCGCGCTGAACGAGCAGGCCACGCAGGGCGTCCTGCATCTTGTAGGTCGTTGGCGTCGAGCGCGCGACCTCGAGCAACGCCGCGGCTTCGACCTTGTCGACCACGCCGTCACGTGGATGCCCGGCAAGACCATCGGCGGCCGCAAGAGCCTGTTCCGCGGTGACGTGCGTGGCGTTGGGACCTGCAATAGCACGCAGGAAGGCGCGATTTGACGGGCTTACGGGTTCACTCATGCCGCGTCGTTTTCGGGGTGAGCTGCCGGGGGTTGCGGCGGTGCCCGGTGACCATCTGGCGGGGTGAGAGTGATCGACGATGCTCCGAGGGGGGCATCCCCGTCCGGCACTTGACGACATGGCTTTCCCGGCCGCATGTGACGCACCCATGTCGAAGAATGTGCGTGTAGCAGTGGTTGGTGCGACCGGGCTGGTCGGTCGTGAAATGATCGGTGTGCTCGAGGAGCGCGGTTTCCCCCTCTCGGAGCTCATCCCCTTGGCCTCGCCCCGTAGCCTCGGTGAGGCCGTCGAGTATCAGGGCAAAGAGATCCCCGTTCGCGTCGCGACCCCCGAGGCCTTCAAAGGCGTCGACGTCGTCCTCATGTCCGCCGGTGGCGGCCCCTCGAAGACTCTCGCCCCGGTGGCCGCCGAAGCTGGTGCCATCGTCATCGACAACAGCTCGGCCTGGCGCATGGATCCCGAGATCCCGCTCGTCGTCCCCGAGGTGAACCCGGAGGACATCGGCCTCTTCAAGAATCGCCGCATCATCGCGAACCCGAACTGCTCGACGATTCAAATGGTCGTGGCGCTCGCGCCGCTCCACCGTCACATCCCCATCAAGCGCATCGTCTGCTCGACGTACCAGGCAGTCTCCGGCAAGGGGAAAAACGCCATGGAAGAGCTGTCGACGCAGGTGTCGACGTTGCTCTCCGGCGGCGAGGCCGAGAACAAGGTGTTCGCCAAGCGCATCGCCTTCAATTGCCTGCCGCAGATCGACGACTTCGCGGACGAGGGCTTCACCAAAGAAGAGCTCAAGATGCGCAACGAAACGCGGAAGATCATGCACGCGCCGAGCGTTGCGGTCTGTGCGACCTGCGTGCGCGTTCCGGTGTTCAACGGGCACGCCGTGTCGATCAACGTCGAGTTCGAGAAGGAATTCTCGCCCGACAAGGCACGCGAGTTCTTGCGTGAGGCACCTGGCGTGATGCTCATGGACGACCCAGCAAACGGCGTTTATCCGACGCAGATGGAAGCCGACGGCACCGACGCGACCTTCGTGGGCCGCATCCGCCGTGACGACTCGCAGAAGAATTCCTTGGCGCTGTGGTGCGTCGCAGACAATCTCCGCAAGGGCGCGGCCTCGAACGCGGTGCAAATCGCGGAGATTTTGGTGCGCGACTATCTTGCGGCCCGTGCCGTGAACTGAGTCAATTTGCGCAGCGTGAGAATCAAACGACTGTTCATGACCGCATTGGCGGTAGTCGCGGGGCCGGCGGCGGCCTTGGCGATTCCTACGGACGCCTCGACGCAGAATCAGTTCACCATGAGCGGTGGCCTCGTCGTGCGTATCGATGACCCCAACGAGAACAATGGGGTCAACGGACCGGACGGCCGCGTTTTCTGCACCTTGTACGACGGTGGTCGCTGCCAGCCGATCAACCGCGGAGCCTGCGACGGAAGCGACCAACGGCTGATTCGCTTCGTGCTCTCGAGCGCGACGCCTGTCGCCGCCAACAGCCGCATGTACGCTTTCGCGACCAAGAGCGACTGTACCTTCGCCGAAAATCTCGAGCCCACGGACACCACGGTCGACAGCAAAGACCTGCTCTCGAATACGCCGCTGGTGAACGGGCAGGCGTTCGACTTTCCCGAGGACTTCGCGAGCACCACTTACGCGAGCGTAGCGTCGCTCGCCCAGGCCATTGGTGCATGTAGCGAAGGCACCACGATCCAGAACCAGCGTTTCCGCCTGTGCATCGGCATCAGCCCGGCGGTCAACGGCGTCGCGGACTCGGCTCTCGAGAGCGGTGACCCAATCGCTTACATGACTTTCCTCGTCGACACCGTCAGTCCCGACGCTCCCAACGAGTTCAGCGTCACCGGCGGCGACTCGCGTTTCCGCCTTCGCGTTGGTCTTGCGAACAACGACGAGGTCGCGAAATACATTGTCCGCTATCGCGAAGCCGAGGACGCCAACGAGCCCTCCGGGGAAGACTGCGCGACCTGGACGGACTTCCGCGAATCCGAATCGGTTCGCCAGGGCTCGACGAGCGATGCCACGGACTTCACCATCGAAGGCCTGCGCAACGGCGTCACCTACGAAGTCTGTGCAGCCGCACGCGACATCGCGGGCAACCTCGGCGCGTTCTCCACGCCCGAGCTGGTGACCACGCGCAACGAGTGCGACTTCATCGAGTGTTATCCTGGGGAACCGCCGACTGGTTATTGCGGAGAGGTTCCCGGCTCGATGCTGGCACTGCTCGTCGCCGTTCCTCTGCTCTTCCGTCGCAGGAAGCTTCTCGGTTTCCTGGCGCTGGCGCTCTTGCTGCCAGCCACTGCGCAAGCCCAAGACGAAGACCCGTTCATCCTCCGCGCCGCCGACGAAGATCCCCACGAGGAGAAGCGTCCTCAGTTCGGCTTCGAGCTGCGCTTCGGCCCCTTCCGTCCTCAGATTGGCGGCGCCGACGAGCGCGCCGCATACGACGCAGTCTACGGCAACGACGACTCCCTGTTCGAAGATCGTCCGTTGATGAAGCAGATCGAAGTGAGCTGGTACCCATGGGCGCGCTTCGGTGTCGGAGGCTTGTTCTTCCGCATCGGTCACTGGCGCGCTTCGGGTACGACGCGCGACTGCGGTGACGGCGGCTGCACGGGTGACGGGCTCGATGGCTCCGTTGCTGGCAACGAGAAAACCTCGCTCACCATCCTGCCGCTCACACTCGGCGCGGTCTACAAGTTCGACCTATTGAAAGAGCGCTTCTACATTCCACTGGTGCCGTACGCCAAAGCGGGCTTCGACTACTTCCTTTGGTTCAACAGCGCTGCCGGTAAGACCTCGGTCGCGGCCGACGGCTCGAAAGGACGCGGCGGCACGCCCGGCATCAACGGGTCCGTCGGACTCGCGCTCAACCTCGATTGGATCGAGCCTTCGGCGGCCATGAGCGGCCGGTCGGGTGTCGGTATCGCGGACACGTACGTATTCATCGAGTACAGCATGGCGTACAGCGGCTTCCGCTCGAGCGGACTCGAGATGAGCGAGAACTACGCCTTGGTCGGCCTCGCCATCGACTTTCTGTGAGCAAGCGGAATATCCGGATCATCGTCGAGTATGACGGTGGCCGTTATCTCGGATGGCAAGCGCAACCCGAAGGACCGAGCATCCAAAGCACGTTGGGTGACGCGTTGTTCGCGATCACCGGCGAGCGCCCGCACATCGAAGCCGCGGGCCGCACCGACGCGGGCGTGCACGCGATGGGACAAGTGGTCTGCTTCAAGGTCGACAGCGCCATCGCCGGTGAGCGCTTCGCCCCGGCGTTGAACGCCCACCTCCCCGAAGACATCACGGTCCATCGCTCGGACGATGTGCCCCTCGAGTTCAGCGCCCGCCACGACTCGAAGGGCAAGCGTTACCGCTATCGCGTCTACAACGCGCGCCAGCCGGCAGGCCTCGAAGCCATGCGCGCCTGGCACGTACGTCAGCCGCTCGACCTCGAAGCCATGCGCGAAGCCGCCCACCACCTGACGGGCGAACGCGACTTCGAATCATTCCGCAGCGCCCAATGCGACGCCGAGCACGCGCGCCGCGAGATGTTCGCCATCACCATCGAAACGACAGCCCGCCCTCCCGCCGGCACCTACGTCGACATCACCTTCCACGCGAACGCCTTCTGCCGCCACATGTGCCGCATCCTCGCGGGCACCCTGACCGAGGTCGGCCGCAAGCGCTTCACCCCAGATGACGTGAGATCGATCCTGGAAGCCCGCGACCGCACCCGCGCCGGCATTACCGCGCCGCCGTGGGGTTTGACGCTGCTCGAAGTCGAGTACTGAGCGTCGCCTTTTTCGCGCGCGACTAACCCCTCAACCTCTTCGCCACACCCGCGCTGCGGGCAGCTCCCCCGCTGCGGTCCGCCTTGGCGGAAATGTTCGGGAGCTCGGGCGCGTAGACGGCAAATGCCATGATCTCGCCGATGTCGACCAAGTGCAGGGCCAGCGCAGCCAGGGCCGCCTTGCCGAGGGGCTTTGCGAAGGCGGGCTCGATCGTCGCCAAGAGTTGCTCGGGAGGGGCCGTGTGCGAGACCGCGTCGACGAGCTGTGGGTAGGTCAACGTCGCGTCGTCGAGTAGCTCGGCCAAACGGGCCAGGTGCTCGGCGACGATGTCGACGCTCGCCGGGTCGATGCCGGCGGCGACCAATGTTTTGCCGGCCGCGCGCGCGGCGACCACCAGGTCACGCGGCGCGCCTTTGGCGTCGAGCAGTCCCTTGGCGAGCTCGCTCATAGGCGATCCTCGATGCCGATCTCTGGGAAGGTGATGCCGAACGGAGGCGCCAAGAGGTCGAGGGCGGCCGGCGCGAGATAGGCGTCGGCGCGGACGCGCGTGCCCAGCTGCTCGGGTAGCACCGGCTCGAGAATGCTCTTGGCGGGAAGGACGATGAGCTCGCCGCTCACCGGCTGGACCACGAGCTCGGGCTTACCACTCGGGTCGCCGCGGGCGCCGACGATGAGCAAGGGACGTACGGTCGTCTTGCGCAGCTCGGCGAGGACCGTCGGCACCACGAAGCCTTGCTCGAGGGCGCGGTCGATCTGTTGGATCGGGTCCGCTCCAGCGGTCACTTGGTCGCTGAAGACCCGTCGCACGTACATTGCACCGGTGAATCGCGAGACCAGCATGCTGAAAGCGCGCGCCGCGTCGTAACGGTAGATGCCCTTGGCGTCGTCGCGGATGGCTTCGATGGCATCGAGACGGGTGACGTCGAAGCCGCGAGCTTGCAACACGCGAAGCGCCTCGTCCTTGGCTGCGGCTTCGTCGCCCTTGAGATCTTTGCCCCCGAGATGCGCTGCCAGTGCGTCGGCTGCGGCGAGCGGCAGGATCTCGTCGCCGAGCTGTCGGGCCTCGGCGAGAGCCTGGTGCAGGCGCGTCCGGTCGAGCAAGGGGCTGCGGTCGAGATCGGGCAGCGCGTCGTCGGACCCAGTCGCGCTCCAAGGCTCGTCGGTCACGATCTGCTGAGCGCCGCCGTGGAGACGCCAGGCGTAGACCGGATCGACGGTCGCGCGCGCCATAGCGGTAGCGCGACCGACAGCATCAGTCGGGACCTTCGCCGGAATCGGGAGCGACACGTCGTCGTTCGGACGCTCCAGCGTCGTCGTCAGCGCCAGGTGAGCGCGTGAGTTGCAGCGAATGTCGTCCGCGAACGCGATCACCTCGTCGAGCGCCGTCGGGCCGACGATGCTCCACGGGCCGAGCAAGTGACGGCGGGCCGCGAGCGCCTTCAAGATGAGCACGCGTTCGACCAGGCGATCGGCGTTCTTGAGCGGGCCGATCTTGTCGTGTGCACCGGCACGCGTCAGGACGTTCCATACGCGCTCGCGCGCCGCCGGCCCGAGCAGCATGAAAGTGATGGCGGCGTTGCGCGCCTGGACCGCGCCGATGAAGCCCGACAGCGGCCCCGTAGCGAACCGTGATTCTGCGACGCCGAGCGACAACGTGCGCCGGATGACGTGCGGGATTTGGCAGAGATGCAGGGCGCGATTGGCGGCGTAGCCCTCGCGGGCGTTGCGCCCCATGAGCAACCGGCGCAAGAAGCGCCGCTCCTCGGAACGCGCGCCCTGGTAGTCCATCGCGAACATGCCCATGAGGCGCCCAAGGATGCGGCGACGCGACGGATCCAGCGGGCCGTCGCGAAAATCCTCGAGAATGGCCTGAAAGTCCGGCTCGGTGCCGAGGAACTCGGCGCTCGGCATGAGCTCGGCGGCAGGATCTGCCGGAAAGCGCAGCCGTCGCCCAACCGGCGCACGATTGGCGACTCCAGCGCCCCGACCCGAGCCACCGCCACGAAGCGAGACCTCACGGGTTTGGGGTAAGAGGGCGTTGTTACGCTGGATTGCAGTCACGAGAACCGCCCAGTGACGCCACCTAGACGCCACGCTGAAGCTTCGCTAAATCATTCGAGTGCGTCAATCCCGGGCCGTGCTCGCTCTCTTTCTTCCGCTCGCCTTCGCCTGCGGGACCATTCACCTTCGTGAGAAGACCAACACCTTCCGGACCGAAGAGTCTGAGCCCAAGAGCGGCAAAGAGAAGGAAGAATCGCGGGTCGCCGCAAAGGACACGCGGCGCGGGCCCGACCGTGGCGTGACCATCCTGTTCGAAGACGGGCGCGCCCGCATGCGCTCCGAGAACGCGGTCTGCCGCTTGCGGAACTTCCGCATGGCGAGCGGCATCTCGTTCGCCGACCCGCTCCGCGACGCCGCCGAAGCCAACGGTTATCGCGTCACCGATCGCCGCAGCGAAGGCTTCGACCTCGAGATGCGTCTGCGCGGCGTCATGCACGACTGCAAGCGCAACAACGAAGTCGACGGCGAAGTGGTCCTCGAGGTCGTCCGCGATGGCGTACTCGTCGAGGAGCTCTCGCACAAAATCGGCTTCGACAGCGAACAGACGATCGTGACCGCGCTCGTCGCCCAAGCTAGCGCCTCGAAACGCGTCGCGGATGCGCTCAAAGGCCGCGTGGTGGCCATCGCGCCAACTCAAGCACCGACGGTCGTTGCTAGCGCGAGCCTCACCACCAACAAGCAGACGACCGTCGAAACCAGCTCGCTCGTCTTGGACAAGCCGACGTCGATCTTGGTCATCCCTCTCAAGCCCGTGCGCGGCGTCGACAAGGCCACCTGCCAGCTGCTCTCGAACTACATGCTCTCGCAGATGCAGAGCGTGAAGAAGCTGCGCACCGTCGGTGCGTCCGACATGGATGCGGTGCTCGCCGCCGACAAGCAGAAGCAAGCGCTCGGCTGCAACGACGTTTCCTGTATGGCCGAGATGGGCGGCGCTCTAGGTGTCGACTTGGTCATGTACGGTGAGCTCGGTGTCCTGGGCTCGAAGTACAACGTCAACGTCAGCGCCGTACGCACCGCCGATGCAACCGTCGCGGCCCGCGCGAGCCTCCTGGTCGACAAGACCGAGGATGCTCTGGCGGACAAGGTCCCGTCGCTCGTTCAAAACGTCGTCGACGACATCAACGCTGCCGCCGAGAGCAAGTAGCCTGACGTCCTGACAGGCGCGAGATCGCAACCCGGCTCCCCGCCAACGCGACAACGCCTTCCATGGAATTGGGCGCGGAAGAATCACGCCGGTTGCCTAGTAGCTTCCCGGCGGCGAGCTATGTCTTGCCGGAGCCACTCCTTCCGCCGTCTCCATCGAAGACGGTTGCTCAGCACGCACTCGAGCGCGACGTCCTCGCGCGTCCCGGCGGCCCCTTGGACAACGTGCGAAAGAATCCCATCTTGCCGCGGGTGAATGGCTTGTACACGCTGCACCGGACCGAGCTGGACAACGGCTGGAGCCTCGAAGCACGAGCCGGGCGTTCCCGCGAGCTCAACGTGAACGGCCTGGTGGCCGGCCTTCGCTACGTCCCTGCCCCAGGCGTCGAGGTGGCGCCGCTCGAGCTGCGCATCGGGCGACAGCCGAACAGCCAGGACAGGCTGACGATTGGCGCGCGCGTGTCCGCCCGCTTTTGAAAAACGAGAGGCCGGACACGCGTCCGGTCGGATGTCCGATCGGAAAACGTGTCCGGCCTCGTATCCCCCCGCCGCTTGAGGCGGTTCAGTCGCTTGGTATCTTGGCCTAGGCGGCCATTGGCTCTAGCCCCGAGCCAGCCAGGGCAGTACGGATCTTACGCAGGACGTTGCCCTCGATCTGACGGGCGCGCTCGCGCGAGATGTGGAAGTGCTCGCCGATCTCGTGAAGCGTTTTCGGCTCGTCGGTCATCAGGCGATTCTCGACGATGTACTGCTCCTTCTCGTTGAGATTACGCATGGCTTGCTGGACCTTGCCGCGCACCAGCGCCTTCTCCTCGAGATCCGCGAGCTCCGTCTCCTGGTTTTCACCGTCGGCCTTGAGCAGGTCGAGGTGCGTCTGGCGCGCGCCTTCGTCGAGCTCGACGTCGAGCGAGAAATCCCGCGCCGAAAGGCGCATTTCCATGTCGACGACGTCGGTTTCACCCACGTCGAGACGCTGCGCGAGCTCGGTGGTCGAAGCCGTCGAGCCCGGGCCGGCGGCGCGGTCAGCACGCTCACGCTCGCTGCGGAGCTTGAAGAACAGCTTTCGCTGCGCCTGCGTCGTACCGAGCTTCACCAACGACCACGAACGGATGATGAAGTTCTGGATATACGCGCGGATCCACCACACCGCGTACGAGATGAGGCGGTAGCCCTTGGACGGGTCGAACTTCTTGACCGCCATCATCAGGCCGATGTTGCCCTCCTGGATGAGGTCGAGGAGCTTGAAGCCATAGCCGCGGTATTCGTGAGCGATTTTCACCACGAAGCGGAGGTTCGAGACGACCAGCTTGTGCGCCGCCTGGAGGTCGTTGTCGTCGCGATAACGCAACGCGAGCTCCATCTCACCTTCACGGGTGAGAAGCTTGTAGCGGTTAATCTCCGACACATAGCGGTCGATGGTCTGAGTGGTCGGGAGAGATGCTGTAGTAGTCCGTGCCACGATGCTGCCCCTTTCTGAGTCCGGCCTCAATAACTGCAACTACCGGACCAGCTCTATCGCTTAGCTATTCGAGGTTCTGAGATTGTCTACGTACGAATTCGTGTAGTCAGACTCTAAAACCCTATTTGTTCCTGCTTCATTCCATTGCGCCGCGTCCGCGTTGACTCCACCTTGAGAAGGGCTGGTCGCCACTGACGTGCACGCAACCTATCGTTGCAACCGGTGTGCCGACTCATGGAATGGCCTAAGAGCCCGTAACTTCACACAGCAAATCGCTGGTTTAGGCGATCGTGTGGCCCCTTTTTGGGGCAAGTGTGGCATCGGGGTGGCCGGCGGCGTGTCCCCTATTGACCAGCACCAATTGAGCGCGCATGTGCGGCGGGCGGCCCTCCTGCTTCCGCTTCTCGGTCATGCAGGGGCTGCATGCCCTTGCGATGCCGCGCGTCGGGCCTGTGAGGCGAGCTGCCGCAGTGGGGCGATCGGGGACCGCCCTTGCATGAAGCGGGAGGACCTAGTCGGAGAATTCGACGAGGACGCAGGTCACGTTGTCGACGCCGCCGGCGGCGTTGGCCCGCGCGATCAGTGACTGACACGTCTTCTCGAGGTCACTACCGCCCTCCTGCACCGCCTCGAGGATCTGCTCGTCGGTGACCATGCCCGACAGCCCGTCCGAGCAAAGCAGGTAGATCTCCCCCGGCTTGGGATCGACCCGATGCACATCGACCGCGACCGTCTCTTTCATGCCCAAGGCGCGAACGATGACGTTCTTGTGCGGGAAGTGCTCGATCTCTTCGGCCGTGAGCTTGTGCACCTTGAGGTAGTCGTTGAGCAGCGAGTGGTCTTCGGTGACCTGCTGGATGCGGCCTTCGCGGATGACGTAGCCGCGAGAATCGCCCACATGGCCCAAGAAAGCGCCACTCGAGCCGCACACCAGGCTCACGATGGTCGTGCCCATTCCGCGATAGCGGGCATCGCTCTGAGCGGTCTCGTAGACGCGCCGATTGGCGAGCTTCACGCCGGTGATCAGGCGGTTTTCGTCGTAGCTGACGCCGCGATCTTCTTTATACGGCCAGGTGATCTCGCGGTCGCGCGAGGTATCGATGAAGAAGTTGGCGAGCGTCTCGACCGCGATCTGGGAGGCGACTTCGCCGGACGCGTGACCGCCCATGCCGTCGGCCACGATGTACAAATTCTCCTCGGCCAAGAGGAAGAAGTTGTCCTCGTTGTGCGACCGCTTCATACCGACGTGGGTGCTGCCGGCGTAGCGGATTTTCATGCCATATCACTCGTCACAACGGGTCCGTTGGTAGCACGCGAAAAGAGTCGGTTCAAGAACGCTACCATTCGAGCGATAAAATCAAAGGAAAAACAGGCCTGTGGAAGATTGGACGAAACAATCATGCCACGTCTGACGATACTTCTTGTTACTGGGTGAGTTGTGTCTTCGCACACCCCAGTACGTGAGGTGTCCAATGTCGGTTGCTGGCGCGTCGAAATTGGAAGCATTGCACAGACTCCTCCAGTCCGCTCCGAGGGTGGACGTCAAAAAAGCCTCGGCCACGGGCATGCACCGCGCGCAGCCGCAGCCGCAGGTCATGGGCAACGAGTTCAGCGGCATCGAACGCGCCTTCGGCGTCTATCACGGCAAGTGCCACACGACCGATCGCAACGTCCTCACCGCCGGCGTCGACGCCGCCTGCTTGAACTCGTAAGTACTTCGCATTCAGGAGCCGGTGTGGGTACACTCCGCACCGATGGACAAGATCCTGAAGTTCTTCCTGCGCGGCGACTTCGCCACCATCTCGTCGCGCTACTCCGACATCTTGCTCGCCGGCCTCGTGGTCGCGGTCGTCGGCATGATGATCATCCCGCTACCGACGCACGTCCTCGACATCTTGCTGTGCTTGAACATCACCATCTCGGTCGCGATGCTGATGATCTCCATCTACATCACGCACGCGCTCAAGCTGTCGGCCTATCCGACCATCATCCTCATCACCACCCTGTTCCGCCTGGCGCTCAACGTCTCCTCGACGCGCTTGGTTCTCCTCCAGGCCGACGCCGGTGAGGTCATCGAAGCATTCGGTAAGTTCGTCGTCCGCGGCAACTTCGTCGTCGGCGCGGTCATCTTCCTCATCCTGACGATCATCCAGTTCTTGGTCGTCGCGAAGGGCTCCGAGCGTGTCGCCGAAGTCGCGGCGCGTTTCACCCTCGACGCCATGCCCGGTAAACAAATGTCCATCGACGCGGACTTGCGCGCCGGTGCCTTCGATCTCGACGAAGCCCGCCGCCGCCGTGCCGAGCTGAACCGCGAATCGCAGCTGTTCGGCTCGATGGACGGCGCCATGAAGTTCGTCAAAGGCGACGCCATCGCCGGCCTCATCATCACGGCGATCAACATCATCGCCGGCATCATCATCGGCATCACCATGATGGACATGAGCGCGGGCGAAGCCATCCAGCGCTACGGCATCCTCACCATCGGCGACGGTCTGGTCTCGCAGATCCCCGCCCTGCTCTCCTCGATGACCGCCGGTCTCATCGTCACCCGCGTCTCCTCGGAAGACGACGAGGCGCACCTCGGCAAAGACATCTCGACCCAGGTGTTGGCGCAACCGAAGGCGTTCGCTGTAGCGGCCGGCATGCTGGTCGGCATCGCGCTCGTCCCCGGTCTTCCGTTCGTACCCTTCGCCATCATGGCGGTCGTCACCGGCGGTCTCGCCTACGGCCTCATGCGCAGCAAGCTCGGCGGCATGCTCGGAGTCGGTGAAGAAGGTCCCGCGAACCAAGTGCAGGCGCTCGGCGAAGAGACGCGCCAGAAACAGATCGAAGCGGCGAAGAAACAAGAAGGCCAGGCGCAGCAGATGCTCCCGGTCGTTACGCCGATCGCGCTCGAAGTCGCGGCCAACCTCATTCCGCTCGTCGAAGATTCGACCGGCGGCAACAAGTTCCTCGGCGAGATGGTGCCGATGATGCGCGACGGTCTCTTCTACGAGCTCGGCGTGAAGTTCCCCGGTATCCGTGTCCGCGGTAACGAAACCGATCTTCCGGACGGCACGTACATCATCATGATCAACGAGATCCCGTTGGTCTCGGGCAACGTCTCGCTCGACAAAGTGCTCGTCAACGACACCGTCGACCGCCTCACGCTGCTCAACATCAAGGGCGAAGAAGCCGTGAACCCGGCGAACGGCTCGGAGTGCGCCTGGATCCCCGAGCAATACGCGAGCATCGCCGAACAAGCGGGCCTCACCACCTGGGACGCTGCCGGCTACATGGTTCTCCACTTGTCGTCCGTGCTCCGCAAAAACGCTGCGGAGTTCGTCGGCATCCAAGAAGTCCAGAACATGCTCGAGCAGCTCGAGCAGGCCTTCCCAGCCCTCGTCAAAGAGGTCGTGCCCAAGGCGGTCTCGCCCTTCCAGCTCACCGACATCTTGCGCCGCTTGGTCGAAGAAGAAATCTCGATCCGCGACCTGCGCAGCATCCTGCAAGCTTTGGCCGAGTGGGGCCAGGTCGAGAACGACACGGTCATGCTGACCGAGTACGTCCGCAATGCGCTAAAGCGGTACATCTCGCACAAGTACACGCGCGGCGGTAACACGCTGGTTGTTTACCTCCTCGACCCGCAAATCGAAGAGACCGTCCGCAGCTCGATTCAGCATACGCAGTCGGGCTCGTACCTCGCGCTCGAGCCCGAGATCACCCAAGAGATCCTCACGGCGGTGCGTAACGAGGTCGGCAACTTGCCGCCGACCGCGCAGAACCCGGTCATTCTCACGACCATGGAAATTCGCCGGTACTTCCGCAAGCTCGTCGAGCTCGAGTTCCCGCACTTGGCGGTCCTGAGCTACCAGGAGCTCTCGCCGGACATGAACATCCAGCCGATCGCCCGTATCAGCCTCGAGTAGCCTCGACGCTCTCCCCAGACTGCCTACGAGACACAGTCCTTGGCGCACCGGTACGCGTAATTTGCCGACGATTTTGGGCACCCGAGGAAACTCATGTCCAAGGTCGAGCGGCCACGATCGCCAGACCCCAAGGCCGCCCGCCAAGCGCCCTTCGCGGGGCCTGTGTCCGCATGCCCGCTGGGCAAGCGCGCCGAGCCGCTCATCCCCAGCACCGCGCGGATGCAGCGCATCCCGGCCGAGCTCGTCGATATCTGGACCGCGCAACCGGTCATCGTGCAGGCGGAGTTCGCCTCGACCGAGCACTTGGAGTTGGGTAGCGCCGCAACGGGCAACGAGCTCCTCCAGGAGCTGCGCTTCAAGGACGGCACGACCCTCGCGTTCGGAGAGGTGATCGCGCTCGCCGGTGACTTCCTCACCTCGGTCGATGAGCTGCGGCAAATGATGGCGACCGAAAAGGGCCAAGCCGAGCTTCTCTGGACGCGCTGGTTCGCGTTCGGCCAGAAGGCGTCCGAGCCCAAGCTCGCCGCCGAGGCCAAAAGGCGCATCATCGAGCGCTACGGGCGTATGGCCGCCGACAACAACAACCACTTCAATCAGAGCGGCGCGGCCCTCTCCGAATACGGGCGCGGCCACACCCAAGCGCTCGAGAAGGCCTTCAAAGCGGGTGCGACCGGAGACGACGCTCTGTTCGCTTCCGCGGTCACGGACGAGGCGTACTGCCAGCATTTCCTTTCGGACACCTTTGCGGCCGGGCACATCCGAGCGCCGGTCGCGGAGATCCGCGAAACCTATCGGCGCGAGCTCCCGGACTCCGTCGATCGCGCCCTGCGCTACGTCATCCGTCGGGTCATCCAACACCTCGCAGAAAGAGGTGATGTCCCCTGGTATTGGCCGCATTCCCTCATCGAACGCAAAGCGA
>CAZAER010000032.1:0-57581 GCA_964484195.1 uncultured Bdellovibrionales bacterium | reverse complement strand
GCGTGCCGGCGACTCCGAGAAGGGCTTCCCCGGCAAGGTGAACCACTTCTTCGACGGTGTGCGCGAGCGTTACGGTCGTGCGCTCAAGCGGACGCTCGACATGCGTCCCGCGGTCTACACCATGTGGGGCGCGCTCTCGGCCGTCGCTTTTCTCCTCTTCACCATGTCGGCGAGCGAGCTCGCGCCCGAGGAAGATCAAGGCGTCGTTTTCGGCATCGTCGATCCGCCGGCCAATCTCACGGTCGATGAGCTGCGCCGCGCCACCTCGGCGATTCAAGAGTACTTCGAGTCGATCCCCGAGTACGCCTTCAGCTTCCAGGTCACCATGCCCTCGATCGGCTTCTCCGGTCTCGGACTTTCACCCTGGGACAAGCGCGAGCGCGCGACCAAACAAGTGGTCGGTGAGCTCCAAGGGAAGCTGTCGCAGATCCCGATGGTGAACGTCTTCCCGGTCTCGCCGCCGGCGCTCCCCGGCGGTGGTCAGTTCCCCATCGAGTTCGTCTTGGCCTCGACAGCGGACACCTCGCAGATCCTCGAGTTCGCGCAGCAGCTGCAGGGGAAGGCCGCGACCAGCGGCATCTTCGCGTTCCCGCCGATCATCGACGTGAAATACGACCAGCCCGAATCACGCGTCGTCATCGATCGCGACAAGGTCGCCGAGCTCGGCCTGAACTTGCAGCAGGTCGGCTCCGACCTCTCGGCGGCGATCGGCGGTAACTTCGTCAACCGCTTCAACATCGAAGGCCGCAGCTACAAGGTCATTCCGCAGGTAAAGCGCACCAGCCGTTTGAACCCGGATCAGCTCTCCGACATCTATGTCACCGGTCCCAACGGCACGCTGGTCGCGCTCAGCACCGTGGCGCACGTCGAGAACCACGTCGAGCCGCGCTCGCTGAACCGCTTCCAGCAGCTCAACGCGGTCATGCTCTCGGGTGTCGCCATCCGGCCGCTCGACGAGGCGCTCACCTATCTCGAGACCGAGGCCGCGAAGATCCTGCCGAAGGGTTACACCCTCGACTACACCGGTGAGTCGCGCCAGCTGCGTACCGAAGGCAACCGCTTCTTGCCGGCGTTCGCTTTGGCGGTCGTGCTCATTTTCTTGGTGCTCGCAGCCCAGTTCAACAGCTTCCGTGATCCGTTCGTCATCTTGGCGGGCTCGGTGCCCCTGGCGATGTTCGGCGCGCTCATCTTCACCTTCCTGAAGATGCCGAACCCGAACATGGCGTTCTTCACCGACGGCTGGACGACGACGCTCAACGTTTACTCGCAAGTGGGTCTGGTGACGCTCGTCGGCCTCATCGCCAAGAACGGCATCCTCATCGTCGAGTTCGCGAACGAGCTGCAGCGGCAGGGTAGGTCGAAGATCGATGCGGTCCACGAAGCGGCGATGACGCGCTTGCGTCCGGTCCTCATGACCACGATCGCAACCGTCGTTGGTCACTTCCCGCTGACCCTGGTCACGGGCCCCGGAGCGGCGGCGCGTAACAGCATCGGTCTCGTGCTCTGCACCGGCATGACCATCGGTACGCTGTTCACGATCTTCGTCGTGCCGTCGATCTACGTGCTCTTCGCGAAAGATCACTCGCACGAGCGCGAGGAAGAAGACGCGTTCGAGAAGGAGACGACCGCGGTCGGCGCTCTGCCGCATCGCGCAGCGAGCTCGCCACACGCGCCGAGCTAGCCGCCGAGCTTCTTCCAGAAGTCGGTTCGCAAGGGATAGCTCGCGTTCTGCTGGACGCGAGCTAGCTCTTCCATGAGCTGGCGCTCGCGGTCGCTCGACGGCTGTGGCGTTTCGACGAAGATACGAACGTGCTGATCGCCGCGCTCGCCGTTGGCCTTCGGCACGCCTTTGCCGCGCAAACGAAACACCCGTCCGGTCTGGGTGCCGGGCGGCAGCCGCATGCGTACGCGTCCGTCGAGCGTCGGGACCTCGACCGCGAGCCCGAGGATGGCGTCGGCGGGTGTCACCGGAAGCTCGAGCTGGAGGTCTTCGCCATCGCGGACGAACACCGGGTGCGGGTTGACCGTGACGCTGACGTGCAAATCGCCCGGGGGCGCACCGCCGACACCAGGCTCGCCTTCTCCGCTAAAACGGAGGACAGCGCCGTTTTCGGTGCCCGGTGGCAGGTTGACCTGGAGCGCTTGTTTGCTCTGGCTCGTGCCCTCGCCGTCGCAGGTGACGCATGGGTTACCGATGACTTTGCCGCGGCCTTTGCAATAGGCACAGAGCTTGTGCATCGAGGTGATGCTGTGTTGCACGCGCACGCCACCGGTGCCGCCGCAGGCATGACACAGCTGTGGCGCCGAGCCGGGCTTCGCGCCGGTGCCGCGGCAGCTGTCGCAGCGCTCGCTGCGGTCGACTTCGACGGTGCGCTCGCCGCCCATGATGGCGGTGTGGAAGTCGAGGACGAGCTCGACGGAGCGATCTTTTCCTTTTTCACGGACGGTGTTGCCCTGGCGGCGGCCAAAGATGTCGCCGAAGATCTCGCTGAATACGTCTTTGGCGCTCTGAGCTCGTGAGCGCGCCGCGCCGTTGATGCCTTCGATGCCGAGCCGGTCGTAGCGCTCGCGTAGCCCGCGATCGGTGAGCACTTCGTAGGCCTGAGTCGCTTCTTTGAAGCGTTCTTCGGCCTGACGGTCCCCGGGATTCTTGTCGGGGTGAAACTGGTGCGCGAGGCGCCGGAAGGCGCTCTTGATGGCGAGCGTGTCGGCGGTCCGGTCGACGCCGAGAACTTCATAGAAATCGCGCATCATCGGTGCTGGGCGTAAGTTTATGTCGAAACTGGCCCGGCGTCATCCGGACCGCGCTACCTTATGGCTACGAGAGGATCTGCCGATGTTTCGAGCCATTTCCGTGGTGGTGCTGAGCTCCGTGCTCGCGTGTAGCAGTAGCGACAAAAACCAGACGCCGCCGCCAGCGCCGGACCCGACTGCCTGCCCAGGTACGACACTATCGACCGGCACGACCGCGACCGCGCCGAGTACGCCAGCGCTCACCATTCAGAACGGCTTTCGTCTGCAGGCCATCGCTCGGGTGAGCGGAGCGCGCGAGCTTTCGGCGTTGCCGAACGGTGACCTCATCGTAGGGACCGGCGGCACCGGCGTGTTCATCATCCCGCACGCCGACCTCGATGATGGCCTCTACGCGCCCATTCGTTTCGCGACTATCGAAGACGCGCCCGCTGCTGGTGTCGCCTTCGACGCGGGGACTTGCCGTGTGTACGTGGGCACCAATCATGGCGTGTACGCTATTGCATACGAAGATGGAGCGACCAGCGGCACGCCGGTGGGGCCGATCGCTCTCTTGCGCCAGACCAACGACAACAGTCACGCCACGACGTCGGTCGCGGTCTCGGGCGACAAGCTCTACGCGAGCGTCGGCTCGTCTTGCGACGCATGCACCGAGTCGGATCCGACGCGTGCCACCGTGCAAGTGATGGAGCTCGACGGCAGCAACATGACCACGTACGCCCGGCGTTTCCGCAATCCCATCGCGCTCACGGTGAACCCGGCAACCGGCGCGGTCTGGGCGGGCGGCGCCGGTCAAGACGGCCTACCGCTCGGCCACCCCTTCGAGATTTTCGATCCCATTTCTCTGCATCCCGCTGGGTCTGACTACGGTTGGCCCGCTTGTGAAGAGAACCAACGCAACTACGGGTCGGGGGCCAATTGTTCGAATATGATCGTGCCGCGGGTGGCGATGCCAGCCTACGCGACGCTCATCGGTGCGACGTTCTATCCGCTATCGCCGACAGGGGCGCATGCGTTCCCGGTCTTGTACCGAGGCAGCGCCTTCGTGGCCATGCACGGATCCTGGCACCAAGAAAACGGCGACTACTACTCGCCGCCGAGCATCGCCTTCGTGCCCATGACCGGCGACACGCCGGTGACCTCACCCAATTGGGACGACCCGCACGATCAGTGGACGGAGTTCGTCGGTAACTTCCAGCACTCCGATGGGGTCAGTCGCCTGGCGCGGCCGACTGGCATGGCGGTCGGTGCGAACGGCAGTCTCTTTTTCGCCGACGACGCCAACGGTTTGGTCTACCGCATTCGTCCGGAATGACCGTGCCCCACTTGGGGCACATGTCCGCCAGAGCGGTGTCCTGATTCGCCCCAACCTGTGACGGGTTGGGGCGAAATGCCGCAACTTGCCCAGAGTTAAAAGGAATTTGATTGCTGACCCACTCCCCAAGTGTGGCGCGCCGCTTACATTGAGAGGCGTTCGACCAATTGCATAACGGGGGAATGGGCTATGGGTCTTCATTGGACCAAATTGTTTGGTACGGCGGTTGTGGCGTTGGGTGTTGGCTTGACCGCGTGTGGCGGTGATGGCGGTGGCGGCGGCGGGGACGAGAACCCCGACGAGCAAAACAACCCGGGTGAGCCCAGTCAGCGCACCGAGAATGGCATCAGCGAAGCTTGCGCTCTGTTGCCTGGCGCGAGCACGCAGGTGAACCTGACGGCCAACGCTGCGGGCGCCCCGCTCATCAACGGATCGACCAACTACCACGTGATCACGGCCGAAGGCGCGGCCGGTTGGAGTGGCTACTTCACGTTCACCTCGGGCGGCGGCGATGTGGTGTTCAGCGTCGACACCACGGCCATCACCCTCGACATCCCGCAGGGTCAGTCCAAGCCGCCGACGCCGACGTTCATCGTCACCTCGAACGGTGGCGCAGTCTCGGCGAGCGAAGCGGTGGCGGCGCCACTCGAGTGCCCGTCGGTCGCGGGCGCCTATCGCTACGAGCTCGAGGCCGGCACCTACCAGATCTTGGTCAACCCGACCGCCTGGTATCAGTTCCGCCTGGTTGCGTCCGAGCAGTAATCGCTACGCTTTAGCGTACAGAGCCTCGGCCATACGGTGGGCCGAGGCCTCTAGCGCCGTGTAGAGCTCGGCGAGCTTCGCGAAGTCTTGTTTCTCGAGCGCTTGTTTGAGCTTCGCGAGATCGTCCTTGATGAGCTCGACGTCGTCGGCTTCCAGTGACGACGCATACTCCGCCAGGGCGTGCTCGGTGGTGTAGATGAGCCCCTCGGCGTTGTTCACCATATCGACGTTCTGCCGCTTCTTCTCGTCGTCGCCGCGCGCCGCGTCCGCTTCACCGACGATGCGCGCGACCTCGTCTTTGGTGAGGCCGCTTTGGGCGCTGATTTTCATGTTCTGCGAGCGGCCCGTGCCTAGGTCTTTCGCGGTGACGCTGACGATGCCGTTCGCATCGATGTCGAAGGCGACCTCGATTTGCGGGACGCCGCGCGGTGCCGGTGGGATGCCGACGAGCTCGAGACGGGCCAGCGTTTGGTTGTCGTCGGCGAGCTGACGTTCACCCTGCAACACGTGGACGTTGACCAGCGGCTGATTGTCGACCGCGGTGGAGAAGATCTGCGCCTTGCGACAGGGCACGGTGGTGTTGCGCCCAATGAGCGGGGTGAACACCCCGCCTTTGGTTTCGACGCCGAGCGACAGCGGCGTGACGTCGAGCAAGAGAACGTTCTTCACTTCGCCGGTGAGCACCGCGCCCTGCACCGCCGCACCGATCGCGACGACCTCATCGGGATTCACTTCGCGATTCGGAGCGCGCCCGAAGAACTCGGCGACGCGCGCTTGCACGCGAGGCATGCGCGTCATGCCGCCGACCAGCAGGACCTCGTTGATGTCCTTTGCTTGCAGGCCGGCGTCCTTGAGAGCCTGCGTGCACGGACCGATGGTGCGATCGATCAGGTCGGCAGTGAGCTTCTCGAGCTCGGAACGGGTGATCTCGCGCAACAGGTGCTTGGGACCGTCGGCGTCGGCGGCTACGAAGGGTAGATTGATCTCGGTCTCGGTCGATGACGAGAGCTCGTGCTTCGCCTTCTCGGCGGCTTCTTTCAAGCGTTGCAGCGCGACCGGATCACGGCGGAGGTCGATGTTGTTCGTAGCGGCGAACTCTTCGGCAAAGGTGTCGATGAGCTTCTGGTCGAAGTCTTCGCCGCCGAGGTGGGTGTCGCCGTTGGTCGCGCGCACCTTGAAGACGCCGTTCTCGAGCTCGAGGATCGAGATGTCGAAGGTACCGCCGCCGAGGTCATACACCGCGACGATTTTGTGGCCGGTCTTGTCGAGGCCGAAGGCCAACGCCGCCGCAGTGGGCTCGTTGATGATGCGCTCGACCTTGAGGCCGGCGATCTGACCGGCATCGCGGGTCGCCTGGCGCTGGGCATCATTGAAATACGCCGGCACCGTGATGACGGCGCTCTCGACGGGCTCGCCCATGTAGTCCTGGGCGATCTCCTTCATCTTGGCGAGCACCAACGCCGAGATCTCGGGCGGCGAGAACTGCTTGTTGCGAACCTCGATCCACGCGTCACCGCGGTCGGAGGCGACCACCTTGAAGGGGAGACGCTTGGCGTCACGGCTCACCTCGGTGTCGTCGTAGCGGCGGCCGATCAGGCGCTTGGCCGAATAGACCGTGCTTTGCGCGTTGGTCACGGCTTGGCGCTTGGCGACCTGGCCGACCAGCTTGTCGCCGCTCTCGGTGAAGCCGACGATGGACGGCGTGGTGCGAGCGCCCTCATTGTTGGGGATGACCACCGCGCGCCCGCCTTCCATGACGGCGACGCAGGAGTTGGTGGTGCCAAGGTCGATACCGATGGTCTTCATAGGGCGCTGGCTGCCTACGCTCGTAAGCAGTCATACGCGAGAATCCCACGTTTTGGATCCTTCCGCACGGGCAAGTGGTGCGGGGTCCTACCTGCGCCTTTCGGGATTGTCCTTGATGCGCTCGCGGACGCGCTGCCGCTGCTCGTCGGTCATGCCCGGACGCTTGTCCAAGCGCTCGAGCAGGACCTTCCGGTCCTCGGGCGTCATGCGTGACAGATTGCGATAGAGCTCGCGCAAACGCTCGCGGCGCTCGGGAGAGTAGCTCCTGAAGCGTTCGAATTGCTCGCGAACGCGGCGTTGATCGGCGTCGGAGAGACGCTTGAACGAGCGGTAGCTATCCACCAGGGCGGCGCGCCGCTCGGGCGACAGACTGCGGAACCGGCCGTAGCGCTCGCGGACCGCTTGTTTTTGCTCCGGCGTGAGCGTCTTGAAGCGCTCGAAGGCGGCACGCACCTTCGCTTTCTCGTCGTCGGAGAGCTCGTTCCAGCGCTCGATGGGAGCGGGCTGGGCGGAAGGCTCCTGCGCGGCGGCAACGCGGGCCATCGCCAGCGTCGCGAGCATGAAAAGGGTTACGGCCTTCATTGCGGCACCTCATCGCTCTTGGGGCTGTCCGCGGCGGCGAGCAGCTCGAGCACTTCCAGGTCGGCGACCACGTCGTAGTCTTCGTAGAGCTCCATCTCGTAGGCGATCTCGAGGGCCGTCTGCGCCTCGTCGGTGGTGTTGGGGACGATGAAGCTGACTGCGATAGCGGCGGCGGTCGCCGCGGCCGCGCCCAGAGCCAAAAACCACAGACGCAACCCGCGGCGTGCCTGACGCCCCTTTTGCTCCTCGAGTCGGGCGCGGAAGCGTGTGTCGAATCCCGGCCGCGGCTCTTCGTCGGCATCGGCCGCAAGCAGCGTATCGAGCGGGTCAGTCTCTGGCTTCATGAAGTGCTCCTTGCTTCCGCGGCCGGCATCCATTGCGCGAGGTCCGTGGTGAGACGGGTGCGCGCGCGATGGACCAGCGACTTCACGGCTGCTTCGGTGACGTCGAGCATGTCGGCGGCCTCGCTGTAGCTTGCGCCTTCGTAGTGGCAGAGGATCAGCGCCGCGCGCTGCGTGTCCGGAAGCTTGCCGAGGGCAACGCGCAACGCGGCACGCAGATCGCTCCGCTCGAGCAGACCGTCCGCCGAAGCGGCGTCGCTTCGCGTGGTCCGATCGAGATCGGAGTCGACGACGGTTTGCCGTTCGCTCTTTCGAGCGCGGCTGTTCAAGCAGTGGTTGATGGCGATGCGATAGAGGAAGGTCGAGAAGCGCGCCGTGGGCTTGTAGCTCTTCCTGGCGCCGTAGAGCTTCAGGAACACGTCCTGCGCCGCCTCTTCGGCACGTGAGCGATCGCCGAGCATGCGCCGCGCGAGGTTGAAGATGCGCGTCTTGTAGCGGTCGTAAAGCTCCACGAAAGCACCCTCGTCGCCCTGGGTGAAAGCGCTCATGGCACGGGCGTCCGCGTCATCCACACTCTCTTCAACCGGCGAACCCCCGGTTGGTTGCGGGCCCCGCTCACTCACCCAAAACCTCCCAGTTTTCGAGGAGATCGAGCTCGCGTAAAAGCTCTAAGTCCTCGAGGAGCTCGGGTGACGGGGTGCAGGTCGGGAGAGGCGGGCCAACGAATGCGGGCGGTGGAGACACATCGCTGCACGGGACGACGACGGCTTCGCCCACGACCACGAGCAGCATGGCGACCCATGACATCACCCGCGCGTCGCCGCTCTTCGGCGCAGCTCGCGCAAGCGCTCGAGGAGGCGCCTCGCCTGCGCGGGGTCGATGTCGAGCGGGTTATCACGGCGTGTACGGTACGCCTCGCGGAGAGCGTCGCGCACGCCGTCGCGGCTCAACGGGCCGCTGCGGTCGCCGTCACGGGTTCGGCGCAAGGAGCTCCGTAGGCGGTCGAAGCCGTCGCGTTCGAGGAAGTCACCGGGCTCACGGTTGGCGATGCGGCCGCGCAGCCTGTCGATGCCAGCGCGATCGAGCATGGCGCGCTGCAATCGCGTACCGGTGACCACGGCTTGCTCTGAAGCACCGATGAGCGCTCTCTCACCCGCGAGGCTCGCTACTTCGACCGCACCGGCCTCGACGCTCACCGTGGTTTCGTCACCGTCCACCTCGGCGAAGAACGAGGTGCCACGCACTCCGGCGACCGCGTTCGCGGTCTCGACCAAGACGGTGTCGTCACCGAAGAGGGCGGCGACCCGCGCCCAGAGCCGGCCACTCACGAGACGCAGCGAGGTACTGCCCTGGCGCTGCGCCGGCTGCAGGCGCAGCTCCGACCCCGCGCCCAGCTCGATGACCGCTTGGTCGTCTACCAAGAGGCGCGCCTGGCTGCCGTCGCCGACGCGTATCAGGTCGCCATCGCGGACAGTTGCGCCACGTGAAAGCGATGCGGCGACGCCATCGGCTCCGACCCGCTCGACGAGTCCGCGCGATTCGACGACCCGGGCGGTGCTGGCGCTGGCGAGCCCGGCGATGAGCAACGAAGCCATGACGATGAGAGCGCGCATCACAAGCTCCCCGTGAGTGTCAGTCGCACGATGTGTCGGTCATAGCGGAAGTTGTCGGCGGTCGAGCCGTTGTGGGTGAAGGCGTAACCCACGGCGGCGCCGAAGTGCTTGGCGATGGCGTAGGCGAGGTCGATCGAGGGCGACAGGCGCGTGTCCCGGCGGCCGGTGGTCGAGTCGTAGTACCAGCGACGCGTGAAGGCGAGCGCGGCGGTGAGCTCGAAGTCGCCGAAGCGGCTTCGGCCATAGGCGTTCGCTTCGACCCCACGTTGGCGCTGCTGGGCGCCGTCCGCTAGCTCGGCGATGTAGCCGCTGCGTACGAGATACGACCAGCGGCCGAAGCGATCATCACTCACCACGCCGCCGCCGTAGATGCGTGCGTCGCGATCGAAGATCACGTCCTCGAGGTTACCGGTGGCGTAGTTGCGGACGCCGCCGCGCGCGTAGATGCCCGGCCGTAGCGGCACCCGATCGAGCTGGGCGTCGAGGCGCGTCATCGCCTCGGTGGTGAACACGTTCGAGACCAAGCTGGTGGTGACGATGGTGCCCGACACGTCGGCGGTGAGAGCGACGGGACCGACGGTGTCGCCTACGCTCGCGACGAGACTCGCGATGCCGTAGTCGTAGTCCTCCAAAGCCTCGCGGTCGTTCAGGTGTCGCGCCAGCTGGGCGACGACACCGACCTCGAGCATGTCGATCGGCTGCCACCCGAGGGTGCTATCCAAGACCAAGCGTGTGCCGGCGTCGCGGGCACCTTCGCTGTCGGGGAGCAGAGTCACGTTGGTGTCCCGCTCGGCACCGAAGTGCGCATCGAGGGCTAGGCGCTTGCTCGCGTCCGCTTCAGCGAGCAGAGCGCGTAGCTCGTCGCCCTCTTCGGCGTCGAAGCGTGCGGCGTCGAGGGCGCGCGCGGCGTCTCCACCGCGGCCCGCTGCGATCAGGGCGTACACCTTGAGTCTGCGGCTCGCTTCGAAGTGCAGGGGCATGTCGATGAGCGGCTGCAGGTCTTCCGCGGCGGGATGCGCGTCTTCGAGCGCCAGGCGCGCGAGGTCGAAGGCGATGAGCTCGCTCGACGGGTCTTCGTGCTGTGCCTGACGCAGAAGAGCGAGAGCCTTCGTCTTGTCGCCGTCGTCTTCGCTCAGCAGGGCACGCGCGTGCAGGACCGCCGCATTGGAGCCGGCATCCGCGGCCACCGGGTGGGGCACGCAGAGCAACACGGCAATGAAAACGGTGCGCTTGATGGCGACGCTCCCGGTCCTTCAATCCATTCAACCGTCAACCAGGGCAAAAGTTGCGCGCCCGCACCCACACCGCAACTTCTTGGCGCACGGCCGGTTCAGGGGAGGCAGACAGCGGCTCTCATCGTGATGCCGCGGGGAAACAGGAGAGACACGTGAAGATCAAAGTTCTGGCATTGATGAGCGCCCTAGCCGTGGCGCCCGCTTGTGGCGGAGACGATGGTGGCAGCGAGAGTCCCGAGGCAGCGGCGTTACCGAGCGCCGAGATGATGAGCCTCGCCATCGAGAGTAGCGAGAACGGAGCCACCGCGCTCACCGACGATCTGTCGCTCACCGACAGTATCGCGCAGCAGCTGGTGAGCCAGCTCGACGGTGCCATCGCCTTGCTGCACCCGCGTCTCGATGCGGTGCGTGAGGGCGCGGAGCCGGTGCGTGATCGCGAGGGCTGCGCCACCTGGGAGAAGCGCCATGAGGGCGTCGCCTACCAGCTCAGGGCTTGCCGCCGCGAAGGTCGCGTCGATCACTACGCGTTCGTCTTGCGGGGGCGTCCGGCCGACTCGACCGCCGACGAGGACTACGTTCGCTTGATTGCGGGGCACGGCACCGCGTTGCCGCGCTTCGACGGTGAGCGCCGCGGCACCGGTGTCGTCGGTTACAACTTCACCGGCTGGCACGCGCTCCGCGGTAGCGGACCAGTCGGCGAGGTCGCCATCGGCTATCGCGTCGCCGGCCGCGCCCGTGCGCTCAACGCCGCGTATCGTGACTTCGCCGCGAGCGCCGAGCAAGACACGCACTCGGCGCGTCTCGCCTATCACCACGTGATCGGCGTCGGTGGCCGCATCGTCTTCGGCGTCGGCGCCGACTTGATCGCCCCTGGCGACAGCGACGGCACCTACGTGATCGGTCAAGACGAGCTGAACGAGCGTGTTCGTCTCGCCATGGCCTGGGCCCGCGGCGTTGGCGCCCGCGTCATCGGCAGCGCCTGCGGCGGCACGGTTGGCGACGGCTGCATCTCGGTCGCGCAATGCTACAGCTTCAACACCGAGGTGACCTTCGAGGACGTGCGCGCCGGCAACACCCGCGCCTTCGAGGAGCGTGATTGCCCCCGTCTCGATCTCGAGCTGCCGGCGATCCCCACCGAGGGTGAGGTCGCGGCCGGCGCTGATAGCGACAGCGACGTGCCAGGGCCGGACGTCAGCGAGCCGGCGCCCAGCGCCGACGAGTAAACAAAGAGAAAACGCGTTACGCGTCGGCGGCAGCATCCGCCGACGCGTCCGTTTGAGCGGACGCAATCGCCACTTGAGCGGCCCGCAGCAAGCGCTCGTGAAGCATATAGCCGCGCTGCATCTCGGCGACGATGGTGCCGGGGGCCGCGCCCGGCGTCGGTATCTGGCTCAGGGCCTCGTGACGCTCGGGATCGAACGGCTGGCCCATGGAGTCGAAGGCCTTGACGCCGAACTGCCCCAAGACGTCGAGCAGCTGCTTGGCGACCATGCGGACGCCGTCGACGACCGGGTCGCCGCCCTTGGCGTGCTGCAGGGCGCGCTCGAGATTGTCGACCACGGGCAAGATGTCGCGGGCGAGGCGCTCCATGCCCATCTTGCGGGCTTCGTCGACCTCGCGATGCGAGCGCTTGCGCAGGTTCTCGAAGTCGGCGCCCAAGCGCAGCATCTGATCGCGCATGGTCGCGAACTCGTTGGTCTTGGTCTCGAGGGCGGTACGAACCTCGGCGAGCTCGGGATCATCGACGGTGTCGGCCACCGTCTGCTCGTCGTTCATCTCGCCCGCGGCTTCACGCTCGCGGGTCTCCACGGAATCCAAGGCGTCTTGCATGGCGCGGTCCAGATCGTTCGAAGGGCGCTTGCTGCTCATCAAATTCGTTCCCAGTACTTACTCAGAAGCTGTGATGCATAGTCGACGAGCGCAACCAGGCGGCCGTAGTCCATGCGGCGAGGGCCGAGAATACTCACGGTCGCCTGCTCACCGGAAGGACTAGCTATCGCCCGTCCGACGAAGGAGACCTCGAGCATGTCGCTCATGTCGTGCTCCGAGGCCAGCACGACCTTGGTGCCAGCCTCTTCTCCGGCCGCTTTAGCGGTCGGGGGCACCTCGATGAGCTTGTCGAGCAAGCCGAGGAGGGCGGTCTTGTCCTCGATGGCGTGAACCAGGCTGCGGAGCTTGGCGACATCGGCGAACTCGGGCTGCTCGATGAGCTGCGCCGTGCCTTCCACGACCAACGACGGCGTCGGCTGCGGAATTGCTTGCTGGCCGATGGCGTAGGCGCGCTGCTTGATGAGGTCGAGCTCGCTGCGGGCCTCGCTGAGCTCGTGAGCGATGAAGGCGCGAACCTCGTCGAGCGAGCGGCCGGCGAGGCGCTCGTTCAGGAAGTTCTGGATGCGCATGAGCTCGTCGGGAGTGAGATCGAAGTCGACCTCGACCAGCTTCTGCTGGATGAGCCCCGAGACCGAGACGAAGAAGGCGATGAACCGACCGGGATTCACGCGTACCAGACCGATCTCGCGGAAGCGGCCGCCGAGAAAGCTCGGCATGACGATCAAGGCGACCTGTCCGGAGAGACCGGCGAGGCTTTGACCGAGCGCGGTCGGGAGGGTCGAGGGGGCGGCGCCGGCTGCCACTTCGTCGAGGCGGGTGCGATCCCAGGGCCGCAGCTTCGGGCTCATCAGATCGTCGAGGTAGAGCCGCAGGCCCTTTTCAGTCGGGATTCGCCCGGCACTGGTGTGTGGTTGGGCGAGATAGCCGCCGGCCTCGAGCTCGGCCATGACGTTGCGGATGGTGGCAGGCGACCAGGCAGCCGCGTGGCGATCGCGGGCATGCCGTGACAGCGCTTCGAGCTGCCGGGCGACCACCGCGGAGCTTACAGGCTGCGCGTCATCGATGTAGGCCTCGATGACAACCCGCAGCACCGCGCGTTTGCGGACATCCAGCTCCATGTAGACACACGACTCCAAGGGCAGAATTAAGGAGGCGCTTACGAGGTGTCAAGCAGCCTAACGCGGTGCGACGCGGAGATCGGACTTCATGCGTCGAATACGGTTGTTAGCTAGCCACATTGGGCCTCACTGCTTTAATTAGGACTGTAGTAGGCGCGTCTGCCGGGATTTCACTTGGCCGGCGCGAAATCCCTCTGCTAACCTCAACAGTTGTAGAGGGCCTGGAAGTTCAAGGAGCTTGGCGTGCCGCGCAAAGATTTCCAAGGTGGACAGCTCACCTGCTCGTTCTGCGGCAAAAGTCAGCGGGAAGTGCGAAAGCTGATCGCTGGGCCGACGGTCTACATCTGCGACGAGTGCATCCGGCTTTGCACCGAGATCATCGAGGAAGAGAGCGAACGCGAGAACGGCGAGCGCCGCCCGCAAAAGCTCCCGACGCCGCAAGAGATCGCCGAGCACCTCGACCAGTACGTGGTCGGTCAGACCCGCGCCAAGAAGATCCTCGCGGTCGCCGTTTACAATCACTACAAGCGCATCGAATCGAAGGCGAAGGGCAACGAAGACGGCATCGAGCTGTCGAAGTCCAACGTCTTGATGATCGGCCCGACGGGCACCGGTAAGACGCTGCTGGCGCAGACTCTCGCGCGCATGCTCGACGTCCCGTTCACTATCGCGGACGCGACGACGCTCACCGAAGCCGGCTACGTCGGCGAAGACGTCGAGAACATCATCGCGAACCTCCTGGTCGCCGCCGACAACGACGTCGAGCGTGCTCAGAAGGGCATCGTTTACATCGACGAGATCGACAAGATCGCCCGCAAGGGTGAGTCGCCGTCGATGACCCGCGACGTCTCCGGTGAAGGCGTGCAGCAGGCGCTGCTCAAGATCATCGAGGGTACCCGCGCCAACGTCGCTCCGCGCGGCTCCAAGAAGTACGGCCAGTCGGAGATGATCCCGGTCGACACCACCAACATCTTGTTCATCTGCGGTGGCTCGTTCACCGGCATCGAGCAAGTGGTGCAGCGTCGCATCGGCAAGCGTGGCCTCGGCTTCGGTGCCGAGATCACCAAGAAAGAAGATCGTCGCCTGGGCGAGATCTTGCGTGACGTCGAGCCCGAAGACCTCACCAAGTTCGGTCTCATCCCCGAGTTCGTCGGCCGCTTGCCGATGATCTCGACGCTCGACGATCTCGACGAGGACGATCTGAAGCACATCCTCACGCAGCCGAAGAACGCGCTGGTGCGTCAGTACCAGAAGCTGTTCGCCATGGAGCGCGTCGAGCTCGTGTTCGACGACGCGGCCATTCACGCTGTCGCAAAAGAGGCCATTCGCTCGAACAGCGGCGCGCGCGGTCTGCGCACCATCCTCGAGAGCGCCATGCTCGACATCATGTACGAGGTGCCGTTCTTGGACGGCATCAAGCGCTGCAAGATCACCGAAGACGTGGTCAACAAGAAGGGCGAGCCGGAGCTGGCTTTCGAGACGAAGAAGTCCGCCTAGGGCGGACTTCCGTTGTTCTTGGTCCCGCCACTTGAGGCGGGACGGCCTAACGGCAGACTTCCGTTGTTGTTGGTCCCGCCACTTGAGGCGGGACCGCGTTGTGACGCAACCGCCGCCCCTTCGGCCCGATACCCAAGGGCAGCAGGGAGCGCTATGTCCGCGACAATTGGTGCCAAAGAGCCTCGTTCGGCTGCCCCGCGGGAGGCTCAGACCTCCACCGCCGAGGCCCAGCCCCAAGCCGGCGACCGCGACAAGATGACCACCGAGGACAAAGTCTGCGCCATCGGCGGCTTGATTGGGCTCCTTCTCCTCAGCGCCGGTGGCGTGAACGAGAGCGCTCAGATGCTTCAGTCATCGTGCACCGGAAGAGCCGGCGCGGGACTCGAGCCGGGCCAAGGCGGCGTGCCCGTGCGTGGTGCGCGTCCGCGGACCGACAAGCCGTAACCGCCCTCGGCCCACGAGAGTTTGCAAGATCAGGCAAAACAGAGCTTAATTGACCGCTATGCCCGCTGTGGCCGCCGTCGACGTTGGCTCTTCCGCGATCCGGCTGTCGGTTGCGGTCGTGAGCCCCACTGGGGCGCTCGCGGGCAGTGATTTCCATCGCTACGGGCTGCGGCTCGGGAGCGACGTCTTCAGCCAAGGCGTGATCGCGGACAACACCTCGCAGCAGCTCCTCGATGTCTTCGGGGACATCGCCGGCAAGCTCCGCGAGCACGACGTTTCCAGCTACCGCGCGGTGGCCACCAGTGCCATGCGCGATGCCGGCAACGGGCGCGACCTGGCGCGGGTCATCCGCGAAGCCACCGGTGTCCGACTCGAGATCATCAGCGGGCGGGAGGAAGCACGGCTCGCGCGTCAGGCGTTGACCCGGTCCCTCGGCTCCTCCGCCACCGGCGCCCTCCTCGTGGACCTTGGCGGCGGCAGCCTCGAGATCGAAACCTCGCGCCGCGGCTCGCGCTCCTTGCCCTTTGGCACCGTTCGGCTCGTCGAGCGTTATCCCGAGCTCAAGGGGCCGATGCGCCTCAAGACCTTGCGCGACGTGCAGCGCTCCATCGCCAACGACATGGCGCGCCGGGTGAAACGGCGGCGCCACGCCGTCGCCATCGCCACCGGTGGTAACCTCGATGTCCTGGCCCGTTACGCGCCGTTCACCGGCGGCTTCTGGCCGGCCATCGACTTGTCGCGCCTGCAGCAGCTCACCGAGAGCCTCTCGACGCTGACCGTCGACGAGCGACGCGAGATGATGGAGCTGCGGGCCGACCGCGCCGACGTCATCGTGCCCGCGGCGCTGCTGCTGCTCACGCTCAAGCGGGTCTTCGGCCTTCAGGTCGTGGTGGTTCCTGGTACTGGCCTGCGTGAGTCCATTCTGCACGACCTTTGCGCCACCGAATCGGTGCGCGCATCCGCTAAAGCGGTCGCAAAGCGTTTCGGCATCGATTTGAAGAAGGCAGCTCACCGCGCGAGCCTCGCCCGTGGCCTCTTCGAAGCTTTGTTGCCGGTGCATCGCCTGTGGGCGCCGGCGTTACGCATCCTCGAGACCGCCGCCTACCTCTACGACCTCGGGGGCCTGGTCGATTCCGAGGATGCCGCCCGCCACACCGCCTATCTCGTGCGCCATGCCACTGGCCTTGCCCTCGATACCCGCTGCCGCGACGTCGTCGGCTACGCTTTGGCGGTCGCCTCCGATGCGCCACTCTTCGAATCGACGGCCGATCTGCGCCACGACGACCTGTCGTCGGGCCGGATCTTGGGCGGTATCCTGGCGCTAGCGCACTGCCTCGCCGACGCCACCTCGCGGCGTCAGGTGCGCGTCGATCTCCTGCGCTCGCCGCTGGTCGTCGACGTCGGGCTCGACGTGCCTATCGACCCGCGGAAAGTGTTGCTGCTGGAGCGCGTGCTGGGACAGCGCGTGACCGTCCTGTGAGCACGCGGAAGATGGTGCGGCAGAGCGACAGGCAGCTCGCGGGTAACATCGCCAGATCGAACAAGGCGCGCACCGGTGCCCAGCGCAGCCGCGCGATGATCTCGCGTTTGTCGATCGTCGACGAGCCGCGGGCGTAAGCGACCTCGAACGGCTCGCGGTGCTTGGCGTAGATCGTCATGCTGTGGACCAGCTTCTCCCAATGCTCGAAGAGCGTCGGGTCGCGGTGGCTCGGCGCCACGTACGAGAAGTAACGCATGACCGCGTCGCGACCCGGCCGGTGGATACGTGAGAGGCACAAGCCGGGCGCAAGCCCCGAGAAGTGCGGCACCGGGTCCTCGGTGTTGATGTAGTGGACGTAGCGCGGCCCATCGATGAAGCGGCAGCCGGCGGCGCCGTGCGTCTCGATGCGCAAGCCGAGCAGGCCGTCTTGCGCGTACGCCCACGAGAAGCGACTTGCTACGTTATTGCGGGCCATCCGCAGAGCTTCGGCGGTCACCGCCGCACCCTGACTGTGCGCGATCACGTGCAGCCCATGCTTGCGGATGATGGCGCGCTCGAAAGCCCGGGCCAGCTGCAGCACCGCAGGGTTCTCGTGAGCCCGCAGGTGGTCTTTGTAGCCACGGATGACGTCGCGTCCACCGCTGCGCGAGCCGTTGTAGACGCCGTGGACGACACAGCCGTCGGCCGACTCCGCGACCGCCCGCATGTTCTCCATGAACGCGGCCGGGCGGACGCGCATACCGTTCACGAAGATGACTTGCTCGGCGCCGTCGCGGCTGCTTGGGCGAACCGGCTGGGTGAGCGCCAAGAGCCCGCTCCCGCCGCTCTGGCCGTTGTTGCCCACTAGGGACCCGTCTGCGAGGCCAAAATCCCGTCGCAGCTCCACCGGGATGTGGGGTCCGTAAGTGTCCGGCCGTTTCGTTCCCCGCTGCATTTTGGCGCGGGCGGCGGCGACGATGGCTGCTGGATTCGCCAGCCGGCGGTAGACCTGCACCGCCCTGCTGGGGGCGGCTCGCGCTGCCGTGATGCGACTACCATCCGTCATCCCGCGATTTATCGGGAATCGCCGACCTCGGGTTGCGGCCGGCGTGTCACAGGCGTGACTCCCGCCCGGATAGGGGCTTATCTTGATGGAGATGGCCACCACCGACTCCACCGAGCTGCTGTCGAACCTCGTCGACGACGTCCGCAACGCCTTCCGGGAGGACCGGACCATCCTGTCCTTCAAGGAGTACTTCTCGGCGGTGGTCGAGGATCCGCAGAAGCACCTGCGCTCCTCGGCGCAGTACCTGGTCGACATGTTCGAGCACTTCGGCCGCGAGGAGCTCGAGCTGCCGACCGGCAAGGCCACCCGCTTCAAGCTCTTCGATGCGCCATTCGCGGACGGAGAGGGCCGCGTCGCCGGCCAGGAGCACATCCAGGAGCAGCTCTACCGCATCATCGCGAACTTCGCGCGCGAGGGCCGGGTCAACAAGATGATCCTGCTCCACGGCCCGAACGGCAGCGCCAAGAGCTCGATGGTTCGCTGCGTGATGGCGGCGATGGAGGCCTTCTCGCGCGTCCCCGAGGGGGCGCTCTACAGCTTCAATTGGATCTTCCCGAGCGAGCGCTTGGCGAGTGGCTCGATCGGTTTTTCGAGCAACGGCCGCCGTGCCCCAGCCGCCGCCGGTGACTCGTACGCCTATCTGTCGGCCGAGCAGATCGACGCACGGGTACCGGCCGAGATGCACGACCACCCGATCTTCTTGATCTCGCAAGAGCGGCGCGCCGAGCTCCTGAAAAAGCTCCTTCCCGAGTCCGCCAAAACAGACGAGAATCCGGACGCTCCGCCGCGCGCGAGCATCAGCGACTATCTGCGTTTCGGCGATCTCTCCTACAAGTCACGCAAGATCTACGACGCGTTGCTCGCGAGCTACGACGGCGACATCGACAAGGTGCTCTCGCACGTGCAGGTCGAGCGCTTCTATCTTTCGAAGCGCTATCGTCGTGGCGTCGCCACCATCGAGCCGCAGATGTCGGTCGACGCGCGCATTCAGCAGGTCACCGCCGACCGTTCGTTGGGCTCGCTGCCCAAGGCGCTGCAGCACACTTCGCTCTACGAGCTCTCGGGTCCGCTGGTCGACGCCAACCGCGGCGTGCTCGAGTTCAGCGATCTGCTCAAGCGCCCGGTCGAGGCCTTCAAGTATCTGCTCAACACCATCGAGACCGCGACCGTGTCGATGGACTCGTTCGTGCTCCACCTCGACATGGTGTTCCTGGCGTCGACCAACGAGATCTATCTCGACGCCTTCAAAGAGCACCCCGACTTTGCGTCATTCAAGGGACGCATGGAGCTGGTGAAGGTCCCGTACCTGCTGCGCTACCGTGACGAGAAGGCCATCTACCAGCCGCAGATCACGCCTCGCGTCGTCGGCCGGCACATCGCGCCGCACTCCGTCGACGTCGCCGCCCTGTGGGCCGTGCTCACCCGCATGCGCAAATGCGACGCGTCGCTGTACCCCAAGGAGATGCGGGGTGTGGTCGACTCGCTGACGCCGTACGAGAAGCTGCGGCTCTATGACCATGGCGAGACACCCGACCGCTTGAGCAGCCGTGAGTCCGCCGAGCTCAAGAACCTGGTGCAGCAGCTCTACCGCGAATCACTCGGGTATCCCAACTACGAGGGCCGCTTCGGCGCTTCGGCGCGCGAGATCCGCACGGCGCTCCTGAACGCCGCGCATCACGACACCTATCAGTACCTGAGCCCGATCGCGGTGCTCGACGAGATGCGCGAGATCTTGAAGGCCAAGAGCGTCTACGAGTTCCTGCGCCAAGAAGTGGTCGGCAAGTACCACGACCACGAAGCGTTCCTGAAACAAGCCGAGCAACATTATATTCAGTGGATCGACGAGGAAGTGCGCGACTCGATGGGTCTCGCCACCGACTCGTCGTACGGCGAGCTCTTCACCAAATACGTGAACAACGTCTCGCACTGGGTGAAGGGTGAAAAGATGCTCGACGCGGTGTCCGGTCAGTACCGCGACGCCGACAAGGGCTTCATGTCCGAGATCGAAGGCGTGCTCATGAGCGAAGGTGAGCGCTCCGAAGATTTCCGCCGCGCCGTCATCGGCAGCATCGGCGCCAGAGCCCTCGAGAACCCGAACGAGCGTCCGAACTACAACGAGCTCTTCAAGCACTACATCCAGCGCCTGCGCGAAGACTTCTTCACCAAGCGGCGTAAGGTGATCGAGCGCAACATCGAGAACTTCTTGAAGCTCACGAGTGACGACAAGGGCATCGGGCTCGACGCCAAAGACGCTCAGCAATCCAAGGTCATGCTCGACGCTCTCACCAAACGTTATGGCTACACCGAGGCATCCGCCCGCGACACGGTGGCTTTCTTGCTCAAGCGCAAATACGCGGGGTAGGGTTTCAGCGCCTGACTCGTCTCATGTTAGGGTGCCGCCATGTCGAGCTCTGCCGCGCGTAAGAAGTTCCTCGTCCCGTTCAACTTCAGCCGCAAGTCGGAGATGGCGCTCGACTTTGCCCTCCGCTATGGCGCACACATCGACGTCGACATCTACATGTTCCACGTCTTCGAGGGGAAGGCTGGCGACTTTCGCAAGCTCGACCGCCAGAACGAGGAGTACCTCGAGCGCATGAAGCTCACGGTGAATCAGTGGGTGGAGCGCGCTGCGCAGGAGGGCATCAACGCCCAGGCCCACGACGTCCACCGCCGTGTCGCCAACGGCAAGCCCGGGATGGAGATCTTGAAGATGGCCGGCGGCATCAATGCCGACATGATCATCATGGGCGCGCCGACCTCGTTCGGCTTCCGCCGGCTCCTTACCAAGACGCCTTGCACCACGGTGCTCGTGAAGGATAAGGACCCAGCCTTCGTCGCCTAGCCTGGCCCATTGGCCAAAGGCCCGGGGCGCGTTTCGGAGGCTCCATGGCCGGCGCAGCAGAAGAAAAGAACGAGAATCCGACGCGCTACACCGACATCGTGCGCGGGATGACCAAGGAGAAGTTCGTCGAGATTCTGGGTGTTTCGACCCGGACCTCGCGCGAAGCGTACTTCCACCGCCACGGCATCAAGGCGCCGCCGTCGGGCCGCGGCTTCACCAAGCCGGGCGCCAAGAACGAGGCGCGCGCTGCCGGTCTCTACGAGGCGCTGCAAGAGCGCGTCGACGAGCAGGTCGCCGAAGAGATCTTGCGCACCTGGCTCTTGGGTAAGCGTCCCATGCTCGCCGCGGCTCTCGACCACTTGAAGATCGACCACGACAACGGCCTCACCGAGAGCGACGACGTCGACCGCTTCGAGAAGCTCTCGGGCGCCGAGCTCAAAGACATGGTGAAGGCGCTCACCAAGGTCGCCCCAGCCGACGAAGTGAAGGCGTACCTGAAATACATGGGCGCCGAGCAGGTCGACGGGGCGTTCTAGCCACCCTGCTCGCGCTTCGCCCGCGCCATCCACTTGGCCAGCATGGTCTCGAGCTTCTCGACCGTGTCTTCGGAGAGGCGGTCGGCGGTGCTCCAGATCTGCCCTGGAAAGGCGACGCGGATTTCCGCCGCGTGGCCGTAAAACCGGCTCGAGCCGACCTGCCGCGCTTCGGCGCGTAGGTCCGCGATAGCGTTGCCGACGACCTCGAGCTGACGCAGGCCGTAGGTGCCGTCTCCGGTCGACCAGACCGGGTGGCCGCTCATGTACGACTCGCTGGACAGGAATGCCGGCCGGCCGGCGCTGCCGCGTTGCCACATGAGGATGCGGAAACTGTCGGCCGGGGTCGGCACGAGGTCTCCGGCGTGGTCGTCGTCATCCTGCCAATCGCGATAGTGCAGGGCGGAGGGCGGTGGGGTCAGTTCGTTCATCACGGCCGCCTCCTGAGCAAGCGAGGTGCCACAACGTCAGGTCTCTAAGTCGTTGATTTCGCGACATCCGTGAGTGGGAGCAAGACCTACATTGTGGGTCGATGTCTACATGATGCCCACTTCACCCCTCACCGAAGTGTAGCGTCGGTGCGGTCTCGCGAGCCCCCCGTGGAGCGCCTATACTGAGCGGCGTTGGACTTCGTTCGCATCACAGCGCGCGGGAGCAGCATGTGGCCCGCGATACGGCACGGCGACGTCCTGCTCGTGGCTCGGGGGCAGCCCGTGATGCCGGGCGACGTCGTCCTCACGCGAGCGTTGACCGGGGGCGGGTTGGTGGCCCACCGCCTGGCCGCTATAGCGGACGATTCGTTGCGCTGCGCCAACGCCCGAGGCGATCTCGATCCCTGGCTGCCGGCGTCGGCGTTGTGGGGCCGGGTCGCGGCCGTCGAGCGTGCGGGGCGCTTGATCGCGGTGAAGCACGATCCGCGCGGAGTGCGTATGTTGTGGCGACTCCGCTGGGGGTATGGTGTCGTCCGGCGTCTCCGCCACAAACTCTGGAGCCCTGCATGATCGCCAAACGCAACGAGCGCGTAGTCGCGCGGCAGATCGACGACGAAGCCGTGCTCCTACCCATCCGCACCGACACCAGCGCTCCGCTCACCATCTATGCCCTAGACCCGGTGGCGGCGTTCGTCTGGGAAGCTTGCGACGGTCAGCGCTCCATCGACGCCATCGCGGACCTCGTCACCCAAGAGTTCGAGGTCGACCCTGCGCGTGCCAGTGCCGACCTCCGCACGTTCGTCGCCGAGCTCGCGGCCGCTGGTCTCGTGGAGCTCGCGTGAGCGCGATCGACACCGCGCCTTCGCCGTCGCCGAGCTCGGCGGTCCACAACCTGCTGTCGCGCGCGCTCAAGAAGCGGCGCATCCCGATCACCGCGAGCCTCGAGCTCACTCTGCGCTGCAACCTCCGCTGCGACCATTGTTACTTGGGCAGCGACCGCAAGCGCGACGAGCTCTCCACCGACGAGGTCAAGGGCATCCTCGACGGGCTGGCGCAGGCGGGCACCTTGCTGCTCACCTTGACCGGCGGCGAAGTCTTTCTCCGTCACGACTTCGCGGAGATTTACCGCTACGCCATCGGCAAAGGCTTCCTGGTCACGGTCTTCACCAACGCGACGTTGCTCAAGTCCGAGCACGTCGAGCTCTTCAGGTCGCTGCCACCGCGCCTCGTTGAGATCTCGCTCTACGGCCTCACCGACGATGACTACGATTCGTTCACGCACGCTCGCGTATCCTTCGCGCAGCTCGATGCGAACCTGAGGTCGCTGCGCGACGCCGGCGTGACCATGCTCTTGAAGAGCGTCGCGACCGTCACCTTGGGACCGAAGGTGCGTGCCATGCGCGCCTATGCCGACAGCCTCGGTGTGCAGTTTCGTTTTGCCACCGTCGTCTACGGCGCTCACGACGCGACCGCTTTAGCGGACAACGAGCGACCCAGCGCCGAGACCGTCTGCGGCCATGAGCGCGACATCGTGGCGCGCGACGTCCCCGAGCGCGTGCCTTTACCCCCCGCCGGCAATCGCGTCTTCCACTGTGGCGCAGGGCGCATCGCGCTGCACATCGACGCCGAGGGCGTGATGTCTCGCTGCGGCATGGTGCGCACCGCCCTGGCCGGTCGCGTCGACCTGCGCGAAACCACGGTGGCCGACGCGTGGCGGCAGCTCGGCGTTGGCTTGGACGACGAGCTTGCAGAAGGTCACCCCTGTCGCGATTGCAAGCTACGCTCGTTGTGCAGCCGTTGCCCGGCCACGAGCACGCCCGAGCAAGAGATCGCCATGTGTGAGACCACGCACGCCCGAGCTCGTGAGGCAGGTTACGAGGTCTCGGACCTAGCGCCCATGCGGCTCTTCTGGCAACCTGCGGCTACGTCGATCCTGAAACGGAGATTCCGTGGCTGAGCGCCGTCCGTCAGCACCCAAGAAGCGTCGAGCCTACCAGCCACCCAAGCTGGAGGCGGTCCAGGTCGTTGCCGAAGAGGCGCTGCTCGCCGCGTGTGTGCAGAGCGCCAGCAATCCGACGTCGGTGTTCCAAGGGGCGCCGTGCGAAGCTTGCTTCACGAATAGCTGATGCGCTGGATCGGCTTCGGGCCGATGGTGCTCGGCATCGAGGGGCCGCTCGCCGACATCGCCTGGCCGATCGGCGCGACTGCTTGTGAGGTGGCGCCTTCGCCGTCGGCCCTCGTGGTCACGACCGAGCTCGTCGATACCTTGCCCCCGCTAGGGGAGGTGACCGTCGAGGCGAAGGTCTGGAGAAGCGAGAAAAACGCGACCGGCACGCGTTTCGCAGTCGTGGGTGGACCTAGCGGCATGGTCGTCGCCGACCTCCAGCGTGGTCCGGGCCTTCATTTGCGGGTGCCGGAGCGCTACGCCGTCGCGGAGAGGGCGCCATGGTTCGATGTGTTGCTGCAGACCTTGGTCGCGGATTTGGCCCCAGAACACGGGGGTCTGCTCCTGCATGCGGCCTGCGTCGAGACCGCGGGACGGGCGGTGCTTTTGTGTGGGCGCTCGGGCGTCGGAAAGACCACACTGGCGACACGACTCGTCCGTGCGGGCGGACGACCCATGAGCCATGACCGAACAGTGGTGTTCGGAAATGGCGCCTGGCGTGCCGTTTCGACACCGTGGGGCCACGATGGTATGCTGGCTGGTGCGCTACGCGAGCTGGCGCTTGGAAGCGTGCTGTTTTTGGAACAAGCCTCCCTCAACTCGAGCACTCGCCTTACGAAGGCTGGGGCGCTCTCGCGTCTCGCGGCGGTCATTTTGGGCGCACGATCAGAGCGATCCATGACGGAACGAGCCATGACGGTGGCGGCGCAGCTCTGCGCCGATGTTCCCTGTTACGTCACGAAGCTCACGAATGATGAGCGCGCAACCGACCACGTCTTGGAAGTGATGCAGTGAAGATCCCGGTTTTCGCAATCGCGTTGGTGACGCTGCTCGCGTCGAGCGCCGAGGCCGCATACCTAGCGAACATCGCCATCGACGGCGCCAGCACCGATTGGACCTCGGTCGGCGCGAACGGTCTCTTTCACTTCCGCGATCGCAACGAGACCTCGGCGCAGAGCGGCGGCGGCACTGACATCCCCGATGCGCGTGACATCTCCGATGTCTACCTCGCCAACAACGGCACGTATCTTTATTGGGCCATCCGAACCTACGGAAACCTCAGCGGCACGACGACGCTGCAGCTCTTTCTCGACCTCTCGAACAACACGGCGAACGGCGGCGCCTTCGGTAACGACGACCGCTACATCGAGGTCGTGCTCAACGGCGCCGGCTGCACGAGCATGACCGTGTACCGCGCGAGCAACGACAACCAAGTGTCGAACCCCGGGTGCGGCAGCGGCGCCAACGACAACGTGCAAGGCACGGGCGCTTTCATCGAAGGCCGCGTCTTGCTGACGCAGCTCTACACCGGTCCAGGCGCGCCGGCGGTACCGGCCAACGGCAATCTGCTGCTCGGTCTGCACGTCGTCTTCGCGGGAACCAGTGGCGCGACCGAGCTTGCGCCGGGCATCCCGCAGCCGACCTTCATGGACTACGACAACCGCGCGAACCTAGTCCCGACGTTCGTGCGCGTCCGCGGCATGACCGCCGAAGCGGACCACAACGGCGTCCTCGTCCGGTGGCGCACGAGCACCGAGTACTTCAGCGCCGGCACGTGGGTGGTTCGCGCCGATGGCGATGCGTGGGTGCCGGTGAGCGCGGTGCCGCAGGCGACCCAGAATCTGCCGACTGGCGATAGCTACGCCGTGGTCGATCCCGTAGGCCGGCCGGGCGACGTCTATGCATTGGTCGAGGTCGACAGCCGCGAGTCGGTGCACGTCTTCGGGCCGGTCGATGCCGTCGCCGCGAAGGTCGAGCTCCCTGGAAGCTTCGCGGCCCAGCGACTCGGTGTCGACGATACGTTCAAACGGCGTGCTCTCGCGCTGGATATGAACCTTCGCCAGCGCTCGGCTGCCTTGCTCGCGCTCCAGCGTGGCGAGACGCTCGTCCGCGACGCGGTGCCTACGGTCGATGTCGACGTGACGCGCGAAGGTCTCTATGTCGTCTGCGATAGCGACACCTTGCGCTGGGGCGGCGTCCCCAACGTCGTGAGCTCACGCGCCGGGATGGTCCGCGGTTTTGCCGTAAGTGAGCCGTGTGATGGCCTCGGCTTCTACGCTCCGGCACCCAGCTCGCCGTACGCGCCCTACGAGGTCTATCGCGTCGCTCTCGCGGCGCAGCGCGTGGCACCGGCCTTCGAGGCGCGGAGCGAAACTTACGACGGTCCGCTCGCCAGCGCCTATCTCACGACGACGCTCATGCCGCGCCGCTATCTCGACTGGCGTGACGGTGCCCCCAACCGTTTCTTCTGGAGCTTCGCTTCGAGCACGCCGACCGCCCCGCTCGCGGTGCCGGGGATCGACGGCAACGCCGACCTGACGCTCGACGTCCATCCGCTCTCCGGGGGCGCGACGCACACCATCGTCGTCGCGTCCGACCACGAGCTCGGCCGTGCCACCGTGGGTGCCGGCTGGAGCACGATCGCGCTACCAGGCATCACGCTCGCCAACGCGCCCGCCATCACCTTCGCCGTGGACGCGCCCCCGGAAGTCATCGAGACCGTGCTGCTCGCCGACGCGCGCCTGCGTTATCGCGGTCAGGCAGCGATGGCCTCGGGCGTGGCCCGCTTCGGTGTCGACGGTGATACCTGGACCTTCGTGAGCCAAGGCGCTGGCTTTGCCCTCGATGTCACGAATCCGTTGCGTCCGACGATGCTGGTAACCGCGATGGCGGACAACGGGTTCGCCGTGCGCTCGGCGGCCGAGACCCGTGAGGTCATCGTGGCGCGTGAGCTCACGAGCCTCGCTCCGTCACTGACCCCCGAGGAAACTCTCTTCGAGGAGAGCGGCGCTGCGGTCGACTACCTGGTGCTCACGCCGGCAGTGCTCGAAGGGGTCGCGCGCGAGCTTGCGACGCTGCACGAGGAGGAAGGGCTGCGCTCGGCGGTCATCACCTACGAGTCGCTCTACGCCCGCTTCACCGGCTCGAATCCCGATCCCTCGGCGGTGACCAAGCTCCTCGACTGGGCCGCCATCAACTGGGCGGCCGCGCCGCGCTACGTCGCGCTCGTGGGCGCAACGAGCGCCGACCCGCACGGCTACACCGGCACCCTGCGACCTGCCGATGCACCGCTGGTGTCGGGTATCGACCCTGGCTTCAACTACCGCCGTTTCTCCGACCTCGACCTCGTCGGCAATCACGCCGTGGCGATTGGTCGCATCTCTACCTCGGATGCCGGCGAGCTTGGCCGTTACATCGACAAGCTCCGTGCCTACCGTGGAACCTCACGCACGGGACGTTGGGCCATGGCGAATGGCGTGAGCTCGGCGAATGACCCGGGTTTCGCAGGCTTGGTCGACAACATCGCGGCCCAGGTTGGAGAGTCGGTCGCGGTGAAGCGCATGATCCAGCCGACCGCGGAAGACCTCGTGGGTGCTTGGGGCGAGGCCGACGTCATCGTCTACGCCGGCCATGGCGACTCCGAATCGTGGGCCGACGACCTGTTGTACCCCGAGCTCGCGCCGAACCTCGCAGCGGCGCGGCCCCCTGTCACCTTGTCGACGGCGTGCATGGACGGAATGATCACCAGCGCCAATGGCGGCCTGGCGTGGTCGCTCGTCTCCGCTGAAGTCGGTCACGGCAGCATCGCGGCGATCGCACCAAGCAGCATCGTCGAGCCCATCCAGGCCTCGGCGTTCCTCGGACGGGCGGCGGCCGCGGTGGCCAACGGCGAGGCTGCCCGCTGGGGTGATGCTTGGCTTGCGGCGCAACGCAGTGATGTCTCGAGCGCTGCGCGCTCCATGATTCTCATTGGCGATCCCGCGCTGATCCCATGAATGCGGCGGGTGACGCGGGCGTCATTGCCTGAGGGCGCCGCATCGGCGACCCTGCGCATCGCTCATGAAACGCATATTTGTCGCACTTCTAGGCGGTCTCCTGGTCGCGTGCTCCGGTGGCGGCGGTGAGGCCTTGCTGCGTATCGATGGCCGCGCCATCCAGGCGTTGCGCTCCGAGGTCGATCTTGCGACCGGGCGGCTCGCCATCACCTGCGCCGATGGTCGTCGCTTCGACGTCCCCGTGGAGCTCGATGCGCTCGAGGCGCCTGGTGCGGAAGTCACCGTGGCCCTGCCTGCGTGCGGCGACGCGCGTGTCGACTTCGAGATTTTCTCTGCCTTCGGGATCCCCGAGCTGCGTGGCGCCAGTGACACGCGACTCGTCGCGGGCTTCGTGGACGTCGAGATTCCGCTCGGGTTCGTGGGACAGCTCTCGCTCAAGCTCGCCGATGATGCCGCCGTCGATAGTTGTGTCGCGGTCGTCGAGCGGACGTCGCCGGACCGCGTCGTCGTCGACAGCGCGCTCACCTTGAGCCGCACCGACGTCACGACCCTCATCGTGCCGATCGGCAGCTACGACGTGACCTGCGACGGGCGCATCGTGCAGCCGCTGGTGGCCGCCGGTATCAACGTCAACGCCTCGCTCCCGGAACCGCTGCCGGGACCGCGCCTGGTCAGCACGACCTTGCTGCCCACCTATCCAGCGAACACGACGCGCGTCGACGTGACGTTCACCTTCTCGGTTCCGGTGACTGGGTTCGGCGCCAACAGCGTCAGCATCGACAACGATGGCACCATCCAGGCAGTGAACGGCTCGGGCAGCGTGTACACCGTGGCTTTCGGTAGCCTCAACGTCGCCAGCGATTACGTCATCACGCTCTCGGCCGGCATCGTCGATGCCGACGGGCTTTCACTGCCCGGCGCGCCCGTCGAGCTCCGCTTTCGCGTTCTTGCGAACGAATACTACGTCGCGACCACCGGCAACGATACCGGCAACACGGGGCGCACGCCGAGCTCACCATGGCGCAATCTCGCCTACACGCTCGGCAACGTCTCGACGCCGGCGATCATCCACGTCGCGGCTGGAACGTACAACGAACAGGTCGTCATCGATAACGACATCACCATCGAAGGTGGTTGGTCGGCGGGCTTCGTGACGCGCGATATCGCCGCGAACGTCACGCGCATCGCCAGCACCTTCCGCCCAGTGTTCTTCCAGAGCGCGACCAACTCGGTCATCGACGGTTTCACCATCGAGGGGACGCTCCAGGATCAAGTGCTCACCTTGCAGAACGCCGACGTCGTGGTGCGCAACTGCGAGATCATCAACAGCGGCAACTTCACCGGCGTCTCCTACGGCATCCTCATCGAAGGCACCGGCCTTCCGACCATCGTCAACAACGTCGTCCGCGTCGTCGGTGGCAACAGCAACCGCGCCATCTATCTGCAGAACGCAGCCAGCGCCCGCATCATCCACAACACCATCGATCCGGGCACGGTCGCCAACGCTTACGCCATCTGGGTCGATAGCACTGCCGGCGACGTAAGCATCGTCAACAACCTCTTCATCGGCACCGGCAACGGTAACACCCGCGTCGGCGTGAACGGCGGGGCGGCTCCGACCGCGCTCGTGAGTAACGCCTTCGCCAGCGAATACGATGCGGCCCTCTACAACGCGGGCGGCGCTTCGCAACCAATCGGCAGCGGCGATTTCGGATACATCGCGCCCCACCGCTTCAGCGGAAACGCGCTGCTCGGCGGCACCACGACGCTGGTCGATGTCGCTCTGCGGCCGGTGAGCGCCGCGCTCGACATCGGTGTCGATTCCGCTACAGCGGATTGTGGGTTCACCGACACATCCGCGTACCCCTGTTTCGGCCCCACGACCGATCGGTTGGGACGCGCGCGGACGACGCCGACGACCGCCGGTGCCTATCAGCGTTGACGTAAATACTGCGCGCCACCACCTCGTGTGCGACACTGGGCTGCAGATGAAGCGAAGCCTTGCCTTGCTCGCGCTGCTGGCCAGTTGCTCGGTCGACCTCCAGATTCCGGACGACGCCAACATCACCTGCGAGAATGACGACGACTGCCCGTCGGGCTTCATTTGTGACGTGCGCAGCCAGTGCCGGAGCCCCGAGGTCGCGGCGCGGGGCCTGCCGGGTTTCGATATCAGCCCACCGGCGGTGACGATTGGTGAGTCGGGGACGCCCACCACGGTGAACGTTCGTCTCACGGCGCAGCCGAGCGCACCCGTGACCGTCGTGCTCGCGGCCGACGATGGCACCGAGGCCTTCGTCTCGAAGAACATTCTCACGTTCACGCCCGAGGACTACAGCGTCGCTCAAGCCGTCATCATCACCGGCGAGCGCGACTGCCTCGCCGACGGCCCCATCACCTCGCACGTCGTCATCTCGCCGGCCCAGAGCCAAGACGCCGACTACAGCGGCCTCGATGCACCGGACATCGACGTAGTGACCAACGACGATGTGCCCTCGGCCGGCATCGTGGTGACGCCGACGACCGGGCTCGAGACCACCGAGAGCGGCAACGTCACGCAGTTCAGCGTCGTCGTCGCGTGCAAGCCGACCGCCGACGTGCACTTTACCTTGGCGTCGAGCGACGACAGCGAAGGTGCCATCACCACCTCCGAGCTGACCTTCACGACCGACAACTGGGCCGTGCCGCGACTCATCAACGTGGCTGGCAAGGGCGATTGCGCCACCGACGGTGACGTGCCGTTCACCATCGACCTCGGCACCGTCGATAGCGCCGACCCGCTCTACACGGGCATGGATCCGGCGAACGTCACCATCATCAACCGCGATGTCGCTTTCGGCCGCGTCAATGTCTCGCCGAACACGGGGTTGCGCACCAGCGAGGCGCTCGAGCAGACGACCTTCTCGGTAGTGCTCACCTGCGCACCGTCGGCGAACGTGACCGTGCCGATCGCTTCAGCGGACACCGGTGAAGGCTCTCTCAGCGGTGTCACCAACCTGGTTTTCACGCCAGACAACTGGAACGATCCACAATCGGTCATCGTCACCGGCGTCAATGACGACTACGACGACGGCAATGTCCCGTACATGGTGACCACCAGCTTACTGGTCAGCGCCGACGGCGACTTCAACGGGCTCGACCCCATCGACGTGGCGCTCACCAACGACGACAACGACACCGCGAGCATTTCCGTGTCGAACCAGACCGGGTTGCATACGACGGAGGCGGCCGGCACCGCGCAGTTCACGATTACGTTGGGAGCGGCGCCGCTTTCGCCGGTGTCGATCTCGATTCTCAGCACAAACACCGCTGAAGGGTCGGTCGTCGCTGGGCCACTCGTGATCAACACGAACGCGCCGTTCAACGTGACGATCACGGGCGTCGACGAGAGCTTCGACGATGGCAACCAGAGCTATCAAATCTTGCTCGGCGATATCGTCAGTGCCGACCCCGCGTTCAACGGCATGGCCGTACCCGACATCGCGGTGACCAACGACGACAATGACGCAGCCGGCATCCTCCGCTGGGAGAACGCCATCTACACGACAGAAGCGGGCGGCACCGACGACGTGCGTTACTCGCTGACCTCGAGGCCAACCGCCGACGTCACGTGTACGCTCGATGACGCAGGCGACCTCGATGAGATCCGCATCGGCGCGACCGGCACAGCGACCATGACGTTCACGTCGGGCGGCACCGGCGATTGGAACACCATACACTCCGTGCAGGTGACTGGTCTTGCCGACGCGGTGCCCAACGACCTCGGTAGCGCCCTCGTGTCGATCACCTGCACGTCTGCAGACCCTTTGTACAACAGGTCCACGACGACCGAGGCCTACAACCTCGAGACCGCGACGGTGAAGCGCATCTTCACCACTGCCGCTGTCTACGCCGCGAACCAAGTCGCGCCGACCGCCGCTGACGCCTTGTGTGAGGCCGCCGAGCCTGTTGCCGGCACCTGGAAAGCGCTCATCGTCAGCGCCGCCGCTGGCAACCGGCGCGAAGCCTGCCTCACGGCGGGGTGCAATTGGGTGCTGACGCCGAACACCGTGTACGTCTGGCACGACCTCCAAGGTGTGCTCGGTGTGACCAACGGTTCGGCTGTCTTCACATCAGTGGTCGATGGCGTGCCGATCAGCACCGACTCCGGTTATTGGAGCGGCATGGACCCCGCGATGCAGACCCTCAACACGTGCCAGGGCTGGACCAACACGTCGTTCTCGGCGAGCGGCAACGTCGGTGGCTACTACCAGCGCAACAGTATGATGCGGACCTTCAGCGCCTTCAGCGCCGAGTGTAACCGCTCGCTCCCGCTGGTGTGCGTCCAGCAATAGCGGACACGGTCTGTCCGGAGGCAGACGAACTAGCGAAGCGAGCTAGTCTGCTTCGACGTAGCCCTGCTTGAGCAGCTTGTGCACGTCCATGATGACCGCGTGATCGGAGCGCGGATCTTTGTCGAGGACGTCTTGGTAGTGGTCGAAGTTCAGGATCGACTGCAGCGTGTCGAGCTCGCTCTTCGAGAGGTCGGACAGACGCGGCATCATCGGAATGGTCACGATGAGCTTGGCTTCGCCGGCTGGGAGATCTTTTTGGATACGGCGGATCTCGTCGACCTGGCGCAGCGCCTCGATGAGCACGCTCTCGGTGTTCTCGGTGAAGTTCTCCGGGAAGCGCATGCTCTCGTCGATGGGCTCGAGCTGGAACGAACCGGCGCTCCACGTCATCATGCGCGCGATTGCCTTCATCGCGGGAATCGACAGACCCTTGATGACCGCGGACTGGAGCTGACCGTTCTTGATGTAGATCTGACCGTTGTTCGTGCCCTTGATGGTCAAGGCACCGGACTTGCGGTTGGTAGCGAACAGCTGCAGCAAGTCGGGCAGCGGAACCTCTTGCAGGTCGCCGCTCATCGTCGAGGACTCGCCGGCGCGATTGCCGAGCTGCTGCATCATGTCCTTGACGGACTTGGTGTCGCGGCGGCCCATGTCGAGCGTCATCTCGGACTCGTCGATGAGCTTGAGGATCGACGTGCCGATGAGGATGCGGTCGTTGCGCTTGAGCTCGGCGCGGCGGATTTTTTCGCCGTTGACGAACGTGCCGTTGGTCGAGCCCAGGTCGGTGATGGAGAGCTGGCCGCTCGACACCGTCAGCTTGGCGTGTTTGCGCGAGACCATGTCTTCGACGAGCACGAGGTCGAGATCACTGGCGCGGCCGATGAGCAGCTCGCCGTCGTCGGGGATTGGAAACTCTCCGCCTACGTACTTGCCGGAGATGAACTTGAAGGCGTTTTTACCCATGATCGATCGTGTCTGGTCCTACCCTACGTGGGAGCCGCAACTAGCTTCAAGTACATTGCAGCGCGAGCGTTTTGCGGGTCCTTGGCCAGGACTTCCTTCCATTCGGCGATGGCCTCGGGGAGCTTGCCCATCGAGTAGTGGCAGACGCCCAAGAGCACGCGCGCCGGAGCATACGCTGGGCGGTCGACGAGCGCCTGCTGCAAGTGCGCGACCGCATCGTTCATCTGTCCGGTATCGCGGAGTGCCGAGGCGAGCCGCGCGCGGATGTCGGCAAACGTCGGCCGCAGCTCGATGGCCTTGTGATACTCCATGATGCCGCGCTCGGGATGGCCGGCGGAGCAGTAGGCGTCTGCGATCTCGGCATGCATGTTGGCGATCTTGCCGGCGACGAATGGGTCGAGCTCGCCGCTCTGAACGCGGCTGTTGACGAGCGCTTTTTTGTAGATGTCCTTGGCCTCGTTGTACTTGCCGAGATCGTTGTAGAGCACCGCGAGGTTCAAGGCGGCTTCGGTGTAAGCCGGGTTCAGGCTGAGAGCCCGCTCGAGCGCGCTCTGCGCCTTCGAGAACTGGCCCATGTCGTGATAAACGACGCCCAGCATGTTGTAGACGTCCGCGAAGCTCTGGCTCTTCTCGATGACCTGCTCGAGATAAGCGCGCGCACCCGGAAAGTCGCGCTTCAGGTAGTACTCTTTGCCGAGACTGAGCAGTTGGCGGAGCTGTTCGTCCATGGATGGCCTATGGTCGTCCCAACCTGGCGGGCGGTCAACTATTCGCTACTTCGGATTGGCGAGTGGTGTCTTGTTTCCCGTCGCGGTGGCCGAGGGCGCGGGATTCGCGACGTCGCTGCTCGCCGGTGTCTTGGCGTTGGCGTCGTCGGTGGCGTCGCCGTCGAGCTTCTTCTTGTTCATTTCCTCCAAGACGGACTTGGCCTTGCCCGCCTCGGGGGCGTCGGCGAACTCGGTCTCGAGCTTGGAGAGGTGGACGCGCGCCTCGACGAGCTGCTTGGTGAAGTAGCGTGAGCTGCCGGCGATCCAGAGCGCTTCGGGATCGAGTCCGAGCCCGCTGTAGTCGCGGAGCACGCCCTCGGCGCGCAGTGCCGAGGCCATCCATTTCTCGCGCTTGAAGTAGAAGCGCGCGACGTACATCTCGTGGTCCCCGAGCTTCTTGCGGCACTGGTTGAGGTGGTCTTGCGCCTTCTCGGCGTACTCCGACGTCGGGTAGCGCGAGAGCATGTCGCGAAACGCCGAGATCGCGAGCTTGGTTTGCGCCTGATCTTTTTCGGCCGACGGCGGAAGGAAGAAAAAGTCGCTCGGCATCTGCTGCTGGTACGCCTCGGCGATGCGGAACATGGCGTAGGGCGCTTCCGAGTGCGTCGGGTGGTACTTCAAGAAGTTGCGGTAGGCATCCACGGCCTCGACGTACGCCTGCCGCTCGAAGTGCACGTCGGCGATGCGCAAGTCGGAGAGCGCCGCGTACTTCGAGTACGGGAAGCGCGCCTTGATGGTCTCGAAGGCGTCGAGCGCTTCGGGATAGAGCCCATCTTTCAGGTCGATGACGGCCTTCGCGTACATGTCGTCGACCGTTTTGACGGCGGCTTGCCCGTCAGTGGTGGCGCAGGAAATAGGACTCAAGGGGATGAAAAGACCCGCGAGAAGCACGAGCCGCGGAAAAAAGATGCGTCGCATGTGGGACCTTCGGATACGATAGCATGCGTTCAAGATTCTTGAACAGCACGCCGACTTCGGAGACAACACCAACCCTATGGCACGTGACATCCACGAGCTTGAGGTCGAGTTCGCTAAGAATCCGACCCTCGACGCGTGCATTCCTCTTTGCGAGGCCTATCTCGGCGCCAAGCGCTTCATGGAAGCGATGGTCGTCTGCAAAAAGGGCATCAAGACTGCCCCCGACGACGTGCGTGGCCCGGTCATGCTGGCGCGCATCTACCTCGAGCAAGGGAAAGCACCCAAGGCGGAGCAAGAGCTCGCCGCCGCGGTCCAGAAGTTCCCCAACAATCCGTTCCTCCTCGAGATCCAGGGCCGGATGTTCTTGGAGCTCGGCCGGCGCGACGAGGGCGTTCGCGCGCTCACCCAAGCGCTGACGATCAATCCGAATCTCCAGCAAGCGCAGGCGATGCTGCGCCAGCTCGGCGTGCCGCTCCCGCAGCAACAGCCGGCCGCGCCGCCACCGCAAGCGGCACCTCCGCCGCAGCAGGCGCCAGTCGCCCAGCCGCGTCCGCAGCAGCAAGCGATGCCGCCGCCGCAGCAACAGCAACGTCCGCCACAGCAGATGCCGCAGCAGCAGATGGCGCAGCCTGGCTTCCAGGCGCAGCAGATGCCGCCGCAGCAACCTCCGCAACAGCGGCCGCCGCAAAGTGCTCCGCCACAGCGTCCGGCGCAGGGTCCGGCTCCGCAACAGGCGGCGCCGCAGATGCAACAGGCCGTGCAACCGCCGATGCCGGTCTACTCCGACACGCCTTCGCAGCCGGAGAAGCAGCTCGAGCACGTCAACGACTTCTTCGCGCCCGACACGCTGGGCTTCTCGCACGACTCGGGCATCGAGACGGCGGGTCCCGGGCGTCTGACCATCCTCGGCTTCGTTCCGAAGACGACCGGATCGATCAAGACGACGATCATGGTCGCTCTCGGCGTACTCGCGGTCGCCATGGCCTGGATGGGCTACCAGTGGCACCGCTCCACGCAGGAAAAGAAGCTCGCCGCGGTCATCCGCGACGTGCGCGCCGCGATCGACGACGACACGTATGTGCGTTACGTCGAAGCCGCCAAGCGTGGCGAAGACGCGGTGGCCATCGACGACGGCTCACCGATCGCGCTGTCCACGTTGGCGTACGCCAATGCGGTGCTCGCGGTCGACCATCAGATCCCCGAGGTCGTGGATCGCGCGCGGAGCTATCTCGAGAAGGCCGACAAGGCCGGTGGTGACGAGAGCGCCTACCGCATCGCCGCTCGCGCCCTCATGTCGTATTACGACAAGAGCTACGACGTCGGCATCTCCGCCGTGAAGAAGATGCAGGATCGCAACATCAACGATCCGAAGATCGAGGTCGAAGCGTTCCGTCTGCTCTTGGCCTCGAAGCCCTCCGACAAAGACACGCAGGTTCAGGAACGCCGCCTGTCGGGTATCTCGGCCGGCAGCGTCCGCGCCCAGAACTTCCTCGGTTGGTACTATTACATCCGCGACAACTGGGAAGGCGCCGACGCCAAGTTCGCAGGCGCGCTGCAGAGCAATCGCAACCATCCCCAGGCGCTCATCGGCAAGTCGCTCGTCGACCTCGACCGTGGCATCGGCTTGAAGGAGCGGCAGCTCGAGATCGAAGGGAACATCAAGAAGGTGTTCGCCCAGGAAGAAGACCTCTCCCAGCCCATCAAGGCGCTGGCCTATTTCGCGCGCTCGCAGCTCGAGCAGTTCCAGAACAAACACGTCGAAGCGGACAACGACTTCAAGAAGGCGCAGCAGCTCGATCCGCAGAACCCCATCTTCGACTACCGCCGCGGTGTCTCGTTGCTCGCGCTCAAGAAGAACAGCGAGGCGCTCGACGCGCTGAAGCGCGCTGCTTCGAAGGCGCCGAACGATCCGCGCTACTTCAAGCGTCTCGCCGAAGCGCAATCGGCCACTGGCGACGCGGCCGGCGCCAAGGCGTCGCTCGAGCGCGCTCAGCAGCTCGCGCCCAACGACTTCGAGGTCAAGCTCCTCGAAGCCAACCGCTTGCGCGCTCAACGTCAGTACGATGCCGCTATTGCGGCTTACGAAGGCGTCACGCGCGAGCTCGGGCCCGAGGCGTTCTCGCGGGCGCAGATGGGCATCTCGCAGGCGCTGCGTGAGTCGGGTCGTCCGGCCAAGGCGGTCAAGCAGATGATGGACTATCTGTCCAAGCTGCCGTCCGGCACCTCGAAGCCGCTACTCGCTCAGAGCTGGTGCGAGCTGGGTCAGGCGCACGAGGCGAACAAGGATAGCGACGGCGCCATGACCGCCTATCAGACCGGCATCGACGAATACATGTACGACCCGAACTGCCACTACTTCTACTGCCGCGCCCTTGGGGGCGGCGGAGAAGCCAAGCAGCAGTGCGAGCTGTACGTGACGCTGGCGCCGAACGGCGAGCATGTCGCCGATGCGAAGCGCCGCGCTGGCGGCGGCGGCTCGAAGCCTCAAGAATAAGGCTCCTCGCCGCGCCGATGTGAGGTTAGCGGAGCACCTTGGCGAGCGCGATGATCGTGAAGGTCGCCTCGGTGTGCCCGAGCGCGCGGCCCGTGGTCGGCTGGGACTCGAGCACGAACTGCTCGCTGCCGCCCTTGGTGTTCGGCTTGACCGAGATCTTCACCCACGTGCCCGGCGTGCGCGGCGGCGAGTGGAACGGGGGCAGGTCCGAGGGCGTCACGATGAAGCGGCTATTCTGCGCAAGGCTGCGAACGCTGCGGACGGCTTTCGGCGAGCCCTCCAGGAACATGTAGACCGGCTCGTTCGGGCGGATGGAGATGCGGTCGCCGTTCTTCACGCTGATGACGACGTGCGGAATGGCGGCAACGATGCTCTTGGGCGCGGAATGGCCCGAGATGCGGACTGACATGGGAACCTCTGAGTGGGAATGGAAGAAGTCCCGTTATCGGCGCCTGCTCGCGAGGTTGCTTGAGCGTCGCCGCGCGACTGCGCCAGCCTGGCACCAACTCAACGGCCGGAATTGAGCTTTCGGGTCATCGCCGCGAACACCGCCAGGGTCTCCTGGCTCACGTGGTGCTCGACGCCCTCGGCATCGGTGTCCGCTGTAGCGGGCGAAACGCCGATGCTCACCAGGAAATCGCGAACGATGCCGTGGCGGGCGCGTGAGCGGGCGGCCAGGGCGTGGCCCTTGTCGGTCAGGAAGATGGCGCGATAACGTTTGGCCGTGACCAGGCCGTCGCGCGCCAGCCTGCGAATGGTGTTGCTCACCGTCGGCTGCGACACACCGAGCACCTGCGCGATGTGAACCGTCCGCGCCTCACCATGCGCGGCGATCAGCTCGGCGATGAGCTCGACGTAGTCCTCGGCGACCTCGGTTTGCCGCGCTTCGCGGGCGCGCACATAGCGATTGGGGATGGCGGCAGTGCCGCGCGCCTTCTTCGAGGTCGGCATTCCGCCGCGAGAGAATCAGAGCGTCCGCTGACTCGCAAGTAGCGTCAGGTGTCGTCCTCGACCGCGAGGACGCGGATCGATGACGCGAATTCGGCAAGTGACAGGGTCACTGTTCCGTCCGGCGAGACGCCGCTCGCCCGGAGCTTGCGATTGTTGCCCCAGGGGTTGCGGAGAGTGACCAGATCCGTGGCTCGATCGTAGTCGAGCACGGTGTAGGCATGATTGGCGTAGAGCCTGTCGGTGTCGAAGACGGCGGCAGCGATCATGACGCGGCGATTCGCGACCGCACGGGTGAGCACGTCGCGCGTCGACGCGAGGGTCTTCCAGCCGACCATGTACGTCGTTGCATCATGACCGGTCAGGGCCGTGATGCCCTCTTCGGCCAGGCCTCCGTCCGCCGTATTCAACGCCTCTCCCGCCTTTGCCGGGCCATCGCCGAAGCGATGACGGGCGTAGGCTTTGGAGATCACCGCGAGCCAGCGCCCCGTCGAGCCGCTGCCGCCGAGGTAGCCGATTTCACTGTCCGTCAAAGCGGATACGTCGGCTGCCGTCTTGCCGAAGCGGACACTGTAACCGCCGTCCGGGAGCTCGGTGATCAAGCGCGAGAGCTCTTGCGGGCGCATCGCAGCAAGACCCGCAGCCGCGGCCTGGAGGTAGCAGTCACCGACGAAACCCTGGCGAACGTCGCCGGCGCGCGGGGTGGCTGGCGCGAAGGTCTCGCTGGGCGTCGCCGCTCGCTGCGTCTTGATACGCTCGAGATTCTCGTCGAGCTTTGCCATGTCGCCGCTACCGCCGCCTTGCTGCCAGCGTTCGAGCTCGGCGCGGTCGATCGTCCGAGGGCCGCGCAGCCTATTGACGCCTAGCGCGTAAAGCCCAGTGCCGAACCAACGCGCGTAGCCCCAGCCGTAGCTGAAGTAGTTGCGGCCGGTGTCGGGGTATTCTTCGTGCCCAAGCTTTGCGCGTGCCGCGACGACGGCGTCGGCGAGCTCACCCGCGACGCTCGGGTCCTGAATGGCGGCATCGAGCTCGGGAGCGGTCAGCGTGCCGTCTCGCGGTGAAGTGTCGATGCGGTCGAAGGCCGCGAGCAGACCGCGTGCCGCGATCGATACACGCGGGCGCGGGCGCGGGGGCGCGGGCGGTAGCTCGTGGGTCGGCGCGGGTTGCACCTCGGCCGCCGCCGGCCGCGCCGATGCGGGCGAGACCGCGCTGCTTGGCTCGAGCTGACCTGCACCCGGGCGCACCGCAGTCGCATCCATCGTCGGCGTTATCAGCCGCCGACGATGGCTAGTTGCTCGAAATGCCTAGGTTCGGGTCGACGGTGCTGGCACTCAGGCGAGCGTCGCGTTGCTCACCAAACGCGCAACCTCGACGGTCAGGTCGCGGAATTTGCGCACCTTGTCGCCGCCGTTATCGCGGACAATCTTGTCCACGGTGTCGGTCGGCTGGTGGTAGTCCTCGTGCAGGCTGCCGCCGCCCTTCGGGTTCGAGAGGCCTTCGAAGGCGAAGACCGTCGGGATACCGGCCTGTGTGAAGTTGTAGCCGTCCTGCGACGACTCGTACTGGTCGATGTCGGCGTTCACGACCGCGAACTTGCGCTCGCCGAGCGACTCGTTGGCCTTCATGACGATGTCGCCCAAGAAGCCGGCCTTGCGACCACCGCCCAGCGACATGCGATCGATCTGCCAGCGGCCGAGCATGTCGGCGTTGTAGCAGGCCTTGATGGCGCTGAGCGGGACGCCCGGCAGCGGGTGCTTGATGAAGTAGCGCGAGCCGACGAGGCCTTTCTCCTCGGCAGCGGTCAACAGGACGATGACCGAGCGATTGAGCTTCCCGGCCTTCTGCAGCTCCTGGAGCTGGGGCAGGGTCGAGAGGATGGTGCCCGAGCCCGAGGCGTTGTCGTCAGCGCCGAAGTAGATGGTGTTGCCGCGCGCGCCGACGTGATCGAGGTGCGCCATCAGCACCACGAACTCGTTGGCTTGGGGACCGGTGCCGCGCACCACGCCGACGACGTTCTGCACCTTGCTGGCGGCGATGCCGGCACGCTTCAACGCGTCGAGGGTGAGGTTGCCGCTGAAGCCACCGTTCCTGGGGAGACGATGACCGTGCTCACGACGGATGATGTCGTGCTCGTCTTTCGTCGTGGTGTCGTCGAGATAGAAGCCGTGCTGGAACAGCTTGGGCCCGAGCGTCGGGTGCCCATGGATGTTGAGCTGCGGCTGGATGTCGAAGCCGACGAGATCGAACGTCTGGAAGAACGGGTTGCCCGACGGGTCACCTGTGTTGACGCCCTCGAGACCGTAAGCCTTCATCAGGTTCGCGGCGTACTTCGATGCCGCGTCGAAGCCCTCCGAGGGGCTGCCACGCCCGCGCAGCTCGGCGGACGCGAGATAGGTGATGTGCGTCATCGGGTCAGCGTCGGGGTTGGCGGCAACTTTGAGCCCTCCCACGGGGGCGACGCCCTTGGCACCGCTGCGCTCGAGGCTGCTCGCCATCGCGGCGACACCTTGGCCACTCTGCAGAGCGGGACCCCGGGCAATTTGCCGAAACGGGGCCGAGGAAGCGGACAAAAGGGTCTGGGAGCCCAGCGTGAGGCGCTGAGCCTTGCGAATGTCGGTAGTCATGGATGGGTTCCAGCTGAAGGGAAGGAACCAAGTTATCTGGAGGGCTCGCCGGAAGTTGCGTGCATGAAAAATGGTGACAGCCACCATTTTCCACGAGGCTCGATACGGTCGCGGTGCGGAAAATGGTGGCTGTCACTATTTTTTATAGCCGATGCTATAGTTTATATTCGCGCCAATGAATCGCCGCGGCACCCTGAGCGAACGCACCCACGCGGGCATGGTCGAAGCACTGGCCGGCCGTCGCTCGCCGTTGCAGTCGTTCATCTTGTTCGCTGGGCCGGCCGTCATCGCGTCCATCGCCTACATGGACCCCGGCAACTTCGCGACCAACATCCAGGCGGGCTCGAAGTTTGGCTACACGCTGCTCTGGGTCGTCGCCGTCGCGAATCTCATCGCCATGCTCTTCCAGGGCTTGTCGGCGAAGCTCGGTATCGTCACCGGGAAGAACCTCGCCGAGATGTGCCGCGAGCGCTTTAGCAAACCGGTCGTCATCGCCATGTGGGTCGTCAGTGAGGTCGCCGCGATGGCGACAGACCTCGCCGAGTTTCTCGGTGGCGCCATCGGACTGTCGCTGCTCTTCGGCATGCCGATGCTGGGCGGAATGGCGATCACGGCGCTGCTCACCTTCGCCATCCTCGCGTTCGAGCAGCACGGCTTCCGGCCGATGGAGATCATCATCGGCGTGCTCGTCGGGGTCATCGCGCTCTGTTACGTCATCGAGCTGTTCATCGCGCCCATCGAATGGCTCGACGTCGCCAAGAGCTTCGCCTCGCCGCGCATCCCCAACGCCGAAGCGCTCGCTATCGCGGTCGGTATCATCGGCGCGACGGTCATGCCGCACGCTATCTTCCTGCACTCCTCACTCACGCAAGGACGCTTCGTGGCTCGCGATGTCGCCGAGAAGCGCACCTTGGTGCGCATCTCGAACCGCGAGGTGATCATCGCGCTCGCGCTCGCGGGCATCGTCAACGCCGCGATGGTCATGATGGCGTCGAGCGCCTTCCATGCGGGCCACAGCGACGTCGCCGAGATCGAGACCGCGTATCACACCCTGACGCCGCTCCTCGGCATCGCCGCCGCCGGCATCTTCCTGATGTCGCTCATCGCCTCGGGCATCTCGAGCTCGGTCGTCGGAACCATGGCGGGCCAAGTGATCATGCAAGGCTTCGTCGGTTTCCGTATCCCGGTCTGGGTGCGCCGCGTGGTCACGATGGTGCCTGCGTTCATCGTCGTCGGCTTGGGCCTCGATGCGACGCGCTCGCTGGTGCTGAGCCAGGTGGTGCTCTCGATCGCGCTGCCGGTGCCGATGGTCGCGCTCGTGCTCTTCACGCGCGACCCGCGCATCATGGGCGAGCAAGCCAACAGCAAGCTCACCGACGGCGTCGCTTGGCTCGGCGCCGGCGTCGTGCTCGCGCTCAACCTGGTGTTGATCCTGTCGACGCTGGGCGTCGACATCTCGCTCTTCGGCTAGGCGGCGCGCTCTACGGCGCACCGCGCGCGATGGATCGAAAACTTCAACGCGGTTTCACCGTGAAGCTCTTCACGATGTTCTGCGCCAGCTTCTCGAGCGACAGCGGCGACAACGCATCGACGGTTTTGCCTTCGGACCAGGCGATCAAATAGTCGCGCAGCGCTTCGGTGTACTGCTTCTCGTTGGCTTCGAGCGCAACTACGTCGCTGCCCGCTTCAGCGGACTCGAGCTCGCCGGGGCCGCCCAACCATGGCGGCTGGTTGCTGGCTTGCACCCCTTGCTCGGCCACCCATTCGACGATGCGCTCGCGCATGCGGGCATCGCGGAACTCGAACCAACGGCGTCGCTCGTCGGGCAAGGTGAGCAGAATGTCTTTGAAGCGTCTGAAAGCGCCTTTGCCGTTGATGGCCGCTTCCATGCGCGTCTTCACCGCTGGCTCTTCCACCTGACGAATGAAGTCGTCGAGCCATTGATACTGAATGCGTGAAGGGACCGCCTCGACGGGCGCGTAGCGCGCGGTTTGCTCACGCACCTGGGAGAGTCGGGCGTCACCAGGTGGGACTTTGAGCACACGCCCGTCTTCGAGGGACAGGAAACACCGTACCTCGGGCATGTTCATCTGGAAGGCGCTGTGGAGCGCTGGCCAATCGACGTTGAGATCGCGCACGGTACGTATCCTAGTAGCTTCCACGACCGACCCTGGCGTGCCGGCAGCTGCCGGGTCGTCGCTGACCTAAGATTCGCCGTCGATCGCTTTCTCGCCAGAGGGGGAGGCAATTTCTTTGTTAGATTTGCTGTTTAGGTCGTTCTGGAGCTGGTCGGCGCGGCGGCGCTCGCTCTCCACGCGGTCTTTCAGCTCGGCGAGCTGCTGGCGGTCCAGGTCGAGGTTTCGGGCCAGGTCGTCACCCCGGCGGCGACTCATGTCGAGGGCGCGTTGGACGTCTTCGAGGCGCCGTTTGGCCGTATCGCGTTCATTGCCGGCTATTTGAGTCGCCTCTCGGGCGGCGTTGCGCTCGACGGCGATGGTGTCCTGGAGCTCGGCGACGGTGCTTTCGAGCTTACCCACGCGCTCTTCGGCGGTGGCCATGGCCGTGCTCATCGCGGCGTTCTCTTCCAAGAGGTCGGCGATTTGCGCTTCCAGCGAGGAGCGGTCGTTGCGGAGCCGCGCAAGCTCACCGATCGCGTCACCGGGCGCCGCGCTTTGGCCCTGGACCTGATCGGTTTCGTGGCGCAGGCTCGCAAGCTCGTTGACCGCGACTTCGAGCTCGCTGCGCGCGTTCGCCAGCTCGACTTGCGTCGTACTCAGCTCGTTCGATGCACCGCCGAGCTGCCACTGGCTGCGGGCGATGTGCTCGTTGGCCGTCGTGAGCTCCTGCTTCAAGTGATCGCGCTCGTTGCGCAGTGCCTCGACCTCGACGCTCGCGACGCGCTCCCAGGCGGCAAACGGCATCTGCACCATGGTGAGCTTTTCGTTGTGGCGCGGCTCTGGCGCGAAGACGACCACGTAGCTCGTGGGCTCGTCATCGGCGCCATCCGCCCAGGTGCGGTCGAGCTCGGGCTCGAGCTCCTCGGCACCCACGTCGTAGATCATGTGCCCGACGAGCGGCGTCTGCGCGAACACGGTCGCCACTCCGAACGAAGCGCCGAGAATGCGCGCGGCATCGTCGGCGGAGCTCACGGCGATGACGATGGCGCCACTCGGCGCGAGCACCTCACGTAGCCCGCTCATCCATGCTGGGTCCTGCGCGATACGTGCAATGAGATCGAAACATACGACGACATCGAACCCGCCGGGCGCAAAAGGCAGCGGCAGGCTCACGGGAGGCACGAGCTGCAGCTCGACGTTCTGGGTGGTGAGATCACGCCGCACCTCATCGGGCGCGCACACCGTGATGCTGGCCGCGCCGGCGGTCACCAGCGCGTCGATGCAGCGTGCATCACCGTGGATTGCGAGATCGAGCACGCGGGCGCCGTGCATCAGCCCCGAAAGCGCCGCATAGCGCGCCTCCGTCTCCCCGTAGAGCGTGGCGCTCATCCCTTACAACGCCTCGCCTTTGGGCTTCTCGACGGGCTCGGCTTCGGTCGTGGGCGGATTAGCGACCGGCGGGGCAGCAGGCGCGGCTTCGGGCTTTGCGCGGTCACCGAGCGCGGCCCGGTAGTCGTGAGCCCACTTGTTCATTTGGGTGACCCAGGCGTCGGCATCGCTCGGCCGCGACGTGCCGAGCTCGAGTGCCAGCTTGAGCTCAGCCACTGCCTTGTCGAAGTCGTCCGCGATAGCGTACGCGAGGCGCTTGCCGTTACGATAGGCGAGGTCGGCGCGGAGCGACTTGAGCTCGGAGCGCTGCTCTTCCGACAAGCCGGGGAGCAAGGAGCAGCGGTTCACGTAGCTGCTCGCCATGTCGAAGGACTCGGCGTCGCTTGCCTGCAAACGGGCGCGGGCCCACCCGGCGAGCAGCGAGAACAAGGCGCGGTCGAGCTCGACACGGTCGTCGAAGCTCTCGACCTCGTCGACCTTTTCGCCGGCGGGAACTTTGATGGGCGCGTAGGCCGACTGCAGATCTTTGGCGTCCGGCGCGAACGGTTCGTAGCCGATGGGAAGCAAGCGGCCGCGCTCGATGAAGACGATGCCGCCCTGATTGCGCATACGGAAGTGCCGCTGGTTGCGCTCGGCAAGCAGGTAGGCGACGGCAGCCCCCAAGGCGCAGACCAAACAGAACACCAGCAAGCCGGTGAAGAACCGGCCGATGCCGCCGCGCTCGCTACTCGATGGGACCACGGTACACCCCGATGAACGGGAGATTACGATACTTCCCAGCGTAGTCGAGGCCGTAGCCAATGACGAATTCGTTGGGGATGCGGAAGCCCACGTAATCGAGCGGGATCTTCACGCGGGCGTTGTCGGGCTTCTCGAGGAGCGTGCAAACGCGGACCGAAGCTGGCTTGCGCGTCGCCATGCTCGCGAGCAGGTACTGCATCGACAGACCGGTATCGACGATGTCCTCGACGAGGACGACGTCTTTGCCTTCGATGGACTTCGTGAGGTCGTAGGTGATTTGCACGACGCCGCTCGACTCGGTGTCGTCGCCGTAGCTCGAGATGCCCATGAACTCGCACTGCACGGGCAAATCGACGGCGCGGATCAGGTCCGCGAAAAAAGGCACCGAGCCTTTGAGGATGCCCACGAAGATCGGCGCGCGGCCGGCGAGGTCACGCGTGATTTGCGCGCCGAGCTCGGCGACCCGCCGCTGGATGGTCTCGGCATCGAAGAGAACGTCGATGTTGTTACGCCAGGTGGTCATACGTAGCTGTTGTTCAAGATCTCCCCGAGGCCGCCGGCACCCGGGACGATGTATTGCTTCTCGTTGAGGCCGCGCTCGTCCGACCAACGCTCACCGAGCCCGGTCTTGAGCACGTCGGCGTCCGACATGCCGCGATCGAGGCGCACGGCGTAGACGATGGCATCGGGATGCGTGCTGGTCATGTGCTTCAAGTATTCGGGGGTCACGATGAGGTGGAGCGCGATGAGCTTCATCGGCTTTCCCCCGTCCATGTCTTTGTACATGTTCATGGCCCAGCTCATGCTGCCGCCGGTCGCGCCCATCGGGTCGGGGAACAAGACGACAGCGCGATCGACACCGCCGCCGATCTTGCTGCCGGAGACCGACACGCCTTGCACCGCACCGGCGTCGTCGGTGACGCGGTTCATGTAGACGTGATCTTGGCGGACGGCGTCGGGGTTGAGTAGGCGCACGAGCGTCTCGAAGGCGATCTGCGAGGGCAGGGTGCCGGCGCGCGCCACGTCGACGGTCACCACCTTCGTAGCAGCGTCGAGCACCTGTCCGCTCCAGACGCCATTCGGTGTGGCTGCGAACATGCGGGTGCGGACCTCGGCCGCGCTGCGGGGAAACTCGGCGGCGATGACGATGCGCACGAGCGTCTCGTAGATGTCGCGCACCAGCCACGTGACCTCGGGCTGGAGGGTCTCGGGCCGCGACAGGCGCGCGAGCTGCGTGAGCATCACGGGGTCGCCCAAGAGATGCACGTTCGGGCCGTAGCGGTGCTCGAGCTGCGGCGGGCGGTAGGAGTAGGAACGGTAGACGGTCTCTCGCATCGCGGCGGCGACCATAGCCGCTTGGCGTCGCCCGATCCAAGCCGCCCGGTCGGTCATTTTGCGCAACTCTACGGAGAAACGCCGATATTCGATCTGAGTACATAGCGGGACCGGATCTCGCGCTGCACAGGGGCAGCACATGGAAGCGGTCTCGCGAGGAGACCACCATGGCAGGACCGTTCGGTGTTTACCCGAGTGCGCCCGGCAACCCCTCCTTCCGCGCAGCTCCCCCCGGTGCATTGGCTCGTCCGATGCCTGTGCCGCTCACGACGGGACCAGTCGTCGGGCGTCCGCAGGTGCTCGTGCCCGGCGCCGTTCCAGGTCCTTTCTTGGGCGGGGCTCGTCCTCTGCCCACGGCACCTGGGATCGGGCTCGCGCCGCCGAGTCGCGCGGGTGGAATCCCAGCGCGCCCGCCAGTGCTCGTCCCCGGTGGTACCGCGCCGGTCGCGCGGCCTATGCCGACCGTCCCCGGCGGCTTTGGCCCCGGTGCTACGCTGCCCGGTCGCACGCTCCCTGGAGGTCTCCCGCCGCGCGCCGGCTCGCCGACGCAACCGCCAGTGCTCGTGCCCGGCACGCAGCCCGGTGGCATGACGCCGACAGTGCCCGGCATCGGCCGTCCGACGCCGACCGTTCCTCCGGGAATGGGTCAGTATCCTGCGCGCACCGGCACACAGCCCGGTGGCCAGTGCGGCATGTTCAACAACTACGGTCTCATCGGCTTCTTCGATAAGACGGTGGGCGCGCTGGTGAAGCGGCTGATGGGCATGCGCGACGCGTGCATCCCCGGCTACAACGGCACCGGCGCTCCGCCCGGATCGGGCATGATGACGATGCCTGGCGCCGGTATGATGCCCGGCGCGGGAGTGACTCCCGGCGCCGGTGTGACCACACCGGGTGGCCGCATGATGCCGACCCTGACGCCTCGGGTCTATCGATGAAGCAAGTCGCGTTGCTCCTACTCTCGGGCTGTGTTCTCGCCTGTAGCGGGAGCACGCGCACCACTCCGTTGTCGCCGCTCGGTGGCGACTCAAGAACCAACGGCGACCGCGACGAGCCCGTCGACGTCGAGCCCGAGGAAGAGGAGCCGATCATCGCTCCTCCCGAAGTGGACGATCCGAGCTTCGGCGACGACTGCGACACCACCGCCGAGTGTGGCCCGGGTCTCGTGTGCAGCGGCCTCGTGGTCGGACGGACCATCTGCACCGTGCCGTGCATCGGCACTGGCCGCGGTGGCAACGACGACTGCCCGATGGGCTTTGCCTGTTACAACTACGAATCGACGACGCTCGACGGCGTGCAAATTTGCCTCGCAGACTGGCAGCTGGGCGCTGGCGAAGCCGGCTATCCCTTCACGACGCCGCCCGGCGGCTCGTGCACCGAGGCCGAGAACCAATGCCAGACCCAGGTTTGCGATACGGCCACCGACACCTGCGTGGTCCAGTGCGCCGCCGATCGCGACTGCATGAGCGGCGAGGTCTGCTTCGCCTATCCCGCGGACATGGGCTACCTGCATGTCTGCATCCAGAGCGACCTGTCGCGGTACCGCTCGGCGGGCGAGACCTGCAGCGATCCCAGTGAATGCGATAGCGGAATGTGCGTCGGCAACCAGTGTGTTGCCCATTGCCGTGCCTCGCCCGATTGCAACCTCGGGGAAGCGTGCGGCTTCCATCCGCTCATCGACGACGCCGGCCAGCGCGGTTGGACGAGCGTCTGCGGCGGACGCCTCTACAGCGGCCGCGGCGACCTCTGGGACGACTGCGACAGCGACTCCGATTGCGCGAGCGAATGGTGCCTCGAGGGCATCTGCACGACCCCGTGCGCGACCCGCGATGATTGCGACGAGCTCATGCCGAGCAGCGAGTGCATTCAGCTCAACTTCGCGAGCGACGATGCAGCCTTCTCGGGTGGTTTCTGTCTGATGCGTTGAGTGTTAGCTTCGCCGCGTGGGCGAGCTGACATTCCTGTATCCCTGGCTGCTCGGTGGAGCTGCTCTCGCGAGCCTCCCGGTCATCATTCATTTGATCGGGAGACGGCGCGCGCCTGTCGTGAAGTTCGCGGCGTTCGACTTCTTGATGGCGGTGAACAAGCGCCTGGCGCGTCGCGAGCGCCTGCGTCAGATTCTGCTGCTCGTCTTGAGGACCCTCGCGGTGCTCGCCTTGGTCTTCGCGGTGGCGCGGCCCATGCCGAAGCGCGCCGCCGATGCCGGCAACGCGAGCAAGCGCGTCGCCATCGTCTTCGATGCCTCGGCGTCCATGCGCTACGAGAAGAGCGGCAGGTCGCTCTTCGACAATGCCAAGCGGCAAGTGCGCGACGTGCTCTCGCATCTCGCGCCGGGGGATGCCGCGACCTTGGTGGTCGCCGGCCGCGATGTGACGCCGATCTTCCAAGCGCCGACCCTCGAGCTCACGGCGGTGCGTGACGCCGTCGAGAAGATCGCGGCTCCCGACGGCGTCGCCAACATGGGCGCTGCCATCGACATGGCTCTGTCGCAGCTCGGTAGCGACGGCGCCAACGCCACGCTCGTCATCGTCACCGACCTCGCGGAGAACGGCTTCGCGAATTTGCGGCCGACGGCGATGGAGCCGCCGCCCGAGGTGCGCTTGCTCGACGCCGCCGAGCGCACGACCCCGGCGGCTTTGCCCAACCTCGCCATCGAGAGCGTTTTCGTCGAGGGGGCGGGCGACCAGGCGTCGGAGCGGCGCATCAAGGTAACTGTCCGCAATTGCGGAGCCGAAGCCGTGCGCGAGGTGCCGCTCGAGCTGCGCGTCGCCGGTGAGGTGACACAGCGGGTGCTCGTCGAGATTCCGCCGTTCGGGGTCACCGAGAAAACGCTCACCTACGCTTTCGCGGGCACCGGCGTGTTTCGCTGCGAGGTGACTCTGGCTGGCGACGCTTATCCGAGCGACGACACCATGGCGTTCGTCGCCGAGATCGCGCCGGGCGTGCACGTCTTGGCGATCGACGGCGACCCGCGCACGACGCCGTACGACGACGAGCTCTTCTTCTTCGAGCACGCGGTGCAAGCGGTGCCGAAGGGCGATCCGCCAATCGACCTGCGCATCGTCGGCGTCGACGAAGTCGCGCAGGATTTCTCGCTCGAGGGTTACGACGTCGTGGTGCTTGCCAACGTCGCCGAGCTGCCCGCCGATTTCATCGCGCGGCTGACGAAGTTCGTCGGCGCCGGCGGAGGCCTGCTCTTCACGCTCGGTAGCGAGGTACGCTTCGAACGCTATAACGCACTCTTCGGTGAGCTCTTGCCGCACCCTTTGCGCGACCTGCACAAGGCGGCCGACGAGGTCGCGGGAACGCCGCCGCTCGCGCTCGGCGACATGGATTGGGATCACCCAGTGCTCTCGGGTCTCGGCCAGGCGGCACAAGAAGGTCTGCGGGCATCGCGCACCCGTAGCTACTTCAACGTCGACGTCGGCTCGCGCAGCAAGACGCTCGCGATTCTGCGCTTCGACAACGGCGCGCCGGCTTTGATGGAGCGTCGCTCACCGACGTCCGGCCGCGTCATGCTCCTTGCGACCAGCATCGACGTCGACATGAGTGATCTGGCGCTGCGCAGCACGTATCCCGCCCTCGTCCAGCGCTGCGTGCGTTATCTCGCCAAGGCCATCGACGCCTCGAGCGTCGAGCCGGTGCGTGTCGGCGCGACCATCGATTTGCCGGTACCAACGGGAGCGGACGCGGTCGCTCTCGTGTCACCAGGCGGGACCCGCCTCGAGCGCAGCAGCGACGACGGCACGCGCCGCCGCCTCGAGATTGGCCCGCTCACCGAGCCTGGCTTCTATAGCGCACACGTGCTCGGCAAAGATTGGCAGCCGGCACCGCGACTCGACGTCGCCGTCAACGCCACCCTCGACGAGTCCGACTGGAAGCCGGTGCAACCCTCGCGCATCGCCGAAGCCTTGGGCGGCGGTAGTGGTGAACGCGTCGTTTCGGTCACCATCGGAGCCGGCCAGTACGACGATCCGTTCGCGCAGCGCGGGTATGCCTCGTATTTGCTCCTCACCTTGTGCTTGGTGTTCATCGGCGAGAGCTTTCTGGGCTCCCGCGGCTGACCCTCCTCGTGTAAGGATGGCGTATGCGTAAGGCAGACTGGATCTGGCGAGACGGTTCGTTCGTGGCTTGGGACGATGCGCAGGTGCATGTCACGACGCACTCGTTGCACTACGGGCTCGCTGCCTTCGAAGGCATTCGCTGCTACGCGACCGACAAGGGCGGCGCCGCCATCTTCCGTCTGCAAGAGCACCTGAAGCGCCTCTACGACTCGGCGCACATCGCCGCGATGCAGATCACCATGCCGATCCAGCAGGTCATCGAAGCCTGCGTCGAGCTGGTGCGCAAGAACCAGATGCTCGACGGCTGCTACCTGCGCCCCATCGTCTACATGGGCGAGGGCGAGCTCGGCATCGCCGCTCAGAACCCGACACACGTCGAGGTCATCGCTTGGCGCTGGGGCACGTACCTCGGTGAAGACGGCGTCAAGAACGGCATCCGCTGCAAGATCTCGAGCTTCCGCCGGCCTGCCGTCGACGCCATGCTCGCCAAGGGCAAGATCACTGGCAACTACGTCAGCTCGATCTTGGCGCGCCGCGAGGCCAACGCCGCCGGCTACCAGGAAGCGCTGCTCCTCGATTCGCAGGGCTACGTCGCCGAAGGCTCGGGCGAGAATCTCTTCCTCGTGGTCGAGGGCAAGGTGCGCACTCCGCCGAAGGGGGCCGCCATTTTGCACGGCATCACCCGCGACACGGTCATTCAGCTGCTCGGCGACAACGGCATCGGCGTCGAAGAGAGCTTCATCTCTCGCGACGAGCTCTACTGCGCGAGCGAAGTATTTCTTACGGGAACCGCGGCCGAGGTCACGCCAGTTCGCGAGATCGACAACCGCCGCGTTGCGAACGGCAGCCCCGGTGAGGTCACGCGGCTGGTGCAGAAAGCGTACGCTGAAGCGGTGCGCGGTCAGAACGAGAAGCGCATCGGCTGGCTCACCAAGGTGTGAGTGGACGAAAAGTCCCCTGACGGTCTGACAGCGCTCCGCCTTGGCCAGCTTCTCGCGACCACGGGTAGCTCCATGTGATGGCAACGCTCGAAGGTGCACACCCGATCGTCGATGAGCTCGCTCGCGGGCTCGGCAACGGGCTCGTGCTCTCCGAGAAAGACGTTGCTTTCGCGGCCCTGCAGGCCATGCAGCTCCCGAGCCCTTCGTTCTACAAGGTGCTCGGCGATCTGGTGCGCTTGCACGGCGCCCTGCAGGCCCTCGACGAGGGCGGGGCTGCAGCCGAGAAGATCGAGAAGCTCGTGAACGACCTTGCGGTGGAGCTATCAAAACGCTCCTACGCCGCGCGTCTGTCCGCTGAAGCGGATGCACGCCGGGCCGCATCGTTCATCGATGGCCGCGGCGAGAGTGGTGGCTCGCCGCGGCCTATTCATCCGCGTGTCGCGCCAGGAGTCTCGTATGGCAACCGCCGCTGAGGTCGTTTCGCTTGCACAACAGGCCGTCCGCTCGCCGGAGCTCGCGCCAGCGGCGGGCAACGTTTCGCGGGTGGAGTACACACGCCTGCAACACGCCTGGGCGGCGGCGGGTCCTTCGGGCCAAATGGAGGTCGCCATGCAGCGTCAGTTCGACGCGCCGATCCATCCCGGCCAGCGTGAAGCGTACTACAAGCTGATCGATGCGTTGCGGGCCCGCAAACCCTATGACGGGTTCGCGGCCAGTCTCGCGCGCTGAGACGACTTACTTCGCGTCGCCGAAGAGCTTCGCCTTCGAGGGCGTCGAGCCGTTCTTGGCCAGGGCCTTCTTGCGGCGCTTGCCGAGGGCGCGGGTCTTGTTCTTCAGCTTCGTCATGTGCGCTTTGGTCGTCGAGGCCACGTTCAGCTCCGGTTCACGAATGAGCCGGCGCAGATGCCGTTACCGACCCCGTTTTGTCAAGCTTCGACCGGCCTGGAGGGCTCCAGGGCTTGGAATCCTGACATCGAGATCATGGTCGTACGTGGTCGTACGTATGTGTGCGGGAGTAGTGCACTAAACGGGCGTGCATCGACCTCCTCGTATACGATATGGGCCCGGACCGGGTGTCAGCCTTCCACGCTAGGTATGCACCTGGGAACTCGTCGTTGTGGTCGAAGGAGCCGTTCGAATGCTCGGGCTGTGTCTTAATCGTTCGTATCTGACGGGCGTGCTCATGCTCGTCGGTCTGATTGGCCTGGCGGGATGCGGTCGCAAAGACGCCGAAGGTCTGGTTTGTCCGCCGCCCGGTGATGTTTGCTTCGATGGCGATGGCGAGTGCTTCTTGCCTGACGGGACGCCTTGCGACAGACGCACTGACGGTGATCCAACGACGGACGAAGTCACCGAAGACGACGGTGACGGCGACGGCGACAGCGGCGATGGCGGCGACACCAATCAGGGCCCCGGCTGCCAGTGTACGGTTAGCGCAACCGACACCGACGGCGACTGCATCCCCGACGCGACTGAAACGAGCGGCGGCTACACCAACCCTGCAGTGAAAGACTCCGACGGCGACGGCATCGACGACGGGTGCGAAGACCGCAACCTGAACGGCCAACGCGACCCCGGCGAGAGCGCCGCGAACGACAGCGATAGCGACAACGACTGCATCCCCGACGGCATCGAAGACGCCGACAAAGACGGCCGCTTCGAGCTGCTCTTCGGCGAGACCAGCCCGAACCTCGTCGACTCGGACCGCGACAACATCCCGGACGGCGGCCCCAACGGCGAAGACAAAGACTGCGACGGCCAGGTCGATCCGTTCGTCGACACCAACGCGAACGGCTGCTGGGATCCGGCCGAAGCCCAAGGCGAAACCGACCCGGCGCTCGCCGACACCGACAACGACGGCATCGGCGACGGCCGTGAAGACGCCAACCAAAACGGCACCTGCGACGGCTCCGAGAACAGCTGCGCCTTCGTCATCGACACCGATTGCGATCTCTTGCCCGACGGCTCGGAAGACAAGAACCGCAACGGTCAGTTGAACAGCGGTGAGACCAACCCGCGCAATAACGACACCGACAACGACGGCATCCCCGACGGCGTCGAAGACGCGAACCACAACGGCATCGTCGAGTCGCAGACCGAGACCGATCCGCGCAGCGTCGATAGCGACGGCGACACCATCCCTGACGGCGTCGAAGACGCAGACCACGATGGCGTCGTCGACCCGGCGCCGACCGATGCCGCTGGTTGCTGGACCGGCACGACCCCTGGCGAAACCGATCCGCGCCGCGTCGACAGCGACGGCGACCAGATCGCCGACGACGAAGAAGACAAAGACAAGAACGCGCAGTGCGACAGCGGCAACATCGCCGATCCCAACGCGCCCGGCGGCACGCGCTTCGGCTTGGTCGAGAGCTGCGCCTTCCTTGCGGACACCGATTGCGACGGCCTGACGGACAGCGCCGAAGACAAGAACCGCGACGGCATCTACCAGCTCTCCGAGACCGACTCGCGCTTCAACGACACCGACCGCGACGGCCTCATCGACGGCTGCCCGATCGGCTTCAACTTCTCGCAGTGCGAGGACCTCACCAACGACGGCCGCGTCGATCCAGGCGAGACCGATCCGCGCAGCGTCGACACCGATCTCGACGGCTTGAACGACCGCTGCGAAGTGCAGTTCGATCCGAGCAACTGCACCTCGCCGAGCTGCATCACCAACGCGACCGTCGAAGACACCGACGGTGACGGCAAGCTCGACGGCGAAGAAGACGCCAACCACAACTGCCGTTTCGATCCCGCAACCGAGACCGACCCGCGCGTCAACAACCCGCCGCCGGCGCCGGGCACGCCCGAGTACCCGCGTTCACAGGTCTGCGATGCGCAGAACTTGAAGCAGCTCACGTTCGCGGCGGCGCCCGATACCGCCGTCGACTATCGCGTCGCCTTCGAGGTCGAGAAGTTCAACGGCGCCTCCGCCGAGTACTCGACGCGCGCCTTCGGTGTCGAGCTCGCGGCCGCCAACAACGCCATCGTCGAGGACGATCCGAACGACATGGTCTGGGGCCACTTGTTCGAGTCGCCCACCGGCGTGGTCGTCGAGTCCGGCGGCACGACGCCGATCAATCGCAACATCTACGGCTTCACCTACGTCACCCAAGACGTGAACCCTCTCGACGACACGCTCGACGATTTGCGTGATCGCCTCGCCGCTCTCTACGGCGCCGCGGTCGTCACCGAGGTGAGCAACGTCCCGGCGCGTCCGGCCCACGATGATTTGCCGAACTTCTCGGTCGTTCGCGCTGCGCGCCAGTACCGCATCACCGTCGGCGCTTCGGCGACCGCCGCCAAGTCCGCGGTCTTCGTCCGCCAGGATCTCTTGGCTCGCGCTTTCTTGCCGAGCGACGAGCTCGCGAACATCCGCCCGACGAGCATCCTCGGCGACACGACGACCGACTCGGTCTACGGCCAGGTGAACTGCCCTGGTAACCCGCAGTGCTACCAGCGCTTCAGCATGTACATCGCCGCGGTTCAGCGTCGCGATCAGATCATCGTCAACAACCCGCCGCCGACCGCGGACGTCACCGGTGTGACCTTGTACGTGGTCGCGCTCACGCCCGATGACTCGACGCCGGACAGCAACTCGGTGTTCACGCGCCTCTACAACGAGCGCCTGACGCGTCTCGAGGATCTCACCGGTGGCTCGGCGGTCGCCCGCTACGAAGCGCGCCGCTCGAGCATCTGCGAAGATCGTAACGCCAAGCAGGCGAAGGCCGACCTGCTCTTCGTGGTCGACGACTCGGCGTCGATGCAAGCGGTCATCGACAAGCTGCAGCAGGCGTCGCGCGACGCTCAGGCGGTGCTCACCGCCAACTCGACCAACGTCGACTACCGCGTCGCCATGACGACGACGAACCCGTCGCTCTACGGCCGCGCCATGTGCGAAAACAACCAGCAGGGCACGGCGCCTTCGGGCACCTTCGACCCGAACATCGGTTGTATGAAGATCTGCCCGGCGAACTGCACCACCACGTGCGGTAACTCGGGCGGCACCTGTCCCGCAACCTGCGGTACCTCGTGCCGCGCCGCCATCGGCACCTTGCTCGCCGACGAGCAAGCAGCGCCCGGCGGCGACGGTGAGTTCATGTATCGCCTGCCTGGCGGCGGCGGCACCTTCTACTACGAAGACACCGCGTTCCTCGATTGCGACGGTACGGTGCTCGGACCGAACGCGTGCAACGACGCCGACTTCAGCGTTTTCCGTAGCGGACCGCGCAAGCGCTTGCTCGGCAACGCCGGCTTCTTGGGCGCCGCGCCCTCGGCGGTCTGCCCGACGTCCCCGGTCGATCTCTCGGCGGTGACCAGCGCCGCCGGCACCAACTGCGACGCCGACCCGAACAACGCCGACTGCTGCGAGCGCTTGATCGACACCTGCGCCGACGGCCCGCGCGTCTTGAGCTCGCAGATGTGTGACCTCATCCGCTCGATGGGTGGCCGCCGCGAATCGTTCGGTCAGGCGCCCAGCGCCCGTCCGAGCTCGGCGAACGAGTCCGGCGTGCGTATGGCCCGCCGCCTCATCAACAGCATGTTGCCGGCGCGTCCGTCCACGACGGCGGACAAGCTCCACCTGCGCTTGGACTGCAACCCGGCGGGCGGCGGCGAGGCGTGCGACACCGACTCCGACTGCGGCAACTTCGACTTCTGTAACCGAACCGTGTTGGTCAACAACCGCGGCGTCTGCGCGCCGACCGGCAACTGCGTGCAGTGCGATCCGCGCGCTGGCTCGAAGACCATGGTCGGCCTCGACTTCGAGGATGATCAGGACGGCTACGAGATCCCGGCGTCGTCGTGCTCACCTGGTCCATGCGCCTGCACCCAGGACGTGGATTGTGGTCGCGGCGAGGTCTGCGGCAGCGGTGGCACCTGCATCGTCGACTGCTCGCCGGTCCCGATGGTCACCATCTTCCTGTCCGACGAAGAGGACTACTTCTTCAAGGACGAGTGCGCGACCTCGGTGACGCTGCCCAGCGCGGCCGACGGCTGGCAACGCTCGGCCGAACAAGCGGCCGACGAGTCGCAGATGCCGACCGATTGCTACTACCGCGTGAACAACGTCGACGGTAACGGTCTCCAGGGGCCGGAGTCGTGCATCAATCCTGATCCCGCCTTCGCGGACGACCCGCTGTCGTATTGCCGCACTTACCTCACGCCGAACGTGATTGGCCTCGCGACCGGCTACAACCCGGACGGCGTCCCGACCTCGAACCTCGAGCTCATGGATTGGCGCGCCTACAACGCGGCGGAGTGCTTGCCGACCGGTCACGGAACCCCGGCCACCGCGACGCCGCCCGAAGACAGCTGTGTCGCCGATCCCTGTCGCTTGCTCGGCACGCAGGGTACTTGCGAGGCCGCCGCGAACAACGCCCAGTGCGTCTGGACCGCGACCCTCGGCGTCTGCACCCACCGCTGCACCGCAATGACCGTCGGTACCCCGTCGCCGACGCCGACCGAGCGCAACAATCAGCGCGCCGCGTGCAACGCCGATCCGGCCTGCTTCTTCGACCCCGGTATGGGCGTCGACGGCAACCTGAACGGTGGTGACGACAACTCGGTCACCAACCAGCAGTACGCTTGCGTGCCGCGCGTGCCGCTCAACGACTGCCAAGCGTGCAAGCGCTTGCTGCGCCGCTACCAGGCTGTCCACGGTGAAGACACCGCGGGCGCCGGCAACGGTGTCGCCGGTCTCGGTGACGCGGGCCCGGTGTACGCGATCGCGCGCAACCGTGGTCAGGAAGGCTTCCGCCTCGAGCAGGCCGCCATCGGCCAAGACCAGTGCGGCGGCGGTCCGATCACCTGGGGCCGCGGCGACGGTCAGGCGTACCGCGACATCGCCATCGACACCTTGGGTCGTACGCAGAACGTCTGCGCCTCGAGCTACCGCGACTTCATGCAGCTCGTGGTCACCGACATCGTTGCGCTCTCGGCGCCGTACCGTTTGGCCGAAGCGCCCATCGCCGCGACCTTGAAGGTCGGTATCGGCCGCCCGAACGGTGACGGCACCTGGACGTACATCGAGGTCCCGCGCTCGAAGACCCGCGGCTTCGTCTACGACGCGACGAGCAACTCGCTCGGCTTCAAGAGCGACCCGATCGACGGCGTCGGCGGTACCGCGAACGGCACCATCGATCCGAGCGAGGTCGAGGCCGCGCGCACCGCACAAGAAGTGCCGCGCACCAACGACCTGGTGTTCATCTCGTACCGCTTCTGGCGCCCCGTGCCCTGCCCGCAGGGTTGCGATCCCGACAACGAGACCTGCTTGCGCACCATCTGCCCGGATGATCCGGGTCCGTTCGAGGCGTGCACTGGTCAGGGCACGCAGAACTGCGACGACGGCCGCGTTTGCATCAACAACTCGTGCCGCTTCCC
>CAZAER010000031.1:0-58068 GCA_964484195.1 uncultured Bdellovibrionales bacterium | reverse complement strand
ATACATGCCTTCGGCCACCACGCTGGTTTGCGTGCCGCTCGCGAGATTGCCGGTCAGGCGGATGCCGTTGCCCACGGCGCTCATCGCCGCGGTCGCGTTGGCGAACTTCGGCACGTTCACGTTGCTCGATCCGGCGTCTTGCAGCGCGGTCAGGAGGCTGCGCCAGATGCCAATCGCCGGCACGTGATCGTAGGCGTCGTCATACAGAGTGCGGTAGGGCGGCCAGTATACGGAAATGCCGGTGGCGGTCGCGGTGGCGCTGCCGCTGGTGCGGTTCAGCACCGCGTCTTGCACCGCGTCGATGAGGTCATTGGCGGTCGCGGCGATGGGGCCGCCTGCGTCCGCTATCGTGGAGGCTACGCCAGCGAGATCGACCATCAGCGCCGAGTCGGCGTCCGATGCTTGGCGGCCGAACTCCAGTGCGTCGGCGCGTGCACGACCGAAGAGCGTGACCAGGCTCGCGACCTCGGGATTGAAGGTGCTGGTCATGGCGAACAGAGCGCGTTCGACCGCCTTCAAGTTGTAGAGATCTACGAGCGACAGGGTGATGTTGGCGCTGGTGTTCTCGAGAATCGCCTGGTTGCGAAATCCCTGCATCACTTGTTGCGACAGCGCGATGGGGCTGATGGCTCCGTCGTCGAGCGCCGCCGCGAACGATTCGTAGTCCCAGCCGTGCCCGGGCTCGAGCTCTTCGGAGGCGAGCATGTACTCGGCGTAGTCGCGCAACACGAGCGCGGTCTCGAGTGAGCCCATCAAGCAGGCATCGAAGCCAACGAGCGCCACGCGGTCGCGCCGCGCCGCCGCGAGGCCCGCCGCCATCCCGGTCTCGAGCTCCGCCATGGTGAGCCCATCGTAGGCGGCCGACATATCGGCGCCGAAGCCAGGCCAGGCGCTGCCGTGGTCCCAGAAGACGACGGCGATCTTGTCGGCGGGAAAGGTGTTGATACCCCAGCCGAGGAAGTCCGCGAGCACCGCGGGGTCGCCCATGTTCTTCTCGCCCAGATCATCGAGCTCGACGAGCTTGCCGCTCTCGACGCGTGCTCGCATCGTGCCCGTCCAATTGGGCATCATGCCGATGGGCGCTTCGGTGAAGCCGACAGCGCGATCGATCTGCAGCACGATGTTGAAGTCGTCGTTGCGGCCGACGCGCATCATCTCGGCCAAGTCGAGCAGGGCGAAGGGCTCGAGGTCGTTGTCGGCCACCATGTAGACGAGGACGGTCCACGACGTGCCGCCGGTGCTGTGCGTGTTCTCCGGCGTGTCGATTGGCTGGTTCTGATCGTTGTCGCCGCCGACGCCGTCGCCCTGCGTGCGCTTGTCGCCGCCATCGCGTTGCAAGGGGTTCACGGATGCGCCCCCGCACGCCGGCAGCACGCATGCCACCACCGCCCAAAAGGCGAAACGGCGGCCAAGGACGACCCCGCCGAAAGGCTCCCGCGTCATGGGGAACTTATCGGCAGCCCTGAAAGCCTGGTTGCGGGCGACTCAACTGCCGGTGTGGCTTGGCTTTTTTAGCTCTTCGTCGATGATTTTCAGGCGGGTTTCGTATTCGAAGCGATGGCCATGAATGATGTACAGGGCGACCCCGGCGACCCCGAGGGTCAAGCCGAGCGCAGCCAGAGCCGCAAGCCCGCCCCACACCAAACCGACTGGGATGGCTGCGACGCCGATGATGCTTCCCCAGAGAACGCGCCGTTGCTCTCCAGCCAAGCCTCGCAGCTTGGCATCCAGCTCATCGCGCTCCCGGCGCATCTCTTCGGTACGTACCATCGCGCGTCTCTACGGCCGGACGAAGCGTAGAGCGAAGCGATCGCTCGTGCCGCGCTTCTCGCCGGCGGTGCTGGGCGAGGCGCTCCAGTCACGCGTGTCTTCGGGGTTACGAAGAAACTCGCCCCGGTTCTCGAATTTGAAGCCCGCTCGCGTCAGCTCGGCGATGACCGCTTCGTCTTCGATGCGGTGCAGCGTCTTCACGTCGTCGACGCCGTGGCCCTTGGCGGCGGAATGATCGATGACGATGTAGCTGCCACCGTGCTTGAGGCTCGCGAGCACGGCGCGATTCATCGCGGTGCGGTCGACGCCCATCCAGACGAAGTCATGGTAGACGAGGTTGGCGATGACGACGTCGAGCTCCTTGGCTTCGGGCGGGAGTGGCGCCTCCATCTCGCGGTCGACGCGCACCACGTTGTGATTCACGGGGCGCGCGAGCCGAGCCGGCCAGGCTTCGCCGATGAACTTCACGAAGAGCTCGGGGTTCTGCGCGTACACCTTGCCGCTCGGGGCAACCGCGCGCGCTAGCAGCTCGGTGGTGTAGCCGCTGCCCGCCGCGAGCTCAGCGACGGTCATGCCGGGTTGGACCCGCGCCAGCTCGAGGAGCTGGACGGGATGGCGACCGTCGTCCAGGGCTTTGTCTTCCTCGGTCCGGTCACTGTCCTCCGTGAGCGTCGTGTAAGTGGCGGCGGCGGCATCGGGCGCGGCCGGGGAGGGGTGGCCACACGCGATGGCGAGCGGCAGGAACAGCACGGACAAGCGCTTCATGGCTGCGCTGCATAGCAGATGACGCGGGGCCCAGGCGACTGCATACTCAACGAAAGCATGCGCGTTTTGGTCGCACCTCTCGAGCTCAAGGGCACGCTCGACGCCGGCGAAGCCGCCGACGCCATCGGTGAAGGGCTGCTGGCGGCACACCCCGGTCTCACGGTCGAGCTTTTGCCCCTCGCCGACGGTGGGCCAGGCACGCTTGCTGCCATCGAGCGGGCCCGGCGCGCGACCTTGGTGAAAACCACGCAGGTCACGGGCGCCGACGGCTCACTGGTGATGGCGCGCTGGCTCGCTTACGGCGAACGCGCCATCATCGAGTCCGCTGAAGCGGTTGGGCTCACCCGGTTTCCGGGGCGCGCACCGCTCGACTACACCACGCGTGGCGTTGGCGAGCTCGTCGCCGCGGCGCTCGCTCACGGGGCTTGCGATATCGCCGTTGGCATCGGCGGTAGCGCCACCGTCGACCTCGGGCTCGGTTGCGCCACCGCGCTCGGCGCGCGCTGTCTCGACTCCGATGGCCGCGAGGTCATCGCGACGCCTCGCGACTTCGCACGCATCCACGCGGTCAGCAAAGAACACGTCGCGAACCGCCTCGCGGGCGCGCGCCTTTCCACTTGGTGCGATGTGCAAGCGCCTTTGCTCGGCACTCAGGGATTCGTCTTCCGCTATGGCGGACAGAAGGGCTTGAGCGTCGCCGAGATGCCCGACCTGGAACGCGAAGCAGAACGACTCACCCGCAGCGATGCCGTCGGTGTCGCGAGTGACGGCGCGGGCGGCGGGCTCGCGTGGGGCTTGCGGACGCTCTGCGGCGCCAAGCCGCGCTCCGGGTTCGACGCGGTGGCCGAAACAGTCGGCCTCGCCGAGGCGCTCGAACGCTGCGATTTCGTGATTACCGCCGAAGGGCGACTCGACGCACAGTCCACGCAAGGCAAGGGGCCGTGGGCCTTGGCGCAACGGGCACGACTCGTCGGTCGGCCGGTCATCATGATGACTGGCTCGTCCCAACTTGCGCCCGAAGTGTGGCGCACCGCTTTCACGGACGTAGTGACGGTAGGCACGCGCGAGCCCTGCGACCGCGACGATGCCTACCGGCAGCTGGTTACGACAGCGCGTGCCTACTCTTTGCACGGCCCGCTGCTGGCGAACCCTTCGGGCTGACCTTGCCGTTCGCCACCGCTTTGCCGTTGCTCGCCTTGTCGCTGGCGTGTGCGGTGTCGGGCTCGGCGTTTTGCAGGTGCGCCTCGACGAACCAGAGGTCCTTGTCGACGCCGCGGCTCACCTGAGTGAACAGATCGGCGGTGCCGGCATCGCCCGCCTTGTCGGCTGCGTCGATGGCCTTGCGGATCTGCTGGCCGTAACGCGCGAGCGCCGCAGCGATGGCGTCGATGTGAGCCAAGCCGTCGGTGGTCGTCGCGTCATAGGGCTCGAGCGACGTGCGCTCGGCGACGGCTTGCGCGGTGCCGTCGACCAAGCCGCCCATCTGCACGGCGCGCTCGGCAATGTCGTCGCTCCACTCCTCGGCGTGCTCGGCGACTTGGTCGAAGAGCTCGTGAATGGCGATGAAGCTCGGGCCTTTGACGTTCCAGTGCGCCTGCTTCAGTTGGTTGAAGAGGTCGATGGTGTCCACCAACCGGTCGTTCAACAGCTTCACCATCTTGCCGCGCAGATCGCGGGTCATGTCGTTCTTGGTCGGATTCATCCGTTTCTCCTTATGTATTCTACGCTTTGCTGACTAACCTAAGCATCCACCACGATTGAAACCTTAGGAAAATTGGGTGCCACCTCGTCGGGCTGGGCGATGAAAAGCCAGCGGAGGAGATCGCGGTAAAACTTGAACAGGGGGATGCGCTCCGCGACGGTATCGCGAACGCTCTCGCGGCGGCTCTTGTGGCCGGTGTGGCTTTCGCGCGTCAGGTGCTCGCGCTCGTTGTGGTGAGTCGCGAGGGTCAGGATCTGAATCTCGAAGAGCTTGTCCCACCACGAAGCGACGCTCTTCATGGCGCCCCAGCCGCTGCGCTTTTGATCGGCCTCCATGTAGCTCTTCACCTCGACGAGCTCGAGTCGTCGGGTGCCGTCGCCCGCTGGGACTTCGTAGCGCTCGAGCTCCGCGTCCTGGAGACGGAGGCTTGCGAGCGCGTCCTGCAAGCGCAACACGTCGGCTGCCTCGTCGACGACGAACTTGATTCCGAACACGTCTTTGACGAAGCGCGAAAGCTCACGCAGCTGCTTGTCGCGGTTCACCAGTGAGTCGAGGCCGAAGATCTCGTCGACGACCTTGTTCCAGATCTCTTCTTCCGCCTTGATGCGCGAGATCACCTTGTGCACCGCGAATCGACCCATCGAGCTCGGCTGGTACTCCACGACGTTGGCGACCAGCACCGGCGCTTGGAAGCGTGCGCCATCGTGGACTCTGAAGCGTTGCAACTGACGTGAGCCGAGGTCGAGGTCGGTGTGCGAGTAGAGGTCGGTGGCGCTGATGCGATGGCTCAGCGTGAAGCGTTCGCGGGTGCTCGGGACTTCACCGACGACGATGCTGTCCATGTCGAACGTCTCGGAGAGGAAGCGCTCGCCGAGCAGCTCGCAGAGCTTGTGGAGCTTGGCTTCACCGCGCCGGATCATCACCGCGAAGGCATTGCGGCAGGCCTCGAGCTTCGCACGCGAGAACAGCAAGCTGTGCTCGGCATCGGGCTCGTCCATGATGCGTTGGCGTGAGGCGTCCAACGCGAGCACCAGCTCTTCGATCATCGGCTCTTCGGCGACGAGCCAAAGTGGTGAGCGGGCGACGGACTCCATCGTTCACAGCTAACGTTCACCGCAGCGCCGCGCAACCCATGGCCCCGCATGGGTGACCTCTGCTAAGGCGTAAAGCGCATGAAAGTCTTTGCCGCGCTTGTCTTCGTGATGCTCGTAGCCTGCGACACGGAGAAAGCGGGGCCTCCCGAGCCACCGCATCCGGGAGAGGTGGCATTCAAGCAGCAGTGTGCGCTCTGCCACACCACCGACGGCAGTACCTCGACGGGGCCGACGCTCCTCGGCGTCGTCGGTCGACCTGCCGCGAGCCTTCCGGGCTTTGCCTACACCAAGGCCATGAAGAAGAGCCGCCTCAACTGGGATGCGGAGACGCTCGACGTCTTCCTCGCCAACCCCATGGCCAAGGTGCCGGGCAGCATGATGGTCACCGCAGTCCCGGACCCAGCGCAACGTGCCGCCATCATTGAGTATTTGCAGACGCTGAAGACGAAGTAGAAAAAAACGCAGCTGATTGTCGATCGCGAGCCTCCCCAATCGACATCTTGATGAGTCGACGAACGGCTCGTCAGCAAGGACTACTGCACATGCGTTTTTTGGTCATCGTCAAAGCCAACAAGGACAGCGAAGCGGGTGTCATGCCCACCACCGAAGAGCTCGATTGCATGATGAAGTTCAACGAGGAGCTCGTGAAAGCCGGCGTCATGCTGGCGGGCGAGGGGCTCACGCCCTCGTCGAAGGGCTTCCGCGTGCGGATGGATGGCGACAAGCGCGCCGTCGTCGACGGCCCCTTCGCCGAGGCCAAAGAGCTCGTCGCTGGTTTCTGGATCTGGGAAGTGAAGTCGCGCGAGGAGGCGCTCGCCTGGGCCAAGCGTTGCCCGAATGTCGCCGGCAACCGGGGCGTAGGCGAGATCGAGGTGCGTCAGATCTTCGAGGCGGCTGACTTCGGGGCGGAGCTCACGCCCGAGCTGCGCGCGAAGGAAGCGCGTCTGCGCGAGCAAGCATCGCGTCACTGACCTTGCCTGTCGGGGTGCTGCGTGCGTAAGGCCGATGTGTGACTGAGTCGGCCACGCACCGCACCATCGAAGCAGTTTTCCGAATGGAGTCGGCGAAGCTCATTGCTCGCCTGACGCGGTTCACTCGCGACGTCGGGGCGGCGGAAGAGCTGGCGCAGAACGCTTTGGTTGCGGCGCTCGAGCAATGGCCGACGAGCGGCGTCCCGGACAATCCCGCCGCCTGGCTGATGCAGACCGCCAAGCGCCGCGCCATCGATGGGGCGCGCCACCTCAAGGTGCGTGACAAGAAGCAGGACGAGCTCGGTTACACCACCGAGCTCGCCAAGACGGGGCGGGACATGGAGACCGCGGTCGACGACGACGTAGGCGACGATCTCCTGCGCCTCGTCTTCATCTCCTGCCACCCGGTGCTCTCGACCGAGGCACAGGTCGCGATGACCTTGCGCCTCCTCGCCGGCCTGACGACGAACGAGATCGCTCGCGCTTTCCTGGTGCCCGAGCCGACCATCAGTCAGCGCATCGTGCGCGCCAAGCGCACCCTCGCCGACAAGCAGGTCCCATTCGAGCTGCCGCGCGGTGAAGATCGCAAGGCGCGTTTGGCGTCCGTTTTGGCGGTCATCTATCTGGTGTTCAACGAAGGCTACTCGGCGACCGCGGGCGACGACTGGGTGCGGCCGGAGCTCTGTCAGGACGCCCTACGCCTGGCGCGGATTCTCTCCGGGCTCATGCCCGAGGAGGCCGAGGTCCACGGGCTCACCGCTCTGATGGCTTTGCAGGCGTCGCGAACTGCAGCGCGCACCGATGCCGCCGGCGAGCCCGTGCTCCTTGCCGACCAGAACCGAGCGCGCTGGGACTACTCGTTGATCGGCCACGGCTTGAAGGCGCTCGAGCAAGCGGAGCGTCTCGGCGGTACCCAAGGGCCCTACACATTGCAGGCGGCGATTGCCGCTTGTCATGCGCGCGCGCGCACGCCCGAGGCGACCGACTGGCGACGTATCGCCGATCTCTACGCGGAGCTCGCGGCGGCCACCGAATCTCCGGTCGTCGAGCTCAACCGCAGCGTGGCTATCGGCATGGCGGAAGGACCGGGTGCGGGTCTCGCCCACCTCGACTCCTACGACATGTCTGCTTTGGCGGGTTACCACCTCTTGCCCGCGGTGCGTGGCGACTTCTTGAAGAAGCTGGGACGGCTCGGCGAGGCGCGCGCCGAGCTCCTGCGCGCGGCGGACCTTGCCCAAAACGACCGTGAAAAGAAGCTCTTGCTCGATCGTGCGGCCGCGTGTGGGGCGGAGTGAGGCTCAAGTTCTGAGCTCGGAGCGACGTTGATACTGATCGAGGAATTCGATCAGTGCACGCTCCCACCAAGACCCGCGAGACCTTGAACGACCGGCTGCTCTTGGCTGGCCTCGTCGTCATCGGTGCCATCCTCCTCACCATGATGGGTGGGCTCTGGCGCTACAAGAACACACCCGGATCTCCGGCGATGGCTCCGTCGACCTGGCCGCGTGCCGCCGGCCTGCCACTCCACGACGACGGTCTGACGTTGCTGATGTTCGCGCATCCGATGTGCGCCTGCACCCGCGCGAGCCTGAACGAGCTGCGCGAGCTCATGGGTCCCGGTCGCATCCACGCGATGGTCCTCTTCGCGATGCCCGAGGGTCTGGTCGAGGACTGGAGCGGCGGCGCCGCCTGGGAGCTCGCCGCGAGCATTCCTGGCGTCGCGGCTTTGCCGGATCCCGGTGAGCACGAGGCGCGCTTGTTCGGTGCCGCCACCTCGGGACAAGTCGTCGTCTACGACGCGCAAGGCCGGCTGGTCTTCAGCGGCGGCATCACTGGCGCGCGCGGCCACGTCGGCGACAACGATGGTCGGCGGCGCATCGCGGCCCTAGCGGCCGGGGCGCAAAGCGAGCTCAGCGCGACTCCGGTGTTCGGCTGTCCGCTCGATGACGCTCCGGTGGCCAAGTGAGCGCCATAGCGGCCACAGCTGGTCTCGACGCTCACCTCTACGAAGAGAACGCGCGGCTCCTATTCGACGAGAACCTGAAGTCGGTTCACGAACGGCGCGACCACCTCTTCGCGCACTTGATGGTGGTGCAGTGGCTGTTCGGCATCATGCTGGCGCTCATCTGCTCTCCGCACAGCTATGTCGGGCGTCTGCACTCGTTGCACGTGCACGTCTACTACGCGGTGTTCGTCGGCGCGGTGCTCTCAGGCGTGCCCATTTGCCTCATCTTATTTCGGCCCGGCTGGGTCGGCACGCGTCACACGGTCGCGGTAGCGCAGGCCCTCTGGTCGGCTCTGCTCATCCACCTGAGCGGCGGCCGCATCGAGACCCACTTTCACGTCTTCGGCTCGCTCGCTTTCCTCGCGTACTATCGTGATTGGAAGGTGCTGGTCGTCAACACTCTGGTGGTGACCCTCGACCACGCGCTGCGTGGCGTGACCGCACCCGAGAGCCTCTATGGGGTCGCCAACGCCGAATGGTGGCGCTTCCTCGAGCACGCCTTCTGGGTGATCTTCGAAGACACGGTTCTTCTGATGGGTATCCGCGAGAAGGTGCGCGAGATGCGCGCACTGGCCACGCGGCAAGCGCAGCTCGAGCTGCTTCACAGCAGCGTCGAAGAGAAAGTCGTGACGCGCACCGAGGAGCTCTCGGCAAGTCGCGAACAGTATCGCGCGCTCGTCGAGACCACGCGCTCCATCCCGTGGCGCTGGGACCGCAAGCTCGCACGCTTTACCTACGTCGGGCCGCAGGCCGTGAGTCTCTTGGGCTGCGGCGTCGCCGTGTGGCTGGGGCCCACCTTCTTGGTCGACCGTATCCATCCCGACGACAAAGACCGTCTCATCCGCGAGTGGTCGAAAGGCGAGCAGGACTTCGAGTTCCGCTTGCGCCACGACGACGGCCACTACGTGTCGTTGCGTGCCATCGTCAGCCGCGGTCACGACATCCGCGGTTTCATGCTCGACGTCACCGAACAGCGTCGTCTCGAATTCGAGCTCAATCAGGCTCAGAAGCTCGAGTCGGTGGGACGTTTGGCGTCCGGTATCGCGCACGAGATCAACACGCCGATCCAGTTCGTGAACGACAGCGTGCACTTCGTGCGTGACGCGTTCGCGGACACTGTACCCCTCGTCGAGCGCTACCGCGCCGTGTGTGAGGCGGCAGCCAAGGGCGCGGTTGCCGGTGTCGACCTCGCAGCAGTGAAGCAAGCCGAGGAGGCAGCGGACATCGCCTACATCCTCGAGAACGTGCCTAAGGCGCTGGAACGCTCATTGGATGGCCTCGAGCGCGTCGCCACCCTGGTGCGCTCGATGAAAGAGTTTGCCCATCCCGACAAGAAGGAGAAGGCACCCGCCGACCTGAATCACGCCATCAACACGACGCTGACCATCGCCCGTAACGAATACAAATACGTTGCCGACGTCGCCACCGACTTCGGCGAGCTGACCCCCGTCTGGTGTCACGTCAACGAGATCAATCAGGTGTTCCTGAATCTCATCGTCAACGCTGCGCACGCTATCGCGGATCAAGTCAAAGGCAGCGACAAGCGCGGCCGCATTTGCATCGCCACGCGCCAGGAAAACGCCGAGGTAGTGATTAGCATCGCGGACACCGGCGGCGGCATCCCCGAGAGCATTCAGGCCAAGATCTTCGAGCCGTTCTTCACCACCAAAGAAGTAGGCCGCGGTACGGGGCAGGGCCTGTCCATCGCCCGCAACGTGGTCGTCGACAAACATGGCGGTTCCCTGACGTTCGATAGCAACACCGGCGTGGGCACGACGTTCCACATCCGTCTGCCGGTCGGAGAGCTGATGGGGGAGGCAATCGCAGCATGACCGCGGAATCCGTCAAAGAAGATAGTGTCAAGCGACGCATCTTGTTCGTGGACGACGAGCCGAGCATCCTCGATGCGCTGCGCAACATCCTGCGCAAGCAACGGCACGTTTGGGACATGGTGTTCGCGAACAACGCCGAGGAAGCGCTGCGAGAGATCACCCAACGTCCGTTCGACGTCGTGGTCTCCGATATGCGCATGCCGGGCATGGATGGCGCCGGTCTCTTGTCGCGGGTGAAAGAAGTCTGCCCGACAGCGGCGCGTATCGTTCTGTCTGGGCACGCCGATCGTGACACCGTGAACCGCACCTTGCCGGTCGCGCATCAATTCCTCGGCAAGCCCTGTGACATGCTCGAGCTCCGCAATGTCGTGGAGCGCACGTGCAAGCTCACCACCTTGCTCGCGGACCCGGCCATTCGCGGCATCATGTCGAGCATCGACAAGCTGCCGACGCCTCCGGCGGTCTATCTGGAGCTGTGCTCCGCTATCAACGACAGCTCGATTTCCGTCGCCGGGCTCGCGGCCATCGTCGAGCGCGATCCGGCGATGTCGGTGAAGATCCTGCAGGTTTGCAACTCGGCGTTCTTCGGGCTGGCCAAGCGGGTGAGCTCGATCCAGCAGGCGGTCATCTATCTCGGCGCCGACCTCTTGAAGGGCCTGGCGTTGGGAGCTCACGTCTTCGCCATGGGTGAAGGCCCCGCCATCGAAGGGTTCTCGCTCGAGGGCATGCGCAATACGTCGCTCGCCGCGGCGGCGTTGGCGCGGAAGTTCGCACGTGACCGCAAGGTGGGCGACGCCGCGTTCACGGCGGCCATCGTCCACGACGTTTGTTACGTCGCGTTGGCGACTGCTTTCCCGGACAAGCTCGCCGAGGTCGCCCGGGTCGCACGAGCGACCAAACAGCCGTATCACGCCGTCGAGCGCCAGATCTTCGGCGCGTCGCACGCGGAGATCAGCGCCTATCTCATCGGCGTCTGGGGGCTGCCGTTCGACCTCGTCGAGGCGGTCGCCTACCACCACGAGCCGACGCGCGTCGTCGGAGCCAACGACGTGCTCGCCATCATGCACGCGGTGGACGCGATGATGCGCGATAGCCACCTCGATACCCGTGAGCCCTTGCTCGATCGCAAGTACCTCGAGACGGCGGGCTACGCGGGTGACATCGACAAGTGGACGACGCTGGCGACCGAGAAGCGCGGAGAGATTTCGTGAGCGACAAACCGCGGATTCTCTGCGTCGACGACGAGCCCAACATTCTCGAGGCGCTGTCTTTGAGCTTGCGGCGGCGTTACGACGTGGTGCTCGCGGCCGGTGGCCCGGCGGCGCTCGATATCCTGACGCGTGACAATTCGATCGTCGTCATCGTCTCCGACATGCGCATGCCGCAGATGGATGGGGCGACCTTCCTTGCCAAGGCGCGCGAGCTCGCGCCGGACGCAACGCGCATGCTGCTCACCGGCCATACCGATCTCGACCCTGCGGTGAAGGCGATCAACGAAGGACAAATCTTTCGCTTCCTCACCAAGCCGTGTCCGCCGCCGCAGTTGCTGTCGGCTATCGACGCCGCGGCCGAGCAGAGTCGCTTGCGAACGGCGGAGCGGGTGCTCCTCGAGCAGACCCTACATGGCAGCATCAAGGCGCTCGTCGACATCCTGTCGATCACGAACCCGATAGCCTTTGGTCACAGCACGCGCATCAAACGTTGCGTCAGTGAGATCGCCGAGGCCATGGGGCTCGCCGACCGCTGGCAGCTCGAGGTGGCGGCGATGCTTTCGCAGCTCGGCTTCGCGACGCTCCCCGCGGAGATCGCGGAGAAGGTCTACTACGGCCATCAGCTGAGCGATGCCGAGCGCGCCATGGTCGCGGGCCTTCCGCGCGTCACCGAGCAGCTCATTGCCAACATCCCGCGCCTCGAAGGCGTGCGCGCCGTTCTCACCGCCAGCGAACGAACAGTGAAGCCGCTCGCGACGGACGATGTCGCCAAGCAAGCGATCGATCGCGCGGCGGCGGTATTGCGCGTGGCCACCGACTACGACAGCTTGGAAACGCGTGGCGCGAGCAGCCGCTTGGCGATCGATACGCTGCGCGGCAAGCCGGACCGCTATGACGTTGGCGTCCTCAACGCGCTCTCCAAGGTGCGCGGGGTCGAGCAGAAAGAGCAGATCCGTGATCTGCCCATCGCAGGCCTGCGTCCCGGCATGGTGTTCGCGGAAGACGTCAAGATGACCTCGGGCGCGCTGTTGGTCGCACGCGGCTACGAGGTGACCCCGAGCTTCATCGAGCGGGCGCGGAACTTCAAGCCGGGCAGCGTCAAGGAGCCGGTGCGCATCGTCGCGGTGTCTGGAGCAATGGTCTAGAAGTACGTCGCGAACCCGAGACGTCCCGTCCCGGTGCGCGCTGTAGCGGAGCGCACGAGATCGCGTTCCCACGCATAGCCGTAGTTCGCTCGCAGCACCGTGCTCGCGGACCAGCGCCAGGCGACGGAGGCGGTCAGTCGCGTGATGTCTTGTGCGGCCGAGGTCTCGGTCGCTGGAAGGTCGCCGACGTTGTAGTCGACGTATTCGATGCGCGCGCCCACCTCGATCTGCGTCGCGTCGTATCCGAGCATCGCGAAGCGCCAGACCGGCGCGATGATGTCGGTGTGGGTGCCGACCTGGCGGTTGCCGAACGTCGAGCGCAGGCTCGCGGGCACGTCGATCGATGCATGCGCTGCCTCGCCGCGTATCTCGAGCCAGGCGAGCGACAAGCGATAGTCCACCGCGGCAATGAGCAGGTCGCGGCGGCTATCGATGCGCAACCCATCGACGACATAGGTGTTGAACGCGCCGTAGTAGGCCGATAGGCCGAGCTCGGCGAGACGGCGATAGCGGAGGGCTGCGCGTCCCGTGAACGCCGGGCTGCGGTTGTTGTCCTCTGCGAACAGCTCGTTGCCTCGACCCGCCGGAATGCTCGTCCGCCCCAGCGGATTGTCGAGCACACCGTCGCCGAGCCCCTGGGTGACGTAGGCTTGGTAGTCGAGGTCGAGCGGGCCGACGAGCAGGGTGCCGTGCGCGCCGGCACCCACCTCGGAGAACGTCGCAGGGATGAGTGTGGTCGATACCAACGGTCGCTCGACGAAGTCCCACAGCGGTCCGTCGTGCGCCTGGTTGAATGCGCCGAGAGGCGTCAGGATGATCCCCGCGCGGAAGACCAGCTCGGGCAAAGCTTCGACGTCGACGGTTGCGTTCTCGAGCTTGATCTCCTCGGTGCCGTGCTCGAATTCGACCTCGGCGACGAAGCGGATGAAGCGGTTGATCGGCGAGTAGACGAACAGATTGAAGCGCTGGAACTCGAACGACGGGCCCTTGTCGACGCCGTCGGTGCGCGCGTAGTTGAGGCTGAATTCGGTGTAGCCTCCGAGCGAGGCGTTAGCGCCGCCGAGCATGAACGGTCGCGAGAAGACCGCGTCCTGCTTGGCGGTGCCGCTGATGGTGTTGGGCGACTGCGGAGGTGCGGCCTCGGGCGGATGGTCCACCTCGTCGATCGCGATCAGGGCAAGTACCACGAGCGCGGCGGTCACGCGCGCTCCAGGTGAATCAACGCGGTCTCGCCTTCGACGTCGACACGATAGGTCGTGAGCGGCTCGGTCGCCGGTCCATTGGTCACGGCGCCACGCAAATCGAAACGACTGCCGTGACACGGACAGACGAGCTCGTCACGCCGCTTGCTGACGGCACAGCCCTGGTGGGAGCAGGTGAGTGTTACAGCGGACAGCGCGCCGCTCTCGTCGCGTCGCAACAAGAAAGCGTTTTTCCCCAGGTCCACTTGCACGAACCCATCTGGGCCGAGCTCTGCGAGGGGAACGCGAATGACGCCGTCTTTCGGTGGCGCTGGGCGATACCAGCGCGCCGACGCGCAGGCGGCGAGATAACCGAGCGGCGCGAGGAGCACGGTGCGCCGGCAGAGCGAGCTCATAACGACTCCAGAAACGCGTAGAGCGCATCGCGCTCGTTTTCACCGAGACCCTCGAACCGAGCACGCGCGCCGGCTCCCTCGCCGCCGTGAAACGCGATGGCTTCGGCGAACGAGCGAGCTCTGCCGTCGTGCAAGTAGAAGCCCTGACCGCCTTGCGATGCCGCGCCGAGGCCCAACCCCCATAGCGGGGAGGTCCGCCATTCCGCGGTCGCCGCTACGCCCTCGGTGTACGCATCGTCGAGCTCGGGCCCCATGTCGTGGAGCAAGAAGTCGGAGTAGGGCGCGAAGGTGACATTGGCGAGCGCGCCGATGACCGACGGGCCCGTGGTCATGCTCGTGACATGACAGATCGAACAGCCGAGGTCGGCAAAGAGCTGCTCGCCGTCGAGCACCGCGGGCGCGCTGGCGTCACGCCGGGGCGGGGCCTTGAGCGTGCGCAGATAGGTGGTCACGTCCGCGAGCTCGGCGGCGCCGATCTCGAAGCCGGCATCGAGTACCTCGGATCCTGCGAGCAGCGCGACGCCGGTGAACGGCGTGGTGATGCCCATGTCTTGCACGTATGCGGTCAACGTCTGGTGCAAAAGACTCGTGGCCGAAGCCTTACGGCCGAAGCGACCGACGTACGGCGAGGCCGTGCCAACCGCATCCGGCAGAGCGACATCGCGAATGAACATGTCCGCCAGCGCCGCCGTGGGAGCGAGCCGTTGAGCGCGACCGGAGATGCCGTCGCCATCGGCGTCGGTCGGATCTTCGAGGGCGAGCAAGGTCGTGTCGGGAACCGCCTCGACGAGCCCGAGCCCGCTGACCGATGGGGCGAGAAAGCGTGTGACGCCGGTCGCGTCTTCGGGAACGAGCTCCACGGCGTAGCCCGGCAGCGCCCGTGACTGCAATTGCGGACCACCGTTGGCGACCATGGGATCGAAGACATCGCCCGCGAGCAGCCGTCCGAAGCGCACCAACGCGAGCTCGGGGTGTGAGCGTCCGTCACCCGGGTGGCAGCTGTCACACGACGCCGCCACGAAGGTGGGGCCGAGCCCATCGGTCGCCGAGAAGCGACGCGCGAACTGTGTGTCGCCGCGGGCGAAGGCGGCGAGCTCCGGTTCGGTGAGACCCTGCATCGGACCGTCGAGGAGAGTGCTGTCATCGGGCGCGCCGGGGAAACAGGCGGTGAGAACGAGGACGGCGCTGGCGAGAGCTCTCCACATGGTAGGTGCTAAGTAATATAGCACCTGCTATATCGCGCGGGGAAGGGGCCTACCCCAGCCAGCCGCGACGCTTTGCTGCCAAGCGGCGTGCTTCTTCGGGAGGCAAATCCGCATGGCCGAGGCTCATCACGAAGAGGTCCTTCGGGCCGGCGAGGGCGTTGTACACCGCGAATTGGCCAGGGGGAGCGACCAGCGCGTCCGACCGCGCTGCCGCTACCAACGTGGGGGTGGTGACCAGACGGGCGGCGGCGCCGGCATCGAAATAGCTCAAGGTCCGGTAGACGTTCGCTGGGCGGCGGGACTTCGCGATGTAGTCCTGAACGGCGCTGGCGCTACCGAAGGTCGGCAAACGCATGCGCAGCGGCTGATGTCCGAAGGTCGGCACCTCGAAGTACGCTTTGGCGAACCGCTTGTCCCAGGCGAGCGCCAATATCCCGATGCCGCCCCCGAAGCTTGCGCCTTCGAGCACGAGACGTCCGCGCGCCGTGGGCGCCGCAGCGAGTAAGGCGTTGGCCGCGGACCATACGTCCGCTACCGAGTCGCCGACGGCGTAGGTCTCGCGGGACTCGATGCCCAAGACGACGTGCTTCGACGAGTCGCCGGGGATGTTCGGATCAGCGGACAAGCCGAAACCGCGGATGCATGGAAAAAGCACCGCCGTGGTCGGGCCGTAACGTTCGAGCTCCTCGACCGTCGGGGCTTCGCGCCCCCCGTAGCCATGGAGACTGACCACGGCATCGCGGATCGTTCCCGACGCCGGCACGGCAAGCCAACCACCCAAACGTTTGCCCCCGACGCCGTCGAAATGCGCGACGTGCACATCGAAGGGCCCCATACGCGTCGCCGGGCCCAATGACAGGCGCGCTGGGAGGGCGACGGTGCGGGCATAACGCGGCGACCAGAATGCCGCGAAATCTGGTGGCGCGAAGGGCGGCTGCACGCGCAGAAGCTCTGCCAGGCTGTAGCCGTAGGTTGGGTCGAACTCCGGCGGCCCGAGCGGACGCGTCGTCGACAGGACCTGCGACGCATCGATGACCGGGGTGCTCGTGCGGGAGAGACGCATGCCGCCGATTTATCGGCGAAAAGCGAAGGTTGATGCTGCCGCGACGCCCCCCGAGCACAGGGCAAGGCTCGCGAAGAGCAAATCGCTCACCACGACAGCCCGGATGAGCTTGGCGAAGAGCAGGTCGCTGCCTACGACACAGGCAAAGACGATTGCAGCGCCCCCTAGGAGCCAGGTGACGCCTTGGCGCGGCGGCGGGCGGATGACGCCGATGGCCACCGTCGCGAGCAGCCAGGCGCCGTAGAATGCAGTGCGCTCGAATGGCAGCTCCAGGCGATTGGCCGCGGCATAGACGGCCGTCGCGAAAACCAATCCGCAGCACACACCGACGGTGGCGGCCTCGATGAAGCGGTGCCCGGGGCGTTCGCGACGCGGGTCACGTCGAGCGACCCAGACGATGTTGCCGGTGACGATGACCAGGGCGCTGGCGAGCGCGAGCAATGCATGCACGATCCGCACCGCGAGTCCGCCATAGCGTGCAAAATGAAAGTCATGCAAGGCGTGCGCGACTACTGCGTAGGGAGGCGTTGACTGGTCGACGGGGGTGCCCTGGACGGCATCGAGGAACACCACTCGCTCGCCCGTGAATGCCGGCCCGGGAAAATACGCGCGCAACCAGGCGGCGCGGTCGCCGTCGTTGAAGAGCTGCACATAGGTGGGACTGCTATCGTCGCCGAGCGCTTCTTGGGCGCGCTTCACCAGGGTGTCGAGGTCGAGCGTGTTTGCCGGTACTTCCTCGCGCCGCCGGTCGAGCTTGGCGTCGCCCATGAGCGTTTCGATGCGCGGCAGATCGCGAACCACCCGCAGCGCGCCTTCTGCATAGAGGCTGCCGAGCACGAAGACGGCGCCGGACCAGGCGACCACGGTCATGAACGGCAGGCCGAGGATGCCCAGCACTTTGTGCACGTCCGACATCGAAAAGCGCGGTCGAAGCTCGAGGCGGAGACGAACCAGCTGCTCGGGGAGATCCTTCAGGTGAATGACGAGACCGGTGACGAGCGCCACGATCAGAAAGACAGCTGCGACCCCGCTCGCTTCTTCACCGCCAGGCACCTGCTGAAAATGATGGAGGTGATAGAGCTCGTGCGAGAGGCGCGTGCGCTCGGGAACCACGGTCCCGTCCACCGGGTCGACCCAAGACATGCGCGTCGTACCGCCGATGGGCCGCACGTAGGTCGCGACGAAACGCGCGCCCGGGTAAGGCACCATCGCGAGGTATGCGCCGTATGGCAGCATGGCGGCTTCGCGCAGCGCGATGCGGGTGGCTTCGAACGACGGTGGGGTGTCAGCGGTGACGTAGAGCGCCGGCTCCTGCCAGATGGCGAGCTCGCGGCGAAATAGCGAGAACACTCCGCAATAAAAGACGACGAATGCCCACAGGCTGATGATGACCCCAGCCCAGGCATGCAGGTCCCATTCGACGCGGAAGGTGTGGGCGGAGAGCTTCAACGACGGCGTACCGCGAGCGGGAGGACGCAAGCGAAGGTGACCCAGAGTGGAATCACGGCGTGCGCTGCGAGGGCGAACGCGAGCTCGGCGCGCACCGGCAGCACCGCGAGGAGGGTGAGCGAAAGCGCGAGTGCCAACAGCAACGCGCCACCAGTGGCGTTCCAGGTCTTCATTCGGCAGGCGCGAACAGGCGGAGCGCCTTGCCCAGGGCGTCGCGGGTGCCCGCCAAATAGACGACGTCTCCGGGCTCGAACGGCACCGTGGGATCGGGGTTGTCGAGGAGGGTGTCGCCCCGGCGGACACCCACGACCAGGGCCCCGGTTTCTTGGCGCAGCCGCAGGCTCACGAGCGAAGCGCCCGAGAGCGGGCTGTTCATGTGCACCAATGCCGTCTCGATCTTCATGTCCGCCAAAGCGCGCACATCACCCAGCTTGCTGCGCGGCATGGTGTGCTTGCGCTCGCTCGTCTGCGATTCCGCGCGCACGTGGCGGATGCTCGCATCGATGACATTGCGGGGCACGTCGATGAACCGGAGCATGCGCGCGATGATCTCGACGGCGCTCTCGACCTCCTCGGCAACCACGTCGGTGGCCCCGAGCCTGAAGAGCGGCTGGCGTTCGGTCAGGTAGCGGGTACGCATGAGAATGGCCGTGCCCGGCGAGACCCGGCGTATGGTGTCGCAGACGCGCTCGGCCGCGAGCGGGTCGTTCATCAAGAGCACGACCATGCGGGCGCGCTCGATGCCGGCGTGGTTCAACGCTTCTTCGCTCGTCGCATCGCCGTAGAAAACCGGTAGGTCGAGGAGCCGCGCGCGGCGCACGTTTTCGGCGTTGAGCTCGAGACACACGAAGGGGACGCCGCATTCGTGCAGGGCCTGCGCCGAGAAGCGCCCGGCAAGGCCGAACCCGACGACGACCACGTGGTCCTCGAGCTGCATCTCCGCATCATCATCGGCGGCGTCGATACTGCGCACGCCGATCATCCGCTCGAGCGGAGCGAGCAAGCGCTCGCCGGCCTTCACGTGTGGCGCGGCGCGCACCAAGAGCGGCGTCAGGAACATCGAGAGGATGCCGGCTGCGAGCAGCGGGGCCGCGATGCTGTCGTCGATGACGCCGTTCGATTGCGCAAGCCGCGTCAGGACGAAGCCGAACTCGCCGAACTGCGCCAGCCCGACGCCCGCGAGCCAGGCGACGCGCGACGGAAAACGCATCGCCATGGCGGCCACCGAGGCGAGTAGGCCTTTGGCGACGAGGAAGCCGGCGAGGAGCGCCCCGACCAGCGCCAGGTTGTCGAAGACGACGCGGACGTCGAAGAGCATCCCGAGCGAGATGAAGAAGATCGAGACGAAGGCGTCTCGTAGCGGCAAGATGTCGCCCAGCGCGCGGTGGCCGAATTCGGTGTCGGCGACGACCATGCCGCCAAGGAAGGCGCCGAGGGCGAGCGACAGACCGGCGAGCGAGGTGAGCCACGCGGTGCCGATGCACAAGCCGAGAATGGCGAGCAGGAAAACCTCTCGGCTGCGGCTTGCGTCCACCCAGCGCAGCACCCGCGGCACCACGAAGCGCGACACCGCGATGGTACCGATGACCACGATGGCTGCCTTCACCAACGCGATGCCGATGTTCATCGCCGCGTGCTCGGCGCCCTCGGCCGCGTCCAGCAGTGGGACGATGAGCACCATGGGCACGACACAGAGGTCCTGGAAGATGAGCGTGCCGACGATGAAGCGGCCATGCGGCGCGTCGAGCTCGCGTCGCTCGTTCAAGGCGCGCAGGACGATGGCCGTGCTCGAGAGCGCGAACGCGAAGCCGAAGAACACTCCGCGTCCGAGGTTCTGGCCGAGCGCCATGGCGATCGCCGCCGCGACCACGGTCGTGAGCACGACTTGCACGAGCCCGCCGACCGCGCCTTGTTTCATGACGTCGCGCATGCGGCCGAACGAGAATTCGAGCCCGATCGAAAAGAGCAGGAGCACGACGCCGATCTCGGCGAGCACTTCGATGGCGGAGGCCTCGGGGGCGAGGTGCAGGCCATAGGGGCCGAGCAGGGCGCCCGCCGCCAAGAGACCCGCGACGGTCGGCAGCTTCAGACGCGACAGGACGACGGTGACTGCGACGGCGAGGGTCGCGACGATGGCGAGCTCGTCGAGCAAGGGCAGGTGACCCATCGTGCTCCGATGCTATCGCCTTTCCTCACTTACCTCCGAGGGAATTGAGACGGATACGTGGAAAATCCAGATTGCTCCTCACGCGAGCACGTCGCTCGTGTCAGGAGAATTCACATGGCCAGCTATCGTGTTCACACCGTCGAATCGGCGCCCGAGAAGTCAAAGCCGGCGCTGCAAGGCTTGCAGCGAGCGTTCGGTATGGTGCCGAACCTCGCCGCGACGATGGCCGAGTCGCCGATTCTCATCAACGGGTTCGTCGGCGCCTTCGGGAACTTTCACGGCGGCAGCTTCACCGGCGCGGAGAAGCAGGTGCTCCTCCTCACCAACGCCGTCACCAATGATTGCCCCTGGGCGGTGGCCTTCCACTCGACCATGGCGTTGAAGGAGGGGGTGGCGATGGCGGATGTCGAAGCGATCCGCCGCGGTACGTCGCCCGAAGACCGCAAGGTTGCGGCTCTGTCGTCGTTCTCACGCGCCCTCATCGAAAAGCGCGGCCGTGTTTCCGTTGGTGATCTGTCCGCGTTTACGGACGCCGGGTTCGGGCGTGAACAAGTGTTGGAGGTGATTGCTGGCCTCGCGGTGTCCACCATGGCGAACTACGCCGGCAACATCACCAATCCTCCCGTGGAAGATCCCTTCAAGGGACAAACCTGGCATGGTCGAGGCTGACCATGGTGAGAGCCCGCAGACGACACGACAGCACATTCGGCGCCTTGCTCGCGCGTTGGCGGAAGCTGCGTGGACAGAGTCAGCTGGCTCTCGCCATCGAAGCCGAGATCTCGGCGTGGCACCTCTCGTTCATCGAGACGGGCCGCGCCAATCCCAGCCGCGAGATGGTGTTGCTCTTGGCGTCGGCGCTCGACGTGCCGTTGCGCGAGCGCAATGGTTTGCTGCTCGCGGCTGGCTTCGCCCCCGTCTACTCGGAGAGCGGCATGGATGCGCCGGCCATGGCGGCGGTGAAGGGCGCGCTCGATGCCATTCTGCGCCAACAGGAGCCGTATCCCGCGGTGGTGATGAACCGTCACTGGGATGTGGTGCGCACCAACGAGGCGGCCGCCCGCTTCTTCGGCTTTCTGCTCGGTGACCGCGCGAGCGGATCGCCTGCGAACGTTCTGCGCATGATGTTCGATCCAGGAGCGGTCAGGCCGTTCGTCGCCAACTGGGAAGAGGTGGCAGCGTCGCTCATGCACCGCGTGCGTCGCGAGGCAGTGGGCGGCATCCCCGACGCGCAGCTGCGCGCGCTCATCGACGAGATCCTGAGCTACCCGGATGTGCCCCCACATGTCCGCCACATGGGAGCGGTGACGCCTTTGGTTCCGGTCGTGCCGGTGAGCTTCGTGAAGGGCAGGGAGCGCTTCGACTTCTTCTCCGCGGTGACGACCCTGGGAACGCCGCAAGACGTGACCGTACAGGAGCTGCGCATCGAGTGTTTCTTCCCGGCGAGCGCCGCGACCGAGCAGGCAGCGCGCCGCCTCGTGGACGCTACAGCGGTCAACGCCCCCGACTGATCGCACACCACCCCACTGGGTTCCCGTAACCCAGCGAGAATTCAGTGAAACCGAGAGGGATCCGTGGCACGCCTACGTGCGTACCGCTTTGCGGGGGCCGCGAAGGTGTCCAGACCTTCGGCGGCGCGAACGGGAAAGCACTTGAATGCCGACACGCATTAGCGCCCCTCTTCTTGCCCTGACCATTTCCTGTACGCTCGTCGCATGCGGCGAGCCCGAGTCGCCTTCGGATTCTACGGAGCGCATCGGCCCATTGGATCCAGAGACGCTCGTTCAACCCTTGTTCAACAACGGTGGGTTCGAGCTCGGTGACCTGAGCAGCTGGACGATGACGCCGTACCAGAACAACGGCCTCGCGACGGTGCCACCGACGACGGTCACCGACCTCAATCTGTTCCTGGCGAGCTCGAACCTCGACACCATCACCGTCGGCGGGACCATCACCGCAGCGCAGACCACCAACATCCGCGTCGACAGCGTCGGGAGCTTCGTCGCCAACAACAACAACAAGTTCATTCAGATCGACAACGAGATCATCCAATACACCGGCATCGACGTGGGCAACCGGACGTTCACGGGCGTCACGCGTGGTCAGGCAGGCACCACCGCTGCGGTTCACAACGACACCGTCGCCGTCACCGCGGTGCGCGCGGCCGAGGTCGCCACCAATGTGACGCCGCAGTCGCAACCGTTCTCGGGCATGGGCACCACGACACCACCGGCCTACCCGCTATTCGGTCAGACCTCCGCGGTCATCAATCGGTCGACGAAGGGCTTCAACCACAACGTCACGTCGCTGCGGCAGAGCTTTGCGACCACTTTCGCGGACGTCGATCCGGCCGACAACAAGGTGCACGTGCGTTGGGCGCTCGCACCCGCGCTCGAGAACCCCGGCCACCAGCCCACCGAGCAACCGTACTTCTACCTCGAGGTGCGCAACACCACGAAGGGCACCGTCCTCTTCAGCGACTTCAACTTTTCGAACCAGCCCGGCGTTCCGTGGCAAGTGCTGCCGGCGGGCGGCGGCATTCCCAACGCCATCTCGTACACCGACTGGCAAGTCTACGACGTCGCGCCTGGCAACACGCTGCTGCCTCCCGGTGACACCGTGCAAGTCGAAGTTTACGCCGCCGGTTGCGCGCTGGGCGGACACTGGGGCGAAGTGTACGTCGACGGTTTCGGTGCGCAGCTGCCGGGCTTGTCGGTCAAGAAGACAGCGCCGCAGTCCGCGAACCTGAACACCGACATCACCTACGCCTTCGCGGTGAAGAACGCGACCGGTGGTTTGCAGCGCAATGTCATCGTCGACGACATCTTACCGCGCAACAGCTTCTTCGTGTCCGTGTCGGATCCCGCCTGCGTTCATGCAAGCGGCACCGTCACGTGCACCTTCGACGCGATGGCCAACGGCGAGACGCGCAATTTCTCGCTGGTCGTTCATCAGAACAGCTTCTCGGTAAGTGGGACGGCGACCGCTGGTACCGGCACGCAGCTGAGTAGCGGTCAGACCCTCAACCTCAACGAGTGGGAAGGCTCGTCGCTCTATTTGACCAGCGGTACGGGCGTTACGCAGCAGCGCTACATCACCACCAACACGACCGACGGCATCTTCAACGTCGCCACCAACATCAACGGTACGGCGACGCCGTTCGCACCGGCGCCTACGGCCGGAACGGGCTTTGCGGTCCTCAATCCGCCGGCGGTCAAGGAAGCAGTCAACTCTGCGACCGGCAACTCGCTCACCGACACTGACGCAGGCTGGACGCCCAACCAGTACACCGGCTGGAACGTCATCATCGTTTCCGGCACCGGCGTTGGCCAAGTGCGCAACATCCTGTCGAACACCGCGTCGCAGCTCTCGGTGAGCCCCAACTGGACCACCAATCCGAACGGCACCTCGCGCTACGCCATCAACTTTCCCATTAGCCAGCTGGTCAACGGCAACTACAGCGTGCGCAGCAACAATCAGCCGCAGAAGCTGATTGGTCCGCCGGCGAAGACGACGCTGACCAACGGCGTGAACTATACCGACCTCGCCATCACCGTGAGCGACGGCGTGCCTGCGACGAGCAACGGCTTGTCCGGCACGTACACCATCACCGTCCGCAATAACGGCCAGGTGACCATCGCCGATGCCATCGTCAATGACGACTTCCCCAACGGCGTGACCGTAGGCAATTGGACGTGCACCAGCAGCAACGGAGGAACCTGCACCAACCCGTCCGGTAGCGGTGACACCCTCACCAATCAACTGGTGACTCTGCCGCCCGGGTCAACGGTCGTGTTCAGCGTTCCGTTCACCGTGACCGCGGCGAACGGCACCAATTTGGTCAACACCGCGACGGTCGCGGCGCCCGGCACCGCCTCGGACTTCGACAGCAGCAACAACAGCGACACCGATATCAATCAGGTCAATCCGCTGAGCCAGCTGGCGCTCACCAAAGTGACCACCACCGGCGACGGCACCATCACCTCCTCACCCGCGGCCTTGAGCTGTGGTGTCGGCTGCACTGGGCAAAGCGCCAACTTCGCTCAGGGATCGACCGTGACCCTGACCGCTATTGCGCGCACCGGTGACACGTTCGTGGGCTGGTCAGGCGGCATCTGCGCCGGTTCGAGCTCGACCTGTGACGTGCCGATTGGCGCATCGACCGCCAACGTCACCGCGACCTTCCGCGGACCACAGACCACCGTGACCCCGGCAGCCAACGGCACCGTGAATTGTTCACCGAGCCCCACGGCGCAAGGCGGCGCCGTGACCTGCACCATCACGCCGAACCCGGGGTTCCAGCTGTCGGCGCTGACCGACAACGGTACCAACGTCTTTGCGTCGGTGACCGGCAACTTCTTCGATGGCTTCAGCTACGTCATCAACAACATCAACCTCGACCACGCGATCGTTCCGACCTTCGCCGCGGACGTCACCGCCCCCGCCGCGCCAGTCGTGAGCACGCCGGCGAACGGCAGCGTCGGCAATGACTCGACGCCGACCTACGGCGGCACCGCCGAGCCGGGCAGCACGGTGACCGTCCGCATTGGCGGAACCCCGGTTTGCACCGCGGTTGCCAACGGCAGCGGCGCGTGGAGCTGTACGCCGGTGACGCCGCGGGCCGATGGCACTTACAACGTCAACGCCACGACCGCGGACGCGGCGGGCAACGTCTCGCCGACCTCGAACACCAACTCGTTCACCATCGATACGACGGCACCGGCGGTCCCGACCATTCTGGGGCCCACCGAGGGCTCGAGCACCAACGACACGACGCCGAATTTCAGCGGCAATGCCGAAGCAGGCAGCACCGTCACCGTGCGCATCGGCGGCAATGTCATTTGCACGGCGACCGCAAACGGCGGCGGTGGCTGGACCTGCGATGCGTCGACGCCGCTGCCGGAAGGTGGCTACACGGCGATTGCCACTGCGACTGACGCCGCCGGCAACTCGACCGCCTCGTTGCCGCGTTCGTTCTCCGTGGACACGACGCCTCCGGCGGCCCCTGTCGTCCTTTCACCGACGGACGACAGCTCGACCGCGGATCCGACGCCGACGTACAGCGGCACTGCCGAGCCCGGCAGCACCGTCACGGTCCGCGTCGACGGTGGCGTCGCTTGTACCGCTACAGCGGACGGTAGCGGCAACTGGAGCTGCACGCCGGTGGCCTCGCTCACACCGGGGCCGCACTCGGTCAACGCCACCACGACCGATCCGGGTGGCAACGCGTCTGGTATCTCGAACACCAACGACTTCATCTACGAGGTCAACGACGCGCCGGTAAACACGGCTCCGCCGACTCTCGTGACCAACGAAGACACTCCCGCATCGATCGCATTGTCGGTCGCGGACCCCGACGCCGGCACATTGCCGATCGAGGTCACCTTGGTTGCCACCAACGGCACCCTGTCGATGGCGGTCGTAAGTGGGCTCACCTTCATCGCCGGCAATGGCGAGGGTGATGCCGTGATGCGCTTCCAAGGCAGCATCGCCGCGGTGAACGGCGCCTTGGCGTCACTCTCGTACGCCCCGGCCGCGAATTACAACGGCGCGGCGACCATCACCATCCGAACCGACGACCTCGGGAACTTCGGCTCCGGCGGTCCGCAGTCCGACACCGACGTCGTCGCGGTCACGGTGACGGCGGTCAACGACGCGCCGACGCTGCGCGATGACGTGATCTCTGTCCGCAATGACGGAGGTGACGCAACCATCGTGGTCCTCGGCAACGACTCGTCGAGCCCCGACGGCGGTGAGACTCTGACCATCACGTCTTTCACGCAGCCGGCGCACGGCAGCGTGACCTTGGTCGGCGGCAACCTCGTTTACACTCCCAACCCCGGCTACGTCGGGCCCGACCCGTTCACCTATACGGTCGATGACGGCAACGGTGGGACGGCGACTGCGACGGTGGTGCTCACCTCGGTCGCCGGTGGTGTCAATCAAGCGCCGGTCGTGACGCTGCCGGTCGCTCCGGCCGCTACCGAGGACACGCCGGTCGTGCTGACCTCGGCGATCCAAGTGAGCGATGCCGATGCCGGCACTGCGACCATCGAGCTGCGCATCACCGTCGACCACGGCACCTTCACCTTGGCGACGGTTGCAGGCGTGACCCTCATTCAGGGTGACGGCACCAACGATGCCTTCATGGTGGTGCGCGGGACCGTCGCCGACCTCAATGCGGCGCTCTACGGCGCCACGGTGACGCCAGACACCAACTACTTCGGCTCGGTGCGCGTCAACGTGCTCGCGAACGACCAGGGCAACAGCGGCAGTGGCGGACCTGCCTACGACTCCGAGACGCTGACCATCGTGTTCGCGCCCGCGAACGATCCGCCGACGGCAACCGACGATGCGGCGACCGCGACCCAAAACGGCGGCGCGGTCTTGCTGTCCGTGCTCGCGAACGACACCGTCGCGCCCGACAGCGGCGAGGCCCTCACCATCACGGCGGTGAGCGCCGCGGCGAACGGTACCGTGGTGATTGTCGGCTCGCAGGTGCGTTACACCCCGGGCCCTGGGTTTTCGGGAGTGGACACCTTCACCTATACGGTGAGCGACGGAAACGGCGGTACGGACACCGCGACGGTGACCATCAACATCGTCACCGCTGGCACCAACGCTGGTCCGGTGAACCGTGTTCCGGCGACGCAAACGGTGCTCGAGGATACGCAGCTCGTCTTCGGCGCGGACGCCTTGAACAGCATCACGGTCGAGGATCCCGACGCTGGCAACGGCGACATCCGCCTTACCATCACGGCGACGAACGGCGTGCTCACCGCGACGGGTGTCGGCACCGTGACCGTTCTGGACAACGGCACCGCGACCATCATCATCGAGGGCACGCTCGAGGACGTTCGCGCGACGCTCGCGTCGTTGGTGTTTGCTCCGACCGCCAACTACAACGGTCCGGCGACCATCACGGTACTGACCGACGACCTCGGCAACAGCGGCAGCGGCGGTGGGCAGACGGATACCGACGTCATCGACGTGACCGTTCTTGCGGTCAACGATGCACCGCTCGCCATCGCGGACGTGGCATCGACGCCGCACGACGAAGCGGTGACCATCGATGTGCTCGCCAACGACACCGCGGGAGCGGACGCGGGTGACCAGCTCATCCTCGTCTCGGTCGGCACGCCGGCCCACGGCAGCGCGGTGATCGTGAACGGCCGCGTGCTCTATACACCGCTGGCTGGTTACGCTGGGCCCGACACCTTCACGTACTTGGTCAGCGACGGACAAGGCGGGTACAGCGAAGGGACGGTCGCGGTCACGGTGCTTTCGGAGGACGAGCTCGACGACGACGGTGACGGCTTGCCGAACGGTGAAGAGGACGACAACGGTACCGATCGCAACGATCCGGATACCGATGACGACGGCTTGCCCGATGGGACCGAGGTCGACAACGGCACCGATCCGCTCGATCCCGACACCGATGACGACGGCATTCCCGACGGTGTCGAAGACACCGATCACGACGGTACCGTCGACCCCGGTGAGACCGATCCGCGCAACCCTGACACGGATGGCGGCGGCGTGCCCGACGGCGAGGAAGACACCAACCACAACGGCGTGGTCGATCCTGGCGAGACCGATCCGAGCAATCCGGCCGACGACGACGTTGGTGATTCGGACGGCGACGGCATCCCCGACCGCATCGAGGATCAAAACGGCACCAACCCCGAGGATCCGGACAGCGACAACGATGGCTTGCCGGACGGCGTCGAGGATCCGAACCATGACGGCGTGGTCGATCCCGGCGAGACCGACCCACGCGATCCGGACAGCGATGACGGCGGCGTCGATGACGGCACCGAAGTCGCGCAGGGCACCGACCCGAACGACCCCAGCGACGACGAGAGGTATCGCTTGGAGGGCGGTGGCATCTCCTGCTCGAGCACCGCTTCGGCGGACGGCTGGGTGACGTTGGCGTTGTTTGCCGGACTTTGGCTCGCGCGTCGCCGCAAGGCCGTCGTCATCGCGGCGTTGGTCATGTTGGTCCCCGCGCTCGGCTTCGCGCAGAGCCGCGGATTCACCATCAACCGCTACGAGCCGACGCCTGCGGGCGAGTGGTCCTTCATGGTGGACCACCCGTGGTATTCCTCGACGCGCCTGCTCGCGGCGGGCTTGACGCTCAACTATGCCCACGACCCGCTGGTCTATGGACTCGCGAACCCCGCGGGTGACGACGTCGATGAGTTCCGTCAAGTCATCGAGCACCAGCTCATCGTGCACGCCGATTTCGCGCTCTCGTTCGCCGATCGTTTGACGGTGAGCGCGAGCTTGCCGGCGGTGTTGATGGAAGAGGGTGACGACGCCGACGGCACCGGACCGCTCGCTGGTGCCGCCATCGGTGACCCGCGCCTCGGCGCCATGGTGCGCCTCTACAATCATCCCGATCGCGACGCCTTCTCGTTGTCCGCTGGAGCGTTGGTGTGGATCCCGCTCGATCAGGGCAAGAACGTCGGCGACACCAGTGTGCGCTTCATGCCGAAGGTCGTCGTCGCCGGTTTCAAAAACCACATCTGGTGGTCGGTTACCGGTGCCTTTCAATATCGTCCGGAGGCGGTCATCGGTGACCGCGATCCTTACCCGGGTAACACGGTTGGCTCGGAAGTCTCGCTCGGCGCCGCCATCTACTATGCCGACCTCGACAAGCGCTTCGCCGTTGGTCCGGAAGCGACGGTGGCATCGGTCCTCAATGACGGACACTTCTTCGAGAAACGCTTCACCAGCATCGAAGCTTTGCTCGGCGGACATTACAACATCGCCCGCTTGATCAATCTCGGCGCCGCTGTCGGCACTGGCATTGCGCGCGAGCCCGGCACGCCCGATCTGCGCGTCTTACTGCGCCTCGCGTTTGCGCCGATGGCCGAGAAGAAAGCGCCGCCGCCACCACCGCCGCCGTCCGACCGTGACCAGGACGGCATCATCGACGCCGACGACAAGTGCCCCGATGAGCACAAGAGCGAGCGTCCTGATCCGGACAAGGTCGGTTGCCCCGAGCGCGACACCGACGGCGATGGGTTCTTCGACCGCGTCGATCAATGCGTCGACGTCCCGCCGGGCCCACACCCGCACAAAGACAAGGCCGGCTGCCCGGACACCGACGCCGATGGCGATGCGGTGTTCGATTCGTTCGACGTTTGCCCGAGCGAGCACAAAGGTCGTCAACCCGACCCCGCGCGCGAGGGTTGCCCGCTTCCGGATCGTGACATGGATCAGGTCGTCGACGCTGTCGACGCGTGCCCCGACCAACCGGGCGCGCCGGATCCTGACCCGAAGAAGAACGGCTGCCCGGGCCTCGTGCAGATCAAGAACGACCAGATCGTCATCACTCAGCCGATCTTCTTCCAGACCGGCAAGGACAAGATCCTATCGAAGAGCTACCCGGTCTTGCAGGCGGTGGTGAACGCGCTCGTCATGCACCCCGACATCAAGCGCATCTCCGTCGAGGGCCACACCGACGACAAGGGCAAGCCCGAGAAGAACCAGGATCTCTCGGAGCGCCGCGCCAAGGCGGCGATGAAGTGGTTGGTCGACCGCGGCATCGCGCCCGAGCGCCTCGAGTCGCACGGCTTTGGCCAAGACAAGCCCATCGCCGACAACGCGACGGAAGAAGGCCGCTCCGCGAACCGCCGCGTCGAGTTCCGCATCATCGAGGAACCGGCGACGGCGCCGTAGGAAGGTTCAGCCAGCGGAGGCAGGCGCTGTGGCTGGTGCGTCGAGCTCGACGTTCACCAGCTGCGCTAGCGCTTCGACGCTCTCGATAGCGATCGCGTCGCGATCGTTCACGGTCTGCGCCCTGGACCCCGTGCTGAGCGGTCCAAAGTAAACGACGCCGTTGTTGATGAGGGTCGTGAGCACCATGGTGGACGGTAGGGAGGAACCGCCATAGGTGCTGCCTTCGACCGCGGCGACGAAGTGCACCCCATCGGCGTTGAGCGTCCGGACTCCCGCGGCAATGGCGTCGCGCTGCGCCACTGAAAGGGCCGGTGCAGCCGTGGCCTTCGCCTTGCGTCCAGCGAACGCCAGGGTGGCGAGCTGGATGGCCGCGGTCACGCCCGCGACGACCAACGCAACGGTCGGATTGTTCATGGCGACGAGGGTGCTGATCGTGGTCAGGCCGGTGAGTGAGATGCCCGCCTGGGCCCAAGCTGCGCCGCTCGAGGGGGCGGTCGGGGGAACCATGGCCACGGCGCTTTGTTGAGTCACCGCGGGCAAGTTGGCGGGGGCGGAGCGTTCGACCGCAACGATGTCCGCGGGGGCTAGGGAGCTTGCTGGGGGCGTCTGTCGGTCAACGGTGGTCAAGCGTAGATCCCTCGAAGTCCGGGCGCGACTGCCCGTGAGCGTCGAGGGGTATCGTCGCCTCTTGCCGCGTGTTGCGGGAGACGAAGTGCCGCCCTGTCGCGAGGCCCAGGGCAACCAGGAAGATGCCAAAGCCGGCGACGAAGAGGTCGGGGTCGCCATGAGGAGTCGACCCGTACTCGTACAAGAGCGCAGCGGCGACCAGCGCGAGGAATGTGGGGAGGGACATGCCGCCACGTGCGTTCACGGAGCATGCCGAAGCGCGGTGTCGGTTATTGCAGACAGGCGCCGATGGCACCGCCGTTGCTAACCGCGGCTGTCATGAAACATTACAAGAAGCTTCTCGAGAACAATGCCGTGTGGGCGAAGACGATGGTCGAGCAGGACGCCGAGTTCTTCGCAAAGCGCGAGCAAGCACAAGCGCCGCACTACTTGATCGTCGGATGCTCCGACAGCCGCGTGCCGCTCGAGGTGCTGACACAGGCGCTACCTGGCGAGATGTTCGTGCATCGCAACATCGGCAATCAGGTCTGGGCCAACGATCTCAACGCACAATCGGTCGTGCAGTTCGCGGTTGGGGTGCTCGAGGTCGAGCACGTCATCGTCTGCGGCCACTCGAATTGCGGCGCCTTGAAAGCGGCGAGCGCTTCGACCTCTCACGGCATGCTCGATTACTGGCTGTCGGACATTCGCGACACCATCCACTGGAACAAGGAGCGTCTCGACGCCCACCAGAAACCCGAAGAGCGCCTCCACGAGCTCTCGCGCTTGAACGTGCTGCAGCAGGTTCGGCACCTCACCAGGGCGCCCGTGGTGCAAAGCGCCTGGGAGCGTGGTCGCCGGCCGATCTTGAGCGGCTGGATCTACAACATCGGAACCGGGCTCATCGAGCGTGTGGTGGAAGGGATCGACGGGAACGACAAGACGGCGCCTCTTTGGCGCTCATGAGCCGCTGTCGGCAAAAACAGACGCACCGAGTGTCGTGACCCGCCAACGCCTGACGGCAAATCCAGACACTCGTTGCGCGGACGTCCCGCGCAGCGGGTTCTCTCGACGTGGCACCGGCATTGCTACTGGCCGCTGTCATGAGCTCCAGCAGCACCTTGACCGAGACCGTCCCGACCACGCCATGGAGCCGCTTCAAGAGCTTCATGCGCATCATCGACTCGCGCTACGAAGATCTGACTCCCGAGAACTGGAAGCGCACCGTCTATCGTGACTTCAGCGCCGGTCTCGTCGTAGCGATGACCGCCATCCCGATGGCGATGGGCTTCGCGATGGCGAGCGGTCTGCGGCCGGAGCAGGGCATCATCGCGGGTGCGATTGCCTGCGTCATCGGCCGCACCTTCGGCGGCTCGAAGTACCAGGTCTACGGCCCCACCGCCGCGTTCATCCCGGTCATCGCCGCCGTGATGATGAAATACGGCGAGACCAACGGCGGCTCGTTCGCGCAAGCGCATGGCTTTCTCGTGCTGTGCTCGCTCGTCGCCGGCGTCGTGCTGATGATCTGCGGCCTGTTCGGATTGGGGCGGCTCGCGCGGCACGTGCCGTCGTCCATCGTCGTCGGCTTCACCGTCGGTATTGCCTGCGCCATCGCGCTCACCAATGCCAGTGAAGCGCTCGGCATTCCTGCCGAGGGGCGGTTGATTCATCAGCTGCAGGCCATCGTCGCGAACATCGGACAGGCGAATCTCTGGGCGTTGGGACTCGCGCTCGCGACGTTTCTCATGACGCGTCTGCTATTGAAGGTCTCGATTTTCATTCCCGCGCCGTTGATCGCCCTAGGCGTATGCACGCTGCTCGCCGCCACGGTGCTCGCCGACAAGGGCATCATGATCGTGCGCGACGAATACGGCTCGATTCCACACCACTTCTTCAGCTTCACGCCGCCGGCGCTGCCTGCCTTCACGCCCCAGGTCTTCTTGGACCTTGCGTACTTCGCGGCGGCGATCATCTTCGTGTCCGGCGTCGAAAGCCTCCTGTGCTCCTCGATGGCGGACCGGCTCGCCAACAACAAGAAGACGCCGTTCAATCCCGACCGCGAGTTTTGGGGTCAGGGCTTGGTGCAGGTCGTTACGCCGCTCATCAATGGTTTTCCGTGCACCGGCGCCCTGGCGCGCACCGCGACCAGCATCAAGGCGGGAGCCATGACCCCGCTCGCCGGCTACTTCAAGGCGGTGCTCAAGCTGGGCCTTGCCTACTTCTTGGCGCGGCAGCTCGAGCTCATTCCGGTGGCATGCATCGCCGGCATCTTGCTGTGGGTGGCGACCAACATGGTGAAACCGCACGAGATTCGTGAGGTGGCACGCACCGGTTGGTTCCACACGGCCCTGATGATCTACACCGCGGTGATGGTGCCGGTGACCGACTTTCTCACCGGCGTTCTGAGCGCGCTGGTGCTCTATTTCGTGCTCCGACGCTTCTTCGAGCCCAAGCGCGCCGAAGCCGCCGCACCGTTGAACATTCGCGGCGCGTCAGGCTATCTCTCGGCGGATGGCGGACAAGCGCGCCTCGGAGAATGAGCGCACGGCTGCGCGGGGGTGGTCTCGGATGAGACTTTCCACGCACCTGTCCATCTCGCACGTCGTACCGGTCGTGGTCGTGACCCTGGCACTCGGCCTCACCGTCGCTGCGTTGGTGCGCATCAGCGTCGTATTGACGACGCTCAATGACACCGACATCGCCACCTTGCGGAGCGTCGGCGCTCTCCACGGTCAGGCCTGGGCGTTGGACGTGGCCATGCGGCACGGAGTCACGCTCTGCCGCGATGGCGAAGGGGAGCGCGCAGCCTCGCTCATCGCGCCGGAGGTTAAGGCGCTTGAGCCCCTCGTGTCCGCTGCAGCGGACGGTCCGATCCGCGCGATGGCGCAGGGTTACCTCGGAGTTGCTTCGGAGATTTTGGCCGGCGACGTCTGTGCGAATCTCGCGGGCGCTTCGACGCAGACGCGACGAGCCCAGCTCGACGAGCAGATGACCAACAGCTGGGTCGACCGGCTCGACGAGCTGCACGCCTCGGTCAGTGAGAAAGACGAGCACGCGCGACGTATCGCGGTGAACACCTTGTCGGTCGGCTTTCCGGTCGCGGTGGTGTCGTTCTTGCTTGCCGTCATGGTCGCGCGGCGCATGGCTCGCCTCGTGAACAAACCCCTCGAGAGAATCGGACACATCGCTCAGCGGGTCGGGCAGGGCGATTTCAGCGCCACTGTCGCGGTGCATGGCCCTGTCGAGATCCTGGCGCTCGCTCAAGAAGTCGAGCGCATGCGCGAGCAGCTGCAGCAGCTCGAGGCCTTGAAACATGGCTTTCTCGCGTCGGTGTCGCACGAGCTGCGCACGCCGCTGTCCAAGATCCGTGAGGCGTTGGCGCTCCTGCAGGATGGCGCCGCGGGAACCTTCGATCCCCGGCAGCTTCGGGTGATCAACATTGCGCGTGCTGCGTGTGAGCAGGAGATTCGTCTGGTGACGACGCTGCTCGACCTGTCGCGCGTGCGCGCGGGGAGCCCGCTGCGCCTGCACGACGGCGGCTCCATCGACAACGTCTTGCAGTCGGCCATCGATGCCGAGCGTGAGGAAGCGAACGCCCGCGGAGTCGAGCTCCAACTGGTGATGGCCGGGGAGAGCGGTGTGTCGCGGCACGACCCGGTGCTGCTCGAACGCGCCATTGCCAACCTGGTGCGCAATGCGGTGTCGGTCTCGAAACGTGGGCAGCGTGTCGCGGTGACTCGGACGCAGGTCACCGACGATCGCGGTGACGCGCGCTGCCTCATCGTCGTTTGCGATGACGGACCGGGCGTACCCGCGGAGATTCGCGAGCAGATCTTCGAGCCTTTCGTCAGTCGTACCGTGACCGGATCTGGGAGAGCGCTCGGCACCGGTCTCGGGCTCGCGTTGGCGCGAGAGGTCGCTCGCGCGCATGGTGGCGACGTCACCCTCGCCCAGCAGGAAGGCGCGGGAGCCACGTTCCACCTCTGGATCCCGTTGACCGGCTCGGCTAGTTCTAGCGAGCGTCGCGTGCCCACCGCCCGGCGTGTGATGTCCGTGCCCGCGTAGGAGCAGCGATGGCGGAGAGCGTTTCCCGGTACGAGGGCCAGCGGCCACACGTGCTGGTCATCGATGACGACGCCGAGCTCTGCGAGCTCTTGTCTCTGCGCCTCGAGCACCATGGCTTTCGCGTCAGCACCGAGCAGACCGGGCGTGGCGGCATCGAGGTGCTCGAGCGCGAGATCGTCGATGCGATGTTGCTCGACCTGCGGCTCGACGGGGAGACCGGCTTCGACCTCCTCGACGAGGTGCAGAAACGCTCCCTCGACTTACCGGTGATCATGCTGACCGCGCACGGAAGCATCGACGCCGCGGTGGAGGCCATCAAGCGTGGCGCCTACGGGTTTCTCACCAAGCCCTTCGACGACCGCGAGCTCGTGCAGAAGCTCGAGCACGGTGTCGAGCGCGTGCGGCTACGCCGTGAGGTCGCCGGCTTGCGCCGCATCGTCGGTGATCCGAACAGCGGTGACCGCTTGTTGGGTACCAGCGCCGCCATCGTCGCGGTGCGGGACATCATCGCGCGCATCGCTCCAGCGGATGTGACGGCGCTCATCCTCGGAGAATCCGGGACCGGTAAAGAAGTGGCCGCGCGTTCTCTCCACGCACTCTCGGCACGACGGAGCGCGCCATTCATCGCCATCAACTGCGGTGCACTGCCGCCGGATCTGCTCGAGAGCGAGCTCTTCGGCTTCCGCCGCGGCGCCTTCACTGGTGCGACGCGCGACAAACAGGGCCTGTTCGCGGCCGCTGAAGGTGGCACGCTCTTCCTCGACGAAATCGGCGATGCGCCACCCGCGGTGCAGGTGAAGCTCCTGCGTGTCCTGCAAGAGCGCAGCTACATGCCCGTCGGTGCAACCGAAGCCGTCAGCACCAACGCCCGCGTGCTCGCAGCGACCAACCGCGATCTGCGTGCCGACATCGCCGCCGGGCGTTTCCGCGAAGACCTCTTCTACCGTCTGCATGTCGTGCCCATCACCATGCCGGCGTTGCGCGAGCGCCGAGAGGACATTCCACTCCTGGCCGAGCTGTTTCTGAGCCGTGCGAGCGCCCAGCACGGGCACGCCGCCCCGCACCTCACGTCGGAGGCGCTGCACGTGCTCATGCGGCACGAGTGGCCCGGCAACGTCCGTGAGCTCGCGAACGCGGTGCAGGGCGCCGCGCTCTTGAGCGCCGATGGGGTGTTGCGGCCGCATCACTTGCTCGCGGTTCTGCCACGCGCCGAAGGAGCACCGCCGGTCGTCGAGGCGCCGGCCCCAGCGGTCGACGTCGCGCCCGTGGTGAGCGAACGGCCCGGCCAGCTGGCGCCGCTACGCGAGGCACGTGAGGCCTTCGACCGCGCATATCTGCAGGAGGCGCTCCGCTTGAGCGGAGGAAATGTCAGCGCCGCCGCCAAGCTCTCGGGGCGCAACCGCACTGATTTTCACGACCTCCTGCGCCGCTACGCCATCAACGCCGCTGACTTTCGCTAGGCCTTTTTGGCGCGTGTTTTGGGTTTGGGCTTCGCTTTGGCGATGCTGTTCAAGGCAACCGCTTGGCGAACGAGCTCCTTGAAGGCCGATGCGTCGATCTCTTCGCCTTCGGGGATGTCGATGGCGCGGCGGGTGTTGCCCTCGAGGCTCGAGTTGAACAGCTTCGCTGGATCTTTGAGCGATGCACCTTTCGCGAAGGTGAGCTTCACCGCTTTCTTGTAGGACTCGCCGGTGCAGATGATGCCTCCGTGCGACCAGACGGGCGTGCTCCACTTCCACTCTTCGACGACCTCGGGGTCGGCTTCTTTGATGAGCTTGCGCATGCGCGCGAGAACTTTTCCGCGCCAGTCGCCGAGCTCGGCAATGCGTTGGGTGATGAGCTCCGATGCCGCTTGGTCCGTCATGGCGTCCCTCTCGCCGCGTCGATGCGGCGCCAGAAGAAATACGAGAATCCCCAAAGCACACCCGTGGCCACTGCCCAACCCCAGGCCTCTGGACCTTCACCGACCGCGACGTGCGCAATCACCGCCGAGCCAATGTCGATGGCGAAGCCGGCGTACGCCCATTCCTTCAACCTCGTTGGCACCGGCGCGAGCAACAAGGCAATGCCGATGAGCTTGGCCACCGAGAGCTCGATCCGGAAGTAGGGCGGGAAGCCGAGATGCGCGAACGCCTCCGCGACTTGCGGCAAGGTGAGCTGCGCGTAGGCAGTGAAGGCCATCTGCAAGCAGAAGAGGGCCGTCGCGACCCAGAAACCGATTTTGATCTTCTTCATGTTCACATCTCACTGAATTGTTTGGCGTACTCGCCGTGCAAACGTTGCCAACCTTCGACCTTCATCACTGCTGCTCCGACCATGCGGCCGATGGGGTTGCCGGCGAGCGCGCGCTCGAGGACGTCGAAGCAGACATGCCAACCCGCCGCGCCCATGGCGATGTAGCGGCGGTCGATGTTGTGCCAGAGGGTGAGACGCGTGCGGTTGCCGGCGAGTGGCTCGAGCTCCCACCGCATCTCGCGTCCACCCCAATCGAGCTCGAGGACCTTCGGTGCTTCCGCGCGCGTCACCTGGCTGGCGCTCACCATCGGCGTCGGTGCACCCACGGTGGTCAGCGTCGCCGCACCGGTCTTCCCGAGGTTTCGATCGGCATCGAACGGCGCCCACTCACGCAGATGCTCGGGGTCGGTGATCGCTTCCCACACACGTGCCGGGGGATGAGCGAGCTCGCGCACCAGGATGAGCGTCCACTCTTCACCTTGCTTGTCGACACGGGCACCGGCGGCGCTGCCTGGGACGTATTTGCTCATGACTTCTTCCTCCCCTTGGCGCGTTCCGCTTTCTTCATTTTGTCGAGGCGGCGCTCGAGCGCGTCGACGTGCTTCGACCAAAAGCGTCGAAATGGCTCGAGCCAATCGTCGAGCTCCATGAGGGGCTCGGGACGAATGCGATAGAGGCGCCGCTGCGCTTCGACGCGCGACTCGACGAACCCTGCGTCACGCAGCACGCGCAAGTGTTTCGAGACCAGCGGCTGCGACATCCGCAAAGCGTTCTCCAGCTCTCCCACCGAGCGCTCGGCACCGAGCAGTTGGCTCAGGATTGCCCGCCGGCTGGGCTCGGCGACGATCGCAAATGAAGATGCCATTTCGGTTATATAACCGCAGACGCATATGCAGTCAAGCGCGCGAACGGCAGTGGTTGCTTCGCAGTCGGGATCGGCCGACAACTAGGGCCCATGCGCTACCCCCTGCTGGCGGTTCTCCTCTCGCTGGTCGTCGTCTCGTGTGGTGATGAAGCCCCCGCGCCCGCCGCAGACGTCTGCGAGGCGACAGAATGCGGTGCTCTCTGCGTCGACACGCGAATCGACGCCAACAACTGCGGTGGTTGCGGTCTTGCCTGCGGCGCCGGCCAGCTTTGTGTCGCGGGTGCGTGTGCGCTCTCGTGTCCCAGTACGATGGCCACTTGCGACGGCGCTTGTTTCGACCCCGCGACCAGCCGTGTGCATTGCGGTGCGAGCCTCGACTGTTCGAACCCGGGAGTAGTTTGCGATAGCGGTGAGATCTGCGCCGCCGGAGCGTGTGTCGCGAGTTGCTTGCCTGGACAGGTTCTCTGCGACGGCGCTTGCATCGACCCCGACACCGACCGCGCCTTCTGCGGTGCCGCGAATTCCTGCCAGGGAGCGAGCGCCGGCGTTGCTTGCGCCAATGGCGAAGCTTGCGTCGCGGGTGTCTGCGAGCTGACCTGTGGTGACGGTCTCGTCGTTTGCGCAGACGCTTGCACCGATCCGTCGACTAGCGTGGGCCACTGCGGCGCGACCAGCGGTTGCGGCGATGGCGCGGGCAGCGCCGGTGTCGACTGCGGCGCGGCTGGGCGTACCTGTGAGGGTGGTGTCTGCGTCGTCACCTGTCCCAGCGGACAGATCGTTTGTGATGACGCCTGCGTCGACCCGCAGACCAACGACTTCTTCTGTGGCGCCACGGGTGCATGCGGTACCGGCGAGCAGGGTACCGATTGCGCGGCGAGCGATCTCGTCTGTCAGAGTGGGGCGTGCGTCCTCGTCTGCCCGAGCGGACAGGTGGCTTGCGACGGCCAATGCATCGATCCGCAAACCAACGACCTCCATTGTGGTGCGACCGCGGGCTGCGGCGCGACTGGGGGGAGCACCGGCGCGGTCTGCGATCTCGATACCTGTATCCTGGGCGCCTGCCATTGCCCCATCGGCCTCGTCGAGGCGAACGGTGAATGTGTCGATCTCACCATGCCGCCGATGAGTAACGGCGTGCCCAAAGCGGTCGCCGGCTGGTTCGTCAGCTGCGGCATGCGCGCCGACAACACCATCACCTGCTGGGGCGACAACGCGTTCAACGCTGCGACTCCGCCCGAGCCGCCCGCGACCATCTACGAAGATCTTTGCGTGCTGGGGCGCATGGCCTGCGCTTTGCGCCGCAACGGCACCATGGTCTGCTGGGGCGACGAGGGCGCGGCATCGACTCCCACTGGTAACTTCATCGCCATGGACTGCGGCGGCTATTTCGCCTGCGGTCTCGAAGCGGACGGCGACCTCGTCTGCGCCACGGCTTTTCCAGACGGTCGCGAGGTACCGCCTCCCGGCAAGTACCGACGGCTCTCCCTGGGCGGTGTCGGTTGCGCCCTGCGGACCGATAGCACCGCGGTGTGCTGGGGCAACAACATGTTCGGCCAGCTCAACGAGCTAGGCGGCGAGTTCGCGCAGATCGACGCCGGAGACTGGCACGTCTGCGGTGTGCGTCCGAGCGGACAGATCGAATGTTGGGGCCGCAACGACAACGGCGAGCTGAATGTGCCGCCAGGTACGTATACCTACGTCTCTGCGGGCAACGCCCACTCGTGCGCCTTGCGTGTCGACGGTACCATCGCCTGCTGGGGTGTGAACGCCGACGGCCAGACCAACGCACCGCCCGGGCAGTTCAAGGAGCTCCGCGCTGGTACGCAGCACACCTGCGCCGTCCGCAGCGATGGCGTGCCGTTGTGCTGGGGACGTAACCTGTTTTCGGAGACGGTCATCCCGCCTAACTTCCCGTAGGCGCCCCGAACCAGGTCGTCAAAGCGGCTTCGAGGCCTTCGGTCGTGCCGGTCCCTACCCAGGCGACATGACCGTCCGGGCGGATGAGGACCGCGCTCGGCGCTGGGACCTCACCGAGCACCGGCAGCTCCCACTTACCGCTATAGCGCGCACTGACATGGCGGACGCGATCCGCCCAACGAGAGATGGCCAGCCGTCGCGTCTCGAGCTCGAGCAAGACGGGCCACGCTTCATGCAGCAACGTGAAGACCCGCGTCCCGCCCGCATCGGTTTCGATGTCGAGATCGGGCATGCGGCGGCCGAGCAACGCGTGTCCGCTCCCGAGGTCATAGTGAATGTCGAGGCCCGATGCCATCGCGGCGTAACGTTTGCGCGGCTCGGTCATGCGCATCAGGTCGGCGACGAATTCTCCCGCTGCGATGGTTGCCTCGCCGCCGCGGTCGAGCGCCGAGTGTGCCAGGGTGTAGCGCAGGACGCGGGCGCCGACCGGGTGACGCTCGGCGTGGTAGGTATCGAGAAGGCTCTCTGGCGAGCTACCCTTCACCACTTGCGCCAGCTTCCAACCCAGGTTCACCGCGTCCTGCACGCCGGTATTGAGACCCTGCCCGCCGACAGGCGAGTGCACGTGGGCTGCATCGCCGGCCAGCAACACGCGTCCTTCGCGATAGCGCGTCGCTTGCCGTGCCATGTCGGTGAACTTCGAGATCCAGCTCGGGCTATGGACGCCGAAATCGTTACCGAAGACTGCGACGAGCGCCCGTCGAACGTCGTCCAAGGTCGGGTTGTCGCTATGACGGACAGGGGCGTCGCTCAAGACCAAGCGAAACCGCTGTTCGAGTGGTCCTAGGCCATGGATGCCATGTTCACCGCGCCGCATGATGGGTGACGGCTTCTCCGTCAGCTCGACCTCTGCGATCAGATAGCTCACCGACGCGTCCCAGCCGGCAAAGTCGATGCCGGCGAGCTTGCGGACCAGGCTTCGTCCGCCGTCGCAGCCCACGACATAACGCGCCCGCAGTGCCTCGCCGTCCGAGAGCGTCACCGTGACGCCGGTGGCATTCTGGGTGAACGTCGTCATCTCGCGTCCGCGATAGTGACGTACCCGCAGCTCCGCCACCCACTCGGCGAGGGTGCGTTCGATGTGCTGCTGCCAGAGCGCGAGCCCGTAGTTGTGGCGCACTGGAAAGTCACTGATGTCGAGGACGTTGCGCGCGAACGAAGCGGTCTGGACCTTCTGCCCCTGGGACAGAAAGCGGTCTGCGACTCCTCGCTGGTCGAGGACCTCGATGGTGCGCGCGTGCAGGCCGCCACCGCGGGCACTCTCGATCTCCTGGTTCTCTCGGCGCTCGATGATGGCTACGTCGACGTGGGCGAGCGCCAGCTCGGCCGCGAGCATGAGGCCCGTTGGACCACCACCGACAATCACTACCGCGTGCTCGCGCATCGTGCCTCCCGCCGCAGGTCTCGACCCCGGGCCGATGCCTCAGAACATCGTGCCTAGGCCGAAGTTGAGCAATAGCAGATCATCTCCGCGATTGCGGTCACGCAGCTGGAGATCGCTTTTGAACACGACTTGGCGGATTGGCCGGTACGACACGCCGAAGGTGGTCTCGAATACTTTCAAGCTCGGGTCTCGGTCATACCCAGCCGGGACACCGGCTTGGTTGTCGTATGCCTCGAGTCTCACGAATGGCATCAATTGTTGCTCGGTGGTGGTGACGAGCCGGAGGAGGTCGTAGGCCACCTCGACGTAGGCTCCCCACCACCGGGTCGGGACGACACCACTTGCCTGCGGGTTCGGGAACTGCCGCGTCCCGTTTTCGTCGTAGCTGCCGAGCAGCTGATTGGCATGGGGGAAAAAGAACACGCTCGCGAGAGCACGCGCTTCGAGCCCGAAGCGTCGCCAGCGCGCGTCGATGTCGATGGCGTAGAGCGGCAGGGCGAGGTCGATGTGGGATCGATCCGGCTCGTAGAAGCGCGAGCCGCCGCCCATGTCGGAACCCAAGCCCGAGATGCCGGTGATCAGGCCGAGCAGAGGCTCGGCCTCGAGGCGGCCCGCCACCATCCAGGCGTTCGCGGGGGCGAGTGAGCCTTGTGTCTGCGCCGAACGCAGGCCGAGCTGGTCCATCGCCAGTGCATCGGGCGCGGTGAGCGCATAGAGCTCGTAGTTGAAGAAGGAGAATGAGCCAGTGATCCCCAGGCCAAGCTCGCGCCACGTGGTCGGGATGATGAGTTGGTCGACCATGGGACGCGACACGCCGTGGAAGACGGGAGGCTCGTGCCACTGGTTGATGATGCCGAAGGGCACGAGAATGAGACCACTACGCAGCGTGATTGCACGGCCGGCCAAATGCCAATCGAGGAACGCCTGCTCGATCTCGACCGAGCCCTGGCAGGTGCTACACGCGATGGCGTTCTCCCACTCGAATTCGATGTACGTTTGAAAACGCTCGTTGAAGGTGTGCGCCACGAAGAGGACGAGACGATCGATGTTCGCTTGCCCGGTGAACGGGGAACGTTCGCCCTCCGCCGTGTAGGTCAAGCGCATCTGTGAGTAGCCGCCGATGACCGTGCCGTCCGTCGCGAGACGTGCCGGCTGCAACCCGCGGAGCAAGAGCTCGTCCGTGGGGTTGTCGACACCGAACCGCAATAGCGGTTTCTGAGATGGCGGCGCCTCCTCGCTCTCCGCCATGGCGGGCGGGAGCTCGATCGTAGGCTCGGCGCGCGCCGCCGTGGGCATCGAGGCGACGAGCAGCAAGGCGAAACGCTTCACCACGGCTTCACTCGAATTGAAGGGGTTGGCTGTTGACGTAGTCGTTGCTCTGCGAGGCGAGGTGGCAAGCGTTGCAATCCGGCGAGTTGCTGGTCACCGAGACGCAACGGTAGGTGCGGCCGGACGGAGGCTCGGTGCCTCTCCATTCGGTCACCGGCACGCCGCTCTCATCGGTCTGCAGCTCGAACCACTCCCAGCCGAGCGCGCCCTTGCCGTTGAAGCCGCCGCCACGTTTCACCATGGCGTAAATCTCCCACTCGGTAGAGGGGCGCTCGTCTTCGAAAACCTTCACGAGCTTGGTGCCGATCGGAAACTCGATGGCCCCGGGTGGAGGCATCTCGCTCACGAAAAGGCGCCGTCGTCCGATAGGCAGGCTGTCGATGACGGTGTCCCCGAGATCGAATGATTGCCAGTCTTGAAAGCCGTAGAAGTCGCGGTCCAGCGCGATGAAAGTCCGCGCTCGGCTTGCCCCATCGAGGGCCTGCTCGTTGTCGAGACAGCTAGCGCTCGCCAGCACGACGAGCGCGAGGATGAGCTGCAGGCGCATCAATCGAGAACCGTGATGCCGAGGATGCTGGCGCCATCCCGCATGAGCGCGACCAGCGAGCTCGGGTTCTCCGTGTCGCTCTCGGCCAAGAGAAAGACGAAGAGGCGACCATAGGCAGTGCTCTCGTCGGGTGCGTCGGGATTCCAAGCCGCGGGAACCTGCGGCAACGATTCACCCGCGAGGTCATCGTAATACGCGCGAACGGCGTCGAAGCGCGCGACGATGGCCGTGTCGACCTCGGTACCGCCAGGCTCGCCGCGCAGCCAGTCGCGAAACGCCGCATAGATCTCGCGTCCACCCTCGAGGTTCGCGCGCATGTCCGCCAACGTGTGCTGCGCGTAGCGTGATTCGTCTTCACCGGTCGCGGCGAGGTTCACCTTCTCGAATTGCTCGGCCATCGATCCGAGGACACCGCGGTAAGCGTCCGCCGCATCGAGAGCGAGCGGTGCGAAGGCAGAGTGCACGGTGTCGAAGTCATCGACGAGCTGCTGGGCGAGCTGCGCTCTGAACGCCTGGGCGTCGAGGTCGCTACCCGGGTAGGTTGCGGGACGATAACCCGTGAGGGTCGATTCGAAGTCGGTCACCCATTGCGGATGCGCGTCGGCCCACAAGATGCGCTCGATGCCGTGCATGCCGATGACGATCTGATCGTCGAAGAGGTCGGTGTCGGTGCCTTCCTCGAGGAACATTTCGTAACGCGCGTCGGTCGAGTAGTCGAGGTCTTCGAACAAGACGGCGATGGCCCCCTCGACGTGCTCGTATGCGATGCGGGCGTCCTTCCAAGCGGCGCGCATGTCATCGACCGCGGCCGCATGCGTCGCGGGGCTCCAGGTGCTCGCGGGCGTGCTCGATTGCAACGCTTCGGCGGCGTTGCGCAGGGCCGCGAGCTCGCGGGTGACGTAGTCTTTCACCTCCAGCGTCGCGGCGTCGTGTGCGGTGATGTCGCTTGGGTCGTCGCCACAAGCCGCGGTCAGAGAAATCAAGAGAGCCAGAGAGCATTTCTTCATGAGTAGCTCAGAGTCCTTGCACGAAGGCGACGAGCTCGTCGCGCTCGGCGGTGGTTAGTCTTTCATAGCGGTCGATGCAGTCGTTGGCTTCGGAGCCATTGCCGCGATGAGCCACGATGGCGTCGGCAACCGTCTCGGCGCGGCCGTCGTGCATGAGGCCACGCAGGTGGCGCAGACCGATGAGCGGCGCGGTGCGCCACTCTCGGCCGCTGGCGCTCTCTTCCGCGATGCCGTCGGCGAGCGCGTCGCCCATGTCGTGCAGTAGGAGGTCCGAGTAGACCGGTGCTTCGATGCCGGCGAGCTGCGCAATCGGATAATCTGCTCGCGTCTGCAGCGCTGGCGTGTGGCATACGCTACAGCGGACGGTGGCGAATAGCTCCGCCCCGGCGTCGCGCGTGTCCTGGCGCATGGGGATGTCGAGAAGACGGACATAGTCGGCGACGAGCTCGACCTGCTCGAGGGTTACGTCGATGCCCGGCTTTCCGTCGTCCGCGAGCCCGTTCGGATTGGGGAGCTCGGACGGGCGTAGCGGCGAGGTGAGTCCCATGTCGCCCTGGTAGGCATCGGCGACGAAGTCATCGATGCTCGGCGAGCGCGCCTTGTTGCCGAAGCGGCCGATGAGGCCCTCGTCACCCGGGGCGAAGTCGTGCGTCAGCGATAGCGGGTTGGCGGAAGAACGCCAGGCGACGTAGCTCACTCGCCCGCTGATCCCGTCGTCGCGCGTCGCCTGGCTTTGTGCGCCTGCTTCGATCGCCGGACCGTCGATTGCCTCGATGAAGCCACGGGCGAAGACCGCGAGGCCAATCCGCGTCGTCACCTTCACGTCCGCCGCATTGGGCGGCGTGATGCCGATGGTGGCTCCGGCCGCGAGCTGGGTGCGGGCCGTGTGCCCATAGGCGAGGGCGGATTGATCGGCCTGTGGGGTGATGCCGTCCGCCGTGACCAGCACGAACTTCTGCACGGACCCCGGGCCCTTGCTGTCGCCTTCGTGACAGGCGCTGCATCGCGCACGCACGAACAATGGGCCGAGTCCCTGGGTGTCGCGCGCCGACGCGTCGAATTCGGCGTCGCCGCTACGGAAACGGGTCAGTTGCTCCTGGCTCAGGCCGGCCATGGGGAGGTCCGTGGGGTCGTCATGGCGCACCTCGAGGTCGGCCAGACGGCTGCCGGCACCGTCCTCTGGGGCGCCGCAGGCCGCGAGCGACCCCAGAACGATCATGCGAATAACTTTGAGAATCATTCTCAAGTGGAGCTGTTACTGTGTCGAGCAGTTGGGCGTCAAGGCTATCCGTCGGCGGGGGGCCGGCCGCGCCACATGGCGAAGAGCGGATAGACGGTGAGGACGAGCCAAAGCGCGGACATCGCGAGCGCCGAAGGGAACACCAGGACTGCCGCCTCGGGGGTCACGAACCGGACGAGCACCGGTGCCAGCAAATGGAGCAGGGTGGAGACCGTTGCGATGGCGAGCGCCCAGGCTTTGGTGCGTAGCCGCAGGTCGCACATGAGGAAGATGTGCCCGACGACGAGCAAGACGATGGGCACCACGAACACGTGGAAGTGGAACGTTTCCATGACTTGCCGCGGCGACTTCTCGAAGACCATGGCGCTGGGATCGCCCAAGTAGTAGCGCGCCGCGCTGCTCGGCAGTGCTCCCAGGCCGTCGTCGAGATAGAGCCACATGGAAGTCGCGACGCCGACGGCAACGAAGGCGCAAAATCCGCTATAGAGGATGCGCGCTTCTGGTGACAAGCGCTCGATGCTCATGGGGCGGGCGAATGGTCTCACGTCAACCTCCACCTGCGGGCGTAGCTTTCGTGGCGCCGCCGCGGATAGCGATGCCGACGAGAGCGGTAGCACGCTTCACGGCAAGCGAGACCGCGTTGGACGAGATCGTTGCACCGCTGATCGCGACGATGTCGTCACCAGAGCGAATGTCGTCATCTACAGTCTTACCGACGAACTGATCGCGAAAGCGGACGGCCGAGACCTCGCCGCCATAACGCTCGCGATAGACCATGATCTCGGTGCGGCGGATACGACCGTCGACGCCGACCTGCGTGGCCAAGGTAATCGGCAGGTGCTGCCCCAGCTGCTCGTCGATCACTGCATAGCCATCGATGACCTCGCCGGTGCGGGCGACGAAAACGGCATAGGTCTTCTTCGGCGGAACGTAGCCCAGGGCACGATTGAGCTCGTCGCGGTGCTTCGCGGTCTCGATGGTCACGTAGGTGACCTGCGTCGACGCCGGAAAGAACGCCTTCAGCACGCTCTCGTTGGTGAAGTAGACGCCCTGCGCACGTGCTGGGGCGACGAGGCCGAGAGCAAGCGCGCCCACCAGGAAGGCGACGTTCGCTACGCCGCGAGCCGAATTGCAATCGAAGACGCGCGCCATGTCGACGCGGCGCCTAGCAAAGGCGTCGCATCAAGTCGAGTCAGGCGGCGCGTCGAAAGGATTACTTCACCGCAGCGCCGCCAATCATCGACGGACCTTTGTCGCCTTTGCCCCATGCGCCGATGACCGCGTCCTCGATGATGAACGCGGTCATGCCTGGCCGCAGGCCTTGGGTGTAGCGCGACTTGACGGTTTGCGGTGGCGCCCGTCGGTCGAGGGTGACCGTGCCCCACTTGAGACAGTCTAGCTCGTAGACGAGCGATCCGTCCGAGCGGATTTGGACGATGCGGTTGGTGCGCTTGGACTGGAGGCACTGGTACTGCTTCTCGAGCTTGGGCGCGAACTCGATGCGAGTCTTGTCACCCTGTGCTTTGACCGACGCCACCGCACCGAACCCGCCGCCGCTCGAGCTGCCGTTTTGATCGAACCAACCGCGGTTGGTGTCTGGGTACTCGATGCGGGCGCTGCGGTCGTCGAGCTCGAGCCCGGCGGTCAGCACTGCGGTGTGCGCGCTGCTGCGCGGACCGCGATGCCCCGGCCAGCGGAGCATCGTCGAGCCCAGCTTGCGGACGAGCGGGTCGGGTTTGTCGGTCGCGGCGCCGCAGCTATAGAACGCCGTCGCGGCGAGATAGCCTCGCGGGTCGTTGGCGACGACCGCGAGGAGATTCCCCGCGAGATAGATCTGCGCTTCGTCGTTCTCCACCGTCTCGAATTTCTTGGCAGGGATGGCGCCGACCGCGCTCTTCCAAGCGGCCCACGTCTTGTCATCGCACCCCGCAAGCGCCTTGCGTGAGTTGGTGACGCGGGCGTCGTCCATGGCGAGCGCGAGGTCGAGCAGCGACGCGTCACTCTTCCAGAGAGCGTCCCACTGCTTGCGCGACGTTTGTGAGAGCTCGAACATCTTGGCGTACGCCGGGTCTTTCTTCTGTGCCGCCTTGATCTCCGGGTCGCGTTCTTTGCGCTGCTCAGGGAGCAGCTGGAACGCTGCCAAACGGATGAGGAAGCGCTCGTAGCCCTTGTGGTCTTTGTCGGCTTGCAGCTCGGCGACGAGCTTCTTCACGTCGAAGGCGTCGAGGTCGGGCTGACACATGGCCCACTGCACTTCTTTGGCCCTGCTGCTCATGCAGGTCTCGAGGATGTAGGCGAGGCGACCCGCTTCGGAGAGCTTCGGGCCCAGCGCGTCGGCGATGTAGTTGGCATCGAAGTTCTGGGCGATTTCGTAGTTGAGCAACATGTACTGGTCGACGGGGTCCATTTCGGACCAGGCCTTCTTGGGGTTCTCCGGGGTGAGGGTCGACGAGGGGTAGCGCGCGTGCTGGTCCGCGGCGGCCCACGCGGCTGCATCGTTCCAGTCAGCGTCGTTCATTTGGAGCTTGCGCGACCACTCCGCACGGCGCGCCTCGAGAGCGCTCGCCTGGCTCTTCGCATCGCCGTCGGGAAAGCAGAGGGCACCCACGAGGTCGTGGATCGCCCACACCGGGTCATCGCCCTTCAGCGCGCGGTCCGTCGAGTAGTCGACCCGCTCACCACCGGCGCCACTGCACCAATCCGAACCAGCATGGGCGGTTGCCGTGCACACAACAGATCCCAAGAGGAGTGCGCCGAGTACTCTAGCTTTCATCACCGGAAACCTCCGCGCGCACGGTCGCCCAATCGTGGCGGCGGACGCAAGCGCGAGCGGCGGTGAGATCTTGGTGCTACGCTTTGTCGGACACCTCTGGGAAACGACGCACGTGGATTCAAAGCCCGAGATTCCTCTCCAGCTCTTGATGGACGACCTCGAACCGAGGCGTCGCCTCGAACAATTGCTCGCCACCATCACGGGGCGCGGCGTGAGCGGCGTCTGGCGCCTCGCAGTTGCCGGGACACATATCGGCGACGTCATCGTCGTGGCGGACCGCGTGTGTTACGTCACGCTCAGCAGCCGTCCGACACGCACGCTCGGAGACATGCTGGCGGACCGGCACCCCGAGCGAGCCACCCGCATCCGCGAAGTCTTGAAGGGCGCGGTCGCACGTGGGCAACGGCTCGGCGAGACCCTGGCGCTCCTCGACGGGCTCGACGCAGGCCCGATCCGTGATTGCTTGCGTGCCCAGATCGGCGAGAGGCTCGCGGAGCTTGTCGGCTTTAGCGGTCGCGTGGAAGGCAAGTGTCTCGCCCTGTCTGGCTCGTTCGACAGCACGTTCACCTTCGCCGCCGACGAGGTGGCGGCCGCCGCGCGTGAGCGACTCGCAGCACCGCCGCCCCGCGTCCTGTTCGTCGACGACGACGTGAACCTCCTCGCCGCAGTGCAGCGAGTAGCGAAGCGGTGGTCGATTGCTCTCGACTGCGAGGCGTCTTCGATGTCCGCCCGCGAGCGCGCCATGACGGACGTCTACGACCTCATCGTGCTCGACTACATTTTGCCTGACGCCAACGGCATCGATCTCTCGACGGTGCTCCGCGAGCTGCAACCGGGAGCGACCTTCGTGCTTGCGAGTGGCGCGATGGACCGCGACGAGCTCCGTGTGCTCGCGGCGCGCCACAGCATTCCCATGGTTCTCGCCAAGCCGTTCGATCTGACAGCGCTCGAGGCGCTCTTCACGTCGTCACCGCGCTAGCTCGAGGACGTCGCCGTTCTCGCCGGGAACGAAGCTCGGGTCGCCCAACCCGAGTAACACTTGGGCCGGCTCCTCGCGGGCTTCGTCCGTGAGTTGGAATGTGCCCCAATGAATGCCGATGCTTTGTTTGGCCGCGAGGATCCGATGAGCTTCGAGCGCTTCTTGCGGGTCCATGTGCTGCGGCTTCATGAACCATCGCGGAGCGTAGGCGCCGATCGGGATCATGGCGAGGTCCATCGGACCGAAGCGCTGCCGGATCATCTCGAAATGCGGGCCGAAACCAGTGTCCGCTGCGAAGTACACCGTGTGCGTGCGCGTCGAGAGAATGAAGCTGCCCCAGAGACGCGTGTTGCGTGAGCCTGGTGAGCGACTCGACCAGTGCTGCGCCGGCGCGAAGGTCACGACGATGTCTCCCACCGTCGTCGATTGCCACCATTCGCGCTCGACGACCCTCTGCATCCCGGCGTCGGCGAGGATCTTGCCCATCTTGAGTCCGGTGATGATCACCGCAGCGTGCGTCGCTTCGAGTCGTTTCAACGTGTCGAGGTCGCAGTGATCGTAGTGGTCGTGGCTGAGCAGCACCGCGTCGATGGGCGGCAAGTCCGCTAAAGCGATGCCTGGGTCGATCACGCGCTTGGGGCCGGCGAAGCTCACTGGGCTGACGCGTTTGCTCCACACTGGGTCGGTGAGGAAGTTCATCCCTTCGATCTGCACCAGCAGCGTCGCGTGATTGACCAGGGTGATCCGCGGCGCATCGGTCGCCCGCTCGGGCTTGGTCGCCTTCTTGAGCGGCACGTGCGCCGGCCATGTCGCCGGTTGTTTCGTGCGTTGCCAGCGCCACACGTCTTTGAGGCCACGGTCTTCGACCGGCCAAGGGCAGCGGAACGTCTTGCCGTCGAAGAGTGCGGACATGACTAGGGGTCGAGCAGGCTACAGTCGATCATTGGCTGATCTGGGTTCGAGAGGCCGAGCCGGCCGTTGGTTTGGAAATTCACCGCGCCGTTCGTTCCCGGCAGCTGACTGGTGCAGGCGCCGACGTTGCCACCGCCTTCGGTCGTGTAGCGGTTGCCGTCCGGGCAGACGTATTCGTAGTACGGCGCACTCGAGAATACAGCCGTCTCTCCGTTCACGGTGATGACGATCGCGCTATGTCCCTCGAACTGGTAGCCGAACGTGCCGCACTCGCTGGCACCGTTTCGCAGGGTGAAAGACCCGGTGTACCAATTGCCGACGAGGCTGTCGGTGGGGCGCGGCGGATTGAAGGTCGCGGTGCGCTCGGGATCCGATGCGTCGGTGCACACGGTCGCGGCAGCGTCGAAGTCACCCGTCACCAGGCGCGCGCCGGCCGCGACGTCCATGCAATCGATCATGCGGGTTGCAAGCGTCCGAAAGCAGTTGTCCTCCGCGGTCACGAATGCGCAGGTCAGCTCCACCGTTTCGCCGTCATCGCCACTGCACGCCATTGCGGTGCTCGTCAGCAGGAGCCATGCGGCAATGACTTGGGGGCGCTTTCGTGGGGAGGTTCGCATGCGCGCGAGGATAACATCGATTCAGACGCCGAGGCGCTCAGAAGTACATCTGGGCTTGGAGCCGCGCCAGGTGCTTCCCGGGAGGGCCATCGGGAAACGAGATGTAGTGGTAGTCGGCTTGGACCTTGAGGTCGTTGTGCATGAAATACCAGTTGAGCCCGAGGCCCATCTCGCGCGTATGGCGGGGGCCCGGCAGATCCTTGACCGGATAGAGCTCGCCAAAGCGGACAACGGCTTCCCAATGCTCCGCGAATAGAAATCCGGACTGCGCGAAGTATCCCCAGACCGAGCGCGAGTCTTCGGTCAGCCCGGTCGATTCCTCGGTGATGCTCGCGCGGTCGGCCTTGCGCACCAGGGCTTCCGTCAAGACGGACAAGCCATGCCATCGCAGCTGCGCCTCGGCGACGCCGTGCCAGTAGTCGAAGGTCGCGATCTCGTAGACCGGACCGATGGTGCTGCGCTCGCGCGAGGTGTTGATGTTGCGCGCACCGGCGAGCGAAAGCGCAAGCTTTGGCGATGACTCGCGCGCGAAGTCCGCTTCAGCGTCTTCGAGCTTGCCGAACGGTCGATACGCCACCTTGGCGACGTACATGAGCCCCGGGCGCGTTCCAGCGCGGTTGCGGCCGTCGCCGCCGAAGACGCCCACGGCATAGTAGAGCTTTTCGCCGAGGCCCGCTAAGTCGTCGGAGAAGAGCTGGATGCCGACGTCGCGGTCGACGTTGAGCTCGGCGACGACCAACGATCGGTCGACCATCTGCAGCGCGCTCGACGAGGTGAGCCGCTGGCGGTCGAATGGAATCTTCATCTGGCCAAAACGCACCGAGAGGTCACGAAGGCCGCGCCACGACAGCGCCGCGTCGCGCAAGATGGTCGGCGCTTCGGGATCGACGTCGAGCGTCGACGTCCCGAGCTGCAGATAGAGCTCCCAGTCGTGGAGGAAGGTGGCGCGAATCGCCAGCCGCGCACGGCGGATGAGCGCCTGGTCCGCGCGAAAGCTGTCGGGCCCACCTGGTGCGGGGAACGAGCTGTTCACCTGCGCCTGGATGCGCGCGCGCAGATTGACGCGAAAGAGGTCGTCGCCGCTGCGAATGGTGACGCCGTCGCCGAAGGCCGCTTCGAGCGAAGCGGGCGCCGTCTCCGTGTCTTCGCTCGTCGCGAATGCCGCGCGCGTGCAGAGGAGGAGCAGCGCGAATAGAGCTCGTGCGACCATGACGGGGAGCGCCGCGAGTATTTCGAACCTGGATCTAGGTCAAGGTCTTGCTAAGGTGCGCCCATGCGCCTCCTCGTGCTCACCTTGCTCGCCGTGACTGCTTGCGCGGATTCCCTGAAGTCCACTCCTGTCGCGTACGCCGCGCCGAGTGTTGCCGCCGAGCAAGCCACCGTCATCTTCGTGCAGCAGGGCGCGTACATGCGCTGGCGCTTCCTCGACGGCAAAGAATTCATCGGCAAGACCGATCGCGGCTCCTACTTCGAGGCGCAGCTTCCGCCCGGCCAGCATCGCTTCTACGCGTATCATCCCGAGGGCAGCGCCTGGTCGAACGACGGCTTCTGTCACGGGTTCGACGCCGAGCTCGAGCCCGGCAAGCTCTACATCGTGATGATCCGTTTCATCTCGAAGATGAACGGCGTGCTCGATGAAACCGGTGCCAAGGTGACCGACAGCGAGCTGCGCTTGGCGCAGTCACCGAGCGACTACGACATCACCTTCCGTGTGCTGAACACCCGCGGTCAGCTCGGCATGGACGCGTCGGGCTACTTCGCAAAGCTCCAGCGCCTGTCGACCGATCCCAAGCTGGGACAAGCCGAGCTCGATGCGTGGCTCCCCCAGAAAGACGAGCTGCAGCACAAGAATCTCAACTTCAAATACGAGGTCGAGGAGAGCAAGATCCACAAGTGGTCGGACTTTCCGTCGCCATGCACCACTGCCAACAGCGCCTTCGCCTTGGCTGCCGACAAGAGCTTCCCGGTGGCCGACTTCGCACGCAAGCCGGGCAAGCGCGTCAGTTTCCTCGAGAAGAACATGGCGGAAGTCGCGGAGCTGGCGGAGCGCGAGTGTGGCCGGGGCGTCGCCTACGCGGTCGAAACCCGAGAGGGAAAGCAAACGGCGACGGTGCGCACCACGCAGCGCGAAGGCGCCTACGACGTCACCTACGACCACAAGCTCACCATCAAGTTTACGGGCGGCGACGTCATCTGCGACCAGCCATGACGCACCGGGCGTAGCCTGAGTGTCACTCCTCGGTCGCCGCGTGTCACACACCAGCGGCTGCGCGGTGCCGATGATGGCTGCCTACTCACCACCCCGCCCAGCCCAAGGTGTATCGTCATGGCGTTTCGCAAGACCGAGCTCTTCCGCTCCATCAAGCTTCGTTATCCCCTCTCCGGCGGTCGTTTGGTCCGCCCGGGGGAGGCTGTTCTGACCGCAGGCGGTCAGACCCTCAGCGAGATGAAGCCCGACAGCGTCATCGCGCCGGCGATGTTGACCAAGATCGTGGCCCATATGCGGGCCGACAAGCGTTTCGGTGCGAAAGGCGCGACCGCCTTCCGTGAAGCGTATGTGCAGGCGAAGGCGCAAAAGGGCGCAAATCCCTCGCTGCGTGAAGTTCAGGAGCGCATCAAGAAGGGCGAGAGCTCGCTCAAGAACGAGCGCGCCAAGGGCCGCATCAACGACAACTACATCGATGGGCGCGAGGCCGCGAGCACCAAGAACCCGGTGGCCGTTGCGATGTACCGCTGGCTCGACACCGTGGCCGAGGACAAGGTGACCGCGAAGCAGCTGCGCCTGCGTGCGAGCTTCGATCAGCTCGATACTGCGCTCGAGAGCCTCGAGGGCGTCGTCGATGCCGCTTTCGCCCGTTTCAACCCCGAGGAGGGCTATCAAGCGCTCGTGATCGCCATCGCCGATGCATGCAAGGCGGCCGGCGTCCCCAAAGATGGCTGCAGCGCCGTCATCATCGCCGCCAACGGCAAGACGGGCCGCGGTGACAACGGTACGCTCGAGTCGCCGCCGACCGCAGCCGAGGTCAAGAAGGGCCTGCGCTCGGCCGTCCAGAAGCTCAAGGACGCCGACGGTGCAGCGATCGTCGACTTCTCGCGCCCGAATCGCGCTCCGAAGAGCAACGCGAACGCGGTCGTCACCGGCGTCGAAGTCGATCGCACCCCGGCGGCCACCGGCAAGGCGCTCTGGGCGGTGCTCGCTTACGCAAGCAAGCTCTGAGCTAAGGGATAGGCTGACGCTGTGAGCTTCCTCGTCGGAGGAGGCTCCGCGTTTCCGTGTTGCACACAAGCACGCAACGGCGCGGGCGCGCACGTAGATACTCTGGCCGTGCGCACCGTCTCCAAAACTCTCCTGGCGCGTCAGGCGCGGTCGACGAGCGAGCAGGCCACCCGTTTAGCCAACGCGCGTTGGGTGCTCTCCGAGGTCAAGAAGGCGCGCGAGGCGTGGGGCGCCGGTCTGACTCTTACGCTTCCGCCAGCGCTGGAACGGTTCTTCGCGCAAAGCGATCGGGCGGCCGAGGCCGAGCTTCGGGCCCTCGAGAATCCGTCCGCCGAACAGATCGCGGCGGCCAACGCGACCAACCGCCGGATGACCAAGGAGCTCGAGCGGACACACCGCTATGGCGCCAAGGTGCTGCTCGCGCACGGGACGCACGCCGAGCACGTTCCGGAGATTCTACGCAGCGCCAATTACGACGCCATCTTCGATCTCGCGAACCCCCACGACACGCCGACGTTGGGATGTGCCGATGCCGTCCGCATCGTCGGCCGAGGTCCGCTACTGACGACACGCGAGGTCCGAGAGCTTGCCAACGGTGGCTTCGGCAACGTCGCGCTTCTCTACGACCCGGCGCGCCTCGACGCTTCGCGTCTCAAGGAAGCCCGCGGTACCGAATACAACGACCACTGGACCTACGCCGTCGCGCTTCCGAACACCGCTTTGGTGGCTATTCAGCTCCTTGGTCCGGTCGACGCCGGCGCTCTTGCAACGCTCGAGCGGTCCGTCGCTGCGCGTGGCTTCGCGGTGCCGATCGTCACGGCGCGGTCGTAGGGCCCAACAGGCCTTTGCAAGCGGGGCGCGACTGACGTAGCCGAGGAGCGATGATCCTCGACAACATCCTCGAAGCCGTCGGCAAGACGCCGGTCGTTCGCATCAACAAGCTGGCGCCGAAACACGTGCGCCTTTACGCGAAGGTGGAGGCCTTCAACCCGCTCGGCTCGGTCAAAGATCGACTGGCTCTCGGCGTCATCGAAGCGGCGGAGCGTAGTGGACAGCTCGAGCCCGGCCAGACCGTGATCGAGGCGACCAGCGGCAACACGGGCATCGGGCTCGCCATGGTGTGCGCCCAAAAAGGCTACCCGCTGGTCATCGTCATGTCGGAGAGCTTCAGCGTCGAGCGTCGCCGGCTGATGCGCTTTCTCGGAGCCAGAGTCGTGTTGACTCCCGCGTATCTGCGCGGCGTCGGCATGCTCACGAAGGTCAACGAGCTCGTCGCCAAACACGGCTGGTTTCCCTGCCGGCAGTTCGAAAACGAAGCCAACGCCGAGATGCACTACCGCACCACGGGGCAGGAGATCGTCGCTGATTTCGCGGAGTCGCCGCTCGACTACTGGGTGACGGGGTATGGCACTGGCGGAACGTTGAAGGGCGTCGCGCGCGCCCTGCGCGAGAGAAGCCCAAAGACCCAGATCGTCGTCTGCGAAGCCGACAACTCACCGGTCTTGCGCAGCGGCATTGCGACGCCGTCCAGCGAGAGCCACCCCATGAGCCGACCGCATCCCATGCAAGGGTGGGGGCCGGACTTCATACCGAAGCTCACGGCCGAGGCGGTGGCGATGAAGCTCTTCGACCGCATCCAGCCGATCAACGGCCACGATGCGCTGAGGCTCACACGGGAGCTCGCGCAGAAGGAAGGGATCTTCGTCGGGACCAGCGCCGGGGCGACGCTCGCTGGCGCGCTCGAGGTCGCGCGCAGCGCTCCGGAGGGTGCCTCGATTCTATGCATGTTCCCCGACACGGGAGAACGTTACCTCTCGACCATGCTGTTCGCGGACGTCGCGACCGAGATGACAGGGGAGGAGCTCGAGATTTCGCGCTCGACGCCGAGCGCGCGCTTCGATGTGCCGCCGACTCCCGCGGCGCCGGCCGACAAAACCAAGGCGGTCGCCGGACCGATGGTGTCCAAGGAGGCGCAAGCGTTCGTCGATAACGCTCTCGCGGACGCCAAGCAGCCGGTCGTGATGTTCGCGCTCGAGTGGTGCGAGTTCTGCTGGGCGGTGCGCAGTCTCTTCCGCGCCACCGGCGTTCCTTACCGCTCCGTCGACATCGACGCGCTCGCGTATCAGGAGAACAACTTTGGCGGACAGGTTCGCGCGGCCATGCAGGCGCGCAAGTCCACGACCACCATCCCCCAGGTCTTCGTTGGCGGTGAGCTCATCGGCGGTGCGACCGAGACACTCGACGCCTGGAAGAGCGGCCGTTTCCAGGAGCTGCTGCGCAAGCACGGCGTTCAGTACGACGACACCACGACCGTCGAGCCTCGATCGTTCCTGCCGTCGTGGCTCGCGGCGCGCTAAGCGCTCAAGCCTGTTTCATCAGCACGAAATCGAAGGCTGCTGACCACGTCGTGCCGGCTGCCGTCTCCTGACGCATCGCCATCGTCGTATTGTCGGCGTTCCAGAACATGTCGCGGGCGTTGTACGAGTCGTCGTGGAGGTACACCTGCGTGACCAATGCGTCGGTCGTGCGCGGGCCAACCTCACCGCGGCGTGGGTAGCCAAGCGCGGCGTAGCCCGGTGCGCTAACACGGAAATGGTAGTGACCGGGGCGCAGACCTTGGTCACCGGCGTTGTAACGCCCGGCTCGAATAGTGTCGAAGGTGAACGAACCGTCAGCGCGCGTACGAAGCTCACCACGCAGGAAGATCGGTTTTTCGACTTCGGTGCTGTTGTCGTACTGGGCTTCATTGCTCATGCCCGACTTCTGTCCGCCGTTGTTCGCCTGCCATAGCTCGACGCGCGCGCCAGCGACCGGCTTGCCCGCCGTATCGAGCACGAATCCGCTGATGCGGAGGGGCTCGCCGACTTGGTCACCGACGATGTTCATCGCGTTGGTGGAGCTGACCGGCGCACCTTGGCGATAGTAGGGCCCTTCGACGTCTGGCCGTGTTGCTTTCAGACGCGACGTCGCGCCCAGCACGAGATTGATGGCAGCGCGGGTTGCGGCGATGTCTTTCGCGGTCACGGTGGCGTCGCGATGCGCCAAGGCGACGACTTCTCCGCCAGAGACCGCGTTGTTTGCGTTGCCGGCTTTGTCCGCTTTCGTGGCGACATCAGCGACGAGCGATTTTTTCGAAATGTCAGCAAGCAAGACTTCGTGTGAAAGAGCAGAGGCGCCAGCGATGCCAGCCATGTGCGAGCCTTCCGAGAGCACCGCGGTTCGTGCCGGGTGCGTTGAGCTGAGGCCCGGGATATCGGGGTGCAGTCGCAGGTTGTTCGGACAAACAACCTTGCGGGTCGGTGCCAGAGCCGCACATGAGGCGTCGCGGGTCGTCTGATGTTACACAAGCGGGATATGGGACCTTCCTCGTTCCGCCTGCTTGGTGTGCTCGTTCTGGCCACGTCGTTCATTGCCTGCGGCGACAGCAAAGGACCTGGTCCCGGCCCTGGTGATGGCGACGGAGACTCCGACTCCGTCGTCTGCGGTAACGGACTAGTCGACGGTGACGAAGCCTGCGACGGGGCGGCGCTCGCGGGCGCCACCTGTGTCACCCAGGGATTCGACGACGGTACGCTCGCCTGCGCGGCGGGTTGCGGCGCGTTCGACACATCGAATTGCTATATCTTCAGCTGCGGCAACGGGTTCATCGAAGGGCTCGAGGTCTGCGATAACACCGAGCTTGCCGGCGCGACCTGCGCGAGCCGCGGTTTCCTCGGCGGCACCCTTGCTTGCTCCGAGAACTGCCTGAGCTTCGACACCAGCAGTTGCTTTCTCTTCGAGTGTGGCAACGACCTGCATCAAGGCGACGAGCCCTGCGATGGCGTAGACCTCGATGGTGCCACGTGCATCACGCGCGGGTTCGATGCCGGCACGCTCGCCTGCGCGTCGGATTGTTCATCCTTCGACGAGAGCGGCTGCAGGATGTTCGCGTGCGGTAACGACATCCTCGAGGCCAGCGAGCTCTGCGACGTGTCGCAGCTGTCGGGTGCGACGTGCGTTTCGCAAGGGCTCGACGGTGGCACGCTCGTCTGTGCGGTCGATTGCTCGGCCTACGACACGAGTGGCTGCTACGTTTGCGGCGACGCCATCCAGGAGGGACCGGAGGTCTGTGACGGTCCGGCGCTCGCTGGCGGCGACTGCGTGAACCAAGGTTTCCAGGGGGGCACGCTCGCGTGCGCCAGCGACTGCTCGGCCTACGACCTCAGCGGTTGTTACACCTGCGGCGACAGCGTCATCAGCGGCCCCGAAACATGCGATGGCCCGGCGCTCGGCGCTGCGACGTGTCTCACCCAGGGCTTCGATGGTGGTACCCTCGGTTGCCTCGGCAACTGCACGAGCTTCGACACGAGCGCTTGCACGACCTGCGGCGATGGCACGCGCGAGCCTGGCGAAGCGTGCGAGGGCGCTGACCTCAATGGCGCGACGTGCGTGAGCCAGGGGTTCGACTTCGGCGCGCTGGGCTGCACGGCGACCTGCACCTACCGTGAGGTGCACTGCGTCGACGTCGTCCTCGAAAGCGAGCCTAACGACGACGGTGCTGTCGCGGTCGGTGTCTCCGACTTCTTTCCCGCCAACGCCAATGGCCCCTACAGCGCGGACGCTCTCATCGCGGGCTCTATCAATCCAGCCGGCGACGATGACGTTTTCGCGATCAC
>CAZAER010000030.1:0-60971 GCA_964484195.1 uncultured Bdellovibrionales bacterium | reverse complement strand
CGTACAGATCCTTCTGGGCATAGAAGGGCAGGAGCTTGCCGCTGATCGCGTAGTAGGTCGCGACCGTCGGGATCACCGGTAGCAGCGCGCCAGCGAGCGCGGGCAAGAGCGCCTTGCGGTCGCGATACGCGAGCAATGCCAAGAACGCTGCCGCGAACGCACCCGAGGTAAGCTCGAAGGTGAACGCGAGGCCGCACGAGAGTCCGATGACGAACGCCGTGCCAGGCGCGATTCGCGGCCCAGCACGCCAGAGCAGCACCAGTGCCACGAACAGGAACATCGCGGTCGGCGTGTGGTTGTTCAGGGTCACCGCGTAACCGAACGCGAGACATCCGAACGACAAGGCCGCCATCGCGTACGCTTGCACACGCCGGTCATCCGAGAGCTCGGTCACGAAAAGCGAGGCCAGCCACAACATCAGGCAGTAGGGCACGACCTGGCTCATGAACACGAGAAAGGTCAGATAGAAGCGCTCGTGGTCGGCCACCGCCATGCCGGTCAGCGTCTTCATCAGCCAGGCTTCGGCCGCGAGGATGAGGCTGTAGCTAGGCGGCTTCGACGAGTAGTAGCGACCGTCGATGCGCACCGTATCGATGGACCAGGGCGCTGGGAGCTGCATGGTGCCGTGATCGACGAGGCGCTGCACCGTCCAATAGCGCGACGCGACGTTGTGGCCGACGCGGTGGCGCGTGAACGCGAAGACGCCGATGGTCAGGATCGCGAGCCACAACACCAGGCGCGCCGGCGGCACCTGCCACGCAAGCGTGCTCGAGGTATGCGCCGCGGTCGCCGACATCGGCGCCGTCTACGCGCCTCAAGCCATCAAGGCAAGGTAGCGCTCGTCGGCGCGTAGCGGATCGAACAGACGATCTTCCCGCACCCAAAGTCGTGCTTTTTCGCGGTCTTGGGCGGCAGCCATCTCGAGGTGATCGAGCGCTTCCTTGATGCGGTCCCAGGTCGCGTAGAGAGCGGCCAGGTGGTAGTGCGTGGCGAAGTCGTGGCCGTCGATCTCGAGGGCGCGCTGGAAGGTGTTCTCGGCCTCCGCGTAGAAGCCTTGCGCCGTGTACGCGATACCGAGGTCGACGTGCGCCTCGACGTGCTCGGGCGTCGCCTTCACGACCTTCTTCAGGTGGCCAATCGCCTCGGGATAGCGCTCGAGATCGATGAGGCAGCAAGCGAGCTCGTGTTGGATGAGCGCGTCTTCGGGCGCCTGCTTGTGAGCGATTTCGAGCTCGACCAGTGCCTCGTCGAGGCGACCGTGATCGGCGAGCGACATGGCGAGGTTCAGGTGGGCGTCGGGGAACTCGGGCTCGAGCTCGATGGCGCGGCGGTAGAGCGCGACCGCGAGGTCGTGGCCTTGCGAGGCGAGGAAGCTCGCGAGGTAGTGGCGCGCCGTGGCGCTGCCTTCGTCGCTCTTCAAGGCCTCGACGTACTCGAAGAGCGCCTCGGTGAGCTCGCCCTTCTCTGCGAGTACCGTGGCGAGGTTGTCGTGGGCGTGCGCCGACTTTGGGTCGAGCGCAATGGCCTTCCTGAACTCGCTCACGGCTTCGTCGAGCCAGCCGCGGTCGGCGAGCTCGATGCCACGGGCGTTGTGCTCGTCGGACTGGACGATCTCGTCACGCTTTTTGGCCATTCGTTCCGTATTGAGCCCATGTTCGGGCGGACAGTCAACGCTCACAACTTGCTTGGGAGCACGCCTTTGAGGCACTTAGCTTCGATGGATAAGCGTCGCGAATTCGAGGCTTACAAGGCGCTTTTGCTGCAGCTCGTGCGCGCTCGAGACGGGGACGTCGCCGAAATCGAGCGTGAATATACGTGGCCCGAGCGTGCCGGAGCGGTTCCGTCGCAAGCGACCGCCATGGCGCCGCTGCTCACCGGAGGGCAAGGCGAGTGAGCATCCTCCGCCTGCAGACGAACCTCGAGCACCCCCAGCCGCGCCACATCAGCCGCGCCGTCGAGCTGTTGCGGCAGGGCTCGACCATCATTTACCCGACCGACACCACCTACGGCCTCGGCTGCGACATCAACAACAAGCGCTCGATCGATCGCATCTACCAACTCAAGGGCCTCGATCAGAAACATCCCCTGTCGTTCATCTGCAGCGATCTCTCGCAGGTCGCGCAGTATGCCTCGGTCGAGAACAAGAACTACCGCATCCTGCGCCATCACGTGCCTGGCGAGTACACCTTCATCCTGCCGGCGACGCGTGAGGTGCCGAAGCTCATGCAGTCGAATGCGCGCAGCGTCGGCATTCGTATTCCCAAGAGCGCGGTGTGCAAGGCTTTGATCGACGAGCTGGGGCATCCCATCGTCAGCACCACGGTTGGCCGCACCGGTGACGACGGCACGCCGGCGTACACCAACGACCCCGACGAGATCATGCGTGCGTTCGGGCGGACAGTGGACGTCTTCCTCGACGTCGGCATGCTCTACGGTGAGCCTTCGAGCGTCATCGACCTGACCGGTCCCGAGCCCAAGGTCATCCGCAAAGGCTCGGGCGATCTGAGCTGGCTGACGAGCGCCTCCTGACGTTCTAGGCACCATCGGCGCCTGACGAACGATAACGGTCGCTTCTCAAACCAGGAGCAATCCATGAATCGCGTTGGTCAAACTCCACCCGCGCAACGTATCGCCGCGTCCACCGACGGTTCCGTGCCGGACGTGCGTATCTCGAAGGTCGCCCGCGGCTTGGACGTCAAGGTCGAGACTGGCTACTTCAGCTCGCGTTTCGTGGTCTCGGGCGAAGCCCGCGGCTTCGGCGACGCCCTGCGCATGAGCTACAACGGCAAAGAGATCACCATCGAAGGCCGTGGCCTTTCGGGCGCCAAGACGGCGCTGCTGGTCGGCCAGGAGCTGCAGGCCGCGCTCGAAGGCGCGACCCAGGCGTACGTGACCGGCAAGGGTGAGCTCGGCAAGTACGAGATCTCGGTCGTTCACATCTAGGCGTTGCAAGCGGCCTGCTGCTTCCGCTCCTCGGTCATGCGGAAACCGCATAACCTTGCGGTGCCGCGCGCAGGCCTATTGAGCGCAGTCCGCTGGTGCGTACGTCCGCGTACGCGCCTCGGTCGATTTTTCGTGCAGAAAAATTGACACCAGATCCCGCCTCCGTAAGGTGAGAGACAAGCTTATGGAAGTGCTTCGCGAACCCGATGCGCGTCGGGCCGTGGGGCATCCATGAGCTGCGTGTTTTCTCACAGAGCTTCGGAGGGATCGTGGATACCACTCAGGCCGTCGTGTGTACCGCCTGCGGTACGCAGTTCGTCCCGCGCCTCAAGATGCAAGTCGAGCAGCGCGGCTCCTATGTGAACTACTACTGCACGCAGCGATGCCGCATGCAGGCGCTCACCCAGAGCCATGCCTGCAGCGTCTGCAATAGCGACTTCAACCCCACGCACGCCTGGCAGGTGGAGAGCCACGTCGATGCGGACGGCATCCCGCAGACCACCTACTACTGCAGCCAGGCCTGCAACACTGCTTCGACCGTTCAAGCGGACCAGCCGCCCGAGAAGCCGCCGCGCGTGATCGCGGTGCTCAATCAGAAGGGTGGCACTGGCAAGACCACCACCGCGGTGTCGGTCGCCGCGGGGCTCGCGCAGATCGGCGAGCGCACCCTGCTCATCGACCTCGATTCGCAGGGCAACGTCGGCATCTCGCTCGGCATCTCGTCACCGCGCTCGGTCTTCTATCCGATGCTGCGCGGGCTCGACCCGTCGCATTGCACCGTGCCGGTCCGCGACAACCTCGACGTCATCACCAGCGACGAGGGTCTCGCGGCGGCAGACATCGAGCTGGCGCGCGACGACGAGCAGCACCGCATGTGGCGGCTCACCGAAGCGATGGACAAGCTTCGCGGCTACGACTACGTGGTCCTCGACTGCGCGCCGGCGCTGTCGCTGATGAACCACAACGCTCTGACGTACGCGAGCGAGGTCCTCATCCCGGTGAGCTGCGACTACCTCGCGCTCGTCGGTGTGAAGCAGCTGCTGCGTACACTCCGTCGCGTCAGCGAAAACACCGGCCGTGGTCTCAACATCGCGGGCGTGCTGCCGACGTTCTTCGACGTACGCAACAAAGTAAGTGTCCAGGCGTACACGTATCTCAAACAAACCTTCGGTCCACGTACCTTGCCGCCGGTCAGAGTGAACACCAAACTCGCCGAGGCGCCGAGCATGAAGAAAACCATCTTCGAGCTCGCACCCGAATCGAATGGCGCGCGTGACTACGTGCGTGTCGTCGAGTGGCTGCGCACCGGAGCCTCGCTCGAGGCATCGCGCATCGAAGAGCATATCGAAACCGATCCGCAGCAGCAGGGGGCGGCGTAAGAAATGAGCAGGCACATGAAAGCAGCGCAGGAACCGACCATCCTCATCGAGAACCCCCTCGCCGGTGAGGAGCTCCTGGTCGACGCGATGTATGGTCCGCCGCAGCGACAGGCTCCGCGCCGACCGCACGCGGTGATCACCCGGCCGGCACAGCCCAAGCCGTCACACTACAAGATCGTTTCGATCTCGCTCTACAACGAGGACATCGAGCGTCTCGACCGCATGGTCGCCGAGCTCAAGAAGCGCGGGCACTACAAGGCGAACAAGAGTCAGCTCATTCGCTACGCTCTGGCACAGCTCGACCTCGAGCATATGCCCAAGGACGCGCTCGAACCTTGACCAGAGGGACCGATGCGTTCGGCGCTCCGGGGCTCATCTCCTCGGACATCGCGCCGACGTACGAGCAACAACGCACCCTCAACGCGGCGCGCGAGAGGGTGCTTTGGTTTGGACTCACGCTCGGTGCGGTGAACATCAGCACTGGTCGCTATCTCGGTGAAAGCATTTGGAGCGTGGCGGCGCGCTGTGTCGCCGTCGTGTTGGTCACGGTCGCGGTTGCCTTGTTGTTCACCGGCACCGCCACGCGTTTCGGAGTCGGGTCCGGTCCGCTGTCGCGGTCGGCATTCGGACCGCGCGCGGCGATGTTCGTGCATCTGTTGCGCTGGGGCTTGGGCCTTGCGTGGACAGCGCTGCACCTGCAGCCATTCGCGGAGTGGTTCGGCTTGCTGGTCCAGGCTACCGGCATCTGGGCGGCGCCGCAGCTTGGATTCGAATGGGCCGCCACGTCCGAGCTCACGGGCTACTGCACCCTCGCGGTGCTGGGCCTCGCGCTCGGTTGGGTAGCGCGCGGCAGAGTGCGCCGCTCACGTGTGACGGCGCGCCTGCTCATCGCCTTGGGAGGAGCCACTTTCGTCGTCTTGTTCGGCGTGCTGGTGTGGTCGCGTACCTGGATGCTGGCGGCGAGCCGGCCGTTCTCGCCGCACGTGCTCATCGATCAAATCGGCAGCGCGCTCATCGATGCGCTCATGCTCGTCTGGGCGGTGCCCGAGTGGGTCCGCTATCGCGAACGCTACGCCGACAATCGCCCGCCGTGGCGCTGGCTCGTGGGCGCTTCGGTGGCGCTGCCGGTGCTCGCGGTGGGGCTCGCCGCGGCTGCGCAATCGACGCGTGGGCACTCGGATGCGTCATTGATTGGCGACGCTGCCGGGGCGTTCGGTTTGATGTTCGGGTGGCTCGGAGCGGCGGTGGCTCTGGCGCTCACGTTCGCGGTCTTGCCGCTGTTCGGCGTGCTCACCGCGTCGCTCGCACTATGCTCGGCGATACCTCGCTGGCGTTATCCTTACGTCGCTTACGCGACCGCATTCCTCGCCGCTGGAATCGCCGCGTTCGCCACGGTGCCGACGTGGATCTTCGCGCTCTGCCTGCCTCCCTTGTCCGCTATTGCGGTGGACGAGTGGTTGATTCGCCGCCGGCTCGTGGTCCTCGACTTGCTCTATACCTATGGCCCAACGCGTATCACCGCGTTTCTATCGACGCTCGCGGGCTGTGTGCTCATCCTCATCGACCACGAGCACCTCATGGCGTCGACGACGAGCGGCATGCTGATGGCGATGGTCGGGACGGCGTTGCCCCTGCTCGGGAAGCTCGGCGGCCTGCGTCTGCCCAAGCGTAAGCCCAAAGAACGCGGCCAAGGCCCCGAGGACTGGGCGGATCGCGAGGTGCTCGATCACCAGACATGGAGCCCGGACGACACGACGCACGTCGGTAAGCCGGGGGAGCGTTAGATGACGCTGGAGCTACCGCGGTAGGGCAGCGCCGCGTCGCGTTCTTCGCGAAGCACTCGGTTCGAGGCCACGGTCGTCGCCATGGCGCCTGCGCCGGCGCTAACCACCCCCATGAAACCGGCGGCGATGAGTGCGGAGGTCGCGTCGCCACCTACGATCGTCGCAAGCAACAGCGCGGGAGCCGCGACTGCGCCGGCGACGAAGAGCTTGGCGCCGCGGCTGGCTAGGTCACCATCGAACGAAGGCATGGGCAGCCGTGCAATCAGACTGCGCGTCTCGGCGATAGCCCTGCGAACATGAAAGACCCCGAGGCCGACGCCGAGCGCAGCGACGACACCTACGCCGACGCCAACGATGCCTTCGGGAGTACCGCCCTCGGCGAGGATCTTGGGAGCGAGGGTGGCTGCCATGTTGCCGCCAAGAGCCGCCATGCCGAACACCAGGCCGGCGCGGACGCTCTCCGCCCCCATGACGATCAATGACCGCTTGGTCGAGCTGGCAATCTCGCTGTCGGTACGCTGGGCGATGACGCTGCGCGGCAGCGGCGAAGACGAGGTCGGCACCTGAGGGATGTGATCGTTCCGGACCCAGATCATGACAATCTCCAATAATCAGCGTTCTAGTGCCCTGGGTATCGTCGTCACTGCGAATTGGGTGCGCCAAGTGGCAGTGACAGCGCTGACCGCTCCGGGACGTCCGTCACAATCGGTGGTATGCCGTCCCCATGCGCGCAGCATTCATGGGCCTCGTGAGCGAGCTCCCCGACGGTTGGCACGACGAATCGACCATGACCTTCACGATCCCGCACATCGACGTCGGCGAGGGTCAGATGCTTTCGCCGGGTAACGTCGTCATCAATTGGGTCGATGGGTCCCATGCCGAGCCGGAAGACTATCTCGCCGACCTCCATCACCAGCTCCAGGAGAGCTTCGACAACTTCGAGACCCTCGAAGAAGGCGAGCTCGCGCCCCAGATCCCGTTCATCCGCTTCCAGTTCGAGGCGGGACGTGACCTGCAGCAGATCTTGGCGGTTCGACGCATCGGTAATCGCATGGTGATCGTGACCGGCACCGCGATGGGAGAGTACTTCGACCGCTACCGCGAGCAGTTCGTAGGGGTCGCACGGTCCCTCAAGAGCGCCTGAGCAACTTTCCTAGCGTTCGAGCCGATACTCTCAGCACGATATTGGGAGAGGTTCGTGACGTTTCGCGTACAGGCCATTGGCTCGACCCCGACCCCGACCCCGACCGCTGACGGCCAGCAGCGCAGCCAGCCGGCGCCGGCAGTCGCGCTTCCGCGGGACGGTTTTGCCGGAGCGCAGCGTGCGCTCGACCTCGTCAACGCTGGTTTGCGTCGCCCGGCCCCGTCCCTGGTAGAACCTACGGTCGAGCTTGCGAGCTGGGGCCAGAAGCCGAGTCGCGCTTGGCATCTGCAGATCGCGAACGAAGCCCAGATGCGCGAGCTGATGGACGTGTTGTCGAGCTTTCGCGACGTCGTCTACACCCCGAACATCGGCTTCAAGACGAGCGAGCGGCGGGACGCCATGCCAACCCGCACCATCCTCATTCCGATTGTCTCGCGCGACGAGCAGGCAGCACGCCGCCACGCACTGATGGATGTCATGGAGCAGCGCTTCGGCCTCGAACGCCACGCCAACTTCGAGACCCACGGGCTGATCATCTCGCTCAACTGGTGTCACGAGGAGAACATCGATCTCGACCGCTTCCGCGTCGGGCTCGAGCGCGGCTCCGTCGATGACGCGACGGTCCGCGACATCTTCAGCGCCCAGGGCCAGCGGCCGCCATCAGTGCCGCCGGAAGATCCGTACGTCACCGGCCCCGATGTGCAACGCGGCGCCAAAGATCCGCGCTGTTTCGTCGCCTGACGACGACCGCGACTGCCGCGAGCAAGAGCCACGATGGCAGCACGGCGACGCAGCCGCCGCCGAGGTCGCCACTCGCGGACTGTGCCGTGACCTGCACGATGGCTTCGGTGTCGGCGATGTTGGGCGGGGCGCAGTTGCCGCACGACGACGTCGGCGGACTGCAATAGCCGTTGGTCTCGCCGGCTGGATACTTGAAGACAATGGCGGTGGCGTCGTCGCAGTCGAGGTCGCGCTTCTCTATTTCTCCGGGAACGGCGCGTGCCGCCATGGTGGCGCGGGGAAAAGCGCTCGAGGTGTGCGCGAGGCCCAAGAAGTGACCAATCTCGTGGACCGCGGTGTTCTCGAGGTCCATCGAGACTTCGTCGTCGTCGACGGTGAAGTCGAACACCGTGCTGTTGAACTCGATGTCGGCGTCGATGATCTCGCCGCTCACCGGATCGTAGGTCGTGGTGGTGAGCGCGATGACGTTGTTCTCGGCGCTGTTCCATCCGCTATCGCGGAAGATGAGCAGGTTCTCGGACGCGGCGGGATTGAGAAAGTCGTAACCGATGCGGTCGGTGGTCGAGACGGCGGTCTCGACGAACGCGAGGTCGACGCCAGGCTCGGTGTCGCACCCGGCTGCGCTGGCGCCGAGGGTGAGGTCCGCCCAAACGGCGAACGACTGACGCAGCACGTCGCGCTCGCCATCGCCGGCAATGTCGTTGGTTCCCGCGGCGAAGAGGGTGAAAGGGATGGTCCGTGAGAACCAAGCCAGCGACGCTCCCTCGGCGCCGCCGAGCGTGTTGACCCGGGCGCAGCTGAAGGCGCGCGCCGCGGTCGGAGCAGCAAGGCAACTAGCGGCAATCAGGGCGAGGATGGCGCTACGGAGCACGAACGATGCCTCGAACGCGACTCTCGAAGCTCGACAGGTCCGCAGCCTCGATGCGTGCCGCGCGGAGGTCTCCGCGATCGCGGACGCGGAACGCACCCTGTTCGAGCGCCACCGGCCTGAATCCCGCGAGCTCTTCGTCGTAGCGCAGGAAGAGCACCGTATGATCTCCGTTCGCGAGGACCGCTTCGCCGTCGACGCGCTGGCCGATACCGTCGACGACACCGCCGCGCACGATGACACTCACCGACCGCGCGCGCTCGTCGCCTTTCCAGACGCCGCGCACCCGTACCTCGATGCGCGTGAAGATGCGTCCGTCGATGCGAAAGCTCTGGCCAGGACCCGCGTCACCGTCGATCACCAGCTCGGCGCTCCGCGCGAGCGTTTCCAGGCTCACCGGGAAGGCGTGTGTCGCCATCGCCGGCCGCGCGAGCAGCAGCACGAGCGCTACGCCGAGGAGCGATTTCATCCCGCGAGGTGGGCGCTCGCGACCAGCGCTTGCGAGATGTCGTCGAGGAGATCCTGGACGTCCTCGATGCCGACCGACAGGCGAATGAATCCGTCATCGATGCCGAGCTTCTTGCGCGTCTCGGGGGGCACCGACGCGTGCGTCATGATGGCAGGATGCTCGATGAGCGACTCGACGCCGCCGAGTGACTCGGCAAGGGCGAAGATCTTGAGCGACTTCAAGAAGGCGCGAGCGCGTGGCAAGCCGCCTTTGACGACGCAGGAGATCATGCCGCCGTAGCCCTTCATTTGTTTCTGGGCGATGGCGTGTTGCGGGTGCGAGGGGAGGCCTGGGTAGTAGACCTTCTCGATGTCCGAGCTCTCCGCGAGATAGGCCGCGACGCGCCGGCCGTTCATATCGTGAGCCTTCATGCGCACGTGCAGGGTCTTGGTGCCGCGCAGCACGAGCCACGAGTCCCAGGGACCGGGCACGCCGCCCATCGCGTTTTGCAGGAACTTCAGCCGCTCGCCGAGCTCTTTGTCGCTGGTGCAGGCAAACCCCCCCACGACGTCCGAATGGCCGTTCAGAAATTTCGTGGTCGAGTGCATGACCAGGTCGGCGCCGAGCTTGAGCGGCTGCTGCAGGGCAGGCGAGCAGAACGTGTTGTCGACGTAGACCCTCACGCCGCGTTTGTGCGCGATGCCCGCGATGGTCTCGATATCGATGACCTTGAGCATGGGGTTGGTCGGCGTCTCCAGCCAAACCACTTTGGTTTCCGGGCGGATCGCCGCGGCAAACGCCTTCTCGTTGGTCAGGTCGACATAGGAGAAGTCGAGACCCATGTGGCGCAGGACTTTGTCGAAGAGGCGGAAGGTGCCCCCGTAGACGTCGTCGCCGCAGATTACGTGATCTCCAGCCTTTAGCGTGTGCATGATGGTCGTGGTCGCTGCGAGACCACTGGCAAAGGCAACTCCGAGCGACGCACCCTCGAGCGCCGCCAGGTTGTCCTCCAAGGCGTAGCGCGTGAGGTTGTGCGTACGGCTGTACTCGAAGCCTTTGTGCTCGCCGGGGCCGTCCTGCACGTAGGTCGAGGTCTGGTAGACCGGAGTCATGATGGCGCCGGTGACAGGATCCGGCTTCTGGCCGGCGTGAATCGCGAGAGTATCGAAGCGCATGGTGCACGGTGTCATAGCGAGCCCGGACCCCAGTTTGCAACCTGGGGCTCATTGCACCACTTGGCTCGCGCAATCAGTGCGCTATAACCGTGCGGCGTATGTTCACGGTTACGCCAATTCCCGTGTTGTCGGACAACTACGTCTGGATCCTCGAAAAGGGCGGACGTTGTGCGATCGTCGACCCAGGCGAGCTCGAGCCGATTCAGCGGTACATCAAAGCGCACCGCCTCGACGTCGAAGCGATTCTGCTCACGCACCATCATGGTGACCACGTCGCCGGTGTCATTGGCCTTGCTGGCTCGCAGGTCGACGTCTACGCCTCGACCAGCGACCTTCGCCGCATCGCGGGAACGACGCGCGGCGTGAGCGACGGTATGACCATCGAGGTGCTCGACACGACCTTCACCGTCATGGAGACGCCGGGTCATACCGTGGGAGCGGTCTGCTATCACGGAGGTGGCATGGTCTTCACCGGCGACACCATGTTCTCCGCGGGCTGTGGCCGCCTTTTCGAGGGCACGCCCCAGTAAATGTTCGATTCGCTGCGCCGCATCGGCGAGCTGCCCGAGGCGACCAAGGTCTACTGCGGCCACGAATATACTGAAAAGAATCTAGCCTTCGCCGCGACCGCCGAGCCGGCAAACCCGGCGGTCGACAAGCGTCTCGTCGAAGTGCAGGCTCTGCGTGCCAAGGGAACTCCGTCGCTACCGTCGACCATCGCCATCGAGCGCGCGGTAAACCCCTTCTTGCGCTCACCCGACCTTGCGACGTTTACAGAGCGTCGCAAAGCCCGTGACTCCTTCTGATCTCACGCTGACCCCGCTCACGCGCCCCGACATCCCGACCTTCGCGGCGATGGTGGTGCGCCTCTACGTCGACGATCCGAGCACCACGGTCATGACCCTCGAGCGCGCCACCGCGCAGGCAGAGAGGATGCTGCACGAGCCCGCCCACGTGTCGCCGTTCCTCTTGCGCCGCGGCGACGAAATCGTCGGCTACATGATCCTCGTGCCGTTCTTCTCCAATGAGTACGGCGGCTTCATCGGCGTGGTCGACGAGCTCTTCGTGCCCGCCCATTTGCGACAGCAGGGGATTGGCACCCGCGCCTTGGCGCTCGCCAGGCAGGCGGCCGAAGCCCGCGGCTGGCCGCGACTCACGCTCGAGATCAACCCTGGTAATGATCGGGCGCGCGCACTCTACGAACGCGAGGCCTTCACGGCGCTCACGCGTGTCATCATGGCGGCCACGCTCAAGAAGTGAGCTGGCGGACCGCGGTCGCGAACGTCGTGGTCACGAGCAGCTGCAAGGAGCTCCAGCGGACGGGATGCCGTCGCGGATACTTTTGGTTCACCTCGAGCTCGATGCCGGCGTAGCGGTCGCGTGGGAAGGTGTTGCGCAAGGTGGTCGTCAGGCCGTCGCCGTCGCCGCGGTAGGGCTCGTTGTCGTGCACGGCATAGTCCGTTTTGGTGGACAAGAGGGCGTTGCGCCAGCGTTCGCAGACCGCGGTCTCGAAGGCGTGCGTGGGGTCGAAGAGCAAGCCGATGTCGGTGGAGCGGACTTTGCCACGCAGCTCGGGGGTGAAGCTGTGCACCGAGAGGTGGACGACACGCACATGAATGGTGAGGAGGCGCTCGACCTCGGCCTTCACCGAATCGCGATAGGGCCGGTAGTGCTCGCTGAGCAGGCGCTGGCGGCTGTCGGGAGTCATCGGGCTGAACGGGGAAAACAACGTCGGGCTGTCTTCGCTGCGATTGCAGTCGACGAGCAGACGCGAGACGCTTTGAGCGTAGAGGCGGACGCCGAGGGTGGTTGCGAAGGCTTGCGCCAAAGCGTGGGCGCCGGGGTCGTAGCCGCGGTGGCTGCCCAAGGTCTGTTTGCTCGCGCGGAAGCTGCTCGAGAAGATCTGGGGGACTTCATTGCCCGCGTGCTCACACGAGAGCACGAGACCGACTTGGCCCATCATGTGGCACTCAGCATTCGCCCCTGCGAGAGGCACTGGGAGAGCTCGGAGTAGACTTCGTGGAGCTTCTCGCGCGTCGGGTTCTGGCCGGTGCGGCGCAGGATACGGCGGGAGAGAGGACCACCTTTGGTGAGCACGGACAACGACGGCAAGTGTTGCTGCAGGCGTGGGGCGCCGACGACTTGCTCGAGAATCGCATGCCAGACTTCGGCCGCGGTCGCCTTGCCGACACCGAGGCCGAAGGCCGCGAGGTATTGCGGATCGTCGATGACGGTTTGTTCGCCCTCGACCACGACCCGGTCGTAGAGGTCGGCCAAACGGTCGGTGGCCCAGCTCGCCTGCTCGCGGCCCGCGAGCCAACGCTCGCCGACGAGCTCCTCGAGCGTCGTCACCACGAGCGCGATGATGGCGAGATCGGCCGCAGGGCATTCCTGCGTGTCGATGATGCGGATCTCGATGCTGCCGCGGCCGAAGCGCGCGATGGCACCACGCGCGTTCAAGAACTCGTCTTGCAGGATGCCTTCGGGATCGAGCGGCGCGATGTCGGCATAGATGCGGCCGAGTAGCTCACGCTCGTACGTGGCACGGGTGTAGACCGGCTCCGGGATGACGCGCCCGCATACCGACGGAATGCGCTTCGAGTTGGTGCGATAGACCGCGAGTCGCTGGTCGAGCGCGGTGCCGCGCTTGCCGTCGATGAAGGGCGTGCTCGCCGAGAGCGCCGGGATGAGCGGCAGGATCATGCGAATGGCCGCGTGGAGCTTTCCGAACTCGGCGTCGCCGTCGAACGGCAGATTCAAGTGGGCGCTCTGCAGGTTCGACCAACCGTGTCCGCTACAGCCGAAGATCCGATCGAAGGCCTTATAGATGACGTCGTTGTCGTGCGGCCACAGCCGGGTCTCTTTGGCGGGGTCCATCCACGGATGCATGCCGGATGGCAGCAAGCGGGCGTCGTAGCCCGCGAGCATCCGGTTGAGCTCTTGAATGTCACGTTGGAACGCCGCGGCGACACCGTCGAGCGTGCCGACGGGTAGGGTGGTCTTCAGCTCGACGACGTGCGCCACCAGCTCGTTCGACCACGATAGCGGACCGCGCTCGATGTCCGAAACGTAGGAGCCGGCGTATTGCAGGAACAGCTCGTCGACGATCGGCGACACGTCGAGACTGCCTTCGGAGACCACCATGTATTCGAGCTCGACGCCGAAGCCCTGGAACAAAGACAACGTCATGGACGGGCGCTCCGATCGGTGCGGGCTTCGAGTCGGCGGACGAACACGTCGATGAGGCGGCTGTAGAGGCTCTCCTTCGAGACCGAGTCCTCGTAGCCCGCGTCGATGTTGGGGTTGTCGTTGATCTCGATGACTACGAACTTGTTGTCGCCGAGCTGTTTCACGTCGACGCCGTACAGACCGTCGCCGATGAGGTTCGCGGCGCCGACCGCCACGCGGATGAGCTCGTGCGGCGCTTCTTCGATGGCGACGCACTCGACGCGTCCGAAGTCCTTGTCACCATCGTCTTCGTTCTTGATGATCTGCCAGTGGCGGCGCGCCATGAAGTACTTGCAGACGAACAGCGGCTTCTTGTCGAGCACCCCGACGCGCCAGTCGAACTCCGTGGGAATGTATTCTTGCGCGATGACCAGCTCGCTCTTCTCGAGATAGTCTTCTACGACGGACACCAAGCGATCCTTGGTTTCGACCTTCACCACGCCCTGGGAAAACGAGCTGTCGGGCTGCTTGAGCACGCAGGGGAGGCCGAGCGTCTTCTGGATCTGCGCGATGTTGTCGTCGTGCACGACCAGCGTTTTGGGGGTCGGGATCTGATGCCGGGCCAGGAGCTCGGCGAGATAGACCTTGTTGGTGCAGCGTAAGATCGACTGCGGATCGTCGATGACCACGAGACCTTCGGCGGCGGCGCGCCGCGCGAAACGATAGGTGTGGTGATTCACCGCGGTTGTCTCGCGGATGAGCAAGGCGTCGAACTCGCCGATGCGAGCGTAGTCGTCTTTGCCCAAGATTTCGACGTTCAGATCTTTGGCCTCGGCGGCGCGGGTGATGCGCTTGATGGCCTTCTCGTCCGAGGGCGCGGTCTTTTCTTTCGCGTCCCAGAGAATGGCGAGCTCGTAGCGGGCCGGCTTTTCCTTCGCCGAAACGCGGCGCCGGCCTGCGAAGTACTCACGGCAGAAGCCGATGACGTGCGGGATCTCGTGCGCCGGGATTTCGTTGGCGGCTATTGGGCCTATCGCCTGGAGCTCCCAGGTGCCGTCGCGCTTCACGAAGTCGGCCCGCAAGAACGGCGCCTGGAAGAGGTTGAAGAGCTGGAGCGCCAAGCGCTCGTACATCGAATAAACGCTGCGGCCGAAGTAGATGTGCAGCTCGACCTCGTTGCTCGGCATGGTCGAGAGCGTCTTCTGGATGAGCTCGTCGAGCTCTTCCGAGGTCAAGCGGATGAGCGTCTGCAGCTTCATGTCTTGGATGGTTGCGACGCTCGGCAGCGGCCGGTGACCGCGGGCTTCCGCGAGGAGCGATACGTAATAGCCGACACTTTGATAGCGGTAGCTCTTGCAGAGGTTGAAGACCTTGAGGCGGCGGCGCGCCTGCAGAGAGCCGTCGGAGAGGTAGTTGCGAGCCGAGATGACTTTGACGTTCGGCACCCCGAGCGCGAAGTCTTTGGGGCTGTCGACCACGATGATGGTGTTGGGAACCTCGGCCGACGACTTGGTGTCGACCGCCTCGAGGCGCACGGGAGCGCTCACGCGTTTGGCCCGGCTTTCATCACCGCCGGCGGACGATGCCGGTTGGTCTTTGGGTGACGCCGCTGAACTCGTTTCGGTGGGCTTCGCGGCTCCCGATGATGACGAGGTTTGCGTCATAGGTCAGCACTCCCAATAGAATCGAGCACAATACCCGGTCGATGTTGACCGCGTATTTGTGCCCTTCGGCAACAGGGTAAGGGTCGGCGATCAGAACATTGCGCTCTTCGGCATCGTAGCCGGTGAGCACGACGAAGTGGCCCGTCGGCTCGCCGCGGACGTCGTCGTAGTCTTGGTTGACGATGCTCTCGCGGGGGCTTTGATAGAGATAGGTGGCCGAGAGACCGGTCAGGATGGGCACGCCGCGGCTGATGTATTTGCGGATGAGCGACGGCGTGAGGTCGCGCCAGCGGAGCTCACCGCCCAAGCGGAGGAACTGCAGGTAAGCGTCGGCCGCCCCCTTGAGGTCTGGCGACTTCATGAACTCGCGCCGCGCCTGCAGCTTCTGCTGGATGTTGACGCCTTGCTGGAACCAGGTCGGGTCGAACACCTGCATGTTGTACGAGTAGAGGCGCACGGGATAGCCGCGCTTCAGTGCGTGGTTTGCGAGGTGGATGGCGTAGGTGCCGCCACCGGAGAGCTGGGTGACCTCGCTCACGAGCTTCGGCAAATCGATGGTGTCGCCGTAGTGATTGTAAATGGCGTGGAGACACGTGGGTCCGCACGTGGTCTCATCTGGTTGACGCCAAATCTCGAAGGGTATCTTGCGCGTTTCCATCCGCCGCTTGGCCGCTACCCCTTATTGAAGCCCTATCGGTTTGGCATAGGCCGGACTCGATGTGAAGCCTTGGCCGCGCCAACACTTTGCCCCGGCTGGGCTTCAAGCGCTATGAGCGTTGCACAGTGACCTCGGTCGTCGCAAAGCCCTCGGTTTGGCAAGCTTTGGCCAACCGCCGGATGCTCATCTGCATCTCGGTCGGGTTTTCGTCGGGCCTGCCCCTCTATCTCTTGTTGAACATGTTGCCGGCTTGGCTCGACTCCGCCGGCATCAACATCAAGACCATCTCGGCGTTCACGCTGACCCAGACGCCCTACGTGTGGAAATTCCTCTGGGCGCCGCTTATTGACCGCTATGGCGTACAAGGCTTCGGCCGAAGGCGCACTTGGATGCTGGCGACGCAGGTGACTCTCATCGCCATCATCGCCGGCACCGGCCAGGTTTCGGCCGCGGAGAACATCTGGCTAGCGGCGGGTTTGCTCACGCTCCTCGGCTTCGTGTCCGCCACCCAGGACATCGCCATCGACGCCTATCGTCGCGAGATCCTCCCCGAAGAGGAGCTCGGCATCGGCAACTCGATGTACGTCAACGCCTACCGTATCGCCGGCCTGGTGCCGGGGGCGCTGGCGCTCATCTTGGCGGACAAGCTTCCCTGGCCGCTGGTGTTCGTCATCGTCGCGGCGTTCTTGCTGCCGGCGGTGGTGACCACCTTGCTCATCGCCGAGCCCGCGGTGCTCACCCAGCCCCGCACCATCCGCCAGGCAGTGGTCGAGCCGTTCCGTGAGTTCATCGGTCGCGCCGGGGTGCGCGGCGCGCTCCTCGTCCTCGCGTTCATGTTCCTCTACAAGCTCGGCGACGCGATGTGCACGGCGAACGCGACCCTCTTCTATTTGAAGATGGGGTTCATCAAGACCGAGATTGGCCTCGTCGCGAAGAACGCCGGCCTTTGGGGCCAGGTCGCCGGCGCTTTGCTCGGAGGCATCTGGATGGTGCGCTTGGGCATCAACCGCGCGCTCTGGGCCTTTGGTGTCGTCCAGATGGTGTCGATCCTCGGCTTCGCGTGGCTCGCTTGGATCGGTCCGGCCGAGAGTAGCCCGGAGCGCTTGGTGGCCCTGGCGATTGTCATCGGCTTCGAAGCCATCGGCGTCGGCTTGGGCACGGCGGCGTTCGTCGCCTTCATCTCACGCACGACGAACCCCGCCTACACCGCGACCCAATACGCGTTGTTCTCGAGCCTCGCTTCGGTGCCGCGGTCGGTGGTGAGCGCCTACACCGGCAAGATCATCGAGAGCATCGGCTGGCTGAGCTTCTTCTTCCTCTGCACCGCGCTGGCAGTGCCCGGCATGTTGCTGCTGCTCAAGGTCGCGCCGTGGCGGGGCGACGACGCGCCGGTGAAGCAGCATGTTTAGCCCGCGCGCGCTGTGGGCGCGGATGAACGACAAGCGCGCTGCGGCGCGTGCGCGTGCCAAGCTCGATGCGCTGGTTGCGAGCAACCAACGCGACGACGTCTATTCGATCGTGTCCTGGGCCCAATCGGTCGCAGCGCTCGGCCGGTACCGCGAGGCCCACACCATCAACGCCCGCGCGATCGAGCTCGCGGAAGCTGGAAAGCTCACGAAGCTTGCACGGTTGTGCCGCTCTTGGCAGCGCGAGCTCGCGTTGCAGGTCGCCCGCGATAGCTGAAACGGGCGGGGCGGGTGAGGGCCGACGTGGTCACGCCTGGGAGACGCCGCACAATATCCGCGTCGTTGACACCTGTGCGTCAGGGCATCTTCGCAATGCGGCGCGTATGCTTAGGGCATGGTGTTCCAGACCCTTGTCTGTCTTGTGATTGCGGGCGGAAGTGAGTGGTCGGTTCTCATCGACAAGCCAGACCTCACCGTCTGGTCGCGCGACAATGACGCCACCGGGCTGCGCGAGATCAAAGCCAAGATGCTGGTCGATGCGACACCAGGGCGTGTCTGGTCCGTTTTATCGGACGTCGAAAAGCACACCGCGTTCATGCCGCACCTCTTGGAGTCGCGCATCGTCGACCGCGAAGAAGACGGGGCGGTGTTTCTCTATCAGCGCATCAGCCCGCCCATGGTCGATGACCGCGATTACACGGTGCGCGTCGAGAACGTCGTCGACGCCGAGCACGCGACCTACAAGCAGACTTGGACTGCCGCGAATCATCGCGGCCCCGCTGCGAGTGACGCGGTCCGTCTGACGCGCATCGATGGCTCATGGGTCATCGAGCCGGCGGCGCTGGGCGGCACCTGGGTCACCTATTGGGTGCACACCTCACCGGGCGGATCGATCCCCCGATGGATCGTGAACGCTGCCAACAAGAAGGGCATCCCCGAGCTCATGTTCGCGGTGAAGGCGCGGGTCAGACAGTACGCCGTGTCGCGCTAGCGCACGGTCACTAGGGACTGACCTGGAGCAGCTTGCGCATGTCCAGCGGCGCAGGGTTGTCGTCGGTGTTGGTGCTGACGATGACGTCGTTTGCCGCACTGTTGCCGCGGAAGAAGTAACGGTCCGAGCTCTGGAGCTCGATGGCCTGCCCAGTCTGCGGATCGGTGAGGCGCACCGTGTTGGTGAGCGCATCACGCCAGGCGGCGTTGTTCTTGTCCTGGCTCGCCCAGCGCTCCTCGACGACCTTCTGCTGCATGGCCGAGCTCTCGCGCTGATAGGCGAGGAACTGCTCGCTGGCGGCTGCTTGCGAACGTAGCTCGGCGGCGAGCCACTGCGGGTTGGTGCGGGTGTTGGCGATGATGTGGCCGTAGATCTTCGCGGCCTCACCCATGCGCTCTTTGGGGGCGATGAAGGCGCCGAAATCGTCGACGCTCCAAGCGCCGCCGAGTCCGGGGACCTGATAGCCGGAATTCAAGATCGTGGCGCTGCCGGCGCGGCCGTCGGGGAGCGAGAAATCGACGTCGGCTGCGGTCATGGCGTTGATGGTGCCCCCCATCGTCGGCTGCCGCGCTCTCCGGAAATTGACGATGTCCGGACGGTCACGCCGGCCGCTCGGTCGTCCGCCAAAGCGACGCTGGACGATTTGGCCGCCGATATCGCCGGCATGCATGAACTGCGCGACGATGTCGCCGTTGGCCATTGGCTGACCGTTGCAGTTACCGAGCGAGCACACGACCTCGCTGGGCAGGATGAAGCGCGGCGTCGTCATGTCGCCGAGGACGATCTGCATCAGATTGTCGGGCGAGCTCATCACCACGTTGACGCGCGTGCCGATGGCGCCGACGCGGAAAAGACCGCCTTCGGCGCGCCAGCCCTGCGGCAACACGGTGGAGAAAGCCTGCTCGCGTGGATCGACCCATTGCACGTACTTCTGCTCGGGCGCGCTCGGCGCTTGGGCGGGTTTCGCGGCGACGAGGCGGAAGCTGTCGAGCACGGCAGTCAGCTCGGGCAGGGCGCGCGCGAAAGCGGCAGTCTCGGCGCTCGCCCAATAGACCGTCGCTATGCCGCCAGCGTCGACGATGACGACACGGGCTGTCAGAGGTCTGTCGTCCTTGTCGACGAGCGCGAGCTCAGCACGGCGGAGATTTTTCGCAGGCGTGTCGCTCGACACGACCTTGCCGCTCTTCACCCACTTCTCGAGATGGATGACGCTCTTCACCGAGTCGCCCGCGAGCGGCATCGCAGTGATCGCCGCGTAGGCGGACGTCGCCGGATCGCGGATGACGAAGCGGGTAGCGCTGACCTTTTCGACGGTCCAGCCCACCGGCTTCTCCAGGGTGAAGCCGTCACCGTTCACACGCTCGAACCCGGGCGATGCTCCGCTCTGTCCGCTAGAGCAGGCAAGGAGCACGCCGAACGACAACGCGAAGAAGCGCATCAAGCCGCGTTCAGGTGTTTCGCCATGTACTCGATGAGGTCGATCTTGGTGATGACCGCCTTGAGCTCGCGGTTCTCGACCACCAGCACCACCGGGTTCTGATTGAACAGACCCGACAACGTCGCCACCGGCGTCGCCATGTCGACGGTGCTGAACTGCGTGTCGACCAAGGGGCCGACCTCACCGTCGAGCTTCGCGTCTTGCGTCATGAAGAACTGCAAGAGGTCACGCTCGTTCACGAGGCCCATGATCTTGGTGCCGTCGAGCACGGGAACCTGGCTGATGCCATGCTCCTTCATGCGCATGATGATCTGCTTCACGTGATCTTTGGCCTGCGCGGTCTGGAGTGGAGCCTTGGGACGTTGCGAGAGCAGATCGCTGACGCGGCCGAGACCCGGCTCGGGGCCCAGGAATCCGTTTTGGCGCATCCATTCGTCGTCGAGATATTTGGTGAGATAGCGGACGGCGCTATCCGGGAGCAGGACGACGATCTTCATCGCCTTGTTCATCATCTCGGCGTACTTGACCGCGCCGATGACCGCCGCGCCCGCCGAGCCGCCGCAGAGGATGCCCTCTTTCTTCACGAGGTCGCGCGCCGCCATGAAGCACTCTTTGTCGGTGACCCGGATGATCTCATCCAAGATCTTGAGGTTCATGGTCGACGGGAAGAAGTCTTCGCCGATGCCTTCGACTTTGTACGGGTGCGCGGTCGTCACGCGGCCGGTCTTCACGTAGTCGTAGTAGAGCGAGCCGATGGGATCGACGCCGACGATCTGAATGCCCGGCTTCTTCTCTTTGAGGTACTTGCCGGTGCCGCTGAGCGTGCCGCCGGTGCCCATGCCGCTGCAGAAGACGTCGAGCTCGCCCTTGGTTTGTGCCCAGAGCTCGGGACCGGTGCTCTTGTAGTGCGCCTCGGGATTCGAGGGGTTGTGATACTGGTTCGCGAGGAACGCGTTCGGGGTCTCTTCGGCAATGCGCCGCGACACCGAGTAGTAGCTGCGCGGATCTTCGGGCTCGACATCGGTCGGGCAGACGACGACCTTGGCGCCGACAGCGCGGAGAGCGCGGATTTTCTCGTCGGACATCTTGTCCGGCATGACGAACACGCACTTGTAACCGCGCACGGCCGCGACCAGAGCGAGGCCCATGCCGGTGTTGCCGCTCGTCGCTTCGACGATGGTGCCGCCGGGGCGGATCTCACCGCGCGCTTCGGCCTCGTTCATGATGTTGATGGCGATGCGGTCTTTCATGGACCCGCCGGGGTTCATGAACTCGCACTTCACGTAGATCTCGGCCTTGGTGTGGGCGCCCAAGTGATTGAGCTTGACCAGGGGCGTGTTGCCCACGGCTTGGAGAATGTTGCCGACCGCACCGGACATGAGCGCCATGGAAAGCTCCTTCAGATGATCTCGAGGCTAGCGGACAAGATGCGCACGCGTTCGTAGATGGGCTTCACGAGGCCCAGCTCGATCTTCTCTTCGACTTCGGAGTCGTTGAGCACGACGTCGGGGAGGGCGTTCAGCACGTCCTGGAGGACGACGAACGCCGGGGCTGCGAACTGAGTGGCCGCCGGGTCGACGTCACGGGCGTAGTTGCTGACCATTTCTTTCAGGTTTTCGTCGTTCGATTTGCCGTCGCCCTTGCCTTCTGCCCGCCATAGCAGAGCGCCGTCCTTGCAACGGAAGAGCTCGACCGCGACAGTGAGCTCGACTTCTTCCTTTTCGACCTCGGTCTTCAAGACGCGCACCGCGAGAACGCCTTCGCGGTTTTCCTTGCAGCCTTCTTCCCAGCCCTTGAGCGCGACCGACTCCGGCACGATGTAGTTCTTGCGCAGCTTCACGAAGTCGGCGGCGATGCGCGCGATCACGGGCGCGGCCCCTGCCTGATCGGAAGGCGCCCAGGCGCCGACCGTGATGCGTTTCACCGCGTCCGCTGACGTGGACAGGTAGCCGGGAGCTACGTAGGTCTGACCGAGCGAGCTGCAACCACTCGCGAGAAAGAGGAGGAAGGCGAGTCGCTTCATTTCTTGCTGATCTCTGCGACTTTCTCGTTCATGGCCTTCTTCACCGCGGCGACGCCGCCTTCCTTGAGGAGAGGCTTGATCTGCTCGTCGCGGATGCCGGCGAGGGTGCTCTCACCCTGCATGACGGTGTCGTAGACTTTCCACTGTCCGCCGCTCTTCGCAATCACCCAGTCGATGACGATTTCGCTCTTCTTGAGGTCGCGATGGATGACGACGGTCGACTTCACCTTGACCTGATCCTTGTCGAGGCGCGGAGCGTCGTAGAGGACGTTGTCGAGGTACTTGAAGATGTCGCGGCCGGCGGGAAAAGAGATGCCGCGGATGAGCTTCTCCATGCCGGTCGTGAGCTCCTTCTTGTCGGCGTCGGTCGTGTCCTTCCAGGCCGTGTCCATCAGCTTCTCGACCATGACGTCGTAACCGACTTGCTTGGTCGCGAGGTCGTCTTTGCTATAGCGGATGGCGTTGATCAGCGTCTTGATTGGCTTCTGGCCTTCGGCTGCCGAAGGCGCTTGCGCATTGGCGACGCTGGAAAGGGCGAGCGACAGGACGAACGCAAACGATGTGCTCTTCATGAGGTCTCCCGGGCGCGCCTCTTACAAGGCATCGCCAACAACCGCAACTGCGCTTAATGTATGATTTGCCATGTTCCTCCCCCTTGGAGATGAGCCCAATCCCCGCGGGCGAGCGTACGTCAATTGGACGCTGATCGCGGCCAACGTCGTCATTTTCCTCACGACGGCGGTCCCCTTGATGGGGCAGGCCGCGGACCCGTCCGATCCCATATTCACCGAATATCTGGCCTACATCCGGCGTCACCTCCCGGACGCGGCGCCGCACGTCCTGGCGGGGCAGATCTCGGCGTACGATCTATTCGTCTTCCATTGGGGCTATCGCCCAGGATCGCCCAGCCTGACGAACGTGTTCACGTCGATGTTCATGCACGGCGGCTGGGCGCACCTCTTCGGGAACATGCTGTTCCTCTACATCTTCGGCGACAACGTCGAGCACCGGCTGGGGCGGGTCGGCTATTTCGTCACGTATCTCGCGTGCGGTGCGGCAGCGACGTTCTTCTTCGCCCTGCTCGCGGGCGATTCGCAGACCCCCCTCGTCGGAGCGTCAGGGGCGATCTCGGGTGTTCTCGGCCTCTACTTCGTGTGGTTCCCGCAGAACGTGGTGAGGACGGTCTTCTTCTTCCAGCTCATCCGGCTCCCGGCGCGTTGGGTCTTGGGCTCGTATTTGGTGATCGACAACTTGCTGCCGTTCATCGCCGGGCCAGTGGGGCGGGGTGGTGTCGCGCATGGCGCGCACATCGGCGGCTTCGTCGCCGGTTTCCTGCTCGCTTGGGGGCTGCAGCGGGCTGGCGCCAAGACGCCGGCATTGGAGCGTTTCGCGTCACGCGATCCGTACGGCCGTTCGTCTCAGCCGTCTTTCGAGCCGGTGCGCGAGCCGCCGCGCATACCGGTCCATGCCGCCCAGTCGTTTCGCGAGGCCATGGCGATGGGCGTTTGGCACGACGTCTACCGGGCGTACGTCGCGATGTCGCAGAACGAGCGTGACCGCATCGACAAGGGTGAGGCAATCCGCTTTGCGGACTGGCTCACCGATCAAGGCGACTACGACATGGCGTTGGGCTTGTTGCGGCGCTTCATCGAGGTGCAGCGTGATTCGCAGTGGCTCGCGCGGGCGCACCTGCGCGCGGGACTCATCGATCTGCATTTCAAGAACGATTCCGCTGAAGCGAGCAATCACTTCTACAAGGTTCTCGAGCTCGGCGCCTCGAACGACATGCAGCAGGTGGCGCGTAACGCGCTCGCGCAGGCGAAGAGCACGCGGTTCGATCTCAACTGACCGTCGACGCGCGAGGCCTCGGCCGCCGTGAAGCAACTTGCCGTCCAGATTGACGATAACTTGACCCCCACGAGCCATAGGGGTGCTGGATGGTCTGGTTAGAAGCCTGGCGTGAGTCGAACAGTGGACCCAAAGCGAGTGCTCCTGAGTTCGTTTACGACGAGCTGATCCCTGCCCCCCTCGACGCTGAAGCGCATGCGAAGCTCGTCGAGACCGTGCGCGGTGGTGTCAGCGATGCCGACTTCGACGCCGCCTTGGCGGTCTTCGATGGCGACCCCTTCGCGATCGATCCGCAGACGCGCGTTCTCGCCCTCGCGATCCGCAATCACGCCTTGCACCAGCGCTTGCACGAAGCGATCGCCGGTAGCGAGGGTGCTTGGGCGGAGTACTTGCTCCGCTCGAGCGCTGACTACGGTGGCGCAACCGAGGTGCTGTCCGTCCTCGACGCGAAAGCTGTGACCCAGCTGCGCAAGATCGTCGGCGCCGACATGCGTCGCGCCATCGACGGTGTGCTCGCGCGCTCGATGGATTGAGCGCGCTCGGAAAATGGTGACTGTCACCATTTTCTAGACGACGCGGAAGCCGCGCGTGAGCTGGGCGTGGTCTTTTGCCAGCTGCGCTGCGCCTTCTTTGGTCGTCTGGAGCATGACGAGGACGTCACCGTTCACCGGCGTTCCGGGTTTGACGGCGTTCTGTAGAGCTGCGCGAGCCACCTCGGCGTCGGGGGCCGCGAGCTTCTCGGCGTCCGCGATCACGATGATCGAGCCGGCGGCGTTGGCGAAGTAGCTCTCGAGCTGATCTGCGTTTTTCGACTTGAGCTCCGCGACACCGACCACGCGCACCGAGCCGGTGCGGTAGCCGCCGAGGGTCATCATGTCGTGCAGGCTCTCCGCACGCAGCGCGTCCATGAGCTTGCCCGCGGCTTTCTGCGCGGTTCCCAAGCCGCCTTCGGTGAGGATGGCGTTGGGCGTCGCGAATGCGTCGGTGCGCACGGCGTTCTTGAGCCATGCGGCGATGCGCGTGTCGAACGCTCGTGCCGCGCCCGACTGAGCGGCTTCGTCGGGGAGCTGACCGCCAGAGGTTCCGAAGGCTTGGATGGAGATACGATGCATGGTTTTGGGCGCAACCATCCCGGTTTCGGTCGCGTCGATTCCAGTATCGGCAGGAGGTCGTCCGAGTTGCTCGAACGCTCGCCATGATCGGGGTGACCGCGCTGCGCGCACCTCCTCGGCCGCGCGGACGATGCTGTTCTCGTGATTTCCCCCGCAAGACTCGGCGTCGCTGTTTGCCCCATCCTCGCCGCCGCCGTGACCTCGCCAGTCGTTGCCAGCACGCCCTCGGCGGCAGAAGCGATCTCTGCGCCAACGCCGCAGCGGGCAAGCTCGACGCACGGCGTGCCCACTGGTGGCGCCTCGCGGGGCGGTGCTCTTGCCGCCATGAATCTCAATCACTTCTACGTGACGCTCGACACCGCGACGTACGCCGCCATCCGCGACGCGAAGCTTCTGAAGGAGCAATTCGGGGTCTTCGAGGAGCGCACCACCAAGCGCGGCGACATCACCTACACCGGGATCTATTTCTACGGGGACCAAACGTACTTCGAGATCTTCAACCCGGACGGTCGAGGCAACCCGGCGAGCAACGGGATTGCCTTCGGTGTCGATGCGGTTGGCGACGCGAAGAAAGTGGCGCCGGAGATTGGTGAGACGCTCATCACCCGCGAGCTCGGCGGCGTTCAGATCCCCTGGTTCAAGATGGGGACGCTGCCCAGGCCGATGACGAAGACGCTCGCCGTCTGGATCATGGAGTACGTCCCGGAGTTCCTCCAACGGTGGAATCCCCAGACCGGAACCCCGGAGGGCGTGTCACGCGAAGCCGTGCTGCGTCGCTACGCCGCTGCGCTCAAGGACACGCAGTCGACGAAGCTGATGCAGAACGTCACCGGCCTATCGCTCACGCTCACCGCCGACGAACGTGATGAATTCGTCGCCAAGGCGCGCGGCTTCGGCTGCGCGATCGAGCAAAGAGGCGAGATCACCTTGGTGCGCACCGCGAGCCAAGAGCTGCGCATCGCGACCGGCACGGCCAACCGGATCACCGAGGCGCGTTTCCAGCTGCGCAAGAAAACACCCGCTGCGGACCATCACTTCGGCAGCACCACCCTGAGAATCGCTGCGGACGGCACCGCGGTGTGGACGTTTTAGCGGATGAAGACAATGTCGATGATTCAGGCAGCAACGCAGACACGCCAAGCGGACAAGGTCGTTCTCTTCGCTCTTTCCCAAGAGGCGCGTCCCTTCATGCGCCATGCGCGCGGCCGGACCGACATCGAGGTCCACACCAGCGGCATGGGACGGAAAAATGCCGAGGCTGCCATTTCGAAGATTCTCGCCGCAGGTCACCCGCGTCACGTCTTCACCGTCGGCGTCGCTGGCGCACTGCACCCCGACCTCAAGGTCGGCGACGTCGTTTTCGAGACCGCGGACCTTTGTCTTGCCGGCGCGCTGATTGCCCTCGGCGCCAAACAAGTCAAATTCGTCACGACCGAGCACGTGCTGCTGACGGCCGAGGAGCGCCGTCGCTTGCGTGAGAAGACCGGTGGCGATGTGGTCGAGAACGAGTCCGGGTTCGTTCAGGCCATGTGTCGCACGCGCGGCGTGCCATGCACGACCATCCGCACCATTTCCGACACCGCAAACCAAGACCTGCCGTTCGACTTCAACAAGCTCACTGGGCCCGATGGGAACGTCTCTTACTGCAAGGTCATCGGCGCGGTGCTCCGCAAGCCGTCGGCGCTACCCGCGTTGATCCGACTCGCAATCCAGACGAACAAGGCCACGAAGAGCCTCTCGAATTTTCTCCAGCGAGCGCTCCCGCGACCCTAGGGCGCCTTGGCTCCGGTGGGCGCGTCCGCTTCGACGTACAGAAAGCGCGCGACATATTCCATCGTGTCGAGGCGTCGGAGCTCGGCGAGATCGGCCGCCGCTTTCAAGAAAGGTAGCACCATCGCCACACCGGGAATGGTGCAGGTGAGTAGGGCGACAGAGGTCTGCTTGGCACCTTCGGCGAGGGCGGGCTTTCCCGCAAAGTGACCCTTGGCCCAGAGCGCCGCCGCTAAACCTGCGCCCGCCGGACCGACGCCATAAGAGAAGGGCATCGGAGTCAGCGCGAGAGCGAGACTCGATGCGAACCCCAAGCGCGCGAGCCCACGTGCGGCGTCGACGGACACGGTGCTCATGGGGAAGCTCATGAGTGGGCCGTCTGCGGTGACCAGCGTGATGTGTGTGTTTTCGCGGACGGTGCCGAGCCCGCGGCCGAGGAGCAGTCCCTCCGTGAAGTGACGTAGGCTAGGGCTCATGTCAGCCAGCATCGGCTCAGCCTTGCTCCGAGCCTTGGCTACCGCGCGATCGAACCATTGCGCCGCTTTCGATGGCTCGGCAGGGGCCGTGGGCGTGCGGAAGCGCGCCCGCACCGCATCGATCTCGGCGCGTGAGAGCTCGAGAGGAACGTCGTTCACGAGGACGTGGGTGACCGGCGGGGCGCAAGGGCCAGCGGCCTCGAGGCAGCGGGAGGCGGCAGCCAAGATCTCGAGGCGTCGTGATGGGTTCGTCTTCACGCGCCTCGAGTATCGCGAGAGCGGGGGGGACGTTGCCGCTGATGCTGAGAGTCACCCGTGACGGTGACGCTATAGCGCCCTGGGCAACACAACACCCACGAGCCCGAACCGATAAGGGCGTTGAGCAATCGGGCCGCGACCTCCGCCGCCCTTCGCCTCGGAGACATTCATGGACTTCATTGACGCCACCGGCCGTGCCAATTCGTGCGTTCCCCCCACCGAGAAGAAGGAAGTTCCGCTTCCGGTCGGCTACTTCTTCACCGCTGTGCAAGAGCTCTTCGCGGCCGGCGGCCCGCTGCGCGACCTCAAGCTGACCCGCATGGACTACGACGAGAAGACGCAAATGATCACCCTCGCGGTGGACACTTCGTGGCGTCAGCAGACCGCGGCGCGCATCCGGAGCACGATCGATCGCGCTGTGGCCGGCCACCCCATGGCCGACGGCAACAAGTACCAAATCGTCGACGAGAGCACCGAAGAGCTGCCCCAGATGCAAAAGCCCCGCTAAGCGGGTGTGGGCGCTACACCCCTATGGGGGAGCGCTGTGTGTTCGAGAGCCTACACGCCGTCTTCGACGGGCGGCGTGACCAGGACCAACTGGCGGGGCCGATGCGACTGCGTTGGCCGCACCGAGTCAAAAGCGGTGCAGAAGTCGCGCTCGGATGCGTCGCTCCAGGCGATGGGGGCGCGCTCCTCGGATCCCGCTAGAGTTACGCCGTGTTGCCGGGCGATCCCATGGCGGATGTCGTCGACCGACATGCCGCGCTGGAGCCCCGCGGCGATGATCCGCTTTAGCGACGCGATGCGGTCGCTCGAGATCCGGCTCATCAAGCCGGTCGCTTCTGCTGCGACTTCGTGCGTCATCAGGTCGGCGGTCACGCTCATACCTTCCGACGTGTGCAAGAGGCTTGCCTTTGCGCGCAACCTTGGCGCGGCGCGTGCCGAAAACACGACTAGAACACCGATCATCTAGGGCGTGTTGTGAGCTTCAACAGCGTCGAGATACCGATTTCCGATGTCGTTTCGCGGATCGCCGACCCTGTGGAGCGGAGTGAGGTCGAGGAGCTGCTCCTCGCGGCGGACGCGCGGGTAGGCGGGGCAGACGGCAAGACCTCGGAGATCGAAGCCCGTGACTACCTCGATCGCGACGCGACGCTCCTGGTCACCCACACGCGGCCCGCCCAACGGGCACTGCAGATCTTGGGCACGGTCGCTCCTGCGCCAGAGGTGACCGGGAAAGGGCGTACCTTCCTGGCAATGCGCACCGCTTTGGCTCGCGTGACGCGCGAGCTGCGCGACCTGCAGAGCCGTGACGGGTTTCCTACGGCCGGCCAGCAGATTCGCATCAAGTCGCTCGAAGGCGAGCTGCGGGACACAGTCTACGCGGCAAGCGAGCTCGCCAAAGATCCTCAGTTCGCCAGCATCGTCGGCCACGCCAATGCCGCAACCATTCGTGTCGGCGCTCTTCGCGCCTGGGGCGTCTTCGTCGACGACGTCTTCGCGACACCCGCGCTCCTCGATGCGAGTCCGCAAGCCGCGCTCGTTTGCGCGCGTCTCGAGCTCGCGGCGGTGCGCGCCGCAGCGGACCACATCAGCGCTACAGCGTACAGCGTGGTTAGTGGACCGCCGTGCCAGGTCGAGAACCTCGTCGATACACTCCGCGGTATCCGCGGCAACATCGAGCAGCTTCAGCGAGGAGGTGCATCGCGCGAGCTCGATGAGCTCGTGGGCGATTTCAACGCGACGCTGCGCCAGCTCGGCGACACGACGTACAGTCAGCGCATTCGGACGTCGTTCGTGACCAGAGAGCAGGTTCGCGACGTCGAGCTTCCCGAGCCGTTGACCTCGATGTCGGCACGGTGACGCATGTTGGTTCGAGGTGGGGGACAGGTCGCATCAGCGACACCTGAGTGGCCGTCGCGGCGAACGGTCTTGGCGGCAGCCCCCATGGTTGCCATGGCGCCACTGCTGCGCGCCGACACGCATCGAGCTACAGCGCCACGGCAGAGCGTCTCGGCTCGGCTCGAGGCGGCCGGACGCGCGGCGATCGACATCGGACCCTACGCTGCTTGTCAGGGGCGCCGTGTCATCGTCGTCGGTGCTGGCATCGCTGGACTCTCGGCTGCGTACCTTTGCCGCAAGGCCGGCTTCGACGTGCGCGTGCTCGAAGGCGCGAGCCACGTCGGCGGGCGGATGTCGACGTACCAACACGCAGGGCTCGTCGTCGACCGAGCTTCACAGATGTTCTCCGATCAGAGCGCTGCCCTCATGCCGTTCGTCGAGAGCCTCGGCTTGCGTCAAGAGCTGACGGCGATTCCGCGTGGCGGCCTCATGGTGCGCGACGCGATGTTGCATCGGCTCGACGTCCTCGATCCGCTCTCCGTACTGCGTGCGAGCTTTGCGACTGGTCTCTTCCGTGTGCCCGAGCTGGGTCGCATGTTGTTCGGCGGCCTCGAACTCGCGAGCGGTGACTATGACCGTTCGATGCTCGACTACGCCGCGTGGCAAGACCTCGACAACACGACGGCTGCCGAGTGGGCAACCCGCATGTTCGGCAAGGCCTTCTGCGACTACGTGGCCGAGCCCATGCTCGCAGGGCCGACGTTCCTCGAGCCCGAAGACGTCTCGCGCGTGCCGTTGGTTTGGCTCCTGCTGTTCTTCCACCGCGCACGCGAGCTGCTCACTTTCACCAAGGGCATGCAGACTCTCCCCGACGCATTGGCCAAGAAGGTCGACACGACGACGAACGTTCCCGTCGACCGTGTCGAGAGCCGCGGCGACTCCGTGCGTGTGTTTACGCGCGGCGGGAGTGAGGACGCGGATTGGGTGATTCTGGCGACGCCCGCCCCGATAGCCTCGCGCATGTATGCAGGCCAGAGCGCCGCGGAGCAGGGTGTCCTCGCGACGACCTACGACGCCATCATCAACGTCAATGTCGAGGCGGGTCGTGATTGGCGTGAGCTCGCGACGTATCGCGACGTGTACTCGATCGGCATCCCGCGTGCCGAGCGGCGCATGTTGACCGCCATCAACTTCGACTATCGCGCGCAGGCAAAGGGCCGAGAAGTGATCCAGATGTTCGCGCAGTCGAGCTCGAGCCGGGACCTCTGGGCAGCTGGCGATGACGAGATCGCGCGCGCCGCTATCGCGGAAGCCGGCGCCTACATACCCGGTCTCGAGGCGAACGCCGCGAGCCACGTCATCCAGCGCATTGCGCATGCGGTGCCGGCGCACCCCATTGGCAAGGCGGAGCTCACGGCCGACTACCAGCAATGGCTCGAAGCGAGCGATTCGCGCGTTGCGCTCGCGGGGGACTATCTCGGTTTCTTCGGAACTGACGGTGCGGCGAGCACCGGCTTGTCGGCGGCGCGCGCCGTGATCGCCAAGCAACGAGCCAAATAGCGCGAGCGCCGCTGCTTGCGCTGCCTGCCGGTGCGAACGGCAGCGGCTAGCGCCGGCCGTGCAGGCGACCCTGGGGGACTGGGCGTCGCTCGTCGACGCTGCCCTCCAAGCCGAGCTTGAGCAGAAGTGCTTCCGCCGAGGCGCGACCGCCATGGCGAACGGTGACCTCGAGGCGTAGCTCACGCTTGGCCACGTGACCACGAACCATACGTCCACCGCGAGGGCGGACCATCTCCGCTTTGACGAACCAGGACTTGCCCTCGGCGCTGGCGGTGAATTTATCCGCCGCGGTCTGAGAACCAGCTTCCGGAGCCGGGATTGCGAGACTCGTGCTGCGACTGACCGATCGGACCATGATGCACCTCGAGCCGATGTATCGGGGCGGGAGGTCGCGCGGTTGCGTTTGCTGCGGTGACACACCTTTATGTCACCATTACCGCCTTTGAACGCTCACCCGACGGGGGCCGGGGCCTGGCGCGAGACACTCGCGTGCGTTGGGCGCTCGAGGAATGCGGCCTGCCTTACGAGGTCCGCCTGGTGTCGTTCCGAGCCCTTAAGGAGCCCGTCCATCTCGCGGTCCATCCCTTTGGTCAGATCCCGACCTACGAAGAGGGAAACCTCGCTCTCTTCGAGACCGGGGCCATTGATCATGGTCTCGGTCCTGTTGCGCCTCAGGGCCTCGGGCATCTTGGACGAATTCGCAAACCTTGCGGACTACGTCGCGCGGGGCGAGCGCCGGCCTGCCTACCAGCGCGCGTTCGCCGCTCAAGCGGAGATCAACACGCGCAAGTGACTCGCCGCCGGCTCGTGTTAGGCTCGTCGGCACATGAGCTCAACCGATCTGCAGCGCGAAGCCCAGAAGCTCGAGGCAGCCAAACGCTACGTCGAAGCTGGCGTCATCTGGGAGCAACTCCACGAAGTCGATCGCGCGGTCTCCGCCTACAAGCTCGGGGGCCGCGTCGACAAGGTGGCCGTTTGCTTGGAGCAAGACGGTCGCAGGCCCGAGGCCGCTGCTGCCTATCTCGCCGCCGGCAATCACGCGCGAGCCGCAGCGCTCTACGCTTCGGTGCGCGACTTCGCGAGCGCCGCGAGGGCGCATCTGCGCGGCAATCAGCGCGAGCAGGCGGCGACGTGTTTCGAGCGCGCCGAAGCCTTCGAGGACGCGGCAAGGCTTTACGCGGTCATCGGCAATATCGATCGCGCCATCGAGCTCTACGAGCGCGCCGGTCTGCCCGAGCGTGGACGCGATCTCGCGGCGAAACACGGCAAGGCGTCCGCCGCGGCGGAGGTCGCCGAGCCGGTCGCTTTAGCGGAGGCGATGCTCCGCGGTGACGCGCTCATGGATCTCGATCACGTGACGCGTGTCGTCTTGCAGCTCGTGGTCGCCGGACGACTCGCGGAAGCCGCGCGACTCTACAGCCATTGCCGCGAAGACATCGGCTTCCCCTTGATTGGCATGGCGCGTGGCAAACGAGAGCTCGAGCTCCAGCTCGCGCGCATGCTTGCCGGCGCCAAGGACTTCCACAAAGCCGCCGAGGTGCTCGAATCGCTCGGCAGCTTCGAGCAGGCTGCTCAGCTCTTCGAACGTAGCGGTGACTATGCAGCGGCAGCCGAGAGCTTTGCGCGCGCCGGTGTGAGCGGCAGCGCCGCCGCGATGTTCGAGCGCTGCGGGCAAACACGCCAGGCGGCCGAGCTCTACCTCGAGGTCGGGGAGAAAGCGCGCGCCGCGGCTTGTTTCGAGCACGCCCAAGAGCACGCGCGCGCCGGACGACTCTACTTCGAGCTCGGCCGAGGGCAGCAAGCACTGCAGCTCTTGCAACGTGTGCAGCCGGACCACCCCGAGCATCTCGAGGCAGCGCGCATGATTGGCGAGCTGTTGGCGCGCGGCGGCCACCGCATGGTGGCGATCAAGCGTTACATCCAGTTGCTGCGGGGCAACGAGATCAATGATCTCAACGTCTCTTTGTTCATGCACACGGCGGAGCTGTTGGGTGCCGAAGGCCGCGTGCCGCAGGCGAGGGCGGTCTACGAGCGCATCGCCGCCTGGCGAGTCGATTACGGCGACGTGCATCAGAGGCTCCAGTCACTCGGTGCGCCGGCCGCCGGTGCCGCGACGCCGGAGGTCGAAGAGACCGAGGAGCGCGCACCACTCGTCTCGATCATGGACGGCTTCGAGGTCATCAAAGACACGCCGCTTTTCCGCGAGCTGTCGCTCGATGAAGCACGCGAGTTCTATGACCGCGCCGATCGCCGCAAGTTCGCCGCCGGCGAGGTGCTCATCGAGCAAGATCAGCCTGGGCAGGGCCTCTTCGTGATCAAGAGTGGCGCCGCCAAGGTGTTGAAGGTCTCGGCGCAAGGTGCGACCGAGCTCGCGCGCCTCGGAGCCGGTAGCCCGCTCGGTGAAATGAGCTTGTTCGACGCTTCTCCGACCAGCGCCCGCGTGGTCGCGGACGGAGACGGCGAGGTCTTCGTGCTCCCACGCCAGCGGTTCGAGGAGCTCGTCCGCTCGAGCGACCAGTTGGCGCTCAAGATCTACCGCGTGTTCATCCAGATCTTGTCCGAGCGCTTGCGCAAGGCATCGGGTGCGAAGTGAGCGGTGAAACGGTCATTCCCGGTGACATCGTGGTCGATGCCGGGAAGACCCAGGCTTTTCGCGGCAACGTCTTCGTCAACGGCTGGGTGACTGTCCGCGGGGGCGGACGCATAGAATGCAGCGGTAACCTCCAATGCCTGGGCTTGTCGCTCGAGAACGACGCCTTCGTCGGTTGCGTGCACTTGGCGACGAACGTTCTCGAGGTCGACAGGGATGCGACTGGCAAGCCTCCCACATTGCAGGTCACACGCATCCAGGCGCGTGTCGTCCACCATGTGCAGCTGGCGCTGCGCGACCTCATCGACAAAGACGTCATCAAAGCGGACTACATCCAGCACTTCGGCGGCGAGCTGAACCCGAGCTGGGACTACGTGCGCGGCACCAATCCGCTCGCCGAGGAGTTCTACGACGAGCGCAACGACGGTGATCCAGTGGTGCTCGAGACCACCGTCATGCAAACCGCACTGGGCAGCGGCAAGACGATCTTCCGGCGGATGCCGCCGTTGGTCGCGCCGCGCTCCAAGCTGGATGTCGCGGCGGCCACGCGTGACCCGATGGTCGACGAGCTCGGGCGCTGGCTCGAGGCACATCCTGGTCCACAGCGCGCGACGCTCGAAGCCGTCGAAGCGGACTGGATCGCGAAGCTCAAGCCACTGCCGCCAGCCGCGCGTGCCGACGCCCTGTTCGTGATCAAGCGCGCCATCAAATCTCCCAAGCTTTCCGAACGCCTCGAAGCTTTGCGCGGCGCGCTCGAGAGCTGACGCCGCGTCGGTTCGACACGGCACCAGTCCTGCGGTTACGCTGGGCTCATGCGCCTCTATGCCGTCCTCTTCGTCTCCCTGTTCTCGTCGACCGCCTCCGCTAAAGTGCAGCAGACCACGCTCGACGCCCTTTGGGACCATGCGAGCCTCGTGGTGCGCGGCCAGGTCCGCAACATCCACGACAACGAAGGTGGTCGTTACGCGACCGTCGCCGTCGAGCGCGTCTTCAAGGCCGAGGCTCTTGCTGGCGAGCTCGAGACCGTCGAGGTCTGGGCCATGGACAAGGGTGACGACGAGCTCAGCGGTGACCTTCAGGCCGGTCAACGCGTCTTCTTGTTCTTGGCCGCCCCGGGGCTCGAGCATCGCGGTGCACGCGACATCGTGCACGCGGGCAACGGTATGTTCCTGATCACCAGTGACCGCCGCTACATCGAGCTCCATAGCCTCGTGTCCATGCCCGAGGAGATCCCGACGCCGCGCTACATGAAGGGCTCGGCTGGAGCGCTCGAGACCTGGATGGAGCGGCACAAGAAGCGCGCCGCTCCGGTCGACCTGCCGTCGAACGACTGAGGGCTCGAGCTAGGCGCTCTTGTTCTTCGGGTCCCACGCCTTCGGCTCCCAGAGCTCGACCTTGTTGCCGTCGGGGTCCATCACCCAGGCGAACCTGCCGTTCTCGTGGGACTCGGGGCCTTGGTGGAGCGCGATGCCGGCGCTGCGCAGCTGGGCGATCATGCTGTCCATGTCGTCGACGCGGTAGTTGACCATGAGCTGAGATTCGCTCGGGCTGAACCACTTGCTGTCGGGCGCAGCGAGGTGCCACACGGTCAAACCCCGGTCGTCCGCCTTGTCATCCGACCATCTGAGAATGGCGCCGCCGAAGGGTTCGAGCTTGAGGCCGAGGTGTTCCTCGTACCAAGCCGCGAGCTTCTTCGGGTCACTCTTCGCCTTGAAGAATATGCCGCCAATGCCGGTGATACGTGCCATCTCGGGTTCTCCTTGGTATTGGGGGAGCGATGTCCCTGGCCAACCTTTGCTCGTTTTCGTGTGTCGCGATGATCGTGCTGTCGATTTCCGCGTGCGGCAACGATTGCGAGCCGATCGGCCAGGAGCTCGCGACGGCTTCCGCTGAAGCGGAGCGCTGCGACCCGAGCGACGAGACCCCATGTGCGGCGTTCTACACCGGGTGTGTCTACATCGGGATCGACCCCAGCCAGACCGATCGACTCGCCACGTTGGTGGCGGCGTACAAAGACGCCGAGTGCGTCAAAGCTCCGCCGCCGTGTCCACAAGACCTCGGTCCGCCCAGCTACGTCTGCCAGGCGAGCGGTGGCGTGAACGTCTGCGTCGTGGCGCAATAGCGGTCAGGCGGCTCCGGTGAGCGGCCCGAGGTAGTCCTTCTTGCCGACGTCCACGCCGTTGTGACGCAAGATCGCGTACGCGGACATCACGTGGAAGAAGAACGTCGGGACGGCGTGCTCGACGAAGTAATCCATCGCCGGAACCGGCTTCTCGCCGAATGCTCGCACCGTGACCAAACGTTCGCGGGCCGTCGCGAAGTCTGCCTCGCTGTAGGTGTCGAGATGGCTCAAGACTTTGGCGAGGCGCTCCTGGAGCTCGGGGAAGGTCGTCTCGGTGTCGGGATAGGACGGTGCCTCTTTGCCGGAGAGACGCGCGAAGGCGAACTTGGCGCTATCGGTAGCGATCTGCACCTGGCGCGAGAATGGGAACATGTCGGGGGCGAGCCGCGACTGCGCCAGCACCACGGTATCGAACTTCTTGGTCTCGGCGTGGCTCTTCGCTTTGTTCATGCAGGCGTCGAGGTTCTTCAGCATCTTCTTCATCTGCAGCAGGATCTTGTACGGATTCATGGGGTCCTCGTGTTTTGGGCGCAGCGCCGCCTACCACGAAGCGCCGGCCAGGGCACACCTCAGGCGTGCCGCGCCACGCCTTGACCGAAAATCTCGATGGAGCGCAGCACCGCGTCGTGCGGCATGGTCGCGGGCGTCATCAGCATGGCGAGACGCGCGATGCCGCCGAGCGCCCGGTCGACGTGGCGCACCTTGTCGATGACCGTTTTAGCGTTGCCAACGAACAACGCTCCCGTAGGGCCCGTCATGGCGTCGAACTGGTTACGGGTCGTCGGCGGCCAGCCGCGCTCTTTGCCGATCTTGGTGAACGCGGAGGCATGATACGGAAACAGCAGGTCGCGGGCGCGCGCATCGTCGTCGGCGAGAAAGCCGTGCACGTGCACGCCGACCGCAAGACGTTCCGGCGGATGGCCCGAGCGTTTGCCGGCCTCGCGGTAGAGATCGACCAGCGGACGAAAGCGGTGAGGCTCTCCACCGATGATGGCGATCATGAGCGGCAAGCCGAGAACCCCGGCGCGCACGAACGACTGCGGCGTACCGCCGACGCCCAACCAGACCGGCATCTGGGGTTGCACCGGGCGCGGATAGACGCCTTGGCCGGTGAGCGCCGGGCGGAACCTTCCCGACCATCGGACGTGCTCCTGGTCGCGCAGAGCAAGCAGCAGCTCGAGCTTCTCGGCGAACACCTCGTCGTAGTGATCGAGGTCGTAGCCGAAGAGCGGGAATGACTCGATGAACGAGCCACGTCCGGCGATGATCTCGGCGCGGCCGTTCGAGAGCAGGTCGACCGTGGCGAACGCTTGGAATACACGCACCGGATCGTCGGAGCCGAGCACGGTCACCGCGCTCGCGAGACGCACCTTTTTGGTGCGGGCCGCGATGGCCGCGAGGACGACCGCGGGAGCGGACGCGAGGTATTCGCTGCGGTGATGCTCACCGATGGCGACGACGTCGAGGCCCGATGTTTCGGCGCATTCGGCTTCGGCGACCAGCTGGCGCATGCGTTCGTCGGCGGTGATGGTGGCGCCGCTGACCGGGTCGGGCGTGTGCTCGATGAAGCTATCGATTCCAAACTGCATGGAATGCTTCTGTCAGTATTTGAACGAGCTGGCGAGGAAGACATAGAAGAACGACTGCGAGTACGTCTGCGACACGAAGCTCTGCGTGTCCTGTGTCAGCCGGGCGATGTCGCTCGATGGCGTGACGGTTTTGCCGGTGCCGAAGCTGTACGATGCACCCAAGCGATTTTCGGTATGCTCGGTGGACCAGGCAAGCGAACCGGTGAGGCCATAGAGATCGACATCAGGCGACTGAACCCGCCTCGGGGCATCGGGAATGCGCTGGGCAGTCGAGAAGTCGGTGTACGCTCCAGCGGCCACGGCCCAGTCGGGCGCGAAGTGATACTCACCGCCGACGTTCACGTTGACGATAGGGCTGCGGTGGATGGAGGTAGGGAACGGAAGGAGCTGCGCGAGGTTGGTGTCGTTCGGGATGTTGGTGACCAGATCGTAGCGCGTGCCGAGGTGGCCGCTCACGTCGGCGGCGATGGTGTAGACGCGGTCGACGTGGCGCGCGACGCCGATGCGGGCGCGGGCGGGAAGCTGACTCTCGGCGCGCAAGCCCGGCGGATTCAGCGACTGCACCGTGGAGACTCCGTTCGTGGGATCGGAGATGGCGTGCACGTACTGAACCTCCGCGCTCGAGGCGATGCGGATCGATGGCGAGGCGAGCGACACTCCGAGCAGCCAATGGGTGTCGAGGTCGTATTTGGCACCGACCTGGAAGAGTAGGGAGCTCACCGACACACCGACGTTGCTGGTCACGGTGTCGAATGTCGCCAAGGTGTCGCCGCTGCTGATGTTGGCGAGCTGCTCGCTGTCGTTGAGCGAGCGCAACACGTAATACGCCGAGGCACCCAAGCGCAGGTGCGGGCTCATCCTCCGCGCATAACCGACGCCGGCCCACAGGGTCCGGTCGCTGTAGTTCTGGCGATAGGTTTGGCGGGTCGTGCTCGATGGGTCGCTGTTGCTGGTGGCGAACGGCGAGCTGGTGCGAAACGAAGGCACGATGACCGACAGCGCGAGCGCGTGACGCGCGCGCCCGTCTTCACCGGGGGCGCCGAGATGCTGCACGGAGCCGGCGCTCGCCGGCACGACGATGAGGTTCGTCGCGGTGGTGTTCAGATCGGTCGAGACCCCGGTGTCACCGAAGCCCGAGCTGCCGATGACGCCGCGTTCGAAGCCGTACAAGCTGGTCGACAGCGAGACGTTCGAAGTCGGCGAATCGACGATGCCCGCGGGGTTGTAATACGCGCCCGACGAGTCGTCGGAGAGCGCGGTGAAGGCGCCGCCGATACCGATGGCACGGCCCCCCACCAAGAAGTCTTGATAGTGCGTATCGTCTGCTTTGGCGGTCGCCGAAACGAACGCCGTAGCGACGAGCAGCATCGAGATTCGCCGAAGGTCGAGCATGCGGGCCTTCGCACAAGCTAATCAGGGCGGAAGGACCGACAATGGCTAAAGCGACCGAGAGATCCGTGATACATCCGCCGCCATGAGCAGCGCATTCAGCGAGAGCGGTCTCGAGGTTCCGGACTTCATCGCCGCGGCGCTCAAGAAGGCCGGCATCCGAGACGCCTCCGACGTGCAGCGGGCCGCCATCCCGGCGATTTTGTCGGGCAAAGACGTGCTCATTCAGGCGGCCACCGGGACCGGCAAGACGCTCGCCTACCTTCTACCGCTCCTGCAACGCGTGCGCGCCGACGAGAAGTTTCGCGTCCTGGTATTGGCGCCGTCGCCCGAGCTCGCCATCCAGATCCTCCGTGTCGTCGAGGCTTTCAGCGGACCGGGCGTCACCAGCGCGTCGCTCGTCGGTGGCGCGAATCCCGAACGCCAGCGCGAGCGGCTCAAGAAGCACCCGCGCGTCATCGTTGGGACCCCAGGGCGTGTCATCGAGATGATCTTCGACCGCCGTCTCAAGGTCGCGCAGATGAGCGCCGTCGTGCTCGACGAGACCGACGAAATTCTATCGCCGTCGAACGAGAAGAACCTGCGCGAGATCGCCTCACGCCCCGAGTTCGCGCCGCAGCTGGTGTTCACCTCGGCGACCTTCGCGCCCAAGGCGGAGCAGCTCGCCAAGGACCTCATGCGCGACGACTTCGTGCGTCTGGTGCCAAAGTCCCAGCCCCTGCCGAGCACGGTGGAGCATCTCTTCACGACCTTCGACGAGCGCCGCAAGGAAGTGTGGCTTGCGCGCCTCCTCGACAAGCACCGCATCAAGAGGGCGCTGGTCTTCGTCAACAAGATCGAGACGGTCGGTCATCTCTACCGCTTCCTCAACGAGAGCGGTGTCCGTGCGGTCAGCATCAGCAGTGAGCGCGGTAAGAAAGGCCGTGAGACGGCGATTCGCGCCTTCAAGAAGGGCGAGGCCCGCGTCCTGATCGCGACCGACACCGCGGCTCGTGGGCTCGACGTGCAGGGGCTCGAGTGGGTCGTCCACTATGACGTTGCCCGCGACAAAGACGTCTACGTGCATCGCATCGGACGAACCGCGCGCGCCGGCCGTGAAGGCACCTCGGTGATGATGGTCGCCAAGAACGAGATGTTCCTGCTCGGGCGTTACAACGAGGAGCTCGGCATCACGCTGCAGCCTCTCAGCGGAGGGTGACGATATCGAGCGCCAAGCTGCCTGCGTCGTTGCTCAAGAGCACCTGGCCGTCCTGAATCGTCGCTTGTAAGCTGAACGTGCGGTCCGCCAAAGCGGCCAATGCACCCGACGGTCCGAGCTCGAGCTTGCGCACCTTCAGGTTCTTGGCGCGCTCGAGATCGTCTTCGACGCCTTTCCACCACGGCATGGCGCCGCCGCCGTAAGCGTAAACGAAGACCGCATTGGCGCGGCCGCAAGCACGCATGACCGCTTTGGCGTCGGGCTGGCCGAGCTCGACCCACTCCTCGATCATGCCGGTGAGATCCTTGCGCCAGAGGTCGGGCTCGTCGGCGCTGCTCACGCCCTTGCCGAGCTCGAGATGCTCGTGCGCGTGCAAGGCGAAGACGACGACGCGGATCATCAGGCGCTCGTCGGTCTCGGAAGGGTGACGCGCGACCGTGAGGCTGTAGTCGGCGTAGTGGTCGCGGTCGATGTCGGCGACGGTGAGCGCTACCTTGTAGACGGTCGATTTGAGGGCCACGGATCGCTTTCTAACACTAAGCCGCCCGTCGCGTTCCACTCGCTTCTGCGACCAACCAATCGAACAAGCGCTGCTGCCGTGGATCCGTCGCAGCGGTGAGCTCGGGATGCCACTGCACCGCGAGCACTTGCGGGTGCCCGTCGATGGCAATGGCCTCGACGATGCCATCGTCGGCCCAGCCGACGGCGCGCACACCGTTGCCGAGACGATCGACCGCTTGGTGATGCGTCGACGCGATGGTGATGCGCGGCGCGCCGCAAACCTCGGCGATGAGGCATGACCCCTCGAGACGGACCTCGTGGTCGACCGCGACCAGCTCGGCGGTCTCGCGCACCACGCGGTGCACGACCTTGTCGCCGACGATGTCGGGCAGGTGCTGGTGCAAGCTGCCGCCGAGCGCGACGTTGATGAGCTGCATGCCGCGGCAGATTGCGAGCACGGGTTGGCGCGTCTTCATGGCGCCCTCGAGCACGGCGAGCTCGGTGGTATCGCGGACCGTGTCGATGCCGTAACAAGAGGCGTGCGGTTGTGCGCTATAGCGGCTCGGGCAAATGTCACCGCCACCCACGAGCACCAGGCCCTGCACGAGGTCCAAAAGATGGCAGGCGGAAGGCCCTGGCGGGACGATGACGACGTCCGCTCCGGCGCGCTCGACGGCCTGGATGTAGTCGATGGGCGCGACGAAACGCGTCGGGTCTTTGACGGATTTGTAGGCGACGAAACCGATGCGTGGGCGGCGCATGACGACGATGTCGATTGTGCCCCAAGCCAATGCGTTTTGCGAGGTTGCCTTAGGCGCTCTTCGGGTCGTGCTCGCGCTCCAGCGATGCCAAGGCGCGTTGCACTTCGTCGAGCAGGGCCTGCTTGTCCGAAAAGTCGTTGGCGCGAATCGGTGGTCCGTAAATGATTCGCACCCGGCTGAATGGCTTCGGGATCTGCATGCGGTCCCATGTCTTCGCGAGCGTCCAGTAGCGCGACGCCACGGACACTACCGGGAGCACCAAAGCGTCGGCGCGCTGCGCGAGCACCGCGATCCCTGGTTGCGGGATGCCGCGGGGACCACGTGGGCCGTCGACGGTGATGATGGCGCCGTGCCCCCGTTCCATCATCTGCGCCATGCTGATCAGCGCGCGCAGACCACCTTTGTCTCTGCCGTTCTTGCTCGACGAGCCACGCACCGGGATGATCCCGCGCACCTTGAGGCTCGGCACCAGGAGGTCGCCGTCGGTGGAGCGCGACACCATGGCGACGAGGCCCTTCTCGTCGTTGTGACAGACCGCGGCAACCTGATGCGCATGCAAGGCCGCCATGACGTACGGTGTCTTGGCGGCGCGCAATGCTGGTCTGGGATCGTTCACGAAGCCGCCACGCGTCACCCAGCGCAGGAGCAGCATGAAACAAGCGAGGACCCAACCGATGAAGCGGTTCACGGTAAGAGCTCCACGGCGTTGGGCTCCTCGAACATGCCGGGCAGCAGAGTCGACACGACGCGAATGCGGTTCGAGTAGATGACCGGCACCGAGCGCTCACCGCTCACGACGAAGGGAATTGGGATCCGCACTTCGACGCGGTAGATGCCAGGGGTCGGGTCGCGGTAACGGAGCTCGCGGCCGTGAACGCGTGCCACTTCCTCGCCATTGCGCAGGAGCACGATGCTCGGTGAGCCGATGCTCGTCGACGGTCCGAGCACGACGAGCTCCGCGGCATCGATGTCACGCACGATGCTGCCGTTCTTGCCGGTCCAAACATTGCCGTTGCGCGCGCCGAACTCGAAGTAGGGCGCTTCGCCGAAGAGACCGGCGGCGCAGAAGAAAGCGCCGTGGCTGAGCTGGTCGAGGAGAGCGACGGGGCGCTGGCCCGGATCATCGGGAAGCGCCTCGTCGAGAATCAGGTTCCACGTCGAGAGATCTTGGGTGGCATCGATGGCGTCGAGCGAGCCGGCACCGCAGAACCCGACCACGTCGCGGGGCTCGGCGTCCCACGAGCGCAGCGCTTCGCGGTCGCGCTCGTAGAGCTGTGCCAAGGCAAGGCGTGCGTTCACCTGCGCCCCGAGCACGAGTGGCACGAGCCCGAACGAGAAGCTGCCCGCGATGCGCCGAGAGGTCGGTGCAAAGCTCGCGATTTCGAACCCGCCGGTCCCGTCGTGCTCGCCCGTCCATGGCCGCTTGGGATCGCTGGGATGGCTGATGACCGGGACGCCACCCAGCGAGCGGATCGCCTCGTGGATGTGCGGCGCCATGCGCTCGCCCGCCGACAACACGTAACCGGTGCCCAGACCGACGACCAACCCAGAGGGTGTCGCGAGCTCTGCGTAGGACAAGATGACGACGCCATCGCGGACAACCGGGCCGGCGAGCTGGGCGTTCGCATCGGTGATCACCACGAACGAAAGCCCCGCGGCCTTGGCGCGTGAAGCGAGCGCGTCGAGTGAAGCGAGGCCGCGCTCCTGCACGTCGGCACGCACGTGATAAGCCCCGCGCGGACGGAATGATGGTCCGCTTTCGAGGACCGGGGTCCGGCGGTCATGCACATGACGCGCGAGCCCGAACGCAAACGCCCCGAGCACCACCACGAGGATGGCGCGCAGGATGAATGTTTCAGCTCGGCCGGGCTGCAGGTGTGTCCTCGCGGGGTTCTTTGTCGTCGAATTGCATGGCGTAGAGACGAGCATACTCGCCTCCAGCGCCGATGAGCGTGTCGTGGGTGCCGCGCTCGATGATCTTACCCGCTTTGAGCACGCAGATGAGATTTGCGCGCCGGACCGTCGACAGGCGGTGGGCGATGACCAAGCTGGTGCGGCCGCTCATCAACACATCGAGCGCCTCTTGCACGTAGCGCTCGCTCTCGACGTCGAGGGCGCTGGTCGCTTCGTCGAGGACGAGCAATGGCGCATCGCGCAGCAAGGCGCGCGCGATGGCGAGGCGCTGGCGCTGGCCGCCCGAAAGCGTGACCCCGCGTTCGCCGATGACCGTGTCGTAGCCCTTGGGCAGCTTGTCCACGAACTCTTCGGCATAGGCCGCTTTCGCGGCGGCGCGGATCTGTTCCGGCGTCGCCTGTGGCGAGCCGTAGGCGATGTTGTCGGCCACACTGGTGTTGAAAAGGAAGGTGTCCTGGCTGACCACGCTCACCTGGCGGCGGAGCGATGCGAGCTGGAGCTCGCGAACGTCGATGCCGTCGATGCTCAAGCGTCCCTTGGTCACGTCGTAGAAACGCGGCACCAGGTTTGCCATCGTCGTTTTGCCGGAGCCCGAAGGTCCGACCAGAGCGACCATCTGACCCTTCGGCACGTCGAGCGAGACGCCTTCCAGCACCGGCGTGCCGATGTAGTCGAAGCTCACGTCTTCGAAACGTACGGCCTGGTTGAAAGCGGGGAGCGGCCGCGCGCCGGCTGCGTCGCGAATGTCGGGCGTGATGTCGATGATCTCGAAGATGCGCTCCGCCGCGGCGGACCCGGCGGCGAGGAAGTCGCTGGTGTTGCCGAGCTTCTTCAGTGGGTCGTACATGAGCACGATGGCCACGAAGAAGCTGATGAAGTGCGCAGGGTCTGCCTGGTTCAACCGAACCTCGCGCGCGAGATAGGCGAGCAACACCGCCAAAGCGGACAAGCCCAGTGTCTCCATGGTGGGCGTCCGGACCGCGCGGATGAAATACGAGACCAACATCTCGCCGTAATACTTGCGTGCCGCCTTCTCGAGGCGCTGCTCTTCGTGCGCTTCGTTGGCGAAGGCCTGGACGACGCGGATGCCTGCGAGCGCCTCGTAGCAAACGGCGTTGATGGTGCCCTGGGCCGCCTGACCTCGGCGCGAGACGCGTTTGAGCCAGCGGGCGAAGCGTACGATTGGCAGCACCGCGAGCGGCACGACCACGAAGGTTACGAGCGCGAGCTTCGCGTCCATCACGAAGCACAAGACCAGCAACACGATGACCGCGAGCGAATCGCGCAACAGCGGTGCAAGGCCGTAGAACACCAGCTGCTCGACCTGAGCCGCATCGCTCGTGAGCCGCGACAACAAATCACCGTGAGCCGTCGTGTTGTAGAATCGCGGCGACAACCTCAGCATGGCGCCGAAAGCGTCGCGCCGCAGGGCGATGAGAATGCTTTGCGCCATCCGGCCGAGAAGAAAGAATTGGCCGGTTTGCGCGATGCCCTGGATGACGGTGGAGACGACGATGAGCACGGGGACGAACCACAAGACGTCCGCTAGACCGTTCAGCGACTCGATGGCCGAAGACGGCAGGAGATCCCAACCGGTGCGCAGGTGACCGCGCGAGTCGTAGATCATATCGTGCAGGTCGCCGGTGAAGACGAACTTGAGCAGCGGGCCCGCGAGCAGTGCGAACACCGCGCCGGTCACCGCGAGGACGATCATGCAGACGTATGCCGTCAGCAGGGCGCCGAGATGAGGGCGCACGTAGCGTAAGAGGCGACGGAGCGTCTTCACCGGATCTCGGCGCGGAGCTTCGGCACGCGCGCCACCGCCTCGAAGACGATGCGGCGCGACATCTTCGAGGCGCCTTGTTCGCGCTCGACGAAGATGATCGGCGTTTCCACCACGGTGAAGCCACGCTTCAATGCACGATAGGTCATTTCGATCTGGAAGGCGTAGCCGGTCGATTGCACGCTGTCCAAGTCGATCGCCTCGAGCACGCGGCGATTGAAGCACTTGAAGCCGCCGGTGAGGTCTTTGATGCCGACGCCGAGCACGGTGCGTGCGTACAGCGAGCCGGCCCGCGAGATGACTTGGCGGTGCAACGGCCAGTTCTCGGTGCCGCCACCGTTCACCCACCGCGACCCGAGGACGACGTCGTGGGTGTCCGCCAAAGCGAGCAAGTCGTTGATGTACCGCGGCGGATGCGAGAAGTCCGCGTCCATCTCGAGGATGCGCGAGTATCCCGCGCCGAGGGCACGCCGGAAGCCGTCGAGATAAGCCTTCCCGAGGCCTTCTTTGCCGGGGCGGTGAGCGACATGCACGCGTGGGTGCTTCGCGGTGAGCTCGTCGGCGAGCTTGCCCGTACCGTCGGGGGAGTTGTCGTCGAGAATCCAAACGTCGACCGGCGCGGCGTCGAGGATCGCCGGGACGATGCGGGGCAGGTTCTCGCGCTCGTTGTAGGTGGGGAGGAGCACGACGGCGTCGTGCGTACGCTTGACGCTCACGCAATGGCCTTTGGGGGTGACAAGTATGTGGCTACGACTTGGGCGACTTTTTTAGCGGTGGCGCCGTCGCCGAGCTGGTCGCGCAGGCGCGAGAGCTCCGCTTCGATGGACTCTCGGGCTTGCCGGTCGACGAGCAAGCCGCCGATGTGCCGCGCGACGTTCTCGGCGGTGAAGGCACTCTGGATGAGCTCGGGCACGAGGGTGCGGCCGGCGATCAGGTTCACCATGGCGATGTGCGCCACTTTGATCATGCGCTTCAAGATTTGATAGGTCAGCCACGATACGCGATAGACGACGACCATCGGGCGCTTGAGCAGCGCGGTTTGCAACGTCGCGGTCCCCGAGCAGACCACCGCCGCGTCGGCCGCGGACAGCACCTCGGTCGCGTGGCCATCGATGACCTGCGCCTCGACACCGGCGCGCTCGACGGCGGCTTCGATCGATCCGCGGTCGATGGTGCTGGCCACTGGGATGAGCGCGCGTGCGTTGGGGATCGTCTGCCGCAGCAAGCGCATGGCCTCGAGCATGATGGGCAGGTGACGGCTGACTTCTTTCTGGCGACTGCCGGGAAGGAGCGCCACGAGTGGCCCGGCTGGGGCGAGGGCGAGCGACGCGCGTGCCTCGGCCCGGTCAGGATCGCGCGGAAGCTCTTCGACGAACGGGTGGCCGACGAACTGGGCGCGAACGCCGTGTTTTTCGTAGAATTCCTGCTCGAACGGCAGGATGACCAGCATCTCGTCGACCCGCTTTCGGATCACTTCGACGCGACTTTGGCGCCAGGCCCAGACCTGCGGGCTGATGTAGTAGACGACGCGTATTCCCAGCGCTTTCAAACGCTTCGCGAGCCGGAGGTTGAAGTCGGGGTGGTCGATGAGCACCGCGACATCGGGACGGCGCTCGGTCGCGGCGCGCGTAAGGTTGCTCGCGATCCCCAAGAGGCGCGGAAGCGCCCAGAGCACCTCGGTGAGACCTGCGACGGCCATGTCTTCGGCGCGTGCCACGCAGTCGAAGCCCAGCTCGCGCATGTGCTTGCCGCCAACGCCAAAACACTGCACGTCCGGGCGCAGGACCTTCAGCTCGCGCACCAAGGCAGCGCCGTGATGATCGGCGGAGGCTTCTCCGGCGACGATGAGGACCGAGGATGCCATGGGGTGCGCGGGGCAAATAGCCTCCCGCCGCGCCCTTGCCAAGTGGCGCCCTTGCCAATAATTCCGAGGGTGTGGAAGTCCCGACCATCGAAGACATCCGTGCGGCGCAAAAGCGCATCGCCCCGTATGCCCACCGCACTCCTGTCCTGACCAGCGCGACCCTCGACCGCATGACCGGCGCGCACCTCTATTTCAAGTGCGAGTCCTTCCAGCGCGTGGGCGCCTTCAAGTTTCGCGGCGCAGCCAACGCGGTGTTTTCGCTCACCGATGCGGAAGCGAAAAACGGCGTCGCGACCCACTCGTCGGGTAACCACGCGCAGGCGCTGTCACTTGCTGCCTGGATGCGCGGCATCCCGGCGTACGTGGTGATGCCGAACAATTCCCCCGAGGTGAAACAAGCGGCGGTGCGCGAATACGGCGGCAAGATCGTCCATTGCAAACCGACGCTGAAGGACCGCGAAGAGACCTTGCAGCGGGTGGTCGCCGAGACCGGCGCCCATTTCGTGCACGCCTACGACGACCCGCGCGTCATTGCCGGCCAGGGCACGGTGGCGCTCGAGCTGCTCGACGAGCGGCCCGATCTCGACGTCATCATCGCGCCGGTCGGCGGCGGTGGTTTGGTGTCGGGTACCTGCCTGGTGGCGCGCTCGCATTCTCCGCTGCTCAAGGTCATCGGTGCCGAGCCCGAAGGTGCCGACGACGCATTCCGCTCTGTCCGCGATAACGTCCTCTATGGCGCCAAGGATCACAAGTCGATCGCCGACGGTCTACTCACCGCGTTGTCGGAGCGCACCTTCTCGGTCGTCCGCCAAGGCGTGCAGAAGATCGTGCTCGTCGACGAGAGTCTCATCGTCTATGCCCTGCGCACCATGTTCACGCGCATGAAGCTCGTGGTCGAGCCATCGGGGGCGGTGCCGCTCGCCGCGATGTTGTCCGGCAAGCTCACCGAGCTCGGCGGGCGCAACGTCGGGTTGATCATCTCCGGTGGCAATATCGATCCGCACGCACTTGCCCAGCTCATCGAAGCATGAGCGGTGAGCCGCCGCGCGTCGAGCTCTTCAAGACCCCGTACCTGCGGTCCTTTGCCGGCGGACGCGCGGCGTCCATCATCGGGGCTCAGATCGTCTCGGTGACCGCCGGCTGGCAGCTCTACGACATCACGCATGACCCTTGGTCGCTCGGCCTCGTCGGCCTCGTCGAGCTCGCACCCGCGCTCTTCTTGATGTTTCCCGCCGGCATCGCCGCGGATCGCTATCCGCGACGCAACATTGCCATCTTCGCCAACGCCTTGCTCGCGTTCGCTGCCCTGGGGCTCGCCGCCGTATCGGCGCTCCAGCTGCCGCTACCCTTCATCTACATGCTGCTCTTTTTCATTGGGGTGGCTCGGGCGTTCGCGTCGCCTTCGGTCGGCAGCATCATTCCGCAGCTGCTCAAGCCGGAACAGCTCCCGGGAGCCATGGCTTGGCTGTCCTCGAGCTACGAGATCGCGTCGATCTCGGGCCCAGCCATCGGCGGTTTTCTCGTCTCGGTGACGCCGACCTTGGCGTACGGCGTCGCTGGTCTCGGGCAGCTCGTCTTCATCGCCGTGCTCGCGACGTTTCCGTCGTTGCCGCCGCAGCACGATCAGCAGCGGGCGCCTTCCGACCTATTTGCGGGTTTGCAGTTCATGAAGCGCAACCCGCTGTTCCTGTCCGCGATCACGCTCGATCTCTTCGTTGTCCTCTTCGGCGGAGCGGTGGCGCTCCTGCCGGTCTTTGCACGCGACATCTTGCATGCCGGGCCGATGGCGCTCGGATGGCTGCGGGCCGCCCCCTCGCTCGGTGCGCTGACCATGGCGCTCATCCTGACGCGCATGCGGCCGTGGGCGAGGCCGGGGCTCGCTCTCTTGTACGCAGTCGTCGGTTTCGCGCTCGCCAACATCGGCTTCGCGCTCTCGAAGAACATCGCGCTCTCGATGGCGCTGCTCTACGTGGCCGGGCTCTGCGATGAAGTGAGCGTCGTCATCCGTTCGACCCTGCAGCAGCTCATCACGCCCGACCACCTGCGCGGCCGAGTCGCCGCGGTGAACTATGTTTTCGTTGGCTTTTCCAACGAGCTGGGTGCCTTCGAGAGTGGCGCCGCGGCGCGCTTCTTCGGACCAATCTGGGGGACCGTCGGCGGCGGTGTCGTGTCGTTGCTCATCGTCGGCGTGGTCGCCGTGATCTGGCCGCAGCTACGCCGGATTGGGCCGCTGCACACTCTGCGCGAGTCAGAACCGGCACGATGACAGGGTCAACGAAGCAACCTGTCGACCTCATCTCCGATAACCGCTGCCTCTTCAGTTAGCACCTCTCTGTAGTTCCTCTTTTTCAGCACACATCCCAAGTCCTTTCTTCGGAGACCCACCACCATGGCTTCCACGTCGAGCATTTCGTCCTCGCAGCGCACCGGTCTGTTCCTGCGCCAAGATTTCGCCACCAAGTCCACGGACGCGACCCGTCCCGGACACGATCCCCAGACCGGCAAGCCGCTCGGCGACAAGGACGTCTACGAGCCGAAGCGCACCGCCGCCGGCGAGCGCATCGACACCAGCGACGGCATCAGCAAGGAAGAGGGCGTTGCCCTCTCCGAGATCGCGGTCGAGAGCTCGGTCGAGTTCATGCACAAGCTGTCGGCGGACTCGTCGAACGGCACCGAGGTCAAGTACCACTTCGAGCAGCCCGTCGAGCGCGTCGGCACCGCTTTCGCGGACTTCACCGCCCGCGACAGCAACGTGTTGATCGAGTGCGGCATCAGCGTCAGCTCGGAGACCGTCAAAGAAGCGCTCAAGGAGTACATGGCGGCTGACGAGAAGCAGAACAACGAGCCGATCGTCGGCAAGCTCAAGATCACCGCCAAGATCAACGAGCAGGGCGAGCTCAGCAACATCCAGTGCGAGGCGAGCGTCGCGAACCTGCCGAAGCTGTCGGCCGAGAAGCTCGGCGAGTTCGAGAAGAACGTCGGCAAGATCCTCGAGCAGATGCCCGTTGGTCAGACGATCACCGAGGAGATGAAGACGGATATCGGCGAGCGCGTGAAGGCGGCGCTGAAGCGCACGTCGAACGTCGGCCTCGAATTCTTCAAAGAGCTCATGGAGAGCGCCAAAGTCTTCAAGATCGACGTTGCGGGCGAGAAGAGCGCGAGCAAGGCGCACCTCACCGGCGGTCAGAACGCGCTCGACATCCAGGTCGACCACGCGCTCGACGAAGCTGGCCAGGGCTATCCGCGCATCGACGGCCACACCAAGCTCGGCCTCGACAAGGACGACAGCGACACCGTCGACCTCGGCAAGCCGCGCATCTACAGCACTGAGAACCTGCTGGTGAGCTTCGAGGGCAACAAGCCCAAGCTGTTCCGCGTCGAGGCGGACGGCACCCGCACGCCGCTGAACGACATCTTCGGGCAGATCCTCTTCGGTCTGCCGCTGGTGATCGCGATGCTCTCGGGCAAGAAGCTCGGTTAGCTCGTCGACTTCGTGCTCATGGCGAATCGCGCCATGAGCACGAGGTCTTTGTACGATTCGTCGAGCATCACCGCGCGCCTTTTTACACCCTCGTGCACGAAGCCGGCCTTCTCGTAGAGTGAGATCGCCGCCGTGTTGTCCGCGAAAACAGATAGCTCGACCCGCTCGAACGGAGAGCGCTCCAATAGCTCGTCGAGCAGACGGCGTCCGATGCCACGACCACGATAGTCGGGGAGCAGCCCCATGCCGAGCACACCGACGTGCCTGGCGAGACCGTCGTCGTGCGGCCGCAAGTCGCTCCATCCGACGACCTTCTTGCCGTCGAGAGCCACGAGCTGCGGGGCGCCGGCCCGCGCGAGCATGTCGGAGAAGGCCGCCATGGCCGCGAGTGACGGGGCGTCGGTGAGGGCGAGATACTTTCGCTCACGCGCCACCGCGCCCAGCGCCTTGTGCAGGCCGTTGATGGTCAGCTCGCTCACTGGCGCGATACCGATTTCATTGACAGCGGTCATGGCCCTCTCCTAACTGCGCGGACATGCAATCGGAACAGATAAGGGGCCTCATCGTCATCGGCGTCGTCTTCGCGGTGGCGCTGATGTTCATCCTGGCCCTGGTCGCGGCCCGCCGCCGCCGCCGCCGCGAGTTCGCGGAAGAGGAACGCCGTGACGCCCTCGAGGCTCGCGAGCACCCCGAGGAGAGCGCCGCCTTAGCGCGCGAAGCAGAGAGCGCTTCACCTGATGCCATCGCGGACGAGGAAGAGGACGCCGACGAGGAGGCCAAAGACGAAGCAGTTCAGAAGGTCGCCCTCGCCGAAGCCGAAGGCGACCGCAGGAGCCTCGATCTCAAGGCCGACGACGCTGCCTTGCAGCAGGGGCTCGAGCGCACCCGCTCGTCTCTCTGGGGAAAAATCACCGGCCTGTTGGGTAAGGGAACCATCGATGCATCGGTGCTCGACGGTCTCGAGGAGGCCCTGATCACCGCCGACGTCGGCGTCGGTCTCGCCTCGAAGCTCGTGGACGAGCTGCGCTCCGATTGGAAGGCGAAGAAGCTCGATGGCGCGGCCTCGGTTCGGGCGGCCTTGAAGACGCGTGTCGCTGCCGCCATGGGTGTCGACGAGATACCCTCCGATCCCTTGACCCAGGAAGGCGCGAAGCCGCGCATCATTCTCTTCGTCGGCGTCAACGGTGTCGGTAAGACGACCACCATCGGCAAAGTCGCGGCGCAGCTCCGTGGCCGCGGCGCGAACGTCGTCCTCGCTGCAGGTGACACCTTTCGCGCGGGAGCAGCCGAACAACTGTCCATTTGGGCGGACAGGACCGGCGCCAAGATCGTACGCGGCAACGAGGGCGCCGATCCCGCGAGCGTCGTGTTCAACGCGCTCGAGCACGCCAAAGCGCACGGCGCCGACGTCGTCTTGTGCGACACCGCCGGGCGTCTGCACACCAAGACCGAGCTAATGGACGAGATCAAAAAGGTGCAGCGCGCCTGCAGCAAAGCGCGCGCCGGGGCTCCTGACGAAACGTGGTTGGTCGTCGACGCCACCACCGGCCAGAACGCGCTGCAACAAGCACGCGAGTTCAATCAGGTTCTCGGGATCACCGGGGTGATCCTCACCAAGCTCGACGGAACCGCGAAGGGCGGGGTCGTCATCGCCATCCGCGATGCGCTGAAGATCCCGGTGCGCTTCGTAGGCGTCGGTGAGAAGGCCGAGGACCTCCGGCCGTTCGATGCCAAGCAGTTCGTCGAAGCGCTCTTCAAGCCGTGACAACGCGCGAGATCTCCGCGCCTTGACCAAGGCGGACCCGCGTACTAGTCGGCGACCATGAGCAGCAACAAAGGGAACGACCGCTCCATCGAGGTTGTCATCCTCGGTCAGCGCATGACTCTCAAGGTCGATGACGACCGCGAGCGCGTCGAGAGGCTGGCTGCTTACGTCCGTCGCAAGGCCGACGAGCTGACCTCCAAGACGCCTCTGCCACCCGGTAAGGCCGGCGCCTTGCTCGCTTTGAACATCGCCGATGACTACTTCCGTGCTCTCGACGAAGCGCGTGAGCTCAAGCAAGAAGTCGCGAAGAAATCCCGCGCGTTGCTTTCGGAGCTCGAAAGTTGAAGCCCAGCGTCGCGGGGGCGCTCGCGTCCTTACGTGGCAAGCGCGCGGTGCTGGTCGGTGACCTGGTCCTCGATTCCTATGTCTATGGCGAGACCGTGCGGGTGTCGCGCGAGGCGCCGGTGTTGGTCGTTCGCAAGGAGCGCACGACGCATCGACTCGGTGGCGCCGCGAACACCGCGGCGAATCTCGCGGCTCTCGGCTTGTCGACGACCATGGTGAGCGCGCTCGGCGCCGATTCCTCCGGCGATACGATGCGCGCCATGTTGCAGACCGCCCAGGTATCCACCGATGCGGTGGTCGCAAGCGACGTCGCGACGCCGGTGAAGACCCGCATCTTGGCCGGCGCCTTCGGAACGACGCGCCAACAAGTGTTGCGCATCGACGACGAGCCGGAACGGCCTATCGGCGCCGCGGTGCAAGAGCGTATCGCCGAGCAGCTGCGCAAGCATGCTGCCCACGCCGACGTCGTGGTGGTGAGCGATTACGGGATGGGTGCGGTGACCGGCGCGGTCGTCGATGCCGTGCGTGAGCTCATCGCGCGCGGCGCCGTGGTCTGTGTGGACTCACGGTATCAGGCGTCCGCTTTCACGGGCGCCACGGCGATCATGCCGAACGTGCCCGAAGCCGAGGCTCTCGCCGGATTCCCCCTGAGCTCGAAAGACGCGATCAACCGCGCTGGCTCGGAGATCCTCGCGCGCTTGAAGTGCAAGGCCGTCCTGCTCACGCAAGGGAAGGGCGGTATGAGCCTTTACCGCTCCGGGATGGCCACCGCGCACGTCGAGATCGTCGGCGAAGACGAGGTCACCGACGTGACCGGGGCGGGCGACACTGTGACCGCGACCTTCAGTGCTGCGCTAGCCGGCAACATCGGCATGACCAACGGCATGAAGCTCGCGAACGTCGCGGCCGGCATCGTCGTCACCCGACTCGGGACCGCGACAGCGACCCCACAAGAGATCACCGCCGCCGCCGAGCGTGCCGGTGTCGAGCTCGAGCCATGGGACGCATCGTCGACTTAGCTTTCTTGCAGCGCGAGGTCGGGGCTGCGCGCGCGCGTGGCCAACGCATCGTGCTAACCAACGGCGCGTTCGACCTCTTGCACGTCGGGCACGTTCGTTACCTCGAGGCTGCCAAGCAGTTTGGCGACGTGCTCGTGGTCGCCGTCAACAGCGACGCCTCGGTGCGCCGTGCCAAAGGGCCTGGGCGCCCGGTGGTCAATGAGGCAGAGCGGGCCGAGCTCGTGGCTGCTCTACGCTGCGTCGACTGGGTGACCGTCTTCGAAGACGACACCGTGGTGCCGATCATCCGCGCCTTGAAGCCCGACGTGCATGCCAAGGGTACCGACTACCGTGAGGACACCGTGCCGGAGCGTGACGAGGTCGTCCGCAATGGTGGCGTGGTGCGCATCGCCGGCGATCCCAAAGATCACTCGACGACGGCGCTCGTGCAGGCTCTCAAGCCCTCGACGTGAGTCGGAAAGCGCGGCTGCCAGCCGAGCACCGCTTGGGCTCGATTCGAAGAGACGCGCTTGCCGAGCCCGTAACCCGAGTCGCGGAAGGTGAGCTCGGGCACTCCCGCGACCTCGCAGGCGACACCGTAGAAGTCCTCGCGGGTCGACGGGGCATGCGCGACGTTGAACGGACCGTCGCCGTGCGAGAGGGCGAGGATGATGGCGCTCGCGGCATCTTCGACGTGGACCCAGTTCATCCACGCGAGCTGGTTGCCCATGGCGAAGCGCTTTCGCTGCTGCTCGTTCTTGACCCATGCAACCGGTGAGCGACCCGGCCCGTATAAACCGCCGCAGCGGACAACGGCGGTATGTGGCCTCGCCCACAGCAGCCGTTCGGTGGTGGCGATGATGCCGGTGGTGTGGCTGGTCTCGTCGACCCAGCCGCCGTCGTCGGCGTCGTAAACCCCGGTGCTCGAGACCACGACGAAGGGACCATTCGTGGCCTGCGCGACCCCGAGGAGGCCGTCGCGGAACACCACGGTCTGTCCCTCTTCGCTGGGTGAGACCGCATAAACGATCATGTCGGCGTCCGACAGCGATCGGGTGAGCACGGCCTGCCGGATGTTGCTGGTCAACAGCAGAGGGCGATGGTCGATGCCCATCGCGTTGAGCGCCTCGGCTCCCTCGTCGGTGCGGGTCGTGCCGGTCACCCGGGCGCCGGCTTCTTTGAGCTGTCTGGCTACGACGCGACCCAAGTACCCGGCGCCGACGACGATGACGTGCGCTCCTTGAAGATTCGCATCGCGTGCGCCCGGCGTTGTATTAGAATCTGGCATGGCGGTGCGCTCCGGAGTTCCTATTGTCGTTTCGGCACCTAGCGGGGGGGGCAAAACCACCCTTTGCCGGCGAGTCATCAGTGAGCTCGGCGGCGCCGTTTTCAGCGTCTCGCACACGACCCGGCCGATGCGTGGCAACGAGCGCGAAGGCATCGACTACCACTTCGTCGATGACAAGGCCTTCGACGACCTGATCGCCAAAGGCGCGTTTCTCGAGTGGGCGAATGTCCACGGGAAACGTTATGGCACGACTCGCGACCAAGTCACCGGACATTTGGCCAACGGCGTCGACGTCTTCTTCGATATCGACGTGCAGGGCGGGCGCCAGATCGCCGAGCGCCTGCCGGGCGCGGTGCTGGTTTTCGTCTTGCCGCCGAACATCGAGGTGCTCGAGCGCCGCCTGCGGGCGCGCGCCACTGACGTCGAAGCGCAGATCCAGCGACGACTCTCCGCGACCAAGAGCGAGATCGAGTCGGCGACCTTCTACAATTACTGGCTGGTGAATGACGATCTCGATCATGCAGTGCGCGAGATGTCCGCTATCATCATGGCCGAGCGCATACGACGTGTGGACAAGATGGCGCTTACCCAGGCCCTGACAAGGGGCGGCGGGTGACAGGCCTGCTCGCGACGCGCGTTTGTTGCCTGGTGCTGCAGGTGCTCTTGCCGCGGCCAACCGAGCCCTCGCAGCCGACGTCGAAGCGCGAGGAGAAAAGCCAGGCGCGTGACGCCGCCGACGTCGCGCCGATGAGCGACGACGAGCTGTCGGCGCTATCGGTCTCGCTGGACGATGCCATACCCGTCGAAGCGGTTCCGGATGCGACGACGAAATCGGTCGCTCAGGCACCGCAGGTGAGCGACAGTATGCCGCCGCCGCCGCGCGCAAGTGACCGGTCTGTACGCGATACCTTTCCGCCATCGCGGACGAAAGAGCCGGAACCGTGCGCGCCACCCGGGCTTCCTTCGAATAGCGCCCTCGCGCCGCGTTTGTTCGCTCCACGCTGGGAGCCGGGCGCCGCCCTGCTCGGCGGCTTGGTCGGCTTCGGGACCGGCCACTTCTATGCCGGGGCGCCTCGCCGCGGGTTGGTGCTGTCGATCACCGACACGTTGCTGCTGGGGGGCTTGGCCGGAACCATCTGGGCCATGAACGAGCACGTGGTACGGGAAGACCGGCGCACCGGGTTGTCCTTGGCGCGAAGCGAGCGCTCACGCGACGGCACCGAGTCCACCCTCTACGCGTTGTCGTGGGGTTTGGGGATCGCGGCGGGCGTGTCGCGCGTGTTCCAGGCGATCGACGGCTATCGCGCCGCATCGCGGACGAACGAGGAGCTGCGCAACATCAGCATCGTGCCCCTCGCGGCGGTGACGCCGGGCGGTGGGCAGTTAGCCCTAGCGGTCAGCTGGTAGGCGGTTGCTGGTGGCGATGCGAACGGTTTCGCGCAGAGCCTCATGGTGTTTCGCGTCGCCGGCAAACGCCCAGGTCACCGCCTGAGCGTCGTGGGACCGCGGATGACCGACGTTGTGGCAGGGGTGGGTTGCCTGCAGGGCCGCGGAGGCGGCCTGGGCTCCGGCATAGCGGACGAGAGCTTCGGCGATCTCCAGGGTCGCGCGCTCTTGCAGCACGAGGCGCGCAGTGAGGTGGGTCACCAGCTCGGAGATGGTGCCAAAGCCCAAAACCTGCGGCCCGGGCACATAAGCGACGTGGGCACGTCCGAACGCGACCGTCAGGTGGTGAGGGCAGACGAGCTGCACGCCCATGTCGACGATCGCCGTGGGTTGTCCGGCAGCGCCGGCTTCAGCCGGGGCGAGACCGCTCTTCAAGAGCTGCTCGATGTCGGTCGGTGGCAGCACCAGATGGCCGGTCCAGAGCTCGGCGACCCGCTCGGGGGTGCGTGCGAGGTCACCTTTGGCCTCGTAGCCCAATGCTTCGAGAAGCTCGCGCGTCAAGCGTTTGATGGACTCGGCGCGCGGATCTGACGGCTTGCTCGGCATGCACTGGAAGCCTTGCTCGATGCGCGTCGGTTGTCCAGTATGCGCGTCCCTTCAAGGATCGTGGCTTTGCGGTTGAACGGTGTCACCAGGACGGTCGTCGGATGGGCGCAGAAGGCGCTGGTGGCGCAGCGCGCCCTGACCCGGCCGATCCGCCTCGAGCTCGAAGGCCTCACGGCGCCGGTCGAGGTGCTCACGGACGCCTGGGGCGTGGCCCACGTCTACGCGGCGAGCTCGTACGACCTCTTCCTCGCCCAGGGGTTCATCACTGCGCGTGACCGCCTGTTCCAGATGGACTTCACCCGGCATGTGGCGCGGGGGCGCCTGGCCGAGCTGGTCGGCGAGAAGCCGGTGCCGTGGCGCGAGCTCTCTGTGCAGATGCGCGGCTTCGATACTCTCGACGCCGATGTGCTATTGCGGAGTATGGGGCTTGCCGACTCCGCCGAGGCATCGCTCCACCTCTATTCCGCCGACACCCGCGCCATGCTCGAGGCCTACGCCGCCGGAGTCAACGCCTACATCGCCACCGGCGAGAGGCCCGTCGAGCACAAGCTGCTCAACGCCATGGTGTCGCCGTGGAGCGCGGTCGATAGCGTCCTGATGTTCAAGGCCATCGGTCTCGAGCTGTCGCCTGCCTGGCGCTCGGCGCTCTTCGGCGCCATGTTGCTCGCGGCCGGCGTGCCCGAAGACGTCGCGCGCTGCATCTGGCCTTCTTATCCCGTTTCCGGCTCGAGCATCGTCCGCGATAGCACGGTACAGGCGGCGCGCGAGGTCTTGGCGGTATCGGAGGCGGCGCGCGAGCTCACCGGCATGGGCAATCTGCCGGGCCTCGGTAGCAACTGCGTCGCGGTCGCTGGGTCGCACACGGCGAGTGGCGAAGCGCTTCTCGCCAACGACACGCACCTCATCATGCAGGCGCCCAGCCGCTGGCATGAAATCGCTTTGCACGGCCCGTCGGGCTTCGAGCTCCAAGGTTTCGCTCTCGCCGGTCTGCCGGGTGTCGGCATCGGCCGCACACCCCATCACGCCTGGGGTATCACCGCGGCGCTCGCGCAAGACCTCGACATCTACGTCGAGAAGATTCACCCGGCGGCGCCGCATCGCTATCTGACGCCCGACGGCTGGCAAGAGCTCGAGCAGCGCCAAGAGACTTTCCACATCAAGGGCCGCCCGTCGGTAACCCGTACGCTTTCGCGGACGCGCCATGGCCCGCTCATCGACGTCGCCACCAGGCCCAAGGCGTCGCGCCGCGAGCGCTACGCCATGGCTTGGGCCGGGCTCGAGCCGTCGCGCGACTTCGAGGGCTTGGTGCGTTCTTGGAGCGCCTCGAGCTTCGAGTCGTTCCGTGCAGCGCTGGTCGACATCGGCTCGTGCCCGTTCAACATCAGCTACGCGGATCGTGACGGGCACATTGGCTACGTCATGACCGGCAACATTCCCAAGCGCCGGGTCGGCTCGCCGACTCGGCCGCTCGAAGGTTGGACGGGAGAGTGGGATTGGCAGGGCAAGGTGCCGTTCGCCCAGCACCCGCACGTTTACGATCCGCCGAGCGGCTTCATCGTGACCGCGAACCAACGCGTGGCCGGCGCTTCCTACCCATTCGAGCTCGGCGGCGTCTTCGAGCCCAACGAGCGCGCTGACCGCCTCACGCAGCTCGTGAGCGAGCTCGGACGTAAAGTGACCTTCGACGATCTGGTGGCGATGCAGCTCGACACCGCGTCGACGATGGGACGCACTACCCGCGACGCGTACATCGGTATCGCCGGAGGCGCGGCCATGCTTGCCGCGCAGGTCGCGCACGGTGAGCAAGCCGCTCAGGCATGGGCGACCTGGGACGGCGAAGCCCGCCGTGACTCGGTGGGCGCAACCATCGCGTACATGACGGTCTTCGAAGTCGGGCGGATGGTCGTCGCGACCTTGGCCGACGACGACGTCGCCCATGGTCTTCTGGAACAGCCCGCTTTCGCGCACATGCCGCTGATGCGCTTCCCGAAGATGCGGCAGCGCCTGGCGCAGCTCGGCGTCGACTTGGCGGCGATCACCCGCGCAGCTTTTGCCCGCACCGTGGCGCGCCTCACCGAGGAGCTCGGACCCGATGTCTCCACCTGGCGATGGGGACGTATTCACACGCTGACGCTACGCCATCCCTTCCACCACGTGACCGGCATCGGACCGATGTTCTCGATTGGGCCGGAGCCCTCGGACGGCTCGACCGACACGGTGAATCGCGGCGACATCTACTCCGGCTCCTTCGCGCACCGCGCTGGCGCGGCGATGCGCATGGTGATGAACGCCGCCCAGCCCAATCAGGCCGCTACCATCCTTCCCGGTGGCCAGAGCGGGGACCGGCTTTCGCCTCACTACGACGATCAGTTCGCCGATTTTCTCGCCGGCCGCATGAAGCCGGCTCCCTTCGATTCCCCCCATGGCGCACCAGCACGCCGTGAGAGCTTCTGGCCGAAAGGCACCCATGTCGCGTGATTTCGAGGCCAAGAGTGGCCGCATTACCGGCGTCGACGATCTCATTCAGGTTTTCCGTGACGGAGAGAAGCCCCGCGATTCGTTCCGCCTCGGCGCCGAATACGAGAAGCTCGCCTATTGGCTCCGCGATGGCGGACCCGTGCAATACGAAGGCGGTATCGGCGCGTTGCTGCAAGGCCTCACGAGCTACGGTTGGAAACCGTCGGGAGGCGAGCCGGTCGTGGCGCTCGAACGCGATGGCGCGAGCGTGTCTCTCGAGCCGGGCGGTCAGTTCGAGCTCTCCGGTGCGCCGCAGCCGAGCATTCACGACGTCGCTCGCGAGCTCGCGCGCCACGTAGCCGAGCTCGTGGAGCTGGGCAACAAGCTGGGCATCGGTTTCTCGACGCTGGGCTTTTGTCCGTTTCAGCGGACAGAAGACATGCCGTGGATGCCGAAGGACCGCTATCGCATCATGCGCGAGCACCTTGGGCCGCGTGGCAGTGGCGGTCTCGAGATGATGCTGCTCTCCGCGACGGTGCAGGCGAACCTGGACTTCTGCTCCGAGAGCGACATGGCCCGCAAGATGCGCGCCGCCATGGGCGTTTCCCCGATCATCGCCGCGATGTTCGCGAACTCACCGTTCGAGTTTGGAGCTTGGGGAGGCCAGCGCACGCGCCGCTACGCCATGTGGCGCTACGTCGACAACGCTCGCACCGGCCTCTTGCCGTTCGTTTTCGCGGACGACTTCGGATATCGCCACTACGTCGAGTGGGCGCTCGACGTGCCCATGTTCTTCCTGCGCCGCGATGGCCGCTATTTGCCCGTCGAAGGTCTGACCTTCCGCCAGTACATGGAGAAGGGTTGGAACGGAGAGCAGGCGAACATCACCGACTTCGAAAATCACATCTCGGCGCTCTTCCCCGAGGTGCGCCTGAAGCGCTTCGTCGAGGTGCGTTGCGGCGACTCGGTCCCGCCTGCGCTGGCGCTCGCGATGGTCGCCTTGTGGAAGGGGCTGCTCTACGACGATGAGGCGCTCGAAAGCGTCACCAAATTGACCGTCGGCTTCAGCATGCCCGAACGCCAGGCGATGCAGATCGCTGCCGCGCGCGACGGCTTGCGTGGCCGAGCACCCACCTTCGACCTCGGTGAGCTCGCGGAGGAAGTGTTGCGCCTCGGCCGCCGAGGGCTCGAGCGTCTCGGCGTCCGAGACAGCGAAGGCCGCGACGAAAGTCACTTTCTCGCGCCTCTGACCCCCATCGTGGCCTCCCGGACGACCCGGGCCGACCAGTTGATCGCCACCTTTGGTTCGGGACCTTGGGACCAGGAAACTCGGATCCGCATCCTCGGAGAGGGCGCGTACGACCTGGCTCCGGACGATTATCTCGCGTTTTATCGCTAGGTTAGACGATCGCGCCGCGTACGTGCGGTGACATTCAGGAGGGCTGGAAGGCACGGTTGCGATTGTGCTTTTGCGGTTCTGTCGCCTATTTTAAGGAGGTGGAATCCTTGAGGCCGCCGCTCATCATCGACACCGAAGAGGCTTTGGCGGCCTGGGCAAAGGAGTGCGCGGGGGCAAAGCTCATTGCCGTCGATACCGAGAGCGACTCTTTCCACCATTACCGGGAAAAAGTTTGCTTGGTGCAGATGACCGTCGGCGACACCGACGCCATCATCGATCCGCTCGCGACCCATTCACTCGAGCCGCTGCGCGACATGTTCGAAGACCCGAGCGTCATCAAGGTCTTCCATGATGCGGTCTACGATTTGATCTGCTTGCGACGCGACTTCAACCTCAAGCTTCGCGGGCTATTCGACACCATGGTGGCGAGCCGCTTGCTGGGCAAACGCAACTTCGGCCTCGCCGCGGTGCTCGACGAGTATTTCGGTTTCAAAGCCGACAAACGCATGCAGCGCTCCGATTGGGCGCGCCGTCCGTTGTCCGACGAGCAGCTGCAGTACGCGCGCTTCGACACGCATTTCCTGCCGCGCCTCACGACCTTGTTGCAGGCCGAGCTCGAGACGGCCGACCGTTGGTTGTGGGCGCGCGAGGAGTTCACGCGGCTGCCCGACGTGGCTGCGCGCATCACCCCGCGCATCGCGGGTGCCGATCCCGATGGCTTCTGGCGCATCAAAGGCATCCGCGGTTTGTCGCCCGAGCAGCTCGGGCGCGTGCAAGCCTTGTACGTCGCTCGCGAGCGCATCGCCGAACGCCTCGATCGTCCGGCCTTCAAGGTCTTC